>NZ_FMZN01000003.1:0-599545 GCF_900101225.1 Paenibacillus sp. CF095
CTGCTCCGGATCTTGTTCCACCTCAGGCTCGGATACCTGCTCTGCTTCTTGTTCCACCTCAGGTTCGGATAGCTGCTCTGCTTCTTGTTCTACCTGAGGCTCAGATAGCTGCTCCGGATCTTGTTCCACCTCAGGTTCGGATAGCTGCTCCGGATCTTGTTCCACCTCAGGTTCGGATAGCTGCTCTGATTCTTGTTCTACCTCAAGCTCGGATACCTGCTCTGGTTCGGGTTCGACCTCAAGTTCGGATAACTGCTCTGCTTCTTGTTCTACCTCAGGTTCAGAAACCTGCTCTGCTTCTTGTTCTACCTCAGGTTCAGAAACCTGCTCTGATTCTTGTTCCACCTCAGGCTCGGATAGCTGCTCTGCTCCTTGTTCTACCTCAGGTTCAGATAGCTGCTCTGTTTCTTGTTCTACCTCAGGTTCAGAAACCTGCTCTGATTCTTGTTCCACCTCAGGCTCGGATACCTGCTCCGGATCTTGTTCCACCTCAGGCTCGGATACCTGCTCTGCTTCTTGTTCCACCTCAGGTTCGGATAGCTGCTCTGCTTCTTGTTCTACCTGAGGCTCAGATAGCTGCTCCGGATCTTGTTCCACCTCAGGTTCGGATAGCTGCTCCGGATCTTGTTCCACCTCAGGTTCGGATAGCTGCTCTGATTCTTGTTCTACCTCAAGCTCGGATACCTGCTCTGGTTCGGGTTCGACCTCAAGTTCGGATAACTGCTCTGCTTCTTGTTCTACCTGAGGCTCAGATAGCTGCTCCGGATCTTGTTCCACCTCAGGTTCGGATAGCTGCTCTGATTCTTGTTCTACCTCAAGCTCGGATACCTGCTCTGCTCCTTGTTCTACCTCAGGTTCAGATACCTGCTCTGATTCCTGTTCTACCTCAGGCTCAGACAGCTGCTCTGATTCTTGTTCCACCTCAAGTTTAGATAATTGTTCCTGCTGCTGAACATCTTCTTGTTCCGCTCCAGGTTCTTCATGTTGCTGAGCATCTTCTTGCTCAGCTTCTAGTTCCTGCAGTTGTAATTCTTCCTGCTGAACTTCAGGCACCTGTTGTTCGGCCACATTAATCTCTTCTTGCTTTTGAAGTTCAGCTGCCATATTTTCTAAATCTTCAAATCCGCTCCCAAATAGACTCTCTGAAACTACAGATTCATCTAAAGAGTCTTCTTTTAATTCAGTCTCCGAGATAGAATTTTGTCCGACCTGGTCTGTTTCAATGTTCCTAGAGCTTTCTATTTCCTGTTGTTGTGCTGCTAAATGTTCTAAATCCTTATTTTCATTCTCTTCATCTTTTGCCGCATTTAAGGTTTCCTGATAATTTTCTAACCCTTGCTCCTTGTCAATTTGTTCAGAATGCAACTTATTATAAAGACTCTCAAGATTTTCTCTCTCTTGAATTTTATCTCGCAACTTATTTAATTCAACCTGCTTTTCTTCGGGAGTTTTATTATCCCAACTTTTCTGGTACTTCTCCAATTGGCTCTGTTTTAATTTTGTAGCGTGTGATGAGTATTCAATGCCAGATCTTATTTGACCTAATGTATCTTTAACACTTTGTTTCAAGGTTGTACCTGTTGAAGCATCGAAAACCTTTGTATAATGGTTTAATCCGGATAACCCTAATTCTGTTCCTACATCTAATCCTATATGGATTTTACTTATCAGGTCTTCTAAACTGTATCTCGGCATTTTACTTGGATCAGAAAGAGCTTCCTTCATTCTTTCTGTTGATTTTATATGTGCTTCAGGAGATTTGCCAACAAGTAAGTTCGCCTTTTGATTCCTATATAAGTTGACCGTGCTACTTCTTACTTTTTGTGTCGCTTCGCTTGTCTTTTTGGATGCACCTGCTATTATGTCCTTTATATTCATTGATTTTTACGCTTCGGGTAAACGGTCAATGGCCATAAATCCATTACTGACCAGAAATATAATAGCTTCGGATAACATGACTAGAATATCAACTTTAGGCATATCCATGACTTGGACAAGATTATCAACAAGCGATTCTAATGAGAAAAGAGGATTTGCCAAACGCCAAACAGTAGCCGTGATTAATGGTAGTGATACGGGAGGAGAGCCAAGGAACTCTGTCAATTCAAACTCTCCATCATTTTTTAATTCTATGTACCCTTTAGTAATAGCAATATGTTTTGTTCTAAACGAAGTTGAAAGTATGTCCCTCGATTCAAAGACAAGTCCTTGCTCCTTAAGAGCATCGATGTGACCTTGAATAACGTGTAATTCCAGGTCCAGTAATACTGTGAATTTTTCAACGCTGTAAGATGCCATTTGTGCAACTTGCCACACTTTATAACGATGCTCTTCGAGCAGCAATCGTTGTTTCTCAAATTGCACCCCATAATGAACAAGGCCATCTTTATGCAGAAACTTTCCTAGCTCTTGACCAGCACCAATCATAATTGAGCTCATGCTTGCACCTCCAGTTGGTCTGCATTAACATACTCTAGTCCCCATAGGGTAAGCTTGTATAATTTAAGACCATGTATATTAAACAGTGAGATCGCAGTTTCAAAATTAATTCCGCGTTGATCCATTAGGGTATCAATCACTTCAAGCAACATAACCTTCCCAGCAGCTGCATTCCACACATCGTATTGATCTTTGGTGAATACAAAGGTCTTATTTGCATTAGAATCCCCAATGAGATATTCCTCATTGATCAGACCATGTGCATATCCGTATCGTGTTACTTGTAGGTTTATCAAATTCTTATCTTGCATGTCGGAAAAAGACCATGGCATAATGAGATTTCTCTCGATGAGTCTACGAACAATTTTTGAAAAATCAAAATTCGGAATGTTTTTAACCTTTTGTAGAATGGCAGATTCCCAAGCTGCTAGTGTTTCATAGCGATGGATTTGCTCCCAAACGGTGTATTCAAATTGACTTAGTTCAAACTCCTGAAAACCATTTGCTACCACAAACATTTTGGATTTATTGTCTGCCGGAAACTCTCCGAGACCTCTGCCCACACGCAAATAACTCAGGTCTTTATTAATCAAAATAAAATCACTCCTACTCTATTAACGTTAACATCCTTAAGATTTAGGTTTGGCTGGGTAGAAACGGAAAGGCTCTCCATTAAATGGTGATATAATACATTGTCCAATCTTCAAATCTGTAAGATCCCAGTCTTCTATAACATTTCCATCTACGAGATGTTCTTGTATACCTTTGTTTGCATTAGATGAGGAATAAGCAATCATCCGTTGGTTTTTCCCGTGACGATTTGTGATATAGGAGCGGCTTGGTTCATCGAAGAGTCGGAATGCAAAGACCGTACCAAATCCACTCAAAATACTATCTGCCAGTGACTCTGAATATACATGTTTCACTTGTCCGATGTTTTGAATACCTGCGATGATTCGAACACCCAGGGAACGTCCGAAATTCAGTGCGTTATCCATATAGTTTAGCTTTGGAATAAGTGGAAATTCATCAAGAATGAAGTATACATTTCCACGACACTGTTCCTCTTTAGTACCGAGTATATTTTTCATAGCAATATCTAAGATCATCGTATAGATCGGTTTTAATACATTTGAACTTGCAATATCATACTCAAGGAAGATGGCTCTACCATCACGTTCTTGTATGGATTTAGTGAGAGAAAAGTCTCCTGCTTCTCTAAAAGCACCATTAAACACACCAAAAAGGTTCTGATACAAATGCATCAAGAAAGATTGGTTGGTGTTTGGATTATTCTCTTTACTTATGTAACTACGAACCCATGATAAATCTTGATGATTTAACAGCAAATTTCGAATAGAAACATCGCTTGCCTTCTTTACCCATTGAATCAGGGTTTCATGATCCTCGGTTCCCCCTTCTTTTTCCATTCCCCTTACTTTTGCGCTTAAAATAGCAGCTAATAAATCACGAGCTCCGGTCGCAAAGATGGGTGCTGACGATCGTTCAATATCGTCTTTAAATAAAGAAGAAGCGATCTCCCAGATGACTTCATCTCGTTTCTCTAATGGTGTTGCGATAATATCTTGGAAGATATTCCATCGTACCCTACCTTCTACATTATCACTTTCGTTAGTGAGAACATAATCTCCTGTTCGATAGAACTTTTTCAAATAATCCCCTTTGGCATCAAAGAAGATAAACACATCGTCACTTGTTGCCCCGCTACGTAGTGCACGAACAACATGATCCATGGAAACTGTCTTTCCGCTTCCAATCGAACCTACAAAGAGAAGATGACGTTGAAGAAGTAAAGGATGAAGCATAACTCCTGTTCGGTCTACTCCTGGTATTCCATAATTGGCCTGAGGCTCATCTAACCATTTTACTTCATTAGGTGCTAGTGTATGAAGTTGCTGACCATTAACAATATTATTTTTCAGAAGACTCAAGGTTTTCCTCCTCAGAAAAAAAGAGTCCATTAGAAAACATTGGCTCTTTTTTCCTCAATCTATGTATTTGTTAACTCGTTTTTGCACCACATTCTGGACAAAAAACAGCGTTTATTCCATAAGCAGTGCCACATTTACACTGGTTTGTTAGTGAATCTGAAGGATTCTTATCTTCCGTTTTATTCATTTGTTGTTGTAGATTACGAGATGCTGTAACAGTCGTTTCTTTAACTTTGTTTGCAGTTTGTATCACTGTATTGATAGAAGACGACAGTTGCTCACTTACTGGCATGGTCAGTATGCTTCCTTCTGTCATGGGTATATCTTTCCATTTTTCAATCGCCATATCTCCCATTACTTGTACATCCTGAATCAGAGCTCCTAATTCACGCAGCATTTGTTCTGTATGACGGCCTGGTGCAGCAGCGGTGATTGTCATGAGTGCCTGGTTATTTGTTACGCGTGAGAATAACGTGCTTGCTTCAACTGCTACGCTGAGTGCGGAAGAAGATTGTGCTCCAAAAATATTGATGTGCATCAACACACCTTTAGATTTCAAGCCAAAGTACACCATTATGGAACCAATAATGAGTAAAATCCACGAGATTAATGTAGAATTATTCATTGTCATAATCAAGCCAAGAAGTCCAATAATAGCTCCAAAGATAAGCATTTTGAAACTACGATGACGAACTAGGCCTGCCATGACACCGGTAATTGTATCGATTTTAGCATCTCGGATGATGAGTCCAGTACCCGCAACAGATTCTGAGTTACCAGTAAAGATAACTCTCCGATTCGTTACAATTACATACCCTTCTCCTTTAGGAACATATAAAGCAGAGGCTTCATATTCCCGGATGACAATCTCGTTCTCAGCCAACGTAATACCGCGAACCATATTCATTTCTATTCCTCCATTATTAGGTCTACTAACTAGTATTCTTCTTTTTTGTTTTCACTCTAAAGTGGCTCTCGTAATATGCCGCACTCGTTACATGTGTAGATATATGTAATTGGTATTGAAGTGTGATGCTCCATATAGCATATCGGACTTACTGTTATTAACAGTGTTATTTCAACCGTAAATGGTAACTTGATTCTATCTTTGGCCTATCGTTACATTATCAAATTAAAACAATCCTTCTGTATCAACATAAAACGAAAATGATGTTGGTATGCTATGTGATTCAAAGAAAAAATATATGTTTTTAGTCCCTTTTGAAACACTTGATATTTGCATATTGCCCGTCACTTCACTTTTACTATCTACTGGATCATCTAAGAATTTTTTAGAAGCTAGACTCCAGTTATCATTGATTGGTGTGAAAAAACTTGATGCACTAGTCGTGTACATCTTTCTACCTTTAACATTATCATCTGCTCTAACTTGCGAGAGATCAACATCAACTCTCTTATTACTATTATTTTTCACTGTAATATTTAATTGTACTTTACCATCAATTTTACTTAGAGAATTCAAAGTGATAGTTACGCCCTCACGTGTAACAGTAAGCGGCAGCTTTTCAAACTTATTGATTTGAATAACACTTCCAGAAGAAACAGAAAACCCAACCTCTTGACCTAATTCCTTTAATGGCATGTATACGCGATTATTAATCGTAACTGCTTGACCTTCGAATACCGCCTCTGAACCATTAACTAGTATTTTGCTATTTTTCACAGGTACAGCTTTTAAATAATTATCCGCTGCATAAGAAACTCCTGAGAAAAATATCGCACCACACAGGAACGCAGATATTATTTTTACTTTTTGTTTCATTATCCAATCCCCCAACCTAACATTTTCCATTATTATATCAGCACAATAAAAATAGGTCTATATATTTATAAAATAACAAATATAACTAGTCTTAAAGAACCATATAATTAATTGGTTTAATATAATGTTTCTCTATTTTATGTGAACTTGTAACAGTCATTTGTAAATTTGCATTAGGTTATGGTTATTAATTACTTTCATTGATATAACTTTACCCAACGAATAACACCTTAGGTATAAGTAAATTTACTTATGACGGATTGTAAAGCTAAGGGTAATAGCTCCTCTAAAAAGGATTCGTGAGAGATTCTCCGACCCAAACATTTTCGTGGTCTGTGATTGATAAAGCGCAGTGTAGTCTCCAAGGCTTTATCCGTCACTTGTGCGCAATCTGTCCCATAGGGGAAAACTCTCGCAAGAGGCCATTAGCATTCTCATTCGAGCCGCGTTGCCAGGGGAAATGCGGATCTGCGAAATACACCTGTAGCCCATGAGCGGCTTCCGGGCTGGCGTAACAGGCAACTCCTTGCCACGATCTGCAGGAGCGGTTTGAAATGCACCGTCAGTGTACTGAGAAACTGCTACCAAAAGCAATCTCTATGGACAGTCCTATATGGTCAGACATGGGATTGGCGGCGTATAGGTGGGTCCTACGTTCGATGAACGTAGCTAATAAACTGCCCTTGCTTTTCGGCTCCTAATGCCAAAGATTTCGAGGGATCGAACTTCTTTCGGTCGCTGAGAGATGGTCATACCCCAAGCGAACTTGACGCGTGTCTCGGCAGGCTTTTGCCGTTTACCTTTATGACTAGCACAGTAAGGTATGCCTTTCACCAATCGGTCTGAATACTGCCTGCGAACGATCATTTTAAGCAGACTAAAGACTGTCTCATATTGGTGGAGGATTTTCAACTAACTGCGTATCATTATGCTATATGTGAGCAGTCATGGTGGTTTCACCTTGTGTGAATGTGGAGTAGGAACCTTCATTCTACACTTATTTCATAAACTAAGTTCATTACTGAATTCCAAATAAAGTATTGAAACTTCATAGAATTTAAAAAGCCGTTGATTGTTGTTATCAACGGCACTCCAACTATTATTTAGTTACCTTGTATTTAATCAGATTATATCGGTGGTCGCTAATCACGGTGCGATAGACCACATTTTCGGACGAGTCATATGCAAAGTTACTCTTATGCACATCATCTAAAATAAAATATTTACTAAGTATAATGTCTCCATTATCTTTCATTAAGGTATACCTCTCTCCCCATTTGTCATCAATGGTCCCAAAGCTAGTATACTCAATATAGCTATCGTTTCGATAGGAGCTCATTAAACCATTAAAATTAAGCTCTCCTTCATACGTACGAGAAAACAGCTTTTTGAAGTTATGATCATATAAAGTGATACTGTGTTCAGATTTGTTATCAATTAATAGTTTACTTCCGGTTGAATGCATAGAAATATTCATGTTTCTATCAAGCACGGTGTCCCATTTGAGTTTACCATTAACTCCATAAGCCATTAATTTCTGTCCACCATATGAATTGGATCTTACATATTCTACAATTAGTGTACCGTCACTTAATTGATGATAACCCGCAACGTAAAAACCACCAAACTTTTTAGAGTTAATCGTAAATAACGGCTTTTTCAAAGAGGTTACATCTTTAAAAACCTCGATTTTATTCTCACCTACAAAATGGAGTACATAACCAGAAGTCAGTACTTCAGTTTTATAACCTAACACAGTCTCGCTTGTCGTTATTCCTTTGGAATTTAGTGTGATAAAACGGGATTGATTTTTAAGACTATCCGTTTGTTGTAGAACAATACCGTTTTTATACGGATAGATATTTGAGAAACTTAAATCCTTCTTCTCATATATACGTTTTCCTTTCGCATCCAAACTAAGAATATTAAACGTTTTCCCATGATTCGTAGAATATTGATAGAATATACTTCCGCTCTCGTTATAGAACCAAGCGTGATTCAAAGGGTAAAAATTCTTCACTTTATTTTTAATGTCGTACGCCCAGGCAATTTTCCCTGTCTTATTATTTATCGTGTATAGGCCAAAGTTATTACCAGACAAAGTGCCCGGGTTTAGCATGACAAGCTGAGCAGCACGGTTAATATTGTCTTGAGGATTGTAACCTAGATCAAAGCTCAGATAATTAAATTCTTTAGGAAGAGTATGTACCCATTCCTGCTGTAGCCCTCCGTGCTCCTCTAAGCTTAATTCGGTGAATTCTGCGTACATCTGATTTGTGCTGGCTAAATACAAAGCAAAAACCACGAAAATTGCTATTAACCTTTTAGATATCTTTCCTTTCAATACTGGCACAGCCCTTCTCTTATTTATGTTTGCTTCTATGTACACGACGAAATATTAATATGATTAACAGTAAAGTTCCTGAATCGATTTTGTTTCTCTTAAAGTATCTACCTATGCAATTTAAATTGGATGCAAACGATCCCTCATTTATAGATGTCTTTTGCTCTAGGTTTAGTTGGATTTTCTCCCATCTTGATTAATCTATATACCGTAGACAAATCACTGTGACCAAGGATGTAAGTGCAACAAGCGTTAATTTGTGTTTTGCAAGCGTGTTAAAGTAAATTTTGCGCAAAGGAGTATGAAGACAAACAAGCAAATAACATCCGTACACTGTATCTAGTCAGACAGCTGGTGTTATACATCAATATCAAATGTCATTTCCATCTTCATCAATCTGTTTGCTTCCTCCACCAAACCCCCATCCATTTGACTCAATAAATGCTATAAATTTATCAAGAAATTCATCATTATCAACATCGCCCTGATTAGCAAAAACTGTACCGTTAACTTCTATTCCTTTTTTCATACTCTATCCTCCTTCCCAAAGGCTATATTGTCACAACTTTTAAAGTAATACGAACTCGTTCAAAGTTAAGATATTTAAAGGTTCTATCAGTTTTACTCCCTAAAGATAATTTTCAGTAGGTCGTTTCGAATGATCCTGATATCGACAAGGTTGTAAGACTGTGAGCGCATCACAAGTTAAAGATGAGGTTACGGAAACCTCCTTTTAATTTGAAGTAAACGTATGTAAGGTGACCTGCGATCAATAACTATGTTATTTTAAATGTCGATCATAGGCACCTGCAAAAGTAATTCCTACAATTTTAACTAAATCGTAATGCTTGAACTCCTCCTTTGAATCAATCAATCCATTAACCACATTTGTTGCTCTTTGTATGAGATCTTCCTCACTGAGGTTCTCATTAGAACCAATACGAATATTTTTATTAATATAATCATCTTTCTCATCTTTACAAGTGTAGAGGTTCACCACGACATTATATGCAAATCTCTGATTATTACTAAACTTTTTCACGTCATCTGTCATTGGATAATACTTCATTTTTTCCTCCTTGGAATACATTGTAATGTAGGCTTATTTTTTAATATTTTTATAATATAGTTTTTCTAATTCAAGTCTTTTCTTCTAGTTAATCTGTATCATATCCGTATACAATAGCCTCAGATTATTGGGCAACTCAAAATCATGATGGAAATGACCAAAGTACCAATGCTTATAATTGGCTTTTTGCTCTATTCCCTGAAAGTATGGATGCATCTCGTCCAAATCCATGTGAAGGTCACAACAGCTTGCAATGTACTCTAAGGCAGTTGTTGAGCATGTGTGTGTTATAATGTAGTCTACTTTCCAGTCAACTTTATCTAAGTTTCTTAATCCTTCTTCGTATTCCGCTTGCGAAGGCATTTCACGGCTCCACCACGATTTACCCTCTTTTCGATACTCTTTATCATGAGAAGTGGCTCCCCCAAACGTAAAAATCGTTTGACCTTCAATATTAAAAACTTGTCCTCGCATCAAATGGATCACGCTTTTGTTTATCCTATGTACTTCACCCCCATTCCAGCTTTCAACAGGGTACTGCTCTAGCAAATCAAAATTTTCATGATTTCCGTCTATAAAAAGAGTGGTGAACGACTTGGTTTTGTCTAGCCACTTAAGCCAGTACCGATCCTCATTACTATCATCCCATAACAATCCAAAGTCTCCAGCAATGATGACATAGTCATCTTTTGTAATGTGTTTCTGTTGTGGGAAGTTCCGGCTATTTAGTCGCTTATTGATGCTAATGGTTCCATGGATATCTCCCGTTATATAGATCATACACTCACTCCGATTAATTCAGGTTATTGAGTAGTTCCACCGTCTCATTACATTATAAAGTTAAAATCCCAGAACGTCATTATTTTACAGATTAAAAGGAAATAACTTTGTGTTTACTCCAGGCATCATAAATAAAATACAAATGCCTATACCAATACATCTCAACTTGTGTACCCAATATATTTCTTTTGAGACCATGACCTGGCAATAATTCGCCCCAAGATAAATGATTGATTCCAACTTTCCTGAGGGTGAGGTTGAAATAGTAACTTTAATTCTTTAAATGCAAAAAAAGCCACTATACTAACGACTTATATGATAATTATTTTTTGTACTTCTAAAAACTCTTTCAGACAACAGGACAAGAAATAAACTTGATGTCTTAAAAGAAAAAAGCCGCAAATAGCGACTTTTAAGGGTTAATATGATAACCCGCCCACAATCTCAGCAAACCATATGTTTTACTGAAATTGTGGGTGAGGTCCTTTTTAATATCGCTATCCATGCCCCTTCTTAAATTAACGCGATTTGAGTGAGGTCAAGTACTACGTCTGTTAGTCGCAAAAGTGTAACCGGTTTACCAACTTCTCCTCCACTCGTGTTTTGCTGACTGTCATTAATCAAAACTGTAAAATCAAAATGAAGCTTTCCTCCTTTTCGTTCAGGATTGCGGACTACAAAAAATTCCTCAACGTGTTTGGATATCTGATCTAAAATATCCGAAGTCACAGGAAAGTTTTTTCTTGGCATAAGGAACATGGGCAGAGATATGGAGAAAATACGATTTTCCAGCTCGTAAGAATAGAAGCATTCTAGTTGTAAATGAAGCTGATTAGAATCCTTTTCACCCTTAAATAAAGAAGTAATGAAGCGTTCGAGCAGCGTTGTTAATGACACTGGTGCTCCACCAATTTCAGTCATAGGAATTGGATAGTCCCTTCTAAGCGAAGGAAGATACGCCCTTTCAAAACGGTGCTCTTCTGTTCGATAAACAAAGGGCAGGGCGAGGGGCTTGTCCTTGATTAATTCCTCGTTTCTAGAAATTAGCACATGTGCACGAGCACTCGATTCGGTAATAATATTTAATCCTTTTAGTGTCACCAACCTCTTTGAGATTTGTAGACCTTGATCAGATTGAAGCCATGAATCATTCGCAATGCGATTACGGAACCTGAAAATAAAACGGTGGCTTGTTCCACTCGTTAGCGGGATTTTGGAAACAGACTCTGTGTCATAGCCATCAATACTGACGATAGGTACAAAACTAGATGGATTGGGAGAAGTTTCAGTTAAAGCTATTTCTAATAACCCTTTGTTATCGTATTCCTCCAAATAGAAGCGATATTCGTGATTTCCTAAAGTGTCCAGTTTGGGTTCATTCTCATCAATTGCAGATGGAAGACTTGCTTTATAGTCCTGCCATCTTACCCAATTTTCTTTAACGTATCCAACAATACTACACAGTTTTTCTGCCATATCTTTAACCATTACTTGTTGATCACCAACTAAAGAAGAGAGCTCTTCTACTTGCTTCAACTGCTTTTTAATGCTGTTGTAATAATCTTGATATTCCAGTAACGCCCCACATAAATGGACTCCTTCCTCATCCGCTTGTGTCTCAAAGGATGGCATCTCTTTAAAAATCACTCTCACATGCACTCGATCTTGAGGCATATGCCGAGTTCTGCTATAAGTAAGCGTGTAATTCCAAAGCAAATGAGAATTTAGTGGAGAGGTAAAAGACGTTTGGTCCACCAGTGGATCCTCCATACCTTGGGTCTTTAAAGCAGGTATTTCTGGGTAGCTCCTTAATGGTAAAGGGACATCAAAGGCACCCAGCGATCTCGTAAGTGGAGAATCCTTGCCCTGATCCTTGTCAGGCAGAATGAAATAAAGCCAAGAAGAAGCTTCATAACCCTCAATATCTGGTATTGTGTCGATCTGATGCTCGATATGTGTTGGCCAATACTGGGCATTAACTTTTATAAAAGGCGAAGTTGTGATTGCTGCCGGATCTTCTTTAGTTCCTACAAAAGCCATATTTAGGAAGGAACGCACTTGATGGGCAACCCCATATTGCTTAATGTCGACTTTACTTGGCGGCAAAGTAATACCTGCAGGTAGAGTATTTCCATCCACCAAGAACATACCGTAAAGGCGGCTCGTATCTTCATCATTTGACTTTAAATTACCTCGTGAAATGGTCTGAAACTGAGCGATTGCATCGGTTAAATACGTTTTTTGCAAGGAATGGAGCATTTGCTGCCGATATGTCTCTCGTGCAGATGTTAGTGCATCTAAATCCGATTCTGGTGCCCCTTTATATACATCGATCAATTGATTGGAAAGTGCTTTTGCTATTTCTCTCTTAAACATCAACAATTGTTCCGTATATCTCATGTCAGTAGGCTGACTTTCCAACAATTCGAATGCCGGAATAGCTTCGGAGGACAGAATCTGTTCAAACGTGTTTAGGAAGAATTGAGCGTACGCTTCCATATCTTTCGTGCGAATTCGTCCTAAATCTTGTGCTTCAAGAATTTCTGTACCATCAGCATTAAATTTTTTGCGATAAGGAAGCTCGAGGTCCTCGTTAATTAAAGGGCTAGGAGCATAAATTGTTGGCACTATATTAGTTGCATTTTCTCGTTCAATTAATAACTTTAGTCCAGATACATCCGTGGCGTCTGTCTTAGCCATTCGAACAATCCAGATTGGCACCTCTGTGGAGTGCTCCAACCATTTTTTACGATCTAGGCCGATTGCTGTACGGTAAAAGTACTGCTGATTTTGCTCTAATGCTTTCTCCAAATTGGAAGCAAATCGTAGAAAAGAAGTTTCAAGACGCGCAGACTCATGGTCTTTCTCATCAAGTGCCTTATCTCTGATCGGCAAAATGCGAGTACTACTTCTCCAAACAGACTCCATGGAACGAAAGACTGGTGCGACGAATGACTTCTCCCGTGTAATTTCAAAGAGGACATTCAACTCAAAGATATCCAATGGATTTAATTTATCGGGGTCAATAGGAATATCTAAGGTAAACGGTTTTTTTAGTTTATCCATGTCCTTTTCATTATCCAGCGTTTGTTTCCCGTCTGCCCAAGCGTATAGTAATTCTGCTGCAAGTTTCAGAAATCCCACTAAACTAGGGATGTCCTTTATGTCAAACGATTCAAGGGGCATTAAACTCGTTTTGACTGTGCAACTCAATTCAGGCATTCTTTTCACGGTGAACATAAGCTGGTTTGCTGCCCGTAGCAATGTTTTTCCTTGTCCTCTGGCCTGATCTGCTTCTTCTTTCTTTGTTGGTTTATTAGCTAAATAGCTCAAATCACAAATAAACCGAACCTGAAGTACCGGTTTTGTACCTGCAAGTAAGATTTCATATTCATTCGTAATCATGGGCCAACGGTTGGGTCCGAGCATTTCATCTGTAAATCCAATGGATATGGGTAAAATATCCTTTGTTACATCTTTCTCTTTCTTGCCCTGAAATAATTGATTGCCAAAGATGTCCATCCAACAATGGCGTATTTGAAATATGGAACCGACACCACGGTATTTAGAATCAGAATCAAAAGAATTAGCATCCTGGTTCATTAAATATTTATGAAATGGAATGGCTTTATTATATTTCCATTTCACCTCCTTTACAGGAGTCTCCTCTACCGATGAAACTTCGCCATTAGCATCCACTTGTACTGGTTTAGGCGGCAAAGGCAAAGTCGGAACATACTCCCGAAAGTTTTCATTCTTTACAACGTTATAGCCAAGCAATTGAAACAGTTCTTGGAAATCATCTTTTCCGTCCATTGGAGTTGCATCCTCTGGTGGGGCTAGACGTTCTGCCTTTAATTCAACAGTTCCTTCAGGAAGAACTGGAATCCGATACACAGGACCAGACAGAAGTTTGACTTTATTGAGCACTTCACGTAGCAACTTAAATAACGTCGTTTGGTTGGCTAAAACAAGAGACACCATTGGTACATGATACTTAGCAGCTATTTGCCGCAATGTCTCGCCTCGTTTAACTTGAGCCAGCATATGTGGCATACGGATACACATACCTACCTCTGGCTTAACCCAATTCATATCCGGATTTAATCTTGTTATCTCTTTTGCATCTACGTTATAAAAATTAGCCAAGTCAGAGAGCGATATTAATCCAGGTTTGATCATGACAATAGCTTCTTCAACATGTAGTTCTTGCTCACCATTCAAAGGAAGATCTGCATTCGCATCAGCAAATTCTGCTGGATCAACGCCATGTTCTTGTATATACCTTTCTAAATTCTCATTAGGATCATTAACATCGATACTTAAATGTTCTCGTTCCCACTCCGCATAAACCGAGTTCGTAGGACTCGCTGGATCAAGTCCTCCGGTTATCAAGCAATTCAGGTATGATTCTACTTTTTTGTCGGAGAACATGATCATGAGGACAGCCTCTAATTCACCTTTCACATTAAAAACCTCATCCGGTAAACCGCGTTGTTCTTTCTCATCGAAAAAGTACAAACGATATCCTCCTGAACGAGTAATACTTCCCTCCCATAATTTACTGAAGAAAAGATGTGCATCAGGGATCAATCCACTTTCCTGAAGCGCAGAGAATGGTTCTAGGCTAGCAGAAGGGTGAGTTATGGTACTGAGATTCTCCTGCATAATAAACATGTGAGGGTTTTCTCCTACGGTCTGCAGTACATCTTGTGTTTTATTAAAATAAAGTAATCTGACCTGCAATCCTAGACTATTCAAGTTAGTACGTCCTAACTGTAGAAGTCTCTCCAATAGAAGGACATCTGCCTCGTTTACACCAATCAGTGAGTATACCTTATTTTGGAATGCAGGTGCAGTTGTACTAGATCTTTTTAGCCTTAGCCTCAACTGAGTTCCAGCTCTCCATACTGAACTACTTTCTCCTACTTCCTCTTCTGCATGCATAATTTGCTTCTCTTGTAACCCTCCCTCTGATTGTAGAGCAGATTTGACAATGAGCTGCGGTTGAAGAGAAACAGAATTGTTGCCCTTATCATCTGAAATCTTTGGTATTGTCATGGACTCGGACAACTTCCAGATCCGAACAGGGCCTTTGAGCCCCATAGCATTGATCTGTGCATCGGTTAATTCTAAAGCGGTCGAATGATTCGGTAAATATCGATAAGGCACAGTTACCGAGGGAATCTCCAATTGAATAACAGACTCTTCAATAAATTTAAGGTCTGCTTTTTCATCTATTTGAAGAACGTCATTTCTTTGTAGATTGATTTTCATAACACTCACGCAAAATCCACTTCCTCTTCAATGATGATCGTGTTCCATCCACCCGATTCGCTTTTGTTATCCAACGAGATAATCCATCCTTCCGGCGATCCCATATCCTCTAGCTCCACCTGTTGTCCAGTGAGCTCAAATAACCCATAGCTCGATTGATTCTCTAAGTGTTTAAGAACGCGTAAACCCTCACTAGCACTCAGCCTCATTCCATGTAAGAAACTGCGTGATACCATGCCAGATAATTGGAGCAGAGCTTGGTGTTTTCTGATATGTTTAAACATTTCAAAAAACTCTAACTTCTTTAATGGTCCAATTTCTAAAGCGGAGACATTGAAAAGTTTATCAGCTTGTTGTATAGAGGTTTGTCTTGCCAGTTGCATGTATGACAAATTGAATTGTTGAGATAACATTTGTAATGTGTCCTGATCCTTCACACTATATAAGAATGGTGGGATCATAATCTCAATGGATTCCTGTAGCATGATCTGCGGATAGTTAGCCACAATTTCACTCATGGAGGTTAGACCCGCTTTTCTCAAAACATCGTTTGGGCTATCCTCCGATTCAATATTAAGAGGTAATTTCGTAGAATCAGCATTCTCTATAGTCCCTGCCTTAAATAGTCCAACTTTAGACATGTTTTCTTTTATCTCCAACACTTTTAGTACAAAGGTAAGCACATCATTAAAGTTGAAAAGGTTAACGATATTCTCCCATTTTTCATCCGGCGGAAGAGAGTATTTTACTCCTTCTAAACTGAGTTCTAGGCCAACCCGTAAAGGGATAGTCTTATTCTGCTCAAACAAATATTCTATGATATTCGCCAGTTTGTCTTCAGTTGGTCCCGGCCCAGAAGAGATAGCCTTTGTCCCTGTTTCAATAAAAAAAGCTATTTCTGTCATTTTAGTGTTATCCACTACAGGATACTGATAATGATCTAGTGCATCTAATGAAGCCTGGATCATCTGTCGAGCAATGGTTACAAAATAATCATTAAGGACGAAATCAGCAACAGACTGCTCATTCATGTCTATCGGTGCAGAATGAGTCTGATTGTCACGGTGGGCAGAGATCTCTGTTTCTACAGTTGAATCTTTAAAGTGACTGGCTAATTCCCGTAAATATTGTGGAGAAGCTTTAGCTACTTCGTCCATTCGGTATTTCAATTTGTTCTCCTTTACATCACCGATCCTTTCTTCGAAAGAAATCTCCAATCCGGGCAGAATCGGAAAAAACGCTGTTTCAATGCAGGTTTCTTCTGTAGTTGGTTCCGAACCAGGAGGCGTGCATTGATCTTTACTTGGGCGAACGGTTATGGTCCAATGAGACATTAGAAATTTGTGTAGTTGTTCTAAGGGAATGACTAATGTATTGTTATCGGACATCTTTTTCAATCGACGAAGTACATCGCGGTTAACTATGAAGCTTTCTTCTTCAGAAAATGAACTTACGGATATGCCTTTTGTTGAACCCGTCGATGCTGCGAGTAACCATTGTATGGTGCGACAACTTAATTGTTCAAAGTGTGTCATTGGCTTTTCTGTTTCTTCGTTTACCGTGACAGCTGCAACGGACTCCACTGAGAATTGCAAGACGACAGCGTTTGCTAACCCTGATGGCGAGTTTTGATTAGGAGAAAGTGTAAGCACAGGAGTCATGTACAATGTTAGCGGGCTAGGTGCATCTGTAACCAGGTTGTCCCAGAAAAACATGATCGGTTCTATACTCTGTTCCCCTTCTTCCAACACCTCGCGTTGTACTTGAATATCCCAAGGAGCTTTCTTTTTCATCTCAATGGTGAATTGCTCTTTGATACTGGACGAGTAAGAGACATTCATACTGATTCGGAATGGCTTTCGGCCGATTTTAATTTTCATATTTATATCTACTTCTGCAACAAGTGCTATCTCAAGATTGCGGTATGCCTCATACGTGAGCATCGTGGCAACAGTAACGATTACATCCACCGAGGCTTTAACAAGAGATAAGTCTACATCCCCATAGAGCCTTCCTTGTATGCCTGCTATACCTTGCAACCAATAGTAATAATCTTCTTTCCCTCCACTTTCTGCATGCCAATGAGCAAGTACTCCTTCAAGAATGCCTATCACAGTTACACTGAATCCAGCAGTCAACGGACCTTTTCTAATCTCCTTGCCAAGTCCCATTCGCATCCCGAAGCCGAACTCCATAACAGTACTGAAGTGTCCATTTTGTATTTCTGGTAAGCGGGTGGACGTATGTTCAGACAACTTGTTAATGTAAAACCCAGCCGATCCAATGAAGGGGATTCCGGGAGGAACAATCGTCTGGATAGTACAGGATCTAGAGAAGTCCATATTTCTAGGAAACCCAATATCAATTCGAAAATCCCCGTTTGTATAGATTCCAATACCGAAGGATGGGAGTGTAAGGGAGTATGCTCCAAACTCAAGATATCGAAGTATATCCGGAAGCGTAATTTCTGCTTGGTATAAACCGATTTCTTTGGTCACTTTTTGATAAAGGATTTCAAAATCTAATCCTTTAAAGTACTGATTTGAGTTTTTAGCAACTTGAACTTTTAAACCATATAATTTAGGGTCACTGAATACAAAACTCAGATTAATGGATCCTAAAATACTTAATTGGGATGCCACAATCCAGCCAGTTCCTGCATCATATTGGACTGTTTGCATGTCGGAACTTTTCATGAGTTCCACAGCTTGAGTTATTGATTCGATTCGTCCTACTTGTCCCTGGGGAAGCACATGCTGTCCAAGCCCCAAATATTCAAGGTTCAGTACTCCTTGTTTTAAGTTAGGAACAGGGGTAGTGGAAGGGTCCGCTGGATACCATGTCATATCTTTTCCACCGAATAATTGAACTGTAAATTCCAGCCTCTTATTTCCTTCTAATCTCGGATCGAAACGGAAAAACAGCCCTTTTATTTCGGAAAGAAATTTCAGCGTTTTTTGTACAGGAATAGAGAGCGTAACTCCTCTATTTTCGCTATTTAGACTGAACTCTAAATTTAAATTTGGAAGTTTCCAATCATTCATCATATCCCATGGGCTGGACAAGCCAAGTCGGGTACCTTTTACCCAGTAAATCCCTTCCTCCACTAGATCCCCAAGTGTGAAACCTTCATGAAGCGGAAAGATGATTTTTTCCATACCCGGCTGATAATCCACAGATATTCCGTTCCATGTAGCAGTTAATTTTTCTCCATCATGACAAACTCCAATAGCGAATCCATTGAAATCGGCCACACCACACAAGCTTCCCGTAAATTGTTCCTTACTCAAGTCGTAATGCATGTTCAACTCAGCTTGTACAGTTAACTCCCAGAGATTCCATTGAGCTGAGGCTGTTAGATTCCATGAATCATTTGACCAACAAATGTTGGCAGGGCTCATTTGAATTTGATTGACTGGAGATATTTCTTCCCAATCATCTATTGATCCACATAAATCCCATGTCCCATCCTCAAATGTGTATTGGATATCTATTCTCATATTATTATCTACTGTTATGGTACCAGCCAAACTCAGTTGAAGATGTCCCTGTTCACTACCCAGCTTTAATGAAGTGAATTGGACGTTTAAGCCTCCAACGCTGATTTCTGAAGATATGTGTGCACTGCCCTTCATGATAGGGGTTGGATTTCCTAGCTGCACATCTAATTCAAATCCAGATATTATAACCGGTTCCAAAATCGGGCTAGAAATACTTGGCATGATGGTCGCAAACAACTCATTAACGGGACAAGATTTTTGGTCTGACTGTCTAATTTTCCAAAGACCTTGTTCATCTTCATAACGCCACGTCATCTCAAGAGATGCACCTGAGACGGTAGACAACGTAGTGTTGAATTGGAGATTTCGCTCTATTCCTGCATCCCGTCGATGAACGCTTAGATTCAAGTTTCCGTTTGCCACGTTCACTCTGTCCGCAAGGATAAAGCTTCCTGTATTTAACTTAACTGATACACTAAGCACTTGTTTTTGTTGTTCATCAAATTCAAGTGTCACCTCAGCATCTCCTGTGGTAAAAGGAAGCTTATGAGCGAATCTACCTGCACCATATACCGGTTCCAAATTACGCAAAGCAGAAATAGGAAAGGACTGAATTGACTGAAATATTCGTTTGTTTCCTGCTTCAAGACTAGGGACTTGCAGCATCACCCAAGTAGAGCCGACTAATATTTGAAAAGAAATAGATCCTTGTGGCGTTGGATCTCCACTTTGGCTTCCTGTGATATGAATAAGTCCGTTTTTGAATAGAAGCCACGATATCCCACCTATTCTAAACGTCATTTCTTCTACAGTATTTAAGTTGAAAATAATTGAGAGTTGTTCGTTTTGGGTTTCTTCTATTGAAACGGAAAATGTACTATCCACATCTCCAAACGCCTTGATGCTACCCTTTACAGTAAGAATACTTGGGTTTATCTCCACTACTGTATTAAACGCAGTCCATTGTATATACGGTGAATACGGACGTAGCAAGGAGGCGATTTCAGGTACATTAAATAATTCCTTTTCGATATCCACCGTTTCTCCATCAAAAGATTTCCACTGCTCCACCAATTGTGTAAAATGACTCATGTGATCCCCTTTCTTCGATGTTATTGGTATTTCGCAAACCATCCAATGGGTTGGTTTTGCTCTCCACTGCCAAACCATTTAAGAGCCATGCTGCCTGTTGGTGGTAAGCGAAGGCCCAAAAACCGTATATACGCATCACTGAGTGTGAGTTCAAAACGTTTGTGTTCGTGTATATAATTCAAGACAAGATCCTCAAACTGGAGAGATAGTACATTTTGTATTTGAAACTGTGGTTTGCTCCCGCCAAGCTTTAAACCTACGGTTGTCTCATACCGATCTGGTTGATTATCTTTACCTGCTCCCCAGGCAAGCAACAACTCTGCTTCCAACAGTTTATTGTCACTTAATTTACCTGCCGTTCCTGCCTGAAGCCTGAACTTCAGGCCATTCCATAAACGCTCATCAAGCCCAACATCAAAAAAATCTGATGTCGTAGTCACTCGGATGAATCCCAAATCTGAGATAGAGCCTTGTTTGTTAGGCAAGAATCCAATAAGCTCCATGGACAAACTGTCAAACAAACTGCGATCTTCATGGGATTCCACTGGAGCCGTTGGCTTAAAGGAAGCTTGTTCGAGATTTACGTTCCAGGCTTGATCTCGTTTCTGGATAATCAATTGAGAGAACTGAAGCCCATCTTTACCAAAGGTCCACAGATCAAAAGGGCTTCCTCCACGCAATTTAATTTGGTTAAACCCTATATTTCCAGACACACTTAAGCGGGCCTCTTGATCAACTGATTCATATGTGACCTTTTCTACGGTCACATTTTTAAGCACACTTCCTTTTTCCCGCATATAAAAAGTTACTGGACCGGTTGATTCCAATACACAGATTGGATGTTCTCCCTTACCCTTTACGCGTTGCTGATATCCCTCTAGAAGTATGGCATGCGCTCGCCCTGATGATGGCATATCTCTTTCACCAGTACCAAGGACATTTTGTGTAAACCAATTTTTCATCGTCAATTGCCCTTTACACGAAAAATCCTTTATTTTGCTCTCCCTAATAACCAATCGTAAATGAAGCAGTCTAAAATCACATTCTTCATCCAATTGCACTGGAGTTTGAGGAGTACTTGGATTATATTTGTCGTCCTGATATCGAATTAAACCAAAAATGCGGCTTTCTAGAGCAGGTATAAGTCCCTCTGATACCATGGTTTCGAATCCTATATGATGTCCGTAAACTTTGATCTGAGGATCTGGAGTGTTATTATTCGAAACAATCAAATTTTTTAGATTTGATATCTCATCCGGAAAAGCTTTTATAGTTGGACGCAGAATAATCACACCTGTCCAATTCGGATCGTGAACGATTTGATTAAAATGCGAAAGTGTAGAATCCACAGCCTCTTCTGCAGCAGCATCAATAAAATACTCGTTTAACCATTGAGACAATGCTGGAATATCACCCGATTCTGTAACATCGACCCCTTCGTACGTAGATTGAATAAAATGTTGGGGCTGGGTCCATGTTTTTGGTTGCTTGACCAACTCGGATAGCGTTTGTCCAGGACCAACGCGTGATTTCATAATCAGAATGTTTTGGTACCCCACGTCATCCAGCGTGCTATTGTCCACGTTAATATCAAACTTCCAGCCACCAATATCGATAATATTGTTGAATACTGGGCCTTCTCCAGCCTGATCCTTTGGTTTGCCGAGGTGAACATCGGTTGTGGCAACCAGGAACAATTGATTGGTCTGCAACGCTTGCTGTAGATGCTCATCAGGGCGTTCAAAACAAAACTCCGTGTCCTTGGATTTAGTCAACAAGACTTTCTCAAATCGGCTGCCGTTCAACCGTATAAGTAGGCCGTTTGGAGTTGTCGCCTGATATTCCTCCGGAGGAGGATTTTCAGCATCATTTCGAATTAACAATGTCGACAAAAAGTATCGTCTCGCTGGTGAGAGAATATGTTGTTCAAATCGAAGTAGTTCTTCTTTACTGTTTTCGTGTTGTTCAAAATTCATGCCGCCATAGGGAACCAATGGAAATGCATGATCATTATGATTACCTAAAAGTACAGGGGTGGGCTTGTAGTTTAACAAATTCATCTCTTGGTTCTCAGTCGATGAATTCCCATACAATACAGATCCTGTTGGTTGAGAAACGTATTGATTTGAAGTATCGATTTCACCTTCTACAGGTGCTATGCTGAGCCAGGACGTGGTGAAATCCGCTACTAACAGATTCTCCTGTTTAAGAGTGGAGTCATCGTGACTATCTGTTTCAGTTGGATCATAATGAAAAGCGTATGCAGGCATAAAGGGCTTAAAGCGCAAACTTCCCCCCTGTGGAACAATAAGGTACTCTAATCCGGATAATCCACAGACCAGCTCTACTGGAGTATCAGATGAAGAATTGTTCTTTAAGGAAAGCTGAAAGTCACCAGCCGGACTTAAAAAAGGTTCTTTATCTGGTCCACTGTGAAACACAAATCTAGGCTGATGTTCCGCAAACATGGTATCCGAATCGCTGGGCTCTAACCATATGGGTTCGCCGTTCGTAGTAACTAGATAGCTCTTAAGCTGCTGTGTAAACCCTTTTGCATTCATTTTTGACACAGCAAAGAAAGTTTTAATCTTTGGTTCAACAAAACCTCTATCATCTGTAGGTGAAAGTGCCGAAATCGGATCGATACATGCATGCATAAGTACGTCTGTATTTTGGTCATAGGCCACAAGTGGATAATGAACAAATTGATGACCAGTGTCCGAAGAAACATTTGGGGAAACAAATCGGAATCCAACCCCGAGATCTAAGATCAGAGACTCTGCTCTAATGGAAAGATTATCAATTAAGACACAACCTGACCACTCCCCTACCAATGGAATCCTGATTTGCTGAATAGTCGAAGATTGCAAAGATGATTCTCCCGTAAAGGATATTGGCCCAGAGTGAAAAACCAGCTCTGCTTGCTCAGGCTCTTCTGCATAATCCAGTCGTATCTCTACCCCTGCTGAGACAGAAAGATTCCACTCGTACCCGATCGGAACAACAGCGTTCCTTTGAATGTCTCCGGTATGTTGGTTCGCTACAAACCAAGTCACTGTTTCTGTAGAAAGTTTTTCAAGATCACTGATCCATACATAACCTTGATCCATGTTAAGCTGGTTTTTAAGAAAAGTAAGTACTTCAACTGATTTAGCGTCGAGTTGTTCGAAACTATCAGTAACAAAGATCATGTACCCTTGGTGGCTAAAACAAGCTTCGGGGAAGGTTAGTGAAGGAGGTGCTTCTTTTTCCGTTTCTGTCCATTCCATTAAATATCCCACGGATTTACTCTCTGATCCGTAAATAAGGACCCCGCTCTTCTCGCTAACTTTGTTTAATGCTCCCATCACTCGTCACCACCATACATCGTGATCTGAAAGGTTTGTTTCAATTCCTGGATATCATTGGCTAAAGTTATAGAATTGTCTGTCGTTCCAGCAAACAAAAGGCCAACTGCCTGGTTATGCTCGTTCACGATAATGGCGCCTGAATCCCCATTTTGGGAAAAAATCTCATTATGATCTTTGTCTGCTGTGATTCGAATAGAGTTTTTAAACGTAACATCTCCGATACCATGACCATAGGGAATAACGCTCATGTTCTCTAGCCCGCCTTCCACTTTTCCATATGTCAACCCTGTAACCATGCCCACTTTACGAACGCGTGATCCAATTTCTGGTGAAGCGAAACCCGTTATTTTCCCAATTCCAGGAATGTTTGAGGTAACATTTCGATCCTTTATTTCTGCTATTGCAGCGTCTACTACTCGTTCAGTCTTACCAAACTTCCCGTAAAGAGTCCCACTAAGAAGATTGCCAGCCATATTTGTAGGACACCCAGCAGTATCTACGGGCTGTGCGACAGCATCTTTAATTTTCCAATCCGCATCAACACAAAGAACATGGAAATTGCTTAATGCGCAAAGCTCACCTTCCTGCGTTTGAACAATGGCTCCTAACGTACCTCTAATTGAATTCCCATTTACCTTCCGACAAGGCCCAATTTGTATCCCTCCACATAAGGGGTCAAACCGCTGACCCATCTCCGATATTCTTGTCTGTTCCTCTGACATTTCTAAAACACGAAGCTCGAATGTTTCGATTTTCTCTATTACATCAGTAGGAATGCCAGATACAGAACTGGGTATTTCATCTTTAGGCGATACGTTCTCTTTCTTATCCACATACACGCGAATTGCTATTCGATCGGTTAGCTTCCCATCTATATACTTTAATCCGATATCAATATTGTTCACATTTAACTTTTTGCTCCATTCTTTTTCGATCTCTCTTTTGATTTGAACAATCTCATTCAAATTGTATGCCATTAATTAATCTCCTTCGTCCGTGCATAAGCTGAGAACTCTTCCTGTTATACAAACAATAGTGAATGTTTGTATGGTTGGTTTAATGTTTATGCTTTCCCATTCTTATTTACGGTTTCCCAAGTTTTTGTCAAACCTTGAACTATACGATCAATTACGTGTTGGCTTGAGAAATATCCATTATGGCTAAGTGGATTCCAGTAGCTTTTCCAATCGCCTACGTTCATCTGTATGTCTTCACTAACCACTTTTTCATAGGCTGGATGGACGGGTCTGAGGGGATAACCCAGGATGTCATCATTGTCAAAAAAATTCACCCATTCTCCCGCAAAATCAGGTTGAGAACTCGCAAATGTAGGACTAGGAACTTGAATAGGTTTATCAAAATCTTTATAACGTAAGCTCCATAAAGGCAGTGTTGTTCCACAGGAATAAAATAAGCTTAAGGTGTCTCCACGTTCAAGCGCTGAATCAGCATTGATTATTTTTGGCTTCCACTGTGCTGAATTCTGTCTGTCGTAGAAGTAATTACTTGCGATCACGGTGCCTAGGCTGTGAGATATTACACAAAGAGGAGCATCATAACCTGCCTCCTCAGATAACTCATGAAGAGCCGTACTGATCGTGTCATGTACTGCCATGTAATTATGATCATTAACTTCCAGGGGTTGGTACGCTACGGCATCAGCCAGATAGTGAAACATAAAATGTCTTAGCTTTTCAAAATTTAAGTCGTGACCATGGAACAACTTTTGCTTTAATTCTTCTTCTCTCCCTTCAAATATTTGAGCCCAATAAACGGGTTTAATGACGAGTGGCTCTTGAGTGAACTCCAAAGTATTATTTTGTTTAAACGAATCTTTTAAGGAATGTATAAAAGGCTCTGCAAAGTTTTCCTTTTGCATGCCCAGTCCATGAATAATTAATACAGCTAAAGGCTTAGTCATTTTACCCCTCCAAATCAGAATATTCTTCGATATTAATATCCAATTAATTTCCTGATTTTATACACTGCTTTGCATGCAATGGTTTTTAAGGAGAAGGTGCGGGGTTGGACCTCACCAAATGAATGAACATTAGACACTCTTCTTATTTGAAAAGCTGTAGCTTTTAGAATATGGAAAAGCGAAGGATGTGTATAAGAGGTCTTGATCTAATTAACAAGTACTGAATTCGAAAGAATAAATGATTGTAAATCCATGCTTTTGGCTGAGTTTTTTAACTACATTTGATATGAAGAATAATGTTGAATAAAAATGTGATGAGGAATGAAACAATAATGTTGTAGAACTTGATTTGGTCAAAGCTTTTATGTGAAGTACTCAGCCTAGATATTTTTATTTGAGCTGTATAAATGGTATTTTATCTTTAAAGAAGGAGGGTAAAAATGGAGAAAGTAATCGAGTGTGGCGTTATCATCAAAGGTGAATTCCATAGGATTTCAATCCATCCCCTACCAACGGATATTATTGAGCAAGATTATCCATGGGTTGGGCATGAAAGAAGATCTACTAAAGTGTCTTTCAGTAATTATGAAGAGGGACAACTAATTTCCTTTACGAAAGAATGGAAAATTGGTGAAATCAATAAAATTGGAGTTTTGCCCAGTGAATGTATAGTCAGTTCTATAAATGGTGAACATCAACTTACAATAAAACCGTCTTAAAGTCTTCATAATGGTTTATAAAAAAAGTGACACGCCTTTTTATTAAAGGCGTGTCACTTTTCAGTTTGAGATACCCGTTATATTTTTAGCAAAGCAATCTTTATTGTTTTCTAAGTTTCTCTTCTTATAAATTTCTCACAAATATGATCGATGTAGTGTAATATTTCACTCAATATCGCTACGCTTTACAGTAACTCCGTCATCAAAGATGATTTGGTCCATCTGAAAATCAACTGTGATCTTCTCGAGTGGTGTATCCCGTAGCTCGCTATCCTCATCCATAAATTGATTCACTTCAAAGCTACCATCATAAGAAGCGGATGAACCAGCTTTGATTGCTTTATCGTATTTTACGTTAAGTGATTTGATCTCGTTTCCAAACATGTCTTTGAAAGTGATGACGCCTTGAAATCCTTTGGCTGTTTTGTCAGAAATATTATTCAAATCAAGTGTCATGTTAATGATGTCTCTGAAAATCCATTTATCCGTGTCTGCGTATGTCACACTTTTCTTAATTAAGCCAACTTTTATGGACTCATTCAAAAGTTTAAGCTGAACTTGTTTTTCTTTTTCTGCTTCTTCTTGTTTACGTTTAATCTCTTCTTGTCTCTTTTTTTCTTCTTCCTCTATTTTTAGCTGTCTCTCTTTTTCACCAGTTATGATTTGACTAACTGTTTTAGCAGAAAGATCTGCACTTTCACTATTTGCGTTCTCAATTGCTTTGCTATAATAATCTTTTTCCTCTTGTGTAAGTTGAGTGCTATTCTTCACATCTTGTGAGACGGTCTCTGAATAAAGTTCTTCCGTTATTGGCTTACCACAGGCAGATAAAACAACGATCATCAAACTAATTATAATAGGTAATACTATATTTCTTCTCTTTAATTCCTTCACTTCTACACAACCCTTCAAAAGTTTCAAAAACTGATAAAGATCTTAAGCCAGATATAATTATCCGCTTAAATGTATCTGATCCATTATTGAGATAGTTAACTACTTATCTTTCACAACCAATACCGTCTCCATCACGATCAAGTTTACGACTGTACCCAGGCTCCCCTTCATAGATAGGGTCAGCTCCTGCGGCTCTGACAGCATCACAGTTTTTATAGTACACATTCGTTACAATTGATTCGTTTTTAACTTCGTTGTTCTTTTCAACACTTGGCGCTTGCGTGACAACAACCGGCTCTTCAATCGCAGGCTTAGGTTCAACAAAGCCGCTGTCTTGGACATAGTTTTCTATACTCCAGATCCCCTTCGCTTTTACACGTGCTTGTTTCTGGATTTCTTCAAATTGATCTACATATTTCGTATTCGGTGGATATATGTAAGCAACACGAGCTAACCCATATTCGAGTAGTTGCTCATTTAACATTTTATTGTCTATCCATACATATGCTAACAATCTCCCGTATTTATCGCGTTCCGAAACATCTAATTCAAGTTCCATATTCCCTTTGGCAACCTGCTTCTTTACAAAGTTGGATGCGTCTTTAGCAAAAGGCTGCTCTTCCTTCTCTGGATGAACGGATTCCGGTGTATCAATAAGTAGTAAACGAACTTTTTCTTCTTTGCCTTCTACCGTAACTTTTAACGTGTCGCCGTCCGTTACTTCGACCAAAGTAGCAGGAAACCTATTATCATTATTTTGGGTTCCTTGAGTTTGTTTTCCTTTAGAATCTGAGCTCTGGGGTGTCTCTATAACATCTGCTGTTTTGCTTTTTGTCTCAGCATTAGATGAGCTGTCCTCTTTAGTATCAACCACAGCGATCGGCTCTGTCTTACTTGCTGTTTCGGAAGAAAGAGATCCTAAAAAGAAGATTAGGAACACTCCTGCAAACGCTCCTAAGACATAAGTCAGTGTTTGCTTACTTCCCTTAGCTTGATTCTTTTTAAATTGCTTATATGCCCAGTATCCTAGAGCACCAGCGACAAGAAGATAGAAAAACTTAGTGATTACAGCAATTATGACTGCTATAACAATGATGTATAAAATTATTCTTCCCATTTCATCCTCCTTAGTAAATTTGTACCGAAATGGATTATAACATAATTAGGTAATTTGTAATATGTTTATCTAGGTCTCAAGATATAAAAAATCGCAGTAGTGTACATGAAATCAACATTTTTTGGCTCTGCTTATGCAATAGAAACTACAAAATCTCCTCACATCAAAACATCCTAAAAGAAAAAACCATGGAACCTTCTTATACTAATTTCTACATGCAACATGAAAAGTCTCTCAATATTTAGTATTTTGTTTTATTTGGACAACCTAAAATTTATCCTTTAAACCATTTCAATCTTTACCTATGATGAAAATTGATATTTCAAATATTTTAAATATAAAACTACAACTAAACCCATATAATCTTTTTGTAATTGAGTTATTCCATAATTCCTATTGAAACAATGTATTTGATTCTCGATAAGCGATATTATATGTATAAGAAGTTAAGGAAGTGTGGTGTGTTAAATTTGAATTGTGAAGTGAAAATTTTATCCATAGAGATGCAAAACATAAAAAATGTTCGTTACGGTAAAGTTGATTTAGATCTTAACAACGATAATATTTTGGATGCACAAGTAGTAGGTTTTTATGGTCAAAATGGTTCAGGGAAAACTGCTGTAGTTGAGGCATTGTCAATTTTAAAGAGCTTACTTAATGGTCATAAACTTCCAGGTAAGAATCAACGGTTAATTTATGAGGGTGAAAAAAAACTCTCTCTGGAATTTGAATTTATGCTACAACAAGATACAAACTGGTTCAAAGCTAAATACAAAGTTAGTTTGGAGTATAGAGAAGATAAAATGGTTGTTCAGATGGAAAGTGTGAGCACTAAGGAAAAATCGTACCGTAAAATGTTCCATTACGAAAATGATGAAAGAAAACCAATTGAATTAAGCCGTAAACCAAAACAAGAAGACGAGATTCTTCTAAAGGGTATGAAGTTACTATCTGATCAAGTAGAAGGTTCATTATTTTTTGTAAAATAGTTACAAGCCACGCCGATAGACTTTTTGATGGACCGGAGTTAGTAATTTATCGAGCCTTAAGGGATCAGCTTTCTAAAAATCTATTAATAATAAAGAACTTGCAAGAAGGCATGTTCCCATCTTATTTATTTCATGATTTAAGTTCAAAATCAATGGAAAACAGCACCTATGATATTAATCGCCCCGTGTCCTTATCTAAAGAACATTACAAAAATCTCGCAAATGTCATTGAAAGAAACAATGTTGTCCTGAGCGCAATTATTCCAGGATTGAAAGTACAGCTTAAAAATATGGGAACCACAACCCTAATTAATGGAGAAGAAGGAGTCCGAGCAGAATTTATTTCAATTAAAGAGGGTAAAATTTTACCATTAAAGGTTGAATCGGCTGGAAATCTAAAGTTATTTGCTGTAACTACTTCTCTTATATCTGCTTTTCACAATCCTTCAACAATTGTTGTCATAGATAATTTTGATGAAGGAGTTTTCGAATACCTGCTTGGTGAACTTATCGAAATATTCCAAAATCATAGTAAAGGTCAACTTATATTTACTTCTCATAACTTGAGAGTTCTAGAAAAGCTCTCCCCACAGAATGTTTGGTTTACTACAGTTAATGAGAACAAAAGATATATTAAATTAAGTGGTATTCAGAAAAACAATGATATGCGGATCGTGTACTTGCGTGCTATTTTAGTAGGTGGTCAATCTGAATTCTTATATGAAGAAACCAATCCAATAAATATTGTGCGTTCTTTTATAGAGGCAGGGTTGCAGGATGACGATTGAAGGCTTTGTTTGTTATAGCACAAAGCCAATTTGACAGTCTTTTTTCCTTTGAAGAGTCACAAAGATTATGTAGAAATGAACACGTCCGTATTGAAGCATATCATGGTGTAATTTTTACTCATATCACCACATAGTGGGTGAAAACATAAAATAACCATCACCTTGTTCTAGGAAGGAAGTGGTTTTTTTTTTTATAATTTTCTTGTAAGGATGAGCTGCAGAAAAAAAAATCTCTTTTACTTTCTTTCTATTTTAAATGGAAATCAATTAAAATAGAAAATTTAATCATTTTCTTTATTCGTTGTTTAATGAAGTTTTAACTATACCCGCGTTTTAATGTACAGTCTTCGACACAATACGACACAAATGGTCTTGAGTAAAAGGTATTATTCTCTTGTGGTTAAGAACGGTATTACCTTTAATTTTAATGGTGACCGTGTGGTTACGAGACATTTTTAAATCTCTAGTCAAATGTAGAATATCGTTCAACAAAACAACTTGATCCTTAGATATCTAAACAATTTTTCAAACATCTTTCTTACAAAATCAGATTTGATTCTTAAGAAGTACAGATGCTATTCGTTGATGGTAATCATGAGTAGAGTTATGCAGTGATCTAAAGCTAGTCAAGTAATTCAGCATAGGAGGGTTAGAAAGTGGAACAACAAAGATATAAGGTAATAATTGCAGAAGACGACATACATCAAGTGTCTTTGTTGAGAAAGTACTTAGAAGAAATGGATTTAATCGTCGTCTCCTGTGTATCATCCGGGATACGTTTAATAGAGGAAACCAAATTACATAAACCTGATATTATCTTGTTAGATATAGGACTAAAAAAAATGGACGGTATAACTGCTTTTAAAGAAGTACTGCAATCGGGTGTTCATCCACAGATCATTTTCGTTACAGGCTCTATCAGTACAGAACATCTATTAGCAGGATTTGAGTTTGAATCCGTTGATTATATAACAAAGCCCGTGAACGAAAATAGATTTAAGAGAGCGATTAACAAAGCTAAAGAACTGATATATGCAAAAAAGCTAATTGATGCTGAAGTAGCAGAAGCTATAAACTGGGTTGTATTAAAGCAAAATTACCGTGATGTAACTGTCGCAGAGAATCAGATCATCTTTGTTGAGAAGGATAAACAGTATCGTAATAGATACATTGTTCACCTCAAAGATGGAACAACTGTTGAGACGAGCACACACCTTAAAGAGATTAAGGAAATGTGTTCAAACTTAGTCTATTCCCACAGAAGTTATCTCATTAACATACTGTATATCACGGCTATACAACCTGATGGTATGTTTACAAAAAATTATAACGTGTCATTAGACTATACTTCTGAAAAAGTCCCTTTAACTAAAAAAAACTATATGGATGCTGGTGATCTATTTTTGAAATTTCGTACACAAAGTACTTAGCGTCGCCGATGGTTTACTTGTGTTTTGAACTCGATCTCTCCATCTACTTCACCATTTTCAAGGAGTTCGTATGTAATTGTGATGCTTCCATAATCAATTGCTGGATGTCCAGTGATCTGATCCTCTAAAAGTAATAACAATGTTAGCAGTTTGCTACGGTTCATACCCTCGCCTGCTAATCCCTGCTTGGGACCCCTGAGTCCAATTTTTGTAGTGTGATAGTTAATTGCGAGTTCTCCATCTCTCACAAAGAATTCCATCGTGCCATTAGGGAGCTTGGAAAGTGTTCTTGGGAAATAATCGGAAATAATGCAGAGCTTAATTTGATCATAAAGATTTTCGTTATTTTTTCGCACTAGTGGGTTTTCTCTTTCTGAATATGAATCGTTGGACATATACATCTTGCATGCACCTCTCATTGACGTAATCCTAAAGAACTATTAGGGACATGACTAATATACCAATCCATATAGGACTATTAAAGTATATTTGTTCGAAATGTTTAAAGTTATGTCTCAAATGTTCTCTTTAGGTTAATAAGGAATAAATTGAATACCGTTCCTGTAGGTGGTTCTTAAGGAGTACTAGTTGTACATTTTTCATCTACAATCAGACAAGTTTGGAATCGTCTTTATTGTTTGATTATTTGACTACCACAACAACAATTCCAAGGGCGAACGTATAAAGTACCTCATACAAACAACAAAAAAACACCAAAGGCACGTCAATCGAGAATTCTCGATCGGCTAAACCTCTGGTGCTTCCAGAACCGTGTATTCAATTAACCATAGTATACTTGAATCGTACTAGAATGAATAGAGTTATTTTTTCAACGAATAGGTAGGTCCTTTTCCTCATACGAAGAAAGCCTTCACTATCTCGAGAGTTGTCAGCTTAATTCAGGGTGCTGTTGGGGAAATCTTTTATTTTGTTTACGAACTATGTTCTGGTATAATATAGATAATAAAATATCAAACGTGGAAGCACCACGGTAATCCAAAGGGATTGCTGTGGGCTTTTTTTGTTTTGGGAGGGAAATTCAGATGGCTGTGAGGATTAAAATGGCTACTCTTTTTAGTATTATGGCAACTACTCTTTTAATATCAGTGAACCTTTTCAGCGGTTATATTGTAGGTAATGAGCGGTTTACAGTTGAGATTTTATCTTATGAGATCCTAAAGTATACTGCATGCTTTATTTTAATCTCCAGCGTCAATTATATGGTTGCAGGGCCTATTATGAGGCCGCTATTGCAGGTCATTAAAAAATTGGATACAGCTGCAGTCAGAAGTACTGTAGATAGAGCTCATCCTAAAGGGGATGAATTTAGTATTTTGGAAAATGGATTTAACCAATTGACAGCAACATTAAAACTTCAAAATCATCAAATTAATGTGATGAATTATGAATTAATCCGAAAAAATGAGAATATGAGCACCCTCTTTAAAGATACAATTAGCGCTCTTTCTAAACTGGTTTATGCTCGAGATCCTTATACAGCTTCTCATTCAACGAATGTCAGCCGATACGCAAAGGCACTTTCTGAGAAATTGCGGCTTAATGAAAGTGAAAGTTATTATTTAGAGATTGGTGCGCTTCTTCATGATATCGGAAAAGTAGGAGTCCCTGAGAACATCCTTTCTAAAACAGAAAAGCTTACTGAATCTGAATTTGCCGTTATTCGTAAGCATCCCGAATATGGATTTCAGATTATTAATGAGATTGAAGAGCTCCGAACTATAGGTGTTAGTGAGATCGTTCTCTATCATCATGAACGAATGGACGGAAGGGGCTATCCGAGAGGGTTGTCCGGATATGAGATTCCTCTGTCCGCACGAATTGTTTCCATATGCGATGCTTTCGATGCAATGACAACCAGTCGGTCCTATAGGCCTGCCTTAGATGTAAACTATGCTATTGAGCAACTTCGAAATAACGCTGGTCATCAATTTGATCCCTATATCGTTGAGATTTTCATTCAATGTCTTGAAGAAGATCCAAGCCTTTTCAGAGTTATGGAACAACACGAAAAAATGCTCGCAAGTGTATAACTTGTGAGCATTTTAATATAAAATCGTAAAACCTCCAAACGGGATATGTATGCTTGAGAGAATACCACACCCTTGTGGTTATCATGAGGAAGAACGTAGGATTGCAGAATGAAAATATACATATACGAGTTGAGACAGCATATTGAATATATTTCATTCAGGATATTACCTCTGCTCATCGTGATCTCGGGTATATCGGTATTAAACAGCTCACAATCTCGTTTAACACACTTTTAAAAAATTTCCGTATCTTTGTTAATGCCGACCGATTAGAGTCTAATGTATACTTGGGATATGAACTTAAAATTTTCTGTCAAAAGAATCAATAGAAATTAATGTTGTTAGAAATAATTTAAAGACTAAAGGTGTCTTTACCGAATTAACCCGACCACCTCTAAATTACGTTACAAGCTCCGAAACAACCGTTGGCAAGGTAAAGTCCTGATAAAATCAGGACTGCATAGCGATCTAAGGTTCAAGATAAATGGATAGTTTGGCACAAGTTTAAATGAAAGGGACATTCGAATGCCCCTTCTACACTGTTTGGATTTGACGATTTACTTATCCAGCGAACGATGGTTAGTCATTTTCATAGGTATCTAACCTCTCCCAGGCTCTCTGCGAGCTACCCCCATTGCGAAATCTGTAGCCAGCACCTGATTAACGATTTCTCGTTGGCAATAAAGCTTTCCCTGAACCAGATATCCCCAAGATGAAACTGTTTCCATTTAACAACTGCTTTCGATTGGTAATGAGCATGTTCTTGCTAATTACATTTTGCCCATAATAAATACCTTCGGGATGGAAGACCTGCTGCGCCCGAAAGGGGATGAACATTGCCATACTTTCGGTATTCAATGTTCTCAGTGCATTCCCTTTCTACTCCGAAGGAGAAGCAGTATTCAGTCCATTCATTTGCTGATAGCTCAGAGTGGATAATTGGCACAAATCTTTCCTTATCCTGCTTCAGAATGCGACTTAACGTTTTAATCATAGCGCTTCTTTCCTTCTTTTTCATACTTTTGAATCGTTCCTTGTAGCGCCTCATAATAGGTATTTGTAGAATAAAAAAACTTAGTGCCGTGGCATTAGAAATTCACATTTTAAATACGCCCTTAATAGCTGATCTGCTGTCAAGCCGTGATACCCAATAAAGCCCAATGCCGCGCATGGCTCAACTCCCAGCAAACACATCCGGCTTAACGTTTCAATACCAAATTGCCTAAAATACAAAGCAATCCTACACCAACAGCTAGAATAGAAAAAAAGAACTGCCGCAAGGAGATTCCAAAAAATAGCTTTCCGTATATTCCTGGATTTCCCGGTTAATCTTTACCTCCACCTTAATCCCTCCCAAGTTAGCCACACATTACTTACTTTTATTCTTTTCCTCTGTATGGCTACATCCTTCTCCTTCATCAAACCCTATGGAATGAAATAGCAGCGTGGCAGCAAGCTGAATTCCATCCTTCAACCCCTGCAGATACAATCGTTCATTTATAATTCCATACTTGTGGTGATGCCAGTCCTCCCATTCAGAGAACTCCGACATCCGTCCAATATCCTTTTCTGCAAACAAAGCTTCAAAGGCTTTATCTGCTTGCTCACGGATAAAGTTTAATTCAGGATCGTGCTCAATTCTAGCAGAAACCTCATCCATTCTTCCTTGAATCGCTTGCCGAAACCACGGTGGAAATCCCATCGCTCAGCTTCCCCCTAACTTTCTTTTATAGCATCTGCTCAGTTCGCTTCATAATTCATCCAGCTTGCGACTTTACTTCTGGACTTTCAAACAAAAGAATAGACTGTTCTATGCAGCTTGTCCTAATACGTTTAGCTTACGTCGCTCCTCCTCCATTTTTTCCAACCATTCATTCACATCCTCAACCTCCATTCCAGTTATGAAATGTAGAAAAGATGAACATGATGTGTATTTAAAACCACCTTAATGGTAGTTTAAAAACTCATTTAAGTCAATTCTGTACTCCTACATAATAAGAGTTATAAAGATACTTTAATTGAAAAGAGGGCACTGTAATGATTGTTTACGACAAAAAGAAGGTAGGTAAGCGTATTCGGAAGCAGCGGGATGCTCTGGAAATTTCCCGTGAACAGATGGCTGAGTATATTAAACGAGTACCACGGTTCTGTGGAGATATTGAACGCGGAAAAGTTGGCATGTCCATTGAAACGATGCTCAGCATATGCCATTTGCTCAAAATTTCTCCTAATGAGTTACTATTGGAAAATGAAACCTCTTCAATAAGTGATGAGTCTGAGTTAATTATGGCAGCACTCCAAAACTGCACAGAAAAGCAACGTAAAGATGCGCTGGCACTGTTGAAGCTTTTTCTTAATGCAATAAAATGATCTTAATTATGTCATCTAGAGCCCCACTTCGTATTGATTTAACGGCGCACACGGGAAATGATTTGGAAAATCTGAGCCATTCCCTTTGCTGGCGAATAATGAGCATGTACTGCAATAATGACACTATCTGCTGCTGCCAAGGCATAGATTGTCAGCATCCCCTGGCTTGGCATACAATCAATAAGGACATATCGTAATCTGACTTTACCTGGTCGATATATGAGCGCAGAATTGTTTCACGGCTCATCGTGTTCTCAAGCTACACCTTAACCGCGATAACTCAATATTGCCTGGCATGAAGCCGGAGCCTTCCTGATGCTGTAAAATACCCTCCTGTGAATATCATCGTTTTGACAAGCAGAGTGGCTAATGAAACAGGAATGCTGTCTGGTTCCCTATAGCCCAAAGGAATTTGTCAAATTCCCTTGCGCATCTGCGTCCACTAGCAAGGCTCTCTTATCTTCCTTAGCCAATCCGATTCCTAGATTTACAGCCGTTGTCGTTTTGACCACACCGCCCTTTTGATTAGCCAGGGCGACGACTACCTTCGTCATCGCATTTCCTCCCTTCAACGTAAAAAAGCCGACTGCGTTGAATTTGAACTGCTCCCCGTCAAGTAGACAGCTAAAAAACAAAAAATGGTTCGTTTAGATACCTTAGCTCGGATGACATGCTAAGGTATTTTGTTATGTTGCACTGCGGTATTCACTCGGAGACAGGCCGTCCAAACACTCCGTGTAACGGTAGTGGTTGTAGTAACGCATGTAACGACGGACTGCGCTGTACAGACCTTCATAGGCGTCATATTTCGTAAGGTAATAACTTTCTGACTTGTACGTACCCCAAAATCGTTCGATTGGCTGGTTGTCCAAACAGCGACTTACACGAGACATGCTCTTTATGAATCCATACTTCAACTGGAGTCTTTTATACTCATGAGAGGTATATTGAAAGCCTCTGTCGCTCTGGATCATAGGGGACACGCTTGGATTTGTGTCGTAGGCTTTTTTCAACGTATCCATCACGAGTTTATTGTTGTTGGAATGACCGAGTACCCATGAAACAATCGAGTTATCGTATACATCAATAATGGCACTTAGATACGCTTTACGTCCATTTCCATACTTCAGCTCTAAAAAAACTCCCCTCATAATAGACGTAGAAAGTTTTGTTTTTTTCTACTGTCTACTATGAGGGGAACATAGCAAGTGGAGTCGAGGCGGCTTCTTTTTAATTATGGCTCTTTTAAAGGTTATTGTTTGTTTTTCCCCCAAAGAAAAAACCACTCAATTGAGTGGCTTAAAATACTATGTTTATTCAACTATCGTTTCCCGTTAGTGTAATGATTACTATTATGTTCAGTTGAACATTTTATAGCTTTACATTGGAAAAATCATCCCTATTCATCACCAAAATACATTTCACGATCTTGCACACGTAGAATATATCCTTCGTTGCAATTGTCCTTTAGTCGATTGTTGTAATCAACTAGCTCATCTTTCGTAAGATCTCTTACTACATAATATTTCTTATGGTTGCCACTTACTACAGCACAAGCAATATGGGAGTCTAAAGGGAAGATATACTCAATTTTACCTTCGGAATTAATGAATCTACAAACAGGATTATCACTGGTTATGAATTCTCCATTAGCAGGAGCCCTTAAGAAAACAAGGGTTGACTCATTAACAAATTTCTCTACCTCATCCATAATCAATCCTTCTCCATTAAGAAATTGACGATATAGCTTCAATATATAACTATGGGCATATTCATCGTACACTGTCTCTAAAAACGGAAATAACCGTTCTTCTTCTGGAATTTTAATGGATTTAAAGTCGATACCTAATAAATCACCTCTTAAGGCTACGTCCAATGCGTTTTGTAGTACTGGGTGATACGGTTTCGATCGCCATTCAATCGAAACCATAAACTTAATTAGATCATCTCTTTTGATTGCATTTAATAAATGAGTGTCCGTTGACGAAACTGCATTTGCAATTGTATCATGAGTTTTGTTCCAATCATTTTCATATTGTTGGCTCCAATTTACTTCAATATCTTTTCTTGTTTTTGAAAGTATAGTGCTTCTAAGTGAACGTTTTACTTCATCAGAAACAACATTCCCTTTCAAATCACTAATGCTCCATTCATTGAATCTATAAAAGTTTAGATTCATATCGATTGGATCTTTCAGTATATTTCCATCCAATTTTACGACGTATTCTTTCAAAGGTTCAAAAAATGATTTGAAATCCTCTTCGTTACCACTAAGAGAACCTGCTCTAATTGTATGGTAATCATCAATCCCTGCAAATCTTTTGGTATTCTTTTCTTCCCCTAAATCGTTGATTCCTTTTTTCACAACATAGATTGACGAATTTCCATGCTTCCAGGACTTCATGTAGGTTTGAGGAGTAAGATGATGATATATTGCTTCCGTATCCATTGTTTTCTCCTTATCCTTTATTAATGGTCTTCATCTCATAGAAACTAGCTTCAAATTCATCAATATCAATAAATTTAATGAGTTAATTATAACATATATTGTAACTTCCCTACCCGTTAGTTCAATGAAATCAACAACAAAGTTTAACAGAGCCTTAATTAAAGGAAATCCCCGAAATTTCAAAATGCTTCATGGTGTTTTGTTTAGTAATTCCCCCTCTTAATCTCCTAGCTTTGTTGTTATGGCGTTCCTGGAGCTTTACGCTCTGTCCCCCATACTTATGATTTATCATAAGTGCATTTAAAAGGCATTAAATCAATTAACCTAAATCATATCCCTTGGTTCGAAAACGATGGTCAATTATACGAGAACGTACCGTAGCAGGGCTAGAAGCGGCTAGAGCGCGTGGACGCAAGGGCGGTCGCCCCATGACAGATAAGAAGAAGCTTGACAAGGCAATCAAGCTACACGAGAGCGGAGAATTTACAGTAGCGCAGATTGAAGAAATGACCGATGTAAGCAAGGGTTCACTTTACCGTGAACTAAATCGCAGGAAGCAAGGAGCAAAGAAAGCGGATGAAAATAACAGTCAGCCGTTACAAGCCAACTAAGACAGCCTGTGAGACGTTCAGGACTTGTATAGAGGACTGTGATAAGCTCAATTAGGGCAACTGCTCTTTTAAATACACCTTATAGGGCTTGTACAGGCTCCCCCCCCATTAGCGAATGATTTACTTTTTGTTGGAGTGTCAGAGTTTATCCTCGTCTGCTCCGTACAAAATTTTTCTGAATTGACGTTTTACGCATATTCTCATTCCACCATTCAAAAGTTTTGATATACAATATCAAAAATGTATTTTAATTCCAAATTTTGTGAAATAATGACCGTCGTGTTATTATCAATTTGTCATTCTGAATCTCGTAATCATCATGATTCTAATTGTTATTGCTATTGTTCTTACAATAACGACAATAATCAACTCAAAAACAATCAAACAACTAAAAAACGAAAGAAAAAAACGTAGTCATGAGTAATTCACAACCAATAGATTACGCAAAAGAGTTGAAGAATATCGTATGAATATAGACGACACTAAAATCTTTGGCAATGTTTCAAGACGACAAAAATCGTGGGAGAAAATCCTTACCATCTACGTACTTTATTGTATAGCTTAAATGGTTCTCCCGGAGGCAATTTAAAGAAGCAAAAGTAGAAATGTGGACTTCCATTTAGATTCTGTCCAGTCGTTTTTTATTCAGTAAATTAAGTTTTTTTAAAGGTTTTAGAAGCGATAGAATAAATTATATTGTGAGTTGATATTCCTGGATAAAAAAGAGTTGTATTGTTTGATATTTAGTCAAGATTTGAAGGAAATGGTGCTTTTAAACTAAAAATGGATACCTCCATTTATTGATAATAAAAAGCCGTATAAATTCATAGGAAGTAATGAAGATCAACAAAACTTCATGGATGCTTTTCATTTCATGAGAACAGAAATTGACATAAGACAATCTGAAATTTTATTCGATAGAGAGGTAATGAAAATAATAATGCAAGGGAAGAAAATAATAATACATTCTTTTTAGTACCACTAATGAACTTGACGTTTTTATCGAGTTTGACTTGAGCTGCCGTATCTATACGAATCATTATCATAAATAGCAGAAGATGTTGACGATAGATTATGTATACAAGAGAGATTAGTCTCTCTTTTCTATTTGCTCTTTTTAGGACTAACTCATTACAAGAGGTGAATTTGATGTATAATTAAAGAAATTCATGAAAATAGTAACTGCGGCATTTTATAGCACTAAGAAATGAGGTGAAACTTATTGATAAGATTATTCTTAGGAATTTCATTACTAATTGCAGCCGCACTAAAAATGTTCGGGCTTATCGAAATCACTGAACCCTATGTTTTTGGCTTTTCATTAAGTGTTTTATTCATGTCATTAGTGAGCTATTTAGATGATCCTCTAAAAGAGATTAAGAATAAAAAGAGCTTTAGCATAATTCTAAAATTCGTGTTTTTATTTCTAAGCATAATGTCTTTTGTGTTAGTTCCCCTAATATATAACACACCCGTAATCCAAACAATAACAACTTCAATAGACAATGACACTTTTCTTTTATTTGGAATTGCATTTAGTTTTCTTACATTGTTTTCTGGTGATAGGAATTTGGGTCACATAAAAAAGCTATTTGAAATTGAAAAGCAGAAAGCAGTCAATGAAAAAGTAAATGAGATAATAAGTAAAGTGGATTCTATAAAAAATAAAAGAAAGCCCTAAGGGAGGGGATACTAAATGTCTCAACAAAATCAAAGTACTGACCTCGATAAAAGAATTGAAATCATTTTCAAGCGTCCCACAGAAGAACTGCTAAGTCCTTGGGAAATATCAAACTTCATAAATCAATTTTCTAGTAATTATTATAAAAACGAATTACTAATTTCAATATCTAAAGCAATAAATTCAGGAACTCCCGTTGAAAATATTTTCATATTAGATGATTCTTTTAAAATTAATACCTCCTATTCTAAACTTGACGCAATAGATTTAAATAAAGCAAGCGAGATATTATATCTTTATCATATGGGTAAACCTGTGAGCCTATTTCCAAATCGCAAGATTTACTCCATCAATATTATTTTCAATGTTTTTAGAACATTTAATGAAATTATTTACAAACTGATTCATAAAAGAATCGCTAAAAAACAGCTACATAATTTTATCAATTCTCCAAATGATAAGAGCATGCTAAATAATCTTTCTGATTTAAAGGATTTGGCTTATAATCTTTTAAGCAAATCTAATCTTAGAGAAAAAAATAATGAAATAGAAAAAGCATATGGTGCAGCAGTAAACCGAATTAATAAATTTGATGATGAACAGATAGATATTGATTTAATGCAAGATAGCTTTTTTGAAAAAGATTACGCTTTACTAAAAAATGAAAAATACAAAAATCTAGAGTCCAAGTATTTTTCATCTTTTTTTAGAGAATTTAATAACAACTCAAGACCTGTCGTAGGCATATACTACCCAGAAACAAATAAAATACAGATACTTTGTGTAAATCATATTAATAAAACCAAAAGAGACTCAAGATTCTTGGATTTAAAACAATTTTCACATAATAGCCCATATGAAGTTATCATTTTAGTTGGAACAGGTATAATCTTGCCTCTGATGAAGGAAATAAAATATCATTTAGACGAGAGAAAATTAACTAAACAAAAAAAAGAAGTTGTGAGTACTGGAATCGCATTGGATAATCATCTAAATGAAATTTATTCAGAATTAGAAACCATTTTGTTAGATACAAATTCTTCGGATTTCGATAACATCGAACTAGACTACCTTAAAACAAAAATTGTAGAGACAAAAAATAATAACGATAACAAGATTAATGAACCAATACGAAAATACGGTTTTTCCCTTTCAAGTGTTGTTACAAAAACTAAAAGTTCTTAGAGAAAAAGAGGGGTTCGCCACCCCTCTTTGCTATTTCCGCCAATACATCTCAACTATTAGTCTTTCCTGACCAACAGTGAACAACACTCCACATGTGTGGAGTCGGTATAAAAAGTATACAAAATGCAGATAGTGAAGACACATTAAATTCGTTTTGCAAAAGCTCGTGAGGGACCCTCTTCACTTGAATTGAGGTGAGATACTATATTCTCAATTTCAACATCGGACACATAAGCAGAAACCAATCTTCTTTTTGCCCCATCCTTAGGGAGATATAGCATGTCTCCTCTCCCTAGCAAATCTTCAGCTCCCGACTCATCCAGAATTACCTTAGAATCATAATGATTGGCAACAGCGAATGCAACTCTTACGGGTAAATTTGCTTTAATCACAGGCGATAAAACTTGTTTGGAGGGCCGCTGTGTGGCTATAATCATATGAATACCAGCTGCACGTGCAAGTTGGGCAATTCGCTGAATACATTCCTCTACATCCGCTCCTGTTGTCATCATCAAATCCGCAAGTTCATCTATGACTAAAACGATATAAGGTAGGCGAGGAGCGCTAGGATCTACCGATTGTACCCTATCGTAATACGATTCAATATTACGCACACCATAGTGGCTTAAAATTTCATATCGCTTTTCCATCTCTACAACAAGTTTTTTTAATGCGATTCCTGCTCTTTTCACATCCGTTACGATCGGGCCAAACAAATGCGGGATGTTTTCGTAGACAGAGAGTTCGACCATTTTGGAATCAATGAACAAAAATTTAAGCTTATCCGGACCCAGACTGTATAAAAGACTTATGATCATAGCGTTAATAAATACGGATTTGCCTGCTCCTGTAGCTCCTGCGATCAGTAGATGCGGCATGCTGGCTAAATCTGCATAAACCGGTTCCCCCGACATGTCCATACCAATAGGGAAGTTTAGAGCAGTTCGTGTAGCTAAAAATTCTTTATTCTCAAGAAGTGGTCTTAAATGAACGGTATACGGTAGTTTACTGGGTACTTCTATACCAATTACGTTTGTACCAGGGATAGGGAGATAAAGCGTGATTTCTTCAGCCTTCAGAGCCATTTTCAAATTCATCTTGAGTCGCTTAAAATGGGATATATTCAGCCCTTCTGCTGGTACCAATTCATATCTCGTTACACGAGGTCCATAGGTGACGCGAATAACTTTGGCAGGTAACTTCAAATTAGCTGTTTCTCTTTCAAGCTCAGCGAAAGCACTTTTTGAATCCTGGTTTGAAGTTGGTATGACTGTTGAAGATTTAAGTAAGGTGACAGGTAACTTCAACACATCGGTGCTTGGGTAATTCCAACACAGTTTACCTGTCTGGTCAAACTGTAATATAGCATCAAAGACGGTATCGCTTTTATTCGATTCTTTGGACTTATGAACAAATCCCCGTATTAAACCACTCGATCCCGTTTCCAGAATACGTAGGATCGTTTCCTTTTCAATGACTTTACCTTTGATTGTTTTGCTAATTTTGAAATCACATCCCGTGTTCTCCCATGCACTACAGCCATATAAAACTCCTTTATCGATGACAGGCTGGCCACATTTTTTGCAAGATCCCAAGTTTTGATCAGCGGTCACATTTCGTTTCGGCCGTCGATGCGCTTCAGTTGTAGGTAATGTCTTAGCTGGGCTACTAGATATAGGAGAAGTAATCTGTTCTGAAGCATCTGAATATTCAGTAGCATTCCCCTTGATTTCCATATCCTCATCATGCATCGATTTCTTTTGATGCCTTGGATCCCCCTCGATATGTGTAGTATTAGACTGCCCCAGCGACGATATGGATTGTACAGGTGAGCTAGATACTGGAGGTCGTGACATGGGAATGCCGTTATTAGTCGTTGCTGAGTTTGGCTTAACTGCTTCGGGCATGTCCATAGATTGAACAGAGTTCACAGCATCATAAACAAGCTTAGTAGCCAGTTTCTTGGCCTGATCAATAAAGCTAGTATGTGTAAATCTCCCCTGACCAATTTCACTTAATGTTTGTTCCCACTTGGCAGTTGTTTCGGCTGAGGATAAAGCAGATTGGCCGATAGCTTGAATAAGTGTTCGTCCTTTCACAGTGGGATACACCAAGTTTTTTTTGATTTCAATATAACTCTGATCCTTTAATCGGCTTATAATACTTGCTCTAGTCGCTTCTGTCCCAAGACCATGCGTTTTGCGCAAGATGCTTTCTAGCTCTTTATTTCCTAACTGATTCCCCGCAGACTTCATCATTGAGATGAGGTTACCTTCTGTCAAACGCTTAGGAGCAGAAGTCCAGGCTTCTTTAGCAAAACAATCGGTGGTATGACCAACTTGTCCCTCCACTACACTAGGAAGCAGCAGATCTAGGCTTTCTTCGCTCTCGGCAGGGTCATCTGTATTGATAACGAGTCGCCAGCCGTCTCGAATGATTCTCTTCCCTTTGGTTAGGAACGAAAATTGATCTCCCACATACGTGATGATCGTGGTGTGTTCCAGAATAGCACTATCATAATGAGCTGCAATTACTGATTTAACAACCAAGTCATAGATCAGTCTTTCATTATGGCTTAATCTGCTTAAATCTGGAGCTGTATCGGTCGGTATAATCGCGTAGTGGTCTGATACTTTCGAAGCATCCACATATCTTTTATTATTCATAATAGAGGGAACCGGTTTAGGGATTAAAGGAGTATAAGGCCCTAGTTTACCTATGTTCTCAAGAATGCTGGGTAACTCCTTTGCTTCTTCCGTCGTAATCCGATTACTATCCGTACGTGGGTAGCTCTGATACCCCTTGTCGTATAGCGTTTGACAGGCATCTAAGACATCTTTCGGACTTAGTTTGAAAAGTTTATTGGCAAGGGTTTGTAATGCAGAAAGACTAAACAGATAAGGGGGCAAAGTCTCTTTAGTCTCCACAGATATCTCATCGATATCGGCCGTTTTTCCTGAACACCAAGCGGCCAATTTCTCAGCTTTACCCTGATCCATAAGTCGGTCTTGATTGCCTGTAAACCATTTCCCCCTATACTCCATATCACTAAAACTGAAGTTTGCAATGACTTCCCAATAGGGAGTGGGTACAAAACTTTCTATTTCCCTTTCGCGTTCAACAATAAGTGCTAGAACCGGTGTTTGAACACGCCCTGTTGAGAAGCTCTCTCCTTTTTCAACTTTGACTCCTTTCTCTCGAAGCAGGATGGAGTATGCTCTTGATGTATTTATCCCCACAAGCCAATCTGCACATGACCGAGCATATGCTTCATAAAACAAATTTTTCTTTTCTGATTCGGGTAGAAGTTTCTGAAATGCTGCAAAAACCGCTTCTTTCGTTAACGAAGAAGTCCAAAGTCTCTTCACGGGTTTTTTACACCCACTAAGTTGATAAATCAGAGTAAAGATGGCTTCACCTTCGCGGCCTGGGTCACAGGCATTTATAATTTCGTTAAAGCTCTTGTTTTGAATCAATTTCTTCAAGTGGGCGAACAATTTTTCTTTCCCTTTTGCAGGCTTCAGTTGAAAGGGTCCTGGTAGTATGGGGAGATGCTCCATTCTCCACTTTTCAAACGTTGGATCATAATCCTCTGGTTCTTTTAAAGTAACTAAGTGTCCTGCTGCCCACGAGAAGTAAGCTCCCTTGGGGAATGTCGGACAGGGAAGTACCTCGATGTAGCCCCAACCTTCCCCTTTGGTTGGAAAAGGAGCCGCTAGTCGTTGAGCTTGGTCTTTTTTTTCAGCTATGATAAGTTTCATGTAAACCTCCTATAACGAGCAAAAAGCACGCTTCCCCATAGGGAGAAGCGTGCTTCGCTTTGTGAGTATTCAATTGATTTCATTATACCGTAATCTTACACCGAGGTCACCCTGTATGCTGTCCAGAAGCGTGCTAAATATGTTCTTATTCTGCGGTCTCTACTTACATGTGAACAAGCCATCCAAAATAAAACCCAAATGATGAACCTTTCCTACGGATAGTTAATCTACTACTTTATGAATGAACAATGTAGCCTTAATGAAGGAAAGGAACCCTTATTCTTGGTTACTCCCACGAAGTTCGGTGTATTTTTTGTTTGAGCCATATGCCTTCTCTACTGGATACTTCTCTGCATTCTTCTTCAGCTTTTCTATTAATGCTTTCTTCGGATCAATATTAAGATCGTTGCACATGAGTAACACATAATATAGAACATCAGCCAATTCATCTTGAAGTTTGTCTTTGCTTTTCGCAATGGCTTCTTCGTTACTTTTCCATTGAAATATTTCAAGCAACTCACTCGCTTCGAGATTCAAAGAAATGGCCAGATCCTTGGGATTATGAAATTGTTCCCAGTCTCGCTCATCTCTAAATGCAGTAATCTTTTGTATTAATTCCTCCACAATGAACCACCTCTATACAGTCATTCGACAAACAACGGCAAAGTCCTTGCTTACGTCCTCTTGATACACCGAAGCGTAAGCATCACATAGGAAGCAGGCGCAATCAGCGTCAATGCTCTACTCGTTTTCAGACTCATCCTTGTAATTAGGTGTTCTTGTGTGAAGAGGCTTAAAACTGCTCATAAACCGTCATTAGAGGCAAAAGGAAAAAGCACCTTCTTTGAGGTGCTTTCCGTCATACCGGCAAGTAATCTAGATCTCTTGAAGAAATCGCTTATGTTCTTCTAAATGTTCTTCGTACTTCACATGATCCAGAAAAGTTATACATTGGTCCATCAGTTCTTCAGGCGTGTGCTTCAACTTTTTGGCATACATTAATGCTGATTTAGCCAGTTTTTGAATCACGGGTGTAACATCTGCTCCGTTTAGCTCAAGTTCCGGGGATTTACCCGTATACGCCAATAAAGATGTAGGCATAAAAGAAGCTGAAGTCGTAACTGAACATAGTGCCATATCATGAACATAATGATCATTCATATTAGCGATAAAATAAAACAGATATGGTTTGTTCTTCACTAGTTTTTGGATCCAAGATTTTAACTCGGGCACATTGTACATTCTTCTGGCTTCATGTTCATACCCGTCAAATAAGATGACCACAGAGCTTTGACCTTTTTGTTTTTTCTTTTCAACGTTCACTAGTACATTTAAGTACGTTTGAACATGTCCTTGTAACACATGATCTTTAGTTACAACTAGACGTGTTACTTTCAGTTCTCTTTCTGTTTGCGCTTCGCCACTAAGCTTGAATGGAACGCCACTATCTTTAAACAGTTGTAGTGCGAAATTTAAAGATTGCACCCGTAATTCCTCCTGTTGAGATGACCCTACCAAAGCCCATCTGATTTAGATGCAGCTTTGAGTCTATTTAATATGCAATTCGTTCCGGCATTAACTGTTACGATCAGGAAACAAATTTAGTATAAAACGTGTATAGTGTTGTAACTGTCGTAGGAAGTGTAGCGTAGTCTCGGCTTCACTTGCGATAGACTCTAACCCGTGACTCGTAATTTGATAAATATAGGTGCTACGCCGATCTGTCGTCCATTTTCCTGTTACATATCCCTGGTCTACTTCCATTTCTCGAAGTACCTCGTAATAATAGCCTTGTGCAGGCTGCCATTCGTATCTTTCTTTAAAAAGTAACCACACTTTCTTTCCACTTTCTTGGCGATGTTCGGCTTCAGTTAGAATCTTTAAAAATAAGAACCTGATCAAATGTCGCACGTTAATTAATCGGTTAAACATTTTTCGTTGCTGCGTATTCAGTTGAATGGGTTCGGATTTACCAGTACCCGAGATATGAAAGTCAAAGTGATCGGCCATACTTTTTAAACTCTTCATGGTATCCATACATGATTCTTTAAAACTATCTATTTTCGCATAACCGTCTGTGGTAATAGCATAGTATTTTTTATTGTTCTTGTTCTCCGTCCGGATCGTTGTTATCCATCCGAATGATTCCATCTGATTTACTACATTGTAGAAATAGGATCTCGCTCGTCCTCGTTGTATATTACTTAATTCCGCGCGGACCACCTCAAAGATTTCTGAAGGAGATGCCGACTGATTGTGAAGTTCACGAAAGATGAGCAAGTACATGATATCTCTCTCACTGAGCCCTAAGCGTTCTGGACCGAGTTTAATCTCCTCTTTCACTGGCATTAGACTCCCTCACTTTCCGGATCTTTTAGTTTGATTAAGAACGTGACAAAGACGGTTTATTAGTTAGTGTCTTTGTGTCTTGGCGAACGTCCATGTATTTCGAAAGGAACGTATATACCACGAAAAAGCTAATTCCATAGGTGAGGATCCACACCCCACCTATTGCAATCAGATGAGGAATTAAAAGGATGCCGCATAAGACTAGTGAAATTACTGCGCCCCTTACCATAGGTCCTGTCAACGTAGGTTTTTCAACTTCATCATGTGGTACTTTACGATCCATACTACCTTGCATCCGTGAAAATTCAGCTTTCCACATGTAATAAGAAATAATAATTTGAGATATCCCAATCGTACCAAAGATTCGGTAAACACTTGGAGGTATCACGCCATGAATATGATTGGCCACAAAAAACATGCTAAGAATAAAGGAACAAATTCCGATTTTTATGAGGAACTGCATAATTACTTCTCCTCTGTTGCTGAAATTAAAATTGCATATGGCAAGTCAAACATTCATATTCTATCATTTGGATCAAGATTATGCTTTTACGGTAATAAACACGATTAGAAGGCCTCTTTATCTCGGGCAGTTTCTGCGCCTGCTATATCTCCCTCAACCCTAAAAATCTTTGTATAGAGCCAAGGTGTCCGTTGCCCTAATTAGAAAGAAGTGAATCTATTCGACTATGGTCACTGGACGGCCGAATTGTTTAAATGCTTGATCCTCACTATACAGATCCATCTTATACCCCGTTAATTTTGCTGCGAGACGTGCATTCAGCCCCTTCAAACCAATCGCAAGTGTGAGCTGATTATTGGGCACAATCACTCGTGCTGTCGGATCTTCTTCATCGTCAAAAATGTGGACCTCAAGTACTTTAGCAGGTGCTAAGGAATTTGCAACATACTCTTCCATCTGTTTGGACCATTTAATGATATCTAACTTCTCTCCGCCGAGTTCACTTGTAATGGATTGAATCGTTTGCCCTTTTACGCCAACACATACCGCAACTTCATCCACATCTGGATCTAGTGCAGTAACTGCAATCTTCGAACGAATCCCCGCTTCTCTGGAAATGGATTTGATAGCGACCTTTCCTTCTTGTATTTCTGGGATCTTTGTTTCAAACAACTTCTTCAGATGTCCTGGGTGTACACGAGACAGAATGACCAAAGTTCCTTTAGAGGTTTGTTCAACGCGCGAGATATATGCTGAGATTGTATCCCCCAGCTTAAACTTTTCATTGGGCATCAAGTCACTGATAGGTAGGACAGCCTCGGTATGGTCTAGTAAAACATATAAGTTAGATGAGTCCATGCCCTGGACCTTTCCAGTGATGATCTCTTCTTCCTTACCAGCGTACGCATCAAACACGAGAGCTCGTTCAGCTTCTTTAATTCTCATCATAACCACCTGTTTAGCCGTTTGAGCAGCCAACCGTCCAAAGTCTTTCGGAGTAACTTCAATTTCAATAAACTCGTCAAGTTGGATTTTTGGGTTGATCTGCCGGGCTTCGTCGATCAATATCTCGACTCGTTCATCAATGATATCATCTACAACCATCTTCTTTGATAACACTTTCATTGCACCAGACGTACGATTAATATCGACACGCACATTCGTTGCAGTATTGAACTTCTTTTTGTAACTTGATACGAGCGCATCCTCAAGAGCCTCTAACAAAACTTCTTTTGAAATCCCTTTTTGCTTTTCAATCTCAGTTAATGCTACTAAAAAATCCTTATTCATTGTCATTCTCCTTTTGTTTTCTGATTTTTACTACACAAGCTATGTCCGCCCTCTGTGTGTTTATCGTTCTCCCTATCGTGCTATAGATACTTTCGAAACAATCGGTTTACTAGAAAAAGCTTTGATCTCGAGACAGAAATTCATTCTTCACCCTACAGGTACCTTTCGATGGAACCGCAAATCTAAGCGTATATGTATCTGTTTCTAAAAAAAATGATGAACGTTTAGTAGATGCGAAGAGCAACGATCGTCAACACATATGGAGAGGGAAGGAGTGCAATAGACCATCAACTGTAAAACTCATCCATATATACATTATATCGTACTACTCGGTCACAGGAAAGCACTTCGTCTTCTCGCATACGTTCTTCCTTCTCGCCTTTTCCTTCCCCTTTATACGAGATCTTCAACCCTGAGACACATAAGCACGGATCTATGATCTACTTTCAATTCTGAAACCTAGATACGTATCTATATCTTTTTTTTAGGGCTAGAGTGAGTGCGCGCCGCGCGCAAAGGGGGTTCCAGGTTCAATAAAAGTTGCAGATTTCTAGATACAAATCTAAACCCTCGTTAAAAGGGAGCAATACAACAGGCAGGCTAAATAGTCAAACAAAAAATGAGCGGCGAGAACGCAGCAGGACTAGGATATATTAAAAGAGGTTTAGTCCTATGAGCGAGTTGTACGTTTATACGTGTTTTATGGATTTGTAAAGACCTCCTTTGGTTTCTTTGGATGGACCTAAGTGTTAAAGGTGTATTTAAGGTCACCTTTAGGTCACCCTATTCTCAGAGAGGTATAGCCTATCAACACAACAAAAAAAGGCACCTGCCCTTTCCGAATTCTACATGATCACCAAATAAAAGTGATACAGCCCCTTGAGGGACGTAGAATTGGAATGTGGCGTGTGCCTGTTCCTTAAAGATCCATGTTACTAATGTATGAGTAGAGTATATCACAAAGCGGATGGATATTTAAAGATATTCTCTAACGAAAGCTAAAATTAAACCATGCTATATTCCTTAGTTTGCAAAAATTCATTTCATGACATCTAGCAGCTAACCATACATGCTTAGTAGTTAATCATGTGAAAAAGATTGATGACGGTAAATGTGATTACAACTCGCCGCAGATCATGATGTACCTCAATTTGTTTTGAGCTCCCTCAGTTGAAATAAATTGAAGATTCACCGTTTCTCCTTGAGACAAGAGCTCCAACTTTTTCTTGAGTATTTCAACATCTTTGATTATAGGTGGGATGTCGGATATAAAATGGATCCTCATATTAAAACAATAATTGAGTAGCGTAATCCTAGCATCGTCATAAAGTTGGAAAGTAGTCCCCTCATCCATTTCTTCATAAACAATTTTCTTTAACGTTTCTAAATCAGAATAATATGCACTGCAGGTGTAACCAGATACATCCTCTTCTAAATTATTTATGCGTATGATTCTAACAATTTCGGCAATTCGCTTCACTTCTGTTTCTGTTAACCTAGTAGGCATTTGGAATTTAATCTTAAAAAAGCACTCAATTTCAAACAAACATTCTAAGACAGGTGTAGATCTCTCTATACTAATGTCTTCTTCTCTATCTTTAGTTAGAATGCCTTCAAGTATAACCACATTATTATGGTTCAATAGAAGCTGAAATTCTTGTTCTCCCTCCAGTAGCAAGTACCTGAAGAATAACAACGAAGCTTCTACAAGATTAGATTCATTAATGGGTACTAACCGGAACTCTGCAATGGTTTCTCGAGCTGGATCAAAACGAAATTCATATTCAATCACTCGATCTATTTGATTTCGATTACTGAAGATACGGGTATCATCATCCAAAATTTCGACTACTTGTAGCCAGATCATAGATTTAATTTGCTCACCTATGGTTAATGTGCATTCCACATGTGGGAAAGGGGTAGGTGGAATGGACATAATTAGCTGCTCAGGATCTTTAGATACTTGTTTATATAGAAGATGCTCACCTGCATAAGAACGAAACTCGTGGAGAGGCAGCTCAATTGTGATCTGCTTTCTTTTTCCATATTCAATAATTTCGTTTAAATCAGCGAAGCGACGGAATTCTTTTGGAATATCCGGTAAAACCACAATCTTTTTCTCCAGATCTTTCAATATCTCTGGATTCACTGGTTTCTCTACAACACTAATATTTTTACCGTCAATTAGCCAATCATACTTCCAATTGGGGTCACTATGTTCTGTATTAGAAACGGTAAGAAGAGCTTTTTTTAATTGCTGTTCAACTCCATCTAAGTTCATTTCATAAAGCATATCCTCTAAAGCTCTTCGAAATTGTATACTAGAATTTCTTGGTTGAACATCTCCTAGCATTTTCAATATTTCTTTACCCTGATGGTCTATTGTGTTTAGACGAGTCTGCATATTTTCCACTTTACTCAGTATCTGTAAGATACCAGGTGGCCAGTACGTTACTTTATAATTTTGCATTCTTTTGATTACAATATAAAAGAAATGAAGGGTTTCATCTTGATGTCTAGGGTATCTTTCCATATATGGATCTAAATTCAGATCTACTTTAGGACTATCATCGGGTTCACCTTCAATGATCCAACGAAACACTTCCTCTCTGTTTTGTGGATCTTCCAATAATTCTTTAACTAAGTTTTCAGGTAACCTGCTTTGACTATTTGCATCTGCGATAGCTGCAGTGAACATATTAGTAACTTCTCTGGAGTAATTATCTTTTCTTATAAAAGACACCACATCTCGGAACCATTTCTCATTTGTAATTTTATTCTTTATAAAAGAAGTTAACCCCGTAGTTAATCCTTTGGCTAAAATTTGTATAGGATCCATTCGTACATCTCCTTGGCCATCTATTAGTCTATTTCTCTCTCACTGAATCACAGCTCACACGCAATTCCATCATTATCTCGGTCAAGACCTCTACGGTAACCCGCTTCCCCTTTATAGATAGGAGAAGCACCATCTGCATGAGCAGCAGCACAATTTCGATAATACTCTGATACAGGATAATAATCAGTATTGGCTAGCCAGAAACATATAGCGATTAGACCACACATCATCGGATAGATTCCGAGTGAATCCTTTTGATCTGAAGTTTCATACATAAACGAATCTGAGATTATGTATATGATATAACAAAGAATAGAAACTAGAAGAACAAATGAAATGAACCAAAACCCTTCCTTAAAACTAAACCATGTGAATACTATAAATGAGATTATGAGATACATCCGATATATCCATAAAACTGATCTCGAGCGTATGGAGAAAATAAATAAGAAAACAAGAATACCGAAGAAATAACTTCCCATAAATTGATTTCCCCTTTCTCCTACTATAAGAAAGTATCTGCAATACCCTTAAACATACTACTTCATTTTATTCTTATGTTTGTCAAATTGTTAAAGGATCCTAGGCTGGTTATTCGTATTACGGCTATTTACTAAGTTAACTTTAATTCTATATGCATTTTAATCTTCTTTGCAAAGATTGAAAGTAAACTTTTACGAAAGTGCACTAACATACTATTAATTAATGAGTTCATACTCCGTCCGGGTGGTGTATGCTTTTCTCATCTTATCTATAGCTTAGATTTTCTCCTTTGATATGTATTCTTGATATTTGAGTATGTTGTTGAAATACATAAGTGATTTATGGGTATAAAATCTGTTTGAACGAAAATTGGGAAAGTTATTACGAAGAGAATGGGCTAGTATATTTTATTATCGTGTATCTGATTTAGCACTATTTCTTGATATAGAAGAAAAGACTTCCTATAAGGAAGTCTTAAGAGAGCGTCTATTAATGTAATTGGGTTCTATCTACCGTTTGAAAGTAAGGAATAAAATTAATAGGTTCATTCCAATCCCCAATTTTAAATCCAATAGATAGTTTATTTTCGGTTGCAGTCTCGCGTTTTTCTGGTCTAAATGATAAGCCCACGACTTTAAACACATTAGGACTTTTATTTAAATAACGTTCGGGTTCTTTCATGAAAAAATTCCTTTCTGCTCATGATTTTATAATTGAGAAATCATTATTATTTTTACAGTTTTCCTAGAACTATATGAATCTTTCTTATATGTAATACAAATATATTTACCTCAGTGTCTCATGATAGACTCATTAATTGTGTGCTTTTATATATTTGTATTTTATTCTAGGTATTCAGAAAAGACAACCCTATTAAAAGGGTTATCTTAGCTCTTTTGTCTTAGCCTTACTTTGTATTATTCACTACATACTGCAGTAAACAACTCTCCTTCGTAAAGTTCCTAGACAAATAATAAACGTGATCTTTCGATTTTTTTCTGTACTCAAATGATTCATAATCTGAAGCTACTTTCTCAATGAAAATCTTCTAGGAACTCACGTTCCTTATGAAGACTCCATTCTATCAACTACTGACTGATTTTTAGAAGTTCCTTTAAATACTTTTGCATATTGGGATTTGTTGCATATACGTAACAACCATTTATGCCACGTGACAGTAAGACATAATAGATTTTCTGGATATAGGATTTTAATTCTTCGTTATTTTCGTCAGTACCTTTGATTGGAAGACCATTTCGATCCTTATACTTTTCTGGATAGACTATAATTCTTACTTTTTCAAAATCATAGCTTCCATCTTCTTCACCCGTATAATTACAATCAATTTCCTCTCCAAAGATCACGCCTACATAGTTTAGATCTGCACCTTGAGTTGTGTGAATACAGCCTATTTCTTCAACACTATTTTCTTGATTAATCCAACCTATTGTTCTAGAGTTCCAGTTAAATGTGTCACCTGTGATAGGATCACTTATATCATATAAATTATTGTCTTTTTGTGTTGCCCATTCCCAAGAATAGCCCGCAATCACTCGACATAGTTTATGGGTCTTATTTAGTTTCTTTATCCCCTTGTGTAATTCCGAAATGGAATCCATCACTCTAAAGTCATAACCTTTTAGTAATCCTTTTTCATACACAGGGACATCTGAAGCCATTTGCAGATATTTTCTCAACCATGCTAAATATTGATCCCCTGACTTCAACCGGAACTGTTTACGTAGTACATGTCTACGATAATCTGTTGTCTTTTCTTTAAAATGGTCGGAGTCTATATCAGCCGGACGAATAGTTTGATACTGATCATACACAATGGTTAGATGATGAGCGTAGTTTGATATCAGATCTAATTCGGTTGTAAACCCATCCGGAGTGATTAGATGTTTTAAATCTCTCGCTTGCTTCCCAAAATACTGTTTTAGCCGATGTGCTTCATCTACAAAAACATACTTATATTTTGTATCCCTACCTTTAGCCTTCTTAATAAAGTGTGAAGGAGATAACACTGTAATACCATGTAAACCAACTTTTCGAATTAAATCTTTATATAAGCCTAATGAGTGGTTTTGTGGAATGACGAGTGCGATATCATCCCGTTCTAATCCTTCACGGTCCTTACCCGTTGTTTGATCATATACAAGTGTATATAGAAGATTCGTTAATACTACTGTTTTTCCTGTACCTGGATCACCAGTAATCAGATGTCTACTTTTAGAGGTACTTAGCACGGTATCTAAGATGTCACGGCTAATATCAATTTGATTGGCAGTAAGCTCCTTAAAAGGTGAGTATTTATAGATAAACTTATTATGTATCTCTTTTAATGGTTCACTTGCTATTCCTTCATGAATAAGTTTTTCCCATATGGTTACGAACATATCGTTTACATCTTCAATCCCATTATACGAGTGAATATTCTGGCCTTTAATCTTATTCAGTAAGTTGAACTGGGCATCTGCTAGCAAGTAATCAATTAAGAGTGTTTCGATGTGTTTAATGGAGCTCTCATTAAAGAGATCACTTTTAATAATCGTAATGTCAGTAAATGTTTTACTAATATCTTTTAGATGTGTAGAAAAACGACCATATACGTCTGTAGATTTTCCTACATAGAGATTTTTCTTATCTCTTTGGATATACACGACTGGAACTGTATCAATATCAAAGTCTTTAACATCAAAATGTTCAAATTCCTTTCGTGTTTTCTTAAGCATTTCAAATGAATACAGTTTCCCTGCGAGTATCATAACTAACACGTCACTTTCATTATTATATTCAAGACATTTAACTCTCCAACATTCAACTCGGTGCTTCTATAATCAGTAGTATATATCTCTCTTCTTTGCCTACTTCTCGATACCATACATTTGACATAGTTCATCTAAATTTATCTCAATACCAATAGCCTTTAATTTCTCATGTCGATCGTCAAATAGTTTTCTTAATATGTTCTCTTTATCTTTGTCTGTTCCATGATGGATCTGACGATGACACGTTGGACATAATGCTAGAAGTTGGGATGCTCGATCCAAACTAACATTAAAATTCCTTTGATATTTCATGGGTACAAGATGATGAACTTCCAAATATCTTTCTCCTGTAACTTTCGAAGTAAACGAAACATGTGTCTCATCGAAGGCACACTTGAATTTAGATAAACGAAGCGCCTTAGCGGCAACTTGAGCATCTCTTGGCCAGCGTTCTTTTTTGGTCTGATCAATAACAGGTTCTGGTTTTGGAAGTGGAGTATCCTCCGTCTCTATATCCTCCATACTATTCTTTTCGGCTTTCTTTACCTTTTCATCAAGTATCGATTGCACTCTATTTTGGAAGTCTTCTTCTTGTTGCTGCTCTTCTTCTAAAAATTGACCATCATCACTTAACAATAGGTAATCATTAAATTGCTCAAGCGTTCTTTCACCGATCATATATTCAATCTCTTTATATGTAATCAATAATTCCTTAAGGTCACTGATAAGTTCCTTTGAACTAGGTAAGTTATCGGCACTATAAAAACGTCCAAAAATATGACCCTTTTCATAGCCCTCTGCTAGCCACCCTTGTCCTCCTAACGTAATGGCTTCTGCAGTCATATGATCTGGAGTAAAGTTCAACTTCTTTTGAATTATATTTGCAGTCGTCCGGATTTTTTTCCGTCCCAGTTTGGTCTGATACTTTTCCTTAAAATATGTCCAGCCTTGGTTTAAGGAAATATACACACCGCTCATATCTGCTTTAAACAAATAAACAATGTAATAACCTTTTGTAGCTGTGGTGGTAATATCTCTATTAAAAATTGAAATCCACGGTATTTCGGCCCATCGTCCGTTTCCAACGGAGCCCTTGATATAGAGATGATCTTGATTTAAATTTGCTTCATTAATAATGATATCTTTAAATATACTGCGTACGTGGTTACCCATCTTATGGTTCTCAAAAAATGACAATCTTGCTTCCTGGTAATGATCGAGTATGTATTGTATCGCCTCTCTAATGTGTAGCTCACCTGTTCTTTCGTTAGTGTTTTCTGTTTCTAATCGATTTTCAATAAGCTCTGACACATGAATCACCTCAGTCACGTTGTTATGATTATTATCATACCAGGTTGTTCCATAAAATTGAAACATGTGCTTTCCTAAATGAATAGATAGAAATTTGCTCGATATTGAAAACTCTTTACAAGCTATTTCAATGAATTCAAATCTACTAACTACCATGTATTACGATTAAAATTTTGAGTTAAAACAAAAAGAGATTGCCCAAGAGTTTAAAAAAATTCAAGGGAAATCTCTTATTAGATCTTATTTATGAAGGGTTTAATATAAACCCTATTGTCCTATTCGTTGGCAGCTACGTCCAATATATTTGCTGCTTTTAATGTATAGGACATTACCCGGTTCTTGCCTGCTGCTTTTGCATCATACATAGCTTCATCTGCCTGTTTGATTAAAAGGTCGGCTGGTACACTTGGGTCATACATTCGATAGCCGATGCTAGCTGTAGTGATTGTTTCCTTTTCGATACGGGATCTCATTCGTTCCGTGATCTCTTCCATATCAACGTCGAGACTTTGAATAAGTAAAACCATCTCCTCTCCACCATATCGTCCAGCAACACCTATGCCCTGAACCTCTTCCTTAAAAATAGTAGCCACTTGCTTAAGTACTTCATCTCCTACTTTATGTCCTTTGGTATCATTCAATCTTTTAAAGTTATCAATATCACAGAATATAACATTCACTGGAATACTCCGATCCACACAGCCGTTGATATACTTAGTAAAATACCTTCTATTAAATAGACCAGTGAGTGAATCAGTAATCGCGGAAACGTACGAGCTCTGCATGATGATCAATGAATGTTCAATCAGGTTGACCAATAAAAGAGTGAAAGAACTGATTTCAAAAATAATATTGAGCATGTAAAAAGATCCATGTAACGATGGCACGATACTTATAGCCATGGAGATCAGTAGAGAAGCTAGAAATAATCCAGAAGCCATATAAATGGATTTACCTCTTCCTAACTTATCCCCATATAAAATCATCATGGTTACTATCGATAAAATGGCTATGATATGTCCGAGTATAGGAGCAAACAAACCGGTGAGAATCACTACAATGGTTGGAACTATAAAAATGAGTTGAAGTTTAAGGTTTTCTTTGTTATGTATCCGGTAGAAGCCATAAAGAAATATAATGAACGTACTTTTTACTATGATGTTAAAGAAAGAAGAGATTGCATATGATTCTATTCCTATAGTGGTGGCAACTAAACTGAAGATCAGTATTATCCCATTGAACGCAAGATAACCTAGCGTGATTTTAGATAAGAACATGTATGATTTTCTTTTCCGCTTTTCAAGTAATTGCCTCGATAAAACCCAAGACAATATTAATATTGGAAAAAGTAGAAGTGATGCAATGAAGCTCCCTTGAATACCCACAAAAAAATCAAAAATACTCATAAGTCTTGCACATCCTTTTTATTGATAGAAATTATCAAACCAGTCACGATGTAATTTCGTTGGGTTCTTGAAATATTGAACCCACATATACAACCATTCGTTTTTTCCTTCTTTGCTTGATCTCCATTTCTGTCTCTGTGCTATTACAAATGGAATAAAAACGGGTGCCCATAGAATGCTTCCACTTAAAATAAAATACAACATTCCCTTTGGCGTATTTAAGATCGGATCCCAAGCAGGATGCTGAGTATCCAAACCCTTTGCTTTGGCCCAGCAGAAGAGAATGACATAAAGGACAAACCCACATACGACATAAAAAGCAGGTATTACAAATTGAAGATTAAATACGAACAAAAGCAGTATCACAGATAAAAGCAATAATACTTTGTTGTGCTTCCTCATAGTTCACCTCCTACATTGTTAAAGAAATAAAAAAACGCGAACTATCCCTAAGGACGTTCGCGTACTTCGCGTTAGCATATTTAATTGTTCTCATTATACAACAACCTCTCTTGTTGCTCAATCATTCTCTGTTTATTCTTAGTGAAAGAGGTCGCCATTTATGCACTAATGATTTGGTATCTGCTTAAATCTCAACGTTGTCAGTAGGGTACATGATCCTTTTTCAAATAATTACATCCGATTATAAGCCATGTTAACTAAAGCACACTGGACAATTACGGTAGAGTTCAATCAATTCACATCAAGTGCTTTTCGCAGAGCCATATCGGCTTTATCCAAACTATCGTTGGCATTTTCAATAGCATTTTTTATTTTGGCAAGGTTCAATATATCCTTCCAGTTACTTTTGATATCTTTGGTTACCTCTTTAAGAACATCTGTAGCATCGGTTTTCAGATTTGTTAACCCATCCACATCCGAAAAATTGCGTAGAGACATTCGATTTGCAAAAGATGAGATCTTCTCAGCCATTGCTCTATTTGATAGAGTTGAGGACAATTGGTCAATCACTTCCGATTCCTTTGCAGCTTCTTTTAGATGGAATAGATAATCTTTGATAGGTTGGTATGCATTATTCGTTTTTTCCATCAGTAGTATAGCATCCATATATGTGAGCTTTTCATTTGGATTGGAACGAAGCGCGTAAATGCCAAAATCACTTAGTGTTTTACCCTGCTCCATACTGTCTACATGCATTACCCGTTTTAGTATGGATGCTGCATCTACAGTTGTTACTGGCTCATCCGGATTGACTACTTCATCCTTTAATACTAAACCTACATGTATTGAATATTGGAGAATCTCTTTAAACTGCTCATCCTGACTTAACTCATAGAATGACTTTGCCAGAAGCACGGCTTTAATTTCAGGGAAGAGAACAATCAGGAGGCTCTTTAACAGTTGCTCTTTGGTGATTAGCTGCTCTGGATGAAACTCTCCTTGGAGAATCCCTAATTCTTTGCTCTTGCTTTTAACGTAATTTTTCACGGGATCAATGGATAAATTAGAAGCTTCAGTTTGAACCCACATCCCTTTATGTTCTTCTTTAGCCTTAGATTCTAGTTGTTCAAATAGACCTTCCCAGCGTGTATTAGGTTCAATAGCCATAGACCTAGCAAAACCGTTAGACACGAGAGCTGCATTGAAGAGTATGCCATCTTCTAGGTATACATAAGCAAATACTCTACCATAAGGATCATCTGTCTGGTCCCGAGATACATAAACTGTTTTACCTATCAGTTGATCTTTAGTGTATTTTGAAGCTTCTGGGCCATAAAATTGGATAGGCCCATTTAGGACCTCTGGGGTATCAACACCAATTAAACGAAACACAGCTTGCTTGCCGGCACTTGTCCCATCTGTATATTGCCCGACAAAAGTATCGCCATCTTTTACACGTGTGACCTTAATCTTTTCCAGTGGAGTAGAGTTGATGGTCACGGTTTGATTTTTACTCAACCACCCGACCGTGGTACCCATACTCTCACTAATAAAACGAAGGGGCACATAGGTAACATTATCAATCATGACGGGAGCTTGACGCAGTTTTAATGATTCCCCATTGACTGTGGCCTCTTTCTTCCCAATGACCAGATATACGCTTCGTTCTCCCTTTGTAGCTTCAATGGAGTAATTATCTTTGTTCCATTCAATAGCTGCACCTAACCTCTCAAATATCGTCCTCATGGGAACTAATGTATTTCCATTTATCATTTTTGGATAAACATCAAAATGTAGTTTTTCTCCATCTACATACACTGATATTTCCTTCTCCACAGCTGCGGCGCTCATTTGTAATGGTGAGGATAACGAAGTTATCGCAACGATAGAACTAATCATTAGTTTTTTGAACATCTTTTTTCCTCCTAAGCAAAAAAAAGAACGCACAACTCCTAGGAGTTTGCGCGTTCTTCGTCGCTTCATATATTTGATTACGCTTATTATATACAAAATAATGTAAGATGATCAAGCATATATCAGTTGTATAATAACCGTGCACAGAGTATCTCTCATGGTATGATTCTATATCATCACAAATACTTATTATCCAATAATCGATGAGATCGTCTCCGAAGATTCAATTAACTCAATTTTTGAATCAGTGTTGTCTGATCTAATTTTTCAATAATAGATTCCAGATCAATTGTTACATCTACCATATTTCTAAGATGAAATGCTGCTTTATTATGGCCTAATATCGCAAGTACTAGTGTTCCATTTTTCTTCGCTCGTTTAATAGCAGGTACGAAATCTGCATCTCCAGAAAAAACAACAACATAATCGTATTTATATACAGAGAATTGATAAAGATCCAAACAGATCAATACATCAACCCCTTTTTCAATATAGACATCCTTCTGGATATAACATGTACCGCGATACACATTAATCCCATCATGTTCTAGCGCTTGTAAAAACTTATGCCTTTTATTATATCTAATCTCATCCGCATGCTTAGGTGGTAGAGCTCCATAAAAATTAAAATCCGTAGACATCTTCAATCCATAATTAGCTTTCAAATATTCTTCAACTACTTCATAGAATTTTCGCCACGAACGTATGCCTTTAATACCTAATTCAAGTAACTGATAAATAGCATTGCTTTCATCAATGAGAATTGCACTTTTGAGACGTATCCCTACTGGTCTCATGATCTTCAACCTACGGACTTTCTATTCTTAGAGATTCTAAGAAGATCCATGAGTGGCAAACCTAGACACTCCGATATCTGAAGTAAATGCTCTTCTTTTGGAAATCGCACATCTCGTTCCCAGGCTGAAATTGTGGTTTTATCTACGCCCATTTTTAAGGCTAACTGTTGCTGAGAGTACCTTTTTGATAGCCTTTTAAGTTTAAGGTCTGCTGCAATTGTTGTGATTGGTTTAATTTTCTGTACGTTCATAACATTCACCTCTGGTTCATTTATTTAGCTGGGTAATTTGTTGGGTTAGAAACCTAACCATCTCAAACTCTTGCTCCTTCATCTAATCGTGAGTTGAGCCCGTATAAAGTACAGTTCACACAAAAAAAGCACCGCTAGACGTCTTCAATCGACGTAGCGGTGCTTCCACTTATTTAATATTTGATTACTGTAAGTATATCATAGCCGTTTGGATAATATAAGGATCAATTAACAAATGAATAACTGGAAGTATCGATAAAAAGATCTCAAGTGTATTTCCTGCTCCTTGTCTGAGCAAGATAGGTATATAAGTGCCTTCTCAATTAAATTACCTGTATATCGGGGTCTAGATATTGATGTTTTAAGTTTATGTTCTGATCTGGAAGTTAGTTTCATATCTTTTAGGTGATGGAGTTATTTTAAAACATATTAAAACCATTTCAAAACACCATCAATTAATACCTTATATTAATACATTTATTTAACACCATAGATTAAAACCTTTAGTTAATACCTTTTTATAGGCCCAAAAAAACGAATGAAACCCTTGATACATAAGGCTTCTAACATAAGCTTCATTTTCGAAAGAATAGACTAAAAGCTGAATACACTCTGCTGTAAGCTATGTCCACGAACCAACAAAACTTATCAACGTTTAGCCTAAAGTAATCCCTACGCTAATAAACGATATACCATTTGAAGAATTCATAATCAACATCGAGTATCACTTTATCAAAGATGATAAACACGTTATCCACAGGTATTTTATATAGTTAGTATTTAATTAGATGAAATATTTAGGATTGAATACTCTCTCGAAAGAAAACTCCTTAATGATTGTAAGTATTATTCATTTTATCTCATGACAAATAGCAGTCACTCTACGGTTTGTAGAAGTCACTGCATCAAAATTTAGATGGATTAGGATTCAATACAACTTAAAGAAGCCTAACTTTGATTACAAATTAGACCAATTAGACTACGTTATTTTTTTGTTTTGAAATAAATTTTTCGATCTCAAGTTTGATCTCTAGAATAGGTGCGGGTAAGGTTTTTATCTGGTAATAACGTTGAGCGAACCATTCAGGGTTCTGTCTAAAGCGACTAAGCCAGCAGTTATGTAGCAGACGAAGCTTATCCCAAATCTCGCGTTGTTGTTCCTCTGCTGTGACAATCAGATCTTGATTTAACTCTGAGAGTGCATCATTAACAAAAAGCTGAGTCTCTGCCATGTGTTTCTTCTGGTGTACTACTTCAAGATCCATGGATAGCTGTACAGCATACTTCAGCTCGGCTGATTCCATCACAGACCGAAAGTAGGCACTGATCTCATCTAATTCATTCTTATCCTCATTAACAATATACTCAGAGTCTTCTCGGTATATCATATTGAAGAAGGTTTGAGAGCGCATCTTATTTAGCTGAATATTAAACAGAGCTGTGTCAAAGATCTCAGTGGCATATTCATAGCCAAATTTAGCATAGTAGTCTTCCATGACTTTTGCGATCTGCCACACTGCTTTGCGTGATAAAAAGTCACAACAAAAACGATGCTTTTTAAGCTGTTTAAAGACCCACAGCTCAGCACCCTCAGAATAGACTTCCCCCATATCGATCCATTTTTGATGAACATGGAGTACTTGATAGTTTTCTGTATGTATTTTAATTTTTAGATACTTGGAAGCTTGGATAAGAATGTTTTTCGCTTCCTTAGGCGTTCGAATATTAAGAAGCCCAGCTGGACCATAAAGATCATTAATATAACCCCAGCGAAAGTTTCCTGGGATGTAGATCAATTCTTTACCGACATAATGGAGAACAAACCGTTGAACATTGCGATCTTCAGATAGGAACTCATCGCAATTGAAAAATGCAAAGTTTTTCGCATAGAGGTTTTCTTGGGAAGGCTCTGCTTGATCTCGAACAAAGACGTATCGATTAAAGAACAGGTTTCCAGAATCATTGTAGTGAACAATGCCCTCAAACTCTAACTTATTAAGAAGGATTCGGATACGGTATGTGGAGGTGCCCATACGTTTTGCAAGTGCTGTTATGGGAAGCGGAACTTCCCCACCATATGCACAAATTGTACCGAGCAGCAATTTAAGTTTGAATAACAAACGAGTATCATTGTGGAGTGTCCGTGCATCAAATAAATCAGGATGGTGTTTCATAGTGTGCCGCTCCTTAAATCCAACCGAAAAATGGTATGGGAAATAAGAGGTTTTGGCTTTTTTTTCTGAAAAAGACATGCTATAATTGAGGCATATCCATTTAAGAAGCAAGACCAAGACCCGATTTCTCGAATTCTATCTAAATGCCAGGTCGCCAAACTTAGCCATTTAGTAGAACTTTGTGGTTGGGTTCTTTTTTTTATGCTGATTTTTATTTCGACAGTTAATTTCGAGTAATTCGTTTATGTATTAATAGATCTTCTAAGCTTTAAGCAATTATAGCACCGAAAAAATTGATGGTAAATAGAGGTAAGTTGAGCGGAGATTTGGGGGATTTATGAAATATCCCTTGAAGTATAAGGTCTATCAATAGAGCGGAGATTTGGAGAATTATTTCTGAACCCCTACTCAAACAGTGTTTTTTGGGCATAATAGATAAAAAAATATATTTTCTTATATGTACAGCGGAAATTTGGAGAAGTTTATCTTACTATTTAACACCATTAGCGATTTATATATTGAATTATCAAAGTTAAGCGGAGATTTGGAGAATTATTTACTGTTTTACACTTCAAAAACTAGTTTTTTTCCCCCAACTGTCTTCAAAATAAAGATAGAAATGCGAACATCGCTTATATTGAGCGGAGATTTAGGTAAGAAACCTTTTTCCAGCGGAGATATGGGGATTTTTTTAGGATTGAGCGGAGATTTGGAGTAATTTTTGTACCATTTTAAAAAATTCCCCCAAGTTTTGAGCGGAGATTTGGGGGAAATAAAAAATAGAGTTAGTTATCTAACTCTATTGAGTGAATATTAGAAGGGTAAGGTCAGTTGCTCGGGCTCATTCATAAAATGATTGATTTGTTGATTCCCTAGCAAATCCTCAGCTTCGTAAGGTTTGACCGGGAGAAAAGTAATGTGAAAAACATCTTTCTTTCGTACATAAGACTCAACGGTGACTCCATGGTTAACAAAGTCATTTAAACACTCTTCAATAAATGAGAGATTGATATCTTTCCTTTTACTGCGAAACTGTATTTTGTGGATAAAGTATGTGTAATCGAATTCAGCAGTATATCCTTGCTGGCGTAAGTAACAAAGAAATCTTTCCTTCTGCAAAGGGAAGATTAAATGCTCCGACATCCGATTTTCGAAATGAATTAACTTATCACTGTACGCACGAACGACCTGGCCCATCATGTAATTTTGGTGAATATCCTCTGCGATAGTGATCTCTGCCATTTCCCCGTCACCGAATTCAGTAATATGCAATCGATCGAAAATACCAAATACGAGTGTTTCATTGTCCGAGATGACATTAAATTTAACGTTAGCGAGTTTAGTCAAACGGCTCTTTACGGAAAGATAGTTACTTTTATTATCAGAACCATGAGTTCTTCTCACTAAATCCCCGATCGTTACGTATATTTTGCGCTCTTCAAAAAATAGTTTACGATCTCGCATCGAGAGTACGGCTCTAAACAATTTTGAATCCGTTTCATCGATAGCACGCAAAATTTGGTCTTCATTAATGATTTCTTGATTCACAAGTGTCAGTAATGAATAATTCTCATCAGGTTGATATTCACTGATATAGTGTAACTTGTTATCGATAATTACACTTTTCTTGGTTAATTTCATACGTGACCATCCTGGATTTACAGCGGCATGATCCGTATATACCAGGGGTTGATCAATGATAATTTTGTTGATGTTCCCGTCGAAATTTTTTATAAGTATGTCTGCGATGATTACAATCGTATCTGATTTAATTGCCTTTTTTATTTGTAAAGGCGTCTTGTCTTTAATATATAGGTAATCAATGAGTCTTGACGTTTTGTCATTTGCCCATGTTTTGACTTCTTGCACTCGTTTTGCATTTAACTCCTCTAGCGTATTAACTTCATAAATTTTTATGAATTGCTCCATGCCATACATCTCAATGAGTTCATTGGCAAGGTCAAGTTCCTTGACGACTTCAACACGCTTGTTTTTTACTTTAGATATATTTGAAAGCTCTTGAAGAGACTTGAGCCATCGTTTCTTTGTTTTTTGAAGTTCTTTAAATGTATTCCTTCTTACCTCATGTATGTTGGCAGGTGTGAGCTCAGAAGAAATGATGTCATGCAGGAAATCCCTGATGTTTCCTTCATTAAGTTTATTATAGAGCTCTTCACATCTAAGACCTAACTCATCAACAACTTGATTGATAAAATATTGCGGTATATGCTCTTCCATCAAAGCTACTCACCTCCAGCACTATCATAACATAGAAACTCTTGGATTATATATTGGAATAAAAATCAATATAGGTCCCAGTTTTTTGGTTCCAAAATACGATTCGATGTAGTCAAAGAGCTTCACAGACACTCAAAGTGTGAATATAATAGCTATTCACACTTTGGGTCCTTTCAGAAAAGTAGTTTCTTTGAACTTACCGCTGTAACTGTCACTAATTTTCATCATATCGATCCATAAAAAATCAATATAAATCCTAAGGGAACCAAAACTGAAAGACACCTTCTATTGTAGTTGCGAGAAGAGATTGGAGTTATGGAAGTACTAATCAAAAAGTAAAAGAAAACGGTATAACGTCTTATTTCTAATTGATTGCTCCACCTATATTTGTACAATCACTTTCAATTTTTTATGTTACTAATAATATATATGATCTTAGATGATTTAGCCCATATAGAAACTCTTTGTAGGAGAATAAATAAATCATACTGACATGGCTATAGGAAGAGAATATATTGGACACTTCATATATGTCTTGCACGTTTTATTGCCTTTAGTGCAGATAACTGAGAGTTTAGAAATAAGAGGCGACCAACAAATTGGTCGCCCCCTCCTACAAAATTTGCTATGTAACCGCATGTAAATCCTCTTTAGTGCGACTTCAAATGGTATTGCATTATGGTGTGTGAATCGTATATCAAACTCAAATATCTTAACCTGGTTTTGTTTTCTGAGTAGTGAACACGCCTAACAAAACAATCTACTTCATTCTTAGAATAGTTGCATCTACTAGGTGTATTGGATGTCTCAAAAGCAACGTTACTTATTAACCTCATCATTAGCCTCAATATTCTTGAAAACTTCTTCAATCTCAGCCTTCCGAACAATACTACTTGTTGTTTGGTACTCTTCATAAAGTTCAGTATAGTGATTTAATCGTTCTAGCTGAGCCTTCTCTGTTTCAGACAACGACTCTTTGTTATATTGCTGATATTGTGTTTCCAACTCAGTATACTTCAATTGCAATTCTTCTTTTTCAACAATACTATCCGTTAGATAATATAGTCGAAGAATCTTTGCCATTAATGTTTTTGTTTCAATTAGTTTGTTAACAGATGAGCTATTTTCCATGTGAATCCCTCCTATATTAATATCATATCACAGACTAATTTCTCTCACAAAAACAAAAAAAGCCTAAGCAAATTTGCTTAGGCTTCTTCTCAATTAGTAAACGGTCCTACCTTCAGTAATGCTCGATAGACGCATGGTTTCTGACTCGATGTCTTTTTTTTTTCGTGCAATATAGTGTACTGCCATAACTAAATGCTCAAGTTCACTTTTATGTATAAACAATTTTTGCAATCGTTCTTCACATTCAGCCTTAATGACTATATTCGTAGAATTTATATATAGATAGTATGTTCTGTATATTAATTCTTTAAGTTCATCTATTTCTCTCGTAATTGATTTAGTTTCATTCATTATATGCACACCTCGGAAAAGTTATTGGTGAGACGTATTGGGCGTATGTACCTTAATGCACACACGCCATAAAGAAACCATTCACTTCTTCTCATCTTTGCCACCAACAAGTTTTTGGTATTCCTCATCAATGGCTTTTAAGTCAGTATCTGTTGCTTTGCTTAGAGCATTTTTTGCCAAATACGTTAAACCGTTAAACCCTGCAAGCACAGAGGTACCGACAATTTTAGCATAACCAACTGGTTCAAAGAAGGAGAATGCTGCAAGTGCTGCTGCTCCACCGATGAAAAAATCAACTAGCAGGCCAGGAACAAAAAAACGTTTTTTACCCACCTTTTTAACGTAGGGTAGTAAAGTACCACCTTCCATTTTAGACGCAACAGCCAGATTCGTCATACCTCCGACGAGAAAAGCAATTAATAATTCCATCAGAATCTCTCCTTTATAATTGGATAAATAAAAAAACCACCAGAATGTAGTGTGATTTACACTCATCCTGGTGGGATACATTTAAAAATCTCAACAAAAAAAGGCCAGAACAACAACCGATTCTAAAATTAAGACACAAGTAAAAAACTCGAGTCAATAGATCCAATAGATCTTTAGAATGCGGATAGTCGCCTGACCTTCCGAAAGTTTAAGATATAAGTAAATGATATACCTCTATTATACTTCATATGATAAATAATTTCTACATAAAAATAACGTGTTATTAAACTTTCATATTACCTCAGACCGGGTTCCAACTGCTATGATTGTCAACAACTTTTAATCAGGTTAGTATCTTCATTAGCAATAAAATAATATAAAAATTTAGTAAGGGGTACTTGATTATAGGTCGTGATCTAGTATTCTTTAGACAGATCCTAATATTTCATACTTATACTAACCGTCTAAAAATCTTTTATAAATACTCAACTGCAAAAAAGCCGCCAATATTGACGACTTAATTGCTATACTAAGGTGTTCTTACTCGTTTTCATCAGATTCCCTAATTAGTATAGGTTCAATGGACTCCCATTCACAGGCCAATGACATATACATGAATCTCCAGTGAATGAGCATCAGCACAAGAGTTGATTTGTATGAGAGCATAGATCTTGTTCTCTAAGTGAGTGTACACTTGTTCAACCTTTGCACACGAAATGGTCAACACATAGATTTTGTATCAATTATTCTGTTTGACAAAAGGCTTAAAAGTGAGACTCCCCCAGCAACATGTGGTTAACTGCAGAGTGACTTTTGCATACAGTCCTGTGGAGGCAAAGTAATCAAAAAGATTAAGAAATTCATTGTACTCTTCCGTTATTGTATAACAATAACACCTTAAGGATGAATTGCTACATTTAGGCTCTATCCCATCACGTAATGAAGGTCAAAAACTAGAATAGAGGTCAGGAATAACCTGTTCAAGGTTATTCATAATCATCCCAGAAAAATGGTCTCTGATCTCCTACTTTTACAACGACTCTAGTGTCATCGGGATTACTGGTGACGTCATCCATCCATAAACCCACGTTAGGATTTCCATTCTTCCATTCTTGAAGTAACTCAGGATCAATTACATTCTTTACGCTCTCGTGATTAAGATCGATATCAGAGTCCTCTGTCTGAAAAAACAACTTGAAGCGTAGCTTCAATTCAGGTGCAGGATACAACATTTCTGATGAAAGAATAATAGAAGTTGTGGTGACGATCGAAACATATTTCAAAATCTTCAAAGTTTCTATGACTATCTTTTCAATAACTGGATCTACATCATGACGAAGTAATTCTTTTGGTAACTCAACGACTAGTAACATTTGTTGAGGATCATCCATTTGACAGGTCATGCTCCAGAAAGACCAAGCAGCAGTTAGAAAGGATAGTGCCTGTTCATAAACACTCCCCGTAGCTTCAATGTAATATCTTTTTCCGTGATCCTTCAATTGAACCCAAGGGATCTTTCCGATCTTTAACAGGTGATCCATAAGCAATTCTTTATAGATCACATCATCGCTGAGAGACTCAATAGCTCTCTTGTAACCTTGTAGTGGTCCCTCAATATGCGGTTTAAAACTAATGGGTGGCAATAGTTGGCTTCTTGGGACATCTAGTATCTTTGCCAACAGGTTGAAATAAGAGTTCGAAAAAAAGTGTCTGGTTTCAATAAATACACTTCGATCCTCGAAGAATTCAGGTGGATCGGGATAGCCTTCCACCCATGGAATAGACTCAATTGTATATGCCTCGCCAAGCTGAGGAGCCTCTGTTGAAATCATAAAAACTGCCTGAGGATCTCGCTTGCTAATTTCATTCGTGATATGGGAAACAAGCTGCCTACGTGGTGAGAGTGTTTTATCGCCTATAATTGCTAGTTCAGCTTGATTATATTGCCACCATGCCCAAGCCATTTCTCCATCTCCATAGTAGTAATTTCCCATGACTAAAGGTTTTTGAATGCTTTTATTCATAAATGCCTCCTACAATAAAAAAACACCGCCAATCCATAAGGGTATCCTTAGGATGACGGTGCTTCCGTTTAATTGTGTATTTGATTAACTTCATTATAAATGATACAAAACTGTTTCACAATGCAGACAGATCTTCTAATGTGTACCGTTAGGAGTATAGTCATCATATGAGCTCTTACTCGCGTCGTAGTACATTACATCTCCATCCTCTAGAAGGAATTGAACTCCATACGGATCAGTGATCTTGTGGTCACGCGAACCATCTGTACCGTCATAACCCTCCATGTCCCACCATTGGTTGTTCAATGGACCATGAATATATTGAAGATATGGATTATTCAAATCTGCATTTCGAATGGTCTCAATGTTGAAGTTGACCGTGATATAACCGTTTTTTAAGAAGATAGGTGACTTTTCATCCAATCGATTCTTTTTACCATACGTTGCTAAATCGGTTCCAGCCGGTACAACATATACAGCAGCAGGTAAACTATATTCACCATACCATTGTTGAACCGATGCATTTACTCGCGCTGGTGTGGCGTTTGCATTGTTTGGGCGGTCAAATGTATTAATGAAGGTCCGAAGTGGCGAAGGTAGGACCTGAACATCATATCCTCCAACATACGTGGCTTCTTTAGCACGTTTTAGATATGAATTCAAATACTGATTTCGCGTCACTGACCAGCCTGTATTCAGATCATAAATGGATCCAGCAGAATTCACGATATCTGCATAAGGGACATTTCGAAGTCTAGTGTTAAGTGTAATGTTCCTACGCTCTACATCTGCACTCGATCCGATCTTAACAAATTTCTGTTTGTCTGAATGATAATACAGATCAACGGGTACTCGTTTAGCGGTTGTACTCGCATTATTATCCTGGAAGTAGAATGTTGGTGTGATTCGGATAGCATCCTTATCCCCATACATATTCCCCTTCGTCTTCAGATCAAACTTGAAATGGTAACCGGTCTTCACCGCAACACTTTTAAAGTTCGCTAAAGGATGACTTCCTCTCCGAATAGGCAATTGATATGGAGAAAATGAACCGTTTGATCCCCCATCAATCCCTTTAATGCCGACCCAATAGGATGTCCCTTTTGAGGTACTGCTGCCTTTTGCTGTCCGGAATACAGTTTCCCAATTCGGGTCCGCAATATCAGTTACTCTGAAATCATACACACGTCCAATAACCTGTACAGGAACTGTATTTACAGCAACATGATTCACAAGGTTAAGGTTAGCCTTGTCCTCCCATGTAAATCCGGTGGCTGGTGAATTTTCAGCAAAGGATCTATAGGACACAGTATAATTTCCTTCTTCTACCCATAAGGGTAAATAGAATGCTTTCTCGATCTGACTTACAGGGACATCAATCCATGTGTTCGCAGGATAGAATGTAGATTTGTCAGCTGTATACACATCGAATTCAAAGAGAACCTGCTTGAGTTTGATGTACTTTGCGTAATCCCTGTTGCCATAACCAAGTATGTTTCGGTGCTGCCCACTTGTAGGAAGACTTACAGTGAATGGACGATCTAAAATAAAGGCACGACGTGACGCATCGGGCTTTGTCCGCTGATTGTGCTCTTTGTCGTCTGATGCATTGGAATAGATAACTGTTGGAGTATGTACTGTAACAGTGTTGATTCCATTGATCGGTAACACTTTGTTTGCACCACCGTTGATGTTGCCAGGCAACAAGTCGTAGAATATGTCCCCGGAACTAGTGGTATTTAGATCATTAAGCAATGTTTTACTAATCATATTATTTGGCTTATACAGAACATCTCGTCCAATGGTTGTTGGATTAGGGATGTTTGATGGAGTTGGACCATCTTTAGTAGCTTCAGCATCGTCCATAACCTTAGTACTGTTAAAATTCACAAGGTCATTGTTTACTTTACTTTGTGGCGTGTTTGATTCAGCCATTCCTTTTAAACGTCCAGTGTCATCAGGTACATCTGGTGGAGAATTCAATCCCCCTGTTAATTTTGGTGGTGTATACGAAATTGCAGCTGTTGGTGCTGGTCGTACATGACTTTCCACTGCTTCATCATTTTTAGATTCTAGCGTCGGTGGTGTGTAGCCAGCAGGTGTCATGGTTACCTTTTTACCTGGAAGAGCGTAATTCTCCATGGTTGCTTTAGCAATTTTGTATACTTCAAGATTGTTGATCTTCCAGTAAGAATAGTCTCTTGTAATCTGGAAGTTGTAAGGTTTAGGTACTGTATCCCCTGTTTTCACCGGAGGTCCTGGTGAACAAGCTCCTCTAGGTGGACAAACTTCTGGACCAGGTATAGTCCATTCTCTTACATAGGATATCGTTACGTTACAATCATACGTTGTTTTACCACTCATTTTTGCCCAAGCTTGTTTGAACAGATAGTTGTCTGCGAATGCATTGGTGTAAAGTGATTCAGATGTCGGGATCCCTTTTAGCACATCGAATTTCTCAGCGTCCCTATTGTCTGCTTTAATTACTCCATTCGCATTTGGATCCAGATCACTCATGTTCATCGTAGTTCCCTGGGAAGGTGGTCCGATGTTTGGGGTGCAGGATCCTCCTCCGCCCCCAGTGTCATCATCTCCTCCACCATCGGGTTCTTCTTCTACTCCGACATTTGTTGTGGTTGTTAACTGAAAGTCATCCTTCTCCCACAATACTGTTATAGTTGTTGTTCCTTTAGCTACAGCTGTCACGAGTCCAGAAGACCCTACAGTCGCAACCGAAGGGTTGGAAGAGGTCCACGTTGTTGTACCATTACCGCTGTTCACATTAGTCCCAGCACCAAAGCTTCCATCTCCGGTTTTGGTTTTTACGGTTGCATTTAACTGTTTTCGATCATTGATCTGGAGCTGACCACCGTTTGTTAGATTAATTTCTTTAGTGATCTCGGCAAATGCTTTCCAGTATAGATCAGTGTTGAACTGATAATCTGCATTCCATTTAGGTGGATTATATTGATCCGTTTCTATGGGTGGAATTGCGCCACCAATTTGCGTGGTGAATTTAGTATTACGACCAGTAAACGATTCAACAGAGACTAAAATTGGTTGTCCTGGTTCGTAATAAGCCGTATTATCCATATAGTGAGGCTCATTAGATTTATCGACTATTTCCAGAGAATTTCTCTTCACACCATTTTTGTCGAAATACTCATTGGGAATATATACATCTTTGTTCAAGTCGAGATCGACACAAATTGTTGAAGATACTGGCAGATTCTTTGTACTATCGTTATCTAATTCGATGTTGTTACACTTACCATCAACTTTCCATTTTAAGCTATCAACCTGATAAATATATACACCTATATTAGTCTTCTTTGTTCCTTCTACAGGAATTACTTTTTTTTGTGACTTTGCAGGTGTAGAAGGCTCCATATGAAATGTTTTCAATTCTGGTTTAGTTCCTGGGCCTCCACCTGCATCGATGTGAGTTGCTGATGATACAAACAATACGAGTGACAGCATGAACAAAATCACTTTTTTGATAGATGATTTTTGCCCCAATCTTATCCCCTCTAATCTGTGGCTATCACGCTGTAGGTAGGACCTTCTTTAGACACGAGGCTCACATCTGATAGTATCTCTTTGTCGAAATGTAAAAGTCCTCTACTCCAGTAAACTGGATTCTTAACAGCGAATACACCTCTATTTTTTGTGAAATCATTAATCACGGGCCCACCGTATGCAGCAAATGCATCTGAAGTTGGAGAATTCATAGGATTAATTGTTGCTGAATTAAGTAAGCTTCCAGCCTGGAGCCGGTTCATGTTGTTATTTTTCACGTTCAATTCAAGTTCTGGAAAAGAGTAATATGCTCCCCGTAGGAGTGTAAATCCTTCATCCACGAAAACAGGGTAATAAATACTTCTTTCAGTACCTTTTGCAAATGTATTAACAATAATCCAATTCTTTATCTTAAGATCAGCATGTTGTGTATCTGTGATGATATTTTTATTGCGCACTTTTGTGAAATCGTCAGTAACTTCACTGTAATCAACGTTGGGTGAGACCTTGTTCTCTGGTGTTTTTTTGTATTTTGGCGCAATAATATTAATGTTTGTTCCAGTCAAACCAACTTGGCGAAGTTCATTCAAACCCTTGTAGTTGGAAGGTTTTGTTTTTGCCACAGAGCCATAACGCGCAATTAATACAGCAACCTCAGCTCGAGTGGTTGTCCGATCTGCTCCAAACATTTTGTCATTATAGACACTCATTAACCCTGTTCCCATGGCTACAGCTACAGCATTTTTTTGAGATGTAGCAAGATTACCAGTAAAGTATTCTTTAGCGGGTATGACCGTGTTTTTAACGTCAGACAGAGCTTGTTTGTAGTCCAAATCTACTGTAGCTAAACCTTGAGTCAACCAAATTGCCATCTCTCCACGTTTGAGAGAGGCCTTTGCATCCAGTTTTCCTTGGTAGCTTGTAGGATTGATAAAGCCTTTTTGTATAGCAGCGGAAACCCCACCTACTGCCCACTCAGGAACATCTGTGAAATTATTAATCCCTGGGCTAGAAGCATTGGGCTGATCTGAGAGTCTACCAAGGATGCTAGCCATTTCAGCCTTAGTTACAGGTGAGCTTGGTTTGAATGTTCCGTCTGTGTACCCTTTAAAATAGCCTTGTTCCACAGCTGAGTTGATAGCTGCAGCGGCCCAGTGTGTAGAAGGAACGTCTTTGAATTTCAGGGTAGCTTGTGCTGCCTGTACCGAACTCCCTACACCTTCTACACCTACAATGCCCCCTGTCAACAAAGCTAAAGCAGTAACTCCTGAAATAATCATCTTCTTCATTAATTTTTTCCTCCATCATTAAATTATTTTCAACTGAGTGTATATGAACTCAGCTCCTGTTCCTTCAATCATATTAGAAGTCAAAAAGGAACGCGAATATTGAACAATATAATTTTATATCGGAAGAAATGGATATCTTTATTATATTTTAGAATATTTACAACACTACTCACCCCTTTCAAATGCAAACAAAAAAGCACGCAAAATGCCTGGTGGCATTAAGCGTGCTTCGCTTTTTGTGACCTTTGATAAAAGATCATATTTGATTTAATTATACTTAATATAAAGGGTAAGGGTGTATATTGTCAACCACATAGACTGAGACCTCTGCAAGAGCTTGATATTGTGTGAATTGTGCTATGGTTTCAATTCACGCACTCATATAGAGTGCGACTGCTAAAAATGACGTAATACAAGCATAATACAAGAAATTAATAACGTGCTTCTGTGTTATTGTAATGAGAATAATCATATATTATTACCAAAAGGCAACAAATAACATCGTTTCGACAAAATTCGAGGTGCGAGTCTTCCAGGGAAAATCATGTGTACTTGGCATTCGCACCTCAAATTTAGTTTCGACAGTAAAACCTGATCTCCTTTATTGGTAATAAATCATCTTATATACACCCATGGCATAGATCCACTGTTGAAAAATATAACTACGAGTTATCAATCAGGGATCTAAGTGAGAGGCTGAAATTTATATATGTAGTATATCTTAAATGAAATTCTTTCATCAAATCTACTACTTGCCTTTCTCCACTTTGTCTGGACCGATCTTAAATTTCTACTAATAACTTATTTGCTTCCTCGCATACCTTTTAATATTATAATGACAAATCCTAATAGAAGCTAATCAAAAAGCATACCTAATGGACAAACACATTAAGTATGCCTCACTATAACTAATTTCTATTACCAACAGTACAGTCAAGTGGAATATACCCATTACTTGCAGCATCCTTTTCTGAAGAGAAAACCTCTTCCGTAGTGAATGAGGAAGTACATGAATTCCTGGAATAATAATACTTACGGCCATTAGCTATAATCCCATTATAAATAGGCTTTTTCACAACACGGCTTCCACCCAAAGCGTAGTTATTATAGTATTTTTCGCCCATTGGCATGCCTTGAACAAAAGAGAGTACTCCGACATCATTAATGGTATTGTTCCATTCTTCTTGACTGATGAGGGGCAAAGTAAAGGTATAGGCTACACCGTTGCGTTTCGCAAAGTTATTGTACATATTAATATAGTGTTCCAAATCTTTCTGAATCGGATTGACAATAGATGCCCTTCTAACTTGATCAAACGTACTTGCGTCATTTAATAGTGGTATAGATGCAGTACCTGCAATCTCTCCGCGGAATCCTTCGAACCATTGTTGGTCTGTATTACGATTTACCGTGACAAAATCATCAAGCGTAAAACCAAACGTGTTTCCGTTCTGATCAGAGTGAGCATAGGGTTTCTTAGGGCTCCAAACATGCTTAAGTTCTTTTTCCCCAGTAGCATTCGTAAATTCGTCCATATAGTAAACGTAGTAACCGTCATAACCAACAATAAGGATAACAGGTACGTAGCTATTGATTACACCTTGACCGGCCGAATTATCAAAAACATCAAAGTTCAAGTAGAGTGAATTGAAGAACGTTTGCACTGCCTCTTCTTTATTGATTCTAAGTCGTTTTTGAAACTCATACTGAGATTCAGCGCCTTGTGAACCATTGATAATAAGGGCTTTGGCTGCGTCCTGGGTTGCAGTATCCATGGCATGGTTATAACGCGTCTCAAGAATTACATTCTGCCGATTATGCGTTACATTGATATTATTAATAATGAAATAAGGAAGTAAAATGAGAACGAACACTAGCGTGAGATTAGTTGTAATCTTCATTGAGGACCATTCCTCCATAAGGGATGACAATCTTTTCATTCGGAGTATTGATGGTCCCAGTAAGGACATCGTTAATGAGGGTTCCTGATGTACGGTTCGTGTTCTTAACCACTACGGAGAAAAAATCTCCCGTCGCTAACTTATAAACACGAGTCGGACTTTCAGTATTCTCGGTCGAGTTCCTTGGAAAAAGCTTGTCATTAATCTGAGCATTATAAAAGGATTCGTAATTGACATTAAATCCACCCAAATAAACCCCTGCATCATTATATATTGGGTCGTAACGCTTATGGCGATGTTCCATTTGGATGTCGTATGTATTTGTGGTTAGTGCCATTTGATCAACAAATTCATTATACATCGTTGGAGTAATGTAACCTTTATCTCTAACAGAATCTACAAACTGAGTCACAGAATTCAAGACCACAATTTCAGAGATGTCATCCTGCTTATTTAACCCAGATGAAATCGGCCATAAAAAGATAAGTACGAGGGCCACTACAACCATAAAGACTTTTAAAAAGGGATTACCCATCCTCTACATCCTTTCTCTAATTAAATCTTAATAATATCAGGTCGCCCTTTGTATCTCGAACGTATGTAGGAGTATAGTTTTTATTTACATTAATTCCTGAAACATTAACCTCCGTTGGATCCAATGTTTTGTAGTAAGTAACACCATCTACTATGATATCAACGCCGATGTCTTTAATTTTAAATATGGATTGTCTAACTTCGGCACCAGAAACCTTATAAGAGGTAGGTATTTTCAAAGTTGAAGTAATACTTTTGTCAGACTGGGACGTCATTTTGTAAGTCATATCATTCGTATCGGAAACAGTTTTAAAGAAAAACAGAAATATTGTTAGAGCAGTAATGAACATAAGTGCTGCAACGCTCATATACAAAGCAGATCTTGTATTCTCACCTAATCCCATAATAATCACCCTTAATTACTTGAAAGGGGACGACTTGAGTAAGTCTATCCCCAGTCAGTGATTTAATTAGTTTTGTGTAAAAATGATACCGCGAATAACGTTACTGTTGTCTTTGATCAGTTGAGCTTTGAATTTTCCGGATGGATTAACGTAATCATTGTTTGCTTCATCCATAGCTTTAGCAAGAGTTCCTGCTGGCGTACCTGTACCAATCGAACCGTAACCCTGACCACCTACTGGCACAGTTGTGTTCACTGTTTTGAAGTACCAAGAGCCAGTTGGATTTTTACCAGTGATTACTTGGATACCGAATTCACCTTTGTCTTGGAACTTTCTAAGTGCATTGATTGCTTGGCTACCAGAAACCGTGGTCCCATCATAGACAGTGTATGCTGTTTGAGAAAGCTCTGTTTGGATATCTGCGAAACTTGTTTGTGCAGTTTTGGTGGCGTCTTGAGCAGAAATAAACAAAATTACAGCTGTAGTGATCAGTGCGATTGCCAGGAAAAGTCCCGCAGCCATTTTTAAAGCGCTTTGTGCATTACCCATTTTTAATAATCCCCTTTAAATTATAATTTTTGCATAAGTTCGTAATACGTAGACATCTGTGTAAAAGCCATAAAGACAAATGGAAACACGAGATACAAAAAGATGATCATGTACATTGGAGTGAAACCGATCATGCGACCCCAGCCTGCTTTTGCATTGATCATTTCCTCGTAATCCTGTTTTCTTTGTTCGAAATAGTAATTACGTTCAGTTTCAAGATCATCAAAAGCTTGTTTGACTGGAATTTTTTCTACAGCTAACTGAAGTTTTTCAATGGTTCTCACGAGTGGAGCAAATGGCGCATCGATCATCAGTTGCTCAAGAGCAAGTTCAGCACCACTCTCATAGTTCATAAGGCACTTATGTAGTGGAGCCTTGAAAATTGAAGCGAATCTTTCCATCCATTCTAGAATGACCTCAACCGATACTCGATCGATTTCACTGAGCATCGCAATGATGGTATGAAATTGGTCCACTTCATTTTGCATATCCATTGCTCTCATTCTCTTCTGGAAGAGAAGTACCCAATAGGGTAATTGATAACCCACCCAACCCATTAATAAGCATATAAGGATCTCCCACCACTTCATGTATTCGGAATTAATCCGATCCATTTTTGCTAGGATCCTTTCTGTTGAAGCATTGAGTAGAGTATCGTTTGTTGCAACTTCGGGGTCTTGCTTAATCATCTGAACTACACGATCCTGCAGATTATTGTCTTTCACCTCCTTCATATGTTTAATGATAGTACTATCAAAATCAGTGATGGATTTTGCCTCACGCAACTCCTCTTCGGACATTCGACCAAACATAGAATTGTTTTGCGTGGGTGACTCCAGCACATCTTTGATTGCGATGTGATGCATTAATACGAATGAGAACACCAGGCCAATAGAAAGAATGATCGTCAGAACAAAACGATGAAGGTAATGCCATTCCATGGGATAACCCGCATTTGCATCCTTAATTAACTTACTTAATTTGAAATGCTGTGCTGTTCTTTTGGCTGGTTCAAGACGGTCTACTATCCATGAAACAATTTTTGATTTCAAAAGGAGTTTTTCCCAAGAACGTTTTTTTGTTTTCGCTACATAGGTCCCTTCTTGTTGATCCTGCATTTTTTTTAAGAGGATATATGATAACAAAACAGATGCAAATACAACTATTTTCGTTATGAATCCTAACTTGCTAGAATAGAAAGCCTCCATCGCAGGAAATTGCTGACTTGCCCAAAGTTCTATTGGTTTTGTGAAGATAATAGGTGTAACTGCAATGACGGTAAGACCTTTGAACAAGTAATTCAATCGAGTTCTCTTTAGAATTTCAAGGTTAACCTCACTGGCTAACTTATTGAGATTACTGAGATATAGAGATCCATCCTTGATTGTTTTATCACCGAATTCTTTTATTAGAAAGGACATGCCTGCAAATGCCTTTAAGAAACGGTTTGGAGCTTGCTCATAGTAAACGGTTAGGCTTTCTTCTGGATTTACAGAGACTAAGACCTCATGAATTTTTTTAGCGTGTAGTGCAGCTTCATACGATGAAGATTCTGATGCTTGACGAAGAGCCTCTTCTACACTGCCATGCTGATGATAGTGATGTCGTACATCTTTGAAGAGTTGATCTCGTAATTGAATTAACAATCGATCATCCACTTTATGTACAAAGGTATCGATTAACATGCCATTCACTACGATAGCTGCAAGGAACAGCATGAAGATGAATGTGAAATCATGATTCATTAATAACAAAACTAGAACGACAGCAGCAATTGTTCCAAGTGTGTAAAAAACAATTCTCATGGTTTCTCTTCGCATCGTGAATTCATCATACGAATGGATGGCTTGCAATCTCTTTCGAATCTTTTGGATATAATTTCGCAAGAATGGTACTTTATTGTACGCGATGTACGAATCTTGCATAAATCGATGAATCATCTGTTTACGATTTGATTTCTTATTCCCGGTGAGCATCTCATAGCTCTTATAATGTTCCTGGGAACCATCGCGCTCGGATCTTCTTGAAATGATCTTCATTACGATATAGAGTACGATGCTTAGGACCACTGAGGTTAAAAGAATACTGACTGCAATAGCCTTCAAATCCATCCTTCTTACCCCCAGTTTTCCTGCATAAATTGTTTAAAGCCTGCTTGATCAACTTCCGTAAGATTTTCCAGCATTTCTTTGACATTGTGATCAGAGATTGGATGAACTGCAACATAACCACCATCACGATATTCAATAATATTTCGTTCATCGAATACTTTCCGATTTGTAGATCTCTTCATATACTTAATGAATGTTTCCATGAATGTAATTTTTCTCTCTTCCGAATCACTCATAGTCCGGATATCGAATGGAATATCTTCATCATCATGAAGTGGTGTACATTCTGTGATTCTCTCAATAAATCGATGTCCGTTACGCTTACGAACTAAATGAATATCGAAATTTAGGACATTCACAACTTGTTCTTCAGCTATTTTCTCATCACTGAAAACATTCATTTTGAGCAATGAATTTCGGAGGTAATGAACGAGCTTTTTAAATGTTCTCGCATGGTGTGTAAAAAACATATCTGCTTGCTGCGCCATTTGAATCATATAAGGTACCGCAGCATCTGTTGCTACTTCTCCCAAAATAAATGCTGTTCCGTCTGTTTTCTTTTGAATATCCAAACCTTGTTGTCCTGTAATAGAGTCGGTTTCTCTAAAAGTGAGGATATTTCGATTGCCGAAAATCTTCCTCAAATGCAGCTCAAATGCCATCTCGTGGACACGAATTGCATGAGTTTTATACATTTCAAGAACCATAGCCATAAGTAACGTTGTTTTACCAGAACCTTGTGACCCGGTTACAGCTGTTACACGCCCTCCCCTAACTAGATACCTGATGAGAAGAATAACTAACATCCGATTTTTTTCTTCTTGGCTGATGAGTTGCTCGAGTGATGCTTTTTGTGTATCAAACTTACGATTGAAAAATGCCCAAGACTCAGAGAAACCAGGACGGACAACAACGATCCGTGAACCGTCTTTCATTTCATTTACTTTGTAACCATTCGATTCTGAGAGTTGTCCTGGATTATTGTAACGATAGATATTTTGGCAGACACGTTTAAGTTCAGCTTCAGATCCGAAACTCAAAAACGACATATGGATCGGTTTACCTTTATACAAAATCCAAACACTGTCATGACTATAGGGTGTGGGTTTCTTATTAACACGATCCGCAAAGAAAGCCATATCATCGAAAGGTTCAATCTGATCAATGGGTACACCAGAAACCCCACCCGACACTCCATCAATCTTCATGTCTCTTATTTCATCAATTACTGAGAATCCCTTATATTGCTGATAGATTCTTTGAACAATAATCATGAGCTTATCCTCAAAAGAAAGTCCCTTGGATTCCTTACGATAAACCTCTTCAATTTCTTGAGGTGTAATAACGTAATATTCGTCTTCTACTTCTTCTTCAGGATTCTTCAGCTCATCTAACTTGTATCTATCAATGATCTGACCTAAAGCATTTACCCCATGTTTTTGTTTGTTTTGAAACAACATAATTTCAAACTTATCTTGTAGGGAGAGAGCTTTCTTATTATCAAACGGAATAATACGATTGATATTTTCATCATTTAAGTCATATGTTTTCAAGAGAAGATCAAAAATCGTATTTTTGACATAGTTTTTATCACGAATATCTCCATCTGTGCATCCCTTTAATGATTTTTGCAACATCAAACGCTGATTCATCCGTCGATCAAATTCTTCTTCAGTTAACCCCAAATGCTCCATGTTACTTGTTGTCAGATCATTAATGGCTGTTTTTACATAATCGGTAATTCCAGCTAAAGTGTACTTCTGATCTATCTCACGAGGATCGCGTTTGGGTTGACGTTTTTCAGTCATTTTGAAATAGATATAAACACCAACAAGAAATAGCATTACTAGAATTAATCCAAGATTCACAAGATGACTAATACTCATACCTTAAGCCCCCTGCTCACTATATATCTTTGTATCAACTCCAGCGGCTTCGAATATCCCTTTAGCCAATTTTCGAACTTCATTCAGAAAGAAGTGATTTTCATGTTGGATTCCGATATTCTTATTTCGAAAGAAAAATTGAACTACTGACTTATCATTGAGAGCATCCATGTAACCTGTGCAGTGAGGAACGGTATATATAGGTGCTTTTGGTTTATACATTCGTTTAATGTTGGAAACAGAGTATTTAGAATGACGATCATATTGACCAAGAACAATTACAACTTTTTTCTCTTTGAGGAACTCTGGTTCATCAGTGAAGAACTCATCTAAGACCGCTTTATTTTGGTTGAGATTAACTACGATTACATCAGAGGTCATCAGGACCGAATTCGTTAACTTGTTTCGCACCCCACTACTCACATCAATCAGAGTGAGATTATAGTAATTCTTTGCCGCATCGAAAATACTTCCAATTACTTCATGAATCATTGAGAACATTTCTTCATTAGGTTTCACTGTTCCACGCAGTAGTTCTAAACGATCCCGCAGAACGGTGTCGGTGTAGTCTTTTACGATCTTTGGAGCCAAGCGATTACTGCGAGCTAGTCTTTCTAAGGCGTCGATGCCTAAGCTCGAATACTCTGAACTATTAAGATCCTTTTCGTTCAGAAAAGTAGATTCCAAAGATGACATACTCCAATGTGTGTGACTCACAAGCGTTTTCGTTAAATACTCCATCCCAATGAGTGTGGCCACAGCAATCAAATTGGATGAGTTTCCAGACTGACCATGACGGTTACTCCAAAATGCTACTTGCCCCATGCAAAGGACCTCCTCGTAAGTTCTTTCATAGAACTTTTTATTAAATTCGTTTCAAGTTCCGAAATTTCCGCCGTTAATTTCTTAATAATCCCTTTATAGTTCTTTGAGAGACGTCGAATGTTTATTTTTCCTTGGTGTTGGTTATTTATTTTTGTTACATAATCAATTTCATCATGTAGTAATTCAAATGGCTCTTCAGACCAACTGATAGGGAGGTCTGTCAGAATTGTCTCGAGGTAATCCTCGGCAATATTGCCTTCTACATGATTAACCGAGATTTTAGTAACATCTGTTTTTGGACTTTTACCGTCAGAATGTTCTTTTCCGAATAAAACCTTTACTAATTCAACTGTTTTATCTATGCTCATTTTTTCTGGCGTAGCGGCAATATATTTGGTATGAAACGAATTGAACTCCTCTTTGTTCAAAAATGAAATATCACTGCAGTGAACAATGAGCTGCTCATAATCATTTTTTGCAACCAAGGTTTCGATTTCATCAAAAGTCTCGTAGCCAACTGCTACGTCAAACCCATCAAACTCTACTACTTTCATTTGCAATGTCGTCATTGGTGTTGGTGTGTTGTTCTGTATGTACTTTTCTGTTGTGCCATCAACTAAAAGTACTTTCCTCCCAGAAATTGAAATAACTTTACCTACATATTGAAGCAAATCACTTATATCTGCTGATCCAAGAAATAATGATCTTTTCATGCTGCCCCTCCGTTCTATTTCACTAATGGCTGCCCAAAAACGTCTTTCTGTTTTTCTTCGCTTGTAGAAGTATCCAGTCCGGACTCTATCGGCTGAACAATTTCCTCTTTACTTGCTTCCGTAGATGGAGTTGTTGGAGATGGATCTATTGAACTACCTGGTGTTGTACTCTGTTCAGCACTTGTATTGGGTATAGGAGCCCCCTGTGTTCCGGTTACTGCTTCGTTATTTTGCTGATTCGTAATTTGGTTGTTAGCAACCTCTTGTTGTAAGATCACACTTCCATTTTGGATTTTCATTTTGTCTGCTTCATCCATTTGAGAGAGATTGTTTTCAAGTACTTGTCTTACATTTCTTTTTAATTGCTCTTTTGCGAATGTCAGAACATTCGGATCGGATTGAATAAGGTCAATTACTTTCAGGTTAGCTGGATAGTTTGGAATTGCTTTTTCTTGCATATATGGATCAGAATAAGTAACGGCATAAAGTTTGGCACCGTTAAGGTATGCATCAACGATCGCACTAGTCATTACTAACAATTCAGCTTCATTAATTTTGTACCAAACAGTTGTGCCGGAAAGATCTTCAACTTTTTTCTTTGATAGAACGATAAAATCTTCACCTGTCGGGAAGGTTAAGCGTACGTCTACAAATTGACCTTTTTTCAGTTTAGTTGGAAGTAACATCACATTGTACTCTTGTATCCGTTGATCACGAGGGGTTGGACCGTTATCAAATACCATTGAATTGATTACGGGTGTATTCTCACCTACATCAATTTTAACGATCTTTCCATATAGATCATCGGGTGTCTGTACCATGTTAGTTGGAGCATCTGTTTCAGGAATTTGAATGACTTTCAAATTTTCCTTCTTAAGTTTCTCCCCTTCTTTTAGTGGTTTGGATGCTACTACGACTGTTTTCATAGTTGATTGTTGGTGCTGAAGTAATGCCTCTGCTTCAACGAGTTGAGATTCATAATGCATCCTCAACGCTTTCTGGTCTTTAGCTTGCTGCTTAATGAGATAGATGGCGCCACCAGTTGATAAAACTCCCATAGATAGAGCACCTACAATACCAGCTATAATCAAATTTTTTGTACGCTGCCTTACTTTGGACAATTACATACACCCCTTATCTTGAAATAAAGAAAAATAACAAAAACATAAGTATAATTGTTGCTAGTATAAGAATGGATCTCTTTATCATTTTCTTCTTCTTTGTAAATCCTCGATCAAACACTAGATCAAACTGTTCATTCGTATCATCCTGAGAATCAAAAGGATCAGAGTGAAAAGGAATATCTAATGCATGAATTCCCTCATTATCTTTTTCGATATCGACAATGCTCTGTTTGCTGACAAGAGGAACCATAAAGATGCATCTTTCGAGATCAACGTGATTGGATGACAAAAACCTTTTAATGTTGTGTTGTTTCCATTCACTTCCTGATGCAACTACAACCTGAGTACTTGCCCGATGAAATTCAGATATGTGTTCAGTGGTTTCATAAGTCCCCATATCTAGAACAATATGTGTATGTTCTGAATTCAGATGGTCAGCCATTTCAAAATCATCTGCTGATTTTACGTAAGTTACACCTTCAATTATGAATTCATCATTAAGACAGGTGTCTACGTTTTTACCTTCGTAGGCTTTCTCGATATAAACAAGTTCGTTATTTCCGCTTAGTTCTAATAACTTAACTGAATACCCATGACTTGCTAGATAGTTTGCTATCAATATAGAAGAGTGGGTTGTTCCTACGCCTTTTTCGATACCGACTACCGAGATGACTGATTTACCGACAATTCGGTCTCTGACTATGATCTTCTGCTTTAGATCAGGTAGCGTCCAAAAATCGGATTCTTCTAATTCTTCTTCCATGATGTCGGGCAAGATTGTTTTGTTTGTTTGCTTGTTACTCTTCACCAGATGTTCTTCATCTTCATCCATTTCTTTAGAAGAAGAATTTATTTCATTTGATGTATTGGTACTAACCTCACCTTCCTTCACATTTTGTTTATCCTGTCGTCTGTAGGCCTTATCTTTGTTATGTCCCTCAATATTAATGGTTATAGATTGAGCACCATTTACGAATCTTCTCCACGGTATTCCTTGATCATAATTCCGATACTTTTTAACTTCACTATAAGGTAAAGGGTGGTCTATACATTTAATTAACTGTTTAATATTCAAGGGTTCAGATTTTTGTGATTTCAGAAATATATTGTAAATCCCCATGGATACTAGTTCAGCAAGTAAAGGATGACCTTGCTTTTCATCCGATAAAAAAATTATCGAGCTTTTACTGAAATCTTCTCGAATTCTATCGATTACATCTGCGAGGAACTCGTGCCTTTTATCAGATTGCTTTACAGCGAGAGAGCTTGAGATAATGACTGCATCTAAAGTGGTTGAAGGGTCTTCTTTGATTAGATGAAGCCTCTCCACAAGATGATCAACCACAACGCACACTTCTAATACATGAATGTTTTCATTTTCAAAATGTTTTTTTAAAGCCTCTGCAAAAGCAGGATTAGGAATGGCAATAATAATTTTTTTCTTATTGAGTTGCTCAAAATCAGGTGCCATTCATTGCATCTCCCCTTTGTTGACTCCAAATAATAGTTCCAAGAACCTTCTCTATCTTCTTTATCTCATCAGGTGTGGGTGGCTTAAGTCCATTTTCCAATCTACTGACTCTCACTTGAAATGATCCTATGCAGTTTGCAAGATCTTTTTGAGTCATATCTTGTCTTGTTCTATGGATACGCATCAGTTCCCCAGGTGTATAATCCAATCACTGTCACCCCTTTCCTTCAGGGTAAGAAAACAAAAAAAAGCACGCTTAATGCCTAAGGCATTGAGCGTGCTTCGCTTTTTTTGAGGACCCGTCCGGATCATATTTGGTTTATTTATACACAATATAGATTATTAACTGGTTTGTGTCAACAACTTTGATTTCAATTTTTTCACTGTACCCTCTTTACTCAAGTAAATCGTAGTACTAGTTAAGTTGTATAATCTTCATGCTGTGTAATATTTGTATAGTTAAAAATATATTATGTAATATAAAACTGAATACTATATTGTTCATTTAACACTTAAGTATTCAGTTTTGTGTGTATTACACTTGACTCTTTCTCCACTATCCACCAAAATAGAGTATAAGTATATTTATACCGAACTGGAGGATATCATGGGTATCACAGTATCTATAGGAGTACAAAAAGGCGGAGTGGGTAAAAGCTCTACTACTTGCATTACGAGTTATCTTTTAGCTGAAAGAGGATTTAAAGTTTTAACTGTTGATTTTGATTCGCAGGGTAACACTACACAAATATTATCAGGAAAAGACATTTACTCTTTTGAAGATAATACAGTACTAAACGCAATTATTGATTTAGATCCTGCTAAGTACATTGTTAAGGTGAATGAGAACCTGGATTTATTGCCGGCCGACGACATCCTATCGACATTAGGTAGAGCTTTAGGAAATGTAAACAGAGTTGTTCCTACCTCTCTAAAAGAAACATTGGATATCATAAAAGACCAGTATGATTTTATCCTTATTGACCAGCCACCTAACTTAGGCGATCTTTCAGTATCTGCATTATCTGCTAGCGACTATGTGGTAGTTATGCTACAATCAGAACCTTTATGTTTTAAAGCTATCCCAAGGTACCTTCAATTGGTGGAACTTATTAAAGAAAGAATTACGCCTACATTAAAGTTAGCTGGCATTCTACCAAGTATGTCGGATTCCAGAACTCGAATTGACTCTTCAATTATTGATCAAGCTAGAGAAGATTATGAGGACTGGGTATTTGACACTGTAATTAAAAGACGTAATCGAATTAAAGAGTATTCTATTCTTGGTATCCAAAACACAACAAAAGAGGACCGAGATGCTCTTGAGCAATATCAACAATTTTTAGAGGAGTTGCTAAACCGTGTCCAAAAAGGATCAGTTTAAAAAATTGTTGGGTGACAGTGGTACTACCGGATCAGATCAAAAAAATCGTATATTGAATGATACTCTTATAAGCGGTAATAATTCTTTGCGACCTGTTTCTGATGAGAATAAACATTCAAGTGCTGATTCGGATATATCTACAATTAGTCCAGCAGAGGAACAACCAAAACAAGTAACACAACAACCACCAATACAACAAGAATCACTACCAGTAGAACAACAACCTTTAGTAGAGCAATACCAACAACCAGTACAACAAGATCCTGCTAAAGAGTTAATTCAACAAGAAATTCAAGAGGCGAAACAGAACAATGAGCAAGCACCTGTTAGTTCTCATCCACAAGTTTCAGCTGTTAACGGGATATCAAGTATTATTTCATCTTTGTCAAACACAGTTGATTTAAAAGTAGAAGAAACACATACGCGTAAAACGTATCTAATCGAAAATGAATTGTTGGCTGAATTAGATAAGTTATGTGTAGGTAAGAAAAAAGGCTACAAAACGAAAATGATTAACTCAGGTCTAAGAATTGTGCTAGAGTTAGTGAATGAAAATAAGGAATTCAAATTATAAACATACGGAATTTCAAAATAAGAAAGAGGTACAAAGAGTAAATAAGCTCTTTGTACCTCTTTTTAGTATTTTATGCTATAAACATTTAAACCGTTTAGTGATTTGAGTGAGAACCTATTTACGGTTTTGAATTTTATTCCAAACATTTGTAGGTTTAGTATCATCCGAGTTGCTTCCAAATCTGTTATTAGGCCCTGAAATTTCTTCAGTGGTTGAAGCAACTTCTTCGTCAATTTGATTTTCTTGCTTTCTATTGAATACAGATCCCCCAAAGCCTCCAGAAGCGCCACCACCAAATTTGTTGGCTCCTCTTTTTTGATATGGATTAAAAGTGGATTGTTTTACAGATTCCATTACACCTGAGATATTCAGTTCGATATCTTTGTTTTTTACCTGTTTTTGTTTTTCTAACATTTCATCATATTCTTTAGTCATTTCAACGACTCGGCTGGGTAAAGTCATCCCACTAAAAATAGTATAGACAACCGCGTATTCATCAAACCAGATAGGATCTCCATATTTTCCTTGAGCTGTATCATTAAACTCTGATATTACTTGTTTAATAGTCTGTTCTGTTTTGACATCTTTGAATATTGATGCACTTGATGGTCTAAGTACAAAACCACCATACATTGTTGCAGTTTCATAATCATGGCCACAAGAAAAGTAGCCCAACTGAATACTATTTCTCATTTTACTATTCAAAGTATTACTTTCGTAAGGGGCTTCAATGCTAGCTTTGTGAATACTCAAGAAACCACCTGACAGTTGTACGATTTTAATAAAGTCAGAAGGATCATAAGTACTATTGTCTGATCCAAAGTTAGCAGGAATCAAGTTAGCCTCATGGATAGTACTTATAATCGCATCGTTCCCTTCATCTTTCCAAGAAATCAAAGTACTACTGTTCAGTCTATTCTCCTTTTTGGTTGTAAAGTCGTTAAATAGTTTCTTGTTATCAGTAAGAATTACACTACCAAGTGGTTTTTCTTGACCTGGACTAAAGAGCTCATTTTGAAGTTCAATGAATTCCTTGATTTCTGCGAGGAGAAGAATTGCATTAGACATTTCAGTGAAATCATCAAATGGACTTGAGAGCAAAAGAGTTATAGGGACCGGAAAAAACTGTTCTTTTATTAAACTTAACACTAGTGAAATAAAGCCTGTACCAAAGCCCCCACCAGCTCCAGCGCATATAAACAAATGATCAACATCCATGAATTTTCTTTCCATTGCTTCAATCAATTGATTACGCATCTTGTCTGCATTTGGGTTCAATTGTGGATCGAAATTCTCAACCACAAGAGAAGGTGTTCGGGCAGCACCTCTAAAATCTTCAAAATGTATGCGATCTTCGACCGGAATGTTCTTAAGATGAAGCATGTCATTTTTAGAAAAATTCACGGCAAGGCTAGGATATATTTGTTTTCCATTTGCATATGTATAACCTGCAAAAATATCTGCATCTTTGTTACCTTTCTGCCCTGCTCCAATTACACCAAATCTTAGAGAGACGTCATTGATCAGTGCATTTTCGTTCATGAATGTAAGTACTTTACTATTAGATAGACCCATTAGAATTTTCCTCCTCATATTGTTTTGCTACATATTCTGTGAATGCTTTACCGTCATCAGAAAGAAAGAACTTATGTTGCCTTTTGCTGTACTCGAATGATATTAAACCAGCGAACAAAAGAGCATCTATTGCGGCAACAACTGGATTTTTAGAATAATCCTCACTCATCATAGAGATGATGTCTTTTTTAGGGATGAGATTGTTGTCTGTAATAATGCTCAATACCGATATGTGAGCCTCACTTAATTTATCAAGAAATGCTCGATAATGCACCTCTGTATAAAGTTTTTCTGACATGCTCAGTCTTCACCTCCCCCTGATTAGAGGTCACCTTAAGGTCACCTCTGGGTTACCTTAAGTATATCGCTTTAATATTAATTTAGCAAATATATCTAAATATTATTTTAAGAATGCTATCTTATCTAATATGAATTCTGTAATACTCTATCTGTTATAACGATTTCTCGTGTGAGACATTTTTATTAAAGCTGTTAATTTAGAGTGACCCTAGGGTGACTCTATTTTATTTAAATATAGTCATATTATCATTATTTACATTAGGGGAGAGTATAAACGCTTTTCTATTCTTCTTAATGGTCTGTTGAAGAGTATCCACAATAGTAGTGTGATTTCTCTCATTTATTTTTATAATATTTCGTTTCTAAAAAATAATACACTCAAACAATATTATGATGATTTTAATGACTACATTAATGATTGATTCAGTGATAACTTTGGTGACTGAGTCACTATTGTTATCACTGAACTTGTCACGATGTCTGTCATTGCATATATCGACCACAAAAGGTCGACAAATTCGTTGTCACATAAGGTTTTTTTCTGTTAATCTCGACATACTGCTTTAAGTGACAAGAAATTAGGATTCATAAAGGTTAGTAAATTTGTATCAAATTCAAGCAAATTTATAAAGGAGTTGTCATCAAATTGGATGTTCGAACAATACATAAACTTTCTCCGACCAAGTGTAAGATAATTGAACGTCTCTTTATTTATAGAAGTCTTACCCCGTATCAAGTGTTTTTTCTTTTGGATCCGGATAATATTCCTTTAACCTATCCTCATTTCTCATGGGAACTACTTAACTTATCAAAAATGAGAAGCACATGGAATCAGTTGGCTCAAATGCAGAAGACCGGTATTATTCAGGTGGCAGCTAAGCTTAATAATGATACGAAGGTTTTAACTTTATCAGAAGAAGGATTATCTATAGCTTACAGCCTTTTAGATATCCCTGAGATTGAAGGTTACCGAAATACAGGTTGGAATAATCAACACGGTTATTTTCCATATGAACTTTATCGCGCTCCAAAAGAGAGACTGCAAAAACATCATAACTTGGGTATTGATTTCAATGTTTTAATGGAACTCTTATCTTTAAAACATAATTTCACATATGATTTTATTGATAATAGATACGCTTCAGTAGAGTTCTCCTCTATGGATGAAAATACTAAAATAGAAACTAAGAAAATTTTCAGGCCCGATGGAGAGTTTATTATTCGACCTAATGGTACTGACAAGGAATTTCACTGTTGGGTTGAGTTTGATATGGGAACGGAGAAAGGCAAACTTTTATATGAGAAGTTTTCTAAGTACAATCAATATCTGTCATATATAACCCAAGGGGTTGAGCGAGATTCTTTAGCCACTTCTATACCTAGTACTATTTTTTTTGTAACGACTGCGCGTCAAAGTATTTGGTCTCGATGGCAGAATATTCAGCGGAATTATTTGAACACCATTGAAAACTGGAGCACATTTTTAAATTTGTATGTAGGAAATATTGAATCACTTGAAAGTTTAGTGCTTTCCTTTATAAATGAAGGAGACTTATTTAAAAATAAACTGAATTTAAACTTACGACCACTCCTTAATGATCAAGCTTTTATTGGACAACCTAAGCCCTCCAATAATCTCACGAATGCCTCCTCCCTTTCAAGTTTTTGTTATCTTTATGGTAACGAAATGAAGATATTAGGTTGGGAGCCGTATTTTACAGTAACTCGTCTTAAAAGCAATGAACATCAGGTTTTTCTTTATGTTAAGTTCGACGAATATGAAACTGGTGGTATTTGTAAGGCAATAGATTTCGCTTCAAAATTCGAAACTATTGAATCCATGAAAAGGATTAATGCAATTGAGGTTATCCCTGTGTTACTTTACTCGGATAAAAAGCCACACTCTCTTGATTTTATTGGTTGTGATCAGAAGGTTAAATTCGATTCTATCTTTAAGAAGTATCTTTGGCATAATGTTTCTGAGAATAAGTGGTTCGATAAAAACGGGAAACATATTCAATCCAACCCCTTAAATTTATTTCTTGTTGAATAAGTTTTTGTGTCTTATAGATAACTACAGTCTAGACGCTCTGCGTCACGATTAAATCCTCAAATTCTTATACTGAATATTTTTCGAATTCTACCCGTTCTTCAATATAATATTGACTTACCTTGTGTACTTTTAGAATCTTTTTTATAGGATTCAATCATTTATACAGAAATATATTACAAAACTGAATATATGATTGAATCCTAAAGTAAACAGAAATATAAATTGTCGATTTTTAATATTGTAGATTTCATTAGCAAGTTCAATAACTGTCCCCATTAAAGTTTAAATACACGAACTACATGTCTGAACATATTTATGTCTGAATAAAACTCATAAATCATTCAAAAAATGATCTAAATTTGTCAATCAAACGACTAGAAAAACTTAATACTTGAATGAATATATTACGTAACACTAAATATTTAAGTTAAATTTATTAGTATACTGAATATATTATGTAATAGTACGTTTGTGTTAATGAACAAATTAGCTTGTTTGTTACATTTACGTTTTTGATCCCCACATAGGAGTTAAACTTGTAACCTTTTGCTTGTAGTATATTCAACTTTAGTAACTTGAATATATAACTGAATATATTCATATTATTTGGATTGGATAAAAATCACAGGTTACTTATAAACAATTCAATACATATTCGATTTTAGTTATAAATATTCTGCTTGGTGATAAAAACTATTTAGTAACCTCAACAGATAAATGTATGTACTCGGGTTCAGTAATTTGAGTAGGCATTATATATCGCCAACTATGAGTACTCATTGGAGCACTATTAATCATTTTTCTTTGAATATATAACTGAATATATTATGTAATATATAATAATCTTTTAGGATTCTCATAAGATCACTACAATCCATCAAATGGAAATTTTTACTCTCGGTGGCCTTTCGCATTCTCCCTGTATAGCTTGACCCTATACTGAACATACATAAAGTGAAAGCCCTCAGCTTAAATCGACATAAGCTGAGGGGCTAGTTGTGTAATCAATAGTTTCCAGTAACAGTAAACTGAATACGTTAGTGTTAATGAACAAATTAGCTTGTTCATTATAAATTCAGTGTTATCTCCACAGAGAAGTTACCTTTTGCTTCTGATTATGATCTTGTATTTCAGTGTAGTAACCTGAATATATAACTGAATATATTCAGGTTGTTTTTTTGGTTGCATCTCATTATCCTTCTTTAACGTATAGAATCAAAACATAGTCGCTTCTTGCGATAAATCAGAGTGGTTATATAAAACTATTCAGTAAATTCAATATTTGATTGAATATATTAAAGTTTAGTAATCTGAATAGCAGTATATATTACTAATCACGAATACATTTTGATTATGTATGATCACCCACTGATTGTTGTGCTACATACCAAAAATAATATTACTGAATACTTAAATATTACGTAATATACAACGTAACAGTTTATGTAGTTTCAAAGAGTTATAACTTTTTTGATACAATGGTTCTTCATATTGAGTGTTCAATACGTTACTGAATATATTGTGTAATATATAAGTTAACTTTTAGAGTTCTCATAAGACCGCTACTAACCATCCAATGGATGCCTATACTCCCTGTGTCCTCTGAAATTCCCTGTCTTACTCTGAACGTAACTGAACTCCTCAGCTTAATCCACCATAAACTGAGGGGCTGACCATATAATCAATAATTTCAAGTAACAGTAATCTGAATACGTTTATATTAATTAAGAATTCAGCATGTTTATTACAAATACGTTGTTGATCCCCACAGAGGTAGTAATAATATAAACTTCTGCTTCAACTATGTTAAGTATATTCAGATGTAGTAACCTGAATATAAAACTGAATATATTTATATTATTTGAGTTGAATGTTACATACGTATTTTTCTTTAACGTATAGAATCAAGAGATATTCCGTTTTAGTGATAAATGACCTGGTGTGGTGTTGTAACCTGAATAAGCAGTATATACTGCCAAGCATGAATACTCATTGATGATTTATAATCATCTTTTGAATAGTAGTGTTATATTTGAAATGGAATAATAACTGAATACTTAAATATTACGTAATATACAACGTAATAGATGATGTAATTTATAATTCCAAAAGAAATACTGCTGTTTTTGATACAATGTTCTTATCAGCATCTATATAATATGTTACTGAATATATTATGTAATATAAGTAACAGTTAGTATTCTTATAAGACCACTAACAAGCCACCCAAAGGAGATTTATACTCTTTGTGCCTCTTCGAATTCTCCTGTACGACTTCACCGTATACTAGACATACATAGAGTGTCGTAACTAAAACCCCACGGCTTAATCCACCATAAGCGGTGGGGATGACTGTATAATCAATAGTTCCAAGTAACAGTAAACTGAATGTGTTTATATTAAGCAAGAATACAGCTTGTATGTTACTAATACGTTGTTTATCTCCGTAGAGATGTTATTCGAATAAACTTCTGCTTTTAGTATGTGATGTATATTCATATGTAGTAACCTGAATATATAACTGAATATATTCAGGTTAACTTATTTGAAAGTTGCATACTAAGCCTTCTTTAACGCATAAAATCAAGATATGTTCGCTTTTGGCGATAGATGACCTGTGTGGTGTAGTAACTAATCAGTAAACTCAATACTAAATTGAATATATTTAAGTTCAGTAATCTGAATAATGTTTATCTACTGTCAAGCATGAATACTCATTGATGACTTATAATCATCTATTGAATTGCAGTGCTTCATATAAAATTTATCAAAACTGAATAATCATTTATTACGTAATATACAACGTAATAGATTATGTAATATATATTATCAAAAGAATACTAATCTTCTCGATACAAAGGTTCTTCTGAGATTGTATTTAATACGTTACTGAATATATTATGTAATTTACAATTTACCTTTCAGTATTCAGACAAGATCTATAAGCCTCAAAATAAAATCAATGGCATTTCGAATTCTCCTGTAAAGCATAATATATAAAGTATGGTAACTAAAACTCCTCTGCTTAATCCACCATAAACTTGAGGGGCGGACTATATAATAATTTGTTCAAAGTAACAGTAAACTGAATATGTTTATATTAAGCAAGGATTGAGCTTGATTATTACAAATACGTTGTTGATCTCCACAAAGGCAGTAATAATATAAACTTTTGCTTCAGCTATGTTAAGTATATTCAGATGTAGGAACCTGAATATACAACTGAATATATTTATATTATTTAGTTTGAATGTCACATACGTATCCTTCTTTAAAGTAAAGAATCAAGACATATCCCGTTTTAGTGATAAATGATCTGGTGTTGTAACCTGAATAAGCAGTACATACTGCCAAGAATGAATACTCATTGATGATGTAATTTGTAATTTCAAAATAAGTATTGATCTTTTGATACAATTTATCAGCAAGTATATAATACGTTACTGAATATATTAAGTAATATAAGTAACAGTTAGTATTCTTAGGAGACCACTACAAGCCACCCAAAGGAGATTTATACTCTCTACGGCTTTTCGAATTCTCTTGTACGACTTCACCGTATACTAGACATACATAGGGCGTCGTAACTAAAACCCCACGGTTTAATTCACCATAAGCGGTGGGGATGACTGTACAATCAATAGTTCCAAGTAACTGAATGCGTTTATGTTAAGCAAGATTTTAGCGCTTGTATGTTACTAATACGTTGTTTATCCCCGTAGAGGTGTTATTCGTATAAACTTCTGCGTTTAGTATGTGATGTATATTCATATGTAGGAACCTGAATATATAACTGAATATATTCATATTACTTTATTTGAATATCAAATATGTATCCTTCTTTATAACGTATAGAATCAAGACATATCTGCTTTTAGCGATTCATGACTCGGTGTAGTGTTATAAAATATTCAGTAAACTAAATACTAAATTGAATATATTTAAGTTCAGTAATCTGAATAATGTGTATCTACAGTCAAGCATGAATACTCATAGATGACTTATAATCATCTATTAAATTATAGTGTTACATTCCAATGTAATACTAACTGAATACTTATCTATTACGTAATACACAACGTAATAGATGATGTAATTTATAATTTCGAAAGAAATACTGATCTTTTCAATACAATGTTCTTCTCAGCAAGTATATAATACGTTACTGAATATATTATGTAATACAGTTAACTGTTAGTATTCTTATTAGACCATTAAAAGCCACCCAGAGTAGATTTATACTCTTGGTGGCTTTTCGAATTCTCCTGTACAATTTCACCGTAAACTAAACATACGTAGGGTGTCGTAACTAAAACCCCACGGCTTAAACCACCATAAGCGGTGGGGATGACTTTATAATCAATAGGTCCAAGTAACAGTAAACTGAATGCGTTTATATTAAGCATTGCTTGTATGTTACTAATACGTTGTTTATCCCCGTAGAGGTGTTATTCAAATAAACTTCTGCTTTTAGTTTAGTATGTGATGTATATTCATATGAAGTAACCTGAATATATAACTGAATATATTCATATTAAATTATTTGAATGTTACATACGTATCCTTCTTTAACGCATAGAATCAATGCATATTCGCATTTTAACGATAAATGAGCGACTGTCATGTTATAAACTATTCAGTAAACTCAATACTTGATTAAATATATTCAAGTTCATTAAGTTAAATAAACAGTTTATACTACCAAGCATGAATACAAATTGATGACTTATAATCATCTATTGAATTGTGTTTCCACATTCCAATTTAGTATCTACTGAATACTTATCTATTACGTAATATGCAACGTAATAGATGATGTAATTTCAAGAACCCATTAATCTTTCTGATACAATGATTCTTCGTTATCATTGTATAATATGTTACTGAATATATTATTTAATACTACCAGTGAGTATTCACACGAGGCCAACAAGCCACAAGATAGGGATATCTACTCTCGGTGGCCTTTCGAAATCTCCTGTACAGCTTAACGGTACAGTTAACATACATTAAAGTATGCTCACTATAAACTGAGGGGCTAACTGTAACAGTAAACTGAATACGTTTGTATTAAGGAAGAAATTAGCTGGTTCAAACTAATACGTTGTTGATACCCACAGAGGAGTTAATCGAGTTAACGTTCTTCTAGTTTCTGGTGTCTATTCATGCGTAGGAACCTGAATATATAACTGAATATATTCATATTACTTTATTTGAATATCACATATGTATCCTTCTTTATAACGTATAGAATCAAGACATATTTCCTTTTAGCGATTAATGACTCGGTGTAGTGTTATAAATATATTCAGTAAACTAAATACTAAATTGAATAAATTCAAGTTCAATAATATGAAAAAGCAGTATAGATTGCCAAGAATAGATTCTGATTGATGACTTATAATCTTCTATTGATTGTAGTGCTTCATTTCAAATGTAATATTAACTGAATACTTATATATTACGTAATATACAACGTAATATATGATTTAATTTGTTATTTCAAAAGAGATACTGATCGTTCTGATTGAATAATTTTACATATTGAATAGTGAATAAGTTACTGAATATATTATGTAATATATAAGTTAACCCTGTACACTCATAAGATCATATCAAGCTACGTACTGGAGATTTATACTCATGATGGTATTTCGAATTCTCCTGTACAGCTTGACCGATACTGAACATACATGGGGTGTCGTAGCTAAAACCCCTCGACTTAATCCAGCATAAGCAGTGGGGCTGCCTGTGTAATCATTAGTTTCAACTAACAGTAAACGGAATACGTTTGTTTAAGCAAGAATCTGGCTTGTTCATGACGAGTACCTGTTGATCCCGTCAGAGGTATTATTGAGTTATCTTGTGCTTGTAGTATGGGATGATTATTCACGTTTAGTAACCTGAATATATAACTGAATATATTCATATTATCTGACTTGAAAGTTATTTACTTATCCTTCTTTAACGCATAGAAAAAGGATAAATATGATGTTTAGCGACAAAATGATCAGTTGTGGTGTCATCAAGTATTAAGTAACCTCAGTACTTGAATGAATATATTCAAGTTCATTAATCTGAATAAGAAGTATACATTACTAAGTACGAATACTCATTGATTATGTATAATCATCTACTGATTGTTGTGCTACACCGAATACGATATTACTGAATAATTATATATTACGTAATATACAACGTAACAGTTTATGTAATTTCAATGAGAGAGTAACTTTTTTGATACAATGATTCTTCATATTGAGTGTTCTATACGTGACTGAACTTATTATGTGATTTATAAGCTAACATATAGTATTCTCATAAGATCACTTCATGCCATCCATTGGAGATTTATATTGTCGGTGGCCTTTGAAATTCGCTTGTAGTACGTACACTGTACATTCATGGAGTGTGGTAACTAAAACCCCTCAGCTTAATCTACCATAAACTGAGGGGTTGCTTGTATAATCATTATTTAGAAGTAATAGTAAACTGAATACGTTTGTATTAAGTAAGAATATAGCTTGTTCACACAAATACGTTGTTGATGCCAACAGACTAGTTAATTGTGTTAACTTCCGTTAGGATATGGTGTGAATTGACACTTAAAATTAAATATACAACTGAATACTCATATATTACGTAATATATGTTGTAATAAAAAAGGTGCATTATGTCTTGTAAGACACTGTTATGATCTATTATGGAAATTTGACTCGATTCGTTTGATAGTCTTTCGCAGAGCATAACCGCACTTTGAATAAACATATAGTTTGGGATAAACAACCACATCATCTTATTCCGATAAGATCTGATATATTAAACAATGTTTATAAAGTAATAATAAACTGAATACTTTAGTATTATGAAAAAATTCTAGTGCGTTTACATGTTCAGCTCATTTGACCTAGCAGAATAGCTAATCCCTGTTTCTAAGAGACGCTAAATTCAGGTGTAGTCATTTGATTATAATCATATTATGTAATTTATAAACAACTCACCAATCCATTGCATGTTGCATTGACACAGCGTATTGCTTTATTCAAAAATATAATGTCTGAATTCCAAAAATGTTCAGTAAACTAAATACTTTGTTGAATATATTTATATTATGTAAATTTCATATGACGCTTACGCTTATACTGCGAATTAAAAGCTCCCTATTAATAGTATTAACACATTAAGGATTTGCTATACACGAGATTTCGTATATTTCTTAAAATTTGTTTAGCTGTTTTCAATAGTATTGAGTAGCGACAACATTTTTTGGAACTCAACTTAATGAGTAATGTGAACATATACCCGTTTCAATAGAGTTGAAGATTATCAAGGAGGAAAGACTAAGTTATCCGTATTGTGAAATACAGTGTTCCTTCGCTGTAATCACCTAGACGTATTAGTTAAGATAATGCTTACTTACATATTAAGGTCTCTATAAAAAGTATACGAATCATATAGATTCTCTGTAATAAAGTTTTAATTAGCTAATCAATCTTAATTAAGCTATCAAGTGTGTTTTCTCCTTCAATTAAATTATTTCGCCACCTTAATCTTTAATTGTTTGAAGTATATCATCTAGCTAATTTGGAGATGCTGTTGATGGGTACTTTAAAATTAGTCGAATCGATAATGTAATTTGGGTGCACTTACATCTTGTCCCTACGAATCTAGGCAATCTCATATTATGATTATGAATTCTATAAAATATCTACGAAAAGTCAGTATTATCAAGGGTTTAGCTTATCCTTTTTTTGAAAAGGGGAAGGATAAAACTTAAGAAAGCTATAGATTAAAACATGATTGAATGTTATAAAATACGATAACGTACCAATTCTTCACTCACAAATTATCAGTCAATAATAAATTTCTTCTTCCGAGTTTCGATCGATAGTAAACCCAGTGTTATCAAGGATTTGAGAGCTACTTCAGATCAAGAAGGGAAAGAATAAAACAGAAAAATCGATAAACAATTAAATGATTGAATTATCAAATATACGATAGCGTATCAATTCATTATAAATAACTGTTCAGTATCTGATTTTTCTATGTACCACGCAACTTGTAACTTATTCAGCGTATAAATGATCGATGAAATGAAATATCTGATACCAACTTAAAATATACATATTTTTCATCTTAAGAAGTATGAAACATTGAAGAAACTTATATGCCGTTAGTCTCCAAGGAATATGAACTATGTAAACTGCGATTACTTAGACAACGATCGAAAATGTGAACGCGTTGGGAAGCGGTACCGATTGAATGAATTTTTCGTAGCCATCAGCTAAGAGTTAAGGCTCGTATTTACATCCTCAATCTTCATGAGAATGAATTTATGCAGCCCTCTATATGAATGTGTAAAGTAATTCAGTATCTATTTCCACAGAATGAACAAATTTCGCTTGTTGGACCCATTGCCCTAATTAAACAAGTTGTTTCCCATACCATTTTACTTTCTCAACAGACAACACGAGTAAACCTCTCTTCTGTATGATTTGTAACCAGTGTTATGATATTTAGTGACTCTATGTATTCTTATGCGTTTTTATTGCTCCGTCTTGAAGATGGTGCAATTTCGTCGGCAGAATGCCGTGTGATGTTTTTCGCTGATTGGTTGAAGTATTATTGATAATTTTCCGTACTTTCCTATTTGAGTTCAGTAAGTTTGCATTGTGTAACAAATACCTCCTTACTAAATTCCTTACTTGCCTTTGTGCATGAACAACAGTCAAAATCAATAAGAGCTGGACATTTCTTAGTTGTGCGATTAATAAAAGTATTAAGTTTAAATAATATGTTAATATTACTGAACAATAATACTTACTATTTTAAGCTGCAGACGATATTCTATAGAGCAAAGTGATTTGAGTATTAAGTTTTATATTCAGTAATATATTATTATTCATTAACCATAAGATGAACTTACCTTGCTCCGGGAAAATAGTAATGCATTTAAATGTTTAGCACTCGCTTCCTTATCTCATAAAGATAATCTAATGAACCCGATTAATATACGGAAATTTGAACTCGATAAAATAGTACATAATTGAACAATTAAATATTACATAATATATTCAGTAATATAAGTATTTTATTTAACCTTTGATAAGCAGACTAAGCAGAATCCATTTTTGGGGGAAGGGTGTTGGGAGTAAGATTCCGTTCATCTCTTCACTTAGGAATGAATAGGTGTATCTATTAATTATTTGACCTTCCTGATTCAAGACCTTTTCCAACATCCAGTGTTGAGAAACACATTAAATAATGTTATCTTTATGAGAATCAAATAATCCATATGCGAAGTACGCATCTACCCAATCTTGGGCAAGGTGCGTTTTTTTGTGTTTAACCATTCACTAGTTTCTAACTCAGTTTAGGGCTTAAGGAGTTGAATTCATGGACCCGATATTACGAGGCCCACAAGAGGTTCGAGATCAAGCAGAGCAAGACATCGAATCCATCTCTAGTCAGTCAATAATAGCAATACAAGATACGATGTATTATTTACGTGCCGAAAAGCTTATCCCAGGTATTCATATATCCATTAGGATTAAAATAGACTCTTATGATTTAGGATTTTGGAACCGAATGATTTTAGATCGAGTGAATTGTGCTAAAGAATGGTTGAGGTCTACTGATAATTACGATAGCCAAGAGTCTGATTTAAGCATATTCTCAACTATTTATAAGGAATTAACAATTCACAAAACTAATAGTACCTCTAATGATCTGTATCTTAGTATGTCACTCTATATAATCCATTCAGTTATCGCTGCGTTAGAAATAGAATCTCATGTGATGATGTACGATGGAAACAAAAAGGGGCATCAAACTGCTCAGAAATATTCTCAATTAATTGCTGAAGCTATAGAACCATATCAGTTGGTAATGAATAAAATTGATGAGGTTTTGTATGGGAAAATTCGAGAGAGGTAATAACATCAGTAAGAAAAAAACGGAGGAAATAAATGAACCTTACTAATGTATGGGGGGAGAGAAGAAAATACTCTTCACATGCCATGGAGATTATAGAAGAAATCCATGTTCAAACGGGCCAGAAATGTTACAGTACAAGAGGTGTTGGCGAAGCAGAAAATATGGGGAGTTGAGACCTGGTTTTGCTTGACTTGAGAGTCTACTTCATTTCTTAAGAATATCTATTTTGTACAATTGAGAAACTCCATTCAGGTCTCTCAATTGTACTGAGTTATGTCACGGCTATTTCTATAGTTATATACGGACATGGCAGACTCACGGATGTAAGTCACTTTACCAGAGTTTCAATTAATGTCAGATAATCGGTTTATTTAGCTTGATATTAACGTTCTTAATTTGGAAAGGGATCTATAACAATTCAGTTATTGACTGAGGTAGTTTATAGCCTCCTGTAAGTTTCTTACCCCTACTAGTTTAATGTTTTCTAAATTGTAGCTAGTTTTTGCTTCGGCAACCTCTTGTTCTTGATATTTAGGATAGATAAAAATATCTACTTCTTCATTCTTTGCAGTAAGCAATTTGAGATCCAGGTTACTTATTGACTGAATATCACCACCCCTAGTTATGCCTCCTGTGCCAGCAACCTTTCTTCCTCTAGCCAAATCGACATTCGGATCGAGTTGCTGTATTAAACCCAATGCCAACATGAAACCTCCTGACTCGCCTGAATAGTTGTTGTCCAAATGGATAACGTCATCAACAGATAACCCTTTGAAGACAAATTGGTTTTTTAAATAAACTCCTAACGTTGCTTTTCCTTGGCGATCCAGTTCCTTTATAGTCACTGGAATCTCTACGTTGCTAGTATCACGATGAACGATTACGTTTACGGTATCTCCGACTTTAAAATTCTCTAGATAAAAATTAATATCTTCTGGCGAGTCAACTTCTATATCATCTATGAATAGAATTTCATCTCCAACCTTAAGATCTTGACCTGTTTTAAACTTCTCTGGATGAAAAACCACAACTGGCTTAGATATTTCTTCTGGTAAATCAATCTCCTCATGTACCATTGCAGCCTTTACGATAGTGTGTTTCATATAAGGTAAAAGTTCTTTATCTAAAATAGTCAAATCTCTTTCGGTAAAGTCACTAGTGCTTTCAGAAGCTGAAGCATAGAACTTTGTAACAGAAGTTCTTGTATAACCCTCAGACCCGAGGTATATTTTCTCCCATACAGAATTAATTTGTGTTTTTTTTACATAAGTCATGTAAAGATTAGTAGGATGGGCTTGAGCGCTTTCGCGAATTGGTTTTGCATCAATAATGGGGTCAACTGAAAGAATACTCCCAGGTGCTGTCCAAACCTCTGGCACCTTTAAAGGCTTAAGCAGCAACAAACCCAAAAATAGGATAACAACAATGAAGGGAGCTATATAAAGAATAATCACCTTGTAATCTTTTATGTCCAAGAGAATCACCTCAGTATTATAAACTAGCAATGGAACTAATATAACAAAATAACTATTTGATATAGAAGGAATGAGAAGAACCCGATTTTTCATGTCATTAATGATTAACTACATAATACTATAGATGATTTACGATATGCTTTATTAGATGAGTTATTAACACGGTTAAGGAACAGTAAAAGAAGCCAATCATTTAACTGCTTCATTTCTAGTTGGTGCGTTTTCGAATATAATATATGCAATAGTGAACCTTAGAGATGGGGGAGATATATGCATATAATGGATGATTATGAACAACGCCTAAAAGATCTTCGAGCCACACTTGGAACCCTTATAGATAATTATGACTTACTCCCGGATGCCTCCTATCAGATATTTAGTATCGAAGGAGAGATTAGAAGCTTTGAGCAGAGAAAAGAAAGACTAAACCTCAGATTTTCTCGGATAGACTGCCATTTATGCAAGCAGCCTATTTGGAATGAAGATGAACCAGCTAAACTTGGGGACAAAGGTAGCATCCTGATATGTCCAAGGTGTTTATGTACGATTAAGCAGGTGAAAGGTACTACTGAAATGGAACGAGATCTTGACATTAAAAGTCCCGGGACTGTAAAACAAGATTGTGAAGGTCCCCTTAAAATGCTGCAATCGCAGTTTCTCATACGTAAATCGGAGAAATTCTGGCTTATACATGAGGTAGTAGGTGAGATCTACTATCGAGCCGGCCGGCGTAAAACTAACCTACTACATTCTTGGATCGATGAATTGATTAATCGCTTGAATCACCTTCAAGAGCAAAAAAAATTTATGGAAGGGATGCGAACCTTAATCCCGGATTTGCATACTCAAATCTTTAGCTTACAAGCACAAATCCAAGATTTACAAAGTAAAGTAGATCGAATTAAAGGTGGGAGGCTACCTTATCGTTGCTCTCAATGTAATGTCTGGTTGAAAGAGAACGGTATTCCAACGTTTTTTGGAAACTACACAATTTGTGATCAGTGCAAAAAAATAATTTCAGAAGTGATGACTACATCTGAAGCTGAGAAGAAACATGGTCTACCTAAGGGAACAATACGCCGGGATAACTCACGAGGATCCCTAGAGAGATATAAGAAATTAGGATTACTAAGACAATCAGGAAGTTTATGGTTGCTTCACGACATAGTTATTTTGGACAAATATAAAAGAATCGAAACAAAAGAGGAAGTGTTACCAGTTCACTCTCCTACAACAATGAGTGAAGAAGGAATACCTTCAGATCTTCTCAGAAGATCTGCTTCCATATACAAACAACTTATGGAACGAAAACAATTGGAGAAATGACATATAACTCAATAATGAAGTTTAATTAAATACAACTCAAAGTTGCGCGAGAATTAAAACATTGTTCAATATTTTGTGAAGGTGCAGTTGATAGGCTGTATGAAGGATGATAGAGTAAAAGATAACTTAATAAAATATATGCGAAGCACGCATCTGCCCGTATTGGGTAGGTGCGTTTTCTTATTTTTAAAGAAAGGTAGGATCATATGAGTTATCTGTTAATGAATTTTCTTTATATCTCATATCGGTTGATTAAGTCTTTATCGAGAGTTACCTTGTATGTACTTGGGTATGGGGTTGTCTTCGCAGTGGTATTATTGTTGGTCATAAGTATTGCCAATGCAATCTAAGGACCGATTGTTACAGAAATAGAACTATAGGAGATCCGATGAGTGGCCTTGAAAAAGATTACTTGTATAGAACCTCGTGAAGGCACTCATTTCTATGATGCCATTACTGCTGCTAAATAACTTAAATGATGTAGAGTTTCGTACCGTGCATCTTAGTAGTGTTCATTTATCATCACGGATATTAGTGCCAAAGCAGTACTTGAAACTTTATATCGATTTTCTAAGAAAATGACTTAGGTAGTTGTGTAAAAGCAATCTCATTCCTTAAGATCATAGCATCATCATTAGTTTTTTTAAAATCGTATATCAGGTTGGTTTCAATGTAATAAGCACTGAGATGAAGTGTTAATACAATTTCAGTTCATAAAAATCAACATGAGTTTAAGGCAATATATTTACAGCAGTATGACCATGGCTTATAATACAAATAACTTAATAGTAGAAACGGGGAAGCACCTCGATATTGGTTAACCACCAATATTGAGGTGCTTTTTTTGTTTTTACAGTTAGAAGGGTAGGGAGACTATTGAAGAAGAGAAAGAAAGTTAGGGAGGCAGCACAAAAAGCAACTAAAGTTGTATTAGCGTTAGCTTTACTTGCACCCCCATTAGTGGCAACCGGTGTATTTACACCTGCCGCCTATGCAGCAGTAGATACTATTTCTGTTGTTTCCAACACGACATCATTAAAAGCTGTTCAATCTTCCGTAGTAAAAGTGGAGATGAACGATCAGGGTAATTACCGTATCATTTTATTACCAAACACCAACGTATTTTTTGGTAGCAATGCCGGGAATGTTTCAACGTTCCTGGATTATAACGGGGAACGAATCAATTTCAACTCGCTGCCTTTAAATTACTTTAGAATTAATGACAATATCATTGAAATGTCACGTCAGAAAGATAATGTTGAATTCATCCTTCGTGTGTCGATTGTTAATGCAACATCACAAGGTGGGTATATGAAGGTTGAGTTAGAGGCAGTCAATCGAGGTAGTGGTAATCAAAATCTAGGTGGAACCTTTTACTGGGATACTATGGTGAACGGTAATGACGCTTCACCATTTGAAGTTATTCAAAATGGCTGGAGAAATTATAGTGGTGGGGTACAGATCACTGCTTTTTACGCAAACACATATAACGTAGTAAACGCAGATCGAATTTTTATGGGAGCTTATCAGAGCCCAGGAAACGCCAGCTTGACAGGCGGCAGTCCTCCTTCCTCTTTTTACGTGGGACAACAGATTACTGCAGGAGATACAGCTGCACAGTTTTGGTGGGATAAACAAACCGTTTCGAGCGGCGGATCGAGGAAAGTTTCAACCATTGTGGGAATTGGCCCACAGAATACACCGCCCTCATTTGCTTTAAGTTCTCCAGCTGCTAACCAATCCTACTACAAAGGTCAAACACTTCAGATTGCCGGTACTACCAAAGATACGGATATCGGTGATCTTCTGACTGTGAAGTGGTCTATAGATGGGGGGGCCGAAAATGTTCTTTCTACATTGACGGCCAATGGATCTAATCAACAATTTAGCAGTAATTATACACTGCCTTCAACCCTATCGGATGGCGCTCACTCCTTACAGGTGTGGGTTATGGATGATAAAGGTGGCGTTTCTACAGCAAACACAGTCAATTTTAATATAAGAAGTTTTGTTGTTCCGGGTCAGCCCGTAATCAGTTCAACTTCTACCAATGGTCTTACGGTCACCTGGGACAAAAAAGAGAACGAGTCAGCTGTGACCTATGAGTTACTCAATGTCACGACGAACCAAACGATTAATGCAGGTTCTGCTAATACAGCAACGGTTACTGGATTATCACCTAATACCAATTATGTCTTTAAAGTTAGAGCTAAAAATTCTAGTGGTTCTTACACGGATTATTCTACTCAAACTAGTAGTTATACCTATGCTAATACTCCAACTTCAGCAACTGTCACGCAGACAGGAAACTCACCAACCGTAAAATGGTCAGCGAATGGAAACCCAACTGGGACTACATACAAATATGAATTACGTGATGCAGATAGCAAAGTTGTAAAATCTGGGACAACGACAGCGACACCGCTGAATATTCCATTGGACGGAGTTGCAGATGGGAAATATAACGTGTTTGTCAGTGCGGTAAATGGAGGGGGAATTGCAACAGCATATACTGCGGCGGGCCAAATCATTAAGGATACCACGGCACCGACTGCACCTGAAGTATCGGTTGCTCCTTCAAGTTGGACTAATACATCTGCAATAGTGACCGTAAAAAACGGAACAGATGACTTAAGTGGTGTACAGAAAAGTCAATACAAAGTCGGATCAACCGGTGAATGGGTGGATTATAAAGAGCCATTTGAAGTTTCTAAAGAAGGTCTTCAGGATATCTATGCTAGAACAATAGACAACTTTGGAAATACAAGCATTGTCTCCTCTTCAACAGCTCGTATAGACAAAACTGCTCCGGAAGCACCTATTTTCTCATTGGATCCTTCTAGCTGGACCAATAAAGATGTAAATGTGACGTTATCTCCTGGTACGGATAATCTCAGTGGTGTTCAAAAAATCCAGTATAAAATCGGTCCCGGGGGTGAATGGAAAGACTATACAAAAGGCTTTTCCATTACTACGGAAGGACGAAGTGAAATTTACGGACGTTCCATCGATAATGCTTCAAATATAAGTGTTGAAGCAGTAGTTGAAGCTAAAATCGATAAAACTGGTCCAACAGCACCGAAGTTAACATTGAGTGATTTGGAGTGGACCAACAAAAACGTGACATTCACTATTACCGATGGGGTAGATGAGGGAAGCGGAGTTGCTAAGACGCAATATCGGTTTGGAGCTACAGGAGCCTGGGTTGATTATGTAGCCGAAGAAACCATTTCAGCAGAAGGTGAAACTGAAATATTTGCAAGAACGGTGGACAACGTAGGTAATGTTGGAGCATTGTCATCAGCTATGGCTAAGATTGATAAGACGGCTCCGTCAACTCCTCAAGTCTTGTTGAGTGAATCATCCTGGACACAGGATTCGGTTACGTTCTCTATTAATGGAAGTACAGATCATAATCCAATCCATTACGAATATAAAATCAATGATACCGAGTTCGTGAAAGGAAGTACTGGAACAATTCATGATAACGGTATTACTACTTTAACGGTAAGAGCACGTGATGCAGTCGGCAATGTAGGAGAAGAAGTTGTCAAAAAAGTATTTATTGATAACCTTGACCCGTCAATTTCAATTACTCCGAATACTACAGATTGGACGGATAAAAACATTGACGTTTCTATTACTTACTCTGATGTACACTCAGGAGTGGATCCAAATCAACGATATTTTAAAATCACTAACAGTGCAGAAGCACCCGTAAGTTGGGATTCTGCTGATGAAAATGAAAAAATAGTTACTATTGATTCTGAAGGGACATGGTACGTGCATGCCAAAGTACAAGATAACGCAGGGAATTCATTCACTACCGTGACTTCCCCGCTCAGGCTACAAAGGTTGCCCGATATACCTGAGCATTTAAAGGTAACTAATGTCTCTGAAGGGACCGCAAAAGTTTCTTTTGATCTACCTGAAGATGTACTCACAGATGGGTATCAATTTGAAATTGAAAACACAACAACAGGTCAAACTTGGAGTCTAGACTACCCTTCAAATGGGATTTTAGATGAAGCTCTATCAGGTGGAAACAGGTATGAATACAGAGTACGTGCCATGAATCATGTTGGACATAGTGAATTCTCAAATACTGTTTCTACGCTCACACTACCACTTGCTCCAGAAAATGTTGTAATTCAAAAGGTTGGAAATGATTATAGTCAGGCGAGTGTTTCCTTTGATCCCGTGACGAGCGCTTCTTCCTATAGAGTCATAGCGAGAGATAGGAACAATCAAATTGTTTCTGATCAAATCGTACATGGTACAAGTGCACAGTTAATAAGTGGACTTTCTGCAGGGACGGTCTATTCCGTAAGTGTAATTGCCATAAATGAATCCGGAGAAGGCTCTAGTCGAAATGCTGGTTTCTTATCTTTACCATCTGCTCCTGGTCATTTTGCAAGTCTACAAATAGAGGAAACGAAAATAACACTCGGTTGGGATACGGTCACTTCAGCAACCTATTACTCATTGAATAGAGATGGTGAATCGCTATTTGAAGGACCTGAACTTACCTTTACAGACTCTGGTCTTGAATCAGGGACGTTATATCAATATGGACTAAGTGCTTCCAATGAAACAGGAACGGGCGAGACAGTTACTTTAAATGGACTGATGACACTACCTGGTAAAATACAAGGTTTACAAATCGTGAATCCGACTCAGCATTCGTTGGGCTTAACATGGCAGGCAGTTCAAGGAGCTGACCACTATGTGATTGTTCAAGAAGGCAGAGAGTATTTAACCGTCCCTAGTGAACAAACCACAGCTGTTGTCCAAGATCTTGTTCCGGGAACATCGTATTCCTTTGAAGTTTTTGCAGTGAATGAGAGTGGACAAGGTTCATCTGTTTCGGCAAGCTCTATCACCGTCCCTGATCAAGTACAAGAATTAAAGTTAGATTCAATAACTGAAACAAGTGCTACCGTTTCATGGCTTCCCGTACCTGGGGCAGATAGATATCGACTTAAGATTGGAGACCGTTCATTTGAAGTTGCGGGGACTCATCTAGAACTTACGGGGCTTTCAGGTAGTCATGTGTACAACTACACAGTGGAAGCAGGCAACAACTCTGGTTATAGTGATTCTGTAGGAGGCGAATTCTTAACCAATCCTCACTCGCCTAATCAAGTTGAAGTGACTGAGACGACTGAGACGACTATAAGCCTTCGCTGGGAAACAGTAGCAACCGCTAATTCGTACATTGTCTCTATGGATGGACAAATTGTCGGAACTCCGACTTCAGCAGAATTCGAAGTCAATGATCTTATTCCAGGTTCAAAGCATACATTTACTGTTCAGGCTGTAAATCAAACAGGTGAAAGTCAGAAGACAGCTTATGTATGGATGACTAAACCTTCATTCGTTACAAATGTTCAGTCATCCCCAGCAACGTATAAAGCAGAAGTGAATTGGGAACCCGTAACCGGAGCTATTGAATATATTATTGAACACGACGACAACGTATTGTATCAAGGGACGGAGACTTCTCTCGAAATAACCGGACTTTCGGATGGAACGAATTATGAATATGTGATTCATGCTGTAAATGAGTTTGGTGTCAGTTCCCAGAATTCAAAATTTGGATTTAAGACGCTGCCACGAAAACCCGTTAACGTGAATACGGTAGACATCGAGAAAGAGTCACTAACGCTTGATCTCTCTGATACACAAGTAACAGGAGCTGACACATATGTGATTAAACGTAATGGGGTACTTATTGCGAAGATTCCTTCATCAGACATCAGATACACAGATAAAGGTCTTCTTCCAGGTACTAAATACAGTTATTCGATTCACGGGGAGAACACTAGTGGAGCAGGAGAAGTTAGGACGGTTCAAGTTACGACAAAGACAGAAGTCGTAAATGAGAACTCTATTGTAGTTCATCCTGAAACGAATCAAATTAACGTGACATGGTCTCCAGTCAAGGGAGCTGTTTCTTATCAAATTTTAAATAATGAAACGGGCGATAAATATTCAACTTCGAATTTGGAGAGTATCATTCCTAGCTTAAGTGCGGGTTCAATTTATTCGTTTACCATCACTTCTTTTAATGTAGAAGGTATTGAATCCGAGCCTCTTACATTTACAAGCTTAACAAAACCGACAGCACCATCTACAGCCACTATTAGTGGTATAACGGATACCTCCCTAACTATCGATTTATCCATGAGTGCTGTTCGCGGAGCTGAAGAGTATATCATTGAACGTGACGGTAAGGAAGTTGGACGAATCCCGTTGAATGAAACTTCATTTAAAGAAGATGGACTAGAAGCTGGAGAAGAATACACTTATGTTATTAAAACTTCAAATAAGTCAGGTGAGAGTGTAACAGGATTTGCACTAACAGCAAGAACCGTTCCAGCTACATCTTCAAAACTAGCTGAAGTTCTGTCTGTATCAGATAATAGCGTATCGATCTCGTGGGATAAAATTCAGGGGGCAGAGGGGTACAAAGTTTATTTTGACTCAGAATTAATTACTATAACGACCGAATTTAGTGCATCAGTGGACAATTTAATCAGTGCACAAACGTACAATAATATTCGTGTTGTTCCATTTAACAATGCAGGCGACGCCATAGCATTCTCGGTAAAAGAATTTACGACGCTCCCAGTAATTAAAGGGTTGATCGTGAATTCAAAACCTAAAACAACGGAAGCTGAGCTTTCATGGACTCTTCCATTGAAGAATGAAATGATGGTCATTGAGTATCAGGGCGAGGAAGTTTACCGAGGACAGGAAACTAACTTCACTTTAACTGAATTAAGAGCGGGAACAAACGAAGAGGTTTCATTTATCACGGAGAACAGCCAAGGAGATCGATCAGAAGAATTTACTCATTCTCTACTTACATTACCTGCAGCTCCTCCAACTGTGAGTTACACATCTACATCGAATGGAGTATCTCTAGATTTTGCTTTAAGTAAGGTAAAAGGGGCTACAGCTTACATTGTTCAACGAGGTGGAGAGGAAATCGGCCAAGTCACAGTGACGGAGTCTGTATATAATGATGAAAACCTTGAGCCAGGAAAGACATATAAATACTTCATTAGAACCTTAAATGACACGGGTATAAGTGAGGAAGGTTTTGCATTAGATGCAACAACACTACCCGCTGATATGACCATCTCTCCATCTATTGATAAAAGAGATGTCGATGGAGTAGAGATTTCTTGGGAGCCTATTATAGGTGCAACAGGATACAACCTATATGATGATGATGATGATACAATCATTACATCCACGGAGAACACATCATTCTCCTTGACTGGACTTCGCAGCTCTACGAAATACGGAACATACCGAATAGTTCCATTTAATGAAGTTGGTGAAGCTAAGGGGATCGATGTGCCGATCTTTGAGACGCTACCAAGTGGAGATTTCGAGGTAAAAGCTGTAGGTAAAACCACGAATGAAGTTGATTTCACCTGGACGCTCCCATCAGCCAACGAAATTTTCGTTCTTGCTCATCATGGGACAGAAGTATATAGAGGAAAGGATCAGCACTTTACGCTGAAAAATCTTAGTGGGGGAACAGTGTATCTGATGGAAGCTTGGACAGAGAACGAAAATTCTGACCGGAGTGAAGTTAAAGAGATCACTGCTCGGACTTTGGGCTTCCTCGCACCTTCTGGAGGAAACATCAGCGGGCAACCTGTATCAAAACCTACAGAATCAATTAAAGATGTACCTGCTGATCTTGAGGTAGTACCAACTCCGCCTGTAAAACAAGTGTTCTTTGAAGACATAGACAGTACTTTTAATAAGGAACAGATCATATTCTTGGCGCAACAAGGAGTAATCTCAGGGATTAGCGAAACTAAATTCGAGCCGCAACGTGCGATTACAAGAGCGGAATTCACTGCGTTAATCGTCCGTTTAATGGGAATTGAGTCGGCAGAATACAAAGGGACTTTTAAGGATGTAAGCCCAGAAGACTGGTTTGCAGAATATATTGCAGCCGGCATTAAAAATAAGGTTATAGCCGGTATGGGAAACCAAGTGTTCGCACCACATGAACTTATAACAAGAGAACAAGCATCGGTGATCTTAGCTAATGTGTTGAGAGGAATGAACGCTTCAGGAACTAGTGAACAGCAGAGATTTGTGGATGAGACCAAAATTTCAGGATGGGCAGCTGATAAAGTAAACTACCTATCTGAATTAGGATTAGTCAACGGGTATCAAGATGGTTCGTTTCGTCCGTTGAAAGATCTCACTCGGTCTGAGGCAGCAGCACTAATTTTCAGATTGATGGAAGTGGTCCACAAGGATTTGGAGAATAATAACAAGAAGTCACAATAGGAAGGTTAACATTTCCTAATGCACCAAAAGTATGAAAATGGTAAAATGAAAATTCATTAGGTTACGACAAGGAGCACCTTGAAATGGTTTTTTCAATTTCTGGGTGCTCCACCTATTGAATTAGGAGGTAAATCACTTGACCCTACATAAAGTTCCATCAAACCATAAGGAAGAACTTAGCGAAATTGAGTTTCTCCAATTAGTACTTAGTCTTCTAGAATCAGAATTGAGCTATTTTGCCTCATACTACTCAGATGATCGTATCTCATGCAATCAGAGAGAAGATGAAGAACAGCTGAACTTAGAAATACAAAATATCCAATGTAGAATTCAAACGTTAATCGATGATCAACCTATGATTAATCTAAAAGTAAGGAAATAAATATTTCCGAGATTAATGTTTGACTATCTCGAGTGATATCGTTTGATACAATAGGGTCTATGAAAATAATAAATCGAAAGCAATTACCACCTTAGAACATTCATACCTGTACCAAACTTCATAATTCCATGTTCCTCCAATTTATTTATGAGGTTTTCCCACAGAATCAGCCTTGGTTCCTCAAGTGGTGCCTTTGAAGACTATTTTGATCAGAGAGAACTTCTAAAATATGAGATAAGTGGATGACAGTTACAGAAAAAACGATAAGCGCTATAATGATAAAATAGTGATCTGTTTGTTGGAGGATGAATTAAATGCTGGAAAGAGAGAGAGCTCTTGATCCCGAATCAGTAGGGAGAAAAATCCGTGAAATTAGGAAAAGAAAAGAATATACACTTATCGATCTCGCCAATAAACTAGGTTATGCTACAGGTAAACTGAGCAACATCGAAAAGGGTAAACGAGCTAAATTTCCCTTTGAGGAATTAGTTGACATTGCAGGTGCATTAGAAGAACCGGTTGAGTTATTTATTATAGATGAATCGGATCAATATATAACGGAACAAGAAAATATTAGACAGCAAATAAGCTTAGCGAAACATCGTCTCAGCGTAGGTTTATTGGACGGGTTGAAAACTTCTCTTCATGAACTGCAAGAAAATATAGAAATATTATCATTCAAGAATATGATAATACACATTAACTTTCTTTGGGGAGAATACTATAGAGAGCTGTTGGATTATGACATGGCCTCGGAGTACTATAATGAAGTAATTAATGCTGAAGTCTATGATAAAGATAGCGTTGAAGTAAAGATACGCACCTATAATGCTCTTGCGTCGCTTCAGTTACAGGAGCGTCATATTAAAGATGCGATCACAACACTTAAAAAAGCTTTAAACTTCGTTGAAAAAGATGACAGGGTTCTTAGTTTAGATATTTCAAATGTACATTATAACTTAACTCTTATCTATATACACATCGGTTATATGGATCTTGCCGAATATCACGTACAAACTTGTATTGAAACAATTGAAGGAAAAAGCGAACAGGCTTATTATCATGCACTCTACCTATTATCCATAACCTATTGGCTCAAAGAAGAGTATGAGAATGCTAGAAACTTGTTATTTCGTTCGATGAACTGGTTTCAAAGACAACGCGACTTAGCAAGTCTATTTAATTCACTAGAGTTCATTTTTGTAATGTATCGTGTTAAACCACATCTTATTATTGAAGATATGTTTCAATATTTAAGAGAGGTTACTGCTGTTACAGTTCCCGAAAACATTGTGTCCCAGAAAGTAAGATGTCTTTTCATGTTAGTAGAGCTGGAAATAGAAAAAAAAGAATATCTCGTAGCGGAGAGTATACTTGCCATATGTAAGGAATACATTAAGGAATATTCGTTCGCTGAAGGATACCGAGCATATGTACTAGAAGCGTTGTTAATTAGAGAAGTTAGCAAAGATGCGATAAAGGAGCGCTGTGCTCTTGAGAAGGCACTCAGCTTTTTTCAAGGGTCTGATCGCTCACCTCAAAAAGCACATATTTTATATCAACTCGGGAAGTTAAACGGTCCTAACAATAGGGGTACGATATATGAAGAGGCTCTTAGCATTTTTAATGATAATCTTCATGAACAGGCGTATTTTAGTCAGAATAGTTTTTCGATTCTTCCTCACTTACGGTATTAAAGGAAATCCATTGGACTTAGTGAATGACTCAAGATCTCGTTTTTAAATGTTGGTGTACTCACTAACCAACCTAGCGACAAAAAATAGAAGCATCTTGGTGAGATAACCCCTAAGGTGCTTCTACTGTCAATTATCATTCGTTTGATCGCCAAACTTGTGTACGTGATTTAGCACGACTTTTTTGCTTCTGTTTGTCTTCTTTAAGTTTTTGGCCAAGATAGGTAACTAATTGATTTTTCTCTTGTAGTGTGATTTGTAAATCATTGAATAGTAATTCTTCAAGTTGTTCCCAAGCTTGTTGTAGTGCTTTAACTTCAATTTCTTTCTTCTCATCCAAGCTAGCTATGTATTCAGCATCTACATTTGGGTTTAGAGCAGGATTGATTTCACTATAATCCATAGGCTCTCGTGCTTTTAAAATTTCACTTAATTCATTCAATATTACAATCTTCCTGGAGTTATTGTTATCCATGTTATGTTCAGACATCACTGGACCGCCTTTCTAAATACGTTCCTAATGTATAAACTAACCCATTCTCTATTCAATTGTCAAAACATTGAGTAACATACTCTTGTCTATCATTTAGCAAGGGGCTATAATGAAACTAGAAATTGAATATTCGGAAACTGGAAGCACCAGTTATAGCGAGCCTTCGCTATAGCTGGTGCTTCTTTTTTTTGTTTTAACAGGTTTTCAAGGTTTCAATTTCATAATCAGAATAAGATGTAGAAGGAGGATGCCAATGGAAAAGGTTGCTATCAACAATACAGATGAAAGAATGCCTCCTCAATTAAGATCGTTCATAAGGAAGTGGTGGATCGACAACCGAGAGCGAATGGATGAGTGGTATCGTATTTATTTTCATACGATTATAGTCACAATGATGATAGTCATCAATATGTGGCTCGGATTTTCATCATTTGCTATTTTTTTTGCACAATGGTTTAATGTGGATTCCGGGACTATGGGTTTTTTAAGCGTTTTCTTTGAAGAACCTCCTACACTGTTAATCATGTTACTTGATTTCATTTATGTTCCACTTCATCATTATGAAACGTTGTGGATACTAATCGTGTTAAATTTTCCTATCTTAACTTGGATCTATTCCACGGTAACCCAACCCATTATGCGGGGGTATAAGACTTTAATTAGCTGGACTTCCAAAAAAGGAAGAATAGCTGCAGCAATTCTGTCTGGAATACCTTTCTTATGCTCATTCACAGCTATTTTTTCTTGGTATGTGCGAAACTACCTCTTCGACTTCTTTGTGACTGTTCAATCGGACAAAGACTATTTAGTCGTTAGGTCCATGGAGAGCTTTGGGTTTGTTCTTATGTGTATTCCTGTTTTCATCTCCCTCTTTGCAGTGTACATAGTTGCAAAAGAATTCTATCGAAATGAAGATCTTCAGTTACTGTTTTACAAATGGGAGTTTTCTTTACTTGCAAGCCAGTCCTTCACGCTGCGTGGTAAATCATCTGACGTGATTGTCGGATGGGAGAAGGATACCAACAAACCTATCGTATTGACTGAAGGTTCTCGATATTTACACGAGTTGATTGTTGGTGCTACCGGTACTGGTAAAACCTCTACATCTATTCTAATACGTATCGTTCAAGACTTAATTCGAATCGCAAGAGGTAGGAAATTAGGTGTTGTTGTTCTCGAACCTAAAGGTGATTTAATCCGAGATGTGCAAAAGCTTTGCAGAGAACTAGGGATACCTGACCATAAAATTAAAATTGTCGATCCAACCGATTTGGTAAGATCTATTAAGTTTAACCCTTTTGTTGGACCACTAGAGTCAGCTGCTGAAACGTTTAGAGGCGTATTAGATGCGCTGGCAGGTGACCAAGATGAATTTTTTAAAGGTCAGCAAAGTGAAACTGCAAGTCTGTATACGATGTTAGGAAAAATCCGTTATGGAGATTTGTTTTCCATTGTACAAATGCAGCAGATGTACACGGATCCTCGGTATCTTGCGAATATCACGGAGGAAGTTCGTAAAGCAATCGATAGCGAACAAGCTGATCCAGAACTGGATCCAAACAAGAAATCTGTTCTCCAGCGTTACGACAGGATCGTATCATACTTTGAAAGTGAGGTCCTCGATTATAAAACGTTCCGAGACAAAGAACAAAACGTTCATCCGGTGACCTATCCATCAGGACACAAATACGAAGGTCAACAAATCATTGAAAACAAAAAAGACAAGTATGTTGCCGGTGGTAAAAAGTATCTAAATGATATCGTCATGAATGAAATGTTATCTCAACTCATGGTGGCTAATGAAGGGGAAGAGGCATTAAATATAGATCAATTCCTTCAAGACGGAGGCGTGCTTCTGGTTAATACCGCACTTGGTGAATTAGAAGAACTAAGTCTATCTTTTGGACAGTTCTTTATTCGTCAATTTCAATCCTCTGTATTTCGACGTCCACCAGAAGAAAATGGGTATAAACGCTGTCCTGTTTTCCTCAATATCGATGAATTCCCACTATACATCAACGAAGTCTTTGTGCGTTTGTTAACACTTGGTCGTTCATTTAAAGTCGGAACGCTTATTGCAATTCAGTCACTGGGTCAGCTGAAAGCTGTTGTGCAGGGATATGACAACACTGTGCTGAATTCTGCGCGGAATAAGACCGTTTTTGGGGGAGGGGAATATGAGGATAACGAGCGCTTCTCTAATAACTTTGGTGAAGAAGTGCAGGTCGAAGAATCTTCGAATGAGTCGATGACGCCGGTCAGTATGCCTAACCAGTCCTGGGGGATGCGGCATAATATGCAAAGAACCCTTGCAGCGAGATTCACTCCAACGGATATAAAGGAGCAAGAATTCAAACACTTCATTGTTGATTTCGTTGATGCAGATGGTAGTGTAAAAGCCCCTACCCGTGCGTACGGTAAGTTTATTACCGAAACTAAATACCTTTCGAAGTTTGTGAATATCGGTAAAATTGAATTCGAGACGAAAGACCACAAACCTTTGGCCATTGCAGCGCACAAACTGGCTCACATCCACTTATTAAAGCCGTTGTTCAGCGTTAAAGCAGCAGACGATACGGGTGAACGTGAATCTCCAGACATCTCAGAGCAGCCAATGCAACAGAAAGAAGAAGATCTGGTGGAACTGTTACCGACTTCCCCATCCACGATGATACGTGAATACAATGAAACGGAGCAGTCCGCAGCTATGCTTGATTCATCAGTAGCTAGCGTGGTAGCCATGGATGATTTCTTAAGGGATCGGGGTCAAACTACAACCAATCCTTTAGAAGAAAAAGAGTCAGAACCTGCATTGATTCCAGTGGATGAAGAAGAGACGTTCAACCTAACGAGTTCAAGTACTACACCTCCGAAATCAATCAATTTATTACTGGAGGATGAAGAGGATTATCGTTTTTATTCAGAAACATTACAGGATATTAGTATGAAGCCCATGGCAGATAAGGTTGTTTCAGAAAACACTGATTCGAAAGATGATCAACAGTCCGTAGACCTGAGCCTTTCACTGCCTTCAGGTGTTGAAAGTTCATTGAATGACTTATTTATAAAACTAGGTCACAAGAACATGGATCCGCAAGATCTAGGTAGCGAACCAGAACTAACAGATTCAGATGAAGGCTGGGGGATTCAGGATATCGAAATAGATCAAGTGACTGAACAGAACGCAATTGATCAAACAAAAGAATACATTGAACATCAGTTACCCACTAGGACAGGTCAAGCGGATCAACTTTCTAACACCTTTATTGATCCGGAACTTAGCGACTTAGTTGCTACGGGGAGGGGTGCCCGAACTAAGCAAAAAGAAATAGCTCAGTCCCGAATAACCAAATTGGACAGCACTGTTATAGACGATGATTGATAGTTGACAATATGGGAGATTGTCATTACTATTATAAGTAATTGAATAAGTTCGGATCGGGGAAGCACCTCGCACACATGTCATCGACATGTGTACGAGGTGCTTCTTTTTTGTTTTCCGGGCGAACATGTATATTCTCAAATAGATTAGGAAAGCTGAGGGGTAACTATGCGCCAAATTGAACAACGCTTTGATAATGTTGGGGATGAAAAACTAGGATGGGCTGATATTAAAGAATCGCAGCGTGTGAAACAAGTTCTTTATGCTGAAGCTATCGGATTAGAAACATTGAGTTTGGGTGACAAAAAGGAAGAAATGTTAAAACTCAACTACAAAGGAGTTTTTGGTTATCTTCCTAAGTCCCGGATTGATAATTACGAATTCAAAGGACTTCATCATTTTCTGGGAAAAGAATTCGAATTTGTTGTAGAGACGGTGGATATCGAGGGGCATTGGTTTTTAGCTGATCGGATTCAAGCACTTGAGGTTTCTGCAAGGCGTTTTTGGAAGTCTGCTAAAGTAGGACAAGTTATGGTCGGATTTATTCGTGGAATTGATATGTCTCGCCTGTATCTACTTGTTGAAGGTGTTCCAGTTGTTATGAACAGGGAGGAAGTTAGTTACTCATATATTGAAGATATGCGAAGCGAATTTGAAATCGGTGATACTCTCGATATTAAAATTACGAAACTCGAAGCTCCTACAGAGGAAAACCCAAGTGGGCTTCTTGAAGTCAACGCTAAAGTTCTATCGAGAGATCCATGGGGACAAATTGGCGACTACAAAGAAGGAGGATCATACACAGCGGTTATTACTAAAATTCACCCAGAGCATGGTGTGTTTCTGGAGCTTGTTGGTGTATCTGGTTTAACTGTTCGCACGAACTTCCCACCAAACGCGAATCCGGATGTGTTGAAGAAAGGGAAAAAAGTAACCGTTAAAATTCTCGAGATCAATCACCGGGATAGACGAATTAAGGCCATCACTATCCTTCCTCAGAGATCCATCAATGCTGGAAATAGACGCGGCGTTCGTGTGATACACTAATGGTTACAAATTCAAGAGTTCTTCAATTTGAACAATCTGGATCCGATTTGCAGGCGAAGCAACATCCTGCTTCATTATTCCAGACAGTACCTCCAGAAATGAATCCTTATGGCCAGGATTCCCCAGGAGACATTGGAGAAATGTTACTGCCAGACGGATCTGAGTTTGGATTATTTAGCGATCCGTATGCACAGCAAGTCTTCATTAAAGCAAATGAAGGGATACGAAATGGTCAGTACTGGTTAGAAACGAGGTTATCAGATGGCCATTTCACTGAAAAAGAAGTTAAACTACTTGATCTGCTTTCTACTATTAGAATAGCAACAAGAAGTCAGATACACAGATCCTTAAATCCAGGTCAAGAAGATGATCGGAGTACGGTTGATTTCATTAAAAAGTGCAGGAAGAATGGAGTTATATGTGCCTTTTCATGGGTTTCACCTTTAACTGGTGCTCAGCAGCGTAAAAAGCCTCAAGTATATGCTTTAACTAAAGCAAGCGCACAAGCAGCTGAACTTATTTTCCAAAAGAGACTTCCAGACAAGTTCTGGCTCCAACCGATCGTTTTCCCACCTGGGCGATCTCCATCTATGGATATTTTCTTTCTGGATTTAGCGGCAAATGAATTGTATAGCGAATTGGTGCGGATTGACCGCTTGGTTGAATGGACCAGACGTCCACCTATCAAAATCCCCAATGCCCAGTCTAATCATTATCCTTATGCCTCCTTTAGAGTTATTAAAGATATAAATGATTTTAAATTGTTCTGGATAGAGGTATTTCGTCCATCTCGAGACTGGATCAACAAAGTCATTACGAGATTTCAGCGTATGGAACTCGCGTTCACTTCCTTACCCGAACATCAAAGACCAACCCGGGTTATTATGATTGTGGATGGAGATAGCCGGGTTAAGTTTCTTTCTGAATTGCAACGAAAGTATATGCCGAGTGTCGAGGTTCGCTACACTACGGATGAACGTTTACTTTCTGGCATTGGACCAGAAACGTTTATCAATTACCACCTGGAAAAGGATTCTTTGATCGGTGTTTCCATACCGTATTTGAAAGCAGGATACAAGGGGATGACGGCTTCGGAGTATTATTCAAATTTGCAACCAGATATTGAAGATGATGACGATATTTAATATAGGCGAGATAGGGTGTCTTCAAAGACAAATCATTGCTTTTTCATAACCTGATGGTTTTAGTTGACAACTTATATTCATTTATTTAGAGTGTGAATATAATTGTTATGATTTGATAATTATTACTTTTAATAATGTAGATACAAGCTGAACTATATAAATAAATTAGAACGGGGACTGAAGAAGATGAGTGGTAATTTTGAGAACTTTCCGGTTGATTTAATTATTATTAGCGATAAATTGGATACTAGAACGAAGCTTAAGTATCTGAAGATGTTTTATATTGAGGAACAAGGTTACGTGGCAGCAAGCACAAGTGATACATCATATAACCTTTTTAAAGTAGTCGAAACCGAAGGTGCATCGTCTGAGCTACATGACATTGTGGATGATTTGGAATGGAAACGAGCGAATGACCATCTTCTTACATATTATAAAGATGTATTGAACTAATAGAAGTGTCCCCACTTTCCTGGCATTCAGCCAGGTTTTTTCATAATCACAATGTTTTGTGCCATGAATCTTGGGTAAATCTTGCGAATTATGTAATTTGGCAGACAGCACCAAGGTTGTACGGTTTTAACCTATTAAAGATTCAGATCGGATAATAGACTTAAGGCTGCCGAGCTATTACAATACAAAGGAGAATTCTGCGGAATGAAGGTGAGTAAAGATATGTCTAAATTTAAAGACCTAATATCCAATGAGATTTCTTCCCTTGCTCAAAAAACGGTCGCCATGCAAAAAGTTGGAATAGATTCCGAGAAAATTGAGAGTCTTACTCAGAGCGACTTGCAGATCATCTCAAAAGGGTTTATGAATAGTAATCTGCATGAGTTGAAACCCCTATTGGAGAAATATAGAGATAAAGAAAGGGAGCTATTAAAAAGGTACTTAACGATACAAAGCTCCGGTCAAAAAATTACAGAAGCAGATCGCTTAGAACAGGTGCATCATGATTTAATTATCAAAGCGATTGAACTGGCAATCCAAATGAAACGGGAATATAGAAAACAATATAACTCGCATTCTCATATCTTAGAGAAAAATTTAATTAAAGGCGGACTCTTTCTTAGTGGAACACCTCACGGGATGAACAAACTTACAGGAGGGGATATCCTGGAGTTAGAACGACGTGGTTTCCGTCCTATGATATACAAGAATGATAATGGGGCTTTATTAAATACTTATGATACAAGAGTGTTAATAGGGCTGTTTAAATTATGGTTGAATCAAGGCAAGAATAAACAAATCAAGTTTGAATTTAAGGACCTTGCCGAGGCTATGATTACGAAACCTTCTGGGGGAGAGTACAAACTAATCCATAAGAGTTTAAAAAATATCGCAGCGACGTGGATCGAGTATAAGGAATATTTTGATCCTGCGATCTCTGAATACTATTCTGCTACGATTCAACATAGACCGATTAAGAGTTTAGCCTGGATTGCACGGACTCAAGAAGAGGAAGGAAAGGAACGAGCTGCAGTAATAACTTTCCATGAAGTACTACATGACTCATTACTGGCTGGCAATTATCTTTTCATTAATATGGTGATTTACAATGAGTTGCCCACCTCCTATGCAAGAATGATTTATTTAAATATTTTAGATGCTATTGAGAATGGGACTACGTCATTCTCGTTGGATCAGCTCATGGATCATATTATTCTGAAAGATGGAAATGATGCGAATTTTAATCGTGCGAGGACCATTCGGACGATCGAAACATCTTTTGCGCACCTGTTGGATGCAGATATCATCTCTGATTTCAAAATGTGTAAAAGCAAACGTAAGTTTACCCATATTGAGTTTACACCAAGTGAGTGGCTTCAGGGTCATCGAGGCAAGACAGGAGCAATCGAACTTGACTCGTCCCAAAAAATGCTTTGAGAGCTGTTGGTACAGGCTCTCTAAGTACAATTTTTGTTTACTATTTAAATTCTGGTCCAATGTTCAACATACATTCTACTCCGTAAAATAACATACATTTTACTCCCTGACAAACCATACATTTTACTCCGTCATGGTTTATTTCTTGTTCTTGTTTTTTTACCCTCCAGAATGAAACGCACAAATAGCGAGATGGAAGTTTAAAAACTGTGGATTATTCGGTCGAATATAAAATATATTTCGCGAAAATCACGGAGTAGAATGTATGTTAATGAACGGAGTGGAATGTATGTCGGTGGGAGTAAAAGGTATATTGTAGGGAGTAGAATGTATACTTAAGGGAGTGGAATGTATTTTTGAAGGAAGTATACATTCTACTCCGTCATTGATCATACATTTTACTCCGATTGACCAACAAAGATGGTTAATGATACTGTCGAATTAGGTAAAAAGGTAAATCATTCCTTAGACTTGTGGATAAAATTAAGAATCTCCATTTTAAGGGGTACTGCTTGAGGATAATCATTGTCTTACTGCGTCAAGTTTCATGGTTAACTAGACCAAAGAAATGTTTTTAAAAGCTGTTTTAGTTTTTATATTGCGAATTTTAGCGATGGATCAGTCCCATTCTACCACTTACATCATTGGAGTCCATTTATATAGAGAAAGGAGGCCCAACGTGACTGAGATTGTATTTGAAATCACTCAACCTAAAGATAAAGAATCCGGATCAAAAGATATTGCGCTAACCGATGGTTTTATTGATGCGCTTTTTTCAATCTCCGAAAAGATACACACCAGTGAAAAGTTTAGAACACGTTCTAATGGAGTTGGCCGGTTAGTGTGGCATGTGACAGAAGCAGACATCATGCTCATGGTTACACTACACGTGTGTTTTAATTCAGAAGGTAAGCTTGAAAATGTATCAAGACACCAAATCTATAAAAAGCTTTATGAGCTCTATGAAGATCCGTGTTGCGATGATCAATTTTACATAGCATTTGAGAAATTTGTACGTTTGGGCCTCATTCAAGAAAAGCTATCTGGCGTCACAAGTGAGTTTTCTCTTACAAACTTTATTAATCCGGATACGAATAAGATTAGTCGTCTGGTTGTCGTAAACCCTTTTGTCTTTTCTAAGGGCTTTACGGATCTTCCTATTTCTGCGCAAAAGTTAGTTTTTGATCTGCTTCGTAAACAAGGTAACGAGAAAGAGAAAGAGGTCTTTTACTGGCTCAATAAAGATAAGGGGATATTAAAACAGCTCCATAAGAAGCATGTGTACGAGTTGAAAAATATACTCCATCTTCTTTCAACGACAACCATACAACATCAGAAGCCACTCATAACATCTTGGAACATCGAGGCTAGAAGAGGGACCACCTCACCAAAATTGACGGTAATCGTCAATGAAGCTTATACAAGCAAATATGTTCCTGGAACCCAATATAGAGATGTCTTGCAAGGCAAAAAGACATATAGAAGGGTTATTAGACATCTCAAGAATCTCCTCTCTAAAAATTTGATTGGAGAGTTTGAGTATCTTAATGATGGAAGTGACTTCTATCAATTAGTTCGCTTGCTGCGTGGGAAAAGTTATAAGTATATGGTTTATGTGATCGAGAAAATCAGGGAATTATATGAAAAGAATCGGATGTTCCCGATTAATATTATGGAATTCATAAGAGATGAGATGCGTCACAAAGGTATGGTGACTTATCTGGAAATCGCGAAGCAAACGGGGGTATATAAGTTTATATGTCCTCGTAAATTAGATGAGAATAGATTATACGAATTTGCAGCTGCAGCAAGTATGTTCAGCCAACGTGAATTTACTAAACTTTGTTTGGCTTCCGTCATATCCTTAGAAGGTAGTTATACAAGGCCACCGGCATTTAGCCTATATGATTATACTCAATCTAATGAGTTACAGTATTATCTTGATGCGGTAACGATGAGGAATCACGCTTTCTCACTAAGGAAATGTCCTGACAAATATAAAGAACTTGAGATTCAAGCACTTATTCGCTTAGAGAATGAATATGAAACACGAGCAGTGCGAGAGTGGATGATCAACAAAATAGAGATGTTGCCAGCTTGGACTACAATTCCAGATGTTCCTCTCGACTTCAAACTTGAACATCATATTCTAACTAAAGAGCATACCGCCTAGCCTTCTTTGATCAGTAAAAAAAGAGGGCTATTCGTTTTGATGAAATAGTTATGTCTGTGAATTCTTACGACACAAACTATATTGTAATTGTTAAGGGAGAGAAGAGGGTAAACAACGGATCACTACGAACCGTTGTTTTTTTTTGACATTCTTCATATAAATACAGAATAAAAATTGAAATCTTATCAGAAAGAAATAATTTTCCTCGTACAAATACAGAAAGATACTGTAGATAGTTTGATAAGATGTATCATCATCATATAGTTTTCATATAAATACAGAGTCACTTAGTAGATTAAATTCTGTATTGTGGACAATTGCCAAGTGTCATAAGTCAGTTATATTCAAAAGTATTTTCCTCTCCAATATTTTCTGTAATCATATGACTGATTTTTAGTTATTCCTGTATTTATCAGATTCGTATTACCATAGTTCTGTATTTATCTGTTGATAAGTCTTTACACGTATATGGGACGAGTATGTACCCGGTTCTATATCGATCTTTTATTAAGTAGATCATTTAGAAATAGTTTCTCCTACAGTCTTCACATCATTTTATTTGCTTTCTCAAAAGGATTAGCTATGGTAAAATACAGATATACCAACAGCTGTTAATGCCTATAAGTCCTAGCTTGCGCAAAAGGACAATTCTATTTCAATGCACTTCTCTTTCGAGTGACCAACTATCTCATGCTGAGATACCTATTCCTTTTTAGGATGTATTGGTCATTGGAAAGAGTTAGTGTATTTTTTTGTCGTTTTAAGAATTTAGGAAAGAGGAGAAACTGTGATGGCTAAATTTATAAGTGAAGAAACGATTGATGAAGTCAAAAATGTTACAGCGTATGAATTGGCTGTACAAATGGGTTACAGCGTAAAAAGTTCAGGCACTTCTTGGGTCACGTATTGTCCCAACCCGAATCACTGCTCAGAAAAAAGACCTAAAACATATATCTCCAAATATAAAGGTATTTTTAAGTGCTTTGATGGAGGAGGTTGTGGTTGTAAAGGTGCAGATGCGATAACCTTTTATTGTTGGAGTCAATTCGGAGAATGGGACAGAAAACACTTTTTTAATTGTATCTTAGGAATCGCAGAGATCATGGGAATAAATGTTGTGTATGAAGATGGTCAATCTAAGCGTTCTGATGAAGATAAAACTCCCAAATATCAGGTGCGACCTTTCATTGAAGAGGTTAAACCGCAATCGGATGAAATATGTGATCGAGTGTACCGCAGATTCCTTTCCTTGTGCCCGATATATGAAGAACATGTCCATGAATGGAGATCTAAAAGAAAATACTCTGATCAAGAAATTGTAGCGATAGGGCTCCGGTCAGTGCCTAAGAGTTACAAAGAATTGAACATAATTATTCGTACATTATTAAGTGAAGGCTTCTCTTTAGAGCGCGTTCCAGGATTTACAAAGAGGCTTCGGAAAGGCGGAAATCCCATTCATGAGGGAGATTGGTTCTGGACTATCTCTGCATCGGGGAAATACTTTATTCCTTTGCGAAATGCAAGAGGGCAAATGATCAGATTGCGTGTATCAACCGGAAGAGAAAATAAAAAGTATATGTGGTTTTCTTCTGCTCCTAACATTGAGTATGTTGATGATGTAAATGAAATGAGAAAAGCAGGTGCATCCTCTGGAGCACCATTAAACATCATTGCGCCTTCTTCAATACTTCAAGCTTGGGAGATAGGAGTAGAAGTCACTAAATATCTTGCGTCAGATGTTGTTGTTTGTAGCGAAGGCGAACATAAATCCTATATATCTAGCAACATACTTCAAAAACTATTAATTGGTGTACCTGGCGCAGGTATTTACAAGGATGTGATCCCCCTCCTTCGTCAGTGGAGAACCCAAAAGCTAGTAATTGCTATGGATATGGATGCTCTCCTAGACGAAACGAAAGAAGCAGGAAAGAATAAGTACGTATTTGAACATCTGACAGAGTTTGCAAAGCAAGCCTTAGATGAGGAGGGCATTGAGATTGTCATTTGGTGCTGGGATCCACAATTGGGGAAGGGACTCGATGATATCTTATTGCAGTCTATTTTACCCATTGAAATAGACTTACGTACCAAAGCAAGACGTCTAGTTACTTTATGAGTGAGCGTTGTTAAACCTATTCTTTAGTATATGAGAAGGTAAACGCTCGTTGCGACGTTTAAAGTTATTAGACGCAACCGACGATTGGTGTTATTCCCCAAAGTGTAGATGCGCCTCATATGGCTGATGATAAGAGATATTACAAACGATACAACTTTAGATCGGCTCCTATGGAAGATTATGAAGTACGTGATGTAAGAAGAAGACATAACCATCCTAATTTGAAGTTGAACTTTTCTATACACTCCGATGAAATGAATATAGAGAAAGAATTAGAGGTGCAAGTATATAATACTTCTCCCGTGATAGCAGAATACTATGGAGTAACATTGTATATTGAAAAAAAATTCAATTAGTAAACAATGGTGGCTTTGTGTTTCATAAAGAAACTGTGCTGTTACATGATAATGATTAACTTACACCTGTCTTCCAGTTAATTCGAAATTTCACCTTACCCAATGCTATGCCAATTTGGGAAGGAGAGTCCTTTCTTCTGGGTACAATAAAATTGATACTGTAAGTGAAAAAGATTTGTATCATATAGGATGGAGGATTACCGGCCCTGGATTTAAAAACACTAATTTTAGTATAGTAAATCTGTAGCATCCTTCGGGGTGCTTTTTAAATTATTGACTGACTAGTAGTTATATTGGTCACTATAGCTGCATTTGTTTCATAAAACATAGGTAGTCTGACACTCGTTGTTATATAATTGTAGTAGAAAAGTAAGTGTAAAGTGAGAGCCAAGTGTAGTATGTACAAATACGTCATTATTATAATTCGCAAAGTTATGTGAGTGAAATAATACTTTCATTAACAGGATGAATAATCATGCTATATGACATTAAATTTTCTTCTGAGGTTGCAGGTAAGCCATTTAAATGTACTGTTAAGGCACTAGATAAGGGTGAACTAGTCCGCAAGGTCACACTCGAGTATAGAGGAATCTACAAAGTCATTCCTGATAATCCAAACAAACTCAAGCATCGTGACAAAGTGGGTACATTAGTAGGCTTCAAAGTAGATAAGTTAAATAACCCATTGAAAGCTAGAATAAAGTTTGATGAAACTGGAAGCATAGGCTATGTGAAACTTGAAAATTTACATCATTTTAAAAATGAATAGATAAAACATTCTTTCATTCGGATGTGATGGCATGGTTAAAATTAATTTTCAAATCAACTGTAGCGACACAGGTGAAACCTTTACCTCATATCCCGATTACCTAAATAGCAACCACTGGAAAGGGATCAAGGATTGATTTGGTGCATCAGTCTACGTTTTTCACATACTATAGTTTTAGTATTGAAAGAGTACATCGGGTAGACTTATCTTTTATTTAAAATGGAGATGCTTATGCATCCCCAACTTGTACTTAATCAATTAAACTTTTTTGGGTTCTTTATCTACTATTGTACCTGAGTTAATTGTATAACCGTAAATCACCTTGTATCTTACTTACGCCGCCGTAATTAATCACTTGTATTCTATAAGTTCCCGCGGGAATATTGTTGAAGCTTCGTATAGTGTTTTGATCTGTAAAAGTCCCACTTACATAAATACTTTGTTCAAAACCATTAGCTCCAGAGCCTATTAATTTATATTGCACTAATGGATTATACTTAGGATCAACTGTTTTTTGATGTATCCAAATACTAACTTCTCCCGTATTGGACACTTGGAACCATGATGATTCATAAACAGAAGTAAGACTAAATGAAGTTGAATAGACCATGCTTTGAGCTAGTGAGACGGTAGAATTTGAAGAGGTTCGGTTATTGACTTTTGTGTCAACTTGAATGTTAGAAATATTTTCGTTCTCGTTTTTATGTTGCTTGTTTACATCGATTTCTGCCGATGCTGCTGAAGATATACTGCTCACCAGAAATCCAATTGATAAAAATGTAGTTATAATTTTTCTCATGAATATTGGGCCTCCATTATATAAAATATATTACATACAAAAGATAGTTCGACATCTATTTCAATTCACCTTCCATATTGTGATATTTAATTACAATATATTTATTTAATGTTAATTGTTACAAATGTCACTAAAGCATTCTCTTTATTGTTGTACTATATATATGTAATATATTTCTTTTATAAGGAGAGATTTGTATGAGAAAGAAAATGTTATTGCTTGGGTTAGTTTTCATTCTAAGTTTGCTCGGCGCCTCATCTGTTTTTGCAGAAACCAACAATGCAATTGTACACCCTAGTAAGTTGGTTGATACTGCGATTCCCGTAGTAGGTCAAGGTCAATACGGAAGATACGGTCTCGAAGTAACAAAAGGTCAAGTTCACATTATTTTGGATGAGCAGCAGGCAGACTATAGCTGGAAAAAAGTGCATGAATTCACATTGTATACTCCTTCTGGACCATTGGCTCACTATTATGATTACTGGATGAAAAATGGAACCAGATATACTATTACTTTAATTGCTGTAAGAGACACCGAACTTGGTGTTGGATATGTTAGAAACTAAGTGAATAAAAAGAGGACTGTCTTTCGGTCCTCTTTCTTTATATATAATTAATCTTTCTTAGAAAAAAGAAAAAGCAGCCCGAAGGCTACTTAAAATGTAGTAATGTATTGGAAAGATTATTCTGATACAATCAACCCACCCTTAATGATAACCTCTTCAGTTCCGAATCGCTCTCCGAAAAGGCTTCCTTTGAGAACTACACTTCCATAGTTGTTGATACTACCTGCTATTTGACCTCCGCTCTCTACGGTTGCTTGGCCTCCAGAATCAACGCTCAGAGTTCCATTGAGAGTGCCCTGAATTACTACCTCTCCACCATCAAGAACACCAATAGCCCCATTGACACTTCCCTTAACTGTCGCAATTGCGTTATTGCCTATCTCAAGCGCGCCTTCTATTGATCCTTCAACCAGTAGCGTTCCAGATCGGACGATTATCCTTCCTATATATTCGCTTTAGACAAACTTCTGAATATAGCTACGATCTAAATTGAAAATCGGTACATCCTTATCTAGACCACATCTAGCTCCTATAGTTACCTCGTTTTCTGTTTCTAGATCGAATTGTTCTTTTGTAATGCAAACTCCTCGTTTTACCACGTAAGTTAATATTCTTCTCTTGAAACATCCCTATTTTCTAGTGAATAATGTATTTCGATTTTCATAGTGTTCTCGTCCTTTCATGTAAACTAACCCTCCTATGCATCCTGTTTAAATTTTAATATGTTCAATTTATTTGGAAGTTTTAATCATAATAAATGTGAAAAAACCCTTAATAAGTAATAATTTTAAATAATCCTGTTATTCCAAATCAATTGGTTGAAGTCCTCAGAACACAACAAGAAAAGTATGATGCTTTGAAAAGAAAACTGGGCAGAGAGTTTCTTGATCTCGATTTGGTTATATTCAATTTGAAAAATGGCGGTACTGTTTTTCCAAGTAATTATGATGAAAATCTATCCCAAAGATGTTAAAAGAGCAGATCTTCCACATATAAGATTTCATGATTTGCGACATACACATGCAACCTTACTATTGTCTAAGGATATCAATGTTAAGGTGATTTCCGAACGATTAGGACACAGTAAGATTTCAGTTACGTTGGACACGTACAGTCATGTGATACCAAGCATGCAACAAGAAGTTACAAACACTTTAGAAGAAATCGTATTTCTGTGACGCATCTGTGACGACTGGCATACTGAGAGCTTAAAAACCGTTGATACACCAAGGTATTTTGAACTTTTATATCATGTGCGGTGCAACTACCGTATGCCATTTTGGAATAGAGTCGTAAAGTACTGGTACACGTCATGCACCCATATGGGACAAGCTTGATAATACTTCAGTATAAAAAGGGATTTGTTAGACGAAAATGATGCTCCTTTTAACAATATGGATATAATCACATCAAGTGGAAAAAACATACCTATTTATATTGGCGACTTAGAAGATGGTTGCAGGAAAGGTAGCATTTATAACTGAGTGGTTCATTGATAAAAAAAGAACTTCGATAGTACTTCTCTTAGCCGCAGAAAACAAGGTCAATTTTCTTCAAGCTACATACGAGAATAATACTTTGAAATATGATTTAGATGAGTTGATGAGGGATCAAGGTATTAAATAATTATAATATTGTAAGAGCTACCTCATTTCTGAGGTGGCTTTTACATGCCCATGAAAGCATACTTTTAACTAGCAGCGTAGGAATACAACATCGTATGTGTTTTTTAACACACAATTTGTATGAGAACTCAAACACATTATATGTGAGAGTCATCGCACATCCTGTTGCATATACATTGTATATGTTATATGAAAATGTTATATTATTCCTAGGAGACTAGTATTTTATTCAGCTTTCGTGAGTAACTAGTAGTCATATTATCAGGTGATCCAATCATAGAATGAACTGTCTAATCTAAATTAGATAGGAGATGATTGCATTGGCTGGCAAAAAAGGAGGAAAACGAATGGCTGTTAGTCTTCGTGAACGACCAACTCTTGAAGGAAAAGATGCAGAACGTTTTATTAGCAAAATGAAAAAAAATGAAGAGTTTATGAAAAAGCATGCTGCAAGAAAAATTAAGGAGTACCATGACAGACTTTCTAGAGGAGAATGAAAATTATACACTCACACAAAAAATTATATCCATAGATGACCTAGCTCATTTAAAAAAATTTAAGTGTGGTAATGGTTCTATGGATCTTTTTCTTGCCGTTGAATCCTACCCTTCTCACATAGAAAGAGAATCAAGCACCACAGTTGTCTACATTAACGATAAACTTGTTGGGTACTATACGTTGCGACACATTAAATTGTCCTCATTGTTAACAACAATCACTCCAGAAGAAGATCGCGATGTTTTAGATATTGCACGACTAGCTGTAGATATTCAACTACAGGGGAAATATATAGGCACTGCAATAATGGAAAATATATTAAAAATGGCTGTTCAACTCAATGAACGCTTTATAGTACTTGACGCTCTAAAAGAGAAATGGAGTTGGTACGCTAAAAAATTTGATTTTGAGCCACTGTTTGAGAGTGACATAGAAGGTTCTGGAGAATTAGTTACAATGCTAATAGACTTGTACGATCAAGATTTGATAGAACGATACTATGACGAATAACAAATGAAATACCAAATTTACATAGAAATTAGCTATGGAAGCCTTATAAACAGGGCTTTTTTTTATTTGTCCAAATTTTATATTGGAGGTGATTTTGCGTGACTGCCTTTAATCAATTTTTAATGTGTTTAAATAAGTCTGTAGTATATTGTGCAGATATTTTTTTGTCTGTCAGTCCAACAAACCATAACTTTCATCATATTAATTCGCAAATAAGTAAAAAAGTATCTCTGATCTCTTCTTGGGCTAGGAACTAGTTAATTTGAAGAAGATTAGAGGCTTTTGACAGAATGTCATAAGTGCAGCAGACGAGGCTTTTAAATTTAGGGTATCCGTCTGGCATCTATTAGACAAGCGAGAATACATCTTTGACTGGAGTAGACAATAGAAGCGTATAGAACAGTATCCGTGATGATCATGGAGAGATGATACTTTCGTAATACGTTTCGGTTTAGGTACAAAAAGGAGCCTTATTTAGTGGCTCCGTTGTTTATATGTATACATATTATTTAAATCTAAATGTTTCAAATGTCTCAAGAAATTCTGACAAGGCATAAAATCCAATTCCAATACAGACTAAACCAAGGATAAAACAACCGATGATTGAATTAGAAAATCCACTTCCTTGTCCATAATGTTCACCACAATTAGGACATATAATGGCAGATCTTGAGATTGGATGCCCACAAGATCTGCAAGGTTCTATTTTTTAGATCTCAATCCTGCAAAGAATACCATACCAAAAATCTAACTGATGTTATGAATCATTTACTAACTCCTCCAACGTTAAAGTCAATCCGGATTAGTCTACCAGACCTAGGTATATTTTTCTATCAGAGTTTATGGAAGTTACAGATCCTTATATAAATCTAACAAATAAAATAAAAGCCCAATTCCTCCAGCCAGAGCTACAACTCCGGCGAAAAAGTTGGCTAATATACTGGTAGAGAATGAATTGGCTCTTCCGAAAGTTTGGCCACAATTAGGACAAAGAATAGCTTCTTTAGATATCGTATGACCACATGAACGGCAAGGTTCTAAGCTAGAATTATTACCTTTGATTGCCGAAATTATATTTCCGAACATTCTGCCAAAGAAACGAATAGACATATAAAAGAATGTCAAAATGAAAACAGATTGTAATGTTGTTCCAACTATAATGCCTATTTTCTCTTCCATGTATTCCCTCCAAATTTTAATCAATCCAGAATAGTCTATCAGACCTATATGGTTATTTCCATCAATTTCTATTATAAAAAGCAAAAAGGAGTGACTACCGCTAGGGTGTCACTCCTTTTTGGCCTTTAATTTAATTCCTTCAATAATTCCTCATAGTTATTCCGCACATTGCCCACTTCCTTCGGCACCTCATACGCTCGCATCTCAGATGCTTGATATGGCTTAAGAAAACCGAGCAACGATTGGACATCATCATTATCTCTTCCAAGCCACTCAGCCTCATCCTCAGGGCGCAAGATGACCGGCATACGATTATGGATAACCTCCATAAGACTATTTGGTTCCGTTGTAATGATGGTGCAGGTACTCAGTCTGTTTCCATCTGGATCTGTCCACGTGTCATACAATCCTGCCAATGAAAAGATACTATCGTCTTTCATCAGAATTCGCATCGGTCGCTTTGTTGATTCTTCTTTCTTCCACTCGTAGAATCCGTTCGTGGGGATGATACAGCGTTTGGAGCTGATCAGACGTTTAAAGGACGGCTTCTCTGCTAATGTTTCTGAGCGGGCATTAATCATTTTGTTCCCGATCTTATCATCTTTTGCCCAAGTGGGCACCAGACCCCAGCGGAGAGCGCCTAATCTATTACCGTTTTTACTTCCGATAATAGTTGGGATGTACTGCATGGGTGCAGCATTATAGTTAGGCTTGTACTCAAATCCATCAGCAATAGATGCATAGTACCTGTCCAAGATAGAGTCTAAAGGGTCAGTGATTGTAAATCTACCGCACATACAAAACACCTCCTGTATTGTGCTTACAAAATATAATCATACACTGGTGTACGGGGTAATCTTGAATTATGGAGATGTACATAATAACACCTCAACCTAATTATAGCGGTTTGCTATAAAGGATTGAGGCGGTAAGTTATGGAGAATACGACATGTGTTGATCAGTTCATATAAGTTCGTTCAAACCATTCAACGGACTCTGTTAGACTCGCAATTCCTAATACGAAAAGACCTACTCCAAAAAGAAAACAGATAAATATGGAATCACCTAATCCGTTCATTTTACCGTAATGTTCACCACAGTACGGGCAAATAATAGCAGTGTTTGAAATCGAACGTCTACATGTTGTACAAGGCGTCATTCTGTCTATTTTTACACCTTTTAATCTTCTATAAATATTGATAAAGCTCTTGATAATAAACATAATTGATAATACAAAAAGTGATAATGTTAAAGCACCTAAACAAAACACACCAACGTAGTCACTAATTTCGTTAATCTTTTTACTCATAGAACAGTTAACCCCTCATTCAAGTTTAAACTCTTTTAATGGGTAGCAGCATCCGGAATTCTTCCAACTGGTTGTTTACCTAGCTACCAGCACCACGATTTTCTGATGGACTTATGTATTGGATATCTACACCTTCTCAGCCATTCAAAGCTCGACCTAAGTTTAATTATTCGGCAACTCCTTAAAATACTCCTTCAACTGACGCTCAACGTGTATTGGCGCTTGATTTACCACTCCCTTACTTTGTACGTTTCTCCAGAAGTGGTTACCGGTTTTGTACAGCGGTCTTTTGAAGAGAACTATGCGGAATGGTTAACTAAACCAATCATTATCGCTATCCAATAAGATCATTTGGTCCTCCGGGGCGCATTATCTCAGATGCGACAAATTTAAGTTTGAGATAAACTTAAAGGATAATGGTAGTGTGCAAAATGAAAGGAGCAGTTTGCCGTTCGCAGCTGCTCCACATTTCGTTGAGCTAGCAACATAAGTTACTTTAGGTGCGTCTGTGTAGCAAAAAGGAGGAGGAACATGAGGAAAAAAATATGTATTCTACTAGTGCTACTCATGGGGTTTGCGATCGTTGCTTGCAGTAAACCTCAAGCTGAGAAGCTGACCACAATGACATTGCAAGAACTCTATCCAGGGGATATTGCGAATGTGGATTCCATTGAGATTACGGATGGTAGCTCAGGCGAGCGGAAAATGTTCTTTAACCAAAAACAGATCCTAGAGTGGATTGATCAAATAAAAGACATGAAATTCGAGCCTGATTCGAACCAAGAGGAGAGAAGTGGCTTCCTGTACTCGGTATCTTTGCGGGAAGGTCACATGAGTAAGTTGGGATTCACTCCGAATTCGCAGGGCGGACATTATTACATCCACAACGAGGAATTGACATTAAAAATTCAAGAGTTGTTTGGAAACATGGATTCCCATAAATGAGGGGGTGAAGGCGTGTTACGAGTCTTAAATCGGTGCTATTTTACTATTATTCTATACATAATAAGCCAAGCACCCGATAAATAATTATAGTTACAATTAAATCCTAGAAGGATGGTACGATAATGAAAAGTATTACACGTATGACTGCTTGTTTGGTTTTAGCCGCATCACTATTGGGTTCTACAACTGCAGTAGCCGAATCCGAGATGCAGGAGCAGAATGACAAAGATATAGCCACTTTGACGTGGAGAGGAATTCCAGCAGTAGACATGAACGAGCACTGGGCCAAGCGTCTCTTTCAATGGGGTATCTCTGAAAATATAATTAATGGATATTCAAATTACAACCTTAAGCCTGATCAAGTAATAACAGAGGCTGAATTCCTCAAGATGTTATACAGAGCAATGGGTATGGCTATTCCAAATGCAAGTGCAAATAGTGCATATCTACCCAGTGAGAGTTGGACAGAAGGTCTCTACAGGGTGGCTAAACTATACAACCATCCGACAACGGGAGAAAACAACTTTGCGATGAGAATGCAGCCCATTACTAAACTACGTGCTGCAGAAATTATCAGTGCAACTCAAGGCGTTCATTATACTGGCCAATATGCTGTTGCCTATCTGATCGGACATGGATTATCCAACAGTGAAGCTAATTCTCCAGAGCAGTTTGATGAGGAAAGTACGCTTACGAGAGCAGAAGCACTTCAATGGATACGTCAGCTTGCTTTTCATGGAAAACTTAAGATCGATGTAAGACCAAAAGTTCCTACAGATCTTAGTCTTCTTCCTGATCTAATGGACATAAATTCTGAAGTGATTCCTGATTTTAGTACGGAGCCCGTTACTGATGAGGATTTTAGTTTGTACATTCTTGGCGATGTTCCAGAACTTAGATTTGGAGACTCGAAAAAATCAATTGATGAACAATTCGGAGAATCTAAAGGAAAGAATATATTTGATTCTGATACATATCCGTTATTCACCGCACACTTTAACCAGAGTGGAGAGTTAGATGGTTGGAGTATTGACTCATACATGGATGATTCCCCTTATAGAGCTTCTTCACTACTCACAAAAAAAGGGATTGTGTTGGGTGAAAGCACCTTGTCAGATATTATAGATCGATATGGGTCAGCTGGAGTGAGCGGCAAAGGGATCATAGAGTATTTTTATAAAAGGATGAGCGATGGCACCTATGAGGATATTTCAATCTATGATCCGATCCAAAATATTGAAGACGTGTATACGATCTCGTTTATTGTCGATGATGAAACCCAAGTACTCTATCATGTAATGGTGACCTCTTTTAAGGTTGCTTTCGGTTATATCTAAATCCTTGTGTTATTAAAATCACGGAAAACCAAAGAAGCAGCTGATGAATATAATCGGCTGCTTCTTTGGTTCAGCTAACAGGAAGATTAGCGTAACTCACCATTATTTGTTGGGGTTTAAGAGATGGAGCTCATAAAGAGTGAAGAGCCAGTAAGTATACGAAGTGAACACTTGTGAAGATGTATTCTAAAGGAGTCATAATAGTAATTTTGTGGTTATTATGATTAGTGTATCGGCTAAGCCTGTTCTATCCCAATTTACAAATGCTAATGATACGATGAATCAAAGCCATCGTGATATAATTAAGAAAATTCAATGCTATTAATGAGATATACATATGGAGTGCAGCCAAAGATGAATAAGAATCTAAAAGATATAATTTGCAGGTTAAAGATAAGCTTGAAAGAGGATCCAAATGGGATAATAGTTGGTGAGTTAAATGAGGGGATCTCTGGTATTCAGTTTGAGTTTAATTCTGTTCACCTCACTCAGTACATTTCATTTCTAGAAAAAACAAATGGTGCACGCTGTGGGGCGATTGATTTTTGGACCTATGAAGAATTACCTGATAATCAATTTAGGGTAAGCGAATTCCCTGAGTTTATAAATAGGTGGCTTGAGATAGGACAAGTCGTGTATAAACCGCTTTTTATAGACAAGTTTTCTGGTTCGTTGATTCTAATAGAAGAGGAGGGGAGGTTCCAAGAATTCGAAAATTTAGATACGTTTCTTTTAAGTTTTGTTTTCGGCAAGAACTATCAATTAATAGTTCCATATGTTGAAAAAGAAGAATGGATTCAGTTTCTTATAAGAAATGAGCCTATGAGTTTTCTCTAATAGCCCTATGACAAGACAGCATGCCTACATACAGGTTTAAAAGTAGACATCGTGACCAAACGTTCAATTTTTGGCGGCTAAATTACACCTCAGAGTCGAGAAAAATCAAACAAAAACAGTTACAGGCGAACTAAGCTCCGAACAATTCGGAAATCATAGCTCCCTGTAACTGTTTTTGATGTAGATTGCTTTTATTGACTTGGTCGGAGTATTTTGATGTCTGGCTCCATCAGCATTTTGTTCAACAATGGTCCGTACACATTGTAATGTGCCAATGAACGTCCTGGAAAATAAGCTTCTAGAATTTTCATCGTATCATGCTCTTTCCCTCCTGAAATGTAGAAATCTCGTTGAACGAAAGATATTAATCCATCATTTTGAGCTTCAATTAAAGTACCATCCATGCTTTTTGCAAACCAGTTCGAGGCTTCGAAACTTGCATAAGGTATCCCTGCTTCTACAAAGAGCATATGACTTCTACTTATTCCATTTGAAGGAGAAAGTACAGAATACTTTACGCCCGGAGAAGGGTTTGAGCTTGTCCATGGGTTGGTATATATCGTATTTTCAATAATTTCGGGACCTTTGCCATGTGTGTTGTAATATCCATCTAGCGCCTCTGTATCAAATACATTAATCCCCAATTCTAAGGCTTTGGAAACCGCCAATTTATATGCTTCCGTATGTAAAACGGAGTTATTATTTGGATCAGTTATGCCTCCATAAACATTGGGGTAATCACCACGTGCGATATTGTCGATATTGAGTATGAAAAGAGTATTCTTCTTATCTGCTGCAGTCATTTTCTTTGCATAGTACTCTGATCCCTTGTCGAATCGCTCAATGTCAAAAAAAACAAATTTTACGGTATACGGCAATTTAACTGCGTGAGGAGATTTCTTGTCTACTAGCTCCTTGATTTGAGCGAGCATTAATGCTACCCCCGAAGCGTTATTCGAATAGCCTGATCCGTCATAATGGGCACTAACAATGATTTGTTTGCTAGGATCTTTCCCTTTCAGTGTGACTTCAATATTCGAGCCTTTAAAAAATACATGATGTCCCCACGGCGCAGAAATAACGCCAGTAGTGTCTTTTTGTGTGTTGAAATTTTGCTCATAAATATATCGAGAGTCTACGCCAATTTCTCTTAGCGTGCTCCTAATCCATCGTTTTGTCTGTCCATGAACTTTACCATTTCCCATGGAATTATCTGTAGGAGAGGCTGAACTATCTTTAAGGTGTTCACCCATATACTCCAGATATGTTTGTGCATTTGTTGCGATGGAAGAAGAGCCTGAAGCCAATGCATTTCCAGGAACCACAATAACCAGCAGAATAGCCAATAGAATACCCTGAACCTTTAAAATATTTTTCATATTTCCTCCTCAAATCAATTCGTTCTTCAAGTTCTACAAAAGCCTTACACCGTACGTTCTATTCATACTTAATTACCGTTAATTTTTGAGAGCGGCCTCCCAAAAACATACTCTATGTACTAGCAATGTTTAGTACCTAGCTTGTTACTCTGATAATTCACCTCACAATTTAGAAAATGTATTTCATCATTTCATTAAAGATATCCATCTAACACTGGTAGGATTAGGAATATTGTATCACATATCATAGTTCTTAAGAATCACTGAATAACTAAGAAATGGGGAGGACGGTGGAGAACTATATTAGATAGGCGATACTTGTTAAGCTAACGGGCAGAGTAGTTTCGGTATGTGGTATGATTTGATTGATGGAGTAAACTAAAGGTGCGACATGAGTCAGCGTCGGCCAACAAAGGTGAGGATAACGATTAAGGGAGTGAACTATATTGAATGTACAGCATTCCTATTTACGACAAATTCAGCTCAAAAGGCACCAAGTACCCACTTATAATCGTTACCCCTTTAATTTGGCAGTCATTCGAAGTCTAAATACTCTTGATTTTCACCCCAAGGTAACCTATATCGTAGGTGAAAATGGGATGGGCAAATCAACACTGATGGAGTCCATTGCTGTCGCATGGGGGTTTAACCCGGAGGGTGGGACGATCAACTTTTCCTTCTCAACCCAGGCTACCCACTCGAGCTTATATGAATATATACAATTGATCAAAGGTCCGCGACGCCCGCGGGATGGCTTCTTCTTCCGGGCAGAAAGTTATTATAATTTAGCCACGACGATCGATGAGTTGGACAGTCAGCCTTCATTCGGTCGCCCTATTCGCCCTATTAAAGATTCGTACGGTGGCAAGTCCTTGCATGAGCAATCGCACGGAGAGTCGTTCTTTTCCACGTTCATTCATCGATTCGGGGAGAATGGATTATATATACTGGATGAGCCTGAGGCTGCATTGTCTCCCCTTCGCCAAATGGCGATGCTGACACGAATCCATGAACTTGTTTTGCAAAACTCTCAATTTGTTATTGCGACCCATTCCCCAATCCTCATGGCATACCCAGATTCGATTATTTACAATCTAAAGCCAGATGGTATCGAGGTTCAAGTATTGGAAGAAACCGACCATTTTATGATGATGAAAGAGTTTGTGAATAACAAGGATAGGATGCTCAGAGAATTATTTGAAGAAGGTCAAGATTAAATCCACTGCTATGCCATGGAAACCTACAGCCTAAGAGAGGTCGTTTTAAAGGAAAAGATCTATTGTGAAGATTAAGCAACAGGCAGTATAGTTCTAGTTATGTGGTATATTTCGAACTAAGGTATGACTCGTCATGCTTGAAAGACTATTGTGTTTCAGGAGGGTCATTTGTATGGGAAAGACATTCGGCAAGAGAGCTAAAAAGATAATGGTAAATGGTTATCAATTTCTCTGTGTCATCAATGAGATTCCTAGTAATACGTTTGTTAATTTTAAGGTTTAATCATCTAAAACCTCATATTTTGAAGTGTTATTTAATGGGAAGGTAGTTGGTACTTTAACCCACACAGACCTAGGAATTGCGAACTTTTAATAAACCACGCGAATGAAATTGGTTGGGCGTTTAAATAAGAAAAGAACTCATTGAAAATAGAACAAGGTGATTTACTTATTAGTAAGCTTGGACTAACTGTATGAATGCTTAATTCCTATTTATCGAAACGTTAACTTAATAAAACTTAAGAAGGCAACACCGAGATCAACTACTGTTTTCAACTAGCGGACTGACAATAGGGACCGTTGCGGAAATGCTCAAGATCTTTTTTTTGTGTACCTTTAGGGATCGTTCAATCGAAGTTTTAGATACATAAAATCCAACTTGATTTTTGCAGGTATTTAATCGCTAAGCCTATGGTGACGATAATGAATATTGAGGAGTTTTCTCCTAAATCAAGAGCGCCGAATAAAAAGGAGAGAGTTCATGAAAAAACAGTTTATCAAAATCGCAGGAATCACACTGACAGCAGCGCTTATGTTAGGTACGATGAGTATCACAATACCTAACGCGCAAGCCGCTACAACTCCATTTTCCGACGTTCAATCGACCCACTGGGGCGCCGGTGCTATTACTAATGGCGTTTCCAAAGGTTATGTCGATGGATATACGAATGGTACCTTTAAACCAGACGCCAGCGTCACTCGCGCTGAATTCATGAAGATGGTCGTCTCGGCCATGGAGCTTGAAACCACCCCATCCAGCGGTAAATGGTACACGGAGTACGTTGATACCGCAAGCAAAGCAGGTCTTTTCGCAACTGACGATTTTAACGATAACGAAGCGGCTTGGGCGAAAGTGATGACACGCGAAGAGATGGCCCGCGTTGCAGCTCGTGCGATCGGGGAAACAACAAAGGAAGATGACAAATGGATGTATCTCGCTACGAAAGCCGGTCTCATTAAAGGCGTCGGTATAGGGCAGATCGCTCCGAAAGGACTGACCACGCGTGCGCAGGCGATTGTTGTCATCGAACGTATTCTTTCCAAGAATACCGGCGCTTCCCTTGACGTCGACAGGTATGCGGTCGGTAGTGCAGAAATCGCATGGCACGGTACAAATATCTTCACCGTGATGCCTGAAATGTGGGTAACCACGGAATCCGATCTGAGACAAGCTAGAAAAGAATCGGTGGAAGAAATGTGGAACGAAAAGCTTATGACCATCACATCGAAAGATGGACTGTACCAAGCTAAGCTGGACGCTCTTATCGCTATCGACCTGGCTGATCCTAGCGACCCGAACCTTGGACTGATTGCGCCTATCAATACGCTTAAGTGGTATAATAACCGCCCTTCAATCACTAATTTGATGGTTAAAGACCAGAAAAAGAGTTACGTCCTCTATTTCAAAGGTGGGCCGGTATTTAACAAAGATACAAAAAAATATAACCCTAACACAAAAATTCAATTTCGCGTTGATGGATTTAATAGTCCCGATCGGGAGGCCTTTTTCCAAAAAGGTGTGCTGAATACAGTTGCACGCGTTTATCGCAATAGCCGGACAGACACCACTGCTGTGATTATCCCTAAAACAGGAACTATTCAACTAACCGATCTTGTAATCAGACTTCAAACACCAGCAGCTGGATCGAACTTCAGTGAAAGCATTCCGCTCCGTCTCAGAGGTATCCAATAAAGAAAAAACACCCAACATACTGCTCCTAATGAGCGTATGATGGGTGTTTTTTACGGTTTAGTTATATATCGCAAACAAAGACCACCTGCAAATTGCAGATGGTCTCTTAAATACATTTAGGTATATATATACGTAAATGTATACGTAAGTAATTAAGTGAATGTATTTAGCTGGTTTTTCCGTAGGTTCGGCAAATTTTTGTTGTTTCATCACAATTTAATGTGTGGCGTTACGTCTCGATCTCGTTCGTGCTGATAAGGAGCCATATATGGATTGGAGTTGATTCTAAAGAGTACACGCTGAACATTAAATTGAATATCGTCTTATACTCGAAATTTTGTGCTTGGATAAAGTTGAAAGATAAATACACAAGTATTGCCTTTACGAAAACATATTTGTTATATACTTCTCGATTCATACTAATCCGTATAATTACCGCATGAAGACACGTCATAAAAGATAAAATGGCTATAGTGATGAGGCAATCATTCCTTCACACTGCCTTCTAGTAATTGTATAGCCAATATTGATGTTGTAGCTCTGTATACATACCACCTCTTCAGATTCAAGGTCAGGTCAGATTAGTAGTTTAAGAGTACATTTAATTTCAATTAACAAATACCAGGGCAAGCTTATTTACACATAAAGCTAAGAGATGTAGATATAGCCGGGGGATTCCCGCAGTTCACCGTCCCTAAATCCCAAGCGACCCCAGATAAGTCGTCCGGGTTCCATTGGAATTCTTAACGCGACTAGCAAGGAAGCTAAAGACTTGCGGCAATGCTCATACATCATGGGCAAGACTTCGCTCCGTTTCACTCCACTTCACAATACCCACCATGTACTACGAAGCAAATAAGGAACCATGACTCCATTACGCTCGCTTCATTCCTTCATCGTTCCAAAACCGCCTGAGTAGACCTTTTGAAGCAAAACCCTTGTTTGCATAATCGAAGAAGAAAAACAAGGCACGTTCGCATACTTGTGTGCAGCCTTACCATATTCCGTTTTTCAAAGAGATCATTCGTATTCCGTAGCCATCTAATCGCATGGGATCATATAGAACCTCTCCGGGCAAGGCGACAAAATTATGTTGAGAAAATCATTCCACCTAATTTTGTCGTCCCTTCGGGCAGCCTTGCCCTGCGAGAACCTATATGATCTTAAATCTGCGACGGCTACGGTATACGAATAATTTGTTTCTTTGAAAACTTCATAAGGTAAGGCAGGTCAGCTAGTAAGATAACTGCTCATCAACCTTAAAAGATTCCGCTCATCGCCGCTAGGGCTAGACAGGCAAACGGTGCCGAATGAGGTTTAGGGTAAAAAAGTCTGTTCTAATTAAAGGATGTATAAAGGAGGAAAACTCAACATGGGTACGGAGGCGTTACGTATTCAAATTGAAGTGTTGCGAAAAGAGCTTATTGATTTAGCGCAGCGGATGGGTTTAACAGCATTGGAGGTAGTGGAGAAATCGCAGAAGTTGGACAACGTACTGAATGAATATGATCGACAACATCAACGAAAAAAATAAAGCCCGTTTGTTTAGGAGAACAAACGAGCCAGGGCGAAGATTTGGACCCCTTCGCCCCTTGATTATACCACATACAGGAGAGCTTAATACGAGGGGGGATTGATGAATTAACGATAATCGTACGTTTTATCGTCTCTCTAATGAAATGGTGAGCAATGGGGACGGCGATACTTTGAAGAGTGGAATGCCTGGAGATTATCTATAGCCTATGGATAAGACTGATGAGGGCGGTTAGTGACGTAGGTTTAAAGATGAAATGAAGGTAGTCGTATAAGCAGCAGGACAGGCAAAAAAAGTTACAGTACTTAAATTAGGCATACTATTTCAAGACGCCTTTACAAGTAAATAGTACGATCTCTGTATTTTCTTTGTATAAAATTATTTTGATAAAGTGCCATATAACGGAGTATGCACGTACAATGTACGTTGAAAGGAAAAACAAGTGATTCCCATGTATACCCATAGCATGTTGAGAAATGGTAGACTATATAAGAACCCGTTGGGGGTATAGGATTCGGTGTGGTTGATTTAATCGAATCTATTTAATAGGAGGTTTGGGTGAATGGAAACTATAACAGAACTTTTTAAGAGATTGGAAAAAGAAAGAGAAGAAGGATTAAAGCTAAACCCTAGATACGATATTGATAAACTTGCAGATGAAAACGGCGAAGTATCTATCTACTTTCATTCAAGTATAGAGTACCAAATGTACTTGGATGGCAAAAGTGTCATTGGCTCAACGGAGCGTTTTCTCCATTCAGATATATTTCGTAATGTACATAAAGATAGAATTGAAAAACTGACAGATGGAAGAACTTTAGCACATATTCCAGCTTTATCTGCTAATGATGAAGTGTGAGCTTGTGATAAGGAGTGTACGATGAGTTCGTATTGAATAAACGTGAGTTAAGATTGCTGTTGAGAACGATGGAGAAAATGAGTATGTGAAGTGTAGTATAACAATGATATTTTTATCAAGGACAACAATCGATTGAATCATGATTCGCTTGCAGATTAGCCCCAGTCATTGGGGAGTATCGCAACAGTTCTTTTGCAACCCGTTTTGATTGGGACGAAGGAATGTTGAGCGAAGGCGGGCAAAACGAAGTACATAGGAATTTGATTTCAATCGACTAAGGAGCGGGTGGATATATTAAAAACACATTGGGGCAAATATGTAATGCTACTAGCCATTATTTTACCGATCTCCATTGTTGCTATTTCTACGCTCCCTTATGATAAACGCTATATGGCAGTAGCTATATTTCCGTTACTATTCTGGGTATCGTATTATTCGTGGATCGCATTCGAGAAGAGAAAGAAAGATACATAAAACAAGGCTTTCTTTGGGAAGGGGGGAGGAATAGTGAAGATACATCATCGGGAAGCCGTATTGAAAACCGTTTCGGGAAGCATTCATGGATGAACATAAAAACTTCCCTATTTTTGATATTCAAATTGATTATCAAGATATTGATTCAAATAGTTATTCAAGGTCATAAGTACTAGATATGAACATGTATAAAGGGAAATTCATGATTAAAGAGAGAGGACTAAAAGATATCTATGTTCAGTTAGATTTAATTGAGAAACATATCAGAAAAGCTGTTCGTCTCTATGGAATGCAGGACAAAAGAGAACAAGAAAAATTAAAAAAAGTCAAGAAGAATTAGAAGATAATTAAACTTGCAATCTAACGACACGTAGGATATCAGAGAATACTAATTAAAAATGGAAGTTCTAGCGTGCTGGATGAGACAAGTTAATCGGATTCAAGTTTAGATTAGATTATATCTTTCAAAAGGGTGGAATCAGGGTGGAGGACTGGAGGTTAAGTAAGGCAGAATACGATATATTACTTTCCTACATAGGTTGTGGTGATATTCTTAATGCAGATATTTTAGTTTTCGGAAATGAAGAGGGCACGGGTGGTTATACAGTAACAGAAAATGTTAAAGCCAGGACGCGATTGATTACAACGGATGAATCTTCGGATGTAAGGAATTATTGTATTGAAGCAAATAACTGGCGAGAGGGATTTTATTATCCAGATTTTGAGGGATTGTTTACTGGTTATGAAAAAAAACACTCTAAGGGTTTTACAAAAGGCGTTTTTAATGCAGCTATTGCAAGGCTTTGTCTAGCTCATGAACGAAACAGCCAATCCAACTGGTTTGAAGGTTCTCCGAATACCGACGAATTTTGTGTAATCAAGGAATACATTGGCGACAAGCTCTACAAACCAAAAACGGAGGGAATTCAAACCGCTTTAATTGACTGGAGACCGCTTCCCAGATCAACAGAGAGAAAATGGTATCCAAATGAGTATGGAGCAGTAGCTCTATCTCCTGAAGATAAACCAAATCAAGGCAACCCTTATTTAGCAGCGTTCAATAAACCAAAAGGTAGATTCAAGCCCCAAAAATACTCCACATCGAGTTTTAGTGACTTCAAAGAAGATACGAATCTCAGAGCTAGAATTATCAAAAATGCTCTAACAAAATCTAGGGCACAAATTCTCCTTGGAATTGGCGGAGCTGCTGGCTATAAGAAGGATGCTCTTGAATTAATGTTTGGAAAAAATCTATTCTCATCCCTCCCATTCTCTTGTGATATGAGGAACAGTAAGGGGCAATTACAAAAAGCCTTTAAGGCAGAAATTTCATTAGATAATAGGGTCTTATACATTTTCTTAATACCCTTCCCATCTGCAGGACTAGGATTTATTTCACAAGAGAATGCTTTAGGCATGCTAGCGGAATTATCGGATAAATATCTTAAACCAATATTAATGAACAAAAACTAAATTTTCTAATTCAATTTTAGAGTTAAGTAATTTGCATAGTAGAGTAGAGCATGAAAAGAAGGAGATGATTGATTATAACAACTAATCCATGTTTAAATCGGGCCTAGGAACATAATGAATGATTGAATTCACGATTTATCTAATAACAATCCCTATTGTGTATGTGATGTGTTTTGTACATACAAAACGATGAAGTGAATACTTCCTGATCGTAGAGCTAACAATTTCATATGCGAGATGTGGTCCCTATAACTCGGCTTATGTAGGAAGTAAGTTTAATTCGATGTAGAGAACCATTCTATGAATAGGTCAAACTAAGTTTCTAAATGAGGGTGATAGATAGGTGTATTTACTAACAAGAACTGCAACCATTGTGACGTGGATTTTTGATCACCTTGGACTTGTTGTCGGGATTTTGTTTGGAATCGTAGCTTTAATAGGATTACTTAGTGGGATTTTCTCAAGCCGAACCCCCATGAATCGCTCGCTTACCCATGAAGAGCTGGAAAGAAGCATAGACCGGAGTTTAGGAAATGAAGAGGAACGGGAAGGTGAGCAAAGTAGCTCATTTGTAGATACGCCAGTAGTCCTTTTCGATAAGGGGCAGCAGGGAGAAGCGATTGTACTTGATGCTGTCCGAAAAAGTCACCCCCATATCAAATGTCTTTCTTCTCTTTATGTACCAACAAGCAGTGGACAATATACTGAAGTGGACTTGGTTGCCATCCATAGTACTGGAATCTATGTAATTGAATCCAAAAACTATCGGGGAGTGATTGTTGGGAATGAAGATGAACGCATATGGAATCAAGCGTTTATTGAGGATCGAAATGAATTTTACAATCCAATTATGCAGAATGCGGGGCATATTCGTGCTATTAAGCTTTTTTTGGGTGAACCCTATAAAGACATACCGTTCCATTCCATTATCGTATTTAATAACGACTCAAATATCGATTTGATCAAAGTAAAATCAAAAGGCATTGTTATTACGAAACATATGAATCTAACAAGCCAATTACAGGGTTTATTTCACATCCTTCCTGATGTTTTAAATGAGGAAAGTACGACAGTCGTTTATGAATCTCTGCTGCCACAAACAGAGGTATCGGAGGACATAAAAAGGAAGCACTTGGAATTTGTCCAACATCGTAAAGATGCGTAGTGTAAAGTTGAATCAACTTGAATCCAGTTGCGAAGGATTCACGTGATGGGTTCCAAGGTATGAAATAGTATGCGGAGAGGAAGTATGCTTTTTATTGTTTGGCTCTAGGGAAGCTATGTTATAAGCTATTTCGATAATCGCCAGGTAGAGGTGCGAATGCCAAGCTCACATGATTTCCCTGGGAGATTCGCACCTCGAAATTTGTCGAAATCTTCAATTTTGTGACCTTTTGGTAACAAGAATATTGAGTTTATATACTGTTGTGGGATATAGTGGAGCTATTATGTGGAAAAAGTATCGGAAATACGTATTCAGGTATTTTAAACATAACTTGATACGTGTATTTCCGCTGTCGCACTCTGTATGGAGTGCGTGGATTGAAATAAACCCTAAGCTGCAACCAACTATCGTTGATGCATGTCGCACTCTGTATGGAGTGCGTGGATTGAAATTCGCTACACTCTTGATGATCCGTAGTTCCTTACGTCGCACTCCTTACGGAGTGCGTGGATTGAAATATATCATCCGGCCTATAGTAAGGAAGGAGCAGGGTCGCACTCCGTACGGAGTGCGTGGATTGAAATATTGCTCCAAGCTTATCCAGCATCGAGGGGTATGTCGCACTCCGTACGGAGTGCGTGGATTGAAATCGCCTGAATACCAGGAATAAACCCGCGAGACGCAGGTCGCACTCCGTACGGAGTGCGTGGATTGAAATTATGAACGCACATTCCAATTCAAATTGCTTTGGCGTCGCACTCCGTACGGAGTGCGTGGATTGAAATTTTTAAAACCCTATCAGGACGCACGACCAAATGGAGTCGCACTCCGTACGGAGTGCGTGGATTGAAATGGTAAACGGCTGCAGTCGTTGATGATGATTATTTCAAGTCGCACTCCGTACGGAGTGCGTGGATTGAAATACAGACAATGCACGTCTGGAGACTTACCGAAATGGTCGCACTCCGTACGGAGTGCGTGGATTGAAATCCTTAACGCTTTGGTGGAATCAAACAAGGAAGAAGGTCGCACTCCGTACGGAGTGCGTGGATTGAAATGTATTCGACGCGGTAAACGGCTTGGGTAAAATCGGGTCGCACTCCGTACGGAGTGCGTGGATTGAAATCGTATTACCCGGCGCATATTTTTTTGTTAACCGGTGTCGCACTCCGTATGGAGTGAGTGGATTGAAATTTGATAATCGTAAACAGTATGAAGATGGCGAAGGAGTCGCACTCTGTATGGAGTGCGTGGATTGAAATCTAAACATGCTCCTTAATAAAAAAAACCATGGGGTAGTCGCACTCTGTACGGAGTGCGTGGATTGAAATAAACCACCGATGATTAGTCGCCTAATCTTCTGCAACAATTGGGCGTTTTGATTCTGCTCGGAACGTTGGTGGACGGGGGCAAGTATTACAGAACCTGTGCTTTATGGTAATTGTCAAAGCATCAGTGAACTGGTGTTTCTGATTTATTGATGGTTCCCCCAGAACAAGACTAACGAACAGGTCTTCGCTCGGAGAGCTTGGCTTTTGGTCTTCAACAAGGATGCCTTCTTCCGCTTTGTTCTATTTGAGGATGGGGAGCATTATTCCTCAACGATAAAATTCATCCACAGAATTATTCAGAACAAGGATACGGTCGTTCAGTTCTTGCCAGTAATTATAATTGCTAAAAGAAGGTGTTTTCTTCCAATCCAAAGTATTCTTCGCTAAAAGCTGATTTAGTAGGTATATTTTTAACTGTACTATCTCCTTTAATGTAAGGTTTGTAAGGTATTTACTATGAATATATTTGAGAGCCGGGTAGCAAGTATCGACACTTTTTTAAAGAAATCAAAAAAAGACCAGATGCTTAAACACTTGGTCTTTTCAAATGAGATATTAAATTGAGTGGTCGCCAGTAGCAGTATTGCCAATAGCGATGCTATGTCTATGCAGACCAAGATTAAAACAAAAATCAAGTCTGCTTGAAACAACAGCCGAAATTATCCATAAATTTGGAGTTGTATTGACCAGCAGTAGGCATTTAAGCAATCAATCCTCTCGTCTGCGTTTTGCTTCGGTTGATTTCATTTGTTCCTCTGTCAATCTCTTAATAGGCTTAGGTCCAGGTAAAATAAAAGCTTATAATTGGTCTGGTCATGAAATTCTTCGTGATGAAACGTTTTAGCAAACTATAGCGTCCGACCAAATTAAAGAAGAAGTGTTAATAGAGGGATTTAATGAAGTAACAGGAGAATGGGATGTTGTATTTAAATATGATTCATGAATTCAATAGAGTTTATATGTTGTATACCATTCAGAAGTCTACAGTGTTAGGAGGAACCTCATGTTTTATTTCGGATGGATGGCTATTGGCTTTATGGCCATAGCAGGACTCGCAACGGCAACACACTGGTACAATCGTGGTTGGTATGAAAGCAATTTGTTGAACATCCGTAAAACATCCTATGCCATTATGGCACTTATTTATTTTGGGATGATTTTAGCCGGTCACATTCTATTAAATGATTGGGTGCAAGCCGTACAATTCGCCAGTATAGCTATCTTTATTGACCTGGCTATTTTAGAAACGCCAAGTATTCAAAAGATCGGAAATACGGAATTCAAAAAAAATGATCAAATTATCGAAAACACAATACGGGATAATGAACGGATCATTCTCTCTAGTTTTCAAAAAACAGCTCAGTTTACTGCAGTTCTTCAATACTCACAACATCATCTAACCGAGCTCACAGATGAGCAGAAGGATCAGTTGCCAGAGTGGGATGTGTACTCGTCTATGTTAAAAGAGTATCTTCGATATTACACGGATACCTTCGGCTTACAGATCTCTACTACATCGATTCAATTCGACAGCGACATAGAAATACGCATGACTAAAATAAGGAATTCTCTCTCTCAGATTGAAAGAAGTAACAGTATCCTGATCCCTGAAGAGAACAAAGAGGAAATGAGTAAAGAATTAGCAGAAGCAGCAGTTTACGTGGTAGAGGAAGGAAATACGATTTGTGTACCTTTCTTCGGATCTACCAATAGTTTCATTATCACTATCCAAGCAGCGGAATCTGGAGCCATATTGAATGGGATTGATGCTAATAATATTGTTAATCTAGTCCAGATATTTGATTGGTTCATAGATGGGTAGTGTGGTATATTAAGTATATGAGGTGATATTTATGACACTTTTTAAACAGTCTAAAAAAGTTGATGCAACCCCGGATAAGGTTGTTGTTCGTCGGCCTAAGACCACGATTGAGAAGAATATGGGCCTAGAAAAAATTTTGAAAGCAAACGATAACGTGCTGAATATCCTTAAAAATAGATAATTACTGTTTATGTGCTCCAAGATGCTCTATGAAATTTCATAGAGCATCTTTTTTATTTCTTCTTCTGATAGTTTAAAAGTCTACAATAATGCCAACCCTTGTTAACAAAACGATAGGGGAGCTGGCTTATTGTGAGAAAAAAAACACTTATAAAACCTGCAGGTAATCATAAACCTAACACCACAGTGCCCAACTGGGGAATTAAAAAGATATTAGACCAAAATAAAAAAGTATTGGATCTCCTCAAGAAACGAAAATGAGAAACTTGTAGGACGGAGGGTATAGTTCATCCTTGATCCAGTGGTAGTAATGAATTGCGAAATGCCATGAAGTCAGCTGAAGCAGGTGCGAACCCTAAGCACACATGATTTCCCTGGGAGATTCGCACCTCGAAATTTGTCGAAATCTTCAGTTTTATGACCTTTTGGCAACAAGGATATTGAGTTTATATGCTGTTGTGGGATATAGTGGAGCTAATATGTAGAAAAAGTATCGGAAATACGTATTAAGGGATTATAAACATAACTTAATACGTGTATTTCCGCTGTCGCACTCCGTATGGAGTGCGTGGATTGAAATCATCAAAATAAGTAACATTTCTATTGACGGTTAGTCGCACTCCGTATGGAGTGCGTGGATTGAAATGGATTGACAGGTGCATCGGATTGGATGGAGTGCTCGTCGCACTCCGTATGGAGTGCGTGGATTGAAATAGGTAAGTTTGACGTTCCACATTTGCCGCATAGCGTCGCACTCCGTATGGAGTGCGTGGATTGAAATCTCCAAAACAACGTTTAATTTTTCTGTTCTGTCTGTCGCACTCCGTATGGAGTGCGTGGATTGAAATAGAAAACAAGATGATGCTTATCGGGTCGATAGTCTCGTCGCACTCCGTATGGAGTGCGTGGATTGAAATACAACTGAAGCGCCTGTCTGATATCGACACAGAGGGTCGCACTCCGTATGGAGTGCGTGGATCGAAATTCGTCCTGGTTAATGCCGAGTATTGAGTTACGATATCGCACTCTGTATGGAGTGCAAGGATTAAAACTGTACATTGATAGTATCTCTAGTAAAATTTTTGACGCACTCCATATGTAGCGCCTCGGGTTAATTCCGAATGGCTTGCCGTTAGTTTTGTGATCTTTGATCTATATCGGTATCGTATAAATAGACAAACACCTATTTTTTCGCTAGAATACCTCCCGTTACTTATTCGACTTAAATGTAAGGAAACGACACGTTTGCCCGCATTTCCCGGCTCTACGCTTTATGGGGTGATTGGTTGGGCGCTAACTCGGCATTCGGAATCCTATAGGTATCTATTCGAGAATCGCTGATGGGGTGGGCTGCACAGGATATAGTCAACCCTTATATCATTGAACCACCTCGGCCAAGGCATTTTATGATAAAGGTGATGCATTATGCTTCAAGCTCATCTTGATCGGCGATGCGGTTCGTTACGCCAAGAATATTGCGGCTTCGTTGACCCAGGCACAGACAGGTGGTATCGGAGCCTAACGTAAGGCGTTCGAACTAACAGACATTTTTCATGCAGATCAGTATGGACCCATTTGGAAACAGGGGTACTTTGAGATGAACAGAGCTATACCTGAAAATAATTCTTTCCGTCCGTCTGCTGCAAGAACAGGCTTCATGGTGCGCCGTGCATTGGTGATTCCTGTTCAGATACGTCGAGGTTGGGCGCTGATACAGATGATTGTGTTTTTACCGCAATCATTCGGGGTATTACGAAAAGAATTCAGTTGTTGACGAAGTGTTACGGAGGAAATATAAACACATATGTAGCGATGAGGGTCTGTAAATTGGCAAATGAGATTAGCCTACTTCTTTCGGATTTATATCTGAATGAGATGCATCGATACTCCAGTCGAAGAAAAGAATCGTAGTAACAATGAGTCAAGCGGCGGCAGGGTTAAACGAAGAATAACTAATTTTATTCAACACTCCCTTGACAGGAACAGAATACCTTGATATAACTTTTCTTGCAAGAGGTGTTGCTATATTCCCCGCCAACGGTGTTGGTTGTGGCGATTATCTGATGTTTATACAAAAACGCCGTTACCTTATGGTAATTGTGCTTGAAAGGCCTCCTTTTGGAGGCCTTTATTCTTTTTATTATAGAGATTATATAATACAAACTTAAGAAGTAAATTAGGTGATTTAAACATTGTTATAGTAAAAGAATAGAACATGAAAATGTTGAATGAGGTTCAGTAGATATGGAACTTTCACATTGATAAATCAAATGATAGAGCGTTGTTACTGATGCTTCGAAGTGATATTATCGAAGTAAGAGAAGTCTATATTTCATGGTTTTCTGTTTAATTCTTCGAAAAGAACTTCTACTTCTAAAAATTCCCTGGGGGATTCGCACCACGAAATATGTCGAAAAGGTCTTTTTTGTGACCTTTTGGCAATGATTTTATGTCATAAGAGTTTTAAAGTAGTAGAAATATCGAAAATACGTTAATAGCTATCCTTGAAAACTAGTTTTTACGTCACTTTTCGCTGTCGCACTCTGTATGGAGTGCGTGGATTGAAATTTCAGGAGTAATTTGAGTTCGATTGAGCGAATTTGTCGCACTCTGTATGGAGTGCGTGGATTGAAATCAGTACATGACGCCGCCACTCAAGACGCTAAACGGGTCGCACTCCGTATGGATTACGTGGGTTGAAATCGTGATGGTGCTAAATTGTCGCGTCTACGACTAGTCGCATTCTGTATGGGGTGCGTGGATTGAAATCAATGAACCTCTCCAATTTAATTAGAGTACGTAAGGTCGCACTCCGTATGGATTACATTGATTGAAAAAGCGAGCATCCGGTTTGATATCTTCACGCCGTATAGTCGTACTTCGTATAGAGTGCGTGGATTGAAATATTGTCCATAATGACCAGTATAATAGGAAATAACTCACATTGAAGAAGTACATTGGAACGGTAAATACCTACTTGTGAGTGAGAAAGTTATAGGACACATGAACATGTAAAACAGCTCTGGGCTTACATGCTGACGCTGAAATCACTAAGCATTAGAAATGCAATTTCAAATAACTTTACTTGGAATGTATATTACCTGATATGAAAAGTAATACTTGAATATTAAAGTAATACATTATAACATAGGTAATAAAGTAGGAGGTAGTAGTGTATGAGTGTGTATGAATCAGGTAAGGTAACTTCAAAAGGACAGGTTACAATTCCAGTTGAGGTAAGGAAACAACTGGGTATAGCTACAGGCGACAAAATCATTGTGATTATCCAAAATGGGGAAGCAAAATTAGAAGTTAGGAAACAGAAAAAGTTAACTGATCTTGTAGGGATCTTAAAGACGGGTCAAGAACATGATCTTCAGGAAGCTAGGAAGTCAGTGATAGACATGGTGGGAGTCAGTTACAAAAAAGGGGAATAGCAATGGATTTTTTGGCTGATACAAACATATTAGTAAGATTGTTCACTCAAGACGATAAGGAGCAGTTTGAAAAATTTTCTGAAATGCTAGATAGCGGAGATATTCAGATGATGGTTTCATCACCAGTAATTATTGAAACATGTTGGGTACTGAAATCACATTACAAGCATCCTAATGTTGATGTAGGAAATGCCCTGCTTAATCTATCGCAAATTGATAACATTATCTTTGAGGAAGATTACATGAAAGATGCGTTAAGGCTGTTTGTGGAAAAGGGTAACGTTGACATTGTGGACTGTTATCTTAGCGCAAAGTCAAAAACAATTAACATGCCAGTCGTAACATGGGACGGTGATTTTAAGAAGCTTGGGTGCGAGTATTACAAGCCAGATCAATTTTAAATGTTGGGGGTTATATGCGGGGACCTAAGGTAAGTGGAACCAGCAGAAGCATTAACATTACAGGTAAAGAATGATGGTACAAGTATTCTAAGTTGCACTTTATGGAGTGCGTGGATTGGAACTGTTTAGCAAGTTTCCAATACCAGAATGCGTTTTGGTCGAAATCTGTAAGGAGTGCTACCAAATAATATTCAGCAGCAATAAAAAAAATTATTTACAACTACTTACACTCGCCAAAAGTTTGGTACCTGAAGTACATGGAATCGTTCGATCAACTGCTTCCCGAATTATTTCTAACCTAACGAGATGTTTTACTGTGTCACTATCTATAAAGCTTCATAGGGACGATAAAAAGAAAGCGAACGATTTGTTTGCACTCTCATCTGATTAACCCTCTACAGTTACTCCTTTCCCCTAATTATTCCATGTCTGCAAGAGCAATTGTCTTCTTCCTGCTATAAAATTGAACTTTCTCTAACCACATTATGTATAACGATATTCTCCGTTTGCTTACTGATTGGTTGCACTAGTAGAGTGATGCTCTCTATAAACATATGCCTGCATGACTGCTGCCTCTCGCCGATTGAAACCGATCTGTCGGTACTACCGAAAAGTCTCAGTATATTCCTCCAAAGCGCGTAGAGCATTGCTCCATTGTTTGAACTACCTTACCCGTGTGAATCCCCGATATTGATCTTCGATAAGATATGACTTGCCACGCGGAACAAAATTACTAGGTTCTACTCGCAGAATGTCGTAACCCGTCTGGACCGATCCTTGTTTCACTAATTCCTTAGCTGCAGCAAATACTATAATGATCTGATGGATGCGGCAGCCGGTCCGGATCAACGGTGCAAGCTTCTGATCGATCAGTTGAATTACCTTCTGTGAGATGGCCATTTCATAAGCTCCTTTTTTTCAGCTGCCGGTGATAAGACAGTCCACGTAAGATATGCCCCGTCTCAGCATCAAATATTGAATCTTCTAATCTCATTAGACGTAATAGATATTGAGGTGAAGAAATGAAAATAAAAACAGTGTGGAAATGGACAAAGATTAATTGGGGATTACTGTACATAGGCTTTGTTGTAATGTTTGTCATAGTCCTAGGTTTTTTTATGGCTGGAATGCTTCAAGATCAAAAAGCATTAATTGATACCGCCGCAATGAGTACAATCACTTTGTTACTTGCTCTGATTTCACTACCAAATTTATTAGTCCAGCTGTTATCCCTTCTCGATTTAAATCAAAAAAAAACATTTACTGCAACAAAGAAATGTCCCAATTGCAAACATACTATTGTCCTGAAGATGATTGAAGATTAGTAGATTAAGTACATACGTTCTGTTCGATGAATGTAGTAGGTCACCCCGGCCAACTTTCGACTGGGGGATGCATCTATTTGGATGTCTAAGCTATCCCGCTACCTGCCATGGATGAAATGACTGCAGCGGTAAGCTACAGAAAGAGCTGGATCTGGTAACACTCCCTATGAGTGCGTGGATTGAAATCGCCTACCCAAACAGCAGCTCCACAATATGCAATTTAAGGGGCGGGACAAGGAATCCCTTGATTATTAGTCGCACTCTGTATAGAGTGTGTGGGTTGAGATATTTAGAGAAAGTGTGGTGAGGTAATGGCAGATGGTCTTACTCCGTATGGAGTACGTGCATTGAAATATCAACATCATCACTAAGGGTTTTGTAAACGATGGGTCGCACTCTGTATGAAGTTACCATTACCGCAGCCGATGTGGAGTTAACCGAGGAGAATAGAAATGAGAAAGTATTTATTATCTATACTAGTGGTGTTGTTTTCGTTATTCATCGTTTTTCCGTCCAGCACAGCTTCAGCAGCCAATGGTAAAGTCACCTTGAAATCTTACAGTTATAAGGGACAACCATATGTACAAGTTGTAAACCACCCAAACAAGAATGCTGCATCTAAAATGAACAAAGCATTAAAAGCTCATGCTGTTAATGCTGCTTCTGTAGCTAATAGTAGTGATATCAAGCAAAACAAAGATTACTATTACAAGACGAGTGTCCAAACCGCTTACAACAAGCAAGGTGCCTTGTCTGTTGTTTATTATTCTTACGTCTATACCGGAGGTATACATGACATGCAATGGGTAGAATCTTTCAACTTCAATTCCAGCAATGGTAATAGAATATACATGAAAGACTTCTTAGACAGCAGAACAAAAATAGTAAGAGCGAATGTGTACCTCCAATCAATTCTTGAAAAAAGAAGTCAAGCTAACCCTGGATCAATTTTGTACACAGATACGATTCTTGACATCCAAAAGGGGACGTTTTTCTATAATGACAAAGGGTTCACAGTAAGATTCAATCCATATGAGGTTGCTCCCTTTTCAGAGGGTTTTGTAGATGTATACATCCCTTATGATATTATCGTAAACGGACAAAACACAGCACCAGTAAAACCGCAAAAGCCACAGATTACTCAGGTTTCCGGAGTGTTAGCATCTGATATACACGTATACTCAAACGACCTCAAAACTTTCTTAGGAACCTTATCAACCAACACTTATGACAGAGACTCTATCTTCAATGAATACGGAACCTACGGAAGCCAGTACAACAGATTAAGCATTTGGAACAGTTACGGAAATTACGGGAGTTCCTATTCATCAGAGAGCGCGTTTAACGAGTACACTTCTACTCCGCCAGTGCTCGTTTATAAAGGAGAAGTTTTTGGATATGTAACATCAAATACGTATCTCACTAATGGGATTTCACCTTCAAAACTTTTAACGTTTGCTAAATCGTTATAATTCATAAGCACCCTTCTGGGTGCTTTTTTCATCCGTTAAGAATTCAATTCCAGTAAACAGCATAACCGTATAGCCCTGGCGGTCGCACAAGTTTCCGCGTTTTCTAAGTTGCAGGGAGAGGTAACCTAACTACTGCTCCGATGGCGCTAGGTTGGGCAGTTTGATTGAAATCCTTCAGGGGCTGTAGTGCACTTTGTATGTATGTGTAAGATGAAATACACTGGCCATTTTTGCAAGGAGATAGAAAGACTTCTATTTTTCGAATCGAATAAGGATAACATTTATAAAAGTTTGGGGGGCATTGTATTTGTAATCCGGGCGGCTGGGGAAAATAAAAAGACACTCGCCGGAGTATCTGTATATGGGTACAATTTATATTTTTGTCCGATTTTTGGTGAGTGATGTCATCTGCTGAAAGGAGGTGATCGCTTGAACTTCATTTCCGCACAAGTTGTTTCATTTTATTAAAAACTATTGCCCAATTGGGGGGATTTAATACTAGAGGAAGATTGAATCTTAAATAGAATTAAGAGAGGTTCTTTTATCAATAATTATTCAAAAAGCAGTTATAGGAACTCTTGCAACATGAACATAAAATTATTTTATTGGAAAGTAGAACCGGTTTGTGTTTGTAAATATCGTAGATCAATGTGAAATGTAGGAAAGTTTATCTCTATAAAGTAAATCCCCCCCAAAAAAACACCTTTTTTCAGATTCACTAAAAAAGTATAGTCTCGCATCATATAGCTTTGAGATATCCTCTTTATCTACTCCTCTATAAATTCAACAACCTCTTCTATTCGGCATTGAAGCTCTTCGCAAATTCGTGCGATTACACTTAACGCAACGAACTCTCCATTAGACATTTTCGCTAGTGTAGAAGGAGAAATACCTAGTTGAGTACGCAGATAAGTTTTAGTTTTGTCCTTTTTGATCAGAGTTATTTCCATTGGTTTATAGCTAGGTTTTAATGCCATCATTAACCTCCAAGAAAGCATGTATATACGTGTATTTTATTGAATATGGACTATAAATACAAGAAGGCGAACTTTTTGTGCGAATAATTATTGAACAAAAGTTTGATTTGTTGTACTATATGTATAATAAATCGAACTTTTTATTTTATAAAACGTATTAAATGTTTTTGGTATGGAGGCGATACCTCAGATGAAGAGTTACTATGCATGAAATATGATTTTAATTTAAGTATCAATGAAGATTGTGAGGTTGCAAGGAAAAGCATGTAATTGTACATCTCTGATAAGTTAAAAGAGATAAGAGAGTTTATGACGATTTAATGAAAAGAGGTGTTCCTGAGTATGTCAAACCTTATTGAATTAGCTTCTATAGTGGTAGGTCCTTTAGATGACGGCCAGGATTTTGATATTTATCAAGGCTATGTTATGAATGAAAGTTATATCTTTTTCCTTGACGAAGGATCGCTATGGCTGCGCCATGTGCATAAAGTTGCGCATGTAGAACACTTATATATTAATGGAGATAGCGGAGGGATAATTCTCGCCGAACACACACAAGGAAATATAAAAGAACTGATAGAGTCAATCATGAATAGATTGTGTGGCATGGATGCTTTGACTTTTCTCACGGAAGTCTTATTGTGGACCCCAGAACGCGTTGATATGAATTTGAGGCTTGATCGATTTCAAAAAAATTAGATACGATGGTCATATTAGTACCATATAGAATGAGATCAAATACATTGGATATTTTTTAAAATGTTATTTTATGAAAATGAAAGCTCTAAATCAACAAAGATTAGACCTATAAAAAGCGCTACTTTAATGGTATGAACGTAAAGCTCACATAAAAAATCTCTAGGAGATCCGCACATCGAAAAATTTCGATTAAGCTTGTAGCGCTCCTTTGGCAACATATTTCTTGAGTTAAATAGATTATCTGTATTAATATGAATTTATTATCATTTAATAAAAGACTAAATAATGTTAAAAATATCTTTTGAGAAACGTCTATACTACACTTTCTGCTGTCACATCCTAAATGAAGTGCCAGGAGACGATTAATGCATTCACATGTAAATGCAAAAATTCCTTGGGGTCTTGAACCACATACCCAAGCTTTATTGTTGGAAAGACAATTCGTGTGAATAAGGATAATATACTTCGATGCTCTGGAAGTAGGTGTAATGATTGTATTTCGGTATGTTGTAAGCATGAGAGACATTGGGCTATCAAAGTGGTAAAAAGAGTGTAGATTACGGATAGCGAGTACAAAAATTGGTGTTTGAATGTTTACTAGAAGCTGCCAGTTTGGACGACTCAGATTCGAACTGGAATGGGTTATCCATTAATACTTCAACTGGTGCGAATGCCAAGCTCACATGATTTTCCTAGGAGATTCGCACCTCGAAAATTGTCGAAAACGTCTGGTTTTGACCTTTTGGTAACGATTTCATGTTAAAGTGATTTGAGTAATGGTTATAAAGAAGTTGTAATAGCGAAAAGACGTATATATCTTCTCATTAAATAGGGGGATTACGTTGTTTTTCGCTGTCGCACTCTGTATGGAGTGCGTGGATTGAAATAGTGCTTCAGCTACATGTTTTTTGGCTTCTTTGCCGTCGCACTCTGTATGGAGTGCGTGGATTGAAATAAGAAAGAGGCTATTCAACTACCTTACTAACTTGCAGTCGCACTCTGTATGGAGTGCGTGGATTGAAATCGCAGTATATGTCAAGGGAGTTCCTTTGATGCCAGTCGCACTCCGTATGGAGTGCGTGGATTGAAATCTTAGCTAGTGCAATCACCAATCTAAATCATCCCCAGTCGCCCTCCGTGTGGAGTGCGTGAACTGAAACTAGTCTTTCATGTTCGCATATGTAATGGGCACCTTGTCGCACTCTGGATGAGTGCGTGGATTGAAATATTCTGAGATAGTCCACGTCGAAAATGGCCTTATGTCGCACTCTGTATGGAGTGTGTGGATTGAAATAATTCCAATAATTCTACTATACTCGGCTGCTTGAGGTCGCACTCTGTGTGAGTGCAATAGATAAAATAGAGTAAAGGGAGTTATCCATTTGCGAATAAGATGGAACATTATGAAATAGAAGTGAGGGAGTATGCATATGCATGCGGTAGTGACAATATTATTCGGTTAGTAGGTATAGGTATCAAGACGATTACTATTTCGAAGACACAACTATCTTGACCAGAATAAACTATCCTACTTACAAATAAACCTACCTAGTGAACGTAACTTATATAGTACCTAGAGCAATCCAACAAAAATTTTCCGAAGCATCTGATGAAGTAAGTAAACTTGTATCAGAAGTTCATGGATTATGCTTTAGAGCCTTATAAAGAAGAGATGTTTCATTATGGATACGGAGACGTAACGTAATCAGATGAAGAGTTATGAAAAGAACTCTTAACTTATAAAGAGCCTTTGTACAGGACTTTTATTCACTTTTGATGTAACCAACAGTGTTGGGAAGAATTGTGCTCTGACTTTAGTTCACCTTAACTATAGTTTTCAATTTCCTAAGCTACTGTGAGTAAATCAGATCCAATAAACTGAACTTTATAACTTCAGGGATGAGAAAGTGAGTTTTGCCTTATCTACTACTGAGAAATTACATTTCAAACAGAGACGAAGGCCTTTACTGATCTTCGTCTCTGTTTGTTTTTGGAGAGTTTTTTTCAATGGCTGCAATTAAATCCTCTATTTTTGGACGATATACAGAGAAAATGTTCTTTTTTTTCGGTCCAATAAAGTGAATTTTTTCATTGTCAAGAATTGAGATGTCTTCAATAATAATAAATCCTTTATCAAGTTTGTCATCAGGGGATGCTATAGATGAGAGTAGCAATCTGTTATTAAAAGTAACTTTATATATTAGTAAAGGGGTATACTGGTATTTCTCGAGATAAATCCAGTGGTATATTATTTCTTTTTTTTCTGCCCAATTGATAGTAATAGGCATAACTACTAAATAGATCACAAAGTAGAGCACTAGATCAGAAATTTTAAATATAATATCATCTCTATTTAATATTGAAGCTATCAGTAAGATGCAGCCTGAGGCCAAGGTTGCTCCAAGACTAGATAAAATTAAAATTTTAATTATTTTCCGATAAAGAGTCTTTCGTGGAGTTAACAATTTTCGTTCATGCTTATTAGCTAACAATAGGAGTATACCTGAAATAATGACTAAAGGTGAAAGAGTAGAAACCGAGAAAGTGAACCAATTTTCTTTTAAGCTTTCAAACATGTACACACCGCCCTCTGATTTGTAATATCTATATCGGAACTTATGATTATTAATTTTATATTTATGAAATTCAAAAGAATTGTGTAATGTCATAATTAGTGAGAATTGTAATTTATGCAATGTTATTCAACTCAGCTTTATACTATTATGTCGCCTCTGGGCTTGATCAATGTTGTATTGGACTAAATGAGAAAAACGTACGATAAGAAGTTTAAGAAAAAGATAGTTGACCTCTATCTCAAAAAGGGGTTGGGTTATAAGAGTGTAGCACGTGAAATGGAGATTGACGATGTCTTGGTTCGCCGAGCAGCAAAAAGTTTGAGGTGATTAAGGAATTGCTTCATAAGAATTACAACCTTAGTCTACTATGCAACCTGGTTGGAGTATCTAGAAGTGGTTAAACCGACAAACGAATATTTCGCCGAAGCAACTCAAAGGCGAGGGATGAGACTTAAAATCGTTGAATGTACGAGAGGTTCAGAGGTACATATGGATACTGCAGAGTGAAAATCTGGCTGAAGCGTACCTACGCCATCCATATGAGCCACAAGTGTGTACAGCGAATCATAGACGAATATTAGGACTTCAGACAGTTCTTCGTAGGAAAAGAACTTACTACGGCAAGAAAGAGACTTACGTCATTTCGGATAACCATCTAAATAGAAATTAACAAACCAGCCGAACCATTGAAGGACAGGGAAATTTAAAACTTATGGATACGGGCTCTATAATATTATGCTTCAGAACGGTTTAGCTGCTCAGCTAACAAAGGAAGTACAATTTGCATGATGAATTTAAAAAATTCTCTTTTAACAATGAACTATTCATAATTGTTTGTTGTGAACAGTGATAGTAACCTTCTTCAAAACATGTTAAATCATAGTATTCAAATGAAAAAAAATGTTGTAAAGTTTACTCTAGTAGTTATAAAGAACTAGAATATTTCCAACAAAATCATAAGGAAGTGAATATAGATGGTATACGGATTTGTTTCTGCAGTTTTACTTTCGGTTGCATTAGCATATGTCCTTTACATACGTAAATCTAGGTCTCGGATTAAAATTAATCACACGTATACGTCGAAAGCAGGTGTATTTCGAATGGAAGGCCTGACGAAGCGATTTGTCATTTGTAAGGATGAGCGATTCGAGTTTTTAGTTGAAGACGGTATCATTACAGCATGTAAGGATCGTAAGATACATACCGATTTTGTGTATTACAATACGGAGGATAAAGACAATGATTAATAAAATGAAACAGTTTGCTAGTAATGTACTTGATCGTTCAGCAGACCTAGTCCAAGGCCTGACGGGAGAAAAAGAGCGGAGAGAACAAGTTGATCGATTAAAACGATTATACGATACATATAGAAGCGATATCAGTCTCTTAATTGAAAAAATAAATAGAACAGTCAATCGGTTCAATACTCGCATTGAAGAACTGAACAAGGTTCGGGAAACTAAGATCAAACGAAATGTTGCTTATTTAGGTATGTTTCTTTCCCAATTTGGTAATATCAATTCGGTCAAAGATTTTACAGCAGAGGAACAGCAAAATCAGATTGAACTACCTCATAAGAAATTTGAAGCGATCGATGATTATATTGAGAAGATTGATTGGAGCAAGGGTGATGTTTTCGCAAAGACATTCTTCAAAACTATGTTGGGTGTAACTGTTGAAACAAGAAATAAGAATAAAAAGACGGCTCAACGAATCGAGGAATTCACAATTGAGGGTAATCAGATGTTGGAAAATAGTAAATTGAAATTGCGATTTGTAGAAGAAGATATTCAAATTATAGATATGTATCAAAAAAGTGTTGAGTCCATTAGTGACACGATTGAGTCAAAAGTCATGCCAGAACTGGAGCTGATTCAGGCCTTCTTACAATGTGAGACTTTAAAAAATCAACTGATTGCCAATCAAGAACTGTCTGTAACCACAGTAACTGATCCAGGATTATTAGCTACTAGCCGGTACCAGAAACACTATAAATTTGTGAAGAATGCTTTATTTTTCTTCGTTATATCTTCTAGAATTTATAATACTCCTGTACTAACAAATTTGCTGACTAATGAAAAGCATGAAAAAGAACGAGAAGTTGTTTCTAATTACAGACGTATCGTAACGACACAACGTGAGAAAATTGAACAATATCGTATAGGCTGAGGGGAAAGGACTGTATATGAATATTCGACAAGTAGTACATAGTAGAGCAATACTTCTGGAACAGGAACAGAGACTTTACGAATCAGCAATCACAAATATTAACCTAGAAATGAAAAAACTACTCAACAATGATTTCGGATCACAGTTAATTAGAAATTCTGGTAGAGACCTGGCAGGTGAACTCGTTCGGAATTTCTTTGATACTTCGGATTATCATATTACTGTTGATCAAATGATGCGAAGAATATTGGAGTTCAATTACGATGATGAATATGATCCACTTGCTGCAGGACAAGACGTACAAAAACTAGTCTTCAACTACAATGATCCCGATAATGCTGGAACTATGAAAACGATAATGAACGATTTGGAAAATTCGAAACAAAAATTGTTTGAAAAGAGTGAGAATGCTCATCCGCGTTATAAAGACTCTGGAATGATTCAAAAGGGGAAGAAACAATACCGAGAGCGTCGTCATACAGAGGGTTCAATGCAGGATGATTACACAGAAGGTATAGAAGCCTCAAGGTTAAACTCTCAAGGCAAACGAGTGAGTCAGTTACATGTGGAGCACACGCAGGCATTAAGCTCAGCATATGTCTACAACCGTTATTTGAAGGACAAAGCAGAAGATAGGATTAAAGAATTTTATAATTCTTCGGATAATTTCACAATGATGTTTGAAACTGCCAACCAATCCAAAGGCGATGTTAGAGTAGAGGTAAGCGTGAAGGTAAAAAATGAAAATGGTGTGAGCTACGAAAAAGTAGATATAACTCATCGAGCAACTCCACATGAGATGGCAAACGCGGTTGCCAGTCGCTGGGAACACCTTCAAGGCGAACCGAAGAAAAAACTTCAGGATAGTGGATATCTTGACGGGAATGGGAAAGTCTCAAAACAAGTGAAATCCGAACTAGTTAAAAATTATCGCAAGTCACAAAATGAAGAAAGTAAAGTCCTATTGAAGGAGACAGACTATAAGAAGGTCGTCAATGATGCTGGTAAACATACCACAAAGTCTTTGAGCAAAATCGTTGCCGGACAAGTCGTCTATTATGCAGTACCTGCCCTTATTTATGAGATTCGGGTCATCTTAAAAAATAGGAAACTCAAATTAAAAGAAGTATTAAGGAAACTCGAGAAAGCAGGAGAACGAGTGGTTCGGTACGTGTATTCCAAAATAGGATCTATATTTAAAAATATCATGAATCAAGGGCTGAAAAAGTTTTTGAAGTCCTTCTTTGATATCCTGATTAATCTTGTGAAAGCTACTGTAAAGCGGATGCTTAAACTTGCTAAGAGTCTTGTACTGTCCCTCGTCGATGCAGCAAGAATTATTGGCGATAAAAATGCCACTCCAAGTCAAAAGGCAGATGCCGTCTTTAATTTAATATCCGTGACGGTAACATCTTTTGTACTAGAGATGTTATTTGAATATGTAGAACGACAGTTTGCTATCCCAGAACCATTATTATTACCATTACAAATAATTGCTACAGTCCTCTGTTCTAATCTAGTTATGCTTGTTTTGGAGAAAGCTGATCTTTTTAGTGTTCGTCATGGTCTTCTCATGGCAAATATTCAAAAGGTATTTCAACGTGAAAATGAACTGTACTTGCAAGAGCTAGAGGGACTGACTTCTTCACAACAGAGGGGGACAGAACTAAGGCTCAAGGAGATTGCTTTCGAGATCGAAGAGACCAAGCAACGTTTACAGGAGATTGATCCACATAAAGATTCTGTTATTCATGAGCTTGAAAAGATAAATCGACTGTTCGATATGAATATCGACTTCGAAAAAGAATGGAAAAGCTATTTGGGGGTTGCATATTAATATGCTCTATATCATTGGGATAATTTTAATTATTATTGTGATCTCTGTTTGCTGTTCAATGTTAAATAGTCGATAACAGGAGATTTGGAAATTGATTAATATGGAGTTAAGAAAAAGGTTTAAGACCTTATATGATGACGTTGGGATAGTACCGTTATGTAATCGAAAACGAGACAGGGCTCCTCACATAGGACAATTCTGTTTCCCGCTATGTTGGAGATGCTCGAGCGTTGCTTTAGGACTGACAGTTTGTTACGCGCTTCATAGTATTATTCCAGATGGGAAAATCGATTGGAGTATGAGTGTGTTAGCAACTACATCAATCGTCTTAATTTTCCCCATGATATGGGATGGTTGGAGACAATATGTTAAGGGAAAAGAAAGTACAAATTGGCGACGAATACTTACTGGAACGTTGTGTGGAGTGGGTCTCTGGTACACTACAAACTGGTTAGTTGCTCTTATGTGCTAGAACTGTGTACGGTTAAGAAACAGGATATTCAGATTAAGATTTGATGGTTAACTAAACATCTCATCACTTTTTGCACTAACAGTGAGAACGGCCAAATAAGAATGGATTTACACTGACTATATAGACTTAATCAAAATAAATTCAGGTGGTGTCCCAAAGATGACGATGATCTGAAAATAAGCGTTGTACTGAATAGCCTGAGATAATTCTCCATAACAAATATTTAGCTAGTTTAACTTTGAGGGTTTTAATTTAGATAATATCACTTCGTTTTCCTTCTATATTTTTCTTGAAAAACAATAATTGTATATCTTACATTCTTAATTGTCATTAGTGTATACACATGAGTCATACTAGAGAAGCGGTAGCATATTGTTCGCTTGCAACAAAATCAAAACACTTAACGCAGGAGTAGCAAGTTCGGGTCGCACCCATTATGGAGTGCGTGGATTGAAATACCTGACGCTCTAGTAGCGTGTACTGGCGCTTTATGTCGCACTCTGTATGGAGTGTGTGGTTTGTAATTCGCGTCTTTTGAGTTCCTCGAATTCTGCTCGAGGTCGTACACCCTATGGAGTGCGTGGATTGAAATTTTAAACTGCTCTGTAGAGATAAACTTATCTTCCGTCGTACTCTGTACGGAGTGCGTGAAATGAAATAGGTATTGGAATAAATGAGGGAATTTGATTGGGTCGCACTCTGTATGGAGTGTGTGGATTGAAATTATCCATCCTATGTTATAAATCCAGTACAGCCAACGTCGCACTCCATATGTAGTGCGTGGATTGAAATAAGTAATCCATAACCGCTGTAAATGTACGTGTTCGTCGCACTCCGTATGGAGTGTATGGATTGAAATAGTGAAGTCATAAGGTTTGCCAGCTCCGCAGCAGGTCGCACTTCGTATGGAATGTAGTGCGTGAATTGAAATTTTGAAAAGATACCTGTACTCACCGTGCCACTGCAGGAGAGCGTTTTATCTGTAAAAATAACGTCACTGAGGAAGACACGACTTTAAAATGTATTGATGTAGAATGTACTCTACGGTTGACCAAAACTTTCTTACTCAAATTAAAAAGCTCCTCAAATCCGGAAGACAGAAGTCATATAGGGATTAAAAGATATTAAGAATGGAAGATTTAATACCCGATTTGAACCAACTATTCGTAAAACTGCTTCACAAGAAGGTCGCACTCCGTATGGAGTGTGTGAATTAAAATCTGTACATGGATAGTTTCTCTAGTAAAATTTTGTTGCACTCCATATGTAGCGCCTCGGGTTAATTACAGATAGCATGCCTTTAGTTTCGTAATCTTTGATCTACAGAATTGGAGTATCGTATGAATAGACAAGCACCTATTTTTTCGCTGGAATACCTACCGTTACTCATTCGACTTGAATGTAAGGAAACGACACGTTTGCCCGCATTTCTCGGCTCTACGCTCCATGGTGTGACTGGTTGGGCGCTAACTAGGCATTCAGAATCCTATAGGTATATATTCGAGAATCGCCGATGGGGTGGGGCTGCACAGGATATCGTCAACCCTTATATCATTGAGCCACCCCGGCCAAAGGCATTCTATGATAAAGGTGATGCGTTATGCTTCAAGCTCATCTTGATCGGAGATGCGGTTCGTTACGCCAAGGATATCACGACGTCGTTGACCCAGGCACAGACATTTGGAATTGGAGCCGAACGTAAGGCATTCGAACTAACAGACATTTTTCATGCAGATCAGTACGGACCCATTTGGAAACAGGGACAATTCGAAATGAACGCAGCTATACCCGAAAATATTTCTGTCCATGCGCTGCAAGAACATGCTTCATGGTGCTCTATACATCTGTTGACCCCTGTTCGGATACGTCGAGGTGGGGCGCTGGTACAGACAATTGATTTTCCCACGATCATTCGGAGCATTACGAAAAGAATTCAGTTGTTGACGGAACGTTATGGAGGAAATATAAACACGGATGTAGCGATGAAGGTATGTGAATTGGCAAGCGAGATGAGCCTGACATCTTCAGGATTATATCTGAATGAGATGCATCGATACTCTAGTCGAAAGAAAGAATCGGTGGATTGGAGCGGCATGCTGGGTTCACTAACGTTTGAGGGGGAGTTGTCTCCATTTATCCCTTGGCTGAACGCTGCTCGTATTTTACATATCGGAAGGAACTCCACGTTTGGTTGTGGACAGATCGATGTAGTCTACAGGTCGATATAATGTGAAAAGTCTTGTCCAATTAAACAGGATTTTGATGTGAGTGAGTAATATGATGTGGGCTATGAATCTTGTAGGACGGAGTGTATCGTTCATCCTTAATCCAGTGGTAGTAATGAATTGCGAAATGCCATGAAGTCAGCTGAAGGAGGTGCGAACCCGAAGCTCACATGAATTCCCAGGAAGATTCGCACCTCGAAATTTGTCGAAATATTCAGTTTTATGACCTTTTGGCAACAAGAATATTGAGTTTTTATGCTGTTGTGGGATATAGTGGAGCTAATATGCGGAAAAAATATCGGAAATACGTATTAAGGGATTATAAATATAACTTAATACGTGTATTTCCGCTGTCGCACTCCGTATGGAGTGCGTGGATTGAAATACTACAAAGGTCATTGAACGTCTTGTGTTCGTCTCGTCGCACTCCGTATGGAGTGCGTGGATTGAAATATCAAAAAGGAACGACTAGGTAAGTTTTGTGAAACGTCGCACTCCGTATGGAGTGCGTGGATTGAAATTGGATCAGCAGGGTCTGGATATTCGAAATACGGTTGTCGCACTCCGTATGGAGTGCGTGGATTGAAATATTCTATGGTCTGCACCTCACCCTACCATATATAGGTCGCACTCCGTATGGAGTGCGTGGATTGAAATTCTTATTGGCTTCTTTCCCATCAGCTCTATTTGCGTCGCACTCCGTATGGAGTGCGTGGATTGAAATCTCAATAATCCGTGCATCCAGTGTCTTCTGCATTTGTCGCACTCCGTATGGAGTGCGTGGATTGAAATATTTCTTCTGGCACTGGCTCATTGTGAATCACAGGTCGTACTCCGCATGGATTGCGTGGATTGAGATAACCATATAACACAGCGAAAGGTTGTGCTCCATCATCCTTCGAATAGCTGCTGATACACCCTTGTACACTCCTGTGAACTAGTTTTAACAATTGATACCGTGGTTTATGTAATATGGGAGGTTTTAAACATGAGTAACCTAGTAACTTTTTCTTCCAAAAAACGTTGACGCCTAGCTGGTCTGAAAGAAAGAATACAAAATAGGTTGGGCATAAAATTTGAACGAGTACATGAATCGTACTCGGAAACGCAAGCCAAAATAGATCGAGCAATGTTGAAAGAAACCATGCATGTGACATCTCAGAGCTAATGCAGCTCTACTTCACATAAATAGGGGTACAACGAAATGGAAAACTCTTAAACGTGGATATGCATCCTGGACCGAGGTGCCGAAATCCAACACACAGTTTCAACGCCGGAACCAGGAGCTATTGTGCATGGTAGACACATGGTTGTGAACCTGCATGATCAGGGACAACCTGATTTGAAGCCCGGCAGTGTTCTTGTCGTTCCGATTATATCTGCGACCGATGAAGTGGAAAAGGCATTGAAGGAAGGGACATTGGACTGTCTTATATTCCAATCAGCAAGAAAGAGCATCCTTTTCTGGATCAAGACAGTTACATTAGTAGCGGGCAGATCATGCGACTTATTCAAGAATGGCTGGTTCAGTACATAGGAAGATTATCAAATGAATGCAAGGAGGATGTGAATCTTCATGCACTCCAAGCACGTGTATGGCTTTTTCGTGTTATCCATTATTAAAAAACTAAAATGGCTCCTTAGATTAACATCGTTTAATTACTCTTAATCCTAAGGTTGATTTCATGTGCAAGTAAGTAACATGTTACATCTGGCTTTTAAATGAGATCTAATTTAATCTTAGATGCGATTACTAGCCTGACAGAGTCCCACTAACAATGCAGAAAATATAGTAAACTTTTAAAGAAAGAGTAATGCTTGTTATAGAGTTACATATACACCATCGGAGCCAAACAATATGTGGATTTTTGGAGAGAGTTGTTATGAACAAACGACGAAAGAACCTAATGTGCTAGTGAGCGTCTCTAAACCTAAGCAAGCCATACCATAATGGATGCCAAGACCAAAAAAGACTTAAATGTACGCGTTAATTTATCATAACGAATCACTAAAAATTTCTTACTTTATTAAAGAAGCATTCCACCAAATGGCGCTCTTTGTAGACATACCAATCATATTTCAGGATCACTCACTCGGCGATTTTCCTTTCCGGGAATCACCGGTATGGCTTTTTGTTCCTTCTAAAAGGTCCGAATGGCATTCGTATATACGCTCGGTCGTCTAAAACTTGCTTCCGGGTCAGTTTCATACTTTTAAGGATTGTCCCGCAGTTGCCAATCGAATCAGGTTAAACGCGATGCTATTGAAACCTTGGACGGGCTCCGGTCAAGTCAAAGCGAATGGATTCCCTAACGCGTCAGCTACCGCATGAATTTTCATGCTTAATTCACCTCGGGAACGTCCGATCGCTTGCTTTTCCCCCCTTTCGCCTGATCCATGCTGGTGAACTCGCACAATTGTGGCCTCCTTGAGGTTTTCGTTCAGGTGGAAACAAATCTTGAATAGCGACCATTGTCTCTTCGTGAATTTAGTATCGTGTATTTATTCGATACAGTAAACCTATATATTACAATTTTATGAGTTTGAGACACGTCCTTGAGAGATTAATAATTTTTTTGACTTTGGTGACTTCTCAGAGTTAAATTTCATGAGCCTAGTAATCATAATTGAAAATGATTAATTTGTATGGAATAATATAATTAGGGAACATAGGTTCTTTAATCTTATAATAGGATTGTGGTAGAATGGGAAAAGCTATTGATGCTATAAATGCTGGTCTGACTTATCAAAATTTGTATTTTTGGGTATTTGCTTCCGAGTTGCTACATAAAGAATCCAACATTCGAACCGTATCATATGAAGATGATCGGGTTAAATCTCTCGATGATATTGTAGTTGAATATCATAAACCAATTGCAGGCGATTATGGTATTGATGATGAAATTACGATGGATTTTTACCAAGTTAAGTATCATGTAAAGAATACAGAACAGATTGAATTGCTGGACCTCATTAACCCTTCATTTATTAACGCTTCGACACACTCATTTTTACACAGAGTTCGGGATGCTATAAAGCAAGGATACACCAAAGCCCGATTCCATCTACTAACTCCATGGAACATTCAAAAAGGTGATCTCTTAGAAAAGTTATTGGATAATCATCATAATAAGTTGAATTTAGATTTATTTTTCGACGGAAAACGGAGAAGTAAAATTGCACTTGCTAGAAAATATATGATAGAACAACTCGAACTTCGTGATGAGGACGAATTGCGACAAATCCTTAGAAGTATTCGTATTCAACATAGTAAACCAGGTATCTCATTAATGATTCAAGAACAACTAAACACAAAGTTAATGCTGGCTGGACTTAAGCCAATTGATGCAACGATTCTTGTCAATCCATATAATGATTTAATTGTTAATTGTGCTAGTAAAGGGAGTAAAAACTTTAACAAAGATAATCTTCTTAGATTATGTAAAAAAGAGAGGCTATACTCAGGGCGGCCTTTGATTCTAAATGATGAAATCCCCGTCGGAATTAGAAGTTTTCTTCCTTTTACTGAAAATCTAGCAGAAGAGACCAGCCATCTACTTTGTCTAAGTGACCATTTTGATAAACGACTAATCAAAGTGGACCGAAGTTGGATTGCTGACATTGCACCAAAATTAAAGGGATTCATACAAGAAGTTTTTTCACCAGGTAGTGCCTACTTAATTCAATTTATTACACATCTCTCTATAACATTTGTTTCAGGATTGATACTCAATCCTAAATCTGGAGTGAAGGCATTTCCAGTACAACGTGGAGATGGATTGATGGCTTGGATACCAGATATACATTTTGATGAAGAACCTGACTACATGAGCTTCTTCAATGAAAAATTCTCAGATAATCAATTAAATCAAGGGGATACAGTAGTTGCAATTAGTGTAACCCGTAATGTTAAAGCTCATGTTGAATGGTATATAGAGGATAGGGATCTTCAAGTACAAACTTTCTATCATTTTTGTATGCCTTCAGTTGGATTTAAAGCTATTAAAGATGGTACTCATGCTTGGTTACTTGCAGAGCAAGTCATTAAGGTGCTAGATCAACGTAACCCTCACCAGAGAAAAGGAAAAGTTCACTTTTTTATTGCTGCGCCGGGTGGATTTGTTTTCTTCCTTGGTCAACAAGCAGCTAATATACCTAGAATAGAGCTATATGAACATGATTTATCAGGTGATGGATCATATCATTCTTCGTTTTCACTCCCACTCTAACTAAAATGGAGGTCTCTCTGTGAATATTCCAACCTACTTCGCAAGATTTCTTGAAGGAATTTTATTAACAGAGAACAAGTGGATGATATTTTTAAAAGCCACACAACGCTAAGAAATTGATTAGATGCTGATGAAGAAATATCTATGTAAGTTTATTTTTCCAAGGGAATTATATAAGATCTAAATCTGTTCGTCCAAAAGGAGAGAGTTGTTCGGATGTCGATGTCATTGTGTAACTAAACTCAGTATGAAGTAATACAGCAATCCAGAAGATGTATTTTTAAGATTTGTTCTTTTTATGGAGAAACACTATGTAGGAATATGAAATTCAGAGATGTTCAATTGGGATATCATTAATTTATTTAGATCTAGATGTTGTTATTAGTGCAGCTCCTTCAGAAAGTGAAGAAGGGATATTAGAATCTAACAGTGTAACCGACTTACGATTTTTGGAAGATATTGAAACCTGGTTATTGAGAGCTCTTGGGAGTTCTTAATGAAACAATGGATTCAAGTTCTATTCTAAAAACATATTCAAATGTGAACGAACCTGAATGGAAATCAATTCCCCCTTTGGATTTCGGATAGAGAGGCAGAAGAGTGGAAACAAGCCGACCCTCTTGCTCAAATCAAATGGACCCAAGAAAAAAACAAATCTTGTAATCGTCATAATGGGTATCTCATCATTGATCCAGTGGTAGAATGAATTGCGAAATGCCATGAAGTCATCTGAAGCAGGTGCGAACCCTATGCTCACATGAAATCCCTGGGAGATTCGCACCTCAAAATTTGTCGAAAACGTCCTTTTCGTGACCTTTTGGCAACGAAGATCTGGAATGGATACTGATATTCATAATAAAGATAGATGTTACTTGATAAAGAATGCGGAAATACGTAATATGGATAGGGAAATAAAACATGGATACGCTTTTTTCGCTGTCGCACTCCGTATGGAGTGCGTGGATTGAAATTGATCCGCCTGAACTACGTGGATACCTGGTTGGAGGTCGCACTCCGTATGGAGTGCGTGGATTGAAATATGTCGAACAGCCCCTTTTAATATGCGCTTATGTGTCGCACTCCGTATGGAGTGCCGGCATCTCTTTTACAAAGTATGTATTGTGAAAGCACCCTTGGGAAGAAACAGAGAAACGTATCACTCACCGTGAGAGGAACAAGTAGTAACTAAGAATGAGTCCATATATTAAAAGAAGAAAAGCAACACAGATCAGTATACTGGAGGGCTTGAAGGTAGAAGGTAATGCCTTGCTAACAAAACAATCTACAATTGAATTAACTTTATGTTAATCAACAACCCCAAAATTCTGACCCATGTTCAGAATAGGACTAAAACTAGATCAATTAAAATAAATCATTCAGGGCTATTAAAGCTCGCTTTACGCGATTAGCGGAGAGCGGGTTTTTCGTGTTTTGTAAAATAATGTAGAATCCTCTCGAAATAAAAGGGAATATAGCCCAGCATAGAGAAAGAATAACACGTGAGATGTAAGTCTTCAGAATCATTTTATGGGCCTGAGGTCTGGCTATGTGAAACATGTGGAAGCTGTATAGCAGAGATAGAAAAGGGAGGTAGAGAAATCGTGGAGACATATGTCTTTATTGATGTGTCGAGAAAGCAAGAGTATATTTACCGAAACAAGAGTCTGCGAGACAATCTCATCAGTTCTTATGTGATTAAGACTATTACGGAAATACCCGAAAATACAGATGAAGGCTCTCAAGTAGTTGGATCTTGTGTTATGTTGAAAACATTTCTAGAGATGCATTTTCCAAGGCAATATACTGTGATTTACTCTGGTGGAGGCAACAGCATGCTCCGATTTAATGAGGAAGAGCAGGCAAAGCAATTTAGCAGAGCATATTCGCTAGAAGTGCTACGCGATTATCCTGATATTGAACTGTATATTAGTAAAATGACAGAGCAGGAGCTTCCAGAGGAGAGGTTTTCAGAAGAGAAGTTCCCCGGAGTAACTAAGAAGAATATGAAAGCTATCCGGCAAATGCTTAATCATCGTGCTGACCTATTGAAGGATAAGCGTCGAGCCATGTTTCGTCGCTGGAGCTATGGAGTCGAAAAAATTGGCGAGAGTGGCAAGCCGATGGATTGGCTTAATAAACATGAAAATGAGTTTGAATCTGGAGCGATTGCTAAAAAGAATGATCAGTCGTTGCATAAGGCTCGCCATTTTTTGTTTGGTCGTCTGGAAGAGCGTTTGAAAGCATTGGATGCTAATCATAATTTGGTTCAGATCACAACGGAATTGGCAAGCTACAAAGCCCAAAATGATCAAAAAAGCTATATTGGCATCATTGCCTTAGACGGAAATCGGATGGGTGAGATGTTTCACAGGTTGGATTCTATCGAAGACATGAAGGAATTCAGTGATGAAATTGAGCGAATCTACTCAGACGCTGTTGCTGGTGCACTCTATCACTATGCTGTTCGCCATAATAAAACGTTGCAGGTTACACCCGTGTTGATGTCCGGTGATGATATCTGTCTGGTTACACAAGCAGAGGATGCGCTGGACATTGCGGCAGACATCCTGAAGCAGCTTCAAGGATTGTCGTTGGAGGAGAAAGCAAAAAACGTTCTGGAAAAAGCGATGAATGCGGTGTCAGGCCAACAGTCTTATCTTACCGCATGTGCTGGAGTAGCTATAGTCAAAGTTACTTATCCTTTCTTTGATGCCATCAAGATGGCCGAGAAGCTCTGTCATCAGGCAAAAGAGGCTTTGCATCGTTCCGCGGAAAATAAAGCGGTTGCGGCATCATTCATCGACTGGGATATCGTGCAAGGTCAAGTAAGTGCCCAGACTGCTTACGAGAAGCGTGTGGCAAGAGCCAGAATACATGAAAAATATCGTATCAGACCGCTAAGGGTTGATCAGGATGCAGGCATAGACCATGGGGTGTATAGCTACCATGCTTTCCGTGACCTGGTTACTGAGCTACATAGCATGATGAATAAGCAAAATTCGAATGAACAGGATGTCAGTAGTTCTTTTCTTGAGAAAATCAAGAAGCAATTATACAGTGGCTGGGAGAGTTACAGTTTGTTATTCGAGCTGGATCAGACGGGCTCTGGAGATAAGCTGTCACAACTCGTGAAAAAGCATTTTGCACAAGATCATCAATCCGTTGATATGGATTCGGATATAGGACGAATCAGAACCAAATATGGGGCGATCATTGAACGTAATGCCAGAGACAATTGCGATGAATATCGATATGTATTGAACGATGTGCTGGAGACGATGGCATTTATCTATGGGAAGGAGGCCGTTGTTCATGGGAAGCAGTAATGAATATGTGCTGGAGCTTCGGCTATTGAGCGAAGCTATCTTTGCCAGCGGGGAGAAGGAGCGGAATCTGGTCCAATCCCGAGCACTTAGCGATGATTATGGATTTGTCTATTTTCATGCCAAGTCCTTAAAGGGGCAACTCAAGCGTCAGGCCCTCTGGTTATTACGGCAATATATTGCCATTGGGAAAGGGAATTATGTTCAGGCATATGATTTTCTCTATTCAATGGATGTCTTGTTTGGCGTCAATACATGGGAGTTGGGAAAAGCTTGGGGCTTAGAGGAATTTATGAGTGGTTATTTGAAATATAGGCAGGCAGAAAAGGGTCTTCGAGGTCAGGGAATGATGAAACTTACTCATCTGGAACTGCCACATGAGGTGAAGGATGCTTTCCGTACGATAATTGATTCCAGTGAATTCTCGATACATGATTTGATATCTGCCCAGACGTATATTCGAACGGAGATACAACTGGAGGAAGGCATTGTTAAAGACAAAATGCTGAACACGTATCAAGCGGTCAAAAAAGGGTTTGTTTTCCAAGCACAAATCTTCTTCGAGGAAGACCCTACTCAAGTGTTACCGGATCTGTTGCGAATTATTTGTTCGCTGGATCGAATCGGTGCTGGTGTTCACCGTGGACGTGGGGAGATCGAAGCTACGCTCCTGATTAACGGGAAGGATGCACGGCAGGAACTACAACTGGGAGGGGGAGCAACGGCATGATGTGGTATCAGGTCATTGAGATTCGGAATCTGGAGCCTTTGAAGATTGGCGCTGGCGGCAATAAAGCCCATTGGGATGAGCCTTGTAAGGACTATATTCCGGGCTCAACCTTACGTGGTGGAGCAATAGCTCGTATGCAGCGTCTGAATCTGTTCGGGGATTCAAAGTCAGTTTTACAACATATGGAATGCTCCAATGCTTACCTTTATCAGAATGGGCAATTGTATCTGCCGTCCCCCCAACATTTACGTATGGACAAGCATGAGTACAGAAGGCAGAGAAGTCTGTTTGACCAAGGATACGTTAATGGAACGGTGGAACTGACTAATTTATATACAGCTGCTACGTCGGAGGAAGTGAATGCGCACAGCCAAAACTTGCCAAAGAATCAGCTTCCGCAGCCTTACGTAACCATTAGGGATGGACACATGGAGGGCATTAGACCAAGCAAAAATTATCGTCTTCATCATAGTTCACTGCTTAACAAGGATCTACGTGAACGAGCCAATCTGTTCAGTTATCAGGCGCTAGATCCTGGTCATATTTTCCGCTCAGTGATTGCCTATAAAGAGGATATCAAACCACAGATGGAGTCCATGTGGGAAGGCTCAGACAATTGGTATCTTGGAGGTTCTAAAGGTTCTGGCTATGGGCGTTGCCAAGTGAATACCATAGGCAATCCAGAATCAGATTATGCAGAGGTTCGACAGCAACTTGGGATCAATGGGCCTAGAAGTGAAGCAGATTCACCTGAGGAAGTGAACGTGCTGACGTTAACCTGCCTCTCTGATGTTATCGTGCGTGGCCGATACGGTGAGCCATTGTCCTATTTGCCGGAGGAAGTTTTGGAGGAATACGGCAATATACAATTAAAACGGGTCGCTGATGGACAAGGTCATTTCGTGCAGACCGGTCTGACAGAAGGATATAATGCGACCTGGAAAGCACGATATCCAAAGGAAACAACCATCAAGGCGGGCTCCGTTATGCGATATTATTTGAAAGGTCAGGTGGATGAACAGACACGGGAAAGAGTAATTGCTGCTCTAGAGCAACATCGATATGGTGCGCGCACACAGGAGGGCTATGGTTGGATTGCCGTCAATCTTCCGTATCCTTCCCGATTACGAGTGCAATCCATTCCAGCAGTTTCGAAAGAGAGTCGAGAACAATCGTCTAAGACACCTACTGTAGATGGTCAATTCGAACAAATAGTGTCTGATGGGAAATCCATTGATACCAAATCAAACTCTAAGGTTGCACCTCATATTGCTGATTCCATTCGATTAATCAGTAAGGGGCTGGGTGACAATCGACAGCACTGGCTGCGAATGCTGTCCAAAAAAATGAAGAACACACCCGCCACAGATGGTTTTGGAGTACTGAAGGTGAACAACCTTAAGTCGCACCATTGCCAGGTTATGATCAAACTGTTGAAACAGTGGCTTCATGATCAGGGTGTGTCGGAGGTTGCTGTTGGCTTAGAAACCAATACGGTTAGCAAACAGACATACCGTCAAAATAAAGAATTTTTCTCACTGGAAGGCGTTCATTTTGATGAGATAATGAAGTTTTTGAAGAATGATCGGGTCGCCCCTGAGCATGAAAAGTTGTCTCGATTGGCAGTTATGAAGCTTAAGAGCAGCCATGGCCGAATGTATTATATGGCTGTTCAGACTGCAACTGATTCGATAATAGCTGATATTGCGGAGCAGAAACGTTTTATTGCCGAATTGCTCTACGAGGCATTGTATATCCATCAAATGTCTACCACAGGGGAGGCGAAATTCGAATGAGCACTAGACGACGATTTACCTTCACACTTCGGGCGAAAACGCCGATTCATTTTGGAGGCAATTTGCAGGGGGCATTGTTATTAGATGGAGATGACAAGCCATTTGTTAGTGGCAACAGCATTGGCGGGGCACTGCGAAGTTGGCTAAATGCCAGCAGTGAAGTGATATCTGCAGATATCATGTACTACTTAGGCGGACCGAAGAAATCTATTGATGAGAAAGAAGAATTCGAGGAAAGTCGAGTTTATATTAGTGATGGTCACTTGAAGTTGCCTGATAACCCTTTGGTAATAGATCAAGGTAATGCTGGATTGTTAGCTATGGAAGGAACAGCAGTTGATCCCAAGACCGGATCCGCACTCAACAACCATAAATACACACGTTATGACCTACCGCAAGGAACAGAACTGGTCTTTACGGTCGAATGCGATACAAATCCTGAGGAAACCACATCACCTAAAGAGGCCGATATAACGGATGCAGCGCATGTGAGGCTTTCTTTTACAAAGCTGATCTATACTTGGGCGACAGCGATTCATCGGGGGGAATTACGGTTTGGCGGACAAAAAAGTAACGGTCACGGCCGGTTCTCATTGGAGCATTTAACATGCCGTGAATTTCTTTTCGATAGTTCGGAAGCCCTGGAGCAATTTATTTTTAATCGCCACAAAGGTGAGGAGAAAGATTGTACCGAGGATGCACGGAAGTACGTAGAGTATATCTTGGGCCATCCAACGATTGAACTTAGCTTGAAGGGACACTTCCCCTATGGTGTTTATCAGTCATATACGGATCGGGAACAGAGCAAGGAACATGGAACTCAGGTGACAGGGCTTCTACGTAGTGTAGATGAAACCTATTATTTGCCGGGCTCAAGCATCAAGGGGATACTTCGTCATGAAATGAGACGACTTTTATTTCGTATGCTCCCGGATCAGGAGAGGTCTATTGCTGAACGTGAAATACGGGTGGATACACTTTTGCAGGAGTGGTTCGGAAGCCAGGACAAGATAGGATCGGTTATGGTATCCAATGTTGTTATAGATGAAGTAAGTGAAATGAATATTGAACGAATAAATAACCAGAACACCAAACCGACATACAATCGAATTGACCGAATCACTGGCGGTGTCATTGACGGGGCGCTCAAAACGCAGAATGAAGTACGCGGAAGTGCGGAGATTCGTTTGGAACTCAGAGTTGGTAAAGACGTTGAGGACGTTAAATACGCTGAGGGCAAGCTGTTCCCGCTCATATATTTGTTGCGTAACATCGGTTCAGGGTTACTTCCGCTTGGAGGAAGAACGGTGATCGGCCTGGGACAGTTTGAGGCTAAGGAAACTGAGGTTTATCTTGACGGAGATATACTGAGATTCAGCAATACCGGTCCTTTAGATGAAAAAGGTCAAGCTGAGCTTAAAGTTTACTATGACCTTTTCGTAGCATTTTTGAATAAAGAGGGGGAAGCTTGAAATGAGGGCTGCATTTGACATTAAGCTTATGCCGGAAAAGCCATTTTCCTTCATTGTGCATTTATTTGATCGGATATTGTTAGGCACAACTAATGATGAGAGGGAATATGGGAAACTGGTTCAAGCGCTGGACGAAGATATGGTGCTGGAAGGGCATTTTTTTGATGGGAAAAAGGAGTTATACGTTGCGCGGGAGGATGGGCAATTGGTAGCCTATGAGCCGATCATCGTTGGAGATGAAGAGAGCACTGTTATCCAGCGAAGCTACGAGTTGGAGCAGGCTCCCTACAATACGACTGGGTCGGGCAAAGCTAGATATACGAAATTGACTGTATGTGAACGAATCGCCTATGAGGATGATTTGGCTTATGTAGAGCTTACTATGCTGTACAGCTTGGAGAAAGGAGATGCGCAATGAGTGATCAATATGTTAAGCATTCAAGCCATAAACGCTCTAACCAGCACTCTTCTGGAAGGAAGCCGTGGAACAACCAAAAGAGTGGTCGGGGTCAGGGGAACGATTCAAAGTTGAAGGAGATTACGCTACCTTACGACTTTATCTCCTTACCCAGTACAGATGGTAAACCGGAATACTACTATCCATATCATCGTCGGGATGAAGCCAAAAAGCCACCCCGTCATGATATGCACGAAACCGGGCATCTATCCGGTTGCATCTCCTATCAGATCAAGCCGCGCTCGCCACTTGTTCTCGAATTGAGAGAAACATATAAAGATGGCGGGCCTACAGAATATTGGTTGAGCGGCAGCCAGATCCGAGGCAAGCTTCGCTCCAATGTTGAAGTATTGAGTGCCAGCTACCCAGAATTTGTGGATGACAGCGAAATGCTTTATCGGAAAATTAATAAGGGTGAGCGATACAAACAGAAGCTTGGGATCACAGATGATCAGGGGTTAGAGCAAGCGGTAAAGGCAGGATATTTGTATCGTGACAACACAGGCAGTTTCTATATCGTCCCTGCTGTGATGATTGGAGAGAAACATTTTGTGTCCATTCAGGAACTAGATATCATTAATATGAAGAATAATGTGCTGCCAGAAAAAAATAGATTGTTTAATTGGTCTGCTTTAATTGGGCGTGAGACTATGAAACAGGTTATGACTAAGCTTAGTAGCGAAATTAATAAATTGGATGATAATATTCGTGATTCAAGAAAGAGACTTAAAATTCGTTCAGATCATCCGATCTCCCTCGCTATTCAGGAAGTATTTACAAAGGATTTTGTTTTCACTAAAGTCGCACGTCGAATTAAATATGAGAAAGATGGCATCCAAAACTTAACATCTGAACTGCATTCTAAACTTAGTATTAAGCTTAAACAATACAATACAGAACAACAACTAGAGGAGTTATTTGCTCAGCTCACAAAAAGATGGGCGTTAAAAGCAGAAATGTATCAAATATATGAAGGGAAATCAGTCAAAAAAACAATCTCTCCCTACGATAAAAAGGTCAAGTATGCTCTTTCAGGAAAAAGTGTTACGCGTATTGATCATGCTTCATCTGACGTAGAAGGAGGCATGGACGGTATGCTTTTTAACTCTACGAATGCCGGGTCGAAGCGGGCACATTATCTTATAGGAAGAGAGCAGGAAGATGCGGTCAGACTTGATGTTTCAGATAGCGTGATCATTAGTTATACTAAGGCGTTTGAGAGACTGCGTCTGAAGTCGAATGAGCAAGATAAGGATAAGGAGCACTATAATTTATTTAAGGCAAAGAGAGACCAAAATACAGAGCCTCAAGTGGTGTTCTACCAGACAAGGTTAGAGAAGCGAGAAGATAATTCAACGGAAGTTTTAGTTGCTGTGGGCCGCACGCCGTACTTTAAAATTCCGTATGATCACCAGTTGAATAAGCTATTGGGCGACAAAGACGCAGAAGGTATTGACTATGCAAGTGCTCTGTTCGGATTTGTATCCATAGATAGCCGGAAAGATCATGATGAGGCATTGCAAGCTTACAAGTCACGTTTGCGCTTTAGCCCCGTCCGTGTAAGTGGAGAGATTCGTGGACAAGAAAAAAAGTTTTTGTTATCAACCCCACAAGCTTCTGCTGGAGCGATGTACTTGAAGCCCAACGGTAGAGGGATTCCTACTTATGAAGGGTCAGTTGAAACTAAGACCGGACAAGCAAATCGTAATGCACCAGATCCAAGTTTACGAGGGGTCAAATTTTATCACGTGTTACCCCAGACAATTCCAACGATACCTAAGGACATTGATGAATCGAGTAGTATGCTGAGTCAACGCCAAGTCTATGATCCATCACAAATATCATTTGATTTTGATGGGGAAATTCATTTCAAAAACTTAACCAAAGCTGAGCTAGGGCTGCTATTGCTTGCTATGGATATTAAACTCTTGCCCGACGTTACAACTTATAATAACGAAGGAAAACCATACTACGAGCTTATTGGTGGAGCGAAGGCCTATGGTTATGGCAAGGTACAGTTTGAATCGATTGTAGTTTTATTGGAACAGCAAGAAAGTAGTTTCGAGTCACTGGTGATTGAACCGTTCAAGGCAGCGGAAGTTGAGCCTGCTGCCTTTGTAAAGGCATATAGTGAATTGATGAAGAGTGATTCTATCTTGAAACGAGTTGATATCAAGAGGTATGTTCAAAGTAAATTGGAAAGAGAGTTTGAAGCTTCTGATAGAAACCATGTGAACTGGAGTAATATGAATGAAGTGAGAGCAAATTTAGGCGAGAAGCAAAGTGGAGGTGGATATCCGACTGATTGGGTTTTGAAGTCTACGGTAGAGTAGTTTTAATGGCCAAAGTATGAGGTGCGAAACTCAAGCTCACATGATTTTCCTGGGGGATTCGCACCTCAAAAATTGTCGAAAACACCAATTTTGATACCTTTTGGCAAAATAACGGTTGAGTTTATATGTTGTTGTGGGATATAGTGGAGCTAATATGTGGAAAAAGTATCGGAAATACGTATTAAGGTGTACTAAATATAAATTAATACGTCTTTTTTCGCTGTCGAACTCCGCATGGAGTGAGTGGATTGAAATCTATGCAACGCAAAAAGGCCCCGCCGATATTGGGTCGAACTCCGCATGGAGTGAGTGGATTGAAATATCAATTATGATCTGGAATATTTATTACTTTATATGTCGCACTCCGCATGGAGTGCGTGGATTGAAATTGGATGGGTACGATCTGTCGAAGCGACAGGTTAAGTCGCACTCCTCATGGAGTGCGTGGATTGAAATTTGCGAGTCATTGGCTGTATGGCCGACGGTACCCGGTCGCACTCCGCGTGGAGTGCGTGGATTGAAATCTGACCGCTCTCAGATCATCGTTCCAGTCGTTTGAGTCGCACTCCGCATGGAGTGTGTGGATTGAAATATTGATATGTCGGCCAAAGCGGCCAACGCCTATCTATCGCACTCCGTATGGAGTGCGTGGATTGAAATCTCTGGTTTGTCATAAAAATCAAAACCGTATATCAGTCGCACACCATATGTAGTGCCTCGGGTTAATTACAGATAGCTTGCCGTTAGTTTTGTAATCTTTGATCTACATCAGAATTGGAGTATCGTATGAATAGACAAGCACCTATTTTTTCGCTAGAATACCTCCCGTTACTTATTCGACTTAAATGTAAGGAAACGACACGTTTGCCCGCATTTCTCGGCTCTACGCTTCATGGTGTGACTGGTTGGGCGCTAACTCGGCATTCGGAATCCTATAGGTATATATTCGAGAATCGCCGATGGGGTGGGGCTGCACAGGATATCGTCAACCCTTATATCATTGAGCCACCCCGGCCAAAGGCATTCTATGATAAAGGTGATGCGTTATGCTTCAAGCTCATCTTGATCGGAGATGCGGTTCGTTACGCCAAGGATATCACGACGTCGTTGACCCAGGCACAGACATTTGGAATTGGAGCCGAACGTAAGGCATTCGAACTAACAGACATTTTTCATGCAGATCAGTACGGACCCATTTGGAAACAGGGACAATTCGAGATGAACGCAGCTATACCCGAAAATATTTCTGTCCATGCACTGCAAGAACATGCTTCATGGTGCTCTATAAATCTGTTGACCCCTGTTCGAATACGTCGAGGTGGGGCGCTGGTACAGACAATTGATTTTCCCACGATCATTCGGAGCATTACGAAAAGAATTCAGTTGTTGACGGAACGTTATGGAGGAAATATAAACACGGATGTAGCGATGAAGGTATGTGAATTGGCAAGCGAGATGAGCCTGACATCTTCCGGATTATATCTGAATGAGATGCATCGATACTCTAGTCGAAAGAAAGAATCGGTGGATTGGAGCGGCATGCTGGGTTCACTAACGTTTGAGGGGGAGCTGTCTCCATTTATCCCTTGGCTGAACGCTGCTCGTATTTTACATATCGGAAGAAACTCCACGTTTGGTTGTGGACAGATCGATGTAGTCTACAGATCGATGTAATGTGAAAAGTCTTGTCCAATTAAACAGGATTTTGATGTGAGTGAGTAATATGTGGGCTATGAATCTTGTAGGACGGAGTGTATCGTTCATCCTTAATCCAGTGGTAGTAATGAATTGCGAAATGCCATGAAGTCAGCTGAAGGAGGTGCGAACCCGAAGCTCACATGAATTCCCAGGGAGATTCGCACCTCGAAATTTGTTGAAATCTTCAGTTTTATGACCTTTTGGCAATAAGGATATTGAGTTTATATGCTGTTGTGGGATATAGTGGAGCTAATATGTGGAAAAAGTATCGGAAATACGTATTATGGGGTTCTAAACATAACTTGATACGTGTATTTCCACTGTCGCACTCCGTATGGAGTGCGTGGATTGAAATCCTATAGCTTTAAGTCCAATGAGGGATGCAACGACGTCGCACTCCGTATGGAGTGCGTGGATTGAAATGAAATTGCGGCGCCTCTTCGGCGCTCACCTCCCGGGTCGCACTCCGTATGGAGAGCGTGGATTTAAATTTTTGCCGCCTTCATACTTGTAACTTCGGTTTTGAGTCGCACTCTGTATGGAGTGCGTGGATTGAAATCAGCAAGTGTTGAAGGCTATCCAGCCCTCTGTATAGTCGCAATCCATACGGAGTGCGTGGATTAAAATCCGTATCTAGGAAAGTATCTTTAGTGAAATTTTGACGTCCTCCATATGTAGTGCTTCGGGTTAATTACAAACGGCTTGCCGTTAGTTTTGTAATCTTTGATCTACATCAGAATTGGAGCATCGTATGAATAGACAAGCACCTATTTTTTCGCTTGAATACCTCCCGTTACTTATTCGATTTGAAATGGAAACGTCACGTTTGCCCGCATTTCTCGGCTCTACGCTCCATGGTGTGACTGGTTGGGCGCTAACTCGCCATTCGGAATCTTATACGTATGTATTCGAGAATCGCCGATTGGATGGAGCTGCACAGGATATCGTCAACCCTTATATCATTGAGCTACCTCGGCCAGAGCCGGTTTATTATAAAGGTGATCCATTATGCTTTAAGCTCATCTTGATCGGAGATGCCGTTCGTTACGATAAGGATATCGTGACTTCCTTGACTCAGGCTCATTGTTTAGGAATTGGAACGGAGCGTAAGGCGTTCGAACAGACAGGCATTTTTCATGGAGATCAGAATGGATTGACTTGGAAACAAGGACAATTCGATATGAACGCAGCTGAACTTGAAAATATTTCTGTCCATGCGCTGCAAGAACATGCCTCATGGTGTTCTGTGCATCTGGTGACTCCTGTTCGTATTCGTCGAGGTGGGGCACTGGTAAAGTTTATTGATTTTCCAACTATCAATCGAATTATTACGAGAAGAATTCCGTTGTTGACCTAGCGTTATGGAGGTTAATGAACACGGATGTAGCGATGAAGGTATGTGAATTGGCAAGCGAGATGAGCCTGACGTCTTCCGGATTATATCTGAATGTGATGCATCGATACTCCAGTCGAAAAAAGAATCGGTGGATTGGAGCGGCATGCTGAGTTCACTAACGTTTAAGGGGGAACTGTCTCCCTTTATCCCTTGGCTTAACGCTGCCCGTATATTACATATCGGTAGGAACTCCACTTTTGGTTGTGGACAAATCGATGTGGTCTACAGATCCATGTAATGTGAAGGCGTTTTGTCCATGTAAACAGGATATTTTGATGGGAGTGATGAGGATATCGGCTATGAATCCTGTTGGATGGAGTGCATCGTTAATCCTTGATCCAGTGGTAGTAATGAATTGCGAAATGTCATGAAGTCATCTGAGCTTTCCACAAATTTCGAGGTGCGAATCTCCCAGGGAAATCATGTGAGCTTTGGGTTCGAACCTGTTTCAGTTTTATGACCTTTTGGCAACGAGGATATTGAGTTTATATGCTGTTGTGGGATATAGTGGAGCTAATATGTGGAAAAAGTATTGGAAGTACGTATTAAGGAATTCTAAACATAACTTGATACGTGTATTTCCGCTGTCGCACTCCGTATGTAGTGCGTGGATTGAAATCAGCAAGTGTTGAAGGCTATCCAGCCCTCTGTGTAGTCGCACTCCATACGGAGTGCGTGGATTGAAATACACATTTATTAGTGATTTTAGTTTTGTCAGCAAAGTCGCACTCGTATGGAGTGCGTGCGGTGATCTGGATGAATATCCTCCGTTTCTTATGATAAGGTTGATCTATTCATACTGCAGCAGGTGCGAATGCCAAGCTCACATGATTTTCCTGGGGGATTTGCACCTCAGAAGTTGTCGAATTGGCCCATTTTGTGACCTTTTGGCAATGATTTAGGGTTGGAAATTTGTGATAACCGTTTTAACTAAGTAGAAATATCGAAAATACGTTAATAGTTATTCTTGAAACATAGTTATTACGTCACTTTTTGCTGTCGCACTCCGTATGGAGAGCGTGGATTGAAATCATGGGTACTCGTTCGCATCGATGTACCCAGGGATGTCGCACTCCGTATGGAGAGCGTGGATTGAAATGGATAAATGCCTGCTGTCTGCTCTGGGATACGAGTCGCACTCCGTATGGAGAGCGTGGATTGAAATTGCCCTTTAATGTGAAATATTTAATTAATTGCGTGTCGCACTCCGTATGGAGAGCGTGGATTGAAATCAGTTAAAATTACGGTCCCTCTTGATGCGTTTGATGTCGCACTCCGTATGGAGAGCGTGGATTGAAATTTGTAGGTGACTTTAGCACCCAATGATTCAGGTACGTCGCACTTCGTATGGAGTGCGTGGATTGAAATGCATAGTTGGGGTTCGTAGCGTAACCAGCTTTTTGTCGCACTCTGTATGAGTGCGTGGATTGAAATTTGTACAACGGAATATCATCATGACGAATGATGGTGTCGTACTCTGTATGGAGTGCGTGGATTGAAATCAAGAATACGTCCGTGGATCTGGACAGCAGCACGTCGCACTCTGTATGGAGTGCGTGGATTGAAATTCGATGGCAAACTCACGGAACCATCCAGATGTAAGGTCGCACTCCGTATATGGATTGAAATGAATCATAGACCGCACAGCAAGCGAAGACCTTGGTTTGTCGTACTCCGTATGGGGTGCCTGGATTGAAATGTCCAAGTCAATGCCAACGCTTTGGTTTTCATTTGGTCGCACTCCGTATGGAGTGCGTGGATTGAAATTTCGAGGAAGTTCATAGAAACCACCGCGCTAGGAGGTCGCACTCCGTATGGAGTGCGTGGATTGAAATGTTACGTCCAGGGTCAGCCCGGAACCATCAGCGGTCGCACTCCGTATGGAGCGACAAGTCATCTTTTTATGGGGCTAAAAAGAAAAGCTACGAGATTTTTCTCAGACAAAGTATGTATATGGAAGTAACCCTTGGGCAGAAACATAAAACTGTATCACTCACCGTGAGAGGAACAAGTAATGGCTTAGAATGATTCCTGGAGAGCGTGGATTGAAAATGCTAAATTGTCATTGTGAAGTTTTGTTACAAAAGGCGAATCCTTTAAGAGGGCGTGCAGGTTATCATTAGAATAGAATTGTGAAGTACATAAATTAGAGGACACAAAAGAATATATGGTTTACTATCCTTTTAAGAAATCAAGGAGGAAAACATGTGATAAATGGATCTTATTTAGATGAGTCTGGAAATAATAGATTTGGAGTTATGCAACAACAGCCTGTAATTGTTATGGTGGGATTTTAGTTCGTTATACAGCTTGAACGGGATTTTGAAGCGCTGTCCTATTTAAAGTAGCTTTGCAATTCAAAGGTGAGATAAAAGGATCGACAATTAAACAGGTTAATACGTTACCGTTCTTTCAAAAGTATGAAGTTCACAGAGGTCTTTCTTTGATGGGGACGATCTGTATTCTAAAATTCCGATTATTGATCGGTTTAAGCTTGCTGAAGAAATGATAGAGCTTATTGATAAACATAGGGGTAAAGTGCTTGCATCTAATAATACATATAATCAAAATACAGTTGATACAGGCCATACTAACATGCACCAGCTTGGAATGAGTAATTTAATTCAATTAATAGAAAAAGAACTCATTCAAAGGAATGAAACAGGAATTGTTATTCTCAAAGGGCGCGACGAAGAGAGAGCTTTTATAGTTCAAGTTCTCCGACAGTAGACGACCAGTGATCGTATATATAATAGCTCTTTCCTTGAGAACTCACAACATTGCCAGTTAGTACAATTAGCTGACATGATTGTATTTTTTACAACTGTCTTTTTGCGATTCGAATACGGATATGCACATCGTAAAGCAAATAATAAAGAATTAATAGACCTATATAAAAAAAGATAGCTCCTTTGTCTCCAAAATTGTGGGAGTATAGGTGATTACAACTAAGGGAGCGTACCAATGTACGCTCCCTTAGAGTGGTCGAACCAATGTGCGGCCACATATATAATACACCTAATGTTGGATTTCATTATGTACAATACAAAAAGGGGGAACTCGTGTTATGTCGGACCAATGTGCGAGTCAATCAACATTATCTAATCAATATTATACTCTGTAACTGAATTTGAGTCTATGTTATAACAAATTTAACAAAGCTTAATCGGGATAGGAACTAAGGATTTTCCTTTGAAAATAAAAAGGAGTTTGTCGTCTGAAGTCGAAATGTTAATATAAGTATTTTTCCTAATTATTGAGTGCAGGAACAGGTTTGGGATCTCTTTTCTGAAAGGAAGAAGTGAACTTGTATGACCTATATTGCCCATATCCGTCAGAAAGATGGAGAAATTCAGACCGTTCAAGATCATTTGGTTGAAGTGCAACAAGGAGCCGAGCAGGCTGGAGAGAAAATAGGTGTCAGATATTTGGCTGGGATTGCCGGCCTTTTACATGATATGGGGAAAAATACAGATGCTTTTCGAAATTACATTCAGGAAGCAGTAGCTCATCCTGATGCCCCTCCCCGTAAAGGTTCTGTAGATCACTCCACTGCCGGTGGCAAGCTGCTGCATCATCGTTACCATGTCAGTGGTGCAACTGCTCAGGACAAGTATACCGCAGAGTGGATTGCCAACTGTATTATCTCACATCATCAGGGTCTAAGAGACTACATCTCGCCTGATAAAACTTCACCATACCTGGAGCGTGTTGTTTCCAAGGAATTAGAACACTATGAGCAAGCCAAAGAAGAGTTTTTCAAGCTGAATCCTCCTGAACGTTTGGATAAGTTATTCGAATTAGCCACCTCAGAGCTTCAACAATACATACAAATTATCAATAAGCATAAACTTCCACGCATTGCGGGTTCACTGCTCATTAAATATATCTTTAGTTGCCTGATCGATGCAGATCGAACCAATACAAGACAGTTTGAAGAAAATGAATCATCCTCAGATAAAGTAGATTATAAGTCGTTTTTTCAAACAAGCCATGAGTTGTTATCTCAACATTTAACCGGCCTTGAGCAAGGAAGTAAAGCAAACACACCCATTAATCGATTACGGCGGGAAATGTCCAGCCAATGCGAAGAATTCGCACTTCGTCCTTCCGGCGTATACACCCTTTCTATACCAACGGGAGGGGGGAAAACACTTGCGAGTATGCGTTACGCCCTAAAACATGCCATTGAACATGACAAGCAACGGATTATATATATCGTTCCGTATACGACCATTATTGAACAGAACGCGGCAGAGATTCGCAGCATTTTGCAGAACGATGACATGATTTTGGAGCATCACTCTAACGTTGTAGATGACATGGATGATGAACGCAAAGAGGGCGACGAAGGGGAAACCTATGATGCGCGCAAACAGAGTCTTAAGCTTGCCCGTGATCACTGGGATCGGCCTATTATTTTTACGACGATGGTCCAGTTCCTGAATACTTTCTATGCGAAAGGAACCCGAAACGTACGAAGATTACATCAGCTTTCCAATGCAGTCATCGTATTTGATGAAGTGCAATCCGTTCCTGTTCGATGCATCTCACTCTTCAACGCTGCACTGAATTTCCTGCATGTGATTGGACGCTCCAGTTTGTTGCTCTGTACAGCTACTCAACCCGCGCTTGATTTCGTGAAGCACAAACTTCATTTCTCAGAACATCCTGAAATTATTCAGAATTTAGGGGACGTTGGACGCAGTTTTAAACGAGTCGAATTACATGATCTTACACAAGATACAGCCTCAGGCTGGGACGCAGAAGAATTATCTTCTTTTGTACAGGAACAAATGAGAGAAGTAAACAGCGTACTGGTTATTTTAAACACAAAAACGGCAGTTCGTAAACTGTTTGAACACTTGAATGAAGAGGAATGGCTACAAGACAGCGGGGTTCAAATTGTTCATCTAAGTACTAATATGTGTGCTGCACATCGTAAAGAAGTCCTATCTGGAGAGGATGGCGTAATCCAACGACTGGCCAAGGGAGAACGAATCATCTGTGTGAGCACACAGCTTATTGAGGCAGGGGTGAACATCAGCTTCGAATGTGTGGTTCGATCTTTGGCTGGTTTGGATTCCATAGCACAAGCAGCTGGTCGATGTAACAGGCACGGCAAAGATGAAATTCGCAACGTTTATATTATCCGATCGTCGGATGAAGTATTGACCCACCTACCTGAGATTAAAATTGGTGCTGAGAAGACAGAGCGAGTGCTTCAGGATTTCAAGGATGACCCGGCGACGCTGGGGAATGATTTATTATCATCTGAAGCAATCGCGCGTTATTTTAAATATTACTTTCATGATATTCAAGATACAATGCATTACCCTATTCCTAAACTCGAACAGAACTTGTTTGATCTGATGGACCGGAACCGTTATTACGTGGATGCATATCAAAAGAAACATGCAACAAAACCTGAAGTTGTTAATCATTATGCTATCGCTACAGCAGAGAAATATTTTGAAGCAATATCGACGAATGCCACTGCTGTCCTTGTTCCTTACGGAGAAGAAGGCAGGGAACTGATTATTGACCTGAATGGTAAGATGGAGCCGGGTGAATTGGGGGATCTGTTACGGAAAGCTCAGCAGTATACGGTGAACATCTATGATCACGAGCTCAGGACATTAGAAAAAAGTGGGGATCTATATCCATTGTTACATGGTCACGTCCTTGCTCTGCGGGAAACAGCGTACTCTGAAGACTTTGGTGTGGAATCCAAAGGTGAGGGCACTTGGGAAACAATGATGATATGAAACGGTCAGGCTAACGTAAAGTGGGGAGCTTCATGACACATGTTTCTCCCTCCTATATCCAATAGAAAGGAGCCGAACCATTGAGAAACCAAATCGAGTTTGAGGTGTCGGGAAACTATGCGTTATTTACCGATCCACTCACGAAACTTGGAGGAGAAAAATTCTCTTATCAGATTCCTACATATCAAGCCCTTAAAGGGATTGTGGAATCCATTTACTGGAAGCCGACGCTGATCTGGATTATAGACGAAGTCCGTATTATGAATCCGATTCAAACGGAATCGAAAGGCATGCGTCCGATTGAATATAGTGGTGGCAACACATTAGCCTATTACACCTATTTAAGAGATGTTCGATATCAGGTGAAGGCTCATTTTGAATTTAATTCTCATCGTGAAGATCTGGTACATGACCAAAACGAACACAAACACCACAATATCGCTAAACGAGCTGTTCAGGTCGGAGGACGAAGAGATATTTTCCTGGGAACTCGTGAATGTCAGGGATACGTCGAACCTTGCCAGTTCGGTGAAGGCGAGAGCTTCTATGATCGTATAGGTGAGCTTGATTTTGGCACGATGCTACATGGAATCAGTTACCCGGATGAAACAGGAAGCAATGAGCGAGAGGTTCGTCTGTGGAAAGCGAAAATGCAGCATGGAGTGATTCGTTTTATCCGTCCGGATGAATGCACATTGATACGTAAAGCGGGAGAAGGTACAGCTAAAATATTTGACTCAGAGAATATGCAGTCTGTTGATGATTTACACTCGGAGTGGTTCGATAATGAGGTGAGTAAATGAGCTGGCTTGCTAATTTAAGCAAAACGTATGATGATCACGCTAAGGTTGTCGGTCAATTTGAAATGAAGAAAAACGGCAAGGAATACGCCTTGATTCCAATCTCGCACACAACCCAAACTGCGCACATTGAAGTGCATCTGAATGAAAAAGGAAATATCGTAAATGCCAAAGTGGTAGAAAAGAATGATGGCAGCACGATTATTCCCTGCACCGAAGCTTCCGCAAGTCGAACGAGTGCGCCTGTACCGTATCCGCTTTTTGACAAGTTAGCCTATGTTGCAGGAGATTACACTCAGTTCTGCGGAGAAGCCAAAGGAACACCGTATCAAGATTATTTGATCCAACTGAAGGCTTGGTGCGAATCTCCCTTTAGTCACCCTAGAGTACAGAGTGTGCTTCACTATGTCAGCAAAGGCACACTCATCGCTGATTTAGTAAGCAGAGGCATACTTCATGTGGATAGCCAAGGTAAGCTGCTGGAGAAGTGGATCGCAGGGCCTGGCGACCAGGAAGGGAAAAAGCCTGACATCTTCAATGTCATTGCTTCGGATCAGAGTGGTGCATTTGTCCGATTTGCTGTAAATATTCCAGGAGAGCCCGAATCCAGACTATGGCGGGATGCTTCGGTACAACAATCATTTATCCAGTTCTACGAGATGAGTTTGCAGGACAAGGATATCTGTTTCGTGACAGGTGATTACCTACCAGTTGCTGATAAACATGCTTCTCGCATACGTCACTCAGGGGACAAGTCCAAGTTGATCTCCGCCAACGACTCCAGTGGATTTACGTATCGGGGACGTTTCCGTACCAGTCGTGACGCAGCAGTAGTCAGCTACGAAGCTTCACAGAAAGGCCATAACGCGCTGAAGTGGCTTATTGATCGACAAGGAACCACTATAGACGGCAAAGTTTTTCTGGTGTGGGGTAGTACAAGTCTGGATATGCCAGAACCTCAAGAAGATTCTTTTAGTTTATGGGAAGATGAAGATGATCAGGAAGCTCTTGCTGGTGGAGATACAACACATAAGGATTTTGCCTTGCAAATCAGGAAGGCGATTGGTGGCTTTCGATACGATGGGGAGTATAACTCCAAGCATGAAGTGACTTTGATGACACTGGATGCGGCCACACCAGGACGAATGTCGATTATGTTTTATCGGAGTTTAGATCAGAACGAGTATCTGGACCGGATAACAGCTTGGCATGAGAGTTGTTACTGGATACATCGCTATCGTAAAAATAAAAACGACAAACCCGTCTCGTTTATTGGAGCGCCCGCGACGAAAGACATTGCTTTTGCAGCCTATGGCCCACGAGCCAGTGACAAGGTAGTTAAAGGACTCATGGAGCGGATGCTTCCATGTATCATTGATCAACGTCCCATACCGCTGGATATTGTTCGCAGTTCTATCCAACGTGCATCCAACCCGGTAGGCATGGAAAATTGGGAATGGGAGAAAACGCTGAGTATTACTTGCGCACTTGTTAATAAGAAGGAGGGGTACGGGGTGAGTCTGAATACCGAAACAACGGATCGTAGCTACTTATTTGGCAGAATGCTTGCCATTGCAGATGTATTAGAGAGAAGTGCTCTGGGAAAAGAGGAAAAACGAGCAACAAATGCCATTCGATATATGAACGCCTTTGCGCAACGGCCAGGCAGAACTTGGAGCATTATTCAATCTAATCTCCAACCTTACCAAGCGCGAATGGGGACGGGTGCCAGATATTATAATTCGTTGCTAGATGAAGTTGGAGCCAAACTTCAATTAGAAGATTTTACAGACAAGCCACTCACGGGATTATACTTATTAGGATTTTATAGTCAGCGTAACGATTTATATACAAGTAGGAAAGATAAAGAAGCCGCAGCTGCACTTGATAAAGACGATGAAAACCAATTGAACGAACAAGGGGATAACTAAATGAGTACACTTGATCACAAAATCGATTTTGCTGTTGTACTGTCTGTTCGTAATGCCAACCCGAATGGTGATCCATTGAATGGAAACCGCCCTCGTCAGAACTATGATGGTTTAGGGGAAATCTCGGATGTATGTATCAAACGTAAAATTCGTAACCGTCTGCAGGATATGGGAGAGTCCATTCTCGTACAATCCGATGAAAAACGTAATGATAGTCACCGTTCTATTAAAGATCGTGTTGATGCCAATGAGAATGTGCAAGAACATGCCAAAGGCAAGAAGGCAAACAAAGATCTGTATGCGGAGGCTGCTTGTCAATCCTGGATAGACGTACGTAGCTTTGGACAAGTATTTGCTTTTAGCGGTACCGATGTCTCTGTGGGTATTCGGGGTCCAGTATCCATCCATACTGCGGTAAGCTTGGATCGGATTGATATTTCCAGCATGCAGATTACGAAGAGTGTAAACTCAGTCACAACGGCTAAAGATCCGGACAAAAAAGGATCGGATACGATGGGCATGAAGCATCGCGTAGATTTTGGAGTTTATGTATTCTATGGCAGTATCAACACGCAACTGGCTGAGAAGACCGGCTTTACATATGAAGACGCAGAGAAAATTCGTGAATCACTGAGAACTTTATTTGAAAATGATACGTCTTCTGCCCGTCCTGACGGTAGTATGGAGGTGCACCAACTGTATTGGTGGGAGCATAGTTCCAAGATGGGGCAATATTCATCTGCGAAAGTACATCGTTCTCTGCAAATTGAATTGAAGCCAGACGTAGCAGAAGCAAAGTCCTACGATGATTATATCTATACGGTGGTACCACTTGAAGGCTTGGCAGTCCAAGAATATGAAGGACTATAATGAAGAGGATTACCTGCTGCTTTCGGGTATTCAGCATTTTAACTTTTGCAGAAGGCAGTGGGCATTAATTCATATCGAACAGCAGTGGGAAGACAATGTGCGTACCATAGAGGGAGATCATTTGCATCGAAAGGCAGATCAGCCAGCGCTTCGTGAAAAACGAGGAGATAAGCTAGTGGTTCGTGCACTTCCGGTACAATCGAGAGAACTTGGCATCACAGGTATCTGTGACGTAGTTGAATTCATTCGTGATCCGGCTGGAGTTTCGCTTGCAGGGGAGGAAGGGTTATACCTTCCTTTTCCTGTTGAATATAAACGCGGCAAGCCCAAAAGAAATGATTCCGATCACTCCCAATTGGTAGCACAAGTCATGTGTCTTGAAGAAATGCTCGTATGTGATATTCACAAGGCTTATTTTTATTATGACGAGATTAAGCATCGGGTAGAAGTCATAATTACTGCGGCAGATCGGGAACGTGTGAGGGCGAGTATCGAAGAGATGAGATCTTACTTTGAACGGAAACACACCCCCAAAGCCAAAGCCGGGCCACACTGCCTGAGTTGTTCTTTGAACAATATTTGTGTACCTGATATCTTAAACAAACGCTCTGTTTCAAGTTACATCGAAAGCAGGTTGAATGAATGAAAAAACTGCTGAACACCTTATTTGTGACATTATCCGATACATACCTTGCACTAGATGGCGAAAATATTGTGGTGAAGCAGGAGGAAGAAATTCTTGCTCGCTATCCGCTGCATAATTTGGAGGCTGTATGCACCTTTGGCTATGCTGGAGTAAGTCCAGCATTGATGGGGGCTTGTGCGTCACGAAATGTTAGTTTAACGTTTATGACACGAACGGGGCGATTCCTCGCACGTGTCATTGGTGAAGATCGAGGAAATGTGGTCCTTCGTAAAGAACAGTACTGCATATCTGACAATGAGGAGCGCAGTGCGCGGGTTGCTCGTAATATGATTACAGGAAAGTTGTATAACAACAAGTGGATTTTGGAACGAGCCACACGGGATTATGCACTACGTATCGATACGGAACGAATAAAGAAGGTCACGGAGTCGCTAGGCGAAACGATGAAGCTGTTGCGCGAGGTGGAGCAATTGGATATATTGCGCGGATTGGAAGGATCCGCTGCCGTGCAATATAACTCTGTGTTCGATGATCTGATTCTACAGCAAAAAGAATCGTTTTATTTTTATGGACGTAGCCGACGTCCTCCGTTGGATAAAGTGAATGCACTATTATCCTTTGCTTATACCTTGCTTGCTAATGATATGAAGTCTGCGCTTGAATCTGTCGGACTTGATGCATACGTTGGTTTTTTGCACAGGGATCGTCCTGGTAGAGCTTCTCTTGCACTGGATATGATGGAGGAACTTCGGGGAGTGTACGCAGACCGATTTGTACTTTCTCTTATTAACAAAAAAGTGATTAACGATAAGGGGTTTTATGTAAAAGAAAATCTCGCAGTCATTATGGATGATGAAACACGAAAGAAAGTGCTAACAGCGTGGCAAGATCGTAAACAGGAAAAGATTATGCATCCGTATTTGAATGAAAAAATACCTTGGGGGCTTGTACCATACACTCAAGCGTTACTACTGGCAAGATATATACGTGGGGATCTGGATGAGTATCCCCCGTTTCTGTGGAAGTAGGTGTGATGATTGCTTATTTTGATTACGTATGATGTGAGCACGATAGATAGTGAAGGCCGAAGAAGACTATCTAAAGTGGCGAAAAAGTGTGTGGATCACGGTCAGCGAGTGCAGAACTCGGTGTTTGAATGTATACTGGATGCTGCCCAATTTAGACGATTAAGATTCGAACTAGAAGAATTGATTGATAAGGATACAGATAGTCTTCGATTTTATAACTTAGGTGATAATTACAAAAGTAAAGTTCAACATGTAGGTGCCAAAGATTCCTATGATATGGGCGATCCGTTAATACTCTAGCAGGTGCGAATGCCAAGCTCACATGATTTCCCTGGGGTATTCGCACCTCGAAATTTGTCGAAAAGGTCTTTATTGTGACCTTTTGGCAATGATTTATGGTCGAAAGTTTGTGATAACCGGTTTAAAGTAGTGGAAATATCGGAAATACGTTAATAGTTATTCTTCAAGCATAGTTATTACGTCACTTTTCGCTGTCGCACTCTGTATGGAGTGCGTGGATTGAAATCACAGCTACGTTAAAACTCGTCTATACAAGCCCTAGTCGCACTCTGTATGGAGTGCGTGGATTGAAATAGTGTTCAAAATGGTGCTGACGCATTACTTAATGTGTCGCACTCTGTATGGAGTGCGTGGATTGAAATACCATTACCCAGTGGGTGATATTATGAATCCAGAACGTCGCACTCCGTATGAGTGCTTGGATTGAAATCTCGATATACCCAACCGATGAACCAGTTGGTCGCACTTTGCATAAGTGCGTAGATTGAAATCATACAACTAAAAAAACACCCCGAAGGGTGTCCGTGTCTCACTCTGCATGGAGTGAGTGGATTGAAATTTTCTATATCGATGTCATTCTTATTTATTGGAACCCTCTTAACACGTTATAAAAAAATAGACCAATAAATAATAGAGATTTTCAGAAGAAAATATTTGAGAGCATATGGACCTTTAGGCAATATGAATTAGAGCAATTGAATAAGGCTTGTAAGTATAGAAGAAAGAACCTCGTTAGGCATGTTATATCCCTAGTGAGGTTCAGATAAGTGAAAGTTATTGAGGGTGACTGATCTCCGTCAACTATTCATTAATCTTATTATTTCTCCTTTGATCAAATTGTTTTAAGGTAGTTTCTCTTTTTGCACGGTTATCTTTAAAAATTTGCTCTTGATCTTTATGGACCACTTTTTGAGGTTTTTTCAAAAAGGGTAAGATTTTATTCGTTTTCATTATGTACTATCCTCCACATATGAGATTCTAGTAACATCATTTCTTTTCTATGCTACTTTTAAACCTTTAAAATTGAAATTAAGCGCCTTCGAGATCATATAACACGAGGCGCAGGTTGAGATGTTTACTTCTCAATTAGCAACAATGAGTCAAGTGGCGGCAGGGTTAACCGAAGAAAAACTAATCGTATTCAACACTCAACTTGACAGGAATAAAGTACTTTGATAACATTTTTTTGCAAGAAATATTGTCTATATTCCCCGCCAACGGTGTTGGTTGTGGCGATTATATGATGTTTATACGAAACCACCGTTACCTTTATGGTAATTGTGCTTGAAGGGCCTCCTTTTAGGAGGCCCTTATTCTATTTATTATAGAAATTATATAATGTAAACTAAAGAAAGAAATTAGCCGATATAACATCGTTATAGTAAAAAGCTTATAAATACCATTATACACTTAAAGATAACATGAAGGATAAACTTAAAGGTCTATTTATCGGCATGGTGGTCACTGGCGAACGGCGTTTCTTTGATGGATATTTCATTTGAACTGGAAGAATTAATTGACAAGGATACTGATAGTCTTCGATTCTATAATTTTGGCGATAAATACAAAAGTAAAGTCCAACATGTGGGTGCTAAAGATCCTATGATATTGGCGAGCCGTTAATACTTTAGCAGGTGCGAATGCCAAGCTCACATGATTTCCCTGGGGGATTCGCACCTCGAAACTTGTCGAAAAGGTCTTTATTGTGACCTTTTGGCAATGATTTAGGGTTGGAAATTTATGATAACCGTTTTAAAGAAGTAGAAATATCGAAAATACGTTAATAGTTATTCTTGAAACGCGGTTATTACGTCACTTTTCGCTGTCGCACTCTGTACGAGTGCGTGGATTGAAATAACTCATACGCTTGGTAATTTTTCTGGAACTCAGTCGCACTCTGTACGAGTGCGTGGATTGAAATACTGGGAAAGCCGCCAACCCTTTACGGATTCGCGGGTCGCACTCTGTACGAGTGCGTGGATTGAAATACTCTTCCCATGTGATCACCCCAGGCGTTTGCCGTCGCACTCTGTACGAGTGCGTGGATTGAAATTGTGCAATCTGTAGCTTCATAGCCTGGTCGCCTGGTCGCACTCTGTACGAGTGCGTGGATTGAAATACACCATCACCCTGTCCTGGCGGCATACGATCCTCGTCGCACTCTGTACGAGTGCGTGGATTGAAATTATGATGAGCGCAGATGAAGTTGAACTCTTATGTAGTCGCACTCTGTACGGAGTGCGTGGATTGAAATTTTTGCTAGTTGTTGAATTGCGTACATGTTTGTTGGTCGCACTCTGTATGGAGTGCGTGGATTGAAATGGAAATGCATTAATAACTTCTTGTCTTGTCAAAGTCGTCATACTCTGTATCTATTGTGTGGCTTGAAATTAAGTCCAGTATAGCCAATAGAGCTGCCTTACAACGTTACAGTCTGCAAGGAGCGTGGATTGAAATTCTTTAAACTTGGCGTACCTAGTCTAGGTGTATAATCGCACTCCGTATGGAGTGCATTGATTGAAATATAGGCGGTACAGATGCTGAAGGAACGATATACGGTCGCACTTTGTATGGGTTCGAGGATTTTTTAACGTTTTCTTTCTCATTACTTCGAGTTGTCCTAATGAGAGAGTACACAAATTTCCTTATTTAGTCTTTTTTTCTGCACATTGATTCCCAATATATCACTTACGTAATCTTTAATAATGTGCTGAATGCTTCTACTAACATTTGTGCGTTGCTAGGAGATTTAAGCGAACAACTTCTTGATTTACTAAATTTGTTGCTCACTGACCACGAAACCTACTAAACTGCTCATTGGGAGTTTGGTTGGTTGAACAAGAGGCATGATACGAGAAGTTAATTACTTGGTTTGTGCTCAAAACCTGCAAAGAGTAATCCTTTGAACACTAGGGATATTCATTTAACCGGACAAACTTATGATCAATTCATGCAGTTAAATTATTGGCTTAATTAGTAACTCATTTATGAAATTATTGATGTACTTCAATTCTGATAAGTGTCCTAACCTCTTGCCGCTTGATTAAAAAGACGAAAATTACTTTCGATGACACACATTTCTATTCTTGAAAAGAATCTCAATACAACGTTGGTAATCAGATCATGTTCCTACACATACTTCATTTAAATTTCTAGTCTAGTAAATATGTAAGATGGAAAGGGTTCCGAATGGCAGAAAGAAGGGCCATTTGGAACCCTTATTGAGGGGGGATTTGTAATTCTAGTTATTGCTAATGGTGTATGACAATGCAGAGGGAGAGCAATTGTTTTAAAACACAGATCTAACTTTTTATTTCCAGCAAGTGTCTCAAATATTTGAGTGTACTTATATGAGTTTTATTTAGTGGAATAATCTATCATTATATTAGATGATCTTAAGTCATTTAGAATCTTATTCAAAGCATTTTTTTCTTTATTTACTAGTAAATCTATAGAAGTCACCAGATTAGACAATAAATTGGTGTCACCAGAAAACATATACTTCAGTATAATATTTCGTTGTACTTGTGCCAGTTCTTCTATTTCTTTATATTCTGAATAAATGTCAAGATCCTTTAAATAGTTATTTTCTTTCAGATACATTAGTCTCTCGAGCATACATGACTTGTGTTCTAATAGAATGTGGAAGGGTCTTATATCAGCTCGTAGACAATCTAATTTAACCATTTCAATATATCTTTTGAGATAATCATATGTTTCAATACCAAATACAGGGTTGTTTGGAATGTAACCATTTCCATTAAAAGTATTTATTGATAGTGAATAATCATTTATGGAGCGAATTACACTATGGATATTAAATTGTGGCGTAACGTAATTATTATAGTTATATAGAATAGTAAGTTTGTAATCAGCATGACTATACGCTTTTCTAAAGTCATCAAAGGTAACCTGAGTGCTAGTGAAAGTATGACTCTCATCAAATCCTAAAACGTTTAATTTTCCATCTTCGTACCCGTAAATAAAAATATTATGGGTAAAGTGATTATGTACATTTCTGTCGGGAATATAGAATTCATCAACATGAGTATAAACATAGCAATCCTTATCAATACTATTGATAACGTAATCAACAATATCAATCTCACTAGTTGAAAATTCAGGTTTTGAGGCATAGGTTTCTAAACATGGATAACTAAACAATCGATCGTTTGGAAAGAAAAAATCAACTAGATGGTCATTCTTGTTCTCAAAATATTCAGTGTTACATATTACTTGAATAAAGTTATTATGAAACCAAGGAATGTAGTCATTGTGATTTCCAATAATTGATAACGGATAAGCGTGATGTAAGAAACCAAGAACCTTTGGTTTGGAGATAGGAAGTACTTTAGTATGCATTGTTCAAAATCTCCTATGAAAGTAATGTTGTATAATTATAATATAAAAAATATTTGAATATAATTCCTTAGAAAGAAATAATACTCTATAATTCAAATCAAAGCAATCAGTAAACAACCAGATTAGCACTTAACCATAGAGGATTGATGGAGCGGTCTTTTTAATAAGCCAGTTCATGTAACGATTAACTATGCTGATTTCGTCAACACTACATCTGAGTTGGGGTATTCTATTTGATATTATTAGATACATGAATTGCTTGATTTTATTGCGTTTTCATACATATTTTGAAATAAAGGTTGACTAGATACTTCAATCCCAATATTATTAAAATTGTTTTTACATAAATTTATTTATTTTTCGAAACGATTCGAATTATGTTCCGAAAGCAAATTCAAATTTCAAGATACACTTTAGTTATAAATAAAAAAGATCTTTTGCAAAGAGAAATTTAAATATTTGCGAAACTAGTTCTGAGTTATAGATAGTATTATTGTGAATAATTAATATTATAGGAGGCACATTATGGATTCTATAAAAGAAAAGTTGATTAACATTGCGAGAAATTTGGATTCCTCAAGAATGGACAATTCAGATTCGGATATATGGAAAACGAGTCTGCTTGATTTGGGTATTAATTCCATAGAGTATGTGCACTTTATAGTTGAAATTGAACAAAAACTTGGTATGGAATTACCCGATCAACTACTGAATTTCAATGAATTCAATACACTCGAAAAAATAGGGGGATTTATTTCAGAGTTGAGCAGAGATTAAACGTCTCAAGAACGTGACTTATTCATAGTATATCTAAGTATGTACTATCGATATGAAATTCTTTTTCTACTTCAAATTACAACAAACTTTATCGTTTAATCGATGTTTCGGCACGTTAAATGATTCGTTTGGTCCAAACTTACCTCCTCGGTAGTGCAATTATAAGTTGCATGAATGGGCGAAGCTATATTCTGATGAAGATTAATTGTGTCAATTTGATTTTTAAAAGCCATTTTTTAATTATTATTCTATTCTTAATAGACTAATAATTGAGGAATGGTTTTTATTTACTAAAGCACTTCATTAAACATGCTTGAATAACTATTGAAGACAAAGCAATATTCAACGGGTATTGACACATAATAATTGATAAACATTCTATCGGGGCTTTATCTCCCATTTAAAACAAAAACATAATGGGTGGGGATTAATATGAAATGGTATGCTTTATTTGTGAGAAATGGTGAGGAAGATTATGTGAAGCAACAAATTCAATTTCACTTAGGAGAATTAGAATGTAATTGTTTCATCCCAAAAAGAATGGTACCTGAAAGGAAAAATGGTGTTGTTAATCATGTTGTGAAGATAATGTTTCCTGGCTATGTTTTTTTACAGACGAAGATGGATTTTTCAAAATATAATAAAATACAAAAGATTCCTAACATAATATCATTGCTCAACTATTGTAATAAGAAGGACATTAAATTCGATGTAGGTGTTGAAAAGGAAGAAGCATTCTTCAAGTTCATCCCTGATGATGAAATGAAAGTACTCTTAGAGTTAACCAATCCTGAAAATGATACTATGGAATATTCGGAATTTTGGTTGAATCAAGGGAAATTGACTATTTTGTCTGGCCCATTAAAAGGCATGGAAGGCCGTATTAAGAAAATCGATAAACGAAAGCAGCGAGCGAAACTTGCAATTAATATTATGGGTCAAGAGAATTTGGTTGATATTGGATTTGAAGCTGTTGATCCCATATGTATTGATTTGCTAAATCAGGGGCAATATCTTTGGAGATGGATAAGACAAAAAGTTGAGCATATCATTAGAGAATTGATTCAAGCCCCAAAAGACGCATTCATTAACAATGTATTTAAATTCAATGGAATAAACTCAATTGTATTTATACGTCTTATTTACAATCTAGAGACCGAATTTGGGATTAAGGTTTCAGAGAATGAATTTTCTTTAGATAAGCTAAAGACTATTGATGATGTCGTATTCTATATACAGAACAGAATTAATGTAATATAACATTTGCATATAAGAATAGCCGTGGGAACTTTAAGATGGATAATTAAGAATATTGAAATCGTTATCATACATTAAACGACCTATGTTTAATCCTATTAAATCTCATTGTTGGAAAAATTAAATTTAAAACATAGTTAGAAATATTAGAGGTACAGAAGGCGTTCTCTTATGGTGTTGTTTCTATTCCATATGTAAAGACGGGTCTCAAAGACTCCTAATGTGTCCAGTCTCAATGGTTATTATGGTTCAACCGTGTCAGTTTATTTCGGAGATGATACGGGTCTCGGACAAAAAGATGTATTAATGAGAGTAGAAGGAGAGAAAAGTGTTGAGAAAAAAGACGACGATGTATCCTTTAACTCATCCCCAAAAAAGAATATGGTATATCGATAAGATTTATCCACAGAGTCCTCTCCATAATATAGGTGGGGTAATTTGGATACACGGTGAAGTGGATTTAGAATTGCTAGAGAAAGCAATTCTACATTTTATTCAAAAGCACGAGGGTATACGAATGGAAATTCTAGAAGTGGGCGAGGGCGCATGCCAATATATTAAAGATGATGCTGTGGATACGTTGAAATTTCATGACTTTTCTAAATACAGTGATGCAAAAAAAGTCGTGTCCGATTGGGCTGAAAAAGAGCTCGCTAAGCCGTTTAATTTGCTTGAACAACCATTATATGAATTTATGCTTATTAAAGCCTCAGAACAGTTGAATGGATATTTTATCAAACTCCACCACATAATTTCTGACGGATGGAGCATACAAATATTGACTCGGGAAGTCAATGAAATTTATATCAAGTTGCGTAAAGGAGATCCAGTTGAACTAGATCCAAAGAATAGATATTCGAATTATGTTGTTAAAGAGCAAGAATATCTTTCCTCAGCACGATTTGAAAAGAATAAACGCTTTTGGTTAGAAAAATTTCAAGATTTTCCTGAGAATTTCTTACAAAAAACCTCGAATGAATTAGTTGGTAAACGAAAAACGTTCTGGGTGAAAGAATCGCTTACCCAATCAATTAAAAGTTACATTCAACAAAAAAAGGTGTCTACAAATACTTTTTTTCTTTCGTTAGTTCTGCTTTATCAGTACAAAATGTCCCAACAGAACGAGCTTATAATTGGAACTCCGGTTTTAAATCGTTCTGGTGTGAAAGAGAAGCAGACCTTTGGTATGTTTACGAGTGTTCTTCCTTTTCGAATAAACGTGGAGGGAGAAGGATTAGCTGCAGATTTTATTAGTCGTGTGAATAAAGATTTGAAAGAGTGTTATTTTCATCAGAGATATCCGTATGATTTGCTCGTTAAAGAGTTGAAACTTCGCCAAAACGGGTATGAACAACTGTTCCAGATCTGTGTGAACTATTATAATACAAAACTTGATGGTGAATGTGATGGAAATATAGTTGAAAATGAAGAACTTTACTGTGGAGAGCAACTTTACTTGTTACAATTAATTATTAAGGAATGGGATGAGACAGGAAAACTAGAGATAAAAATTGACTACCAATTAGGCGACTACACAGATGAAAATATAGAGAAGATGTTTGAACGATTAATGTTTTTATCTGAACAGATTGTTGGCTTCGAAGAAAGGTCAGTCAATGAACTTCGTATAACAACCGAATATGAGGATATAAAGTATTTGAAAGAGTGGAATGACACTGAGGAAAGTTATCCCAAAGAGATGTGCGTCCATCAATTGATTGCTATACAGGCATTAAAAACACCGCAAAATACTGCTGCAATTTTAGGGAATCAATCGCTAACTTACAGAGAATTGAATGATTATGCTGACAGATTAGCGCAATACTTAGTCAGTGAAGGAACGGGGAAAAGCGATATTGTCGCGTTATTATTTACTCATTCATTTGAGACCCTGATTTCACTTTTAGCTGTACTAAAAGTGGGTGCAGCATACTTACCTATTGATACAAGTTATCCTGATCAACGTATACATTATATTTTGGAAGATAGTCGCGCTGCTATTCTTCTTTGCAATATCAACCTACCGGAAGAAACTAAGTACCGTGGAAAGGTACAAAGAGTTGACCGACTGATGCTCGATCATCTTCCAGTGAATGAAATGCTTCCTGTTCATGTGTTGCCAGAGGATTTGGCCTACATAATCTACACCTCAGGATCTACGGGTAATCCTAAAGGTGTTCTGGTTAAACATCAGGGATTGATGAACTACGCATGGTGGGCACGTCAAGCATATTACTCGGACGAAAAGGATATCGCTGCCTTATACTCTTCTTTAGCATTCGATCTGACTATAACTTCTATATTTCCGCCATTAATAGCTGGAAATGCTATAGCGATCTATCCAGATACTGAAAAGGATTTTATCTTAGAACGTATTCTAGATGATAACATTGCAACGGTTCTTAAATTAACACCTACACACCTATCTCTCATTAGGGATCGTGATAATGGAAATTCAGCTGTACGAATTTTAGTGGTTGGAGGAGAAAATCTGACTTCAGCCGTCGCAGCCGACATTCATACGAGTTTTAACGGGCAAGTCATTTTGATTAACGAATATGGCCCTACTGAGACCGTAGTTGGATGCATTACACATCGCTTCGATTCGAGTGTAAATCTTGAAGGTTCCGTACCGATCGGCCGTCCAATATCAAATACTAAGATATATATACTCGATGATCAGATGCAGCCAGTACCTGAAGGCATGATTGGTGAAATTTATATATCTGGTGACGGAGTAGCGGCTGGTTATCTAAGACGTCCTGAACTGACAAATCAACATTTTTTGAGGAATAAGTTCATTGGTCAAGGGACTATGTACAAAACTGATGATTTGGCAATTCGATTGTCAGATGGGAGCATTCAATATTTAGGTAGAAAAGATTCACAGATAAAGTTAAACGGTTATCGGATCGAACTTGGAGAGATAGAAAATAACCTAACACAGGTGGGGGGGATTCGTGATGCAGTCGTTACCACGTACCTTGATAATCATGGAAAGACAGCATTAACAGCATATTTAGTGGCAAACAGTAAAGATATGGACACCTTGACTGTACGACAAGCCTTGTTGAAAAAAGTACCCTCTTATATGGTGCCCCAGTACTTAATGTTTCTCGATGAACTTCCGATAACAGCCAACGGGAAGATAGACAAAGATTCTCTTCCAGGGCCAGAAAATGTGCCATTATCTTTTACAACTGATGAACTTAGTGAAGAAGAACTTGGGATTACATTTGATTTATTGAAGAGTATATTGCAAACGGACCACATATCTTTACATGATAATTTCTTTCAACTTGGTGGAGACTCCATTAAAGCAATACAATTAATGTCAAGATTAAATGATGTTGGACTTGATATTCAGGTGAAAGATATATTAGCATTTCCAGTCATCGGAGAATTGATGGTATTAATTAGAAGAAAGAAACGTTTTAACCTGAATAGATCTGATGCGGAAGGTGCTGTTCAACGAACACCTATTATAGATTGGTTTTTCGCATTGAATCTAACAAATCCTCATTATTATCTGCAGTCTGTGCCATTGTTTTTAAAACCTGATATAACACCGGAGCAAATCAAACGTGCAGTAATGGAAATTACAATCCACCATGATACGTTGAGGCTAAAGTTGGATCCAGTTTCAGGTCTACTTCATTATAATAATGAGTTGTACGAAAGTAGCTCTTATCTTGAAATAGTGTCGTCCAATGGTTATACGGAAGATGAGAAAGAAGAACTACTTGGTAGACATTGGGCTGCAACTAAACAAAGCATTAATTTAGAAACTGGTCCTTTATTTAGATGTCTGCTCTTCCCTAATGCTATTGAACAAAAGACTCTACTCATTATAACAGCTCATCATGTGGTTATTGATGCAGTATCATGGCGTATCCTGTTAGAAGACTTAAATCGGATATTGAATGCAATTGTTAATGAAGCACCACTGCCCCAATTGATACGAACTGATTCTTATCAAGATTGGGCTGCATCGATAACAAATTTTATTGCGGATGATGTTATTAATGAAAAGGAGTATTGGAGAAATATAGTTAACTCCTTTGAATCTCCTCTGGAAGTAGATTATGAGGCTGAAGGTAGCAAATTGATTGATACAATCACCAAGCATGCCACACTAAGTACGAATGAAACTGTACAACTATTAACTAGTGCTAACTTGCCTTACAACACTCGAGTTGTGGATCTTGTAATTGCAGCTCTAATGCTGACTTGCAATCATCTTTATAAGAAATCTTACTTAACAATAGAGATGGAATCACATGGACGTGAACCCAATATAGGTGATGTAGATCTATCCCGCACAATTGGATGGTTCACTTCAATTTATCCAGTGAAATTAAATCTACCCGATACTATGATAGGCGAACAATTAAAGTCGATAAAAGAGCAACTACGTACCATTCCAAATCAAGGAATGGGATTTGGCATGTTAAAGCTTGAAGGCTTGGTTAAATCCCTATCCAAACGTACGATTCGATTTAACTATCTAGGAGAAATAGATGATTGGAACATACAGGGTAGTCTATGCGAACTTGCTGATTATGATACTGGAGAGGAACAGGATCCTGAGAACCAGTTCACTCCTTTGCTAGATATGATGCTTTATGTACAGAATAAACAATTTCATATGAAGCTTACCTACAGCTCTAAAGAGTTCAGTTACACAAGTATTGATCAATTTATCAATCAATACGTTGAACAGCTTCAACGTCTCATTCATCATTGTTGTGAAAAAGAAAACTTAGAGTTCACACCTTCTGATTTTAATACAATAAAAATAGATCAGTGCGAGCTAGATAGCTTATTTTTATAAGGTAGGAATCCAGATGAAATTTAAATCTCAAATTATTTTAAGCATCCTAGTCGTAATATTAATTAATCTCTTGTCATCCAACTTTGTTTCATACGGTGATCAGGCTCGGGATCGGAGCGAGCTACTTAGTCATTATATAGATGAGCGAAGGACAGCATCTAAAATCCCTGGATTAGCAGTAATTGTTGTTCAGGGTGAAGATATCGTTTATGAAAAATACTCAGGTTACAGTAACTTGGAAAATGAAACCCCAGTTACGTCCAAAACACTTTTTGAGATGGGATCCAATACCAAGGCATTCACTGGATTGGCTATTTTGCAACTAATAAATAAGGGACTACTAGAATTAGAAGATCCCGTTAGTAAATATTTACCCTGGTTTTATATGAATGAAAAAGGTAAGAAAGTAGATCTGACGATCAAGCAACTGTTGTATCATACCTCTGCAATTTCGCCTGAAACAATTGGAGATATTCCTGAATCTAATGAGGACGATGCACTCGAAAAAACAGTGCGTATGCTAGTTGGGCAAGAACTACGACAAGTGAAGAAATACGAGCCTGGTGAATCTTTTATTTATGCAACTATAAACTACGACGTACTGGGTTTAATTATTCAACAGGTAACAGGTGAGTCTTATGAAAATTATTTGCAGAATCAGGTTATACGACCTCTCGGGTTAAATAGTACCTTTATAAATCATGAAGATGCTGTTAAAAGCGGTTTGGCTACGGGATATAAACTTAACTTTCTACGCCCCTACGCCTATGATGCTCCGAGATATCGGGGGAATATTCCTGCAGGTTACTTATATTCTACCCCTTTAGATATGGCGAGATGGATGCAAATTCAACTGGGAGTAGTTAAACCGCCTGAAATAGATCAATCATTAATTGAATTTTCGCATAAAAAAGATACTACTGTACCTCCAGGTATGGATGGCTCCTCCTACGCTGCGGGATGGTTCATTTACCAATCCGGAAGTGGGGAAATATCGCATGGTGGTAGCAATCCAAACTACTCATCGTACATTTCAATGCGTTTAGATGGGGACATCGGAGTGGTTGTCCAAGCGAATATGAATTCTGAACATACTGAAGCCATTGCACGTGGCGTGATGTCCATTATGCGTGAGCGTGTTCCAAATGAACCCCTACCAGATACGTATAGCAAACTAGATAAAGTGGCAACTGCAGTAGTGATTTTTGTTAGCGTTGTAATTCCATTAATTTTGTACCTAATTGTAAGTATTTTTGTGGACATTTTTAAGGGAAGACGCCGTTGGAAGGGAATGGACATTAAACAAACTGCTCGTTTATGTGTAGTGATATTAATGTTGGCTCTATATTTAATTGCTCTGTACAAAATGCCACTTATTTTGTTTGAAAAACTACCATGGAATGCGGTTTATGTATGGTCGCCTTTTACGTTGATACCGGCAGTGATTGCCGCAGCGGTATTAGGCACAATTTATACTATTTATAGTTTATTGTTGATGCTTTTTCAAGGTGATCGACAAAAAATGTACGTACCACTAGCGACACTTGGAATTATTAGTGGGTTTGGGAATGCATTTATTATTTTTGTAATTAATCAGTCTTTAGGAAGAGATGACAACTTAACTAACGGTCTTCTTTATTATTTTGTCTTCGGTATTCTTTTGTATGTCCTTGGTCAACGTTATATAAGTATCAAATTAGTCAAATTGACAAACAATTTGGTCTATGAAAAACGAATGACGTTAATTAAACGAATTTTAAGAATGCCATACGAATACATGGAACGTATCGAAGATGGGCGTTTACATGCGGTATTAAATAATGATACAGAACAAGTCAGCGGATCTGTCAACGTTGTGATCTCTGGTGTTATCAGCCTAGTAACCTTAATTTGTTGCTTTATATATTTAGGAATGCTCAATATATATGCCTTAATTATTTCCATTGTTGTTATTGCTGCATTAGTTTTACTCTATTTTCTTATGGGCCAAAAAGCTGAAAAGTCGTGGGAAGAAACGCGTGAGATTCAGACAGTCTTCTTTCATATGATTAATGATTTGTTAAAAGGTTTCAAGGAACTTCGATTAAACCAACATAAAAATGATGAATTTGAAGTTGTTATGAATCGCCGTTCGTCGGCATATAGGGACAAAAGAACAGAAGGAGATGTTCGATTTGCAAATGTAAACGTTATAGGTGAGTTGCTATTTACAATTGTCATTGGGGTTGTCGCTTTCTTTTTTCCAATAATATTTCCAAATGTACTATCTTCAACAGTACAGGCCTATGTGTTTGTATTTCTGTATATGACAGGTCCAGTGAACGGAATTTTAAATGCATATCCACAGTTTTTGCAAATAAGGATAGCTTGGAAACGTATTCGTAGTCTCAACGATGAGCTCTCAAAACATCAAGTCACATCTATCTCCCAAATTGAAATGTTTGAAGGGACTATAAGTTTGAACACAAGAAATGTTCATTACGGGTATCCCGGTGAAGGCAACAATCATTTTGAGGTAGGCCCCTTCGATCTGTCCTTTCAATCTGGTTCGATAACATTTATAACAGGAGGAAACGGAAGTGGAAAAACGACATTAGCCAAATTATTAACAGGATTATACACACCCACTAAAGGCGAGATAATCGTTAACGGTAAGCAAGTTACTTCAAAGGAATTAGGTAGTTTATTCTCTGCAGTATTTAGCGATTATTATTTGTTCGATCGTTTGTATGGAATAGATTGCAAGGGGAAGGAAACGAGAATCTCCCAACTACTACAACGTTTTCAGTTGCAGGATAAAGTTGCGATTCAAGATGGTTGTTTTACTACGACTATGCTGTCTACAGGCCAGAAAAAGAGGTTGGCCTTGTTACTTTTATATTTAGAAGACAGACCAATCTGCTTATTGGACGAATGGGCTGCAGATCAAGATCCAGAGTACCGGCAATATTTTTATCATGAGATTCTTCCAGAATTAAAGGCAATGGGAAAATGCGTAATCGCTATTACGCATGATGACCGTTATTTCAATTTGGCTGACTCACTTATAAAGTTAGAACGTGGTGAACAGGTAAATATCTAATTTTTTCATAGAAACTGCGCCCTAGTAAAGGAGAAAATGAAATGGATGAGAAAAAAACAAAATTAAAAAAGTATCTCGCACGATTTTTTCGTAAGCATGAGATACAAGATGATGATAATATTTTTGAACTGGGTATTGTCAATTCTCTTTTTGCGATGCAGTTGGTCATGTTTGTGGAAAGTGAACTCGAAGTCCCGCTTGAAAACAGTGAACTTGATATGAAGAATTTTCGTAGTATTAATGCCATTATGGAGTTAATCGAGTCAAAGACATAAAGGGATAAAAGTTGGAAATGAGTGGACTTGAAGTGAAAGGATAGGTGTGCTTATTTATGAGAGCACGTTCAACAACACCGATTATACGTCAAGAAAAACAGAAAATAAAATGCCTGGTGTGGGATTTGGATAATACACTTTGGGAAGGTGTACTTTTAGAGGATCCGTATGTAAAACTTAAAGAAAATGCTTCAGATATTGTTAAAGAATTAGACCGAAGAGGTATACTTCAATCAATTTCAAGTAAAAACGATCACAATACAGCATTAGAAAAGCTCCAGGAGTTTGGACTTAGTGAATACTTTCTATGTCCACAGATTAATTGGAATAGCAAATCTTCTTCTATAAGTATCATCCAGGAAAAACTTAACTTTGGAATGGAGACGTTTGCTTTTATTGACGACCAACCTTTTGAACGTGAAGAAGTCGCATATGCCCATCCGGAAGTTTTGTGTTTTAACAACGAAGAGTTGGATGAACTATTGAACATGCCCGAAATGATGCCACGGTTTGTTACAGACGAATCAAAGGACCGTAGAGGAATGTATATAAACGATTTCAAGCGAAAAGAGGAGGAAGAAAAGTTCACCGGACCTCAAGAAGAGTTTCTCTCCTCTCTAAAAATGGAAATGCGCGTTGAGCCTGCACAATTGGAAGATCTGAAACGGGCCGAAGAACTTACGGTCCGTACAAATCAATTGAATACAACCGGCTATACCTACTCTTTCGAAGAACTAGAATCATTCGTTAATTCTGAACGCCACCAGTTGTTAGTTACTTCTTTAGAAGATAAATATGGCACTTACGGGACAATTGGTCTTACATTAATTGAAATGGATAAAGGATGCTGGACACTTAAGCTGCTTCTGATGTCGTGCCGAGTGATGTCGCGTGGAGTTGGTTCAATTATGTTAAATCTTTTGATGAAAAAAGCACAGCAGGCAGGGGTTCGCTTGCAGTCTGAGTTTGTTTCAAATAATAAAAATAGGTTGATGTTTATTACTCTCAAGTTTGCAGGATTTGTAGAGATCGGCACGTTGGATAATAGCATCATCCTGGAGAACGATCTAACGAACATTGGAGAAATACCTGAATACGTAACTTTGGAAGTTATAGATTAGGAGAGGAACTTGATGAAGAATATCGCTTTTTTATTTCCGGGTCAAGGCTCACAATATATAGGAATGGGGAAAGAACTCCATCAAGAATTTAATATTGTCAAGGAGACCTTTGATGAGGCAAATGAAGTATTGGGTTACGATTTGCGAAAAATATGTTTTGAAGGAAGTCTTCGGACACTGAACGATCCAGAGAATATGCTACCCGCCATCTTAACCGTAAGTGTTTCATCGTATCGGGCATACATGGAAATGGTTGGTGAAGAAGCCTCCTTTATGGCTGGTCATAGTTTGGGAGAATACTCAGCGCTGACGTGTAGCGGAGCTATTTCGTTTGCTGACGCACTTAAATTAGTGCATCTTCGGAGCTCTCTCGCAAAACAAGTTAAAAATGGAATTATGTCTGTCATTAGTGGAGTAAACCGTCAAGATGTACTTTCTGTTTGCAAAGAGCAAGGGGAACGGGAAGAAATAGTAGCGATAGCATGTTGGAACGGTCCCGACCAATTCGTAATCTCGGGTCATGAAGATGCAATTGCAAGAGCTGAAGATCAATTGGCACTTTTAAATGCTCAAAGCACACCTATATTAATGACTCCACCCTTTCACAGTCCACTAATGTCAATCGTTGTGTCTCAATTAAAAGAAGAGCTTGAAAAGTATTCATTTGAGAATTTTCGAGTTCCTGTCATCGCTAATGTGACTGCGCTTCCCTACAAAGATACGCAAGATGTAATTAATAACTTGACACTTCAACTGACAAAAACGGTTCGTTGGTCAGAAACCATTGCTTTTTTGCAAGAGCAAGGAATTGAAAAGACTATTGAAATGGGACCGAAAGCTGTACTCACAGATCTGATGCGTTCTCATTCACCGATTATCTCTTTATCTTATGGACAAAAGGATCACCGGCAGACTATTGTGGAAACTCTGAAGTCAAATCAGCCAGGCAATGTTTCAACAGTAGTTACTCGTAGCTTGGCTGTAGCAGTTGCGACGAGAAATAAAAATTTTGATTCTGAACAGTATCGAATAGGTGTCGAAGAGCCTTATGAAAAAATCGAGAAATTACAGGCTGAGTTAGAGGAGAAAGGTCTATATCCTACTGTAGAACAAATGAAAGTAGTGCTATCGTGTTTGAGTCTTATTATGAAGACTAAAGGTGCGTCGGAGGACGAGCAATTGCGAAGGTTCCGTCAAATTTTGAGTGACACGGGTACAAGCAAATTACTTTCGGAATTTCCATTTTGTAAGGAAAATCAATAGGAAAATGTGATAACCTAGCCCACTCCCCTGAGAATATTTTGCGGAGGCATATATGCTTAAATTTCAAGGTCTTACCCTTAAAGATGTCGATTTGAATGTTTCTGTAGAGGAAGTAAATGAAATCTCTCCCCGGGATATAGCTATCATCGGTATTGGGCTTGATTTGCCAAATTCCCGATCGAAAGAGACATTTTGGGATATGATTCGGAATGGAAAAGACTACATTAAATCTATTCCTGAATATAGGAAGAAGGATACGGATCGCTACCTATCTTTAAAAAATATTGAACATAGTGAATCATCGTATGCCCAAGTCGGATTTCTTGAAGAAATCGATAAGTTTGATTATCGTTTCTTTAACTTGTCGCCAATGGAGGCCTGTTTGATGGATCCTGGCCAACGACTTTTTCTTGAATGTTCATGGATGGCATTAGAAGATGCGGGGTATGCAGGTAATAAAGCTAAAGGAAAAGCAATAGGTACTTATGTTGGACAAAACACAAATTTACTTGAAAATTACTATCAATACATTCGTGATGTGAACCCGGATCTCATTGGATCAGCCCTACCAGGTAACATTTCCGGTATGGTAGCGAGTCGGATTTCATATTTTTTAGATTTATCTGGCCCAAGCATGGTGGTAAATACAGCTTGTTCTTCATCCTTGGTGGCAGTTCACCTCGCTATTCAGGCACTACAAAACAAGGACTGTGAAATGGCCCTTGTAGGTGGTGTGAATATCAATCTTTTACCGCTTGAGACTGAGATTAAATTGGGTAAATCTAAAGAACATCGGGCGTACACTTTTGATGATAGAGCTGAAGGTACTAGTGATGGGGAGGGAGTCGCTGCCGTCTTACTTAAACCGTTAAAACAAGCGGTTGACGATGGGGATAATGTTTATGCAGTTATTAAAGGTTCTTCCATTAACCAAGATGGAAGAACAAACGGTATAACAGCCCCAAGTGCTCGGGCCCAAGCCAACGTGATCGATCGAGCTTGGAAAGTATCTGGTATTAATCCAGAAACGATTCGATACATTGAAGCTCACGGGACTGCAACTGAACTTGGTGATCCTATTGAAATTGCAGGTGTGACCGAAGCATTTCAGCGTTATACAAATAAGAAACAATTTTGTGGTATTGGTTCGATTAAGACTAATTTTGGACATTTAGATGCAGCTGCAGGAGTTGTAGGATTAATCAAGATGGTCCTTTCACTTTATTACAAAGAGGTGCCACCTTCAATTCACTTTACACGACCAAACCGCAAAATACCGTTCTACCAATCGCCTGTGTATGTTCAAGATACATTAGAGCCCTGGGCGGCTTCATCCTGGCCACGCCGTTGTGGTATTAGCTCCTTTGGTATAACTGGAACTAATGCGCATGTAGTACTAGAAGAAGCACCGCTAATTAAAAGAGCAAGCGTTTCAAACGGACCACGTATTTTTACTATCTCGTCTAAAAGCAGAGCCACATTAAAAGCTTTAGTTCAAGAGTATGTCCGTTCATTGAAAAGAGTAAATGAAGAGGAATTTGCTAACGTTTGTTATACAGCATGCACAGGTAGAGGACATTTTCATCATAGATTGTTAATTATTGCGGAAACTTTAGAGGACCTAATTGAAAAACTGCACAAAGTCGAGAAACAGGAGTTAGGAACAGAAATTGAAGGTGTATTTTATCAACAACATAACGTAGTGCCCATTAATAAACATCAGCGCGAAAGAGGAGATTTAACTGAAGCTGAAGTTAGAGAGTCTAGTGCAAAGGCAAGGCAACTTTTAGAACAATTTTTAATAATCGACACGAAACAGTCAGTTCTTGAACAGATTGGACATCTTTATATTTCAGGGGCCGAAGTGGAATGGGAACTATTATTTGAACCATCATCAAGACGCACTGTTAGTTTGCCGTTGTACCCGTTTGAACGGAATAGATGTTGGCTTGAAATCTCATCAGCTTTAAACACGGATGACCTCTTATACAACGTCAAATGGGAAAATAAGCCGAAGTTAACATCTGAAATTACAACCTGGAAAGGACCGATACTTCTGTTCAAGGGTAATGGAAGTATAACAAACGGTTGGGTGGATGCATTGCGTAAATCAGGTGCTTCTTTAATTACGGTTGAATTTGGAAAGGAATTCAAACAAATTGATGCGTCTTCTTTTTCGATCAGTACAGCTGAAGAGGACTTCAATAATTTAATGGGATATCTTAAAGATAAAAGAATAGCCTATATCTTATATTGCAATTCCATGGATGACAGACAGAGTCAAATTCCATTTGAGGATACTGTAGATCAAAGTATTAATAGCCTATTCTATCTAATGAAGGCTGTAAGTCGGACACATGCTGAATCCTTGATCGAGATTGTGCTGATAAGCCCAGATGTTCATGAGATCACTGAGCGTGAGGAACAGTTACGACCCGTTTATGCAGCAATGTTCGGCTTAGGAAAAACCATTACAGTAGAACACCCTAAGTGGAAAATTCGTTGCTTGGATATAGACAAATCGTTGTACGGGGACCAGTTTTTAACTGAGATACAAGATGAAACCCCACCTTATATGGTCGCTTATCGTGAAGGTGAACGATATTTACAATATCTAACAACGCCAACGATAGAAATTGGTGATATAAATAATATTCCAATTCATAGCGAGGGTATTTACCTTATCACTGGTGGTACCGGAGGAATAGGGCTAGAAATTGCCAAATGGCTAGTATCCAAAAACAATAGAGTATCCATTGTTCTAATCAATCGAACTCCTTTCCCAGAGCGAAGTGAGTGGGAAATGTCGGTAACCAAACATCATAGTAAGATATCTCAAAAAGTTAATACTATCAAAGAATTAGAGAAATTAGGGGCTACCATCGTATTGGGTGCTGTTGATGTAGGAGATAAACAGGCACTCCAACAATTCATAGCTTCCCTAAGGATGAAATATGAAATCATTAATGGTGTCATCCATTGTGCTGGGGTGCCTGGGAATGGAATGCTTTGGTCTAAAAGTCACACTGATTTCGAAGAGGTAGTCAAACCCAAACTTCATGGGACAGTATACTTGGATGAAGTTACGAAAAATGATCGTATGGACTTTTTTGTGATTTGCTCAGCCATGACAGCAATTACAGGTGGATTTGGACAAGGAGACTACGCTTCTGCAAACGCTTTCGTTGATGCGTTTGCCTTTTCAAGAACAAAACACGGTCGGAAGACATTAGCTCTGAACTGGTCTGTTTGGGCTGAAACAGGTATAGGGGTTGATTATGGAGTAGTGGATGAAGAACATATCTTCCATTCACTTCGAACACAGCAAGCTATTGATGCTTTGGAAGTAGTACTAAATAGTCCATATGCACAAATGGCTGTTGGTCAAATCAACCATGAAACATTTATGAAAGTACGACCGTTGTTAGAGGAACCGAGATTTCCTATTCGTCTTCACAATGATTTGTTGTTTAAACTCGACAAATTAACCGAAAAATCAGGGCTAAGTCTATCCAATTCTTTGTCTCCGTCATCCACGATGAAGGTTGAACTTACTGGTCGTACAAACGATGATTATAGCGATTTAGAAGAACAAATCGGTCAGATATGGTCTGAAACAATGGGAATTCATATAATTAGCATCTATGATTTGTTTTACGATTTGGGCGGAGATTCAATTTTTGCTACAAAAATCGTAAATGCTATCCAAGAGAAAATGAATTTACAAATAAGTCTCGTTGAGTTCTTACAGAATCTCACGATCGCCGGACTCGCAGATTTTCTTTCCTTAAGGAGTCTGGAGAACGAGGCTAACTCAACGTCTTTGTCTCCTCTTATACCGGTGCGGGGAATGGACAGCTATCCGGTAACAGCGGCCCAAAAACGACTATACTTCTTACACGAATTACGACCTGAGCAGCAAGCCTATAACATCACAATGGTTCTTCGAGTTGAAGGGAATCTTGAGTATGAACGGCTAAAAGGTTCTTTTCAGAAAATTGTAGATCGGCATGAAGCTTTGCGAACATATTTCGTTGTCGAAAACGGTGAGCTTATCCAAAAAGTTCAATCTTCATTAGCGGTATCCATTCAGTTTATTAAAGCTGATGAAGAAAAAGTGCAATCAATTATAAAGAACAATATTCAGCATTTTGATTTAGGTAGCGTACCTCTTCACCATATTACAATAATTGAGACAAAGCCGGGTGTTCATATTTTTGTTGTGGATCTGCACCATATCATTAGTGACGGATTTTCAATAGGTATTATCGCAGAAGAATTTAAGAAGCACTACAACAATCAGCAGGTACCTCAGCTTGCGATACAGTTTAAGGATTATGCTGTTTGGCAGAATGAGCGGATGAAAAGTGAAGAGATAAAGCATCAGGAGAATTTTTGGCTATCCAAGTTTAATGATAGGTTGCCGGAATTGGAGTTACCGACTGATTTTCCAAGACCGTCTTTACAAAGCTTTGACGGTGATAAGTTAGTCTTTAGTGTTGATTTTTCTAAAACAGAATCATTAAAACAATTGGCTTCGCGTATGCAAGTATCCATGTTTATGTTACTACTAGCTACTTATAATATTTTTCTTGCGAGAATAACCGGACAGAACGATATTATCGTTGGATCGCCAATGGCAGGACGCACAGTTCGTGAATTGGAACCTTTAATTGGCATGTTTGCTAATACTTTAGCTTTTCGAAATTCCCCGGAAGCCAACATGAGATTTTCGGAGTTTATATCGCAGGTTAAGGTAAATACGTTAGAGGCATATGCAAATCAAGATTATCCATTAGACCAGTTGATTGGATTTCTTGGGCTTGGGAATCAACTCAATAGAAATCCTCTTTTTGATACGATGTTTGTTATGCATAACGAATATGACAGCCGTCAGATGGATGATTTTGAATTATGTGTATCTTCCTTTCCAATTACCCACGGCAGTACAAAAGTGGATTTAACTTTGGAAGCATCTATTGAGGAAGGCAAACTCGAGTTTGTTTTCGAGTATTGTACCGATTTATTTCACCTGAAAACAATTGAAAAGTATGTTGAACACTTTTTGAATGTATTAGACAAGATACTTTTGGACTCAGATATTTTTTTAGAGGAGATTATTTCTGGTCACAAAACTAAATCGGATAACTCCCATCTAGCAGATAAAATTCAATTCAATTTTAACTTTTAACATCATTAATGTAGCATAAAGGCTCTTATAAAGGAGAGGAATTTATGGAAAATGGATTTTATTTATCAACTTATTTGGAAATCAATTCGTATGGTAATATTTACAAAATAGCTCAAAGACATCATCATAACTTGTCATTGTGGCGTAAAACAGATTCACGAATTGAATTAGTCCATTATTGGGAATTAGAAAGGATAACGGGAATAAAAAAGCATCGAGTTTCTTTTTTTGATGTAGAACAAGCCAGAAATTTCATTAATAATTTGTTGGCTAATTATAATCTTTCTTTGAATGATATAAAAGAAGTATGGGGGACTCCTGAACTTCAAACCAGTAATGATTACTTTGATGAAAGTGAACTAGGACAAATCACTTTCCATGCTATGAGTCATCTTTTCTCCTCGTTATTGTTAGACTCAGACATTTTCTATAATGAAGATATGTTAGCTTTATCTATTGATGCTGGATCAGACAATTTAGTTAGTGATATTTCTGATAAGCAAGAATACGCTGGTGCAATATCAACTAAGGGAGATGTTTCTCTTTTTCCAGTATCTTCTCCAGGAGTTCTATGGAATGTAGCAAGAGAAACTTTTGATTTAGAAGAAGGATCGTTGATGGCACTTGCATCGGCTTGCAAAGAAGAGATAGAGTTTCCATTCGATAATAATCTCTCTTTGATGAAAAATACTGACGGGGAGATCGCGAAGACATATATTGAAAGTTTAATTGGCTATGCTGAGGATCATTGGAGTGAAATAGATCAAGACTCAAGCTATCTAACTTTAGAAGAAAGAAAAATTTCTGTGGTCATGAAAGAAATCCAAAAGACTACAGTAAAAATAATGGAGAATACTATTGATCACATTATCGGTGATTATCATTTGGATCCTACGAACACATATTTAGCTTTAAGTGGTGGAGTAGCGTTAAATTGTCCTATGAACAATGCATTGATGCAGAAGTATAACTTTAAAGGATTCGTTGCTCCCCCATGTGTTAATGACACAGGTCAATCGTTAGGAATTGCATTGTATGCATTCTACAGAAAAATGGAAGCATTAGAATTCAAACTTAATCACGCATTTTATGGTGACCAAGATAAAACAGAAAAATTATTAATTAATCCAATTTATGAAAAATTCATCAAATCAACTGGACTTTTTTCACCCCATATTGCAGTAAAGGATATTATTCAAGAGCCAATTGTTTGGTTTGATGGAGCCGCGGAAATTGGCCCAAGGGCATTGGGAAATCGGAGCATACTTGCAGATCCAAGAAACCCACATTCAAAGGATAAATTAAATGAATATAAACAGAGACAATGGTGGAGACCTGTTGCACCCATTGTGCTTGAATCTGAAATGAGTAATTGGTTTGAAGGGGCGTACCCTTCTCCATATATGCTCCATACATTTCAAATTCGAAAAGATTGTATTGAAAAAGTTCCGGCTATAGCACATTTGGATGACAGTGCAAGATTACAAAGTTTAAGTGAAGCTACTGAACAGACTAGACTATATGCATTGTTAAATGAGTTTTTGAACAGTACTGGCGTTCCTATTATCTGCAACACTTCATTAAATGATAAACAGGAGCCCATCATTAATACAGTCGAAGAAGCAATGAATTTTGCCTTGAGAAAAGGAATAAAGATTGCCTATTTGAATGGGGTACGGATTGAACTGCATAATCATACACAATACGATATTGAAAAGCCACTTCAAAGAAAGCCAGAGGTAATTATAAATGAAGAGGAGTTGGAAAATCTTCAGAAAACGATGAACCCTCATAATATTCCTCTTGAAGGGATCACAAATTACTTGGTGCGCTACTACCCAAGAGGAAAAGAGCTAGATCTGACGGATCGGAAAAACGCAAGATTTCTTACTCTTGATGCGCGCTTTTTAATGAAGCAAAACAATATTAAGAGTATAACTTTTGATTAAGGATTACTGCTATTGATGCATGAGAGGAGTGATTATACTTGGATGAGCTTTCTGATTCTCTCAAAATACTCGAGAAAGAAAAGACTTATTGGATTAATAAACTGGCTGGTGATACAACGATGAGTGGATTCTTTCCGGACCATAAAGTAAGTAACCAAGATGGTTATCAAACTTTGCTATTTCCGATAAATAAAACACTGGTTGATAAGATGAAGGAACTAGCTAACCACTCAGAATACGCTATATTCACGATTTTTGTTACGGGTGTAAATGTACTACTTAGCAAGTATACAAATAACCACAATGTAACTATAGGTATGCCTATGTTTAAGACCGAAAATATGGATTCTCATCAATATCATTTACTAAAAACCTCTATTGATCCTGAACTAAGTTTTAAAGAGGCACTGTTGAATACTAGAAAATCCATAGTAGAAGCAGATGACAACAAACGAATTCCAATTAGTCAGTTATTTGAAATAGCAGGTTTGCCCATGGAAGACAAGCCACGTTTTAATACATTAATTTTTCATAGCAGCATTCACGATATTGAACGCGTAGAAATTACGAACGCGGAAGTGAGGATCGGACTTGTTGTCGAAAACGATAAGATGTCGATATCTATTAGCTGGGCATTGAATAAGTTTTGTAGTGCAACAGTACAGAAATGGGTTGAACAATTATCTCAAGTTTTAGTTCGTTCAATCTCACAGCCAAGCATTCAGATTTCAAAACTGGATTTTATCAATAGTAAGGAACGTGAAGACCTTACATTTAATTTTAACCAGACGGAAGCAAATTTTGATGTTGGAATGACTCTGCATCAACTGTTTGAAAAGCAAGCAGCTTGGACCCCTGATCGAATCGCTGCAGTATTTTCTTCAGGAAGTCTAACCTATCGTGAACTTAATACTAGAGCAAATAAACTCGCATCAACGCTTAGAAGCAAAGGTGTGGGACCTGATAAGCCGGTAGCAATTCTAGTCGAACGCTCTGCTGAAATGATGATAGGTATATTGGCTGTCCTGAAAGCAGGTGGAGCTTACGTACCATTAGATATCAATTATCCAACGAATCGTATCCAATATTTATTACAAGACTGTGGTGCTGGTTTACTCCTGACATGCGGGCATGTGTCCTCACCGAAATTATTTATGGGGGAACAGATAGACTTATTGAATGAAGCAGCGTTTCAGGGCGATGGTGTAAATCTACCAGGAACAGCAGGACCAGATAATTTGGCCTATATAATCTATACATCTGGATCAACGGGGAATCCTAAAGGAGTCATGATTGAACACCGCTCTGTAATTAATCGTATTCAGTGGATGCAAAAACGTTTTCCGTTATCAGCTGATGACGTAATTATACAAAAGACACCGGTTAGTTTTGATGTTTCAGTTTGGGAGTTGTTCTGGTGGGGAATTTCAGGAGCCTCTGCAGTGTTTTTAGAGCCCGGGGCGGAAAAAAATCCAGGATCTATCATTGAATGTGTGAATGATCATCGCGTAACTGTGATGCATTTCGTACCTTCTATGTTACATCTCTTTTTAGACCATGTTGCTGAGTCAGAGGCACCACAACAACAGCTAAAAACACTCCGTCGTGTTTTTACCAGCGGTGAGGCTTTGCAGTCTAAGCAAGCCGCTCGCTTTGGCCGGCTAATAAAGGATACGTGGGGGACGGAGTTAGTTAATCTGTATGGTCCTACAGAAGCGACAGTCGATGTATCATATCATGAATGTACATGTAATGAAGATGAAGAAAGTATCCCTATTGGAAAGCCAATCGATAATACATTCCTGTACGTTTTGGACAATCAGCAAAGTATTCAACCAATTGGGGTTCCAGGTGAATTATATATTTCGGGCGTTGGTTTGGCACGTGGTTACTTGAATCAACCTGAATTGACGGAAGAACGTTTTATAAAGAACCCTTTCGTACAAGGTGAACTCATGTATCGGACTGGAGATCTGGCAAGATGGCTACCATCTGGAGAAGTCGAATACTTGGGACGGATAGATCATCAGGTGAAAGTACGAGGTTATCGGATCGAACTCGGTGAAATTGAAACTTGTTTGCTTCGTCAAGAAAAGGTTCACGAAGCAGCCGTTATTGTAAGGGAAATACAGGCAGGGATGAAAGATTTATGCGCATACTTTGTAGCCGATGATAATTTAAATACTGTGGAAATTAAAAATCATCTAACAGAGAGACTTCCATCGTATATGGTCCCAGCTCACTTTATGAAACTAAAGGCAATGCCACTGACACCGAATGGAAAGTTGGACCATAAAGCTCTTCCTGTTCCCGAGTCACATAGGGAGCGTGAAACGTACGTTTCGCCGCGTACTAACACTGAGAGGCAAATAGCTGAAGTTTGGCAGGAAGTAATGGACTTAAAGGCTATCGGGATTGATGAACGCTACCAAGACATCGGTGGAGATTCCATGAAGTCCATTCGTATTCTGTATTTCATTAACAAAATTTTTAAATCTGATTTGAAATTACTGGATTTCTACCAATATGCTACAATCCGAACTTTGGCGGGGTATTTGGATAAAAACAGATTTGTATTAAATAATGAGCGTTTACAAGAAGCGCATGAATGGCTGGAAAACTGGCGTATAGACATGATAAACTCTCCGTTTGGAGCTACGCTACAAGGTAGGGAAATCGAAGACTTCTATCCACTTAGTGACATACAAGAAGGAATGATTTTTCACTCTATTAGTCAACCTGAGGATCAGTTGTATCATGAACAGTTTATATATGAGTTCGAAGATAAGTCATTCTCAGAAACAAAGCTTATTGAGGCATTAGAACGAATGGTTCAAAAACACTCGATAATGCGCACAACATTTAATGTATATGATTACCCAGATCCAATTCAATTGGTCCAACGGTTAGTACAACTGGATGTTGAAGTTTCTTCTCTTGAACATCTTACAAAAGAAGCTCAAACGACGTTTCTTATTTCATTTCTAGAGGAAGATCGAAGTAATCCATTTTTGGGAGAGGTCGTAAGTGCGAGCCCGATGTGGCGTATGCGTGTGTATCGTTTAGATGAACAGAGATATTGTTTAGTATGGATTTATCATCACGCTATTTTAGATGGATGGAGCAATGCATCATTTATAACTGAGCTCTCACAAGTGTATGAGAACTTAAAGCAGGGAGATACAAAATTTGAGTTGCTTCGTAACAGTTATAAAGATCTTCTTCTTGATCAGTGGATAGTTAAGCATGATCCGGAAGTTCTAATTTATTGGCAGCAAGAATTAAAAAATTACCGTAGATTTCAGTCACCTTTTCTTCCTGAAGTGAATCAACAGAATTCATTCTTACAAAGCAAATTCACTCTAAGCAGTGATGTTAATAAATCACTTATTGAGCAAACAGCAACTAAATACAGCGTCTCAATAAAGACCATCCTTTTTACTGCTTATGCCTGCATGATGAACATGTTTGATGCAGATAATGATTTTGTTGTTGGCATGGTAGTTAACAATCGGCCATTTATTGAAGATGGGGATAAAATTCTCGGCTGTTTTTTGAACTCACTTCCAATTCGTCTGAATATGAAAGAAATTTTAAGTTGGCAAGAGTTGTTGGCTACCATGGATAAGAAATTAGCAGAAGCACATCAATATGGACGCCTACCATTATCACGTATTCAACAAGCAATCAATGAAAACACTTCGGAGATGCTGTTTGATAATATTTTTAACTATGTTGATTTATATGTTTACAATGAATTGTCTTTGCAAAGTCAGAATGATCAAAGTTTAAATAATGTGGTCAATTATGAGCGGACAAATGCTATGCTCCAATTTGATTGTTTTACGGAGAATGAACACATTAACATTGTAATTGGTCATGTAACGGAGATTTACCCCAAGGCGAATGTAATACAAATGATTAACTATTTTGAACAAATTTTAATGGAAATGGTAAAAAATCCAGAAATGTTATTCAACAAAACAATGTTCTTGGCTGGGGAACAACTTTTGACCCTTCGCCAATGGTCGGAAGATTTTGCATTGTCATTACCTGAAGATAAGACGATTTGTGGATTGTTTGAAGCACAGGTACAAAGTAGTCCAGATAAGATTGCATTAATTATTGGGTCGAGCCGGGTAACCTATACTGAATTGAACGAAAAGGTTGATAAGCTTGCTCGCCAACTTGCCATCAGAAGTGTTGGAACAGGTCAAATAGTTGGTATCATGCTTGGGCGCTCGCAAGAGTTAATTATAGGGTTATTGGCAATTCTAAAATCGGGAGCAGCTTACCTGCCAATTGATCCATTATATCCTGAGGAAAGAATACGTCATATGTTAATTGACAGCGGGGCAGCATTACTGTTGACTCAGGAAGAGAGTACAATATTTTCTGGAGAAACTCTTAATCTGTCAGATGAAAGTTTGTTTCAGGAAGAAGTCTCTGTCAATAGCATTCGATCAGTAACTCCTAATGATCTAGCTTATTGTATTTATACTTCTGGTTCTACAGGGCTTCCAAAAGGTGTGCTTATCGAGCATCGAGCAGTCATTAATTTACTTGCTGGGATAGAGAATATCATAGCATTCCAGGAAAGTAAGAGGATCCTTTCAGTAACCACGGTCTCTTTCGATATTTTTATACTTGAAACATTACTTCCATTATTGAAAGGTATGTGCGTAGTAATGGCTGATGCTGAGGAGCAGAATGACCCAGCATTACTCGGAAAGTTGATGTTGCGTGAGGGGGTGCATATGCTCCAGGCGACTCCTTCACGTATAGGCCTCATTCTTGACAACATAAAGGGTGCTGAGGGGATATCGAAATTAACTGAGATCATGATAGGCGGAGAGGCTTTCGGCATAGAACTCGTTCATAAGTTGCGTAATCAAACGAAGGCACAAATTTTTAATATGTACGGTCCTACGGAGACAACTGTTTGGTCGATGGTTGCTGATCTTACAAGAGCTGAAGAAGTTACTTTAGGCAGCCCTATCGCTAATACAGAGATTTTCATCATGGATAGAGGGGGTCAAATTCAACCATTCGGTACAGCAGGAGAATTATGTATCGCTGGAGCAGGTTTAGCTAGAGGTTATCATAGTCGCGAGGAAATGACGAAAAGCAAGTTTGTTTCACATCCTCTTTTACCTAATCAGAGAATGTATAGAACCGGTGATCTTGCGAGATGGGAAGCCAATGGTGATGTCATTTACCTTGGTCGCTTAGACCATCAAGTCAAAATCCGTGGCTATCGAGTTGAAACTAAAGAGATTGAACATATGCTCATGGATCATCCCGGAGTCAATTCTTCGGTAGTGTTGTCACGCAAGAGGGAGGACGAGGTCTATCTTGTCGCATATTATTTAGGCGAAGAGGAAATACCATTCACAATATTAAGAGAATATTTGATCCGAAAGCTACCAGTTTATATGATTCCAAGCTTTTTTGTTCGTTTGGAACATTATCCGTTGCTTCCAAACGGGAAGATCAATCATTCAGCATTACCTTCACCCTCTTTAGAAAGAAGCAGAGTGTCCGCTGGTTTCCGAATAGCATCTAATGCTAAAGAGCTTCGTCTTGCCGAACTATGGCAAGAAGTCCAGGGGCAATCAGTAATCGGTATGGACGAAACATTTTTTGAAATGGGAGGCAGTTCTATCTCTCTGATACGATATCACGCAAAACTTGAAACCGTTTTTCCTAACCAGATCAGCGTAGCTGATCTATTTGCATTTCCAACTATCAGTAAGCTTGCCTTCAGATTGGATCAAGAAGAGAAAAAGTCACAAGTTACCATACAGACGTTAAATTTGCCTGAAAATAGTCTTGTGAATGATGAAGTTAATGAGATGGACAATGGGTCTTTGCGATTTACATTGGACTCGGATATAACGATTGGAATTCACGGTTTGGCTCGTCAGTATGAGGTGGATTCGGAAGACGTTCTACTGTCTGCTGGAATTTATGTGTTTAAGGAAATCACAGAGCGGTCTGTAGTTGCGATACAAGCGATGACTCAACAAGAGAATGAAGTAGTCTCTCTTGAGATTGATTTCAAAAATGTAAAAGATTTTAAACAGCTTTTCAAATCTGTTAGTAGTCATCGAACAGAGGGGATGGCATACGATCTTCGGGAATTTTCACCATTAATTTCTTGGAAAACTGATAGAGAAGTCGCTCCACTCATTTATAATCAAGCCATGGATAAGTTCCGAGAACGATTGAGTCGTGTGTTCCGCTTCACGCTTGGTTATACAATGGAAGATGACATGACAACCTTCACTTGCGAATTTGACAGCAATGTAATCGGACAGAATTTTATAGAGGATTGGATTGCTGGCTATGTAAGACTTCTCCGGTTTCTGACAGAACAATTATTAGAGGAGGCTGTTCAAAAATGAGAAAAATAGCGTTGGTTTTCCCTGGGCAGGGTTCGCAGTATTCGGGTATGGGCAAATTTTTATATGAGAATTATCCCATTGCAAAAAAAACATTTGAAGAGGCTAATATAGCCCTAGGATATGATTTAACTTCTCTATGCTTTGAAGGACCGGACACCGAATTACAGAAAACAGAATTCACTCAACCGGCAATACTGACATGCAGTATTGCCGCATATCGAGTTTACATGCAGGAATTCAACATTTCACCACACTTTATGGCGGGTCACAGTTTAGGAGAAATAACTGCTTTAACAGCTTCAGGTGCAATTCCTTTCTCAGCTGCAGTTCAAATCGTAAGTAAACGCGGGCATTTTATGCAGGAAGCAGCTGCGGTCGGAATCGGAACGATGAGTGCAGTATCCCGAATAAATCCATTCGATGTTGAACGGATATGTAATGAAGTGAGTACGGAAAAACAGTTTGTAACGATATCAAATTACAATACACCTGATCAAACAGTAATTGCAGGTCATGTTGGTGGTGTAGAGGCAGCAGAAAGAAAACTTGTTGAGCTTGGAGCAGATATCATTAGATTAAAAGTTAGTGCGCCATTTCATTGTTCATTAATGAATACTGCAGCATTCAATCTAGAGCAGGAACTAATGAAAATGGAATATAGTGACCCGGAAATTCCCGTTATCGCTAACCATAATGCTCTTCCTTATATTGGTGGAAGTAGGATTGTTCAAGCTCTCACTACTCAAATGACCGAACCCATTAAGTGGAATGACACTATGCAATTTCTTAAAAACCAAGGCATTAATATTGTTGTTGAAGTTGGCCCAGGAACAGTTCTTCGAAATATGATGAAACGGACCCTCAGCGACATACAAAGCTTCTCCTTTGATAAGGAAGAAGATTGGAGAGAACTGAAAAATTTACTTTCATCAGGTCAATTAGTTCATCCATGTTTTATTTCACGTTGTTTAGCTATTGCAGTTTGCACACGCAATCGTAACTGGAACCAAGATGAATACCAGCGTGGCGTTATTGAACCATATCGCCGCATTCAGACAATGTTGGCCGAGATCGAACAAATCGAACAAACTCCGACATTAGAACAAAAGCAAGCAGCACTCGACATGCTTCGGTTAGTGTTTGAAACTAAGATGACATCCATTGAGGAACAACAAGAACGTTTTGAACAACTTTTTGAAGAAACAAATTCGCGCGATCAGTTTCCTGATTTCCAAGTAAATACGTTGAAACAAATGATAACTTAGGAGGGGGTAGATTTGGACAATTTATTAGGTTTCTCAATTATGGAGAAGCGAGCAAATGAGCCTGAAATAAAGCTGGAGAGTGTATCGAAGAAGAGCATTGCTATTATCGGGATGTCTACCCGGTTTCCTCAGGCGGATAGTGCGAATGCTTTCTGGGAGAATTTAGCTAGTGGTAAGGATGCCATTCGCGAATTTCCAATATCTAGACGTAAAGATACGGATCCCTTTTTACGAGGTAAAGGACTGAGTTATGAAAATATTTCATACATAAAAGGGGCATTCCTCGAAGGGATTGATCTTTTTGATTACCGTTTTTTCGGTCTATCTCACCGGGAAGCATCTTTAATGGATCCATGTCAAAGACTGTTTTTGCAAGCGGCATGGCAAGCAATTGAGGATTCAGGATATGGTGGAAATGCTCTCACCGGTTCAAATACTGGAGTTTATCTCGGATTTAGTAATGATTTTGACACCGAGACAAACTATAAGCGCTACATTGCAGAATTGGAACCTGAATCAATGTCACTTGCAGTTACGGGAAATATGAAAGCAATCATTGGCAGCCGACTATCTTACCTACTTGACTTGCGTGGGCCGAACATTATAGTAGACACGACCTGTTCTTCTTCACTTGTGGCGATCCACTCTGCTTCTAAAGCAATTCGAAGTGGAGAGTGTGATATGGCCATTGCCGGAGGGATTGAACTACATCTACTCCCAGTGAAAGTTTCTGACCGAGAGAGAATGGGGATTGAATCCTCCGATTATAAAACAAGATCATTTGATGATAGCTCGGATGGTGCTGGAAACGGAGAGGGCGTAGGTGTAGTTGTCCTCAAATCGCTAGACCGTGCAATTCGAGATGGAGACTCCATTTATGCCGTTATAAAGGGAAGCGCGGTCAATCAGGATGGAAGCTCAATTGGGCTAACTGCGCCAAACGCATCTGCACAGGAACAAGTTATTTTGCGTGCCTGGCAAGATTCAGGTATTGATCCTTCTAAAATTTCTTATATTGAAGCTCATGGTTCGGGTACGACTTTAGGTGACCCAATCGAAGCAGAAGGACTGACAAGAGCCTTTCTACACCATACAGAGCGTAAACAGTTTTGTGGAATCGGTTCAGTTAAAACAAGCTTAGGTCATCTAGGAAGCTGTGCAGGCATTGCAGGTTTGATTAAAACTACACTAGCTTTGTATCATCAAAAACTTCCTCCATCCCTTCATTTTATGAGGCCGAACCGCAAAATAAACTTTAAAAGTTCACCACTTTATGTTGTCGATGAATTGAAGGATTGGGTAGAAAATGAAGATTCAATTAGATTCTCTGGGGTCAGTTCATTCGGTTTAAGCGGTACAAATTGTCACATTGTTCTTGAAGAGAGGCCACAAGAAAATGTGAGAAATGGGAAGTATACTTCTACAGGAAATGAAATGATACTTCCTATTTCTGCTGAAAGTAAATGGTCACTTGAGTGTTTAATTAAAGAATATGATAAGTGGTTGGCAGAGACTCATGATATCGATTTACTGAATTTATGCTACACAGCCTCATTGGGACGTGGGCATCATAGTTATCGTTTGGCAATTACCTTTTCGAATCATCATGATTTAAGAAATACTATTCAACAATTAGCGGAGCTAGGTATTGAAGAGGCAGATATATCTAATGTGGCATATTCTGAGTTTAATGGGAAGAGGAATCAGGGATTAGATTTTGAAGAAACAGTGCAAATGTCACATCTAGTTGATTCAATTCATAACGAGAGCGAAATGATGGATCTAACAGAGCTTGCTCGTGCTTATGTTAAAGGGAAAGATGTACTTTGGGATCGTATTTATCCGGAAGGAAGACGTATACGAATTCCGGTGTATCCGTTTGAACAGACCAGATGCTGGTTGAACATTCCGGCGCAGGATCTATATTTCCATTCAATATCATGGAGATCATTCCCAAAAGAATCTCTTGATATGAACACTTCTATAAATGGTACTATTCTGTTAATGAAAGACAAATATCGGCGAGCAGATCTGTATAGACAAACTTTAGTCCGTGATGGTTTACGAGTGATAGAAGTGAACTTCGGTGTTAAATTTGAAAAAGTGAGTGAGACCTCATATGTATTGAGCCATAGTCAGGAAGATTATGATCAATTGTTAGATGAACTAAAGATCGAGAAAGTTACTCACGTCGTTCATATGTCGTCTCTGTCGTTCGGACATACAATATCTTCATTAGAAGAAATGGACGAGTCACAAAATCGGGGAGTACTCAGTCTATTTTATTTAACCAAGGCACTACTTCGAAAAAAATGGAAACACAAAGTTCAGTTATTATTGTTAGGATACAACGTTAATGAAGTGACAAAACGCGAGGAATCTTTGTTTCCTGAACCGGCCTCACTTATGGGATTAGGAAAAGTAATATCGCATGAATATCCAAATCTCGTGTGTCGATACCTAGACATTGATGTGAGTACAAGTGATCAGGATATAACAAATGTATTAGTTAACGAAGAGTTACCATATATTCTGGCAAGCCGAGAGGGACAGTTTTATACAGAAATGCTCGGACCACTTAATTCTCAAGAACATGGTCAGGAACAAATTGCTTTTAAAAATGAAGGTGCGTACTTGATTACAGGTGGAACAGGTGGAATGGCAATTGAAATTGCCAAATTTATGTCTTCAAAACATAATTTAAACTTGGTTTTTGTTAGCCGTTCTTCGTTCCCTAATCGGGATTTATGGGAAAAGAAATTGGATCAGAATATTCCCAAAAAATTAAGAGAAAGTATACTCAATCTACTTGAAATCGAAAATAACGGATCAAAAATTATGTTTTATAGCGCAGACGTTGCTAATGAAGAACAAATGTCCAGTGTAATTGCTGATATAAAACAAAAATTCGGCCGAATAAACGGAATTGTTCACTGTGCTGGGGTTGCTGGGAACGGCTTCATTATCAATAAAAAAGAAACGGTATTTAATGAGGTACTGACTCCTAAAATTCGCGGAACTTGGATACTCGATCGTTTAACAATAGATGATCCACCTGATTTTCTTCTACTATTCTCATCAATTTCGACCTTGATGGCAGCTGTAGGCCAAGGGGATTATACCGCAGCTAATGCTTATCTGAACGCGTTCGCTCAAGCTAGAACGAAGCAGGGAAGGCGTACGCTAAGTATAAATTGGGCGATGTGGAAAGAAACGGGTATGGCAATTGATTATAATGTACAGAACGATTCTTACTTCCGAGAGTTATACACGGTAGAGGCACTACTTGCGTTTGATAACATTATTCATACAAAAGCGTCAAACGTGGTTGTTGGTGAGCTTAAACACGAAGAGATGGTTGAGGTAATGACTAATGATCGTTTTGATTATCTTTCTCCTAAACTTCAAAATATGATTGCTGTCAGTGTTGGGAGTAACATAGAGGCGAAAGAGAGCGATTTTATTAAGGTAGCAAAGGTAACTGAAGTTCAATTAAAAGGTAAACAGAGCTTTAGTACTATTGAGGAGAAGGTAGCTTTCATTTGGTCTGATCTAATGGGATTAGAATCGGTTAGTGTTCATGACAATTTTTATGATATTGGTGGGAATTCTATCTTGGCAACACACTTACTTCGTGCTCTAGATGAGGCTTATCCAACTTTACTTGACATAACTGATATCTTTTCATATCCGACTATATCTTTAATGTCAGAATACATTGAAAGCCGGTTAACCGGTGAGATCTGCGTGGAAACCAAGGATGATTCTTTGGATGAGTTACTGGATCGGCTATCAGAAGGGGAACTCTCGATTGAAGAGGCGAATCAACTAATGAAATCGGTAGGTGAAGATCAATGGAAAAAGTAACAAATTATATCTTGCAACAGGTTGCTACCAATCATTTACCTAAAGAGGAAGCAAAGGTGCTTCTCAAAGATCTTCATCAAGAAAATCAGAATACGGATATCATTTCAAAAGATATTGCGATCATAGGCATGGCTTGTAAGCTACCAGGAGCAGAAAACCTTGAAGAGTACTGGAATAATTTGGTTCTTGGCGTTAGAACGATGGGAGACTTTTCTTTCAATCGCAGGCGAGATACGGATCCATTTATCCCCCCAGATGTTCAATATCGTAAAGGAGGCTATCTGAATCAGGTTGATCGATTTGATGCTCCCTTTTTTCGCATTTCACGACGTGAAGCGGAGACAATGGACCCTATGCAAAGGCTTTTTCTAGAAACAGCATGGGAAGCAATGGAGGATTCAGGTATAGGTAGTGAAAGACTAAGTGGCACTAAAACAGCTGTTTATGTGGGTCAAGAAACAAATTACAATAATGAATATCGTAAACTCCTCGCTGAAGAAGATGAGTTATCAATGACCGGATCGCATACCGGAATAATATCAAGTCGTATCCAGTATTTACTTAATTTGAAAGGTCCGAGTTTAGTTCTAGATACGGCTTGTTCTTCATCTCTTGTAGCTCTTCATTTAGCATGTCAGGGGTTACGTAATAATGAATTCGAACATGCATTAGTAGGTGGGATATCCGCTTTCTTCTTCCCTGCAGGACAAGGACTAGTAATGGAGTCAGGAGAAGCAGAAATTCGAGCATTTGACAGCAATGCTAAAGGTACCTGTTGGTCAGAAGGTTTCGGTGTAGTTATGTTGAAGCCACTAGATAAAGCACTAAGAGATCATGATCACATACACGGAATTATTAAAGGAAGTGCCATGAACAATGATGGTACTTCTAATGGTATAACAGCTCCAAATGCAGATTCCCAAGCAGAAGTGCTAACATCTGCTTGGGAAGCATCGGGAATTCCACCGGAGTCTATTTCCTATATTGAGGCCCACGGAACAGGTACACCTCTCGGTGATCCTATCGAAATTAAGGGTTTGACTAAGGCGTTCAGTCGGTATACCAATAAACGCCAGTTTTGTGGTATTGGATCAGTCAAAACGAATATTGGCCATGCGGTTGCTACTTCAGGGATTGCATCTTTGATTAAAGTTGTATTAGCAATGAAGCACAAGAAGTTGCCAAAAACCCTTTCTTTTGAGGCACCTAATACGTATATCAATTTTGCAGAGTCCCCTGTTTACGTGAATGATCGTTTACGAGAGTGGGAAACAGACGGCACACCAAGGCGCTCAGGGGTGTCGGCTTTCGGCTTTAGTGGAACAAACGTGCATGTGGTTCTTGAAGAGGCTCCGATTCAAAAGTCGTCTATTCCTAGAGGCGGGTCCGAACTATTCATGATCTCTGCTCGAACTGAAACAGCACTCCGAAAGCTGTTGAGAAATTATACTCATTATTTACGTGATCATCCGAATGTATCTCTTACTGATCTTTGCTATACGGTTAATACGGGACGTAGACATTATCCCATTCGTCTAGCGTTTCTAGTGGAAACGGCAGAAGAGCTACTTCATAAATTATGGTTAGCATCGATCAACGAACTTAATGACATCCCAACTCAAATACCGTATAGCTATTATGGTTCTCATAAGTTGATTTTTCATATGAAAGAGAAAAAAGACGGAGAACTCACAGAGAATGATATTCTGCGTCTGAGTGAAGGTATAAATGGGGATCTGGAAGAGTTGGTCTCTTCAGGTATATCCAAAGATTCAGGTGAACAGATTGCACTAGCGTATATCTCTGGCGCGAGAATAGAGTGGAATGTACTCTACAAACAGACGGTTTTCTATTCTTTACCATTACCAACTTATCCGTTTGACAAACTTCGTTATTGGGCGAATGGTGAGCATTTGCTTTCACAAAAAATGGACAAGATAAAAATTTTAAACACGCCTTTGCTCGACCGATATATGGGACGAGTAAATAATGAGAGTATTTATGAAACCGATTTCAACATAGAAAGACATTGGGAGTTAAGAGAGCATGTCATCGATCGTAAAGCAGTGCTTCCAGGTACAGCTTATGTGGAGATGGCATTAGAGGCTAGCAAACATTATTTGGGTGTACCAGCAGGAGGAGTTGAAGAAGTTCAATTCCTGTTCCCTTTTGTTGTTGATGAGGGTGAAACCAAAATGTTACGCACTACATTGTTTGAAGAAGATCGAAGATTACTTTTTACGATTAGTAGTAGGGCTATAGCAAATACCAGTGATGAAGATTGGTCCGTGCATGCTATGGGCGAGTTAATCACAACTTCTGAAATGAAGCAAACTTTATATGATCTTGGTGAGATCGCATTAAGATGTTCAGAAGTGGTGCGACTGAATGATGCACCTATTCTTCCTTTAAATGAACGCTCAATTGATTTCGGACCACGCTTTCAAAATATTGTGAGCTTGCGCACGGGGAAACAAGAGGCTTTGGTGGAACTAGAACTACCAGATGAGTTCTCAAAAGAAATAGAGGATTATCAAATTCATCCAGCACTATTAGACAAAGCAACTGGTGCGGTATCTGACCTTCTTGCTGGAGAAGGTGATTTGTACCTTGCATTTACTTATAGTCGATTACGCATTTTTAAACATTTACCGAAGTCTATAATTTCTTATGTACGTAAATTAGAGACGAATTCTCGAGAGCTTTTAATCTATGAGGTAAAAATACTGGATAAGCAAGGAAATCTCCTAGCTGAGATCGAGAAGTTTACGGTTAAAAGACTCAATGGAAAATCTCAGAGTCTATTAGACCCAAACGAACAGGCTCCTTTATTCCATGAAATTGGTTGGAAAGAAGTTGAACATCCAAATCCGAAAACAGATTTGAATCAAGAGAAAATCTGTATTCTGAGAGGACGATCTTCGAGTGAGAATGAGCTCGTTGAGCGGCTGCGGTCAGAAGGGTGTTTGGTACTCGAAGTAGAAGTATCAGATCAGTTTATTCAACACAATGATTCCTATTATACGGTCAGTGGGTCAGAAGAAGATTATCTACAATTATTCATGGAGACCCGGAACATGTCATTCTCTAAAATCGTGCACCTGTGTACTTTGCGTCAATCTCAAGTGACAACTTATGACGAAATTCACTTACGTGAACAGCATGGGGTATATGATTTATTCCGAATCACTCGAGCTCTTGAGAAGAGCAGACGGCCAGAAATAAATGAAATCGTTTTAGTTTCGGATAACGCCTGGGAAGTTACCTCTCAAGAAACCATGATTCAACCTATAAATGCGGCATTGTTTGGGCTTGGCAGAGTAGTGGTCTCAGAATATCCAGGATGGAATTGTCGAGCTATCGATTTCGATGAAACAGCTGGTGCTAATGAGCTGTTGCTGGAATTGAGTGCAGGAGAATATCCTTATGCGGTAGCCTATAGAGATGGAAAACGATATGTAGAAGAGATTTCTCCGTGCTCTCAGGAATCTGATCTACAGGAAGTCGAGTTAAAAGAGAATGGCGTTTATGTAATCTCTGGTGGAACTGGCGGGATAGGATTAGAAGTTGCAAGATGGCTAGCCGTCCGTCAAAAGATAAAACTTGTGCTGCTACACCGTTCTCCATTTCCGGATCAATCTCAATGGCCTACCATACTGGAAAACAGCGCAGATGAGAAAATGTCTTACAAGCTGCGACTGCTACAAGATATTGAGAATATAGGCTCGCAAGTTTTATTAGTCCGAGCGGATGTAGAAAAGCAGGAAAATCTGCGGCTCGCACTTCAAGAGATTCGTACCCTTTACGGACCGATTCGAGGCGTCATTCACAGTGCAGGTGTTGCTGGAGATGGCTTTCTTATTCGAAAGGAAGAGTCTTCCTTCCGTGAAGTTTTTGATCCTAAAGTCAAAGGGACATTGTTGCTCGATGATTTGACGAGGGAAGATAAACTTGATTTCTTTGTTATGTTTTCTTCTGTGACAGCTTTCTTAGCTGGTCCTGGGCAAGGAGATTATACTGCAGCTAACGCATTCCTTGATTCATTTGCAGCTTATCGTGAAAAACAAGGAAGTGGCCGGACTCTTACGATTAATTGGCCTTCTTGGAAAGAAATTGGGATGGCGGTCGATTACGGAGTCAATCATGACGGGGTCTTTAAATCAATAACAACCAAGGAGGCGTTGGCTGGTTTTGGTACAGCCCTGCAATCTCCTACTAATCGAGTCATTATTGGTGAGCTAAATTATGATTTAATTCAAGATAATGGACAAGGTCCTATGTTAATGTCAGACGAGATTACTATGAGGCTGAAGCGACAAGGGTTAAAAAGGAACCATAGTCTAAAAACCGATTCAAAAGATAAAAAACTGAGGTTTATTACACTCGAAGGTAGAACGTCCAGTAATTATAGTGAAACTGAAAATCAACTTGCTGCGGTTTGGGGCAAAGTACTCGGAGTTGAACGTATTAATATCCAAGACAATTTTTACAGTCTAGGAGGCGATTCAATTCTTGCGATTCAGATCGTTAGTACTATAGCCGAGCATATGAACGAAAAAATCAGCATTACTGACTTGCTGGAGCATGACACTATAGATACGCTTGCTAATTACATGAATACGCTGCCTTCGTATAAAGCGAAGGATCTATCAGCAAAGATAATATCGCCAGTTAAAGAGGAAGCTCTTCTTTCTGATGATCAAAGTCTGGATGTTCCGGTAGATGTTCCAGAACAAGAGTCTATTGATTTGTCTACGTATGAAAAAGTGCAAGAATTATCTTGGAGACAGTTGAATTGCTATGATAGAGGATTTGCGATTCAATTCGGTAACGAATACTCTGATTTGATTCCATATTTTAAATTATTTATGGGTATGAAGCGTGGCTATAATCTTGCATCACAGGGCTATCCTTATTCTCTAAGAAAAGAGTCTCATATTTTTGGTTATGAAACGGATTATCAACTACTTGAAAAGTTCGGCTTCTACATTAAGCAAACACCTGTGAATCATATTTCAAAGATCCATGAAACGATCCGCAGTTTATTAATTCAAAAGAAGCCCGTTATGGTTGGCTTTGATGAGTTCTACTCATTTTATACGCCCTTCTATTTAAAAGAACACACTAGTCATTTGACTGTTATTACCGGATATGATGAAAAATCAAAGAACTACTCTATTATTAACCATAATCATTTACAAACAAAGCCTAGTTCTTTGATATCCTACGGGCCATTTAGAGCTCCATACTCTACCTTGGAAGAGATTTATAGCGGTCTTCCAACGTCTTCAAGAGTATTGATTACCTTAGAGCGAAATCTCGATTCAACTATAAGTGTGGAATCAATTAGGCAAGAGCTTCAGGTTTTGCTTAAGACATTGTTGGAAGAAGAACAGGTGGGTAGTGAAATCGAATTAATGACAAATTGGAATAGAATAGATGCAGACACCGAAGAGGAGAAAATCAGAGAACTCTACATCTTGCTAGGGGGTAAGGAACTATTCCTAACTTCTTTAACCAATGATTTCTTACAAGGAACCGAACAACATCTAGAGACCAAAGAAGCTTCTGAAACTATAATAGACGCTTCAGCAAACTTCGTATCAAAATTTGTTTCTCGAATTTTCCGAAAACAGGAGATTGACTATAAAGAGATAGATGCGTTTAGCATGAATGTACGAAAGAAAACAAGTGAGCTACTATCTATTGCCCTTGAGCAATTAACTTAGCTAGTTTTAACTAACTTAGAATATCAAAAGAATAGGCTTGGAGGATAATTTAAATGTATATATTGGGGATTACAGGTCCACTTGGACATGATGCAGCTGCATGTTTAATGAAAGAAGGAAGTATTGTTGCAATGGTTGAAGAGGAGAGATTGTCACGTATACCTCACTCGCCTGGGGGTCAGATGCCTTTTCTAGCAATCGAGTATTGTTTACAACAGGAAGGAATAGGCTTAGATGAAGTGGATTATATCGTTTTAAGTTGGGATAAATCGCTTATTCCCTCAACTAAAGTACAATTTCCTGACTATTTTGACAATCCTTCAAACTTGTTTCCAAAAAATAAAATTCCATATACCAAGTTGCCGAAGATTGAGGTTGTGGATCATCATTTGGCTCATGCAGCAAGTACCTATTACTTCTCTCCATTTACAGAGGCCGGTGTACTAGTTGTGGATGGTGCCGGAGAAGACTGTAGTACAACACTTTATCATGGGAAAGATGGACACTTAAAAAAGCTTGAATCTATCCATCATAATGAGTCGTTAGGTGGGTTTTATTCGACTGTTTCAGAATACTTAGGGTTTTCTTGGGATGACGCTGGTAAAACTATGGGATTAGCCTCGTTCGGTGAGGCAGTCTATGATTTCTCACGTATTTCTATAGATCCTGAAAAAGGTTATAGGATGAAAATTGATCCATCATTGCATATTACGCAAGTTGAGAATATATGGAAACGTGATTTTCTTCGTCTTGGTCTAAAACCAAATATTGGAGTACGTGAGTACAATTCAGTTACTCACAGAACTACTGAACATCTTAATTTCGATATTACTCATTGGAATCTAGCTGCTTCCGCACAGCAAAAACTTGAAGAGTGTTATTTAAATCTTGCAAAAGTGCTTGTAGAACGCACAGGCTCACGTAATATATGCCTTGCTGGTGGTGTAGCTCTAAACTGCGTAGCCAATGGTAAGCTTAAGCGTTCCGGTTATATCGATGATTTGTTTATTCAGCCTGCGGCCAACGATGCTGGAGCAGCAATCGGTGCAGCAGCAGAAGTTTCGGCTCGTTTGGGTTTCACAATAAATAGGCTTTCTCATAACTATTTTGGTCCTTCATTTAATAATGATCAGATTCGCCAAACTCTTGACCATCTTGGGTTGAAGTACCAACTAGTTAACGACTCGACTGAGCTTGCAAGCGAATATCTTGCTAGAGGTCTATCGGTTGGTTGGTTCCAAGGGCGCTCTGAATTCGGTCCTAGAGCTTTAGGGAATCGCAGCATGTTGGCTAATCCATCCGTTCCTAACATTCAAGATCATATGAACCTTAATGTAAAGTTCAGAGAGAGCTTTAGACCATTTGGCCCTTCTGTACTAGAGGAGAATGCATATGACTGGTTTGAACAAATGAACCCTTCTAGATTCATGTTACAATCGATGAACGTTAAGAAGGAGAAACGGCCTAATATTGAAGGTATTGTACATGTTGATGGATCCTCAAGACCGCAGACAGTGACGAAAGAGGTCAACCCGCTCTATCATCAGCTAATTAAAGAGTTTAAGAATAAAACCGGGATTCCAATGGTACTGAACACGTCATTTAATCTACGAGGTGAACCGATGGTAAGTTCTCCATATGATGCTGTTCGCACTTTCTTGACAAGTGGGCTTGATAAATTATTTATGGAGGATATTGTATTGAGCAAATCTGGTGTTTAGCACATCAACTCAATTCAAGTCTGAAAATTTAGGAGGAAATGTGCATGTCGATGAACATTAAACCTTTTCAAACTACTATACTTGAAGATTTAAAAAGAATTGAGAACCATACCCGAGAGGTATATCCAGATTATCCTGTATGGGCCAACTGGGTTTACTTGAATAATCCGGAACTAAAAGATGACAATATTTTTGTATCGTACTCTAATGGTGAAATAACCGGTTACGGCCATGTCCTGCCCCGATTGGCTTTAAACAATGACCCTATTGAACTGCCACACACTATTTATTTTGATATGAACGTCTCTCTGAAAATTCAGGATCCACGAGAGACATATGAAGCCTTATTTAATGCGCTTCGTATAAGAGGTCAACAATTGTTAAATCAGTATCCTCTGCGTAATGCTGAATGGTGTATTCAGCATTACAGAACACTAGACCGACAACTGGATTTTGTGAAAAGTAAGGGATTCTACCGTGTTGAGGGATACTGGTTGCTGGAGAAGAGTCTGGAAGATGTATCCCAAAATCATGAGTTGTCGGATTTTAATATAATTCAGTGGGATATTGATTCATTGGAGGAGCAGGATTTGTTTCTCAAACTAGAGAAAGAGGCTTTCCCTGAAGAAACGCCAACCTTAGATAAATTGAGTGCGTTAAAAGCTTTACCATCATGGAGAACCTACGCTGCAAAAAATTTAAATAACAATGTGGTTGGACTGATTATGGTGCATTATGATCCAGGAAAAGAAAAAGGCTATATCGATGACATCTTTACTTTACAAGAATATCAGGGCAAAGGGGTTGCTCGTGCATTATTAACTCAGGGGCTTCAATACTTATCTGATATCGGTGCTAGTGCAGCTCAACTTCATGTGGCTGACTCTAATGAAAGAGCCATGCGCTTATATAAGCGAGCCGAATTTAAAGATGTTCAGGAACAAATCGAGTTTAGAATGACTTTTCAGTAGTCCAATTAAGGAGGAACAAGATGAAGGCATCTGAAAAGATAAATAGAGACGGAGTAGAAGATATTATCGGATTAAGTCCTCCACAAGAAGGGCTATTGTATGATTATCTATCTGATTCTGGAAGTTATTGTGAGCAAATTTCATTTCACTTAAATGGCAATACAGATTTTGAGGTAATAAAAAAAACTTGGGATATTCTCGTGGAGGGTAACCAACCTTTACGTACTGTATTTCGCTGGGAAGGCATTGAGGTTCCGGTACAAATCATACTAAAGAAAAAGGAACTTCAATTGAATCAATATGACCTTAAAAATATGTCAGAACGCCAATTGATACAGACACTTGAGCATCATCGTTTAGACGAGCGGTTGCACATAAACCTCCAGAATAGCCCATTTCGAATCTTACTTTGTCGTTTACCCAACAATGAAGTAGAAATGACTCTTACTTACCATCATATTATTCTGGATGGTTGGAGTACGAGTCTTCTCTTGAAGGAATTTGTTACGATCTATCAATCGGTTTTGACTGGAAAAGCATCTGTTCTTGAACCAAAGACCTCCTATAAAACTTTTGTTAGTTGGTATCAGAAGCAATCGAGTAAGGAGCAGAACGCATATTGGGAATCCGTATTATCGGAATTTGAATGGATGACAATTATCCCCCGGGAGAAACGCGAGAGAGCTTCAAGAGTCCAATCAAATAAGTTTGAAGAAATAGACCAGGGTTCAGTTCGTAGAAAGATTTCGGACTCAGATTTTCTCTCGCTTAAGAAGACTGCACAACATTTGCAAACAACGTTATCTACTTTATTCTATGCTGCATGGGCTGTGCTACTTCAACGTTATGGTAATGTGCAGGACGTTGTTTTTGGAACAACAGTATCCGGACGCAAGGCTAATATTGCGGGAATTGATCGGATGACTGGATTATTTAGTAATACGATACCGTTGCGTGTGAAGAGCGTCATGGGAGATCGTATAAAAGAAGTTGTGTCTTACATTGATGAGAGTCTAAAGGGGCGCGAAGCATTCGAGAGCACTCCTTTAGCAGATATCATTTCGGCCAGCAGAAAACCTGTGGGTAACTTGTTATTTGACACGATTGTAGTTATTGAAAACTATCCCTTAGACAATGTTGTTAGCCAACAATATACTATGCGTCTTGATTCCACATACAAAAAATTAACTTTTCCAATGGCACTTATTGTATATCCGTTTAACGGGTTAGAACTAGAATTACAGTTTGATTCCATAGAATTTGATCAGTCGACTGTTGAATCTGTATTAGATCATTATATCTTAACGCTCATAGAGTTTACCTATCCTGAAAACTCAGTAGATGAAATCGACTGGCTATCAGAAAAAGAGAAATCAAAATTAATAAGCCATCAAGGGAAAGTAAATCATGAGATATCATCTTCAAAAACTGTATATGAGTTATTTGAAAAACAAGTAGTGAGGACGCCAGACCAGATTGCAGTCTTGTATGGAGAACGTTCAATTACGTATCGTGATCTCAATGATCGGGCGAATCAACTTGCCAATAAACTTATTAGCAAAGGAGTTACGACTGATCAACCTGTTGCAGTCATGGTGGAGAGATCGTTTGAGATGATGATCGGGCTACTTGGTATTTTAAAGGCAGGCGGCGCATATGTTCCAATTGATCCTACTTATCCAGAGGAGCGGATTACCTATCTATTAAATGACAGTCAGACACGGATACTTCTGACCGATGGTCGTAATCAAATAACTTACTCAGGAGAAGTGGTTGATCTAACTGATCCTAACCTATATCAAGGGACAGATTCTCTTCTGAAAGCAAGAAGTGGACCTACAGATTTGACATATATAATTTATACATCAGGCTCAACTGGCAATCCAAAAGGTGTTATGATTGAACATCGTTCAGTGATTAACCGACTTCAGTGGATGCAAAAGCGTTACTTGCTAAGTGAAAAAGATGTTGTTCTACAGAAAACATCTATCAGTTTTGATGTGTCAGTTTGGGAACTATTCTGGTGGGGAATAGCAGGAGCATCCGTTGCTTTTCTAAAGCAAGGAGAGGAGAAAGATCCGGCTGCGATTGTTCAAGCTATTAAACAGTACGGTGTCACGGTCATGCATTTTGTCCCATCCATGCTTCAATTATTTCTAGAGTACTTAGAACAACACGAAGTGAGCGAAGAAATTCGCTCACTTCGTGTTGTGTTTTCTAGTGGAGAACCTTTACGAATTCAACAGGCACAGGTATTTTCCAAAGTTCTTCCATGGGTACAATTAGTTAATCTATATGGGCCAACTGAGGCTACAGTAGATGTTTCATATCACGAATTTAAGTATAAGAATAACTCCTCTCGCATTCCTATAGGTAGACCGATAGACAATACGAATTTATATGTAATGGATTCTCTTTTACGGGAACAGCCAGTAGGGGTTCCAGGTGAATTATATATCGGTGGAATTGCCGTTGCACGAGGATATTGGATGCAACCAGAGCTAACTTCGGCAAGGTTTATAAAACATCCTACCAACACTCAAGAACGAATTTACCGAACAGGTGATTTGGTGCTGCGATTGCCTAATGGAGAGATTGATTACCTGAGGAGAATAGATAATCAGCTTAAAATACGTGGTTATCGTATTGAGCCAGGAGAGATTGAACATGTACTAATTGAGCATCCTTCAGTGCGACATGCATTAGTTACTGTAAAGCAGGTTGGCGGTCAACCGTGTTTATGTGCGTATATAATACTGGATTCCACTGAAACAGATTTATCCGAAATAAAGGTATTTGCATCAAAGTATTTACCTTCTTATATGCTTCCAACTTTTTTAGTCCCGCTGAAAGAATTACCTTTGACATCTAATCAAAAAGTAGACTTAAGCATGTTGCCAGAACCAACAATTCAAAGGGACGAGGACCTTGTTACCCCCCAGAGCGAGATGGAGAAGCAGTTAATTAAGTTGTGGAGCGATGTTTTAAAAATTAATAGCAATGAGATAAGTATACTTGACCATTTCTTTGATATAGGTGGGAACTCTATTTTGTTGATGCGCCTTCTAGCGAAAGTACAAAAACAGATTTCAAGTTCCGCTTTAATTACTGATTTATTTGCAAATCCAACAATAAGAGAGATGGCTCTACTTCTTTCTGAACGTACAAATTCGTTATCACATAGGACAACAAATGGTTTTATGTTTGAAGCAGTTCTAACGGGACAAGGAAGAAGACAGCGAGTATCTAAAGGGTTTGAAATGTCGTTTGCAGGTGAATTACTCTCTTCACTTAAGGGTATTGCGACTCTTGAGCGGATGGAAGTAGATGTTATCTTGCTTGCTATGTTCCTATATCAACTTTCAGAAGCAACTTCTTCTGAATTAGATTTTGATACGATATTCAAAATGAGTAATGAGTTTGTGCCGATACAAATGAGAGTAGATGACATTGATTCCTTCTCAACACTGTTTTTAGATACGAAAGTAGCTCTTAGTGGAAAAGGATATCCTTTAGAGAAGCAAGTTACTAAGAATGAGAACTTGCAAGAAACTGTTCGTATGTTAATAGGTAAGAAGGAAAAGTACACGCAGTCACTAAATCCATTAGAGTTATATGATGTCATTCTATTTTTCGTCGATGGAAATGGGAAAGATATTAGTTTAACTATAGAATTCAATGCATCCTACATTAGGGATGAACGTCTGGAACGGCTCTTAGAAGAATATCTTCATTCAGTACAACAGCTTGTGGAATATTATAGAATGAACACGGTCTAAAGGAATAATTCCCCATCTTGCAACTTAGATTTATATCCCTATATCCGTGTTTTGAAAGGATTGGATATTTTGCTCAAACAAATGCTTCAATCAAGTCGATTATCTACTTCGGCATTGAATGAAGGTGCGACGATGCACAAGGTAAACCATCGAGATGTAGCCATTATTGGAATGGGCGTGAATTTCCCATGCGCTCCGAATCTAGATGCTTTCTGGAAACTACTGAGTTCAGGCGGAGATGCCGTTCGAAGATTGCCTTATGCACGACTTCAGGACCTAAAAAGATACCTTTCATATGAGGGGAAATCCTTCGATGAGCATATTTTGAGAAACAGCGAAGCAGCTTTCTTAGAAGAGATAGATAAATTTGATTGCGCGTTTTTTCGCTTGTCTCCGAGAGAGGCTTCCTTGATGGATCCGAATCATCGGATTTTTTTGCAGACCGCTTGGACGACTATCGAGGAAGCAGGGTATGGCGCTGATAAATTAAAAGGTACTCGTACAGGAGTTTTTGTAGGTTCAAGCACAGAGGCAGAGTACAAGAAAATGATTTCGACTGTAAATCCGAACGATTTGTCAGTGGCTCTTACCGGAAATATCAACGCAGTAATGTCAGGACGGTTGTCCTATTTATTGGATCTCCGAGGGCCGAGTTTAATGGTAGATACTTCTTGTTCTTCATCGCTTGTTGCCGTTCATTTGGCATGCCAGTCGATTCAAAACGGGGAATGCGATATGGCATTAGCGGGTGGTATTCAGATTCACATCTTACCTATTCGTAAAACCAAAGTTGGAATTGAATCTTCGAATGGACGAACAAGAACCTTTGATGATCAATCTGATGGTACAGGAACTGGTGAGGGAGCGGGAATCATAATGCTCAAGCCTTTACACAAAGCTTTGAGCGATGGAGACCACATTCACGCGGTTATCAGAGGAAGCGCTACAAACCAGGATGGAAAATCGATTGGACTAACTGCACCTAATGCTAAAGCCCAAGAAGAAGTGATGTTACAAGCTTGGAGTAATGCTGGAGTTGATCCTGAAAAAATCGGTTTTATAGAAGCACACGGGACAGGCACTAAATTAGGTGATCCAATAGAAATTGATGGGATTCGGCGTGCCTTTTCAAAAGTTACTCAAAGGAAACAATTTTGTGCTGTGGGATCTGTAAAATCTAATTTAGGGCATTTGGATAATGCTGCCGGTATCGCTGGACTTATTAAGTCAGTATTAGCCTTGAAAAATCGAAAGTTGCCACCCACATTACACGTGAGAAATGTTAATCGAAGTATCCAATTTGAGGACTCGCCCGTTTATGTTAATGACAGCTTACGATCATGGGAATCAGAGGAAGCGAGGTTATGTGGTGTCAGTTCCTTTGGTATAAGCGGTACAAATTGTCATATTGTTTTAGAGGAGGCCCCTGAACACTCAAGAGTTGAGGACGTGGTGAGCCGACAAGTGTTCACCTTATCAGCACGTAACCTCTCTTCCCTTCAAAAAGGTATACTTAGTTATTTAGACTTCATTGAAGAGCAGAGGGATGTCAAACTTGTAGATCTATGTTATACCACAAATACGGGTCGGAATCATTGGGAATATAGACTCGCAATTATCTGTAACAGCATAGATGAGTTAAGGACTCGATTGACACAGCTATCAATTGAGTTAACATCCGACGAAGAGAAGGGGATTTATTTCGGCATTTGTAAGCTTGAAGATCAGATGGACAGGGCGAGAACATGGGATGGAACAAGATTGAATTCAACATGTAAGCGCTTTGTGGATGGAGCAGCTATCAATTGGCATAAAGCATATGAGGACTTAACTGTTAGAAGAGTTTCTTTACCAACTTATTTCTTTGAGAAACGACGTTGTTGGTTGGATATCCCAGATGTAGGGGATCAACCTTCTTATTACTCTACTCGTTGGGAAAAGCTTTCCGTTGCCTGGAACGTTGTTGAAAAAAGTGGGACCGTATTGGTCTTTCACGACAATTCGTCCTCTATACTAGCATTGCTAGATCTATACCGTGCGGAAGGCATTAGAGTCATAGAAGCGGTAGTTAGTGCTGATTGCTTTTACAAGAAAAATGAAGATCATTATTCTATTAGGCTTACGGAGAATGATTTCGAGTATCTGTCAAACCATCTTCAGGATGTTCATATAGATCGTATTATACATGCTTTAACTTTGCAGCAAGGTCAGGTTGAGGATTCAGACGAATTAGAATTTCAACAAAAGAAAGCAATTACTAGTTTAGTATTACTAATAAAATCTTTTTCAAGAACGAACCACAACAGTAATCCAAAATTGTTGGTGTTATCGAGCTACGCTGTTCGGGCTACAGGAGAACAAAGAGAAGTTTACCCACTTCACGCAGCTCTTTTAGGTTTATGTAAAGTCATTCGTTGGGAGCAGCCTCAGTTGGGATGCCGTTGTATAGATATTGATGCGCATACTGATATGCGTAATATACTTGAAGAGATTTATGCAACTGAAGATGAATTCCAAGTCGCTTATCGGAGCGATCAAAGATTCGTAGAACGACTGGTTACAGCAGACTTAGTAAAAACGGACGAAAATGAATCACCGATTCGTGAGCGTGGAGTTTATGTAATTACAGGAGGATTGGGACAAATTGGATTACAATTTGCAAGTTATCTTGCGAAGAAAAACAATGTTCAGATACTTTTACTAAATCGAACTGCTTTCCCAAATCGTTCGCAATGGAAAGAGTTGGCTTTTAAAGGGAATGGTAGGCATATAACTAAACAAATTCGTGCTATTGAGGAAATTGAAATGATGGGCTCTTCAATAGATCTTTACCAAGTTGACGTAAGTGATTTCAATCATTTGAATAAAGTTTTAAAAGAAATTCGTGAACGCTATAAACACATTCATGGTGTTATACACTGTGCAGGCATTGGAGTGGGCATGACTGGAGTGCCTATTCAAGAAGATTGTCTCAATACCTTTGATGCTGTTCTCGCACCTAAAATTAGTGGGACATGGAACCTTTTGCATGCTTTAAAGCAGGATAATCTGGATTTTACGTTATTATTTTCGTCTGTCATAACTTTGATTGGTGCGGTCGGAAGCGGAAGCTATACGACTGCTAATGCGTATTTAGATGCTATTTCAGATTGGAGCCAATGCCGAGGAAAAAGAGTGACAACAATTAATTGGCCATACTGGCTTCAAGATTTCGAGCATGAGACAGTTGAGGGTGAACAAAGGGAGTTATTCAAATTCATTGCTCCACAAGCTGCTTTTAATGCACTAAATACTATATTAGGAAAAAAAATAAATCGTGTTGTAGTTGGTCAACTCAATCATCAAAGTGATTTGTTTAAGTTGAAAGATTATTTACCGATTAAATTATCTGAAGAACTTTACGCTTCTATGAAGGATTCTTTGACATCTCGCATAGCTCTGGTTTCAGAACCATCTACTAAAGTGAAATTAACAAGTGTTAAAGGGAGCGAAATATCTGAAATGGAGAGGTTTGTGGCCTCCATTTGGCATGAAGTACTGGGATTGGAAGAGTTAAGCTCAGAAGATAATTTCTTTGATATTGGCGGGGATTCCATTTTGATTACTAAGGTTCACTCAATGCTTGAGGAACGATATACCGGACAAATTCGTATGGCGGATTTGTTTGCACATCCTACCATTTCTAAGATCTCATCACATCTAGCTAATATTTCAATACAAGATTTACCCGGAGATCAAGAAAATATTCGTGATAGTATTCTTAGATTAGTAACTCAACTGGAACAAGGGGCAGTTACGGTTGAACAAGCCGTTGAACAATTTCATTTATTAGAGGTAAAAATATGAAAGATACAACAACTTTTTTGTTTGAGCAGATTTCAAAAGGTAAAGTCGAGCGGCATACCGGTGTGGAACTACTGGCGCGAATGAAGCAGAATGAAAAGCATGAAGCTGATGATATTGCGGTAATCGGTATGGGAGTGAAACTGCCAAAAGCCTCCGATCTAAATCAGCTTTGGCATAGTCTGAAGCATGGTATAGATGCTATTGGACCTTTCCCGGATGCTCGACGTAGGGATATTGATAGATATTTGGAACACATCAATCAGTTAACGTCGGAGACACGTTATTTAGATGGTGGATATCTAGAAGATATCGATAAATTTGATTACAAGTTTTTCCGATTAACACCAAAAGAAGCTTCATTAATGAGTCCAGCACAAAGGCTGTTTCTTGAAACAGCCTGGGCAACATTCGAAGAAGCCGGATATGGGGGCAGAAAAATATCAGGAAGCCAAACAGGAGTATATCTTGGTTATAGTTCTGATTCATTGTTTGACTATGTGCGATTTATTCAAGATGTCGATCCATCAGCTTTGTCCATGGCAGTTGCGGGAAACCTAGGGCCTATTGTTGCGAGTCGTTTGTCTCACTTGTTAGATCTAAGGGGCCCTGCCATTACTATTGATACAACGTGTTCATCTTCTTTAGTTGCACTTCATACGGCGTGTCAAGCTATTCACAACGGTGAGTGCGAGCAAGCTTTAGTTGGCGGCATTCGAATTAATTATATGCGATTAGCGAATCAAATAAATATAGGTATTCAATCTTCGGATGGCCGAACTCGATCATTTGATGATTTATCAGATGGAACCGGTAGTGGTGAAGGCGTTATTGCAGTTTTCTTAAAACCATTGGGAAAGGCAACGCGTGATGGTGATCAAATCCATGCTGTAATTAAAGGTAGTGCAATTAATCAGGATGGGAACTCACTCGGTTTGACCGCTCCAAACGCAAGAGCACAAGAAGAAGTTATTCTAAAAGCTTGGGATACGGCAAAAGTCGATCCGGAGTCAATTTCTTATATAGAAGCTCATGGTACCGGAACAAAATTAGGAGATCCGATTGAAATTTCTGCAATTCGGCAGGCTTTCCAACGTCGTACAAATAAAAAGCAATTTGTTGGTATCGGATCAGTTAAAAGCAATTTCGGTCATCTTGACAACGCAGCAGGTTTACTTGGTTTAGTCAAAACAATCCTGTCACTAAAAAATCGGGAATTACCAGCAACACTACACTTTCAAAAAGGCAATGAACAGATTTCCTTTGAAGATTCCCCCGCTTATCTTATTGATCGATTAACAACTTGGAAGGCAGAAAGTTATCCCTTGCGGGCTGGTGTTAGCTCTTTTGGACTTAGCGGAACAAACTGTCATGTTATATTAGAGGAAGCAAGAGAAAGTGAACCTTCAGCAACTGGAAGACTGGGGGGGGATCTGCTACCATTATCTGCAAAAAACACGGTATTACTTAGAAGAATGGTAGAACAATATGTAATACATCTGCAAGATCATCCACATTTGTCTTTGGCAGATGTTTGTTATACTGCGGGAACCGGAAGAGGTCATCACTCATGCAGGCTAGCAATACATGCGAATAATATTCACGAATTACAAAATAAGTTAAAAAGAGTTCTTAACATGTGGCCTTCATGTCATTTCCCTTCAGAAGGGATTTATTATGGTGAAGGAAGTTTGTCGGGAACTGATGAAGACGATCAATCTGTACTTAATTTAGTTGAAGGACTCCGTAATCTGACTGATCAAGATGAGGAGTTCGAACGTACCCAGCTTCTAGAGAAGCTGGGTTATTCTTATACAAAATTTATGAATATTCCTTGGGAAGAACTTTATATTGATGAACGACGAAGAAAAGTTTCATTACCCACCTATCCTTTTGAACGATCGAGATGCTGGATTTCTATCTCAAACGGACAAAACACTAGAAAGGAGCTAATACCTGCTATGGATGTTATGTACAAAACTAACGTTACCCAGCATAGAGAAGAAAAGTTGAGTTTTATAAAACAAGTCCTTGAAAAAGTTTCAGGTATACCTTATGAAGATATTCATAACGATCATAATTTTTTTGAGATAGGACTTGATTCGATACTACTCTTTCAAGTGAGTGAAAGAATGAAAGACCGCTATGGAGTAGACGTTTCGTTAAGTAGCTTTTATGGTGAGCTATCGACGCCTAAGGCACTTGCCAGTTACTTAGCAGATCATGTACCAATGCCTCAAAACACAAGCATTCAATCGTTCGAAAATCAAATTGCCTACCCAGAGGTTCTAGGATCAGTGACATCTCCCACAGGGGAATTATCCAATTTAGATCTTATGTTATCAAACAATAATGTTAAGTCTGTTTCGAGTTCGGGATCAGAAATGGAAAAATTGGTTTCACGACAGCTTGATATTATGCAACAACAGTTAGAGTTATTACGCAATGGAAGTAATATGGCGTCGGAAACGGTTTCACTTGAAACGTCCAGACAGGCCGCTAATCAATCTGATATGGTGATTCAGCCAGATTCTTCTTCTGAGATATTAATTACTGAAAAAACGAATGCTACAACCCTCACGCGTCAAGAATCAAATGTATTTCTACCATACCGTAAACTGAACTTATCATTACCTTCAAATTTAACAGATCAACAAATTAATCATGTTAATGCACTATCTGATCGACTTAACGAAAGGTTCAAAGTGACAAAGGAATTGACACAGAAATACCGGCAAGTATTAGCTAATAACCGTAATGTTGCAGGTTTTCGACCTTCATGGAAGGAGATGACATTCCAACTTATAGCGAAAAGTGCGCAGGGTTCACGTATTTGGGATATGGACGATAACGAATACTTAGATATTTCCATGGGATTCGGTGCGTATTTACTGGGACATGCTCCTTCCTTTATCACTGATGCCATTAGTAAAGAATTATCAAATGGAATGCCAATCGGTCCTATGAATTTGCTTGCAGGTGAAGTTGCTGAGCAAATTGCTCACTTCACTGGATCGGAAAGAGTGGCATTTTATAATTCGGGTACCGAAGCAGTAATGGTCGCCCTTCGACTAGCACGTGCTGTAACGGGCAGATCTAAGATCGCATTATTTGAAGGTGCTTTTCACGGAACGTTTGATGGGGTACTGGCGAGAAGGCATACCGATCGACAGGAAGGTTTCTCAGTACCCATGGCGCCTGGTATAACGGAGAACCTTGTAGGCGACGTATTGGTTTTGAAATATAACGATCCAGAATCCCTCGAGATAATAGATCGTTTTGGACACGAACTTGCTGCCATCCTGGTCGAGCCTGTACAAAGTCGTCGTCCTGATTTGCAACCCAGACAATTTCTACATGACCTAAGATCAATCACTGAAAAACATGCTACTGCTCTAATCTTTGATGAAGTAATAACAGGTTTTCGAATTGGGCAGGGCGGTGCACAAGAGTGGTTTGGAGTACAGGCTGATATTGCCACATACGGAAAAGTCATTGGAGCAGGCATGCCTGTAGGGATTGTTGCAGGAAAGGCGAAATTTTTAAATGCAATTGATGGAGGATGGTGGCAGTTTGGAGATGAATCATATCCGATAAGTGATCATACCCGGACACTTGTAGGAGGTACCTTCTGTCACCATCCTTTAACCATGGCCTCAATTTTAGCTATGCTTACACATTTGCGTGAACAAGGACCAGGGCTACAAGAAAATTTAAATGCACTGACTCGTCGATTAGTTGAGACGCTCAATGAATACTTCATTGAGCAGCAAATACCAATATCAATGGTTCATTTTGGATCACTTTTCCGGTTTGTTCTTCAAGGTGACTCAGAACTGCTTTTCTATCATCTATTGGAGAAAGGTATCTATGTGTGGGAGGGACGCAATTGTTTTTTGTCTACAGCACATACAGAGAAAGACGTGGATTGGATTATTCATGCAGTGATGGAGAGCGTAGAAGAAATGAGATCTGGAGGTTTTCTCCCCCCACCTTCTCCGGGTCCAGGTAGGGTGACAGCACAAGAAGTTGTACATCCTGATTTGCAAGGTGAAGCAGTTATTCCTATGACGGAAAACCAGCAAAGTCTATGGTTGTTGACAAGAGCAAGTAAGCACAGTTCGATTGCTCACAGTGATTGTGTCCTGCTTGAACTAAATGGCCCCCTGAACCTTAATGCTATGGAAAAGGCCATGGATCGAGTTGTTAACAGGCACAGGATACTTCGAACAGTTAAAATAGACGAACAAGGAATGCATCCAGACCAAAAATTTAGCGTGAACATACCTGTAGTTGATTTTAGTTGTAAGTCGGAAGTGGAACAATTCAGTCGCATTGAGGATTGGTTAAAAGACAATGCTGAGAGGCCGTTTGAGATTGGTTTAGAACCATTATTCCGTTTATATATGCTGAAGATTGGTGCCATGCGTAATATATTTGTAGTTATGATCCACCACCTTGTAGCTGATGGTTGGTCAGCAAGTGTAATGCTTCAGGAACTAGAAGTGCTTTATTCTGCAGAATGCCGCGGGGAGTCTTTTGAGCTCCCTCCGTCTGTTCAGTTCAACCGATATGTGGAGTGGCAGCATAATAAACAAACAAGTTCAGAAAGTAGTTCTGCTATTCAATATTGGCTTAGGCAGTATGAATGCTTGGAACCTTATCTTGCCTTACCAATGGACTATCCCCCTCCGCCTGTTAAATCGTATAACGGAGCTCGAGAACGTTTATGGTTAGATGAAGCATTAACCAAGCAACTGAAGAGCCTAAGTCGAGGCAATGGTAGTTCGCTTTTTATCACCCTATTTGGATCGTTTCAACTCCTGCTACATCGCTTGGCTGGGCAAAATAGATTTTTAATTGGAATTCCAGTAGCCGGACAATCAGATATGGGTGTGAGCTCCTTAGTAGGTCAGTGTGCCCGTACACTACTACTGCCTGTGGAAGTCATACCAAACATGACGTTTATTGAACATATAGATTCTGTGAAGAAAAGTTTTTCAGAAGGGATGAGACATCGTTACTATCGACAACTGGATTTAGTTAAAGCAATGAGTGAACGGGGACTACAAATGGAAACCGAAATTCAAGCATTATTTAATCTGGATAAGGAAGTGTCACTACCCCAGTTTGCAAACTTAACCACAAAACTTCTCGAGTACCCTATACGGCACGCTAAGCAGGACTTGAGTCTGAACGTAGTAGATGTTAACGGGAAACTGATGCTGGATTTTGACTACAATGCGGACTTGTTCAGTAGTGAAACTGTAAAACGCTGGACCCAGCAGTTCTTCTCGTTATTGGAAAACATTGTAGTAGATCCAGAAGTAAAACTCACGGATGTGTCCTTACAACTATCGGACCAGCAAGAGCACAAAAAGCAGATTTCTGATCCGAGCCTTATGTCCGATTCGATAGAGCAATATTCACATTCGCTTGTCCGAGCATTCGATTTGAAGCCTGAACACATTATTGTGTTGGATGACCGACTGCAAGAGACTGACTTAAATGCTTTAAGTCTTGCTGGAAGGTTGCAAGGTGCTCAAGTCCGTATAGAAAATAATATAATGCCCGATCTGAGTAACAGAGAAGTAATCATCTTCATATCCGATACGCTCTGGCTTGAAATAGTTCGTGAATCTAAAACATGGATTGCTGAAGAAGAAATAGACATTCGTGCAGGATGCGCTGTTATTAGTGATAAACCAATTTTGGCAGCACATGTGGACAGGTATCTACTTGAATCAGATAATCAAGCCACGTTGCGATTTGGTTTTCGACTGAAGGGAGCCTCGTCAATTTCATCTGTTTTCGACGTGGGCGAGCTAATGTACTCACAACCACATCATATGATTCCCATTGGTCGGCCATTGGAAAACACAGATCTTATAACTTTGGATTCTTCTATGCAATTAGCACCTTTAGGAGTATACGGCGAGCTTTATGTTAGAGCCCCATGGATAACTAGTGAAGATAATGTAGGAGACATTCATAGCTTGGTCCCAACAGGTACGATTGGTCGGCTACTCCCGAATGGGATGCTTGAGCAAGTAGGATTAAGAGAGGACTTAATATTGTTAAACGGTCGGTATGTTAATCCTTCATACATCAAAGCCGTGATTTTCCTAATACCTGAAGTTAAAGATGTTGAAGTTATCGGAATTCATCATGTGGGGAAAAAGCCTCTTACGGCAGCATATATTATGCTTCATCCAGAAGGTGACATATCGATAGAACAAATTCGCAAATCATTGAAAAAATGGCTTCCAGACTTTATGATTCCAACCCGTATTAGGGTGATAGATCGTCTACCTAAAACCGAAAACGATATTGACAAACAGGCCCTAATTAATCTTGAGTTGGAGCAAGACGAGATGGTTCTCGATACTGCGGTGAGAGGCAGACTAAACGCAACGCAACAAAAGCTGCTACACATTTGGAGAGATATTCTTGGGATAGAAGAAATTACTTTAAAAGATAACTTTTTTGAATTAGGAGGCCAATCTTTCAAAGCGATGCAACTGATGTTCATGATTCAGAAAGAATGGTTTATATCGATATCTTTTCCTGATATTTTTTCCAGTAAATCTTTAGAGGAGTTATCACAGCATATAGATCAGGCAAAGCAAGGAAATAGATCTATCATACCAAGAGCTAAGAATAAGACAGTTTATCCGTTGTCTTCTGCACAAAGACGGCAATTTGCCCTACACCAAATCGATCCGCTGAGCACTGCTTATAATATTAGTGTTTCTTTTGTTCTTGAAGGTAGCATGGATATCGCGCGGCTCAAGGAGGCATTCCAAAAGTTAGCTATGCGCCACGAATCTCTTCGAACCTCCTTTGCTTTAGTGAATGGTGAGGGTGTTCAAGTTGTCCATGAACGTGCATGTGTACAAGTAGATATAGATGATGTGAACAGCAGTGACAATGAGTTTGTTCAACCATTCGATCTAGGGGAAGCTCCTTTATTACGAGTAAGAATAAGAAAAGAATCTGAATCCAAATACTCTATTAATCTTGATTCCCACCATATTATTATGGATGGTATTTCCATGAACGTCCTTTTCCGTGATCTAGTAGCATTTTATTTAGGAAATGAAGGCCTACTTCCAAAGTTAGACATACAATATAAAGATTACTCAGAGTGGCAGATAGAGCAGTTGGATGGAGAGGAGATACAAACTTCTGAACGGTATTGGTTGGAATTATATAATGATATTCCTCCTAAACTGCAGTTGCCAACAGATTATACCCGTCCTACTATTAAAAGCTTTGAAGGTGCCAGTATCTCATTTGAATTCAATAAAGATTTGCTACAAGAGTTAAATAAGTTGGCGAGAAGATCTGATGCAACAATATTCCAAGTATTATTAGCGGCTTATAAGGTTTTTCTTGTGAAGTATACTGGCCAGCAGGATATTGTCGTTGGTACACCTGTATCCGGTCGTCAGAATATCGAAACAGAAAATATTATTGGCATGTTTGTTAATACCTTGCCACTACGTACTAGTATAACAACGGACCAAACCTTTATGGAATTCGTTCAACGTGTTAAGGATAGTACGATGACAGCTTTAAAACACCAGGAATATCCTCTGGATTTACTCATAGACAAACTTGATTTGGAACGAGATCCCAGTCGGAATCCGTTGTTTGATGCAGTATTTGCTTTTGAAAACACTGAAGAGTTGTCACATGGTGAAGCTATTGATGGCATAAAAATCATACCTGTTCGTCAAGATTCAAGTGCATCACAGTTTGACCTTGTACTCCAAGTACAGCAGGATAGCAATACGTTTAGATTAAAACTGGAATATGATTCTAAATTGTTTAACAAAGATACAGTTTTTAGAATGATTCAGCACTTTAAAAATATTATTAAACAAGCAATTTTACATCCTGATACAAGGTTAAGTGAATTGGATTTGATCTCAGATGATGAGAAATTACAGATCATGCAAGTGTTTAATGGAAATGAAGCTGAATATAGAAAAGATGCGACGGTGCATCAGTTGTTTGAGGAACAGGCAGCTCGTACGCCGGATCGTACTGCTGTAATTTATGGGGAAGATCGATTGACTTACAGGGAACTTAACGAACAGGCCAATCGATTGGCTAGGGTGCTTCTGGAGCGTGGAGTGAAGCCAGATGATCTGATTGGCATAATGGTAGAGCGTTCATTTGAGATGTTAGTAGGCATTCTTGCTATCATGAAAGCGGGCGGTGCATATGTTCCATTGGATCCTACTTATCCCAAAGAACGTATTCAATACATTATGGAAGATACTAAGTTGAGCTTACTTTTGGTACAGGAACCTCTTCTGAGTGTGGCCAGTTCAGTACAATCGCATAAATCAGAAACAGAAATTATCATTCTCAGCGAGAAGACGTGGCTCATGCAGGACGGATCAAATCTACCTAGTCAAAGCGATTCTTCTAATTTAGTTTATGTTATTTACACCTCAGGCTCGACAGGGCGACCAAAAGGGGTGCTCGTGGAGCACCGTTCTGTTGTGAACTATTTGACCTCACTGCAAGCACGGTACACATTAAAGGAAACGGACATTCTTTTGTTGAAAAATTCGCTTAACTTCGATGCTTCAGTATGGGAGTTGTATTGGTGGATACTAGGTGGGGCTGCTGTAGTTCTCCTTGAGCAGGGAATGGAGAAGGATCCAGCAGAATTGCTGCGAACGATTGAAAAGGAAAAGGTAACAATGGTATTCTTTGTTCCTTCTTTGCTTCATATGTTCTTAAACTACATTCAGGAAGGGTTGAATGACGTTCATTTGCCAGATTTAAAGAGAGTATTCAGCGGTGGAGAGGCGCTAAGCGCAAATGTGGCTAATCGGTTCAATAATTTGCTTACAAAACAATTTGGGGTGCGATTAACCAATTGTTATGGACCGACGGAAGCGACAGTTGAATCCAGCTATTATAATCTTGATGGCGCTGAAGTGACCGGGAATGTGGCTATTGGCTCTGGTATTGCAAACGCAAAATTGTATATTTTGGATCAAGAAACCGGAACACGCTTACAGCCCATTGGCGTTCCAGGTGAATTGCACATTGGAGGAGCGGGTTTGGTAAGGGGCTATTTAAATCTTCCTAAATTGACAGAGGAACGATTTATAGACAACCCTTTCATACCTGGAGAACGAATGTATAAAACGGGAGATTTGGTGAGATGGCTTCCAAATGGACAGATCGAGTATTGGGGGCGTATTGATCAGCAGCTCAAAATCCGTGGCTACCGTATTGAGGTGGGAGAGATTGAACAGCAATTGTTAAGTCACAGGAGCGTCCGCGAAGCTGTAATCACGGTAAACGAATCGGAAATTGGAACGAAGGACTTGTGTGCTTACTTTGTGGCTGATGAAGAGTTGGGATCACGTGAGATAAGAAATTATCTAGCTGAGCACTTAGCTCCATATATGATCCCTACTTATCTAGTTCAATTAGAAAAATTGCCGTTGGCGCCAAATGGAAAGCTTGATCGTAGTGCTCTTCCTGAACCGGCTAAGTACGTAGAACCTGAAACGTATTCTGCCCCTCGAAATGAGATCGAACAGCACTTAGCTAATGCTTGGCAAGATGTGTTAGGTCTTCAGCAGGTTGGTATCGATGATCATTTCTTCTTTTTAGGAGGAGATTCAATTAAAGCCATTCAAATCAGTGCGAAGTTAATGACTGTAGGGCTACGATTACAGGTCAAAGATCTTTTTGAAAAGCCAACGATTAGAACATTGTCTCCTCTAATTTTAGAGAAGTCTAACCATGTTGATCAGAGTCCAGTTAAGGGTATTGGAGTGCTAACACCTGTACAACGGTGGTTTTTCAACCAATATGAAAGTGATCTCCATCATTTCAATCAATCATTGTTAATGCGATCAGGAAAATCGTTAGACCCGGAAAAAGTAAAAACCACTTTTATTCAATTAATTCAACATCACGATGCTTTACGTATGATATTTGAAGAAAAAGAGGGAGATTGGATTCCATTTAATCGTGAGATTACTGGTGAAGGAGAATTAGGCTTTAAAGTTTTTGACTTCCGCAATGTATCACAAGATAAGCTTGCGGAATGTATTAACGAAGAGGCAGATAATTGTCAAGCATCGCTTAACCTACAATCAGGTCCTTTATGCAACGTAGTTTTGTTCCAGACAGCCAATGAGGATTACTTGCTCTTTGTCATTCACCATTTAGTCGTTGATGGCATTTCATGGCGCATTCTAATAGAAGACTTCCAGACCGGTTATATTCAACTATGTCAAAGTGAACCCATAAATTTACCAATGAAAACAGATGCATACCTTCTGTGGGCTAAGCACCTCAAAGAGTATGCATCTATGCCAGATAAGATGCATGAGCATATAAGATACTGGTCCGAAATGGAACAGCATCCCGTAGTACCACTACCGGTTGATCGCATGGTAACAGTTCAGACGGGGGATGGGATGCAAGAACTCACGCACTTTATTTCTGAAGAAAACACAACGTCCTTACTGACGACTGTTCATCAGGCATATAACACAGAAATTAATGATTTATTATTAGCAGCGTTGGGGCTGGCTGTCAACGAATGGATAGGACATGAGCAGTCATGGATCCAGCTTGAAGGGCATGGTCGAGAAGATTTGATTCAGAATATTGATATTAGTCGTACTGTTGGTTGGTTTACTTCAATCTACCCAGTTCTTTTGTCCACAGGGAAGTACTCGAGTGATCTCGCAAGCTGTATCAAATCAGTTAAAGAGAACCTACGTTTAATTCCAGAAAGAGGAATTGGCTATGGGATGCTTCGTTATCTTTCATCAACTGATATCACGGCCATTGAGCCAGAGATCTGTTTTAACTACTTGGGTCAGGTTTCCAATGAACAAACAACGGATTGGCTCACTATGTCCGACCTTTCCTCTGGAAAGACAATAAGTCCAAAACATGTAAGCCCATATAAATTAGAGATTAATGGGATAGTCAAAGGTCAACGGCTTGCATTAACTTTCCGTTACAATAGCGATGAGTATGACAAATCCACTATTCAAAATTTTGCTGAAGCTTATGAACAACAATTAGACCTTTTAATTCAAGAATGCATCAATAAGCACGATACAGAATTTACACCAAGCGATTTTAGTGCTGGAGGACTTGATATGGAAGATCTAGATGATGCACTCCGTGTTATAGAAGAGAATTTTTAACCGTTACTTTATTTACAGATAAATTTAAGGTGGGATAGACCGGAATGAATATGAGGAAAGAAAACATAAAAGATATGTACCGGTTAACCCCTATGCAAGAAGGGATATTGTTTCATTCACTTCTTGAACCGGACTCAGCCGCGTATTTTCAACAGTTTGAAATCAATATTGAGGGTACGCTCGATACCGAACTATTCCAAAAAAGTTTTGATCGGGTTATTGAGAGACATGATGTGTTGCGCACAACTTTTGTTTTTGAAAAAGTGAAGAGACCGTTACAAATAGTTTTTAAAAATTGGCCCCAAAATCTTCAATTTGTCGATTTAAGCGAGATAACAGAAGAGAAAAAAGAGACAGAAGTTGAACGATTTAAGAAACAGGATTTAGAGAAACGCTTTGATTTAAGCAGAGATCAATTGATTCGAATTGCTGTTTTAAAAACCCATCCATGTAGATTTACAATACTAATTTCCTTTCATCACATTATTATGGATGGTTGGTGTATCGGTATCCTGTCCGATGAACTTTTTTCGGTCTATAAGGGTTTGTTAACTAATGAAACGATATCACTCGGGGAGTCTTATCCGTTTGGTCGCTATATAAGCTGGCTAGATCAACGAGATATGACCGAGGCAGCAGATTATTGGCGAGATTATCTTAATGGATACAACGAAACCGCAGTTGTACCCTTGCAAAGCCAGCCGCGGCAAGGTCGTTATTTGATGAAGGAATTTAGGGTCTCGTTAGGTCAAGCCCGCACGCTGGAAGTGAACGATTTAGCTCGTAGGTATGGTGTAACACTTAATGTCGTAATGCAGACGATCTGGGGGATTATACTCCAAAAGTATAACCAAACAAAGGATGTTGTGTTTGGATCTGTTGTGTCTGGGCGTTCAACTGAGCTTCCAGGTATTGATCATACTGTTGGTCTATTCATTAATACTGTTCCTGTTCGTATTCAATGTGAGGGGGAGTCCACTTTTGAGGAACTTCTGAAGCGGGTTCATGACTCATCTGTAGCAAAGAAGAATTACGAACATTTTCCTTTGCAAGATTCTCAACAGTTAAGCAGCCTCAAACAGCAGCTTATCCAAAATATCATGTTATTCCAAAACTACCCTGTACATGAAATCGTTCAATCTGCGAGTGCAGACTTAGGCTTCCAAATACGTGATGTCTCGCTTTTTGAGCAAACTCATTATGATTTTGAGATTATTATTGAACCGCGTGATGCAATGGACGTAGTTTTTAGATATAACGGAGTTGTGTATGATGAATTATTCATTGAGAGTCTTTCAAGACATTTCATTTATCTAATCGATTCTATTTTAAGTGTACCCAGCTGTCCTGTTAGTGCCTTGCAGATGCTTTCTACTGAAGAAAAAGAGCAAATTGTTATGAATTTTAATCAAACTGAGCATCCTCTCGAAAAGAGGGTGCTCATTCAACAAGTTTTTGAACAACAGGTAGTTAAAACTAAAGACAGCATAGCGTTGAGAGGAAGAGATGAATTAAGTTTTGAGGAGCTGAACTATAAAGCCAATCAACTTGCACGATTTTTACGTGAAGAAGGTGTAAAACCTGGAGTTCTAGTAGGGTTGATGGTGAATCCGTCAGAAGAACTCGTCATTGGTATGCTTGCTATTTTGAAAGCAGGCGGAGCATATCTACCAATCGATCCGCAGTTTCCAGCAGATCGAATAAAATATTTACTCAAAGATAGTAAGACCGACATTTTGTTAACCGAATCAGGACTTGATGAAAAAATGTTCCATGGGGTAAAAGCTATTGAATTCGATTGGCAAGAACTACACACAAAAGACGGAACTGATTTGACACCCATTCAACAAGAAAATGATCTTGCCTATGTTATATATACATCTGGCTCTACAGGCAAACCGAAAGGTGTTATGGTCTCACACCGTAACGTAATTAATTTCTTTACCGGTATGGACGAGAGAATTCGACACAAAAGTGATGATAGGTTGCTAGCCTTAACAACAATTTCTTTCGACATTTCTGTGTTGGAATTGCTCTGGACTCTTACTCGTGGGATTTCCATTGTTTTGCATCAAAAGAAAGAGCAAGAATTTGAACACTTCGATCGTTACTTAGTTAATAGAAAAGATACAACTATGGATTTTAGTCTCTTCTTCTTCTCTAGCTACGATAATGAGAAAAAAGGAAACACTAACAAATACCAATTACTTTTAGACGCTGCAAAGTATGCTGACCAAAACGGTTTTTCTGCCATATGGACACCCGAGCGTCATTTTCATAAATTTGGTGGGTTATATCCTAATCCCTCAGTAACTTCAGCAGCCTTGGCAATGGTTACTGAAAAGCTACAATTACGCTCTGGTAGTGTCGTATCTCCTTTGCACAATACTTTGCGAATTGCTGAGGAGTGGGCCGTCGTTGATAACTTATCTGACGGAAGAGCAGAGATCTCATTTACTGCAGGTTGGCATCCAGATGATTTTGTATTGAATCCAAGTCATTATGAAGATAGACATGATACAATGTTCCGTCAAATAGACGAGGTTAAGCGTCTATGGCGTGGAGAAAGTATATTGTTGTCAAATGGATTAGGCAGTGAGATCGATGTTCGTGTATATCCAGAACCTGTTAGTTCAGAGCTTCCGGTTTGGGTAACTACCTCAGGTAGTCGAGATACAATTATTGCAGCAGCTCGAATTGGAGCTAACTTATTGACTCACCTTCTTGGGCAGGATGTAGAAGAATTAGAAGAAAACATCAAATTGTACCGCAAAACATTGATAGAGAATGGCTTCTCTCCTAATCACGGAAAGGTCGCATTGATGATTCACACTTATATTGGCGATGATCTGGAAGTAGTCAAGCAGATAGTTAAGGAGCCGTTTCAAAATTATCTGCGTTCTAGTTTGAGCCTGATCCGAAATTTGGCAGAAGCATTAAATATGGATGTAACAGAACTCGAGACTGATGACTCAATGCAACTTATACTGGATTATGGATTCGATCGATATTGGCAAACCGCTGCATTACTTGGAACCAATGAATCTTGCGCGAATTTGTTAACGAAATTGTCACGGATAGGGGTAGATGAAATTGCTTCCCTTATTGATTTTGGTATTAACCAAGATCTTGTCATGGAAAGTTTAAAGAACTTATCAGCATTACGAAAAACATTTGAAAAGGCATTGGAAACACCAAGATATAGAGAATATGGCCAAGTAACAATGATACAGACAACACCTTCACGTCTACGTGCTATGCTCAAAGATCCACATTCACAAGTTTTTCTGAGCTCGTTACGAACCATACTTGTTGGTGGAGAACCACTGCCTCTGGATCTTGTAGAAAAACTCCGTAGCGTAACACAAGCCCGTATTTTAAATATGTATGGACCGACAGAAACGACGATTTGGTCGGCAACATATGAAATTCCGGCACAGGCACAACAGGTACGCATTGGTACACCGATTGCCAATACACAAATTTATCTCTTGGACTCACAAGGAGACCCTACTCCGGTTGGAGCAGAGGGAGAATTGTATATTGGTGGCGAGGGTGTAGCCCGAGGATATCTGAACCGACCTGAGTTGACGTCCGAGCGGTTCTTACCGAATAAGTTTACTGGTATAGGCCAGATGTATCGGACGGGAGATATAGGTCGTTATATGCCTGATGGAACCATTGAATTGTTCGGACGGTCTGATAATCAAATGAAAGTCCGAGGATATCGCATAGAAGCTGGTGAGATTGAAGCGGTGTTGATGAAACATGAAGGCGTTCGAGAAGCAGGAGTTATTCTACAAAAAGAATCAACCGGTGAGAAATCGATAATAGCATTTGTTGTAAGAAACCAGCCTATAAACGAAACGGAATTAAGAACGTGCGTAAGCCAGTTCTTACCTTATTATATGTTGCCGGCGCGCTATATCTACTTAGAGAAGCTGCCACTTACACCGAACGGGAAGACAGATTACGTAGCACTTTACCACATGGGGGAAAAAAATAATTTATCTGAGTACTTCGTTGAACCAGAGAGTGAAATTGAAATGATAATGGCTCAAGTTTGGCGACAAGTTCTTGGTTTAGAAAGCATCGGAATTCATGATAATTTTTTTAGACTTGGTGGTGATTCGATAAGTGCTATTCAGATTTCTTCCAAACTGATAAAACAAGGATATCGTATTGAAATGAAGAATTTGTTCCAGCATCCCACAATTGCTGCTTTGAGCAGAATAGTACAAGTCGTAGAGGAGAAAGTGATTGACACCAAATCTGTAGAAGGTCCTATCACCCTTACACCGATCCAGCATTGGTTTTGGGAACAGAATCTAACGGATCCACACCATTACAATCATGCAGTTGTTTTGCAAAAAACTGATGGTTTTGATAAGTCAGCAGTGCATTCTGTACTCGAAAAGTTAGTTGTTCACCACGATGTACTACGAGTTATCTTTCGGCAGGAGAACGGTATTATGAAGGCATTAAACCGTCCAACTCATGATTTCTTTGGGCTAGAAGTAGTAGATTTGCGCCACGATGATAACTATGCAACAAAGGCTGAAGCAGTCTATGCTGAAACGCAATCAATGTTGAATCTAGAGAAAGGTCCTTTATTCCGAGCTGCTTTGGTCCATACAGATGGTGGAGATCATATTATGCTTGCGATTCATCATTTGGTAGTAGATGGGGTTTCCTGGAGAATACTAATAGAAGACTTTGCAGAAGGATATCAACAGGTATTACGTGGGGAAGAGATACGTTTCCAACCCAAATCAGACTCTTTCCAAACTTATGCGTTGCGTCTTGCTGAATATGCTCAAAGTGATGAGTTATTAGACGAGGCTCCTTACTGGGAAGAGTTAAGTGATTTTAAATATAACCCACTTCCAAGTAAAAAATCGTCTCAAAAGCGATTTGCAACAAGTACAAGTAAAGTGGTAAGCCTTAAATTCTCTCAACAGGAGACTTCACAATTATTGAAGGATATACACCATAGTTACAATACGGAAATTAATGATGTTTTGCTGACAGCCCTAGGATATGCAATTAAGGAATGGACGGGAAGTTTAAAAGTTCTATTTGATCTAGAAGGCCATGGGCGTGAGCCATTCACGCAAAATCTTGATATTTCCCGAACAGTTGGTTGGTTTACATCAGTTTATCCAGTTGTATTAGACATGTCGTATTCAAATCAGTTAGGGGATCAGATTAAGCAAATTAAAGAGAGTCTTCGTCATATTCCAAACAAAGGACTGGGGTATGGAGCTTTAAAATATTTGACCTCCGAGGAGCGCAAACAAGGATTATCTTTCAAGGTCAAACCAGAAATTATGTTCAATTATCTTGGTCAATTCGACCACAACATGCCAGAAGGATTCGAATTTTCCGCTTTGTCAACGGGCCCCTTGGTGTCCCCTAATTCGGAACGCAACTACGCAATCTTAATCAACGGAAGTGTACGAGATCAGTCGCTTGCTCTAACTTTCGATTACAGTAGCGAAGAATTTGATGACTCTGTAATAGAGGGATTTGCAAATGCTTATCGCGCTCATCTATTACAAGTAATTGAGCATTGTATTCAAAAAGAACAGACAGAGATTACACCAAACGACTTATTATATAAAGAACTGTCCATAGCAGAACTTGACGAATTGAGTGCAGAAATCGCTGTATCCATTAACGACGACTGGAGTGATGAATCTTAATCATGTCAAAAAAAATAGAAATAGATAACATATACTCTCTGAGTTCGATGCAGGAAGGATTGCTTTTTAGAGCTCTTGTCCATTCTGGAGATGGAGAATATGTTCTACAATCAGAGTTTGATGTACATGGACATATTAATATTGAGTGGTTTCGAAAAAGTTTTCAAATCTTAGTAGACCGCCACGATATTTTGCGAACTATTTTCAATTACAAAAAAACTAATCGTTCACTTCAAATTGTGCTTAAACATAGACAGACTGCTGTAAACGTGCATGATCTTCGACATTTGATTGAGTCAGAGACAGTAGAGCGTATTGAGTCATTTCAAGATGAGGATCTCAAGAAAGGCTTCGATTTAACAAAGGATTTACTTATCCGTTGCACCATTCTTCACATGGAAAATGAGCGTTACAAGCTCGTGTTGACATATCATCATATTTTGATGGACGGTTGGTGTTTAGGAGTCATCTTTAACGAATTGTTACAAATCTATCATAGTTTCAAATCAGGATTAGAGCTCCGTCTTCCGCTAGCCTATCCTTACAGTAATTTTATTAAGTGGATTGAGGAACAGGATAAGGAAGAAGCGAGTTTGTATTGGAAAGGGTTGCTTGCCGATTACGGGCAACCTGCCCTCCTTCCTCAAGCTCAAAATAGAAGTTTAGGTAGATACAATTTTCAAAAGTATAGCTTTAAACTTGATCATTTGACGACTAATGAGCTGAAGGTGCTGGCTCAAAAGTCGCAAGTAACATTATACAATATCATGCAAACTCTATGGGGTATACTTTTACAGAAGTATAACAATACAACTGATGTAGTCTTTGGTGCAGTTGTCTCAGGTCGACCTGCAGAAGTGGTTGGAGTCGAGCAGATCATCGGATTATTTATCAATACAATCCCTATTCGCATTCGCCAGGAAGACGGACAAACCTTCACTGAATTGTTAAGTCAGGTTCAGAGACAAGTTGCTGAAGGAAATCGATATGAATATTATCCTCTTTACCGTATTCAATCAGATGCTGAACTAAAACAAGATCTTTTTGATCATATTATCTCGTTTGAGAATTATCCGATGCATCAAAAATTGCAAAGCACGGACACAACCATTGAGGATGTAGGCTTCAGAGTTGTTGATTTCGCAATGCGAGAACAAACTAATTATGACTTAAACATTATCTTTATTCCGGGTGAAGAAATGAAGGTAGTAATGACACACAATGCAGAGGTATATTCAATAGAAAGTTTAAAAATGATTGAGAAACATTTTAAACAGCTGGTTCGTGCTGTGTCAGCAGATCCAGAAAGTCTATTACCTGATTTGGAGATTGTAACTGACTCAGAGAGACAAACCCAGCTGTCTTTTGTATTTGATAGTCGTGTAACTTACCCTGAAAACGATACGTTATCTGAGATTTTTGAACGTCAGGTCACAAAGACACCAGACAGTATCGCTGTTAGCTATGAGAATCAAAACCTAACTTACCATCAACTTAATTTGCGTGCTAATCAACTTGCATATATATTGCGTAAAAAAGGGATAGGACCAGACAAACTTGTCGCGCTGTTATTGGATCGTTCTTTAGATATGATTGTGGCTATACTAGCCACATTAAAGGCCGGCGGTGCATATGTACCAATGGATCCTAGTTTTCCGATAGATCGCATCCATTTTATGTTGAATGACAGCAAAGCTGAAGTAATGATTACACAGGGTGATTTTATTGGATCAGAAATTTACTTTAAAGGAGATATAATCACCACAAGTGACTCGGAAATTACGGCTGCACCTAGTTCGAATTTGCCGCACGTAACTAAACCGCATCACCTAGCTTATATTATTTATACTTCGGGTACGACCGGAAAGCCTAAAGGGGTAATGATTGAGCATCACAATCTAGTTCGTCTTTTTTTCCATGATGGTTGTCTATTTAAATTTAGTGGGCAAGATGTGTGGACACTGTTCCATTCATACTGCTTCGACTTTTCGGTGTGGGAGATTTTCGGTGCTCTGCTTCATGGTGGAAAACTTGTCATCGTTCCAGAGCAAACGGTTCGTGATCCTGATCGTTTCCTACAGTTACTGCGAGCGGAGAAGGTAACCATCTTGAACCAAACACCAACAATGTTCAGTTATATTATGCATAAGGAAGCAAAGCAAGAGATATCTGATTTAAAACTGAAAATGGTTATTTTCGGTGGCGAAGCGCTTTCACCCTATCAACTTCGAGGTTGGAAGGCAAAGCATCCACAAGTTCGTTTAATTAATATGTACGGTATTACAGAGACTACAGTTCATGCCACGTTTAATGAACTTACAGAAAAAGACATCCAAGAAAATATCAGTAACATCGGGCGACCTATTCCAACCCTAGGGCTCTTTTTGCTTGATCAAAACTTGAATCTTTTACCTCAGGGAGCAATTGGTGAAATGTATATAAGTGGAGAAGGAGTAGCTCGTGGATACTTGAACCGGCCGGAATTAACAAAGGAACGTTTTCTTCCAAATCCATATATACCTGGTGATGTACTGTACAAGACGGGAGATCTGGGAAAATGGCGAAATGATTGGAATTTAGAGTACCTAGGACGGTCAGACCAGCAGGTTAAAATTCGAGGTTACCGTATTGAGCTACAAGAAATAGAATTCTGTTTGCAGCAGCATCATGATATAAAGGAAGCGGTTGTTCTACCAAAAGAAAATGCAAATGGAACAGTATTGTTATGTGCTTTTGTGAAATCTGGCTATAATCTCGAAGTAGAAGAGATTAAAGCTTACCTTTCAGAACGATTGCCATCTTACATGATCCCATCGTTGTTCTACTTAATTGATCAGATTCCAATAACTTCAAACGGTAAAGTCGACCGGAAATCATTGTTAAAGAAAGAGCATCGTTCAACACTTTCAAGCAAGAATCAGGCTCAAATTACGGATGAAGTTGAACAGGATTTGTTCTCAATATGGGAAGCAGTGCTAGGCAATAGTAATTTTGGTGTGCACGATAATTTCTTTGAAGTTGGGGGGAATTCAATCCTGTTGATTCAAGTTCACAATCAGATCGAGGAAAGATACCCTGGTAAAACTTCGATTGCAGAGTTATTCACCTATTCCACGATATCGATGCTAAAAAATAAAATGAAATTCCTAAATCCTTCGGATTCAGGTGTGGAGAATATTATAGGCATGGTTTTGCCTTCAGATTATTACCTGAACGATTCCTTGTACGAAGAGGGGAGTCAGTTTCGTTATTTCATTACTGGTGAACTCTACAGCCGAATCGTAAACATATGTAAATATGAGCGTGTCATGATTTCACAATTACTGCAGGGCATATTTGTGTATACACTTAGTGAACTCTCTCAAGTAGATCATATTCCGCTTCATGTCATGAATGTTAAAGGTGTAATTCAGCTTGATGTAGAATTCAAGAATATTTCAGGGTTCTCTGATCTGTTTAATAAAATTTCCGATAGACAAACGCTCGGTGACGGGATGTACCAACTATCCAACCTCAATTTAGCAAGACAACAAGCAAGTATTGAAACAGTCTATCCAGCGTTTATAGATTCTAGCCAGGACACTATAACAATTAATTTCGTCGAATTCTTTGATTTTGGAGTTGAATGGAAAGATCACAAGGATGAGGGGGAACTATTTTTCCGCTATAATTCTCACCGTCTCGAGAAAGAAAAGATGCGCTTTGTATATTCACAGTACATTGGATTCTTAAAGGTATTTGTGGAAAACTTTAAATAGTTCCTACTATTTGAATAAAGGATACGTACGTTTCAAGTATATAAATTAATAGAATAAAATTGAATGATGGTGGTGTTAAAACATGAAAAAAATTGGAGTTGTAGGCGCAGGAACTATGGGGATTGGAATCTCACAGTGTTTAGCCCAAGTAGGATTAGAGGTCATACTAGTTGATATATCAGATGAGATACTCAACCGTTCTAAAAGAGAAATCATAAAAAATATTCGGTATTCAGCACTTTTTAATAAAGGTGAGCAAATAGAAAGTGTAGATACTGTCATTGAGAGAATTACTTTTACAACAGACTATCATTTATTAAGCGATATTGATTTTCTGGTTGAAAATGTTACTGAAAAATATGAGATTAAAAAATCGGTTTACGAACTTATAGATCCGATTTGTCCCAAGAATTGTGTTTTCGCCATCAATACTTCATGTATATCAATTACTAAATTGGCGTCTAGTACCAAGCGTCAAGATAGGGTGATTGGTATGCACTTTATGAATCCGGTGCAAATGAAACCGGTTATTGAGGCTATTCGAGGATTTCATACCTCAGATGAAACAATCAATGTTGCTAAAAAATTTCTTGCAACCATGGGCAAGCAAATGATTCTTGTTAATGATTTACCAGGATTCGTATCAAATCGTCTCTCACACCTGTTGATGAATGAAGCAGCTTTTGTGATCCAAGATCAAGTTGCACAACCGCAAGATGTCGATAACATTTTTAAGGAATGTTTCAACCATGCTATGGGACCTCTAGAAACGGCCGACCTAATTGGACTTGATACAATTGTAGATTCTCTGGACGTTTTATATGAAAGCTATCAGGATTCAAAGTATCGAGTTTGCCCGTTGTTACGGAAAATGGTGGATGCAGGGCATTGTGGTCGTAAAAGTGGGCGTGGTTTTTATGATTACTAAAGCAAGTTTTGTGTAGGTATATTTTATTACAAACTTTTGAGGTGACATTTATCTATGTTTATGAAATTAAGAACCCAACATCAAAAATTTCAAGACGAGTGCAAATCCTTCGTGGATCATGAGATATTGCCATATGCAAATCAAATGGACGAAGAAGAACACACTCATAAACAATTAATACAAAAGGTAGCCGATAAAGGATATCTTGGTGCGGTTATAAATAAGGCATATGGTGGTCATGAACTTGACTTTCTAAGTCTTGGAATAATGAACGAGCAAATAGGACGGGGTTGTTCTTCCATACGAAGTCTTTTAACCGTCCATGGTATGGTGACAAGGGCTATTGATAGATGGGGGACCGAAGAGCAGAAACGCAAGTGGCTACCTGAATTGTCCACCGGCGCTAAAATTGGAGCATTTGGGCTTAGCGAACCCAATGTGGGTACAGATGTGAAGAGTATTGAAACTGTCGCAGTAAGGGTGAACGATCGATTTGTACTAAACGGAAAGAAAAAATGGATCACTTATGGTCAAATTGCAGACCTCTTTCTTATCTTTGCTCAATATGATGGGGAACCTGTAGCCTTTTTGGTTGAAAAGGGGCGTAACGGGTTGTCGACTCATGCGATTAATGGAATGCTAGGGACGAAAGCATCGATGCTTGCAGAGCTTCATTTAGAAAACTGCGAGGTAGAAAAAGAAAATATGATAGGAGGTATTGGTCAGGGGCTATCCTTTATAGCTACCCATTGTTTGGATTATGGACGATTTTCTATTGCGTTTGGTTCAGTTGGAATTGGCCAGGCTTGTATTGACGAGAGCCTTGCCTATACTTCAAGACGTAAGCAATTCGGTGTACCGCTTAATGAACATCAGTTAATCCAAAAGATGTTATCGGAGATGGTCGTTAATGTAGAAGCTGCTCGACTACTCTGTTTACAACTAGCCTATCGGTATGAGATGAGAGACCCCGAGGCTATGATTTCAGGTTGGAAAGCAAAGTATTTTGCAACGACTATGCTTGGAAAAATTACAAGTGATGCGATTCAAATACAAGGGGCAAATGGATGCAGCAAAGACAGTAACGTACAGCGTTTTTTTCGAGATGCTAAAATTATGGAAATTATCGAAGGCACAACTCAGATGCACGAGATAGTAATCTCTAAGCATGCCTTTACATAATTGAGAAAGGGGTTAGATGATGAAATTGTTTTGCTTTCCGTACGCAGGGGGATCAGCCACTGCTTATCAAAAGTGGAATAGGTTCTTATCCAATTCTATAGAGCTCTATCCTGTAGAATTGGCAGGACGCGGTGCGATGTCTCGAATTCCGTTATACATTAACTTTTGTGATATGGTTGAGGAAGTATTTAGTCGTATTCAACCACATCTCATGAACGGACCGTATGCCTTTTTCGGTCACAGTATGGGTGGACGACTTTCCTTTGAATTGGGTCAGAAAATCCGTGAACTCGGGATGAAGGGACCTGAAACGATGTTTATATCAGGGTGTGGTGCACCGAACTTCGAATATAACCGGGTCAAATACCATTTACTCTCAAACGAAGAATTTAAATTGGAGGTAGTAAAGCTGGGCGGGATCCCTGAAGAAATTTTACTCAATACTGATATATTCGATTATTACCTTCCTATTTTACGTTCGGATTTTAGAAATTTAGAGACGTTTCTCCCTCGTTACAATTACGAGTTGCTTGATAGTAACTTTCATCTCTTTCATGGAGATGATGATAAGATACCTTTACAAGCAGTCGATTCCTGGAATCGTTTTACTTCTCGTTCTTATCAAATGGAGGTCTTCTCGGGTGGACATTTTTTCATTAACAATTACACTGAGCAGATAACTCGAATTATAAATGATACCTTAATTGGAATTAATAAGTTATAGCAAATGAACTCGGAAAGAGTTCGAAAATTCGTGAATTTATTGATACGCAATCTAATGTATATCAGGGAGGTAATTATAATTCAATTAGATAACTTATCTAAGGCAATTACGAAGGATAAAATTCAAAGCTGTGTTATATACAAAGATGAATCTATTGTTTTTGAGTACTACAGGAATCGAAAAATAAAAGAAAAGGAACAAAAAGTATATTCCGTAACAAAAAGTATTATGTCTGCACTGTGTGGAATTGCAATTCATCAAGGCTACATTGAGAGTGAAAATGTAGCCATTTCAGAATATTTTACAGATATCGAAGATTCAAAGAAAAAAATTACGATCAGACATTTACTCATGATGTCGTCGGGATTAAGATGGACAGGTAATGAGGCTATGATCCCAACAAAAAACTGGGTAAAATTTGTTCTAGATCAACCAGTTGAATCAGAACCAGGGAAAGAAATGAAATATAGTTGTGGTAATTCTCAGTTATTGAGCGCTATATTGCAAAAAGCTACGAAGATGAATACGGTTACGTTCGCAAAAAAACACCTGTTTGGACCTTTAGGAATTGAAGATTTCCATTGGAATAATGATGCACAGGGAGTTGCAATAGGTGGCTACGGATTGACAATGAAGATAGAAGATATGTTGAAATTCGGAAGGTTGTATATGAATCGGGGTAAATGGAACAAAAAACAAATAATCCCTCAAAAATGGATTGAAGAATCGACGACTGCAAAAATCAATCCTCAGTTCGAAGAATCTTCTTATGGATACCATTGGTGGGTTTCAAATAATCCAAGCAAAACATATTACGCATTAGGTATGAAAGGTCAATATATCATTATAAATGAAGAAACTCGTCTACTTACAGTTATTACAAGCAACATGGATGGTGATATTTCAAGACCAATGGAATATTTTAATAATTTTATATTAAGTTAGTTCTACACTAGACAAAATTAGAAATGCTATTAGAGTCGTAAATTGGTATGTAACAGCACAGTCAATGCAGGTTTAAATCCAAGTCTGTGATATGTTGGTTAGCGTGGTATTACATTCAGAATTCTTATTGGGGATCCGTTTCTCGGGGGAATTTCAGAAATTCACTTTGTATAACCTTATGGAAATGAATTCAAAAGCTCAAAAAATGGATGTATCACTACTATGCCATAGTAATGATACATCCATTTTTTTTGGAACATAGTATGGAGTGCATGGATTAGATTCTGAATTTTAAGAAACAACAACTGATATGATAGAGTGTGATTTTAAAATACTTAACGAAAACTAATTGAGATCAATTTATTAGAAACTTAGTACATGAAAAAGTCAAAAATGAAGCCATTGATAGTGCAATCAAGTCCATAATGGATGAGAATGGCATAGATGCAACAAGTGTTTATTAGTGTAGAGAGGTAGATAAAAATTATGTTTAAATAAGCTAACTATTTCGGATCTTACTTATTGACTGAGTTAAATGCCTGGTGCATTCGTACAGCAAGAAAGTACAAAATTTTATGTTTCATACAAATGACAGTTGGAATCTTACGAATAGCGAGTTTGATATTTTTAGAGAAACATTGATAAATATGGTGAATTGAGCGCAAATTGATGCAATAGATAAAAGAAATCCTATATCTTGGTTTGAAATTGTTGATGAATGCCTCACAGAAGTGGACTATTTTGCCTCTAATGAAAATAGTTATTAACACCTTTATGTCATTATAAACTAGAAAATGCAAACACAAGGAACTCTTCATCTCCATTCAGAAACAATACTTGAAATGCTACCTAAATTTGACCCAAATAGAATTAGTCTTGTTTGGGCTTCCAAAGAAACAGATTCGAATCCACTGTTATTATTTCATCAGATCTTGATTTTGAAAAAGTTGAATTCTTTTCTAGTGAACGAAAAATGCTTATCATTGATCCCCACCATGGATCCAACACAATTAAAGAGGTTCTAATTAAGTGTCTTGAAATATCGGGTGTAAACAATCCTATTTAGATTAGAGGAGACAGCAACCGAATTAGAATGTCTGATGCTTTTATGAAACTTGCAATTAAATACAAAGTATTCTGTGTTATATATAAAGAATGGAATATAGGGTGTGGTGGAACGTCTAAGAGCAAATTACAAATTGTTTCATAAAGAACGATGCAGGAACTAATCCTAATCCTTAGAGTTGTTCTAAACCAGAGGATGAGACAATATCATTGTAGTTACAAAAGTTGCAAGGGGAATATTGACAAAGCCTTTGCAATTGTCTTCACAGCAAGACAAAAAGTGCATTGTTATAACGAATTATTAAATGAGAAACAAGGCCGCTTAGGAAATCTCTTACCTTGTGATATTTCATCATTTTTCTTAATTATAAGGATTTTTGTATCTTATTTATTTATCTAATACCTAAGGGCATTCAAACTTAAAAGGAAAATCATAGCATTAGAGTTTTAAAAAATTAATAATTAGAACCTTCGTACGTGAATTTTGATCATTGGCTACAATAGGTTCATTAATGGCAATCTTCATAGTACCTCTAACAAAAAAGTTTGGAATTGCTAACAATATTGGCTTGGGATTATTAGGTATGCTTGTCCCAGTTTTGTTATTAATGTTTTTAGGTAATCCCTGGTTTATTGAAATTCTAAAAGGGAATTCACTTTACACAGTTAGCTACTTCAGTTTAATCAATTTCATACTTTTTCTTTCCTTTAGTTTTTACGTTGTTTATTTTGCTTCCTATTATCAGTCCAAAGTGCCTAAGGAAGTGTATGGCCGATTTATTGCAAGTGTGATAATCTTTAACGGGATCGGTAAGGTAATAGGATATAAGGTCGTGGGTCTGCTATTTGAGACTAATAATTTGATATATCCAGTTATTTTCTTGCTAACTGGTATGACTTTAAAACTCCTCGTCCACATTCCGTTCATGATTATTTCAAAGCGATTGGAAGGTAATAAAGCAATACAGATAAGAATAGATGCAGAAGCGTGATCTACCTTCTCTAAAAGTTGAAGTACTTGATCAATTTTATTTTTAAAATAACACTAAAAAAGGAGAATAAGAATTGTTTCCGATACTATTAACTGAAAGAATAATCTTGAGAGAAATAAAGTTTGAAGATATTGATCAAATTTATGATTGCTTCTCTAACAAAGAAACCATGAAGTATTATGGTCAAGATCCCTTCACTGAAAAAGAACAAGCTAAGAGCCTTATTAATCACTTTCATACTATTTATCAAGAAAGAAAAGGGATGCGGTGGGGAATACAGCTAAAGGATCAAGAGCATTTGATTGGAACTATTGGTTTCAATCTATGGTCTCAAAAATACAAACGAGCGGAATTGGGATTTGAGATTCTCCCAGGCTACTGGAGACAAGGTTACGCAACGGAAATAATTCCTGAAATTCTTAAATATGGTTTTAAAGAATTGAAGTTGGCTCGTATTGGAGCGATAGTTTTTCTTGAAAATGACGCATCCAACAAAATAATGTTGAATTTAGGGTTTGAGCATGAAGGAATTTTAAGAAACTATATGTATCAAAACGAGCGTTCATATGATACAAATGTATACTCTATGGTGAACTCCAATCTATCTATTTAGATGAAGCAGTTTAAAGGATCTATCGAAGAGAGGGCCTAAGCCTATAACAAACCCACAAAGTGTGTTGAAATTTGAGCTTCATGATGAAAGACAGCCTCTAAAAGAGGATTACACCCCTGCAGGTTGGATCAAGCTTGTTTATAAGTTGCTTCCAGTATTAAGAGGGGGAGATGGTTATAGAAGGAGACTGAACGAGTCTGTAGCAGTCTCTATAAGATATTTTATTGAAACCGCTCATCGCGATGCGAAACCAATTTCTATCCCATCAACGAATAATGTACGCACCCTGTAGTAAAATCTAAGAACGCTATAACTTTTGAATTAATACGATTATAATCTCCCTATTGGAAAAGAGGCTATCCTTGTGGGCAGCCTCTTTCTTATATTTATTGAATTTGCTTAACCACGCGAAGGAAATTCGCCTTGCAAACATATGATAAAATTCTGAGTTATAAATGGTTGCATATTGTTATGTGGTTGCGATGAACCGGTTACTCCTAAAGCGATAGGCGTCATATCTGTGCTTGGTGTGTTATTGTACAATGGGGGCTGCGGTGCTGTGGGAATAGGCTTGGCAGCTTGGGCCCAGTACGCATCTTTAGGTGAAGTTTGATTCCCTGTCGCAACAATACCTTGAGGTGTGTGCGTATGAGCAGGGATTTCGGTTTGATTTAGCGTGACCGTTGCATCTCCAACTTTTTCTCCAACAGTACGAGGAGTTAGACCTGTTCCAGAACCTTGATGAATAACAGCGGAACCCATCAAATTGGGCAAAGCAAAGGTCGCTTTTCCATCTCCACCATACTGTACACCCAGTATAGAAAATAGAGCTGTATTTTGGGTAATTGACATCAATTGACCATTACATAATGCCCAGCCTTTTGGTGCAAAATTTCCAGAAAAAATTCGGATTTCACCGATATATGCATCAGCCAAAGTCATGTCCTCCTTATTAGTTGCGAGAAGGGAAAATTCCCTGAATCGCAATGGCGTAATTCAATACGGTGTATGGTTGCATATTGTTATGCGGTTGAGAACCTCCGGCTCCTGAGAGACTTCCTGAATTCATAGTTTCTTGCCCAGTGGTGGATCCGAATGAATTCGGGACAGCTGCCCAAACGTTGTTTAGTGGAGTTGCTACCGACGGATTGGTTTCGGAAGCTGTTACTTGATGGGTATGCATCGGCATTTCATTAATGGTTAACGTGTGAGCTGCTTCACCCTGTTTAGTGCCCAGAGGAATTGTATTTGAAACATGTATCGGTACTCGTCCACGATAGTCTGGAAGTGCGAAAGTAGTGATACCATCTCCACCGTAAACGTTACCAAGCAAAGAGTAGAGAGCTTGATTACTGTTGATCGGCAAGATTTGTCCTTCGCAATAAGCCCAGTTTCGAGGGGCATAGTTGTTGGCGAACAATCGGATCTCGCCCAAAAATGGTTCTGACATGAGGTGACCTCCTCTATTTTCTTATTCTCTTTAAGGTTGAGACGGGAATATGCCCTCTAGACAGATAATGAACGAGATGACAGTTGAAGGCATCATGTTGTCATGAGCCTGGTTTCCACCAACAGCAGATACAGATGCGCTATTCATATTCACTGTAGTGGGGTTATCTGACGTGTAATAGATTTTTCGTGGTGAGTTAGACCAGGTTGCATTAGTTGGTGTTGAGGTAATTGTAGAGGAATTTGACGCTGTGTACACCGAATGTGTATGTACAGGGAGTTGATTAGAAACTAATGTAACCGCTTCATTACCTGCTTTTTGCCCACGAATAAACGTAGGGTTTGGATGTACAGCCACTCTACCTTGCAAATCAGGCAAAGCAAACGTATTTTGGCCATCTCCGCCATACGTTGTTCCAATTAGAGCGAACAGAGCCTCATTTTCAGCAATGGATACTATTTGTCCATTACACAAAGCCCATCCAAGAGGAGCAAAATTCCCCGCAAACATCCGAATTTCACCTAAATAAGCTTCACTCATTCGTTTTCACCTCACTAAATTCTGATGTTAATTGATTTGCTTTGGCAGGATACCATTCCATTAGTTGATATAAACCTTTGCTGTGTACAGGAACGAAGTTAAGCTTCTGATACAGCCTCATTGCCCTGTTCATGGGGAGTACGCTTAAACGAATAGTTGCGCCAGCATGACTTGCCCGTTGTTGTAGATCCATAATTAGGCTCATACCTATGCCCCGATTCCGATACTCTGGAAGTAGAGATATATCAATGAGCACCCATTCTTGCCCTTGTTCAAGTACGTAAGTTTGACCTACAGAGATATTATTTTCACGTACGATCATACGAATTGCATCTGGGTAAGAGGCCGCATAAGACATGGTTTGAGCTCTCCATTGCATACGCAGAAATAGTTCTTGTTCCTCTAGCTCCCAGTTCCAACTTTGTAATTCGTCTTGGCGGGTTAATGAATACAACTGAAACAAAAACGCTTCATCTTCGAGTTTTGCAGCAACTGTATCAATCACTTTTTATTTTCTCCTTTAATTCCAAGGTGATGGCTAGATATAGTTGTCATAATTTGTTTATAACAGATGGAAGAAGGGCTGTCATTAAAAATTTTGCAGTTTCAAATCGAATGGTGACGAAAATTTATAACAAAACTTCAAAAAAACACGCTAGATCAATTTTGAAATGGGTTGAAAGTCATTGTTTTATGAAAAAAGTCCCTAAAATTATATTTACCTATACCAAAGTCTCGTTTATGATGAGAGTAATTTCCATTTCATCATTCGACAAACTTCATCGGGAAATAGATAGGCAATAATAATTGCCGATTAAATCCAATTTTAGGGGGCCGGATATGTCTTTGTTTTCGAGAAAAAGGAGTTTGAATCGTATACTCCGTACTACATTGGCAAGTATTTTACTCATTAGTTCTTTTAGTGGTGGGATTTTTTCTTCTAAAGCGAACGCTGCGACTTGGAGTCCTGTACATCATGTTCCTTCAAGTTTTCAAACTATTGTGGAATATGGCAATGGTACATTTTTGTCTTTAGGTTATTTTCTAGATTATCATCTGTCGACAGATTCCGTAACCTGGGATAACCGCAATCTAGAGATTTCCATTGAACCGACTAACGTCAAGTTTTTAAATTCAACTTGGTTCATTACTGCCTCGGACGGAGTTTATAAGACATCTGAACCCACAACCGGTTGGACGCCTGTGAATTCATTTTTCCAAAACAAGCATATCAACGATATCACTTATAGTTCCCTTACTAACCGTTATGTGTTAGCAGGAAAAGAAAAACTATATTCATTCACAGAAAATGGTACCCCAGAGGTAGTGTATACGAATACAAACCTTGATTTTTACCGAGTAGTGTACGGCAATGGGGTGTTTATCGCAACGACCTATAATGAAGGACAAGCGGCTAAAATCTACCGTTCTTCCGATGGGTTAGCATGGAGTGAGGTATATACAACTAATCCGACCCAAGCCATTTTCGATGTTGCCTATGGAAACAATACATTTGTAGCGGTTGGTGAGGCTGGACAGGCATACGTTTCAAATGATGGAGTAACTTGGAGCAAGACGACGGTATTGAATTACAGCAACATTAGTTTAGCTTCAGTGACTTATGCTGCAGGTAAATTTTATACCGTCAGCGCAAATGAAAGAGTTGCAACCTCGATAAATGGGGTTGTTTGGGAAGAGGAATGGAGTAATCTATCCTCATCCATTGATTTTGCCGACGTCATTATAGGTGGAGGACGAGCAGTTGCAGTAGGTTATGACAGTCAAACATATGACGGTCATATAAAGTCTGCTCCCGCCCCACACGTGAATAGTGTGACTGTGACCCCAGCTAACCCAAGTGTGAAGCAAGGGGAAACAGAACAACTGACAGCAATCGTGGATGTCAGCGGTGGAGCGGCCCAAACTGTTACGTGGAGCAGTAGTGACACGAACGGCAATGTTACGGTAGATGCGAATGGATTGGTGAATGTGGCTGTAAACACTACACCAGGCACATATACGATTACAGCAACTTCAACAGTTGATGGTACCAAGTCAGGTAGTGCAACGATTACGGTTACCTCGGCACCGGCAGTAAACAGTGTGATGGTCAGTCCGACTAGCTCTAATGTGGTGCAAGGAGATACAGAGCAACTAACGGCCACTGTGAACGTCAGCGGTGGAGCGGCGCAAACTGTTACGTGGAGCAGTAGTGACACGAACGGCAATGTTACGGTAGATGCGAACGGACTGGTGAGTGTGTCAGCAAATACCCCACCTGGTCCGTATACAATTACAGCAACGTCAACGTTTGACGGTACCAAGTCAGGTAATGCAACGATCACGGTTACTTCAGCACCGGCAGTAAACAGTGTGACGGTCAGTCCGTCTAATCCTAATGTGGTGCAGGGAGATACAGAGCAACTAACCGCCACTGTGAATGTCAGCGGTGGAGCGGCGCAAACTGTTACGTGGGCCAGTAGTGATACGAACGGTAATGTTACTGTAGATGCGAATGGACTGGTGAGTGTAGCAGCAAATACCCCACCTGGTCCGTATACAATTACAGCAACGTCGACGTTTGACGGTACTAAATCAGGTAGTGCAACGATCACGGTTACCTCTGCCCCAGCAGTAAACAGTGTGACGGTCAGTCCGTCTAACCCTAATGTGGTGCAAGGAGATACAGAGCAATTAACTGCCACTGTGAATGTCAGCGGTGGAGCGGCCCAAACTGTTACGTGGACCAGTAGTGACACGAACGGTAATGTTACGGTAGATGTGAATGGACTGGTGAGTGTAGCAACAAATACCCCACCTGGTCCGTATACAATTACAGCAGCGTCGACGTTTGACGGTACTAAATCAGGTAGTGCAACGATCACGGTTACCTCGGCACCGGCAGTAAACAGTGTGACGGTCAGTCCGTCTAATCCTAGTGTGGTGCAAGGAGATACAGAACAACTAACGTCCACTGTGAATGTCAGCGGTGGAGCGGCCCAAACTGTTACGTGGGCCAGTAGTGACACGAACGGTAATGTTACGGTAGATGCGAACGGACTGGTGAGTGTAGCAGCAAATACCCCACCTGGTCCGTATACAATTACAGCAACTTCAACGTTTGACGGTACTAAATCAGGTAGTGCAACGATCACGGTTACCTCGGCATCGGGAGTAAACAGTGTGACGGTCAGTCCGTCTAACCCTAATGTGGTGCAAGGAGATACAGAGCAACTAACGGCCACTGTGAATGTCAGCGGTGGAGCGGCCCAAACTGTTACGTGGACCAGTAGTGACACGAATGGCAATGTCACGGTAGATGCAAATGGATTGGTAAGTGTGGCAGCAAATACCCCACCTGGTCCGTATACAATTACAGCATCTTCTACTTTTGATAGTAGCAAGACAGGTAGTGCAACGATTACAGTGATTTCTGCACCAGAAGTCAATAGTGTAACTGTGAGTCCTACCTATTCAAGTGTGCTGCAAGGTGACACACAGCAGCTGACAGCTACTGTGAATGTAAGTGGTGGAGCAGCCCAAACCGTTACATGGAGCAGCAGTGATACGAGCGGAAATGTCACAGTGGATGAAAATGGATTGGTAAGTGTCGCTCCAAACACAACACCTGGTCCATATACGATTACCGCGATCTCAACGGTCAACGGCAGTAAATCGGGCAACGCTTCAATAAACGTAGTTACTGAAATCGAACGATACACTGTGACAATAAACAATTTGGTAGGTGGCACAATTAGTGCTGCCCCTACGATCTCCCCAGCCGGTAACTTAATTAGCTTGAACATTCTACCGGATTTCGGGAAGAGAGTAAAAATAGGAACGCTGAAGTATATCTTTAATTCTGTAGGTTATCCGATCGTGGGTGAAACTTTTATCATGCCAAGCGGGGATGTTACCATTAGCGCAGAGTTCGAAGATATTTCAGAGACGATACCTTTTTTAAGTATTGTGGCTCCATTATTTTCACCTGTAACGGTTGGTTATGAGCAACCTTCAGCAAAGAAATTAATCATCACGAATGCCGGGGCGGTTGATACCACCATTCGTAGTCTGACTTCCAGTGAACCCAATGCATTTGTGGTTGAAGGAAGTGGCAATAATGTAGCTGCGGGTGAAAGTATCGATACGTGGAGCGTTAGACCGGTAGTAGGCTTACCAGCCGGAACCTATACTTCCGTGATTACAGCTGTTTATGGAGACGGGGAAATAGCAACAACTAACCTTGTACTTACTGTCAATTCTTCCAATAGTTCAGGTGGCGGTGGGAATTCAGGCAATAGTGGCAGTGGAGGGGGCTCACAAGGTGGAGGAACACCATCAGCAAACCCACCTCAGCTAGAGCCAAGTGGTGTCCCTGTTGTAATAAACGGTAAGTCAGAGAAGATCGGCAAGTTGGATACAAAAATCGTTGATAATAGAACCATAACAACTCTTACGCCGGATCCTAGCAAACTTCTAGAATGGTTGGCGAAAGAAGGTCAGAATGCTGTAGTGACTATTCCTGTGAATGAGTCATCGGATTCCATTGTGGGAATATTAACAGAGGATGTTGTTAAAAAGATGATAGAGCAATCTGCCGTCTTAGAACTGGTCACCCCGCTTGCCACGTATAGACTACCTGCGAGCCAAATCTCAATTGAGACGGTAGCGGGTCAACTTGGTGCGGATGATACACTATCAGACATGACGATTGAATTAACAATCTCAAAAGCTCTTCCTTCGGAATCAAGCATTGCAAAGGACTCGGCAATTTCAAAAGGTGCTTTACTTTTAGTGGATCCTGTCCATTTTACGTTAATGGCTGAATTTAATGGTTTAAGAAAGGAAATAAATCGCTTCAATACGTACGTTGAACGGTATATTCCACTTCCGGAGACCGTCGATCCAAATCACATTACGACGGGAATTGTTGTAGGTTCGGATGGTTCCACTCATCATGTACCAACTTATGTTGAGAAGAAAGATAATCGCTACCACGCAGTGATTAATAGCTTGTCCAATAGCTTGTACACACTGGTTTGGCACCCAGTCGAATTTACTGATGTGACGAACCATTGGGCAAAAGACGCAATCAATGACATGGGATCACGAATGATTGTTACGGGAGTTAGGGAGGATATTTTCGAACCGAATAGGAGCATTACACGTGCAGAGTTCTCTGCTATGGTTGTAAGAGGGCTGGGTATAGTACCGTTAACTGGCGAAACTTCATTTATCGATGTAAATAAGTCCGATTGGTTTGCTGATTATATCTATACAGCTCACGAATATCAATTAATTGAGGGTTATAATGATGCTGAATTTGCTCCTATGGATACCATCACTCGTGAACAAGCTATGACAATTATTGCGAAAGCGATGAAGATCACAGGTATCAATCCGGATTTATTGCCTGATCAAGTAAACACGTTGATCGGACAATATAAAGACGATTCATCGATTTCAAGCTATGCCAGAGGTCATATAGCAGCTGGTTTAGCAACGGGTATTATGAATGGTAGAACAACGACTACGATTCAACCGAAGGGCCAAATCACACGTGCTGAAGTGGCTACGTTACTTCAAAAATTACTTAAGAAGTCGAATTTGATTCAATAGAAGCATGAAAGCGAAGGATCAGACCAAGAGGGTCTGATCTTTTGCTTATTAAGATTCCAATGAGCAAATACGATCTGTATTTTTGATTAGTTAAAGAGAGGGGATTCAATGAATAAGTCACGTTTGGGGAATGCGTATTTAAAAAAGACTGTAATTATATTAGGTATGTTTTTATTGTACTTTCCATTGTTTTTAGTTATATCCATGTTACTTTTCGGAATAACTAACATAGTCGATCCGGGTGCATATTATAGATATGCTACTGAGAGCAAGTATAGTGAGGACGTCTTTTTCTCACCTGAAATTGATGCTAAAACAAAAATAGGGAATACCATTACAAAAACTTTTATTGTTATGGAAAAAGATCTACCAGATAACACCCAAGCAATGTTTCATGAGCTTTTAACAGAGGAGAGTTCATTTCTCTCACAGCTTAAAGAAAATAAGGCGTATATGGATTACTTGGTCGATAATAACTTAACTCTTGAAGAATTAATTACATATATGAAGTCGATCTCTAATTTAAGCAATGAAATTTTAAATGGTAGTTTGTACTTTTCAGCAGTAATAATATTTATCATTGTATACATCCTGTTCCGCTTTAGATTAGAGTTATATTGGTTAGCAGGAATATTGTATGTATTTTCAAATCTGGATGGTTTTACGTCAGGAATCTTTTCAAATATTTTCTATAACCCTATGCGTTGGGCGAGTATGATGATTGGACAGGAATACACAATAAATCAATACAACATGTACATAGAGTTTTTACCTAAAATCAAAGAAGCATTTTTGACTTTCATTATCTTTGACACTGTAGGCCAAATATACAGGGAGAAATGGGAGAAGAAAAGATTAAAAAAACTCACAGAGATTTATGTTTCATTAGGTGCAGCTTTAAATTTGATGAGAGATTTAAGAGCTGCAAACAGTAACACTCCCTTCATAAAGATTACTAAGGTGAACATTGATTTATATTATCTAAGTAAATATGCATCAAAAAACAGAAATGATATTGCCTTAAAAGAAGTGAGAGAGCTTACAATAATGTTTTTACGTAGAATTGAATCTAGTTCACTATCACTAGACGATGTCATCCGTTTTTTAGAGAGATTAATAGTGGAGTTAAATGGATCGGAGGACTTCAAAAATAAAATTAATCTCGTTACAATTTTATCAAACAATCAAGTTAAGGGAGGTTGATATAAATTTTCAAGAGGATTCATTTTGGTGATACTTGCTCCTACACTTTCAAAAGGAACGGTGCTATTTCGAACGATCAGCGTCACTTCTCCGGTGGAGGTATAGTCAGCCGCCTTCCAGAGCGCTGACGACTTCCCATTGATAGGACAGAGTCCCTTCAGGCGCGCCATCATCGCACCTGGTGGTTCCCAGATCTGCGCTCAAGGTCGAGTATTGGGATTTATTTCATTATATCTTCAGAGAAGTTACGCTTCTCTACATAGTACGCTTATGAAATGGAACAGAAAGATTTTTCCCCGTTCCAATGTACGAGCACCTGTCCTTCATTTATAAAGTGGAGATAATGGGGATCTGTCTCATCCATTCTGGATTTGGTCATAATAATTTGCTTATAGATGCCTCTTGCTTTTGGTACCTTTGGGATCGATTTTTGGTTGTTTCAAGATGATGCAATAGATCGTCTCCGTTGAGAAATTCCGCAAATCGTCAAAATGGAAAATTCACCGTCGTTATGGGAGGCTTCGAGAATCGTGCAGATGCAGAGAAACATTTGAAACAATTTACTGTCCGGGAGGACTACAGTGAACCACTGTATGTTGATAGCTGGATGAGCAATGAAAATCTACAATAATGAAAGAAACCTGCCCTAGTGCAGGTTTTTTTTGTTGTAACTATGAGATGTGGAGAAGTGCAAATCTGTAATCTTACATCGTTGTCAGTTTTGTGTAAGTTTGATCGATAGGAGCTGAAGTGGCCTTAATATACACTTAAATCAATTCAACGCACCACATTCACACCTTTAGGAGGCCAAACTATGAAAAGTGCATATGCGGATCTACTAAAAATAGTAAGTAAAAACATACCATCTATTCGGTTGAGGGGATTATTCGAATGTACCGAGATACATGGGCTGAAATAGATTTAACGCAAATTCGCGAGAATGTCATACAGATCCGCAAATTTCTACCCCGTTCGGCCAAATTAATGGCAGTTGTTAAAGCAAATGCATATGGCCATGGAGATATTGAGACGGCCAAAGAAGCAGTAGAGGCAGGCGCGGATTATTTAGCGTGTGCCTTCATTGAAGAAGCCATCCGCTTAAGAAATGCCGGCTTAGCACAACCGATTCTTATTTTGACTCCGATACGTCCCGAACTTGTACCTCTGGCTCTGGAACATGATTTGATGCTTACCGTTACACAAGCTTCATGGTTTCAGCAGATGAGAAAATACAAACCTGTTCATACCCGGCATAAGCTATCTGTGCATGTGAAAATGGATACTGGACTTGGGCGAATCGGTATACGTACGGAAGAAGAATGGCTTGAAATGGTTCCATGGCTCCGGGCTCCAGATGTAATAGTAGACGGGTTCTATACTCATTTCGCGACAGCGGGTGAGACAGACAACAGCTATCTGCAGCTTCAGATTCAACGCTTCCTGGAAATGAAAGAATGGAGCAGTATATCCCAGATTCCAGTCAATCATTATCACTGTGCGGGAAGTGTGGCAGCACTTCGATTTCCGGAATTGTGTATGGATATGGCTCGAATAGGAGCTGCAATTTATGGTTTTTATCCGGAAAAACTAGTATCGAACATCCAGCTAAAGCCTGCATTCAGTATGCACAGTAGATTATTGCAAACGAAAAGATTAAAAAAGGGCGAATATGTGGGTTACAACAATGCTTATCAAACAGACTCCGATCAATGGATCGGAACAGTGCCTATCGGTTATGCAGATGGATGGTCGCAGAGAATGCAAAATACGAAGGTGTTGGTGGAGGGGCATCAAGCAGAAATTATAGGAAAAATCTCCATGGATCAATTGATGATTAAGCTTCCCATGTATTTTCCGGAAGGATCCAAGGTGACCTTCATTGGTTATTCAGGTGAACAGAAAATTACGGTTCAGGAACTGGCCAATCATATCGGTGGTGTATCTCAAGAAATAACGAGTTCCATCACGGACAGAGTATTGCGAATCTATAAAGAACGCGGGGAAATTCAACGTGAAATCACGGGAAGTCGTACAACAACATATTGAAATCAGCGTAAGTAACGAAGAACTATGTCACGGGCACTTAGTGTTAATAAATTTTCAAAACCCAATCAGAAGGCAAGTACAAGCTAATCAACTAGAGTCCTTGGATTCCTTACTTTCAATAAAGAAGTTAAATAAGGAGATGCTTCTGGAGAAGCAGTGCTTCAAACAATTTCATGCTCTACTTAAGGCTTGTGGGGGGATGGATGAAATTGTCGCTGTCAGTGCATATCGAACCAAAGAAGAACAATCCCAAATCTATCAGGATTGTTTGATAGAACAGGGACCAGAATATACTTCCAAATACGTAGCCTTGCCTGACCAGAGTGAGCACCAAACAGGGTTGGCTATCGATGTCGGTAAATTGAAATCGAATATCGATTTTATTGCACCTTCCTTTCCTGACACGGGCATATACAGGTCCTTCAGACAACATGCCATACAATTCGGTTTTATTCTTCGATATAAGCAAGAAAAAGAATCAATCACTCGTATTGCGTATGAGCCATGGCATTTTAGATATGTAGGATACCCCCATTCCAAAATCATGGAAGAAAACAATCTATGTTTAGAGGAGTACATCGATTTTGTACAGCAATATCGGTACTCTGGAGAGCAGCTCACAGTTAAAGAAAAGGACATGACAATCCAGATATATTATGTTCCAGCGGATAAAGAGGCGTCTAGTCATATCCCGATCTTGAAATGTGATTCTTATCGGATATCAGGAACGAATCGTGAAGGATTCATTGTTACGACTTTCTCCAACAATTAAGTTATAACAATAGGAATTATATAGATTATATTACATTTTAGGAGGATTTTAAGATGCAGAAGAAGTCGATTGCGGTATTGTTTGGCGGATGTTCAGGTGAGTATAACGTATCTTTGAGTTCGGCTGCTTCAGTGATTGAAAATTTGGATACCGAAAAATACAATCTTGTGTTAATTGGAATTACGCAGCAAGGTTCTTGGCTCAGATATAGTGGAACGGTTGAGGATATTCGCAATGATCGATGGCATTTGCATCCGAGTTGTATCCCATCCTTTTTCTCACCGAGCAGAGAAGTCAGAGGACTCATTGAGCTAGTGCATACGGAATATCATGTAACACCGATTGATGTTGTGTTTCCAGTGCTTCACGGCAAATACGGTGAGGATGGAACCTTGCAAGGATTATTGGAACTGTCGGGTATACCGTTTGTTGGATGTGGCATGTTATCCTCTGCGTTATGTATGGACAAGGAACTGGCTCATAAACTGGTGCAGGCAGCAGGGATTGATACACCGCGTTCCCTTACAATACATCGAATTGAACGGATGGAAAAAGTGTTATCAGCAGCAGAAGCACTGGGTTACCCTCTCTTTGTTAAGCCGGCTAGATCAGGATCATCTTTAGGGATATCGAAGGTGAACAATAGGCAGGAATTGATTACTGGGACTGAACAAGCCTTCTTACACGATAGTAAAGTTGTCATTGAGCAAAATATCAACGGTTTTGAAGTGGGGTGTGCTGTATTGGGCAATTCTGATCCCATAATCGGCGTTATTGATGAAATTGAATTGCAGGGACACTTTTTTGATTATTCGGAAAAGTACTCCTTGTTGAGTTCGAAGATTCACTTGCCAGCCCGTATTGATGAGGATACTGCAATGAAGGTTAAAGAGAGCGCTCTGACTATTTATAAAACGCTTGGATGCAGAGGGTTTGCGCGAGTAGATATGTTCCTGGACACTGACGGAAGAATTGTGTTCAATGAAGTCAACACGATACCTGGTTTCACATCGAATTCCCGCTATCCTAACATGCTCCAAGCTAGCGGCATGACTTATGCCAATATTCTTGACCGGCTCATCGAGCTCGCCATTGGTGTGAACTGAGAGCGGTTGAACTTGCGGTTGAGCGAGGATTGGATGGATTCATTGTCGATGATCTCGTTCAAAGGAACGGATATGCAAAAATGAGCAAAAAGGCAGTTTCAGTTTTTATTGGTTCATTTAAAAGGCGGACATTCCATAACATAGGAATGTCCGCCTTTTATAAACGAATTCTTGAATTCTTTATCTATTCAACCTAAACCGTTGCTGCAACATGCTTCTCACGGGGAATCTTGGTTGCATCAACCATGTTGCGCAAGGAAGCAATGGTTTCTTCGAGTCCACGAGTTTTGAGACCGCAATCCGGATTAATCCAGAACAGTTTAGGATCCAATACACGCAAGGCACGTTCGATCATGCTTGTCATTTCATCCACACTTGGAACACGTGGGCTATGGATATCATATACGCCAAGTCCAATGCCCAGTTTATACGTGTTCAACTCAAAGCTGTGAATGAGTTCACCGTGACTGCGGGACGTCTCGATCGAAATAACATCGGCATCCATCGCTTCGATGGAATCATTCATGTCATGGAATTCTCAATAGCATATATGTGTGTGAATTTGAGTCGTGTCTTGAACCGTGCAAGTGGAAATACGGAAAGCTTTGACATCGGAGAAAACTATATTTATCTCCCATACTTGATCTGTATAACGGAGAAATTATTACATATACGATTGGTTCAAGACCGGTCTACTCGCTTGTTTCCACGATGTTAGATCAAGCATTTTGCAGTTTAACAAAAGAAGAAAACTCCTTATTCATTCGGATCAAGGCTGGCACTACCAGATGAGACCATATCGTCATGCCCTTGAAATACGTGGCATCACGCAAAGTATGTCCCGTAAAGGGAACTGCTACGATAACGCCGTCATGGAGAACTTCTTTGGCATCATGAAATCCGAGTTTTTGTATTTAAAGCAATTTGAAAATATCTCATATTTTAAACAAGAACTATCCAAATACATCGATTATTACAACAACAAACGCATTAAGGCAAAACTAAAAGGCATGAGTCCGGTACGGTACCGGATTCATGCCCAACAAGTTGCTTAAAGAGATAATCTGTCTAACTTTACGGGGTCACTTCAACAAGACGTGGTTTTTTATTTTTTGGAGGAGGTTTATTTCAGCAATATATTCTTTCTATTTCGACATTGAACTAACTATTTGTGGACGGCTCTTTATTGTGGGATAGAAAAAAGATAAAGACAACATGGACATTTAATTGGCAGTGAGATAATAACGTTGTACATAAATTTTTCATGTAGTTGTGTTGTTTTAATTTCAACATGCTGTGTAAAGTGATCATCGCACCATAACTATTAAAGAGATATGCATAATACATGTTAAGGAATAAGTCATGATTAAAGCATTCAGTGATGTAAGAAAACAACATTATATAAAAAGCATATTATGAAAATAAAAGTCGAAAATCATCAAAAAAAAATATATATTTATGGATAAAATTAACTTATAATTAGGTATAAAGTGATAATTATCACTTTTCATAAGTTATTATATAGAACTTTTGGATTACATAAAGATGAATTCATAATTATCAAGACCTAAGAGGAGGAACCAGGAATGGGAGTTGCAGAAGTCAAAACTCAGTCATTGTATTCCAATGTTCAGCGGGGAAAAAAAGAAGAATTTATTTATCTAACAGCTTCCGATTTAATCTTAAAGCAAGATTACTTTTCGGATGCTACAGCTCACTACTGGGTTCAGGCAGATACCGTCCATCTGGATGGATCGATACGTTTGCCTGGGCGTAATCTAATAATAAATGCGAGAGTTATTTCTTCCCATGGAAACATATCTATTAGTACGTCTGGATTACCCGTTCCTCCGGATCAGGACTTCGTACAAGAACCAAAGGCCGATTCCGGCATCAAAGCGATCAAAAGTGGAGACGATGGCGGAAAGGGTCATGACGGTTCCAGTGGAGCCAATGGGATGGAAGGCGGGCATCTTGTACTGACAGCAGAGCGCTTCAATCTAAAAGGAGAATTGAATCTCTCAGCAAATGGCAGTAATGGAGGTCGCGGGCAAGACGGAGGAGACGGGATGGATGGCCGGCCAGGAGATGATGGAAGAGATGGCGAAACCCATATATTCTGGTTTAATGATCATTCCACATCGGGTGGCGATGGAGGTAATGGGGGAGACGGTGGTAACGCGGGAAGGTCCGGGAATGGTGGAGACGCTGGACATATTTTTATTGGCTATGTGGTTTCAAGCGAAGAGCATAGAATAACGATGGAAACGCAAGTGGGTATCGCTGGAGCACCAACCTTGCCCGGAAAAGCTGGAGCTGGATGTCAGGGAGGCATAGGTGGCCTTCAACTGGAGACAGTCTCGGTAGGGAAGAAATCAAGCGTTACAAAGCGCAGCAGTACGAAGAGATCCGCTAATGGAAAGGACGGCGTAAATGGCACAGTAGGGATCAGCGCAGAACATGCGATTGATGGTAAACCTGCTCAAGCCATAATTGCACAGATTGGGTATAGTCAATTTTATGGAGCGAAAATCGCCGATACGGAAATATATAAGAGACTATCTCCTGTAGATTTAGAAACTGGCTTAAGTGCCTCACTTGAACGTCAAACATTAACCTTACATAAGGCAGGATTGGCTTATCTGTCTGGGAGTGAGGAGAAACTCGAAGAGGCTGCCGATTTACTAAACTGGCTGCAACAGACAATACCGAATGAGTCCTGGTTTAATGAGGTACGAGCTCAAAGTACCTATTCCGAATTCCAAAGCGATATGCTGGACGCTTCCATTCAGTGGCTAGCACTACGAAATAAAGCGATGATCCTTATTACACAGTTGGGACAGGGTCTAGACTATTTTAGCCATCCATGGAACTGGGTGCCTCTGATGCCTCTAAATAAATATCAAGATTTGGGTGTCAATCTGATAAACGCAGCTCAACAAGCTGAAACGTTATATCGTGATTACATCTTGGCTGAGAACGACCAAAAAGGGCGCTTAAAAGTATTAAACGATGCTATTTCCGTTGCAGTAAATCGAATTAATGATATAGAGGGTCAAAGGCAAGATTCAATTAAAGAGCGGGCGCGCTTGGAAATAGAAGCAGACAAGCTATATGAAGATATACTTTCAAAAGAGAAGTCGCTCCAGAAAGTGGCTGAAGAATTTGTAGAAGTGCTACGGAAGAAACTTGCTTTGTCCACCCTGAAGGCTACATTTGATTTGATAGTGAATGGCGTAGCGCTGGTTACCAATGTAACCCCTGCCCTAACAGCGCTCAAAACAGGCGGTGCCATAGCATCAGCAATGAGCAACTACTGGGATACAGGAAAGACCATTGTGATAGACGATACGTTCAAAAACGCCAAAACGGTAGAAAAAGAAAAAAAGAAAAAAGAAGAGGAACTTTCTAAATCCATTAAAAATGTCACTACCGCTGCTTCTTCGGGGCTAGCAATTATAAAAGACGGAATAGAGATTTACAATCTGATGGGGCAAATGCAAGAAGCACGTGATTCCTTTGGATATTCTTCATCCATGCTTGCCATGTCACGTGAGAAATTCGAAGAGATGTTAAAACCGGTTTATGATCAAATGCCGGAAGATAAAGTGGAAGAATATCGTAAGGCCTTTAATCAATATCTCAACGTCGTTGAAGAATACCAGCGCAAAAAACAAGCAGTGACAGCTAAACATTTGGAAGAAGCAAAATTATTCGCCGAAATGGCACAACGACGTGCAGATCAAGACCGAATCAAGCAGGTAATGGGAGATGATGTGGATGCGGGCTTGCCACTATTCCATACGTATATTTTCGATCTGTACAATGGCTTAAAGCTGGCATTAACAGATTTCCTGTATCAAGAATACCAAGCGTATCGCTATATGGTCCTGAGCCAAGAACTGTTTCCGTTTGTTCAAGATAGCCACGTTGCCGAGCTTAGTCGTATTCATGCCGATATGACCGTTAAGTTGACGAACGCATTAAATGCTTCAGAAAATCCGGTGCAACCATTCAAAAACGTAACGGTTATCTTTAACGAAGCATCTTTTCCAGAGCAATTTGAAACGCTGCGTGCACATGGAACGGCATTCTTCCCCTTGACACTGGATAACCAACTCATTCGGGAGAGAATTGCAGGTAAAGCTCACATGATGGTCAGTGACTGTCACATTCAGATACCTGGTGCACGGAATGCCGCAGGAAGCATTCACATTGAGTATACTCACTCTGGTCATTCAACATTTCTTGATTCGTATGGTCAACGTTTTGACTTTGTACACAACAAGAGTCACGGATTCTTTGAATATGATGTAACTCCGGATCGAGGGGCAACTGGTGATCTAGAACCGAAGGAACTTATTCGGAATGAGTCTGGTGGTGCTGTGGGTGATGGGACTAGCAGAATTATGCCAGGTTTATTGTCAGTATGGTCAATAGAGGTACCTGGAGAGGATCGAGGCGGTCTTGTACTTAATGAGGGTGTGGATTTGAGCCAAGTGAAGAAGATTATCATGACCTTCCAGGGGAAGGCAGAGGCTTATGCTGCTAAAGCTCCAGGAACAAAGTTTAACTCTTTTGTAGCGAAAAAACCTATTTCTGAAAAGTATGCTGATCATGAGATGTTTGGATTGCCGGATACTGGAACAGAAACGGAAATAGGGAAAGAAAATTCAATCCTTATTGAACTCTAGTGTCCTATACCAATCCCACAACAGCGAATGCTAGAGATGACTGAATTACTAGGATTAGGATTAATACATGTGTTGGTAAGGGCCACGGTATGACGTGGAAAATACTCCATATGGAGAACGATTATAAAAATACCAGACTGGCGTCGGTGCACAACCGGCGTCAGTTTATTTAATTTGCACGTCGGTTATCTCCGGTTGCAGATGTGGAGCTTCCTTCCGTTTTGAGATACGAGATGAACTTTCTATAGATTTGTGGTCCAGGCAATTATCCCGACGTATATCGTGAGAGGTGAAATGCGTACTAGAATCTCTGGACGCTGGGAATGACCAATAGTCACGTCTATCTGCTCAATATACTTTTAGCAAAGTCTACGATGTATATGCCTCATTTTCGTTTCATTCTCAGAAGTAGTAGGCGGTAATCTGGTTGTTAAATACGACTTGAATGATACAAGAATCGCTCACTAGATATGGTAGTGCGTAGCAATCGTCATTCACTTCAAATTAAGCTTTTCTGGCTTAAACTCTTGGCTCAGTAGATTTTCATTTGTTCAGAAACTGGGGCTCACCCGCTCTGTTTTTTTCTATTCTTTTGTTTATGGTGTTGTCGAGTCGAATTATATTTGGTATTATAGAACTATATCAATTGTTTAATTATTCTATTACCTGAGCCATGAGGCAAACAGGTCATTCTAATTTGAATTATTTATTGGAATATTTATGTCTAAATACACTCTTTAGGTGCTTGAGTATCATTTTGGATACTTTTATGTACTTTTAGGGTTTTTATTATTTATTTTCCTTATTTCAAAACACCTTTGGTGGAGTTAATTCTTCGGATAACCCACTATAGGTGTTTTTTTTATGCTATACATTACAAAACCTAATCAAAATATGAGGGGAATCATTTGATTGAAATTTAAAGTCTTTCAAGTGTCAGAGCTACCTGAAGCTCTCAACAAATCTTTGGATGAACTGTTTAAAGCAATTGATGAGAAAAGTGATTTAAAACGGGAAGGCGAATCTACATCATGTAGTGGTATCAGTGAGGAATCAACGCATACTTCTAAGGAGTACAGAGAGAAAGTTCTTTCGATTAATACTAGAAATGAACAGTTAAGTACTACGTCTGTTAATACAGAATCGGTTGTGAATCGCTCAAATTATCCTATTGGACTGCGTGAATATTGGGCTTTGAGAGGTAAGTATGGATCGAAGCTCGTAGATAAGATTTCGACGACCCCTGCATTAGGTGCAACTGGGGACTATGATGTGATGATGGGTAGGCTATCCCAAAGAAACGGCGTCACAATACTACAATATGCAGATCAACAGATCCAGATTGAGGGAATGCCAGGAATGGAAGGTGCTTACCTTGTAGAGGGCTACTTTGTTAAATCGAACTTGTTTTTTACAAACAAATTCATTGATCTGGAAACGAATGCTCACAAAAGACTAACAACAGTGGGAGTTTAGACGCTCTCCGCTTTCTCATATATCCGATAGGTACATATGACTATTGGTTGTTTGAGAAAGCGGAGATACACACTGTTATAAGTCAAAATTCCTAATATTTCGCAAATTCATATCGACAATCTTCTAACAGGAGTGTAAAATGATTTCATTCATATGAAGTTTCACATATTTACCCATATGAAAAAGTGAAATCGAAATATTTACATACATAATTTTTACAATAGATTCATATTTGCACTATTTTTTTATATTTTATATCTTTTGACCTATAACATATACATTTAGTGGAGGCGTTGAAGATGTCAAAGCAATTTGCAAGAACCGGTGGTATTAGCGAGGTAATGAATAAGCCACTTGACAATAGTATACTAGTTGAAGAAATCAAGGCTGCTATATTAGTGGAGTGTTACCCGTTAGTAATGTCAAAAAAGAAAGAAGGTTCATTGAAGTTCTCCGTACGAAGCGGACGCCTAGCCATTAATCATGTTTTAGAGAAGAAGGTCCTAAGTCCTAAGACTATGGATGTGTGTAAGGGGGAAGCGGAAAGTTCTACTCCTATTGGAATGAGCCGAAAAGGTCTAAAGACATTGGTGATGATTCTCGATTCTGTACTTAAAGAAAATGATCCAATTGATCACGCGACTATTCTAGTTAATTATTCTGTTGAAGAGAATGGGGAGTATGCTGATGGTGAACTTATTGTAGAACGAGGGATACACCATGCAAGATATTAAAACATCTCTTGACATTAAAGCTCTTAATGAGGATAATCATAGTAGATTATTCTTTAACTAACTTAATACTGACAAGCGGAAGCACCGCCTACCTTGGATTAATTTCAAAGGTTTGGCGGTGCTTTTTTTTGTTGCCAAAAAAGGGGGAATGTACGTTAGATTGTGATTACAAATTGAGTTTAACTCAGTAACACATGTTTTAAAACAAATATGTTAACACCGCTTATAAGCGAAAGGAGAATTATCTTGTTAAAAAAAATTGTATTAACCTTAGCACTTGTGTTCGCTCTATTTCCAGTATTCGGTCTTGTAGTTCATGATAGCGCGAGTGCCAATGGCACTGTAATAGACTCGGATTTAAAGGACGGAAAAATGTATGATCCCAATGGAGACGTAGCTAAAAAAGCTAATGTCGATAAGGTTAATAAACCTCTCAAGTTGATTGTACAAATTTTTGGAGGCGTAGGGGGCACATGTTTTGTACTGGCTGTCATGTACTACGCAGTAATGATTATCTTTGGTTCGCTTAATCCTCAAAAGGCAGCAACTTATTGGAAAGCTTTGTTGGGTTGTGCTGCGGGGGCATTTGTCTTCTTCGGTGCCGCAACCTTCGCGGATGTAATTGCGGGCTTATCAAATTCAGCGAAGTAGAAGTTAAGCACTGAGCAATGGTCACAATACCGGATATGAGGACGCTATATGTCTGAAATCATATAGGTAACGGTGACCGTTTCTCATTCACTAGGGGGTTGATTATGAACAATGAAATAGTCGTACCGATTGATATCACTCAAGAGGAAAAATCAATTTTGGCTGTCTTGTCGATTCGACAATTTTTAATTATATTTCCTACACTCGTGTTTTGCGGAGTGTTTTTCATCTTCGGGGGGCTTCCCTTTTTGGATGGCGGTGCAGAGTGGATAGGAAAGTTGATTTTATTTGTTATCCTAGGTGCCATTGCAGCTTTCTTTGCATTTTTTAAGTTCGATAAACATGAGCAATATGCGAGTGAGTTTGTCGTTTCTAGGATTAAGTTTCTACGCTCTCAAAAAACGTTCACACATAACTAAACGAAAGAAGGACCTTAAATGCAGATTTTTATTTTTTGCATGATGGGATTCCTGGCACTCATGCTGGTATTCCTAATGATTGCAAAAAAGAGGATGGACAAGAATGAACCTATTATTGGATGGCAAAGAAAACAGCATCTGGAGGAAGTGAGTGCTGGATCCGTAGAGCATCAAAAAAAGAACCTCAACAAACACGAGGAGAAGCAGCTTAAAAAAGATCGGCAAGACATGAAGGATCTGATTGGGATTGAGGATATTAAACAAGGTATTTTTGTTAAGCGAAATAACGAATATTGCCTGATCGTCTCTACAGATTCTGTCAATTACGATCTCTTGAGTGCTCAAGCTCGTCAATCCACAATTCTGGGATACAGCAGTTTATTCAGAGTAGTCCGATTCCCAATTCAGATCTTAGGACAAGCCGTTAGGCAGGATCTACGGAAAGAAGAGAACCGTTGGAAATCTAACTTAGAAAAATGTAATGCACAAACCATGGATTACAATACAAAAGTAATTAATCATATCAAGAACAAATCCGAAAAAGAATTTCGAATATCTCGAAAAGTGTATTATGTGATCACCTACGTCCCATTGCCTAGTAAGATGGGAGCGCTCAAACCCGAACAACGCGAAGAAATGATTCGAAATGAATTATATCAACGTGCGGCAACCGTAGTAGGAATGTTAAGACAATGCGAAATACACGCGGAATTGTTAGATTCCCTCTCTGCTATGGAAGTAATGAAAAGAGCACTAAACCGGGATCGAATGGTATTGAATCCGATCGATGATTTGGTTACACATGGAAGAGAAAAACTATCTTCGTATATTACTGTCGACGTTACTACCATGCCTGGATTTGAAGATCTAGTATATGAAGTGGAGGAAGTGCGAGACTATGTTCAAGCGTCTGAAAAAGAAGCAAGAGGACTCATCGAAGTTGCAAATTGATGATGTGCGCAAAGGCAGTAAAGATGATATACCACTTTCATTCCCCTCTATCGTTGACAATATGTTGAATGATGGAGCTCATTTTGAGAGTGATTATTTCACTTTGAAAACGGGACTTGGGAATCTGAAATATGGAAGGTCCTTTTTTGTTAAACCGAGTGGTTACCCACGTACGGTTCGGATAGGGTGGCTCGAAGCACTCTTTAGTGGGGACGATTTGGATTGTTCCGTACATATCGAACCAATTGATCGCAACGTTGCGATCAAGAAGCTTCAAGATAAAATTGACGAACTAGATACAGTTATTTATTCTGCTGCAAACCGAAATGATCAAGCCAAAATTGATGATTCCGTTCAGAAGCGCGATGATACAAAATTCCTTCAACGTCAGATAAAGAGCAATCAAAATGGGCTTTATTATGTATCCATTCAAGCAAGTGTCTACGCAAATTCTTTGGATGAGCTTAACGCGAAGTGTGTGGAAGTGGACAATGCTGTATCCGGTGAATCTATTGAAATCATAAGTGCTTTTGATCGACAGAAAGAGGCTTTTCTTTCATGTATGCCACTTGGAAGAAACTATCTTTCTAAATCTGATCGCAATTTGGATCAGCTTGCGCTTACGGCCATTTTTCCTCACGCATCATCTAAATTGAATCATCAAGGTGGATTCCCTATTGGTCGCTATGGTCGTGATTATGTTTACTATAACAACTTTGATGCATCATTAAATAACTATTCCCTTGGCATTTTTGGAGTGTCCGGGTCAGGTAAATCCGTGCTGGTAAAACAGATTATTGCACGGGGCTACATGGACGGTATTATGAAAAACGTGATCATCGATGTTGAGCCGGAGTATCGCGAATTAACGTACGCTCTTGGTGGAGTGGTCGTTCCGATCTATCCATCCAAAGAAGATGATGTTAGTCGCATCAATCCACTCGATATTTTCCCTGAAAAAGAGATTAAGAATAAAGGCACAGAAGATGAGTTTATTGATGAGAAAATTAACTTGAATGAGAAAGTCAAAGAAGCTCTTGAATTCTTTAAAGTCATGAAGGAATCATTAACACCAGATAATAGGGGACTAACCGCTGTCGAAATCGGGGTCTTGAATGATATTCTGGAAGAATTATATCTCTCTCGAGGGATAACGGAGGATCCAGACTCTATTTACGAACAAATTGAACATATTGATGACTTTGGCTCTATTACCTACCGCAAAAAGTTGATTGAAATGCCGACGATCACTAATGTATATGATGCACTTCTACATGAGGCTAAGAATGATTATGGTGAGGAGCTCCGTGAGCTATGTAACGTTGTAAAACTATTCACGAGAAACAAAGCATTTGGTATGTTTGATGGCCAAACCAGAATTATATCTGAAAATAATGTCTCTCTGGATGACGCACCTGTGGTTACTTTTGATATTAGCAAACTTTCGAGTAATGGTATAGAAAGACCGCTAGCTCAACATGTTCTTATGACCTGGGTGTGGAGCAGATTCATCGTTTCTAATCCGAAAGTGAAAAAGCGGGTTATTTGTGACGAAGCATGGATGATGATCAAGTATGCATCCATGATGGAATGGCTTAAAATTCTGTCTGCCAGAGGACGGAAATGGAATGTATCTCTTACTTTGGTGTCTCAACGATATGAAATGTTTGAGAGAACAGAAGCCGCTAGAGATGTCGTGGCTCAGTTTGATACGGTTTGCTTCTTGAGACAAAGTGATCAAGATATTTCCCCGATACTCAATACTTTCAGGCTTTCAGAAGATGTTGGTAATCTCATCAGGACATCTTCAACAGGTCAAGTGCTCATGAAAGCCGGTAAACAGATCGTTTCATTCCAATCTGAACCGACTCCTGAAGAATGGGTATACCTGAATACGAACCAAAACGTCGAAGTTCCGATGAAGAAAAAGACAACTCGTGAAGAAATGATAGGTTGGCTTGAAGATAAAACTCATATACCGGCAGGTGGTGTGGCGTGATGAACCGTTCGAATCTGCTACTGGCATTATTGTGTTTAGTAATGTTGCTTGCGGGTTGCGGATCAACGAATACTACGTCAGAAACCGTGGCTGCATCGACAAGCAAAAGTAGTGGAGCAACACCTTTAAGTACAACCGATGGGACAAGTTCAGATGTTTCTTTCAGCCCTGAAGAACTCGGTAGTGGCGGAGATAACAGTGGAGCTCTGGTCGGAGAGAAAACGCAAGAAATGTTAGACAAAGCAGAAGATGATGCGAACCTAATGAACGGTTTTATTATCGGACAAGCCAACAATCTATTTAAGATACCTGGTATTAATAGCATCCAAAACTTGGTGTTTGGTAATCCCTACAAGACATGGGGATTCGGTGAAAATGAAAAAGACGAGCTTGTTGATGGCATCTTTTATCAATCTGAAATGGATCATGTCATCAATCCACTAATTGCTACGTTTTCAGGAGTCTATGCAACCATTTTGATGCTAGCGATCATGATGTCCAGTTTAAAGTTTGGAATGAAAGCACACAGTCCTCAGTCGAAAGAAGATTTCTGGAAAGATATCCACATGTATGTAGCATCCGCGTTTTTTATGGGTCTTTTCTGGATGTTATTCCATACGTTGATGGCACTGAATTGGGGAATTGTACAAGGCGTAGGTTCTACGCTCAAAGGGTTAGGAAAACCTCTAGATGGAGTTTCTATTATCGCAACCGCTACAAATGATGGTGCTTATTCATTTAAGATGGGAGACCTCTTTGTATTCTTAGCAGAGTGGGGCCTTTCTGCATACCTTAACTTTATTTACATTGCCCGAAAAATAATCATTGTTCTTCTTTGTGTGATGTCGCCTTTTGCAGCCTACAGTTTGTTATTTGCAAAAACGCGTTCATTTTTTGGTACCTATATTAAAGAATTGTGCGGAAATATCTTTCTTCCGGCCATTCATGCGATTATTCTATTCGTTTTCGTCCAAATGGCAGGTAATTTAGGTTCTGGGATGGGCCCAATGATATTTAAACTTGGCATGATCATTATGTTTGTTCCTATAACCGGCATGGTAAGTAAGTGGCTTAACCTTGGAGATTCGAGTTCTTCTGTAGGTAGAGCTGCGAATGCTATGGGCTTGGGTGCTATCGGCGGAGCCATGATGTTATCTAAAGGTGTTATGAATATGTCCGGAAAAGGGCGTTCCACAAACACCACAGGTTCAACTGGTGGGGGAACAGAATCGCCGGGCGGATCTGAAGTCTCTATGGGGAACGATGTCGGTGCATCTACTTTAAGTAAGGCTGCAGCGGGTGGATCGGCGTTTAACAAAATCAAAAAAGCTGGCTCAATAACTGGCGGGATTTTAGGGGGTACTGTAGGTTTACCATTTGGGGGCGCTGGTGTGGCAGCTGGAGCTGCTGTGGGATCTAAGCTAGCAACCGGTGTTTTGCAAGGTACTCGAAACTCAGCTAAAGGTTTACATGGCGCATACAGTACAATTCGGAACGCGGGTCAAGGACAAAATCCAGACGGAACTTCTTCTGGATGGAAAATGTCAAATGTGAAAGAGAAATGGAATGATCTCGCAGAGCGACGTCAGTTGATGGGTAATCTTGGCGAGTCTACTGGGATGCTTGCAGGTGGTGTAGGTGCTGCGATTGGAATGTCGGTAGCCGGCCCACTCGGAGGAGCAATCGGTGGTATGCTTGGCAATAAGTTTGGAACAGCTGGTAAATCTATGGGACAAATGTTGTCAGGTGTAAGCCGTCAAAGAGCATTTGATTCTGGAAGTGGAATGCGAGCGGATGGAACGATGAGTCCACGTGGGATGACATTAAATAGTCTCTCTGAAGATCCACGTTTCAGTGGGAGTCAAGCTCGATGGAATCAAACGAATGACCGCTCCTGGTATGAAGCCAAGGACCAGTCAACTGGAAAATGGGAGAAAATTGGGGGCTATGGTGCAGGTGATGCTTCTCTCAAAACGGGTCAACAACGAATGGTAGATTATCAGATGCGTAATCCGAAACAAGACGGCCAATGGAATCGTCAAGAGAACGGTTCATATATGCGATCTATTGAACACCCGAGTACTGTTAGTCCGGTCAATGTGAGGCCACGAACTGAGAGAGCATTAGTTGGGATGAGTGGATCAACAGCGGATCTTGGAAGAAGCAGTGAGGCTTATATTGCTGACAGTGGTGGCCAAAAGCTATACTCCGACAACACGTTTGACATGCGAAGACTTAATCCTGAAGATTACTTCAATCATAAACAACCAGGCAAAGCAGGTGGAGATGACAAAGTGGCTGATATGGTTGGAAAGGTACCGCAAGCTACGCGAGCAACCGGTAGGAATCTAATGCAAGGTGCTAGTCGAGTTGCATGGGCTCAATCAGGTGCATATAACAAGGGAAATAGAACAAGTGATATATCTTAATCAAATTTGGTGGGTATTGAGGATGTCTCGTAGGAGATATCCTCTTGCGATTGTGGGGTGAGAAATTGAGTGCGAATGAGATAGGCGGTCAAGCTGCTGGACAAGCAGGGGGAGCATTGAAAAAAGGCGGTACAAAAGTAGCCTCTAAAGCAGTAGGAAAAGCGGGGAAATACCTAAAAAAACTACTCATGAAATTTTTGAAACAGCTTGTATTATCGATTGGTAAGCTTATTGTCTCATTGATAGGCCCTTGGGGATTGGTAATAATCTTAGCTATTCTTCTTACTTTAGCTGCCCTCTCTGCCATTCCATTTGCGGACTGGTTTTTAGGTGGGAATGCTCGTAGTGAAGAGCAACATGCGGCGGATGTAAAATATGAAAAAGAGTTCAAATCCGCAGCTGATAAAACAGTTGCTGAACTTTGGGGGATTGAAGCAGATAAAAACTGGCTCAATCAAGTTGTGAAGACCGTAAAACCGAGTTGGGGCATACCTGCATCCCTTGTTCGCTATGAAATTATGGTAAATGAAAAGAAAGTTGAACTTTCTGATTATAAACCCGAAGAACTGATTAAGAGCTTCCAACCCTCATTTTCTTATACTACTGTCTCCGATGATAAGGAAAGAACAAAATCTATTGTAGCGTGTACGGTTACGACTACAGATGAAGAGGGTAACTCATCTACTCATACGACAACTGAGGAGACCCGGTCAGAAAGCAACAGAAAGACACATGATGTACTATCAGATATTACATTAGATTACGGCCATATGAATATTAAGCCCCTGAAGCTGTACTATCCTGGGGGTACAACGACAATAACAGATCAATGGGATCTTGTGGGTACAAGTACTAGTGGTGATTGTACTACGACAACCTATCAGCAATATGATCATACTACTGTCGATGATCGCTATGTCCCGGACTTTGTGGTTGATGGGGTAAAGTTCCAGCAAATACTAATTAACCTCGGGGTAGATAAAGATGATATGAAATTATTCTATGAGTTTATATCCGTTGCTGATCCTGATTGGAATCCTGCTTTATATGGAGGTAAGGCATCAGCGAACTATAGTGGTAATTGGTTGCCAGGCACAGCTTCAGTTCCTGCTGTGGTCTTGAGGTATGAATCTATAGTAAGGAAGTATCTAGCAATGGTAGGGTTAGAGGAACATACTCAGTTGCTGCTAGCCATGATCATGCAGGAGTCTGGAGGCAAATTGCTAGATGTTATGCAATCTTCCGAATCAATTGGGAAACCGCGTAATTATATTACCGATCCTGAATTATCAATCAAAGTAGGGGTAGATCACTTCTCAACAGTATATAAAGCTGCTGGGGGAGATGTGGAAATAGCACTCCAAGCGTATAACTATGGTTTAGGTTACGTTAAATATGCACTAAACGCTGGTGGATATTCTAAGGAAAATGCATTAGCGTTCAGTTTAATGATGCGAGAGAAAAGTGGCTCAAAGGGATATGGTGATCCCAATTATGTAGATAACGTGATGAGATACTACAATGCAACAAGTACGGTCATAAAAGTTCCGAATGATGGTCAGATATTTGATGTCCAAGAGGTACTAGACGTTATGACAAAATATCTTGGGCATCCATACTTAATGGGTGGAAGAGATCCATTTGGAGCAGGTATTGATTGTTCAGGTCTTATAGAATTTGCTTTTAGGCAAATCGGAGTTAATCTGTCGGGCTCTGCAAGAAATCAATATGATAAAACAGTTGAAATAAGAGCCGAAGATGCCAGACCAGGGGATTTTGTGTTTTGGTCTACCTATAAGGCGGGTCCTTCACACATAGGAATGTATCTTGGAGACGGCAAGTTTATTAATTCAGGGAGTACGTATGGCGTAAGTATTGATACAATGCACCGTTGGAGAAAGATACCTTTTCTTGGATATCGTCGCCTTGTTGAAAAATAAAAACCGAAAGGAGTATTTTCAAAACTATGAAAAAAAGAAGATTTTATGCATTATGGTTAGCAATTGTCCTATTAGGCGGAGTAGGTATTGGCTCGTTTGCTTATACTAGTAGCCTCAACCAAGAAAAAATGAAAGAACAGATAATCATGCAACAGAATAGGCTATTTGTTGAAGGATTCTTTAACTTTGAAACGACAAATCAACGTTACAAAGCTATAAGACCTTATACAACTGAGAAGGGATATAGATCTACATTTCCTTCAGGAATAGAGCTGCCTCCTGATAGTGAAATTCATTCAACGGTAAGTGACATGAAAGCTTATTTACAACATGATCCTTCTTCTGATAAAAATCAAACTGAAGTCTTGAATAAGTTTTCACTTACTACAGAATTTAATGGGATAGGAAGTGTGCAAACAATTGTCATGAAGACAGTTCTTTTGGATGAAGGACGTGGAGATGGCTGGAAAGTAGATGATATAGAGATGATTATTCAAAATACCCATTAATAACAGCGTTTGAAAGGTGGATAATTTCATTATGCATGAGAATATAATGCAATCTGTCTTCCAAGTTATTCGACTAGCTCAGATTGTAGGGATTCCTGTTTTTGCTTGTTTATTTGGACTTGGATTTATACTTTTACTGACTGCCGGGAAAAACCCAATTCGAAAACGAAGAGGCCTGCTTTTTGTAATTGCGTTTGGTTTTGGAACTTTCCTCATTGCATACGTACCGGCGATTGTTCATACGTTCGTAGGGGACGCACCCAACCAAACCTCTACTGGACAATCAGTAAAGCAACTTGTCGATTCAACCATGCCATTCGGCTCGATCATTTTTAATGGACTTAAATGGATTGCCATTCCTGTAACGGGAACGATGTTTTATATCGGTATTTTTGTTCGTTTGATGGCTGCAAAAAATCCAGGAAGAAAGAGAATGGGTGTTGGACTCGTAATGTTTTCGCCACTCACATTGGGAGTAGTATTACTTATTCCTAAATTACTTCCAAGCTTATAGATGAAATTAATCTAAAAAATTGTATCTGGCGGGATATCTCAAGAAGATTTATGAATCTCTAACTATGCCCAGCTTCTCAGAGTGATAGTTAAATCTTAATCCTAGTGAAACTCTCGCTGGAACTTTTGAGTTCATGATACCGATTAATGTAGAATCCATACTTTTCATACGTATTGTTCAAAGAACGAGGGTATTTCCTCGTTTTTTGCTTACTAATTAGTAGACATACGTGATTAGAACCAATCCCGTAAGGATAGTAATGATTTTTTTGATGCATCAATTATGATATGATTTGGATAAATGATTCTACTATCTATATATTGGGATTGATATCAATGTTGAATAACTTATCTAGAGAAGAAATAGAGAAAATTCACGCTGAAATTATGTTTAAATTAGCAGCACCATTTCCTCCTAAAACGGTCGAATTCAAGAATGCAAATGCACGCAGCGCGTATATTCCTGTTCATCCCATTCAATATAGGGTAAGGTCAGCTGCCGGACCATATTGGTCTTGGAGAATTACTACGGATAAACCCATCTACCATGAGGAAACGGATGAAATTGAAATGCGCGGTGTCTTGAACATTCTGAATTCAAGTTCTGAAGGACAAGGATTTGCAGTTCTAGAACGGGATAAAAGTAATAAAAAAATTCAATTCTATAGGGAATCTATTCGTTCAGCGGTAAGTGACGCTTTTCGAGATGCGGCAGATTATTTTGCAGTAGGACATCAAGATTTAGCACCCTATCGTAAATGGGCGGAAAACCCAGGAGTTGGACTTAGAAGCTTGGAAGATCAGTCTGAAGGAAGTACTCTAACAGACACGGGCAATATTGAAGTGAAATACTGCCTTAAATGTGGCGTTGTGCTCTCACAAGATGATTTAGACTATCTAAAGATAGTGCGCTGGAACAATACAGTCTGTAAGGAACATGTTCCAGTTCATCAAAAGAAAAAAAACGATCCTAACTTTTTAGACGGTTAATATCAGTGATAGATTCAAGGCACTCAAGTACAACAGTCACGTTCTTAGTAATATGTTCTATATTTTAGTGTTTTCTGTTATAATAATTTTTATTAAATGAATAGATACGACAGCCGGAAGCACCGCTGATTAGGATTATCCTAATTTGTAGGTGCTTCTTTTTTTTCAAAATGATTAATGGAGGAGTAATTTATGTTAATGGAAACACGTATTCCAAGTCGTTTTATCGGTATGTACCCAGGAGAATTTATGGTCGTTGGATTATCCTTTAAATCAATGCAAGAGAGGATACTACCAAGTGGAGATACTAGATTTAAAATCGGAGATATTGAAAAACCTTTAGATATTATTGCTGCTCTTCATTTGAGTGAGCAACATTTGTTGAACTGAACACATGTGAGAAGTTCAGAAGATGGATAAATAACCACCTGCTGATTATGTAAAGGATACTACAATAAAAATCATTGAATTAGTTCCAGTTATTCTATATAATTAACTTAATTGAATAATATGGACACCTACGTGGAAGAACCCGGGGTCATTGGATAACAATCCAATGGCCCCTTTTTGCGTTCGTTTGTTTCATTCAATGATACATAAAGAGGAAGGGTGAATTAGTTTGAAAAGGGGAAAGAAAGTATTCTCATTTTTTATGGTGCTGGCAATGTTAGTGTTCTGTTTACCTATGCAGGTATTTGCTGAAGAAATAGGTGAAAGTCGGCTTTTTAGTGTTGATTTTTCACCAAGGGTAGATATGAATAGAGAATTTAATCCTGATGTCTATACATATACGACATCCGTCAATACTTCCGAAAAAAGTATCGCGGTTACACCTTATGCCATGGACTCAAATACTACAATTCGTGTTAATGGAACTGTAGTTACCAATGGTACACCTTCATTACCGATTTCCCTTGATCATGAAATAACTTTAATTACTATTGAGGTGCAATCCATTGATGTGCCGAGTAACGTTAAAACCTATGTGTTTTCTGTTAAAAAAACGATAAATCTGGACGATGCCGGCTTGAAATCGATTGTGGTTGAGGGGGCAACACTTGATCATCCATTTAGTACAGAAAAGTCCTACTACACTGGACGTGTAGAGGCTACTCAATCGTATGTGAGTGTAAAAACAACAGCATTCAATAGTGCTATAACTAAGATTAATGGTAACTTAGTTAGCTCTTCAGGAAGTCTGGTTGTGGAGATGAAAACGGGAATCAATACAATCTTTGTTGAAATGACTTCCCTAAATGGTGCATCTAAATCTTATACATTCGTTTTAACCAAGTCTGAAGCCAATAACAACGCTAATATCAGAAGTATACTCATTAATGGTAAGTATTTTGCAGAGAACGGTTCAGTTTTTGTAGATTATGTGAGCTCCAATGCTACTAATTTAAATGTCGTCATCAACCCATCCGATAACTTTAGCTCGATCAATATGGATGGTAAATACGTTACGGTTGGATCCTCAACAAACTTAAACCTAAGACAAGAAAGTATTAATGTATTCCCCATTGTCATTACTGCTGCTAACGGCATAACTACTAAAACTTATAATCTTCATATTATCCGCCTAGGCACATCGAATTCTACTACGGGTGATGTCAATAATAATGCTGCTTCTGGTACCTCATATGCAGGGAACACTAGTCTTACGGTAGATAGTAAGGGAGATGTTGTTGTTACTGATGGTGCTGGTGCAACCACAACGCTCTCCAGACAAGGGTCGGGTCGTTTACACTCGGTCAACTTGGATACTCAAGCTATCCAGAAGATACTCCGTTCAAATTCTAAAGTTTCGGAGATCGTAGTGGACTATTCTAAAAAAACAGGTTTGAATGATTCATTAAATTTGAATATTGATAGTACTTTAACTAAACTGCTTCAAGATCGAAAAGTAAAGGTCAAGCTCATGTCTATAAATGGATATGCTACAGTGGATTTAACTCTTTTGAGAGATTGGAATAACGGAGGTAGTATAACCATCTCACGTGCCAATATTGGAGTGAGCTATGAGGATGAATATATACCTGCTAGTGGTTTTATCCGTTTTGAATATACCGGTGGTCCTTTAGGTGTATACAATCCTCTGGACATAGAAATTCCAATCTACAGTGACGCTGATGTTAAACTAGCCAACGTTTATCGTTTCGATGAGAATTCAGGATTTACGTTAATCCCTAGTACAACAGAGGAAAAAGTGAAAAGATCTAAAGGAGTAAGTGATGGCGACTTTATTGTCATGAACTTCAAAAAAAGCTTTACAGATATAAAGAATCATTGGTCTTTTAAGCTCCTTGATTTTATGTCAAAAAAGCAAGTTATCTCTGGTTACCCCGATGATTCATTTAGACCTGATCGCTATGTAACACGTGCTGAATTTACTTCAATGCTTATTAAAGCCATTTCTGAACACTTGGATACAGTTAATGTGGGAGAGGAGCCCTTTTCTGATGTAAATACCAATGACTGGTATTATGCTGTAGTGGATGAGGGATGGAAGGCAGCTCTAATCACGGGTATTACCTCTGACTCCTTCGGACCTAACCAAAATATAACTCGTGAACAGATGGCAGCCATAGCGGTACGTGCACTTAATCAATTGAAAACACTGCCTGACATGACAAGCACTCAGGCAAACAGTATTTTAGGAAAATATAATGACTCTAAAGTGGTTAGTTCTTGGGCTAAAGTTGATCTTGCCACTGCTATTGATCAAAAAATTATTGATGGGATTGGAAATAACAAGCTTGCGAGCAAAGATCTAGCAACACGCGCACAAGCAGCTGTGATCGTGTATAAAGTTTTAAATGAATCAATTGGTTTCTAATTGCTAAACCAGGAGGTACTTTTATAGGTGCCTCCTTTTAGCGTCTTTATTACATGTTCTGCTCACTAATTCAATATGTTTCCAATCAGCTTTTGAAAGTGATTTTGTATGTCAATTGTACAAGATTTTAAATTTTGAGAACTTCAAGGATCAATCTTTGAAGTTTTATTTACCTCTGCTCGAGTGTTATCCAGATGCATAACACGAAAACACATAACTTCCTGTAGTACTTCTCTAAATTAGCTAGACGATTTACTTTCATTTAAGGAGATACATTTTTTTAGGTTCTAGAAAACTACTTAATACAATTCAAAAGTTTCATGATATCCAATTCTCTATTTTGGATAATTTGCCCAAATTAATTTCTTGCTTTATAATATATTTGTATTATTTTATCAATAAATTCATTATTCTGGAGGTGAATATTGTCGGTCGTTATTTCTGATAACGATTTTACTTATAAACATTAATTAGAGGAGGAACTAACAGGTGATCATAAAACGACGGAAAATACTCACCATTTCAAGTGCCATTATTTTATCATTTTCATTGCTTTCTGGAGCAGCAGCGGCAGAAAATACTGAATTCGAGGAGAGTCCTTTTTTAAGTAATGGTGCCTTGGAAACCATGGATCCAGAGTTTTTGGAACAATTGGAGTATAGTGATGCAGTTGTGAATAAACATAAGAGATACCGGCAATCTAATAATCTTGACTATTCTGAGGAAACTATCCGGGCAGCTCTTAATTCCCCTAATGCAACGAATACAATCCCTAAATATAGTATAGCTCTTACTGAAGAAGAGGAAGCTTATATTCAGGAAAGAGATGAATTGATGGTCAAATATGGTGATGAAATTTCAAAAATGATGAAGGAGAATGGAGTTACCATAACCAGCGGACCCAACAATGAAATTACTGAATCTTATAGTGACATTGGAACTTTTTATCAAGAAAAGTCTAACGGTTTGAAGTTTGTCATAAGCTTCTCGGTAATAAACGAAGAGACCAACAGAATTAAAAAAGCTATTGAAGACTTAGTTCCAGCTGAATATTTAGAATTTCGGGAAGCGAACTTTTCGGAAGCTGAATTGGTGAGCGCATATGAAGGACTTATAAAGGAAAGCAGGGAAGCAGGTATCGCGTTAGAAGAAGTAACCGTTGCCGTAAAAGAGAATTCTGTCATAGTTAAGGTAGAAGATCAGAAAAAAGTTGATCTAATAGAAGAAAATATTTTAAAAAAAGAAACTTCTATTAATTCCTTGAAAGCGTATAAACCCAGTATTTTCAAAGTAGTTGTTGGAGAAGCCAATGACAAACTAGAAGCTCGGACTTCTACATTGAATACGATGGCAGGAGGCTTGCTGATTGTCAATAATAGTGCTGACTCCAAAACAGGAACAGGCCCGTTTTGTACATTAGGTACCTTAGCTACAAAAGGAAATGACCGCTTTATTATTACAGCTGGTCATTGTTTTGACTCTTGGGGATCAAACGTATATCAGGGCGGTGAACTAATAGGTACAAAGCATTATCAGTATGTAGGAGATAAAGCAGACATCGGTGTTATCAAAGTAGACGCAGGAAAAAAGATTTCAAACTATGTCTACAAGTATTCGTGGACAGATAGCAGAATTACTTCGTATCAATCTAGTCCAAGCTCGCTTGATGTTGGTGATAACATTTGTATGTCTGGGGCAAGATCAGGTTTCTTGTGTGGAGAGGTTACTAGTTTAAATACATCTATGAACGGAGGAAGTGGGTACATTCAAACTGACATAGACTCAGCAGGTGGAGACAGTGGTGCACCTTATTGGTATAACGGAGTATTGATGGGTATCCATTCAGGAGGAGAGATAAGTGGGACTCCATTTACAAGGTTTACACATATCGCAAACGCAATAGCTTATGGCGGGGTATGGACACCATACACCTCTAATACGGTGAAGTGAATATAATTGATTTTAGGAATGAAAAAAAAGTCGTCAGTGCTCTCTTACTACAGAAGAGCTGACGACTTTTTTAATATATTCATGTGAAATTTAAAAAGATTTATGCTAGCTGTGTTATTTAGAATCAATTAGTTGAATTTCTTGTGCAGTAATTGTTGGAGGCATAGTGTCCAATTGTTCATTTTCGACCTTGAAGCGAATTTTGGAGCCTACCTTTAGATCTTGAATAATTTCATCAGGATCACTGACATTTTTTAGGTCTAGCCAAAATAGGTCATATTTTTGGGATTTAATGATGTCTTGAGACGGTTGCTCAGCTATCTTGTTTAAATTAGACGCTATTTCAGGATTATCTAAATCTTCAGTGATTAATAACTGTGTGACAGAAGTTTTTTCGTGTTTACCTAATACTATGGCTTCCATTGTAAGTGTAGAATCTGTAGGTTGCTTTACGTTATTCTTACTTATAGATTCGACATTATTACAGGAGCCAGATAATAAAAAAGAAATGATTAGTACAATAGGTGCCCAGCGCATAATTTCACCTCCTTATTAATACAAGTACAGACGATAGTGAGATAACAAAAGTTGCAATATTTTCAATTTTTTCTAAGTGGAGTACGCAAACTTATATATTCCATATCCAAATTCAGAACAAAACCAAACGTTGAACATGCCTACTGACTTGTCATAACCAGTCGTGGGATAGGGATAGACAAGAACATAGGTTAATTTTTAATAACATTCTATTCTAACTGGAAGTTAATTCGAAAGCGGATAGAGAAGGAGAACGTGGGATATACAGGGAAAAGGCTGAAAAAGCAAAAAGTAGCAATTATAAAATTTTACATTTGTTATACAATACTCTCCTCACACACAAAAAAAAGGAGGACCCATAAAAAGGAATTACCCTTGTTCACGCTTTTTAACTTATTATTAATTGCATTCATAATATCCTAACAAATATCTAAGTTTCTTCATTTGCTTAACTATTATTTATATTCAGTAATATATCACTTAATATATTACTGAATATAAAACTGTTCCATTTATTTGTTCCACGAGCCTTATATACAGGACGAAGGGTTAGTCCCTACAGGATAGTGAAGATTCCTCGCTGCTGTCGCCCGGAACGATACATCCCAGAGCATGGGGAGTGGAGGTGCACCCTTGTAGCTATCTCAGGCAAAACCACGTGGGATTCTGACGGGAACGCGATCCTGTTCCTTTGGATGAAGATACAAGAGGGAAGGCCCGACGATGGCAACACCACTTCCTATTTACTGTGATTCAGCGAATTAAAACGCCGCTTGTTGTCTACCAGCTGGGCAGCGAGTGGTACGATGACGATAGGACTTTACCCATAAGAAGAACACATAATTGAGCAAGGGATTTCTTAGTTACTGTTGTTGTTTCTTTACGGAACACAATTAGTTACATAATTTTGCTGTGAGCTCCAATTAGAGCGTCTATGGTAATTTAAATATGCACATAACTAATCAGACAGCGTTCTTTACGTTAAGATAACGAGAAACGTTAGTTATATAAAACGAGGAATCAGCCGATTATATTGATTGGCTGTCTTGTTCAAGTAACAACCAGGATAGTTAAAGATTATTTGCCCCGAACCATAAAGCAAATAATGGCCAATTGGAGAATTGCACTAAGGGCTGCTACTTAATAAATCAGGTCGAAAAAAATGCGTCATATTTGGAGATTCTAAATGTTGACGGTAAGTACTATCGAAAAAAATTTTATATCATTATATGCTCTTCATAGACACGTTATATTTAGGAGGAGATAATAATGAATAAAAAAATTACAGATCTCGAAACTCTTATAAAAACAGACTATGATAATATTGCGGGTATTGTCGTGATGCACGGTGGTGAAAAAGTCTATGAAGGCTATTTCGACGGCTACACTGCTGGTGATGCTATTCATATTGCATCGGTGACAAAGAGCGTTGTTTCTGCATTGATTGGCATTGCCATAGACAAAGGGTATATTAAAAGCATAAACCAGAAAATATTAGAATTTTTCCCCGACTACACGGTCAAACGGGGAGAAAAATCGATACAGCGCGTTTCAATAAAAAATATGCTGACAATGACTGCACCTTATAAGTACAAGTCGGAGCCATATACAAAGGTATATACAAGCGATGATTGGACAAAAGCTGCTCTTGATTTGTTGGGCGGAAAGGGCGATTTTGAAGGGTTTAATTATTCAACCATCGGTATACAGATTCTCTCTGAAATTCTCGTAAAAGCAACAGGTCAATCTTTGCTTGCTTTTGCCACTAAAAATCTGTTTGATCCACTTGGAATCAAAGCACCCCATAATGCGTTTGTACATTGTAAAGAGGATTATATGGCTTTTCTTAAAGATAGATATGTTCGTGGTTGGGTGGTGGATCCTAAAGGCACGAATACTGGTGGTTGGGGGCTGGCCATAACACCACGGGATATGGCAAAAATCGGACAGCTATACTTAAATGGAGGCACTTGGAACGGCGAGCAATTACTATCCTCAAAATGGATCGAGGATAGTACCAAAGAAAACAGTCAATGCGGAGAGTTGTCTTACGGCTATTTATGGTGGATTCTTGACAACAAGCAAAAAGGTTGTTATGCAGCTTTGGGTGACGGTGGAAATGCGATTTTTGTAAATAACGAGAAGGAAATAGTAATCGCTATAGCTTCTCGTTTTATGCCTCGAGCAAAGAATCGAATTGAATTGATTGAAAAACATATTGTACCATTATTTGAGAATAGTCAGTCTGATGTTAGATAGTCAGGGAGCATGTATATGAAGAGAAACGAGATAAAAGATAAGTTTTAAAGGAAATAGATCATATTTTAGTTACACTTACGCTAGATCATGCTTTGGGAGAAGATGTAGATGGTGAAAGGGTAGGACCTAGTCCTGTTCTATAAGAAGTCACTAGGAGTGCATTAACTGTTAACTTATGCTTAAACATACATCAAAACTTATGGCTGTATTAACCTACCCGTTAGCATAATGAAATAACAGCAGACTAAATAGCAGACATCAATTATCGTTCTGTTTCCATCGACTTCAATAAGATACGGTTCAGTGCTTGGGCTTAACAGCAAGTTTTTCATTCGGTTCTTTCGATGGAGTGCTGTTAACGATTTCAAATTCACTGAATGGTATGACTAAATCTTCTACAACAGGGCGAGTAAGCCTCAGGCGACTGATCGGATCGATTGAGAATGTGAAAGAAACTCCGAAAGCCCTTTAAATTCAAGGAGTTTCGGAGTTCTTTTGAGAACCAACCATGATCATTGATTTTTTCATTTCATAGATTTGCTAAAGGACAAGCTTCGTTTTCTCGTCATACTCCTCTGTGTGGAGTAACCACTGCACATGTCTGTACCCGTTTACTCCGAATACGCAGGTACACATTGTTGGTAGTATTGGAGCATGTGATAGATATGCGCTTCATTCGCAATCAGGGTTGTTAGATCCTCGCCCAAATAGTAAAAATCTGGATGTATCCGAGTCGATTAACATAATTTTCCCACCATATTGAATTGTTTGGAAATGAACCGCTGTTTTAATGGGGCTCATTAAGCTAAGTAACTTGTTACAAGATTGGAATGACTACAATAGTTTCAAACGTTTGTCCGGCTGTTGTGGTAATATGACCACCATACTTTTCAGTGATTTGTCGGACGTTGAGAAGGCCAATCCCGTGAAATTCTTTATTTTTCTTAAATTTATTTTTAATCTCATAGGAATTTACGATCTGAATGGTCAACATATGATTGTGAGTGAAAATCCGAATCGATATAAATCTTTCTTCAGGTGTAATAAGAAGTTGCGCAGCTTCAATTGCATTATCCAAAATATTTCCTATCACAATGCATAAGTCGTAAGAGTCAATCGTATCTAGAGTGTCTATGCTTACTTGATACTTAATCTGTATGTTTCTCTCCTTGGAAATACTAATTGCATTATTTAATAAAGCGTCAATGACCAAGTTACCTGTAGCTATTGATAAATAAGAGTTTCCCATCACTTGCAAGGTTTTGGTGATATGCTCAAGTGCTTTTTCCTGTTCTCCTATTTGAATGCAGGCACGAATATAAACGAAATGTTTATTTGTATCGTGGATAATGCGTTTAGTCGTTTGAAATGAATTCGAGATTTTTTGATAGCTTGCATTTTGATAATCAGTTTGTTTGTGTAATCGTTGTAATTCATCCTTCATCTGAAAACTTTCAATCAATTGATCAAATAGAAAAATAATGGTGATATTGATCAGTAAGATACCAAAGACTGAAAAAATATACATAATGTTTTCTTGCGCATGGAAGAAAAGCGTATTTAGAATGAGAAGACTGACAATATTAATGAGTCCAAGTACAAGATAGTACCATTTGTTTAGCTTATAATCACGTTGCCGTTTAAATAGCTTGATCAACATAATGAACAAGAAAAAAATAAGCGATGAAAATAACAAAATAAGTAGACGTGTTTGCTGACTGCTCAAGTCAACATCACTTGGAGTTAGTTGTGCTTGTGTAATAAACACGTATGAGAGAGTTTCTGCGATGAAACCTAGAATGACGTATAGAACGGAAAAAATCACTTTCGATTCAATCCGAGAAGTGTAACACCAAGAAATGATAAATGCACTGCTGATTGATAGTAAGCCTGTTATTAGAACAGGAAAAAAAGAAACTGAGGATAGATAAATCGTCGTACCACTCAGAAAATAATGAATAATAATACGTCGTCTTCTCTGTTGGGAAGAGCCAAGTAATGCAAAAAAATAACGGTTTAGCAGAACAAGTTGCATGAGAGTCGTTCCTAAAAATGAAAGTAAAGTCAGTGTCATATAATAAATTTACCTGCCATGTATTTAGCATATGTATCTTTAATTTGCTTAATTTGCGTTCGACTTATTGGGAAATCCAGTTGATTGCTTGTTACTACTGAATTAGCTGTGAACCCTCGAATATAGTCCATATTGACAATGACTGATCGGTAAACGAGTAGAAAGGGGATTCCTAATTTCACCGAATAGGATGAAATCGTACCTGTTATTAGAAATTCTTGATCAGTTGTGATAACTTGAAGTTTGTTTTGTACCAGAGAGTGCTTCAATTTTGAGATGGCAATGATTTCTGATATTGGCACAATGTTCTGTCCACGCTGGTCTTTTAAAAACATAACTTGCTTGGCAGTTGAACTGAGGTGAGCACATAGGCGCATCATTTTCGATTCAAAAACATCATATGTTAAGGGTTTAAGTAAATATTGAAAAGTTAATACATCAAAGCTTTCCATTACATAGTCAGGGTAACTGCTTAAAAATATGATCGTTACATCGTTGTTGGTGAGTGAACGTATTTGTTTAGCTGTTTCCAGTCCATTAATTCCTGCCATTTCAATATCAAGAAAGAGGAAATGAAATTTTTCGAAATTTTTACATAAGTAATGTTCAAGTAGCTCTTCACCTGAAGAAAAATAAGTCAAGTGAAATTTGCAGTCATTATTTCTTTCGAATTCACTAAAGAACTGACTTAAACCTTCGTGAATCTCTTTATCGTCGTCACAGACCCCTCCGAATAACACTTCTATTTCCCTCCTATTCATACCATTTATTTAAAGTATAACGAATTTAGACTATAGATCAACAAAAGAGTAGTTACAAAGTCGTAGCAAAATTGGCATAGTTCTCAAACGGTCTTTACTAGCTTGGAGAAAAATGCTTTGGTTTTTAGCACCAAACTATTCTCAAATATAATTTGCAAAGACCCTTGAGATAAATTCATTCTCCAAAAAAGTATATGAGTAAACAAAAAACATCAAAAAATGCAATTAGCATATAATTTAATACAGTTGGCATATTATGTATTCCATAAATACGGCTATCCCTATATCTTTTTGTTAGGGGGATAGAAGAAAATGATAGAGTCGTTGGTTAACGCTACAAGTAAACAAATGATTCGACACAATGTGATTAGTCAGAAGGATTTACCAATTATTCGGTATGGGTTACAGGCGATGACCGAGACTCTGCTTATAGCCAATACAATGATACTCGTTTCTATTTTTGGTGGACAGATACTAGAAGCTCTGGCCTGGATTGGAACAGTGTTCATAATAAGAAGTTTAGCAGGAGGGAGACACGCCGGGACATTCTTACAATGCTATTTCATATCTGTAGGTGTTTTTATAGCGTGCATGCTCGTGGTGCATTTTCTTGAGAATTCTTTCATTTCTTACATGATAGCCTGGGGGGCAGCGTTCCTGTTAATTTTATCTCAGGTATTATTACGTAAACGATTAAAGCAAGTAAAACTGCAGAAAATAAGCACTCTTATTACTGCTTTTTTTATTTTTATATATGGTATTTTACTTTGGTTTCAAGTCACAGATAGTATCATGTTAGCAAGCTTGTTAGGTTTAGTCGCTTCACAACTATCTAATTTTTTGGGAGGAAATTAATTATGAAAATAGCTCTGATCAAGAGTTTTCCATGGAAAGTCATTAGTTTATTTGCCATTGCCTTTGTTGTGTTACGAACTAACACAATGTGCTGGTGGATAGCTCATGAACCAGAAATGCCGGAGGAAGTGAGAAAAATGCAATCATTCTAAATTCTAAATTTATTCAAATTTAGGGTGGGAGTAGATATTTATATGGATTGGTATGTTCTCTTTGTTGAAACGGGAAAAGAAGATGTCGTACGATCATTCATTAGTAAAAATTTCGACAAGGCTGAGATTCGAGCAATTGTACCAAAACGGAAATTGATAGAGCGAAGATTAGGTCAACCTTACGAGGTTTGCAAAACGATGTTCCCTGGCTATGTGCTTGTAAATGCTCAAATGAACACGAAAATTTACTATGAACTCAAGCGAATACCGAGTTGCTATCGATTGCTGAATCGGTGCCATAGTTCTATCCATAATAATGAACAGAGGAGTGTAATCTGCAACCCGGGAGAAACACTCGAAACGTACACCTTCTCAAAAATTGAAGAGATCGAGATGAGATTGATCCTGCAACTCATTGGGGAGAGTGAGATAATTGATTGTTCAGCTCTATACATAGAAAATGCAAAGGTAAGAGTATCTAGCGGGCCTTTGAAAGGAAAGGAAGGGATCATAAAAAAAATTGATAAGCGTAAAAGGAGGGCAAGAATTGCTTTGAATTTTATGGGACATGAAAAGTTGCTAGATGTTGGTATTATTTTGTTGGAAAAACTATCGGAGAATGAAAATGTCGGGCCACATTAAAAATTCAAGGTAAAACTAATCGCTGCTTCGGTACGTTGGTGGAGCTTTGTTGACATATGCTTGGTCGAGTAGTGTATATGTTAAATATAGACGATGGGGCGAAGCTGTGTCCAAATCTCAATAGACAATGATCAGAATAACAAAACTAAATAGTGAATAATTTAATCAGATTGGTAGGTATCGTATTTGTTAAATTACTGTCCTTCTTTTTTATTGCAAGAGATCAGAATGAGCAGACCAAAGAGTAGCTTCAAAGCAAGCATATGCATTGGACGATTTGCACTCAACACGTTTTCTAAAGAAACTATTCATTACTTGCACGAAGAAGAATTGGATTACTACAGTAGTCTTCAAATTGAAAAAAGAAAGAGAAGTTTTTTGATGGGAAGGTTCTGTGCCAAGAAAGCTATCCAATTGTATACAGATTTCGGGGATTATCGAAAAATTATAATCCGAAGAGGGGTTTTTCAGCAGCCGGTTGTTAATATGCCGTTATACTCAAATATTCAGGTTAGCATTACACATTGTAACGATATGGGGGCTGCTCTTGCTTTCTCAGAAGAGCACGCAATGGGAATTGATATTGAAAAAATATCGAGAGATGCTTCTGCAATTGATTCCATAGTGACGATAAAGGAAAGAAACCTTATCAAGACGTTAAGTTTGGACTCCTATGTAGCTTTATACTTAATGTGGACAGCTAAAGAGGCATTATCCAAAATATTGAAGACAGGGTTCACAACACCGCCCCAGATTTTTGAAATCAATAGGATCGATATACATTCGGATCATGTCTCAAGTGAGTATACGAATTTCTCACAATTCATGGCTACATCCTTTCAAGCTGGTTATTATATGATTTCTATTGCGCACCCGAAGCGAACAATTATGGATTTACAAACGTTAAACGATCTAATCTATAGAATGCATGCAATCAGCTCCTTTCATTGATGACAATGGAATGAGCATTTTTTTACGATCGATACTATTTGTATTTGTTTATGGAAAAGGAGGCGATCGGAATGAATAAGAGACGGGTAGTATTCATGTTCGGCGGGCAAGGTACCCAATACTATCAAATGGGCCTTGAGTTATACAAGACGCATCCTGTATTTGGGTATTGGATGAATCGTTTAGACTCTTTAATATCGAATATTACAGGATTTTCTGTCTTAGCCCACTTATATGACGATCGTAAATCGTTAGCGACGGATTTTGATAATCTTACTTATACGCATCCAGCTATATTCATGGTCCAGTATTCGCTTGCACGTACATTGATAGAGGAAGGGGTTGTGCCAGATTTATTACTAGGTATGAGCTTAGGTGAATATGTATCTGCTGCTGTCGCTGATGCGGTTGAGGTAGAGGCTGTATTAGAAAACATCCTATTCCAGTCTAAATTGATTAAAACTTCTTGTGAGAAGGGTGGAATGATCACAGTATTGTCAAATTCGGATTTATACGATCGTTCTCCTCAACTCTATATGGACAGCAGTCTGGTGGCTATCAATTATGATGGTCATTTTGTAATTGCAGGGAGAGAAACAAATCTATCAAATGTAGAAAGCTGGCTAAAGTCAAATCGTATAATTCATCAGAGGCTCCCAGTCTCCTATGCGTTTCATACTACGCAAGTGGAACCCATAAAATCCGCTTACATGTGTCAATTGCAAAACATGAAATACAAAGCGCCTGCGGTGCCTTGGCTATCTAGTGCAGCTGGAGGTGTGATTGAAGCCGTAGATGCTTATCTTATGTGGCAGGCAATTCGTGAGCCAATGCGATTAAGTGAGGCAGTAGAAAAAATAAACCAAGAGAAAGAGTATATTTATTTAGATTTAAGCCCTTCTGGCACATTAGCAGCAATAGTTTCGAAATTACAGGGGCAAAGATCTAACTTTCATGTTTACCCCATAATCACAAAGTTTAATCAGGATGCCTTAAATTTGAGACGCGCGGTAAACGGATGTTTGAATGGAGTATTGCGCTAAAATGAGGCTTTTCATTAAGACGCTGGCAAGTTTCAAGTGCTGAAATAACCAGAGTAAGCGTCTCAGTTTAAAAACATAAAGAAAGTTTTGTGGAAACGCTTTCATTAATAAAGAATTTGTGGTGATATACTTTAAATTAGGTTAAGATTAGAAAAATTGGATTATGGAGGGAACAGGGTGAAGGCTCAAGAACAAATGCTCAAAGGGATGTTTGAAGGTCCGATTATTCCAATGATCGTGAGAATTGGTTTACCCATACTGATTGGTAACTTGCTAAATTACGTTTATCTGGTTATTGATACGTACTACATCGCCATGCTAGACCCCACTTCGTCCGCTCTTTTGGCAGGAACAGGTTTGTTATTTCCTCTGTTTTTTATTTTTGAAGCTATTGCTTCGAGTTTAGCAGTCGGTCTCAGTACAGTGACAGGACGGTTAATTGGGGAAAGGAAATTTGAAGAATGTAAAAGTCTCGGAATCAGCGGATTCATCATGGCGATGGCGCTTGGGATTCCCTTTATTATCGTTTGTTATTTGTTCGGACCAGAGTTGATTAACATGCTCGCGGGGACTGGGCTCAGTTCAGAGGCAAAGGCATACGGGCTCGAATTTCTTTATTCGTTAGCACCAGGATTGATCTTTATGATTCTGGTACAGGTCTATGGAGGTATTCTTCTCGGAGAGGGACTCACACACGTGCTGGCGATCGCTTTTACACTCATGACAGTTCTCAATTTGATCCTTGATCCAATTATGATTTTCGGTCTGGGCATGGGGATCACTGGTGCCGGATTATCCACTTCAATTGCAATGTGCTTTGCATTCCTATACGTTGTGCGGTTTCTGCAGAAAGGGAAATCAAGAATCCCTTTAAACTTCAGCCTTTCGAGGTTTAATAAACGTATTGTGAAGGAGATCACTCGCATTGGTTTGCCGCAGTTGTTGATGACGGTTTCTATTTATTCAATCACCGTTGTCTACAATAAAATCATTACGACCAATTTCAGTGAAAATGCAATGAACGCCTGGACCTTGACGGGAAGGATCGATCAAGTCTTGATCATACCGATTATTGCAGTAGCAGGTGCAACTACGGTTTTCGTTTCACAGAATTATGGACGTAACCAGCTTGAGCGCATCAAAAAGGCGTTGAATGTCAGTATGCTCTTCGTTTTTGGAATGTCTACAGTTATAGCTGCTTTTTATGTATTAGTGGCCCCTTGGATATTTGCGAGGTTCACTTCTATTCCTGAAGTGGTGGAACTGGCGACGCAACAAGCGCTTATTATCTCGTTTACATTCGGGTTCATGGCGGTTACATGGACAATATGCTCATTCTTTCAAGCGACAGGTCGACCAATGCCAGCGGTCATTATAATGTATATAAGAGTCATCCTGATTATCGGACTCGGCGTATACTTCATCTATGGGTTGGATATGGGGTTAACTGGTATCTTTATCTCCATGGTTATCGGTAATGTTGTGACTTTACCTATCTCGTTCCTATGGGTGAAGGGACATCTCAAAAAAGTGAAGTTCACATCCATATTTGATAATCAATCTCCAGTAACGAGTGAACAAAAGGTATAGATTTTCTGAATTGGTAGTGTAGGGAATTTGTCCAAGCCGCCATTATCACTGACCATAGGCGTAAGCAGATGGTTAAGATAATGGTGGCTTTTTGATATTGGACATTCCTCTGAATAAACACGTGGGATATTTTTAAATCTATTTTTTTTTTTTTAAAATTTTTGAAAAAATTTCAAATATTCATATTTACCGTGTAAACCAGAGGATTACTCATAAATGCAAATTTAATAGGAGGTGAATAAATTCAATGCAATCGAATAGTGGTCTAATAATCAATCCAGATACCTGAAAAGGACTTGAAAAAAATAGCAATACACTTGTTTGACTCCAAGCTGCATTTCTGACTCTGAAGAGCTGCTTGATCACCATAAGCTCAATTAAGTTACTAAATATTCCATTAAATCTTTGAAATTTATTCGCTAAGTTTGGTCTGATAAAGACTCATAGTTACTCATTAATTAGGAGGAATATTTTATGAAATTTAGTTTTTGTACGATCGCCTGGAGACATCGAACGTTAAAGTTGGATGATATGGCTTATATTGTTAGTCTACTTGGTTATGATGGAATCGAAATTTGGAGTAAGCACTTGTCCGAATATGAAGCTGCATTACCTGCCTTAAAAAAGCTCCTCTCCCATAGTAAGCTCCAAGTACCAATGATTACGCCTTATTTTGATTTTACGTCTTCCAAAAAGAAATGGAGAGACAGTATTTTGGAAGCTGAAACATTCATCCATTTGGCTAATGAGATAGATTGTCGTATTATTCGTTGTTTTACAGGCAGAGTTGGAAGCGAGTTTGCCACACAAAGGGAATGGAAGAGTGGTGTAGAAGGAATACAAGTTATTGCGGATAAAGCAGCTGAGTTCAACATCAAAATTGCGATTGAAACACATGTAAATACACTCGCGGATCGAATTGAATCAATCCAAAAATTGTTAAAGGATGTTAACCGGCCGAATGTGGGATTGGTACTCGATTTTTATAATCTTTATGAAAACGAAAGAGGGATGGACCCGTTGCTCGTTATTGAGGAACTTTATGAGCATACCATCCATGTACATGCCAAAAATGCAGAGGCCAACTTAGGTTTAATTACCCCGTTCAATTATGTAATGGAAAAAGATCGAGCGATACTCGGCATTCGAAACCTTGCAGACGGAGATCTCGATTATCGGGCTATATTAAATGAATTAAACCGAAGAGACTACCAAGGCTACGTGTCTATTGAGTGTTTTGAAGTAAATCGCAACCCAATTCGTGTCGCTATGGACGAGATAAAGTTTTTAAATGAGACAAAACAGTCAAATTTCCAGCCGACTGTATACACTTAAATGGGAGCATAGGAGGTACACATGGGGAAAAGAACGCTTAATTTATCGGATGAATTATATGATTATATTTTAGACAATTCACTCAGAGAACCTGCCGTTGCACAGGATCTTCGGGAAGAGACGAATCGTATGCTCATGTCTGCAATGCAAACACCGCCCGAGCAAGGGCAATTTCTTGCGATGATAGTTGAACTAATGAATGCGAGGCAGATTCTTGAGGTAGGTACTTTTACCGGTTACGGTGCGTTATGGATGGCGCTTTCTTTACCTGAAGATGGAAAAATAACGAGTCTCGATGTGGATGAGAAATGGTGCACAATGGCCAAAAAATATTGGCGTAAAGCAGGGGTAGAAGAGAAAATTGACTTAATAATCGCACCAGCCTCCGTGTCGATGCGTCAGCTTCTAAATGATCATAAAGCTAACTTCTACGATATCATCTTTATCGATGCAGATAAGGAAGGTTATCTCGATTATTACGAATTGGCGATCAAGCTTGTACGAGTAGGAGGATTGATCTTACTCGATAATGTGCTTTGGGGTGGAAGTGTCATTAACGAGCTTAACCAAGGACGTGACGTTTGTGCCATCCGTGAAGTCAATAAAAGGGTCCATCTTGACGATAGAGTGACTATGAGCTTAATGCCTATTGGGGACGGCTTAACTTTTGCAATTCGTAGAAAATGATGAAAGGAGCTACAAAGATGGAACCTCTCAAGCTATTTGATACGTTAAGCAATTCAAATATACATTATGGATTTAATGAGGAAGAACTCTTTTTAGACAATAGTAAACTAGATCAGATCATTCAAACGTATATCGTCAATCATAAAGATCTGATTATCGATTTTCTTAAAAGCCGTCAATTTATAGATTTAGCGTTAATGGATGTGGACAGACACTATAAAGGTGGAGACGGACTTGATTTTTTATTCGTTGAACATGGCAGCGAGAAAGAGGTCTCGGATGTATATCGAAGCTTTCTCGTCGCAGATATAAAGTCTAATCCAAATCTTCTTTATTATGCCGGCATCATGATTGCTTTGTTTGTTCGTTATACGGATGAAAATGTTACCAACTGGAGCATTCATTGCAAAGGAAAACAGTTGAAATTTGACACGTCAAACTGTACAAAACAATCTAAGCTTGCGGATGTCGTGGGAAGTTTGGCTTCCTTAATTATGAAGGGAAAACTCCATGCTCGCGATTTAGACAACCTCAATATAGCGTTATGCAACGCTGATTCCAGTCATGTGCTTGCAATGAATATGTCAACCAGTGAAGATCATGTCATCATAACGATTAAATATAACGCTTACATGATCGCCGGAAATACAATCGATCGAATCGTAAACCATTATACGACCTATTTATCAGGGTTCGACAGAAACCCAGATGTAGCACTTTCCACACTTTCCTATCTTACAGTAGATGAACTCAATAAGATTAAAGACTGGGCAGGTTTAACAGAACAATATCCGTTCCAAGAGACACTGTATGATGTTTTTGAACAACAAGCCTACCGAACTCCTCAGGACATTGCTTTTATCTATGATGATAATAAAAGTAATGTTTTTTATATTTCCTATATCGATTTGCTTTGTTCCGTCGATCATTTGGCATCAGAGATCTCGCAATTAAACTTCAATAATCAGGTTATTGGCTATTATGGAGAGCGGACCATTTATACCGTAATTGCAATGTTAGCAGTTTGGAAGTCAGGCAACATTTATCTTCCTTTAGACACATCTTATTCAGAAGAACATCTTCAATACATGATTGAGGATGCTAAAGTCGAACTCATTTTTACAACCGATCAGAGAGTGAGCAAAATATCAAACTATAGAACAATCGTGATGACCGAGCATTATTTGATCGATTCAGCTTCCTACGAGCCAAGTATTTCGGCAAGCAAATTCTCTTTGGAGCGCGACTGTTTGATCATGTATACATCAGGCTCAACTGGAAAACCGAAAGGTGTCATTCACAAACAGTTGCAATTGATCAATCGTTTTAACTGGATTTGGTCGAATTACCCTTTCAAGGAGACCTCTTGTATGGGTCAACGCACAAGTATGAATTTCATGCCTTCCATGTGGGAGTTCCTAGGAGGACTACTTAAAGGAGTTTCCACCGTCATATTGACTGATTCAATTGTAAAAGATCCGAATAGTTTAGTTCGCGCGATTGCCCGTCATCAGATCTCGCATCTTACCGTCGTCCCTTCGCTGTTAAAGCGTATTTTAGAGTCGCCGGAAGATATGGGATTGCTATCAAATATGCAATTATGTATTACTGCAGGTGAGCCGTTGACCGTAGATTTATTGAATCAATTTAAAGATATTGTGCCCCAGGCCACATTATTAAACGATTACGGAGCAACAGAGGTAAACGGGATTTTATATATCGATTCCAAAACCAATGCAGGCAAAACAGGCAATTTGCCTGGGTTTAAACCGATCCGGAATGTAAAAGTGTATGTACTTGACTCGGATTTAAACTTGGCGGGAGTTGGGATTGAGGGAGAACTGCATATCGGAGGGGCTGCATTAGCAACAGGATACCTTAATGACGACGAAGGCAATGCGCAAAAGTTTATTGAAAATCCATATAAAGATAGTTCTAGTCCCCGATTATATAAAATGGGCGACTATGCTCGGTACTTACCTGACGGAACGATTGAGTTATTGGGTCGGCGTGATCATCAAGTGAAAATAAGGGGAATTAAGCTTGAGTTGACGGGCATTGAACGCGTAATAGAGCAGAACTCCGCAATTGCTGAATGTGCTGTTTTTGTTAAAGAACTCAGTCAGGGAGTCAGCCGGCTATATTCCGCTATCGCAATTAGGGATGGGGAAGTCATCACAGATGACCAAATACACCAATTCCTGAAACCCAAAGTATCCGATTACATGATACCTTCTTCGTTCATTCGAGTAGAAAAATTACCAAGAACACCGAATGGGAAAGTTGATCGGCAACAATTATTGACCTTAACTGGATTAACCTTAAATAATCCAAAACCGATTCTCAATTCAGAAAGTGATATAAAAGAACAGCTCGTTTCCCAAGCAGCACAAACATTATCTATTGAACCCAGCTTGATTGAAAGTGGGAAAAAGTTTTATGCGTTAGGCTTTGATTCATTGACCATTGTAGATTTCTTAAACGCTATAAATAAGAGGTTTGGCATATCGTTAGCTATAACAGATCTTTACGATCATGCAAGCATAGACGAGTTAACACCTTATATTCATTCTAAGAAGAACATTATAATTGAATTACAATCTGATATGAATCCGGAGTCGAAATCTGAACCAAAGCATGAACCAAATTCTGAATCAACTGTTGTAAGGGAAACCTCGGTTTCTGTAGACGTCACAGCAATCAACGACATTTTGGCTGATTTAGCAGCGAGAATTCTTCAAGTAGAACGTTCATTGATTGAAAGTGGGAAGAAGTACTATGCTTTGGGCTTCGATTCATTGACCATTGTAGACTTTTTAAATTTAGCGAATAAAAAATTTGGGACCAAACTTGCGATTAGCGACTTGTACGATTTCTCAAGTATAGATGAACTAGGTGCATATCTGAGTACCCAGAAAAATATTAACGTTTTGACTGAACCTGACGCTTCTGACAGCCCAATTCCTGTTATATCAAATGAAGCTCCAAATGAACGAAAAGAAGCAGTAAATACAAATAAAAAAATTGCCATTATTGGGTTGGCATGCAAATACGGCGGTGCTAATTCTGCTGATGAATATTGGAATAATCTCAAAAATGGCATCGATTCCATTCAAGTGGTTCCTGAGAAGCGATGGTCGATTACGGACTATTACGATCCTGATATGAGAGCAGATAATAAAACAATGAGCAAGTGGGGAGGATTTGTGTCAGACATTGATCGTTTCGATGCAGATTTCTTCTCAATTACACCGATTGAGAGCGAGAACATGGACCCACAGCAGCGGATTTGCCTCGAAGAATGTTACCATGCCCTGGAAGATGCAGGATATTCAGAACATGATCTGAGCAAAAAAAATGTCGGAGTTTTTATAGGTGCTAGGCCAGGGGATTATATCAATCTTATTAAGGAAGGTGGACATCCACCAAATCCGTATAGCTTAATGGGAAACGATTTTGCAATTTTGGCGGCGAGGGTAGCTTATGTTCTCAACTTAAAAGGCCCTGCTATTAGCTTGGATACTGCCTGTTCTTCTTCACTCGTTGCCATCCATCTTGCTGCGTCAAGTATTCTAAAAGGTGAATGCGAAATGGCACTGGCTGGAGGGATCTGTATCATGTCCACGCCAGATCTTTATTTGACGTCTTCCAAGCTGGGAATGTTATCTCCTGACGGAAAGTGTAAAGCTTTCGATAACCGAGCGAACGGGTTTGTTCCTGGCGAAGGAGCAGGAATAGTAGTACTCAAGGAGCTGGATCAGGCTATTTCAGACAACGACCATATTTACGGCGTGATCTCTGCTTCCGGTATTAATCAGGATGGTAAAACGAATGGTATTACCGCGCCAAGTGCCTTGAGTCAGATCAATTTGCTTCGAACCATTTATGAGGATAATCAAATAGACCCTGCTTCTATTGACTATGTGGAGACGCACGGAACAGGGACAAAATTAGGTGATCCCATTGAGATCAAGGCGCTTTCTGAAGTATTTGGTGAAAACGGAATTGGAAATGAAGTTTGTCCGATTGGGTCCGTCAAAACGAATATCGGACACACAATAGGCGCTGCAGGTGTAGCAGGGTTAATCAAAATCATATTGTCACTTAAACATCAAGCGATTCCTCCAACGCTACATTATGAACAGGCGAATGAGCATATTGATTTTAAGAACAGCCCTTTTTATGTAAATACGGAATTGAAAGAATGGCGTTTGAAGTCTACGCCAAGAAAAGCAGCGGTGAGCTCGTTTGGGTTCAGCGGAACAAATAGTCATGTTGTCATTGAGGAGTATAGTAGTGGAGAAAAAAGAGCCAATTCTGAGCAGTCAAATTACTTAATCCCTATATCTGCTAAGTCGAGAGAGAGTTTAAGAGGCAAAATCAATCAGCTTCACGCTTGGTTAAATGCGTCAGATGGACAAACGATCGGAGATATTGCTTTTACTCTTAGCGTAGGGCGGACTCATTTTGACGAAAGGATCTCATTTATCGTAGAGAACAAAGAACAACTGCTCGCCATTTTGGAAAAGGGCTACATGAACGTACCAGGTAAAGCAGCCGTTAATCCCAATTCTACAGTCAGCGATAACTTGGTCAGCGAATTAATGGAAATGGATCCTGATTCTCGCACATACAAGGAGCACTTGGAAAGCTTGAGCGATCTTTACGTTAGTGGATGCAAGATTAACTGGGGGAAATTGTACGCGAATCGTCAGCATCAGAGAATTTCATTGCCTGTCTATCCTTTTGAGAAGAAACGGTATTGGATCGAGCCTGCGCACAATGAACAGAGCCGATTGATAACATCTGTCCAGCGTACGTTTTTTGACAATATTTTAAGGGAAAGACACAACATACATTATACGGTGAACTTGAACAATCAAAGCGAGCTCGTGAAAGATCATGTCATTCATGAAGATGTAGTCGTTCCCGGGGCTTTTTATCTGGAAATGGTTATGAAAGCATTGGAAATGTGCCATGTCACTTATGAGGAGATCACAATTGACAACTTGAGATTGCTACAATCCGTCGTGCTGAGGGAACAGGATACCTGTCTCACACTTTCTTTAGATACGTCGGCCATGACGTTTGTTGTCAGTAGCGGGTACAACATAGTCGTAACGGGAGCGTACAGCACATCTCAGGATCATATACCAGAATCATTTGATCTTGATCATTTTGTTGCTCAAGCTCACGTAAGTTTCGATAAACACGAGATCTATCGGCAGCATTTGGCAACAAATGTCCAGTATGGCCCAACATATCGAATTGTCCAAATGGTGTATGACGGCAAAGATGATTTGTTGGCCCGTGTGGATGATGGGTTGGAACCTGTTCGCTATGAAAATGGAATTATTCATCCAATCCTACTTGATGGTGCCTTGCATGCTGTTGCCGGTAGCGAACAAATGAGATCACTCAATGCTACATATTTGCCGTACTCTATTGGCAAAGTCAGAGTATATCGCAAGCTTGTCTCTCCTTGTTATTCTCGGATCCACATTTCCGATCATAATGTAACGAATCGCTATATCAAATGCCAGATTGCTATATATGATCGAGACGGCCAATTGCTTGTAAAGATCGAAGATTTTATACTGAAAGCGTTGCCGGAGAAAGAGCCGAAATTATTTTATTATGCACCTCAATGGATTGAAAGATCTATCGAAAGGGGGCAAAGTTTCAAGCAAGAAACTGTAATTTTATTGGATCGCGATGAATCGAATTACCAAGTACTCACAGAGTCAAATTTGCTTGACAAGGTCATCTTAGTTAAAGTCGGTCCCCGATTTAAAGCCGAGCATCCGATCTATCAAATCGATGTTTATAACGAGCACGATTACCAATTGTTACTTGAACACTTTGAATCGCATGCAATTGATTTTACGAATTTATTAGTTATTCCTGATATCACAAATAACAACGAATCACCATTGACTCAGGCAGAAGAAGTGGTGCATCCGTTGTTTTTGCTATGCAAAGCATTGATGAAAGTCACCGGGAAACGACGTTACAATGTTTTAACTTTACTAAATGCCAACCATCATGAAAAGTATCCTTTTTATGCAGGACTCGGACCTATGATGCAAACGATCAGCTTGGAACATCCAACTCTCCGGTTTCGAACATTAGCTCATAACTGGCTGAAAATGGACGCTCGGAAGGTATTCGAGGAGCTCTTCCATGATGCTTATTCGAATGAAATTAAATATGACCATAACGTGAGAATGGAAAAAGAGATTCAGGAAGCTAAGGTTGCATCACCAAGTAACATAGAATTTAAGGGAGTCTACCTTATCACTGGTGGATTAGGCGGAATTGGGCATGTTGTGGCGAATCATCTTAGTCGATATCCGCTAGCAACCATCGTACTGCTTGGTCGGTCCCTGCATGATTCAAGTACGAAACGACTGCTTGCTTCAATTCAAGGTGACCGTGTCATTTATAAAACTTGTGACCTTTCCGTTGAGAGCGATGTAAAGCAGGTGATCACCGATGTCACTCGAGAATTTGGACCTGTCAAAGGTATTTTTCATTGCGCTGGGGTCATTAATGATAGGCTATTTTTTCAAAAAGAATGGAGCGACTTTGAAAAGGTGTTGAAACCTAAAGTAGCTGGAACTGTCTATTTGAATAAACACACTGAGAATTTAGATTTTATGATGTATTTCTCGTCGATCACTTCAACCTTTGGGAAAAAAGGTCAATCCGATTATGCCTATGCCAATGGCTTCATGGATTATTTTGCTGCATATCGAGAAGGCGAATGTCAAAAAGGATATTCATCGGGTAAGACGATCTCGGTCAATTGGCCACTTTGGTTATCAGGCGGTATGCAATTATCGGAGGCTGACAAACATCGCATGAAACAGGAGAAGGGATGGGAGGGTTTACCTGATGAAGTAGCCATAGATGCGCTATTTTCCATTTTATCAAGTGGTTACCAAAACATCGGAGTTCTTTATGGGCAAGAAATCAATCTTGGAATTCCAGTAAACCAGATCGTCACCGACCAGTCTGCGGAGTCAAATCCTATTCGGATCGAAACGAGTCAGCCAGAAATCGATAAAGAGCAAGTAAAAGAAGAAATTGCTGAAATGATTGCTGCAGTGACTAAAATGTCTGTAAAACAAGTAATTGGTAAAAAGAACTTTGAACAATTCGATTTCAATTCTCTCATGATTATGGAGATGACCGATCGACTAGAGAAGGTTTTCGGTTCAATATCCAGCACACTGTTCTATGAGTACAATTCATTGGATGATCTTGCTGATTATCTTATAGATCATTATCACGAAATATTGCTGACTAAATATGCTGCCTCAACCAATCAAGTTGTTAGGGGTGAAGATGAGCTATTTCAAAATCGGACAATATCGGCAGGCAAGCCGGAAAAAGTGTTTAGAGAGGCTTCAACTTTGGACAAAGAGGAAAGAACAGATGCTTCCAGTCATAGTAATTATCCCGGTGTACAGGACATTGCTATTATCGGCTTAGCTGGACGTTATCCAGGTGCTAACAGTGCTGATGGTCTTTGGGAGTTGCTAAAGAATGGAAAGAGCAGCATTTCCGAGATTCCGAAGGACAGATGGAATTGGAAAACCTATTACACCGAGGATAAAAAGGCGTATGGGGGGATTTACACCAAGTGGGGCGGTTTTATTGACGATGTTGACAAATTCGATCCGATCTTTTTCGGCATATCGCCAAGAGAAGCTGAACAAATGGACCCTCAAGAGCGGTTATTCTTAGAAACGGTATATGCGAGTATTGAGGATGCCGGATACACGCCTGACAATTTGTGTGCATCGAGAAAAGTTGGCGTTTTTGTTGGTGCGATGAATGCGGACTACATCACTGGGGCCTCATTCTGGTCCATCGCGAATCGTGTTTCTTACGTGATGAATTTTCAAGGACCAAGCATGGCCGTCGATACCGCATGCTCTTCTTCGTTGGTTGGGATTCATCTTGCGGTGGAAAGTCTTTATAACGGCACGAGTGAATGTGTCATTGCTGGGGGCGTTAATTTAATTGTAGACCCATACCACTATCAACGGTTGTCCGGAAAAACCATGCTATCGCCAGGTCGTGATTGCAAGGCGTTTGGCGCTGGAGCAGATGGATTTGTTGACGGGGAGGGAGTCGGGGCTGTTGTCTTAAAGACACTGTCAGCCGCTGAACGTGATGGCGATCACATTTACGGTGTAATCAAAGGAACGATGATTAATGCGGGAGGAAGAACGAATGGGTATACCGTTCCCAATCCAAATATGCAGCGCCAATTGATCAAAGAAGCGTTGCAGCGGGCCAATATGGATGCAAGAACAATTAGCTATATTGAAGCACACGGCACAGGTACGGAGTTGGGCGATCCAATTGAGGTGGCGGCACTAGCTGGTGCGTTTGAAGAAAATACCACCGATAAGCAGTTTTGTGCAATCGGATCGATCAAATCGAACATCGGACATTTGGAGAGTGCAGCGGGGATCGCAGGATTGACCAAAGTGCTGCTGCAAATGAAGTACGGACAGATTGCCCCCTCCCTACATGCTACGGAGCTGAATCCACGCATTAATTTCAGCAAAATGCCGTTTTTCGTCCAGCAGGAATTATCTGAGTGGGTACGGCCTATCATTAACAACACGCGATATCCACGGCGTGCTGGGTTATCCTCCTTTGGCGCAGGAGGCGCAAATGCGCACGTTATCATTGAGGAATATGTGCCGACTGAGACAAGAAGCGATGACCAGACGCTCAGCCTTCATAATCCGATGATCATCTTGTTATCGGCCAAGAGTGACGAGAAGCTTCGGGAGCATGCCGGAAATTTGTTGACTTGGATAAAAAAAGGTGAACGTAAGAACAGGGATTTAATCAGTATCGCATATACGCTCCAAGTCGGACGGGTCGCTATGGAGGAGCGGTTGGCGATGACGGTAACTTCCTTGGAACAATTGGAACGTAAGCTGAACGCATATGTTGAAGATCTAGGTGAAGCAGACAGTATCTATCGAGGGCAAGTAACTGGCGATAAAGCGTTGGGATCACTGCTGGGATTCGATGAAGATATTCAGTTTGCCATTGAATCATGGATTAACAAAGGAAAATACGATAGACTGCTTGGCTTGTGGGTGACTGGACTAGAAGTGGACTGGGCTAAACTATATGACCAGAGGAAGCCTGAAAGAATTGGCTTACCCACGTATCCTTACGCCCGAGAACGTTACTGGCTGACGGAAAGAGAAGCTCCAGCGAAGAAAAACGACCCGGTTTTTGTGCAAGTGATGGGTTATTTGAACCCGTTGCTCCATCGTAACACTTCGAATTTGGAAGAGCAGCGATTCAGCAGTACGCTGACCGGTAAAGAATTTTTCTTGAAGGACCATGTGGTGATGGGTGAGAAGATATTACCTGGAGCGGCTTACATGGAGATGACCCGAGCGGCGCTGCGGCAATCCGCTTTATGGGGAGTAGATCACGACATTAGAATAAAAAATATAATATGGTCAACCCCTTTTGCTGTGAACGGACCAAGTCAAGAACTGCATATCGGAATCTATCCTGAAGAAGATCGGGAAATTGGTTTTGAGATATACAGCGAAGTTGCGGATGGGGATGAAGAGACGGTCATTCATTGTCAAGGGCGAGCGGTGTTTATGTCAAAAACCAATCACGGGCATAAACAAGTAGTAGATATTCGTAGGATGCAAGCCGACTGCAGTGATCGATTCATTGGCAGCGATGAATGCTACGAGCGGTTTAGCTCTTTTGGGGTTGATTATGGAAGCGGTCATAAAGGGATTGAGTGCTTATATATTGGAGAAGGCCAAGTATTAGCAAAGTTGACCATACCGGAATCAGTAACCGTCGGGGCGGATGATTATATCTTGCATCCAAGCCTGATCGACTCCGCGATCCAGGCTACAATTGGCTTATCTATTGATAATCAAGCGAGAGAGGGAGTAAGCGAACCAACAACGAAAGTCCCATTTGCGCTTGAAGAGTTGGACATTATTGGCCGATGCAGTGAACGTATGTGGGCAATAGTTAGAACGAGTGATAGCGTTAACACTGAACAACACATGCAAAAACTGGATATCGACCTGTGTGATGAGAACGGTGTGATCCAGGTACGGATGAGAAAATTTGCATTCAGAGCGCTGGAAGCAGAAAGCGAGGGCATAACTTATGTTGGTTAAAACGATTGAAGGTACTTCCAATACAAGTCTACATGCCGCTGAGGAACAAGAAGGTGTAGGCTCCTTGATGTTGCATCCGGTATGGAAGAAATCTGGCCAGATTCTAGCAGAAAGTATACTGTTTGATCAGCGCGAAGTCATTTTGTGTGAAGCGGAACAGCATATAACCTCCGAACAGTTGGAATCTCAGCTTCAAGGGGCAAGATGCCGAATTTTCCGAAGTGAATCTACGGATTTAAGTACTCGGTATGAACAATACGCGAAACAATTGTTTATTGCCGTTAAAAGCATGCTTACAAGTAAGCCGAAAGGTAATGTTCTCGTTCAACTTGTTGTGTTCGCAAGCGGCGATAAAGAGTTGTTCCGAGGCTTAGGAGGGCTCTTAAAGACAGCGCAACTCGAAAATCCGAAGCTACAATATCAGATTATTCAACTATCTGATGGGAGCGATTTGGAACACGTTGCCTCAATACTGGAGGCTGACAGCCAGAACCTTAATGATCGTGAGATTAGATATTTGGAAGACGTAAGATATACGAAGAGTCTTGAAGAGACAGAGAAGCTTGAGAGAGGTATAGATCAAGGAATTCCGTGGAAGGAAGGCGGTGTCTATCTGATAACCGGAGGGGCCGGAGGTTTAGGTCTCATCGTTACCGAAGAGATAACCAGGAAAATCAAGGATGTCACCTTGATCCTGACGGGAAGATCGGAACTGTCCGAAGCGAAACTTACCCAGTTGAACGACTTCAAGGAACAGGGAGCCGTCATCGACTATCGGCGAGTGGATATAACAGACAAAGAACAAGTCAAGGAATTGATCACAGGTATTATGGAAATATACGGAAGATTAAATGGGATTTTCCATAGTGCGGGCATCATTCGTGATCAATATATTCTTCAAAAAACAGAAGAAGAATTCGCCGAGGTAATGAAACCGAAAGTAACTGGTTTGCATTACCTCGATACGTACACAAGCCAGTTGAATCTTGATTTTGTGCTTCTTTTCTCGTCAGGAGCGGCGGAAACAGGAAATCCGGGACAAGCTGATTATGCAGCAGGGAACGCGTTCATGGACGCTTTCGCGATCTATCGCAATCGGTTGGCTGAGAAGGGAGATCGTTGGGGGAAAACGGTCTCGATCAACTGGCCATTATGGGCACAAGGCGGCATGCATGTTGACAAGGAGATCGAGCGACGCATGGTTGAGCGTGTAGGTATGATCCCCTTAAAAACGGAGACCGGTGTCAATGCCTTATATCAAGTTTTAGCTTTAGATCATGATCAGGTGATGATTATGGAAGGAGACCGCAAGAAGCTTCGTAATTCATTCAAATTAGACGACAAAGTCAGTTTGAGCACCAATTCGAAGGAAAGACCTCAAGCAGCAGTAGAGGATGGTCATCGACTGACGGTATCGCAAGAAGTGCTGCAAGAAAAAGCGGAGTATTATTTCAAGAAGCTGCTCTCATTCGTTATAAAACTTCCAGTTAACCGGATTGAATCAGACGCACCGCTTGAGAAGTATGGAATTGATTCATTAGCCATCATGAAAATGACGGATGAGCTGGAGAAAAGTTTTGGCTCGCTATCGAAGACATTGTTCTTTGAATATCAGAACATTCGGTCTATCGCTGGTTACTTTCTAGATTCTCACAGGGACAAATTAATTGATCTGTTGGGTGTGACACAAAAAATTCGGAAGCCTGTGGCTGAATCGGCAGCATCTTCAGCCAGTCATTTACCGGTGAAACCGTCAAAGAGAAAATCAAGGCACCAACGATTCGCATCTTTTGACAGACCTAACGGATCTTCATCAACGAAGCAGGATATTGCCATCATTGGTATGGCGGGACGGTATCCGCAAGCGAAGAATATGGATGAGTTTTGGGAGAATTTATGCAATAAGAAGGATAGCATAACCGAGATACCAAAAGAGCGCTGGGATTATCGTCTTTTTGAAGATGAAAACCAATCGCTTTCACAGTGGGGCGGATTTTTGGATGGTGTCGACCAATTTGATCCTTTATTTTTTAATATTACACCACGTGAAGCCGAATTCATGGATCCTCAGGAGCGGTTATTTTTAGAATGCGTTCTGGAAACGTTGGAAGATGCGGGATATACGAGAGAGGCGTTAAGCAAAGTTCAAGGTTCCGGCATGGAGGGCAATGTGGGTGTTTACGTTGGCGTCATGTATGACGAGTACCAGCTTTATGGGGCGCAAGAACAAGCGAAAGGTCACATGGTTGCGCTTAGCGGGATAACGTCTTCTATCGCAAATCGCGTCTCTTATTTTTGTAACTTTCATGGTCCGAGCATCGGATTAAATACGATGTGTTCCTCATCATTAATTGCGATTCACCTGGCCTGCCAAAGTATTCGTCAAGGAGAATGCGAGCTAGCGATTGCTGGCGGTGTTAATGTTTCGATCCACCCGAATAAGTACCTGTTGCTTGACCGGGGGAATTTTATGTCAAGTAAAGGGAGATGCGAAAGCTTTGGCACCGGCGGCGACGGTTATGTGCCCGGTGAAGGTGTCGGTTCCATTTTACTTAAACCGTTGTCCAAAGCGATTGAGGACCGTGACCAAATCTACGGCGTAATCAAGGGATCGGCAATTAATCATGGCGGAAAGACAAATGGTTACACCGTACCGAATCCGAATGCACAGGCGAGTATGATCAGAAGAGCAATAAAAGATGCGAATGTAGATGCCAGACAGTTCAGTTACATTGAAGCTCACGGTACAGGAACGGCACTGGGGGACCCGATCGAAATAACGGCACTAACCAAGGCATTTGAAGATCAAACGGTCGATAAGCAATTCTGTGCGATCGGTTCGGTCAAAAGCAATATTGGGCATTTGGAGAGTGCGGCTGGTATCGTAGGCGTAACCAAGGTACTGCTGCAGATGAAGCATGGGAAGCTCGTGCCAAGTTTGCATTCCAGTGAATTAAATCCGAATATCAATTTTGAGAAGACTCCCTTCAAAGTACAACATGAGCTGGAAGAATGGAAAAGGCCAGTCATCGAGCAAGACGGTGCCAAGAAGGAAGTACCTAGACTTGCGGGAATATCTGCCTTTGGTGCGGGAGGATCAAACGCCCATCTCGTGATCGAAGAATACATCCCTGAACAAAAATCAGAGGTTGCATCAATCATTACGACTGATAACCCTACAGTCATTGTGTTGTCAGGGAAGGAAGAGGAGAATCTCAAAGAACGGGCAAGGCAACTATTACGACAGATCAGACTGGAAAAGTATGAGGACTGCGATCTTGCGGATATTGCATACACTCTGCAAGTCGGGCGCGAAGCGATGGAAGTACGATTGGGTACGACTGTAGCCTCAATCCAAGAGCTTGAGCAGAAATTAAATGGATATTTGACTGGCGAGGATGAAGTGGAAGAACTGTATGTTGGCCGTGTCTTAAGAGAGAAGGACACACTGGCCATCTTCAAAGCGGATGATGATTTGCAGAAAGCGATCGATTCCTGGATTAGTAAAGGGAAGTTTGGGAAGTTGCTTGGTTTCTGGGTGAAGGGCTTAGATATGAATTGGGAAAGCCTTCACACTGGGAAGACGCCAAAACGAATCAGCCTGCCGACGTATCCGTTTGCGAAGGAGCGCTATTGGATATCAGGTGTTAATGCTAGCGCAGACTTACTGAAAACACCTGTATTGAAAAGTACAGAGGAAGTCACACGGATAGCTCCAAACATCGAACGAAAAGAACGTATTGTCATTCAAGAGGACTTGAAACAGTTTACATCAACGATTATGAATGAGAAGACTGTCCTTTATTGTAAACAGTTGCTCGCAAGGGTCAGCAGTATCCCGATCAGCAGGATTGAATCGGACGTTTCGCTGGAGAGTTACGGCATCGACTCCGTCATGATTAAGCAGCTGGCGGAAGAAGTAAATAATACACTTGGACCGATTTCGATGACGATATTCTTTGAATATCAAACTATTCAGGCATTAGCGAATTATTTCATGAAGACTTACAGCGACAAACTGATGGAATTATTCGAAATCCACGCCTCTCTTGATGACGTACCTAAAGACAAGGAGAAGGAGCAAGAAAAAACTGCAATATTATCGTGTGTTCTAGAGCCAGCAAAATCAGATTACACTGGGGATATGGAACAAGGCCATGAAGGCAGTCATATGGATATCGCCATTATAGGACTCTCCGGTCGATATCCGCAGGCTAACAACATTTATGAATTTTGGGAAAATCTAAAGGTCGGAAAGGACTGTGTCATTGAGATACCTGAGGAGCGTTGGGATTATAAGCGCTTATACGATGCGGACAAGTTTAAAACTGGAAAGATCAATAGCAAATGGGGAGGTTTTATCAATGATGTGGATAAATTCGATCCATTGTTCTTCAATATCTCGCCTGAGGATGCAGAGTTTATGGACCCACAGGAGCGATTGTTTTTGGAGTGCGTCTATGAAACGTTAGAAGATGCTGGATATACGAGAGAGGCTCTGAGCAAAGTTGAGAACGGGAATGTCGGAGTTTTTGTAGGGGCGACCTTCATGGACTACCAGCTTCTTGGCATACAGAACCAAATGAGAGGCAATCCTGTCGCGTTATCGGGGATCGCCTCTTCCATCGCGAATCGTGTCTCTTACTTTTGCAATTTTAACGGACCGAGCATGGCGATTGACACCATGTGCTCTTCTTCCTTAACTGCATTGCATGCAGCATGCGATAGTATTAAGTTAGGGAGATGCAGACTTGCAGTTGCCGGTGGTGTTAATCTTTCCTTACATCCGAACAAGTATTTATTTTTAAGCCAGTATAACTTCATGTCCAGTAAAGGAAAATGCGAAAGTTTCGGCGACGGGGGAGACGGCTATGTGCCGGGTGAAGGAGTAGGCTCCCTACTGTTAAAGCCGCTCAAACAAGCCGTTGCAGACGGCGATCAAATCTATGGGGTTATTAAATCAACAGCCGTTAATCACGGGGGCAAGACGAACGGATATTCCGTTCCTAACCCGGCCGCATTAGCCCAAGTTATTGATAAAGCGCTTACGGATGCCAACGTGAATCCGAGAACGATCAGCTATATCGAAGCCCATGGAACGGGAACCTCATTGGGAGATCCAATCGAAATCGCTGGATTAACGAGAGCGTTTGAAATGCACACAACAGATAGGGCCTTTTGCTCCATTGGATCTGCGAAGAGCAACATAGGTCATTTGGAGGCGGCTGCAGGAATAGCAGGCGTAACGAAAGTATTACTACAGATGAAGTATAAACAATACGTGCCGAGTATCCATTCGGAGGTATTGAATACCAATATCGATTTCGGGCAAACCCCATTCAGCGTACAGCAGAAACTGGCGGAATGGAAACAACCTATTATTGAGGTTGATGGGGAACAGAAGGAATATCCCAGAATCGCCGCTATTTCTTCTTTTGGCGCAGGTGGTTCTAACAGCCACGTCATCATCCAGGAATATGTAGCAATGAACCAAGTGAACAATTCCGTTGAGGTAACAGTGGAAGACAATGCAGTCATTCTTTTATCGGCTAAAAAAGAAGACAACCTCAAAGAACAGGCAGTGCAGCTACTAGAAACGATAAAGGCTGGACACTTGGATAATAACCACTTATCAGATATGGCGTACACACTGCAAGTAGGCCGAGAAGGCATGGAGGAACGGCTGGGCTTTATCGTAAGCTCGATGGACGATCTAACCGAAAAGTTGGAGAATTATGTACTTGGGAAGCATGACATCACCGATCTATACAAGGGCAACAGCAAAAAGCAGAGAAATATGCTCACCCTGTTTAAAACGAATGAAGAATTTCAAAATGTGATTCAACTATTAGTAGAGCGGAAGAAGTATACGACGTTATTGGAATTATGGGTTACGGGTATAGACGTGGATTGGGAGAAGCTTCACATTCATCGTAAGATGAAGCGAATCAGTTTGCCAACGTATCCTTTTGCGCGGGAGAGGTACTGGCTTCCGGAATTGGAATCAGATGCCGCGGTTAACGTCAAGGCAGGCTATTTACACCCGATGCTACATCGGAATACATCAAATTTTGAAGGACAAAAATTCAGTAGCACATGGACCGGGAATGAATTTTTCCTGAACAATTACGCTATCCTGGGAGAAAAATTGTTACCCGAAGCAGCTTACCTGGAAATGATTCGGGCAGCCATTCAAGAATCCGTACCGCGGGTAGAAGAACATACGATCATTATGAAAAATTTAGCGTGGTTAAGTCCCTTCACCGCGAATCAGTTCGCCAGAGAGCTGCATATCGACATTTATCCAGTAGAAAAAGATGAGATTGGATATGAAGTCTATAGCGTTGGGTTGACGGATCAAGAAGAAATCGTACATGGCCAAGGCCTGGCGGCACTGGTCCCAAGGAAGAAATCTTCACAGATTGAGCGTATAGATCTTCACAGGATTCAAGCAGAATGTAGTGATACCGTCCTCAGTGGGAGCGAATGCTACGACATATTAAAAGCCATCGGACTCGAATATGAAAGCGGCCTCCAAGGGATTGAGCATCTGTACACTGGAAATGGCAGTGTTTTGGCTAAGCTTGTCATACCTGCATCGTTAAGAGAAGAGTCAGAATCTTATATTCTGCATCCGACTATGCTGAATTCGGCATTCCAAGCAATGATCGGTTTATCGATCAGTCAAGGTGAGACAAAAGCTCATGCGATGCCACAACTTTGGCTCCCTGTCAGCCTAGAAGAGCTGGAGCTGACGGGTTGCTGCACGGAGAGCATGTGGGCGATTGTACGCACAAGTCATTCCGATAATAACGTTCGTAACTTCCACATCGATTTATGTGATGAAACCGGAAATATCAAGATTAGACTGAAAAATCTCGGATTTAGAGCCCTCGAAGCCGTTGATAATAGTAAGACTGTTATCGGATCGATGATGCTCCATCCTGCTTGGGAGAAGTCAGTTGTTCTTCAAGCAAAAACACCTGAGTATGTGCAGCACAATATCTTCCTTTGCGAAGCACACCAGACGATAACCTCCGAAGCAATCGAGTCCCAGATCAAAGGAGCGAGCTGTCGAATATTCCAAAGCGAGGCACGCGATTTGCATGTCAGATTCGAGCAATATGCTATTCAATTATTCTTAGCGCTTCAAAACATATTGTCGAGCAAGCCGAAAGGTCATGTTCTCATTCAGCTCGTCGTCTTTACTGGCGATGATCGAGAGCTGTTTCAAGGATTGGGTGGGTTGCTCAAGACAGCTCAGCTCGAAAATCCGAAGCTCATGGTCCAGATTATTCAATTGCCTGCTGGTAGCAAGGTAGAAGAAATCACAGCGAGGCTGGAAGCAGATAGCCGCAGTCCGAAGGATCGAGAGGTCAAGTATGAAGCCGGTGTGAGATATACGAAGAGTTTTGAAGAATCGGGACTGTTCAATAGAAATGAGAAGAATGAACAGCCGTGGAAGGAAGGCGGCGTCTATCTGCTGACCGGTGGGGCCGGAGGACTAGGGTTGATTTTCGCCGAGGAGATGTGCCGAACGATTAAAAATGTGAAGCTGATCTTGACGGGACGTTCAGTGCTGTCTGAAGAGAAAGAAGCCCAGTTGAACGACTTGAAGGAAAGAGGAGCAAACGTACAGTACAAGCGAGTCGATATTACGGATAGAGATCAAGTTCGAACTTTGATAAACGGAATTGTGGAGGACTATGGCAAGTTAAACGGCATCTTTCATAGCGCGGGTATCATCCGGGACCAATTGATCATTCATAAATCGGAAGAAGAGTTCGCGGAAGTGTTAGGGCCGAAAGTAACCGGATTACTCCACCTCGATACGTTCACAAGTGGGATGAATCTCGACTTTATTATTCTCTTCTCATCCGGAGCGGGAGAGTTCGGGAATCCGGGGCAGGCAGACTATGCGGCAGCCAATGCCTTTATGGATGGTTATGCAAGTTATCGTAACTCATTGGTAGCTAAGGGAGAACGCCAGGGGAAAACTATTTCGATCAATTGGCCCTTATGGGAACAAGGCGGCATGCATGTTGATAAAGAGATCGAGAAAATTATGTTCGACAACCTAGGTATGGTCCCGATGAAGTCCGAGACAGGTATAAACGCCCTCTATCAAGCACTGGATCAAAACCAGGATCAAGTGCTTGTTATGGAGGGGGATACGGACAAAATCAGAGTGAAAATACTATTGGCTGAATCAGCAGATAAAACCCAGCAGCCGCAGGAACAAGTAAGGGAAGTCAACTTCGATCATTTGAGGAAGCAGGCGATTCACAAACTGACAGTCCTATTTGGAGAAAGCATTAAACTGCGCAGTGATCAAATTAACGCGCAGGAGCCATTCGAGACGTATGGGGTCGATTCTGTCAAACTAACGCTGCTGAATAAGAAACTGACGGATCATTTCAAGGATGCCTCCAGTACGATTTTTTTTGAATACCGAAACATCGAAGCATTGAGCACATATTTGGCTTCGGAATATCCATATGAATGTGCACAGTGGATCGGTGATGACATTTCGGATGAGGATGCTCCAGAGCCTCAACGTTTGATGTCGAAAAATTCTTCTTTTGAGCGAGGTAACGTGTTTCCAATGTTGTTACCGAACCGGAGTAAACGTGGAGCGAAAAGGAATAGGTATGACGCTGGTTCCTGCAGTAAAGAAGCGGAGTCGATAGCCGTCATAGGTGTAAGTGGACGGTTCCCGATGTCCCAGAATATCCAAGAGTTTTGGGACAACTTAAAAAGTGGGACAAATTGCATTACGGAGTTGTCTGAAGAACGTTGGTCGCTCGACGGATTCTTTAACCCAAGCCGCGAAGATGCATTAACCAAACAGCAAAGTTTCAGCAAGTGGGGCGGATTTTTGGAAGGCTATGCTGATTTTGATCCGTTATTTTTTAACATCTCACCGGCCGAAGCACAGCGGATGGACCCACAGGAACGCCTATTCTTGGAACAATGCTGGAAAGCATTTGAAGACGCGGGTTATGTACCTTCGAAAATGGATGAAAGTACCCGTAATCAGATTGGAGTATTTGGTGGCGTAACTAAAACAGGCTTCAATCTATGGAATGAGACTTCCAATCACTTTTACAATACATCCTTCGCGTCTATGGTCAATCGTCTGTCATACGTGATGGACTTCAATGGTCCAAGCGTTCCAGTTGATACAATGTGCTCTTCATCGCTTACAGCGCTTCATCAGGCATGTGAAAGTATCCGACACGGAGAAACGTCAATGGCTGTTGTTGGGGCGGTAAACTTATATGTTCATCCGAGTAATTACACAAGTCTAGCACAGGGAGGTCTACTTTCTGATCGTTCGAGCAGCACTGTATTCGGTAAAGGTGGTAACGGATTTATTCCGTCCGAAGGTGTGGGAGCAGTCGTTCTGAAACGATTGTCCGACGCGGAACGAGATAACGATCATATTTGGGCGGTTATCAAAGGTAGTGCCGTTTCACATAGTGGAAGGACGAACGGCTACAATGTGCCTGATCCAGTGAAGCAATCCGCCGTTATTCAAAAAGCTTTGGACGCGGCCGGCATAGATCCGAGAAGCATCCGGCATATTGAAGCAGCCGCAAGTGGTGCTGAGATGGTTGACGCTATCGAAATGTCTGCTATTACCAAAGTGTTCGGGAATTCTCGCGACGGAGAGAACAATTTCTATACATTAGGTTCGATTAAAGCTAGCTTCGGACATGGAGAATCGGTATCAGGAATGGCTCAATTTATTAAGGCGCTCTTGCAGTTAAAGAACAAGTTAATATGCCCGACTCGTTTGCCGGAGAAGCTGAATCCGAGTATCGATTTTGACGCCTTGCCGTTTACGTTAGAAACGAAATTAGCTGAATGGCCTGAGATGGAACTGGACGGGGAAAGAAGTCCAAGACGTATCGGCATTAACAGCTTTGGCGCCGGCGGAGTCTACTCACATGTCATCGTAGAAGAATACCAGAACCCGACCGACAGCGTAAACCTATCCACCGACGTAACACCGAATCTTTTCGTTTTTTCCGCCAAAACAAACCATACGCTCAGTAGTTATGTGGAAATTTGGAAGGCGTACCTGGAGAAGCATCCTGGTCTGGATTTACGAAGACTCGCCTATGTACTTCAAATGAGACGGGAACCAATGAAAAGAAGATTTTCTGTTGTTGCTCACAGTGCGGGAGAATTGATCGCTAGCATGGAGAAATTCCTGCTCGAGGAGTCGGATCATCGTACGGAGGTTTCCTCGCTTGAGCCGATAAATGGCGACCAGATTGAACGACTAATGGCCGAAAAGAATTGGTCAGCATTAGCGCAATTATGGCAAAGCGGTGTTCCCATTCCTTGGGGAGAACTTTATAGTGATTATGCACCGCAGCATATGCCTGAGCTTCCTACGTACCCGTTCAGAGCGAAGCGCTTTTGGCCCAATGAAATCGAACAAAGACATCCGGGAGAAACCGAAACACATCCCTTTATTTCGTTGGATGATATCTTAAGTGTTCCACCAGAGAATACGATAACTTCTCCTATCGCTGAGCAAGAAACCGAGACTGGATTTATTCCAGTGGTAATTGAGGAAGATGCGGAGTCTGTGTACAAGGTAGTGGAGATCGAAATACGAATTAAAGATATTTTATTTGATCTCTTATACTTGGATGAACTCGACGAATTTGATGTCGAAGCGAATTTTATGGAACTTGGGTTAGACTCCATTCTAGTAGGGAAATTCATTCAAACTTTAAACAGTCAATTGGGTCTGTCATTGAATGATACGATCATATTTGATTATTCCACCACTTCCAAGCTAGCAGACTATATTGCTTCGAATTTGAAACCAAGGAGGTTAAATGAAATCTATGCTTAACTTACATTCTAGCGAAAAACTGCTGCATGCCTCCGCGCAGCAGTTTTTTCCCGATGTCAGCGCCGAAAGCCAGTTGAAAAGCGGTAAGTACCATGACGATTATTTTATTAGACGTGATTATTGTATCCGTTTAGCGGTACCGGAAGATATTGAAGCTTTAATGGAAATTGAGGGGGACTGCTGGGCAGTCCCTCTTCAAACGGACCGGGTGGAAATCGAGCAGCGATTGTTCGATCCGGCATGTTTCACTTTTGTGTTGGAATATGAAGGGCTCGTTAGAGGCGTCATTTATACGCAGCGTATCCGGAAGGATGATATCAAAAAGATCAAATCTATGACGGTCCCTACTTTTCGGAATCAAAGTGGTTCATGCATTCAGTTTATTGCGCTCAATATTATGCCTCTCTATCAAGATAAGGGATGGGGTAGTGAACTACTTGAATTTATCCTTCAGTATTTTTCCTTGCATCTGGAAATTCATCATGTTTATGCGGTCACGCGCTGCCGTGATTTTCTTAAATCGAATTGCGCTACTCTACAGCAATATTTGGTTCAGATTCATCGGGAAGGTTTGTTCGACGATCCAATTTTAAAATTTCATCAATTACACGGAGCAACGATATTAGGACTATTGGATAATTACAGACCGAAGGATGATGAAAATCAAGGTTATGGCGTACTTATTGAATACGACGTTGAACATCGACCCTGGGGCGGGAGGTTGCCGATAAGAAGCCAGGAAAAGAAACAACCAGGAGCCAAAAAACAACTATTGGAGCTGCTCTACCGAAAATTAAATACCAAGCAGCTGGATGAACGGCAGAACCTACAAGCGCTAGGCCTCGATTCCTTGGACTTTGCAGAAGTATTAAACTTTATGCACGACAAGATTGGACTTACAATATCGATCCATGATCTCAACGATCGAAGCTTGGGTGAACTCCTTCAGTTGTGTGGCGAAGGAGAGAATACTCCATTTTCTGTAGCCGCTGATCAACCTTTAAAAAAACGTCTACGCCATCTTATTCGGCAATATCCAGAGATCGTACCTTTATCCGCAGACGGAGAAGGGCCATGCACGTTTTGGATCCATCCACTTTCTGGGGATGTAGGCATTTACAATCGAATCGCAAGCCAAACGGACGGCACATTCCGTATTATTGCTATAAAAGCGCGCGGCTTCCTATCCACAGAGCATCAACCCTTCTCATCGGTTCATAACATGGCTCGATACTATTGCGAAATAATTGAAGCCGTGCAGCCGGAAGGGCCTTACAACCTCGCCGGGTTTTCATTTGGCGGGACAGTAGCTTATGAAATGGTACGGCAATTGCAAATGCAGGACAAACAGGTCGATTCGCTACTTCTTGTGGAGTCGCCCTATATCTCTGGTGGGCAGTCCGAATTTTTCCAAACGACCTTCAGAAACAACCTTTTGATGAATGCGAATTTCTTATTACTCACACTTTTGAATCGGAATGAAGCTTCCCTAGGGAATCGACCTGACGTAGAGATCGATTGGAGTTTCTATCAAATCACGGACGAGGATATTCGTGACATTTCTGATGATGCTCTAGTCTCGCATGTCGTCAAGCTTTGCAAACAAAAAGGGTTGAAGCAGTCTGAAGAAGAACTGGCATTCAAATTGCGCTCTATGTCGGAGGTACATCAATCCAATTTGCGAGCTATTCAGAATTACCAAGTCCAGAAGCTGCCACGTCCTTATGATCTGACAGCTGTATTGTTCCGAACAGAATCTGCTGATGCTGTATCAAATTCCTTCTGGAACCCGGACTATTTGGAACGAATCCAGTATGAACTGGGATCGTTTATGCCGCTTCTCGAAGGATGGTCTACCTTTTTGCCAAAGCTGAAAACAACGGTTTTAGCTGGAGATAACCACTTCGATATTTTGCATGAAGATCGAAACGTTAAGATTTTCTATAATCATTGCAAGAACATCTTTACGAAACGCCTGAATGTATCCCTGCAAGATGGAACACATGAGACAGACAGTGATAAACGGACTTACCCGTCTATCGCGATTGTCGGTATGTCAGGGAGATTTCCAGATGCGGACAACGTACAGCAATTTTGGGAAAACTTAAAAAACGGACGTAACAGTGTAAGGGAAGCGCCTCGTGATCGCGGCTGGGATATAAACGATTATTACGACCCTAATCCAAAAACACCGGGTAAGACCTATTCGAAATGGGGCGGGTTTCTATCGGATATCGATAAATTCGATCCGTTATTTTTTAAAATATCGCCGCGGGATGCGGAGCTGATGGACCCTAGCGAGCGTTTATTTATTCAAGAAGCGTGGAAAGCCATTGAAGATGCAGGCTATAGTCCCGAAGATCTGAGTGGAAAACCTTGGGGTGTATTTGCCTGCGCCAAAGGGGACTACTCCATGACGATACAACAAGAGATGCCAACATACTACCTTCCAACCGATTCTTATTCCGCATGTCGGCTCTCCTACTTGCTGAATTTAGTTGGACCGGCGATGTCGATAGATACGTCTTGCTCTTCCACTCTAACGGTGGTCGCGGAAGCTTGCAATAGTCTCGTATTGGGCAACTGTGAAAGCGCAATTGTTGGCGGTGGCTCGGTATATACGACACCGAATGTCATGATAGGTTCAAGTCAATCGCTACTCTTATCGTCAGATGGTCTCTGCCACACCTTCGACGAAAAGGCGAACGGGACCGTAGTTGCTGAAGCAATAGGAGTTGTGGTTCTCAAACTTCTCGACAAGGCGATTGAAGACAATGACCATATTTATGGGGTTATTCGGGGCTGGGGAATGAACCAAGATGGCAAAACGAATGGAATGACTGCTCCGAGCGGATTGGCTCAAAGCCGGCTTCAAACCAGCATTTACGAGAAATTCGATATCGATCCAGCGAATATCACGATGTTTGAAGCACACGGAACGGGAACGAAACTAGGCGACGCCATAGAATATGAGGCACTGAAAGAATCATTCCGGAAATTCACTTCAAATACGGACTATTGTGCGTTGGGGGCTTTAAAAAGTAATATCGGTCATGCTTTCTTCGGCTCTGGGGTTGCAGGGCTCATTAAGGTGCTGTTATCGATGGAGCATAAACAAATTCCTCCGACTTTAAATTATAAGAATGGAAGTTCAAAAATGTCTTTCGAGAACAGTCCATTTTTTGTGAATACAACTTTGAAGTCGTGGGAACCGGTATCGAATCATCCGCGCTGCGCGGGGATCAATTCGTTTGGGGCAACAGGAACGAACGTGCATCTGGTTATCGAAGAATACCTCCCTGAGGTAAACGTTGATTCAAGAGTAAGTAGCAAAGTTCAGAATCCATTGCCAATGATGTTTGTCTTGTCGGCAAAGGACAAATGCAGATTGAATGAATATGTCCATCAGTTTGTTCAAGCGTTGGAAAAGGACTGTTATTCTAATAATGACTTAGCAGATATCGCGTATACGTTGCAGGTTGGTCGCGGAAGTATGGATGTCCGGTTGGCAGTAACAGCAACCTCGTTATATGAGCTGGAGATAAAGTTGAGGCGCTATCTGGAAGGTGGAGAAAGCAGCGAAGATATCTATCGCAGTCCAGCCAAACCAATAAAAGGTGGATCGAAAAGGTCGGTAACAAGTAGTGAGATACTTGATGCAGCAGATCGGTTTCTGAAACTTAACAATGCGAGTGAATTGTTGAATCTATGGGTGAATGGCGCAAAAGTTGACTGGGAACAGTTCTATAGTAACGGGAGACCGAAGCGCATCTCTTTGCCTACGTACCCTTTTGCCAAAGAACGATGTTGGATTCAGACAAATGAAAAGGGGAGCAAACGCACTACCGAGGAAATTGTTGCCCGTCATTGCTCAACCTCCGATTCTTCACTATTAGAAGCAAATGGTGAGAAGCACAAAGAGCATGTTGAAACTATGTTGTTTACCGAGAATTGGGAAGTAACGCCTTTATTAGATTATCGGGCAATTGAATTGAACACTATCGTATGCTTTCTTTCGGAGCGGGATAATCAGAACAAAATAAAGAAGTACATTCAAACTCGGAAACCAAGAGCCAATATCGTGTTTTTGTCCCAACACACTGGTCCTAGGAACGATAATGAGCAGACGTATTACATCGACAAGAAAAATAAGAAAGCGTATGAAGAAGCATTCCGTAGCATAAGAGCGAAATACAACGAAATTTCTGCTGCTCTTTACCTATGGCCATATGAAGATCGGGCATGTATAGAGGACTACAGCAGCATCGTCTACATTTTACAAGCGATCGCATCTGCTAAATTGGAGCCAGAAAGGCTTCTTCTAGGTGCCTCGTATAGAAATGAACGTGAACGTTGCTATCTTGAGTCGTGGATTGGCTTTGAACGGTCCATCGGACCGATGGTATCGAAGACGCGTGTGAAAGCAGTCATTCAGCAAGAGGACCATGTCAAATCAGATGGACTGAATGAAGACATAATGATGAGTCTATATAAAGAACTTGAGGCAGCGGAGAGCGTTCAAAGCGTGCTGTATGAAGAAGGACAACGATACGAATGCAAAATGAAAGAGACGAGCATAACCTCGGGAGCAGCCCCGCTGAAGGCCGGAGGCACCTATTTTATAACTGGCGGACTCGGCAAGCTGGGGCTTATTTTTGCGAGACACCTCGCAAAGAATTACAGTGCTAATCTGGTCTTGAGCGGAAGATCGAAGTTGGATGACGCAAAGCTAGAACTCATCCAACAAATTGAGAATACAGGCGGCAGAGTTTACTATTTTCAGTCGGATACTTGCGACAAGAAGCGGATGAATGAGGGGCTGGAGACGGCGAGACGAAAATTCGGGAATGTGGACGGTGTTATCCACGCCGCAGGACTAGTGGATCCTCAAAGTATTTTCAAGAAAGAGATTGCAAACTTTGAGAAGGTCATCTCTCCTAAGACTAATGGAACGCTCGTGCTGGATGAACTATTGCAGGGGACTTCGCTTGATTTCGTTTGTTATTTTTCGTCGTCTGCAGCTATTTTGGGAGATTTCGGTACCTGCGACTATGCTGTCGGGAATCGGTTTCAAATGGCCTATACCCGCTATAAAAACAAGTTGGAGACAAGGCAGGAAGCATTGGGCAAGACCGTTGTCATCAACTGGCCGCTATGGCGAGATGGTGGCATGGGGTTTGATCAGGACAATAATGAAAAATATTTAAAATCTAGCGGGCAGCGTTATTTGGAAACCCAAGAGGGACTGTCCATCTTTGAGCGCATCTTGATGGCACCTCAATCACAACACCTTATTATTTCAGGCCAAAGGAGCATGGTGTACAGGTTTTTAAGATTACAGGAGGAAAAGGAGCAAGAAATCGTTCATGTCAAAGCTCCCGTTGTCTCAAACATTAGCAACAGCAAAGCAAATGAAGCATTTGACGTCGCGCGGTTCGTGGAGCGGGACTTAAAAGAAGAAATCAGCCAGTTGCATCATGTGCCGGTCGAGAAACTGGATGTGGACGAGCATTTGTTAGAGTACGGCTTTGACTCCATCAATTTGTTCGAATTTGCTGGAAGGATCACGGGTTTATATGGCATTGAGATGACGCCATCTTCGCTTCTCGGTTATTCCACAATTGGTAAAATTATAGAATATTTGGTGAGGGAACATGAAGAAACGCTCGAAAGGTTTTATGAGGGTGAACTTGAACTGAAGACCGAAAGAAAAGCTGAGATCAAAAGCGACAATACCACACAAGAGCGTAAAAATATTGGATCGAATCTCGGCCACCTTCAAGAAGCCAATAAGGAAAAATTAACTGAGCCGATCGCCATCATTGGGATGTCCGGGCGGTTTCCTCAGGCAGATTCGGTGGAGAAGTTTTGGCAAAATCTGAAGCATCGTAAAGAATGCATTACTGAGGTACCGCAAGATCGGTGGAATTGGCAGGACTTCGGCGGAGGAAAATTTTTGGATGAACACAAAATAAATAGCTCGAAATGGGGAGGGTTTCTTACCGATATCGATCGTTTCGATCCGTTGTTTTTCAAAATTTCACCGAAGGAAGCTCATATCATGGACCCGTGCCAGCGCTTGTTTCTGGAAGAGGCCTGGCATGCACTAGAAGATGCAGGATACATGGATGAGAAAATAAAAGGGAAATCGTGCGGCGTATATGTAGGGATTGAAGAAGGCGATTACGGATTTATGGTTAAGCAGCAGGGACAGTTTTACAGCAATCAGAATGCCATTCTATCTGCTCGCATTGCCTATCTACTAGATCTTAAAGGTCCCAATTTATCAATTACGGCATCTTGCTCTTCCAGTCTAGTTGCCCTTCATCAAGCTTGCCAAGCTTTGCGCCAGGATGACTGCGAGATGGCTCTAGTTGGCGGTATCAACTTGTTCGTCTCACCATCTGCGCATATCGGAATGAGTATGTTAGATTTGATTTCCTCTACCGGGAATTCTCATGTATTTGATGAACGCGCAAACGGTATGGTTCCGAGCGAAGCCGTTGCCGCGGTCTTGCTTAAACCTCTATCTAAGGCCATTCGCGACGGGGATCATATCTACGGATGCATCAAAGGTAGCGGTGTCAACTATAATGGGAAGGGCCATGGAATGATGGCGCCAAATCCGATCAGGCAAGCGGATCTGATTAGCGATACGCTGGATAAATACCAGATCAATCCGTCAAGTATCCAATATATGATTTCGCATAGCGTAGGAACCAAACTCGGAGATGCTGCAGAAATTGATGGCTTGCGCAAAGCATTCGGCAGCTACGCATCTGAAAAGCCATTAGGGTACATTACTTCTGTTAAGCCGTTAATCGGACATACGTTTGCTGCTTCGGGGATCGTCAGTTTAATAACGATGCTGATGGCAATGAGAGAGCAGACGATGCTGGGTCTGCACAATTTTAATACGAGTAACCCAGATATCGATTTTTCAAAAGCACCGTTTCTAGCAAGTGCAAGCGATCAGCCATGGAATAGACCCGTTGATCAACCGCGGATAGGTGCTATCAGTACATCCGCCAACAGTGGCACAAATGCATTCGCTGTTATAGAAGAGTACTCAAAAGAATCGAATAAACCTATCGCTAAGGATCAAAGCCAAATTTTTATTTTCTCGGCTTCAGATCATGAACGACTTCATGCCGTAGCCAAGCAGATGCGTGATTACATTTGTAAGGCTGATCATCTTTCATTGTCAGATATTGCCTATACGCTTCAATCTGGAAGGGAAGCGATGACAAGCCGGTTAGCCATTGTAACGAAAGAAAAAGAAGACCTTATTCAGGCTCTGAATGATTATTTGAAATACGATCAAGGTAATCAAAAGATCAATAGCGTAGTTCCGATTTTTACCGGGAACGCAGAGGACGAATCACAAGTGAGTGCGTTCTCCTTTATGAATGGAAAAGAGTCTATGGTACAACAGTTTGTGCAGAGCGGAAATCTTGACATCATCGCCATACACTGGGTAAATGGAGGGAAAGTGTCATGGAATTCTTTATTTAATGAAGAGAGAGGGCGGACCGTCCCTTTACCTACTTATCCGTTCAAAAAGGACCGTTATTGGATTCCAGTGGAATCGAATAGACCTATAACGGAGAGTGTTCAGTCGGATGAGGAAGTTAGGGTGGATCAAAATGCTTTGATCAACGTCGAGAGGTCAACTCAGGAAGATCTGGAGGGGGATTTTATCGAGTTTTTCTCAGAGAAGCTCGAAATCGATGAAAAAAATATCAACGTGAATCGTTACCTGCAAGACTATGGTGCAGATTCAATTTTGATGATGAAATTTATTCGGAATGTGGAGCAAAAATACGATCTCACGATATCAGGCCGAGAACTCCTACAGTGCCCGACGATTCGTACCATTTCGGCATACTTGGCTCCGAAACTCGGAACTAGTCTACCTAACTATCTGGATGCTAAAAAAAGATTGCACCGTGAATACAAAGATCTAGAAGTTATCGAAGCGATGGAAAAGTTTGTTAAGGGAATTATCAAGCTTGATGATCTAGAAAAATGTATAGGAGTAGATGGATAATGATAGCGAAAGAGTTATTGGATAAATACAGAGAAGGCGAATTATCAACATCCGAGCTACGCCAAAAGCTTCAAGAAATTACCCCTCAATTTTTGGAGAAAAAACCGCTATCCATGGGACAAAAGGGTCTATGGATGCTAGAGAAAGTAGCACCTGGCATGAGTGCCTATAATCTGCCGATCTGCTTCCGTATTCAAAAGAGACTGGATGTTAATTTGTTCAGGCAAGCGCTGGAGTATATGTTGGAGCAGCATCCGATATTAAAGACTATCATTGAAGAGGAGAATGGTAAACCTTTTCAGATCTTTCAGCAATCAGAGAGTTTAGCATTCACAAAAGAGAATATTTCCCACCTACTTCATGAAGAGATAATCCAATTTATACGTACAAAGGCTAGCGAGGCCTTCTCTCTTAATGAAGGTCCATTGATGCGTGTTCATGTGTTCGAGAGATCCGAGACCGAGCACTGGGTGTTAATCAATATCCACCATATTATATTTGACGGCAGTTCAGTTGCAATTCTCTTAAAGTCCTTATTGGATGCTTATCTTGCTCTTGTAAAGGGGGAACCGCTAGCTAGCGGCTCCTCTTACTCTCACTATTATGATTTTATCGATTGGGAACAGGAAATGCTGGTAAGCAGGAGGGGTGAAGAGCATCGTACCTATTGGAAGCAGCAATTGTCAGGTACGCTGCCAATTTTAGATCTTCCTACTGATCTACCACGTCACTCTGCATCAACATTTAAAGGGAAGACACATCGCGTGACTATCCCGTCCGAGCTTAAAGATAAAGTCAAATCGTTCTCTAAGCTTCAGCGCATCGGTCTGCCAGCTTTCTTTCTGGCTGTATTTAACATGCTATTACATCAATATACAAATCAGCGTGAACTGATCGTTGGGATGGCAAGCTTGGGGAGGCCGGAGGAAAGATTCGAATCGTTAATTGGTTATTTCATCAACATGATTCCAATTCGTAGCCGAATTGACGAAATGGAGAGCTTTACGAAGTTTGCTGAGCAATTACAGTTGACGATGCTTGACGGAATGGATCATTCGGACTATCCGTTTTCTGCAATGGTAAAAGAATTGAATTTGCCTCGTTCAATATCGAATGCTCCGGTATTCCAGGTCGGATATTTCTATCAAAACTTCATTTCGTCCAGTCAGATGAAGCAGTTTGCGAATTATGATACTACTCTTGGTTTTGAGCTAATGGATGAGATTCATCAGGAAGGAGAGTACGAACTTGCGTTAGAAGTATTTGAGCACGATGAGCGGTTCCAACTTAATATGAAGTACAATCCTGATCTTTATCATGACTCCACGGTCAAGCGAATGACTGAGCATTTTGTTCGATTAACAGAAGAAGTGATCGGCACAGGAGAGTGTACGCTTGGACAATATCCGCTCCTTTCAGCGGATGAACTTCAAACCATTCTCTTGGATTGGAATGCAACTCAGACAATTTACTCAAAGGACAAATGCGTACATGAATTGTTTGAAGAACAGGTTAAGAAAACGCCTGAAGCGACCGCAGTTATCTATGAGAACGAGTCGTTAACCTATCGGGAATTGGATGAGAGAAGTACAAAGCTTGCTATTTATCTGCAGCAACAAGGTGTAAAACCCGACATCCTGGTAGGGATCAGCTTCGAACGATCGATACACATGATCGTTGGTTTGTTAGGGATTCTAAAATCTGGTGGCGCATACGTTCCTTTAGACCCGGAATATCCGTCTGAACGCTTAAGCTATATGATTGAAGACAGCCGGATATCCATAGTTATCACTCAATCAGCATTAATGAACAAGTTGAATGAACTATTAAGTACTGAAGTTACAGCCATCCCGCTGGATACGTATTGGGGGACCATCGAGCAAACGGCGATTGGGCAGGACATTATCCGGACACAATCGGGTTCAGATCACTTAGCTTACGTGATGTATACGTCTGGAAGTACAGGTAAACCAAAAGGAGTTATGATTCCACATGTCGCTTTGACTAATTTCATGCAATCGATGGAACAGAAGCCTGCTATTACACCAGAAGATAAGTTGCTCGCTGTAACTACGTATTGCTTTGATATTGCTGGCTTGGAATTGTACTTACCTCTAATCAACGGTGCTGCTTGTTATATTTGCAGCACAACGAAACAAAAGAATGTCGAGCTACTTCAGCGGGAAATTCAAGCGGTTCAACCTACGATAATGCAAGCGACGCCCGCGACGTGGACGGCGCTTTTTCTTTATGGTTGGCGGAACGAAGAACGAATTAAAATTCTTTGCGGAGGCGAGGCTCTTTCCGAACGGTTAAAACAGTTCTTTATGGAAACGAATAGCGAGGTTTGGAATATGTTCGGCCCGACGGAAACGACGATATGGTCTACTCTCAAGCAGATTAAACCACATGAACCGATCACTATCGGCAAGCCAATTGCCAATACGCAAATCTATATTCTGAATGACCTAATGATGCCGGTTCCTGTTTCCGTTCCAGGAGAGCTCTATATTGGAGGAGATGGATTAGCAAGAGGGTATTTAAATTTGCCCAAGTTGACGGCGGAACGGTTCATCGACAATCCGTTCCAGCCAGGCACCAAGCTTTATCGGACTGGAGATTCGGCAAGATGGCTCGCATGCGGGGAAATTGAATATTTGGGACGGATCGACAACCAAGTGAAACTGCATGGATTTCGGATCGAACTTGACGAAATTGAATCGAGGCTCAATCAATATCCGGGGATTCGTGAAAGTGCCATCGTCATCCACAATCATCAAGAGCATGTACAGTTAAGAGCATATTTTGTACGCAATGGTCAGGCGGGTCATCGCAATCTCGTTCTGAAAGAGTTGCGTAGTTACATGAAGAAATGGCTTCCTGCTCATATGGTTCCGAGTGTATTTACGGAAATTGAATCGATCCCGCTGACACCGAACGGTAAAGTGAACCGGTTGGAACTTTCCAAACGAAATGAAGTACAACCGGACCGCAAAACAAAAACTACAATGTCCGAGACGGAAACGGAGCAAGTTATTGTAACGATTTGGAAAGATGTTATCGGCGTTAATGAAATTAACATGGAAGACGGATTTTTTGATGTAGGTGGAGACTCCTTCACTGCGGTAACGGCAGCGGATCGGATTAGCAGTAAGCTGGACTGTGAAATTAAGGTAACCGACCTTTTTGAGTATGCCAATATTAGAGAGCTAAGTAAATTTATTCTTGATCTGAAAAGAGAGGGACAGCACCATGTTGAAGTGAAAAGTCCCCCTGAAGCAATACAGACTCCATTGTACTCAACAGATGAAAATAGAAAGATTGGCAACCAGCAAAACGACTATCCAGACTATGTTGAAGATAGCGTGGCTATCATAGGCATCTCGTGTCAATTTCCCGATGCCAACGACTACCGTCAATTTTGGGAAAACTTGCGGGAAGGAAAAGAAAGTGTTCGTCTATTATCCGATGAGAAGTTAGAAGAGTTAAACATCGATAAAAAGCTTATTGATAACCCTGCATTCGTGCCGATTCAATTAACTATAGATGGCAAAGAACTATTCGATCCTGAGTTTTTCAAAATCTCGCCAAAGGATGCGGAGATGATGGATCCGCAGATGAGGCTCTTACTGCTTCATTCTTGGAAAGCGGTGGAAGATGCCGGTTATTGTTCTAATGATATCCCGAACACCGCCGTGTACATGTCCTCAAGCAATAACTTCTATCAGGCGCCAGATGATCCGCAACAGGTTCATGTCATCGATGACGCCGATACGTATGTATCGTGGATACTAGGCCAAGCTGGTACGATTCCGACAATGATTTCTTACCAACTTGGACTGAAAGGACCGAGTTTTTCTGTCCATTCCAATTGTTCCTCTTCTTTAGCCGGGATGTATTCAGCGTTTCAAAGCCTGCGTTCGGGGGAGAGCGATTACGCACTGGTCGGTGCGTCGACGATTCACTCATCAACAAGCGCTGGTTATGTCCATATGCCAGGTTTGAACTTTTCGGGAGATGGGCATTTGAAGGCCTTTGATGCTACGGCTGATGGGATGATTGGCGGAGAAGGTGCCGCTGTCATCGTACTGAAGTCTGCGAAAAAGGCTATCGAAGACGGGGACAATATCTATGCAATGCTAAGGGACATTAAATTGAATAACGACGGTTCAGACAAAGTAGGATTTTATGCACCCAGCATAAAAGGGCAGGCCAACGTCATTCAAAGTACACTGGAATCAACGAAAATTGATCCGGAAACTATCGGTTACATTGAAGCGCATGGAACAGGCACCAAGCTTGGCGACCCGATCGAAATTGCTGCTCTAAGTCAAATTTTCAATAAATACACAACTAAACGACAATTTTGCGGAATCGGATCGGTTAAAACGAACATTGGGCATCTGGATACTGTCGCAGGCTTGGCCGGTTGTATTAAGGTCGCATTAAGCTTGTATCACAATCAGATTCCGGCGTCACTGAATTTCAAGGAAGCAAATCGTGAGATCGATTTACGTCAATCACCATTCTATGTGGTAGATCAGCTGCAAAGCATAGAGAATCGTCCTTATCCCTTCCGGGCTGCACTTAGTTCATTCGGGATTGGAGGGACGAATGCGCATGCCATTTTCGAGAAGTATACCGAGATGAACTCAGTTGAAAGCCTTGCACAATTGGATAACAGTCGTTCTTATTTGATTCCTCTATCAGCCAGAAACGACGATCGTCTCAGAGCGTACGCGCATGATCTTCTTCGCTATATGAGAAGCGAAAATCGCCATCAGAATTTATCGAACGTCGCATTTACACTGCAGGTTGGTCGCAAAAAGATGAATAGCCGAGTCATCTTTTTGGTTAACGATGCCCACGATTTAATCAGCAAATTGGAGGCTTTTGTGGAAGGAAAGACAAACATCGATAATTGTTTCGAGAAGAAGGCCAATCAGGCTGAGGATTCTATTCAATGGTTTGAACGGGATGAGGATTCAGGTGAGTTGATTGTCAAATGGATCATGAAGGATAAAAAGAAAAAACTGGCCATGTTGTGGGTAAACGGCCTGGATCTGGATTGGACCTTGTTCTATAATCATTCGCCGCGTCCTCGCCGCGTAAGTCTTCCGACGTATCCGTTTGCGCAAGAGAGGTATTGGAGACCGGGATCCTCCAGTGAGCCTGTGGCGGCAATAGCGAAGGAAACAGTTCAAAAGCTTCATCCGTTCGTCGACCGTAATACGTCGGATTTCATGTCACAAAAATATACGACAACGCTAATAGGTAGCGAATTTTTCCTTGTGGATCATGTCATCCATAATCAAAAGGTATTGCCAGGTGTAGCCTACATCGAAATGGGCAGAGCAGCCGGTGAGCTAGCGGCAAAGCGGAAGATCCATAAGATTAAACAGATCGTTTGGGCACGCCCCATTATTGTGGAGGAGTCTCTTAATATGGAAATTGTACTTACTCCGCTTGATAATGAGATTGAATTTAAAGTATGTACTTACGAAGAGGAACAGCAGGTCATACATGCGCAAGGTAAGCTAGAAGTTCGCTCGAACTCGAATAGGGATACGGAGCAAAATGTCGAGGAATCTAATGAAACCTTTGATATAGAAAGCTGCTTGGCAAGATGTTTAGATCGTATCGATCATACCGATTTCTATGGATCGAGTGCTTCCGCGGATGTCTACCAATACGGACCGACATTCCGGCCAATTAAGGCGCTTTATTATAACGAATCCGAAGCGATATCGCGAATCGAGCTGCCTGTAGAAAGAGAAGAAGACTTCGATGCTTTTACACTTCACCCTTCTCTGCTGGAAGGGTGCCTGCAAACGATCGTCGGATTACTGCAGGGAAGAGATACTTCGCCTTTCATGCCGTTCTCCATCGATGAGGTCGAAGTCATACGGCCGTTCCCGAAGGAATGCTACGTCTATGCGACACGGGCGGATCAAGATTCTAACAAAACAGGAGCTTCAAAGTTCAATTTGAAACTATATGATCCTCAAGGCCGCATGGTGGCCTTCATTCGGAACTATTCAATACGAACTATCACGGCAACTTTGGAAACGAGTTCCTCAACTTCAGATAAGCTGGAAACCTTGTATTATCATAACTCTTGGGAGAAGACGACCTTGGAGCAATATTCTGGAACTATATCCGGGCCGCTACTTATTTTTACCGACAGCGAACAAGCGCAGGATGCCTTCATATCAGATTTTCCTATCATTCTCGTGAATCCTGGCGAAGTATTTAAAGCTGGTCTCAATGATAATTATGTGATTAATCCTGAGCGACAAGAGGATTATCACAAGCTTCTTGTTGATCTTGTGAAGAAAGATAGACTACCAAATCAGATTGTTCACATGTGGTCGCATCATTCGTCGTCTTATGAATTGGATGCGGTAATGAACAAAGGGATATACTCGTTGTTTTATTTGACGAAGTCTTTAACGGAAGTCGCTCCGCACGAAAAAGTAAAGCTACTACTAGTCTATAACGCGCAGATTACAATTGCTTCGGCTCTCTGTGAAGCGATAAGCGGCTTTGCCAAAACCGTCCGGCTGGAATTTCCGAAATTCGTCTACAAGACTGTCCAGCTTCAATCGGAATCTGTTCTTACTGAACACATCGCAGCAGTCGAATTTGAGGCGGAGGATGGCGATGAAATTCGGTACACAGAAGAGGGTCGATTTGTGAAGCGTTTAAAGGAAGGACCTCTCGAACAAGAGACCACCGATAAGCCGATGCCTTTCCGAAATAACGGAGTCTACCTTATAACTGGGGGAATGGGGGGGATCGGGATTGTCTTGGCTAAGCATCTTGCTAGCACTACACAAGCAAGATTGGCGCTGATTGGACGCTCATCTCTGGACGAAGATAAACAATCCTTACTTGATGAGGTGGAGTCGTTAGGCTCGGAAGTGCTCTATATTCAGGCGGATATGTCCGTAAGCGAAGAGGTCGAAAGTGCTCTAGCACAGATACGAAGCCGATTCCAAGCGCTGCACGGTATCATCCATTGTGCAGGCGTCCTTGATGACAAGTTAATTGTAAATAAATCCTACGAAGAAATGAAGACAGTGCTCGCTCCTAAAGTGAACGGTACCATTTGGTTAGATGAGGCTTCCAAAGAGGACTCGTTGGATTTCTTTATTTTATTCTCATCTGTGTCGCACTTGGGTAATGTCGGACAGGCGGATTATGCTTATGCCAACAGCTTTCTCAACTCCTTCGCGAAATATCGTGAGAACCTTCAGATTCGGAACAAACGTTCAGGCAAGACGATCAGTATAAACTGGCCCTATTGGGAAGAAAGGGGAGTGCGGAATGCAGTTAAATGAAGAAACGATCAAGCTACTTAAAACAACAAAAGGCATTCATCCGGTTACTGGCGAAGTCGGACTACATGCCCTGCAGCAAGCCATGTTACAAAGCAATAATGAAATCATGGTATACCATGGTGACCCAGTTAAAATTAGGCGCAATACAGGGCCCCAACCGGTTGAAGCCAAACCAAAACAAGTAGCAGACCGTCCCAACACAGTTTCATCGGATATTAATGTGCTGCTCGAAAAGGTTAACGAGGACTTGGTGGAGATCGCTTGCAATTTGCTAAAAATGAAGAATATGGATATCGATCATGATCTGATGGAATATGGCTTTGATTCCATAAGCATAACTGTGCTCACCAATAAAATTAACGATCTATACAAGTTGGATGTGATGCCGACGGTCATTTTTGAGTTAGAGCAGCCAACGATCCGGTCGTTGACACAACATTTGTACGAGAAGCATGATGATCATCTTCGGCACCATTACCGGCATGACCTTATAGAAAGCGTAGTTACGCCTCGAGCCGATCGAGTTGCGGTTGTGCCGTCGGATCCAGTTCCGCAGTCTTCTTCTTTTAAAGAGAATGAACTGTTCAAAGCAGATGAGGCCAAAGTACCAATGCGGTTTAGTCATTTCGAGCGAAATGCGCCCGTCGGTCAAAACACCAAGGATGTGGAGGAGCCGATTGCCATTATCGGCATGAACGGAATTTTTCCGCAAGCCGAAAACCTCGATGAGTTCTGGGAACATCTCGTCCAGGAGAGGCAGCTGATTACGGAAATTCCTGAAGAACGATTCGATTGGCGAGTATTTGACGACGCTAAAATCAAGTGGGGCGGGTTTATGAAAGAGGTCGATAAATTTGATGCGGCCTTTTTTGGCATTTCCGCGCGAGAAGCGGAAGTAATGGATCCTCAACATAGATTATTCCTTCAGGTCGCTTGGGGCGCGATTGAAGAAGCGGGATATAAGCCTTCAGATTTATCGGGAACAGACACTGGGATTTTTGTTGGAATCGGTACCCAGGATTATGCTCAGCTTATCGATCAGCATCTGACCGAGCATAACCCGTATGCGCTTACGGGAAGGACGCCTTTCATGCTGGTCAATCGTATTTCTTCCATGTTGAATTTACATGGCCCAAGTGAACCTGTCGATACCGCTTGTTCTAGTTCGCTTGTAGCGCTGCATAAAGCGACGGAAGCTATACGTAGAGGCACATGCAGAATGGCAATCGCTGGTGGCGTTAATGTGATTCTTACGCCATCGGTTCATCTCTATTTCAGCGAGGCGGGGATGCTCAGTGATAACGGAGAATGTAATGTCTTCGACAAAGACGCTCGCGGTACGGTTCGGAGTGAAGGCGTAGGCGCGATTTTGCTGAAGAGAATGAGTGATGCCATTGCTGATGGGGATCACATCCATGCAGTAATCCGAAACTCGGCACAGAATCATAAAGGCAAAAGCGCTTCCTTAACTGCTCCGAATGCGAACGCTCAGACTGACCTATTACTAGATGTGTACGGAAATGCAAAAGTGGACCCGACAACCATCGGCTATATCGAAACTCATAGCACAGGGACTCGATTAGGAGACCCCATTGAGATTGCTGGTCTAAAAAATGCTTTCAGCGAACTGTACAGCAAGAACGGTGTTTCATCAGTCCAGCCTCATTGTGCTCTAGGCTCGCTGAAAACAAATATCGGGCATCTGGAAACAGCTGCAGGGATTGGGGCTGTCATCAAGGTGATACTTTCGTTAAAAAACAAAATTATTCCGGGTACGCCGGGCTTTAAAGAGCTTAATCCTTATATTAAATTATCTGAAAGCCCGTTTTACATTAACGAGAAGAGTACACCATGGGATCGAATTCAGCCGGATATTCCGCGCAGAGCAGGAGTCAGCGCATTCGGTTTTGGTGGTGTAAATGCCCATGTAATGATTGAGGAGTATGTGGGAGAGCATCTGGGCCGTTCACGAGAGAAGATCATGTTAGAAACTCCTGTTCTCATCGTACTCTCAGCAGCCAATAGAGAGCGTCTTTTGGAACAGACGAAGCAGCTAGTGGACACGATGGAAAAAATGCAATTCCAAGATGAGGATTTGCCAGACATCGCCTATACGCTGCAGCTCGGGCGCGAGGCACACGAGGAGCGATTGGCGTTAACCGCAACTTCCATCAATGAACTCCGGAAGAAGCTTTCAACCTGGCTTCAGGGAGATAGCACGCGAGGTAACGGGGTATACCAGGGAAAGGTTAATAAACGTGATGATGTTCTTGCCTTGCTGGCGCAAGATAAAGGCATGGAAGATGTCATTGAAGCATGGATCAAGAAGGGGGAGTATAACAAGTTATTGAGTTTATGGGTGAGAGGCTTGGCTTGGGACTGGAACATGCTCTATCCAAACGCTAAGCCTCGGCGTGTATCCCTTCCGACCTATCCATTTGAGCGGCAGCGCCACTGGTTGCAGATTTCTAATGCTGAGGTGCGTTATGCGGAGAAGGAATCCGGTAGTCGGCAGACAGCAACAATCGCCGCAATGAAAGAGAGCATAAACAGTAGTACAGAAAGCGGTATAACCCGCGTCTCGATTGGTAACAAGATCGTCAACCTGTTTGCCTCGTTATTAGGCGTTAAAGCTTCCGAAATCGATAAAGATCAATCCGTTGTAGAACTTGGGGTAGATTCGATCATCCTGACACAAGTGCTGCAGCAGTTGCAATCTATTGATTCATCCATTGATTTTGAAGTCTTATATAATTGCGCGTCTATTCGCGAAATCGTTGACGTCATCTCTATACCGGAAGAGTCAGAAAATGAGATTATCGTTAAGGAATCAGCATACGAACAGGAAGAACGCGTAGTGGATAATGAGCCCGCTGCCCCGATTCAGCTCAACCAGGGATCGGAGTATCCGGAGCTTATCAGATTAAACAAGTGGAATAAGAAAAGACCTATATTTTGGTTCCATGGCGGTTTTGGTGGCGTTGAAATTTATCGGTTAATTTCGAATAAAATAGAGCGCCCTTTTTACGGGATTCAGGCAAAAGGATACATGACTGACTATGAGCCAATCGAGGGAATTGAAGCGATGGCCGCCTATTATGTCCAGATGATTCGATCTGTTCAGCCTGATGGTCCATATGATTTCGGTGGCTTGTCATTGGGTGGCATGATCGCTTATGAAGTGGCCCGTCAGATGCAAGAGCAGGGCGAGACGGTGAATTCAATCGTCATGCTGGAATCGATCTATGTAGACGAAGCGATGAGAGAGGATTGGCTGACAATATCACAGGCTAACTTAAAGAAGGACAGAATGTTAAGGGCCATCAACCTACTCTTAGCTTTCTCGACAGCCGATCAATTAGTGCTCATTGCTGACCATGAAGTCCAAATAGACGTTTCCGATGAGGCATTCCTCGATCAGCTCGTTTTGCTGGCCGAACAAAAAGGCGTCACGAAGCCGCCTAAGCAATTGCGTAAATCCGTAGTTCAATATGAGAAAATATTAGATACGCTTGATATGAGCACGGCAATCTATGACGGATTGCCTCTGTCTGCTCCCGAAAACGTACCGTGTTATTACTTCTGCAACCCGGCAGGCACTTTATTCGGAGAAGACGAATCTTATTTCCGGCTCGTCGATAAAGGAAGAGTATATGATTACTTAAGCTTTGCTTCGAAGTGGAAGGAGAAGATGCCTGCGTTAACAGCCTTAAAGGTAGAGGCATCAAATCACTTGACCTTGTTGACGGAGCCTGAGTCACAAGAACGAATAGTTACATTTTGCAAGAAATTATACTCCGATGAACCTATACTTGATACCTATTTAAAATCGTTATCCATCGAATAAAACTTTTCTCTTAATAATAGAATGTTGATGAATTTACCAGAGGGATGAGAGTTGAGTTGATAGCCGTTGGAACCTACAGTAGCAGGAATTTAATACACATATAATGTGTCTGTAGTTTATAAATTGATCGCAGCCCCATAGAGCGTTGTAGCCCTCTATGAGTGGAAAAACAGCGTGATATTCATGGTTGCGCCCTTACTCTCATCCACTCTTTTTAAGATCAAGCTCACAAAGGAGCTTGATTCTTTTTTTAGTATAATGTATACAAGAAAGGAAGTATTCTACAGCAATGGAGATGAATAAATGAAAAGTATAGACATCAAGGCAGCGCGTGTTCACAATCTTAAGGAAATCGACATTTCTATTCCAAAAAACAAGTTAATTGTTGCGACAGGCGTTAGTGGATCAGGTAAATCCAGTCTTATGTTCGATATCATTTTCGAGGAAGGGCGCAGGGAATATCTCCAATCGATTGGTATGTTCGCGGGACTTGAAGACGAACGAAAGTTCGATAGTATTTCAGGAATAGGACCTACTGTCGCTGTTCAGCAAAGTATTATTCGACAAAGCAATCCCCGGTCAACAGTCGGCTCAAGGACACAACTACTGGGCCTTCTCGGTCTCCTCTATTCGAGCGAAGGTCAAATTTCTTGTTCCGAGTGCGAGGCACTTATTGAGAACGGCTTAACCTGCAGCGAATGCGGGAATGAAGAGGAACGGCTGGAAATGAGTTACTTCTCACACAACAACGCCAACGGTATGTGCATGAAGTGCTCTGGACGAGGTGCTTACTATCATGTCAATATGGAGAAATTGGTTCCGAACGATAGAATTACGGTTCGCGAAATTTTTGATTCGATCGGCGTAACACCCGGCATCGGTAGAGTACTTGAAAGAAATCTCAAATCCAACATGGATATGCCGTACTCGCAATTGCCAGAAGATATTAAAGATGAAGTGATCAATGGTCACTATCTTAATAATAATAGTGCCAATCAAAGCTTCTGCTTGTCTAGAATATTGCAGATTCGTCATAAGAAGGGCGAATACATGAATGGTTTGTACGAACTAATTGCCTGTCCTGAATGTGATGGGTTCCGTATTGGAGAAGAAGCTCGTAGAGTGTTCATAAATGGGAAACATATCGGTGAAATAGGCAAGATGACTCTGGTAGAGGTGAAGACATTTTTCGATTCTGTGTTGGAACAAGGACGCTTTACGCAGTCCGGGATAAACCTGATTCGGGATATTTTACGTAAGACATCTTCGTTAATTAATGCACGTCTTGGGCATCTGTCTCTTTACAGAGAAATGTCTTCATTAAGTGGTGGTGAAATTCAACGGTTATTTCTTAACTCGCATCTGGAATCTAAGATGGAGTCGCTCATTTATATTCTTGATGAGCCGACGGTAGGTTTGCATGAATCGGAAAAGGCCGATTTGCTTAAGTCGATCTATGCACTCAAGGAATTGGGCAACACCGTTATTGTTGTAGAACATGACAAAAGTACAATAGAAATGGCGGACTATATCATCGACATCGGACCCAAAGCGGGGGTAGAAGGCGGTAAAGTCATCTACGAGGGAAGCTATGAGGGGTTACTGCAATGTGAAGATTCGTTGACGGGTCAGTATCTATCCGGTAGAGCCAAGATGCCAGATCGAAGGTTGAAAACTGATATTTTTCAGGATGATACGTCTCCAAGGCTTACCATCCGGAATGCCAGAACAAACAATCTGAAAGATGTGACTGTATCGCTTCCGCTCGGAGTTATTGTAGGGGTTGCTGGCGTTTCCGGGTGTGGTAAAAGCTCACTTATTTCAGATACACTAGTCCCATTTTTAAGAAGCTATTTCCGGGATCAAACAAAGAGCAACAGTGCAGCAAATATTGAAGATAGCTCTAACGACTTCGATGACGATTCGACTCTTATCGAAACGATAGCAGAAAGCCTGGACGGCGTAGAATACCTTTCAGGATTCGCGGAAGTCTCGCAGGCACCGATAGGAAGAAATATTAACTCCAACCCGATCACCTTCATAAAAATTTGGGACAAAATCCGCAAGCTTTTTGCCGAGCAACCGGAAGCGCGGCAGCTCCACTTGTCCGCGGGACACTTCTCTTTTAATTCGGATGGCGCTTGCCCAGAGTGTGGTGGTAGCGGCCGTAAAGCTGTTTTTCCTGGCGCAACGATGAAGATTTATACGACGTGCACAGAGTGCAAAGGCAAACGATACAATGATGAGGCGCTCAAGGTTCGCTACAAAGGCAAAACGATTTCAGAAGTCCTTGACTTGCAAGTGTCGGAAGCTGTTTCCTTCTTTGAGGAACATAAGGCGATCGTTGCTACCCTAGAGGTCATGGAACGGATTGGTATGGGTTATATCACGTTGGGCCAACCGACCTCGACAATGAGCGGAGGAGAGGCGCAAAGACTCAAGCTCGCAAAAGAAATCGGCAAAAAGAGGAAGGGGAGTATCCTCTATGTGATGGATGAACCAACAACCGGTCTAAGCTTATATGACACTGCTCAGCTTATTAAGCTGTTGAACGAACTAGTTGCGAACGGAAATTCTGTTATCGTCATTGAACATAATCATGAGGTACTGGAATCGTGTGACTGGATTATTGAACTAGGTCCAGAAGGTGGATCTGGCGGAGGAAGCGTCATAGCGGAGGGGTCGCCTCAAGCGTTAAAAAACAATCCGAATTCGATAACCGGCAAGTATTTGGAGCTTCGTTCATAAAACAGGGGGTTAGCGAAATGAGTCAAGTGATAGAGTGGGAAAGACAAGATACTGAATCAATCGGCATTAGTCCAGAAAAGTTGAAAGAACTAGATAATGGTCTGAACTTTCAGCTTGGGTTTATTAATAGTGTCATCGTTGTAAGAAAAGGAAGCGTTGCTTATGAGAAATATTTTCACGGATTTGGACCAGAGGATCCTCATGATGTGACTTCGGTTACGCAAGGAATCATCTCAGCCTTGATCGGAATTGCCATCGATCAAGGTCATATCCAAAGTGTTGACCAGAAAATTATCGACTTTTTCCCGGAAGTAGCTAGAAAAGCAAGTGTTTTATTGAAAAGTACGTTGACCATTAAGCATCTTCTCACGATGACTGCGCCATATGCCTGGAAGGGGAGCGACCCTTTGGATCGAATTCGCAGACAAAAGAATTGGACGACGTTTATTCTCGAAATGATCGGCCAGAAAGGAAAAGCTGGTGATTTTCAGTACAGTTTGTCTAGCGCACACTTGCTGTCGGCCATCTTAACCAGAAGCACTGGCGTCTCGACTCGCGAATATGCGAATGAACATTTATTTCGTCCGCTCGGCATCCGAGAAATTCCGGATCAGAAAATGAAGTCGTTTTCGAAAGAAGATGTGCTTGGAAAAAACATTACCGGATGGATTAAAGACCCTCAGGATTATAACATTGGCGGATGGGGACTGACCTTAACTCCAAGAGAAATGGCCCGTTTTGGTTATTTGTACGTGAATCGCGGCAAATGGGGCGACAAACAAATTGTTTCCGAGAAATGGATAGAAGAGTCGTTGTCACAACATCTTGAGGATTATGGCTATTTATGGTGGTTACGAGAAGATAACGGCATTTTCACATATATAGCAGCAGGAATAGGAGGAACATATATTTACTGCATGCCTGAGAAAGAATTGGTTGTCATCGTTGCTTCTAAGATGGACAAAATGCTTATCGACCGCTGGGAGCTTCTGGAGGATTACATCATTCCGGGATTAATTGATTAAGAACCGTTTCAAATATTCGAAGCTATCAATGACAAAGGAAAAGGAGGCACATATGAAAACCTATATATTCCCAGGGCAAGGCTCGCAAGCGAAAGGCATGGGAGAAGGGCTCTTCGAAGCATTCCCTGATTTGGTCGCGAAGGCTGATGCAATTCTAGGTTATTCTATCAAAAGACTTTGTCTCGACAATCCCGAAGGAAAACTTCGTTACACACAATATACGCAGCCTGCCTTATATGTAGTCAACGCACTAACGTACTTTAAAAAACTAAGAGATGGAGCCCCTAAGCCAGATTTTCTGGCTGGGCACAGCTTGGGCGAGTACAACGCCATTTTGGCAGCGGGTGGTTTCGATTTCGAAACTGGCCTAATGTTGGTGAAAAAAAGAGGGGAATTGATGAGCCAGGCCTCCGGTGGTGCAATGGCTGCTGTGGTTGGTCTAACCGAAGGTGAAATAAAAGGGGTACTGGTAAACAACAGATTGACGGAAATTGATATCGCGAATTTGAATACAACGACGCAAATTGTAATCTCAGGAAACAAAGATGACATCGATCGTGCCAAGCTTTATTTTGAAAGGGAGGGCGCTGATTATATCCCGCTGAATGTCAGCGCGGCATTCCACTCCCGTCACATGCAGGAAGCAAAGGAAGAGTTTGAACAGTACCTGAGAGAGTTCTCCTATTCAGAGCTTACCATTCCTGTGATTTCGAATGTCACCGCAAGACCTTATAATCCTGCCGAGATCGTACCCAATTTGGCTGAACAGCTGCGTTCATCCGTCAGATGGACGGATAGCATTAGGTACTTGATACGCCAAGGGGGAATGGAGTTTGAAGAAACTGGTCCGGGGAGTGTGCTGACTAAAATTATCGCAAAAATTAAAGTCGAACCTCCGGTCAATCAGCAAAGGGGTTCCGTCGGAGTGAGAGTGACGAAATCTATTGACCGCAAGGAAGAGGATACAGAAGGCCAAGCTGAATTCAAACGAAAAATAGATACGGCTTTTCAAAAAACGACGGAATGGAATCAAGTCTATCCAATTGGAACGAAGGTGACCTGCAAAGGATATGAGGATGTATTGATAACAAGAACCGAAGCCCAGGTGCTATTTGGCCACAGGGCAGCGGTGTATGTGGAAGGTTATAATGGCTATTTTGCTTTGGATGAGATAAGGGTGGTATAAATCTATCGCTTTACTGAATTAGAATAAGCAATGGTCTGAATGAAATGAATTTTTAAAATGTGTCCCCTTTAGGTATTAGGCGTCTAATTGACTACAGGGGACTATTTTTTTTAAGGAATTCATCCTAATGAAAAGGACTACAGGTGAGATTCGTTTAAACGCAGCGATCTTTGTCGGGAATATCTTAATGACTTCGAGTAAGTATTACATAAGAAGTGCTGTTTCAATTCTAAACGCATCGTAATGTCTTCTGAGGGACAGCGGCAATCTGAAGCTAAATAAGATTAGTTTAGTTCTTAGGGCTATTTTATCAGTATTCCCTTAGGGTTTCGGTTATTGAATACGTTTTAAACTTAACAAGGGGATTGAAGAGGATGATGAACGATAATTTAATACAGAGCGAATCATCGCTCTGATTGGGGATGATGACGACGTTAGCGACCAAAGACTATGACCATCAAATAGATATATTACGTACCAGCTCTTCAGAATTCATTAACTATTGCTACCTTATTACTGACCCCGTGTCCAGAGAATCAGTAATTATTGATCCTGCCTGGGAGCTAGATACAATTGTGAACAGGATTGGGGAGCTAGGTGTCCGGCTCCGGGCTGTTCTACTGACCCATTCGCATTATGATCATGTTCATTTAGCCGATCCGCTTGTAAAGATGTATGGATGCAATGTTTATATGTCAAAGATCGAGATTGATTACTATCAATTCAACTGCGATAATCTGCATGGTCTTCATCACCTCGATCGGATTGTGATAGGAGAGATGGAAATCACTTGTTTACACACACCCGGACATTCGGCAGGAGGGATGTGTTTCTATCTCCCATCTAGCCTATTCACCGGGGATACAATATTTACTGAAGGCTGCGGTACATGCCATTTTAAAGGTGGATCTGCTGAACAAATGTTCGAAAGCATCGAGCTAATTAAGACTGCGCTTCCGGATTCGACACGTATATATCCAGGCCATTCCTATGGCCATTCGCCCGGATATACGATCAGTGAGTTGATGAAAAAAAATATCTATTTTCAGCTAGATCAGAAAGATAAATTCATAAGCTTCAGAATGCGCGGAAATCAAAAAAGGTTATTTGATTTTAGATGAGGTGTGTGGGTCAAGGGTAATCCAATGTACTATTTCTTTTCAAATATTAAATACTTCACAGATCTTACGGGAGCACGAACTGTATGGGGCTCGATAGTGAAATATTGATAACTTACTTAACGGATAGTATACTACCGCAGTACCGGCAATCGATATTTAGAGACGAATAAACAGTCTCTGCATCGAGAAAGCTGACATAGCAATGACACTCCGTTGCATAGAGGTTACCTAGTTATATTGGACGTTAATCAAAATGTTATCGATTTTAAAGTAAAGGTGTTAAATTTCACAAAAAAAACTTAAAAAAGCGTAGATACTGGACTTTCACTTTGCAAATCTGAAATTTGAGCAGTTAGATCGAGTAAATTCTAAAAGAAAGGTTTAAATGAAGATTAGTCATAACTCTGTCAAATGGGGCATGGATTGTCATGCCACCATTAAGTCAGAATAACTCTAAAAAATACAATTATTTCTGATTTTTAACATTATTTAGATCTAACTGTATCTCAAACCAGTCGTTATTTTTGCTCGTTGTTCCTCCCCCGTTCGATCAAGCGGATTTTTTTAGTGTTCGTTCTCTGCATGGCGCAGGTGCATCTGCGCTTCGAGTCTCGCGTTCTTCACTCTCAAGTTTATCTCTCGTTTTAGAGATCCTTCTGAATGTTTCCCCGTGCTCTTGAAAATTTATAGCCCCTTGGTCAATACAAACTACTCATAGGGATTTGTAACAAGTTACTTTACTTCGCGTGCTGTAATTATTTTATACGCATTAGTCCTTCTTCTTCCTCTTGTCTGGTTCATGGTTTACAACAAAAATATCCATAGAGAAACTCTACATGGCTCTCTTATAACATGCTCTGCTGCTTCTTTACCAGAAGGAAAGAATCGTTTCACTTGATACTAGTGCCCGATCTCAGTCCGATTAAAAATAACAAAAGCGTTTAAACCTATACCTTCGCATAGAAGTAAATCTAATGCGTAACGTATTTTTTTTCTCCATACCTCACATTCCCTGCCTCTTTTTTTGTATCAATTTTCACAAAATTCAATAAAAGTATTTAAAACAATAAATATAAATATATTCATTAAAGTATTAAGTAATATGTTTGTTAATTTAAACATGTTAATGAATACTAAACTTAATATTCAAGTATTAAGTTTGAATCACAAAAAAGTTGAAAATTAAAACTAACAAATCCATCAATTCTAATAGTAAGTTAAAGAAGATACTTGACATAAGTTTACCGTATTAATTATTATGTAAACTAAAAAAAGGGGAGAAACGTATTTATTCTAAATTTCAAGCTCTTTAGACCTGAACCAGCTATACTTTATAAAGATAGAGTTGGGAATTCATCTTTGAATTAGGTTCTAAGAAAAAAGAGATAATCTATTAAAGGAACGTATGTGCTATAATAAAGTACGCCAAATCCATATTTTGCGCACTTTAAGTTTAAAGGTAATTTTACTACTGATGATGGGAAGTTGTATATGAATTTCAATCTTCATAAGTTTTATATTTATGCAAAATATAAATATAAATAGATATTTTTATATATTTTATAATTCATTTACTTCTATAGATGTATTTTGAATGTGATTATGAGATTAATGTTTGGAGGGAAAGTTAATGAGTAATCCTTATGAGCTCGAGGATTTGTATAGTGAGCAGCTTCGAGCTTTTCGAATATACCTGAAGCAATCCGGATACACGGCCTCAACACAAAAAGAATATATGAGAGAGTGTTTGACCTTTCTAGACTCATTAAACGGTTCCCTGCCGCAGGAGGTAGGGAAATTGCATATTATGGAGTTTCTAAATGATAAACAAGCAGCAGCAGATATAACACGGAACAGAACTCTTTCCGCTATCAGGACATTTTATACGGCATTAATGGATTTTGAGCTTGCTTCTAAGAATCCGGCTGCAGAAGTAAAAAAGTCCAAAACGGAAAAAAATAAGAAGCCCGTGTATCTTGAGGAAGAGGATCTCACAGAGAGCCTTAAATTTATCGAAGGGCGTTACCGAAACAGAAACATAGCTATATTCTTACTTATGGCTTACTGCGGATTACGGGTAGGGGAAGTTCACCGGTTGAATTTAAAAGACCTGAAAAAGACTAAAGGAGTAATAGAAGTATTTGGTAAGGGTAGAAAATGGAATGAAATACCCGTTCCAGACGTTTTACTAGACTACCTACTAGAAGTTGAAAAAGAGAGGATTTCGCCTTATAGCCTTAGGGAAGATGCATTCTTTGTATCTCAGAAAGGGAGAAGACTCTCGATCAGACAGATTCAAAAGCTAGTTAATCAAACATTTGAAGCATTCAAAAAGAGTAATCCAAATGTAAGTGATATGAAACTATCTTGTCACAAGCTAAGACACTCATTTGCTACGATGCTTCTCAAAAATGGAATTGATATACGAGTCGTAAAGGAACTTATGGGCCATTCATCAATAGAGACTACAATGATTTATACTCACGTTAACGATGAACAAAAGAAACTGGCTATGGCAACCATGAATGTTCCTTTAGATTCTATCGGCCAATCAAGTGTTTATTTGCAAGAGACCCCTCATCCTTAGATGATTAACAACTCATCAGCAATGAAGGATACGAACTGAACGCATCTAAATCGAATTGATATGAGTTGAAATATCATTAATGAAATATAGTTTAATGTGAGTTCAAAGTGAGAGGCATGATAACGCCTCTCTATAATTCTTTTTTTTCTAGTCATCTGACTTCTTAGACTGCATGTCTAGCCCTGTAATTGGCTCAGAATCTGGAGTATAGAGACTTATTTCGACGATAGACTCCACCAAACGTATAATTATAAATATGGCTAAGATCAAGATAGAAGTGTTTGTATAAAAGTCATTCCCCGTAAAATAGCCAATGATTAATCCTGAAAACAGAAAAACAAATTTAATAATATTATCACTATTTGTTAATCTAAATACATAGACTATTATCCCAATAAAAAATGCTTCAACTGCTGTAAAGTATGCTACGGCACAGAAGGCCAAACATACTGTGATAAGGGCAGTGTCTATAAAATACATCCGAAGTTCTACTTTTTTTAAAATTACCAGAGAAATCAAGCTTAACACAATTAATAAACATAAAATTATAGCTATTGGCCAGTTGGCATCCATAATGAACAACACTCCTTATTTTGAATTCTTAGAATTAGATGGACCGTCGTTGTCCGAATTAATCCATTGTTTTATCCTCCCTTTCTAAAGACAAAAAAAGCACCACTATAAACCTTAGAGGTTATAGTGGTGCTTCCACATTTCAACGTATTTATTTCATTCAATTTTATCATATTAAACTCAGATGCTCAAAGAGTATTTAGGCTTGTCTGACTGATGGTTGTACTTTATACTAAGATTAATCAAATATCTTGAATCTGGAAGCACCAGACTGCTCTAAAAAGCGGTTTGGTGCTTTTTTTATTTTATTGAAGGAGTGACTTTATGTATTACCGTAGAACAAAAAAATGGCTAATAGCGTTGGCAATTTCAGTTCCTATCTTATCTGGCTCATCTTTGGTGTATATTCTCCAGACAGAAAAGCAACAGAGTATTGGGAGCTTGCAGCTACCCAAATATCGTGTTGTCGTAATGTCTGACAACCACAATACTACAGTGGATACGCATGCTGAAACAGTTGGAGAAGTATTGACACAGCTAAATATTAAATTAGGTACTCAAGACATTGTAGAGCCTGCTGCGACGGTAAAGTTGACCTCTAATACACAAATTAGAGTTACGCGGCTTGCGAAATCTGAAAAAGAATATGAAGAAGAGATCCCGTACACAATAGTAAAATATAATGATCCTGATCTGTTTATCGGTGAGGAAAAAGTAATACAACAAGGGATACCAGGGAAAGAGATAGTTAGTCGATCTACAGTGTTAGAAAATGGTCAAGTATCGTTAGAACACGAACGTTCACGAAGAGTGGTCCATCCCTACACGCCAGAGGTTATTGCTGTAGGGACAAGGGTTCCTGAACCTAAAGTAGAGTATAACCATACTGATGTAATTGAAAATATAGCTGCTACAGAAGATGATAATATCAATCAACCACAAGAGAGTTCAATAGTTCTCGTAGAAAACAAGAAAAAAATCACCACGATTGAGGAAAGACCGGTAGAATATAAATTTATTTTGGAAGAGGTTGAATTAACTGCATTTACAGCAGGTGTTGAGTCTACTGGTAAGGATCGAGGGCATCCACAGTATGGTATTACAGCTTCAGGAGCTACAGTGGAAGAAGGTCGAACAATTGCAGTTGATCCAAGTGTAATACCAATGGGTTGGTGGGTGTACATTGAAGGTGTAGGCTATCGAAAAGCGGAGGATACAGGTAGTGCGGTAAAAGGTAATATCATTGACGTATTTATTGAAGATCTCGACAGTGCGATACTTTTTGGTCGACAAAAGAACAAAATGGTGTACGTAATTGGCCCGAACAAACCAAAATAACTCAGTTATTAGGAATTACATATTAATTAAACCTTAATTTAACATTTTTTTGCCCCTGTCAAATTAATTTAGAACGTACAAATGCGAAGCACTCATCGTCCTTTAAGGGCGGTGCGTGCTTTTTTTATTCGAATTTGCTTTTAAATCTATTCAAATTGAATTTGATACTTTGATAGTAGGTCTGAGAGAAAAGCGTCTATTATAAAAAATACTAAGGAGTCTAGTACTTGTATAGTGGAGAGTTTTAGTCATGTAATAATTAAATTGTTCGATTACAAGAAAAACAGATGAGCAATAAATTAATTGGTCAATTAAGAAGCGTCAAGGTAGTGTCTTTACGTATTAGATAGATAGGGATTACGCTGTTGCCTTTTAATCAGTATAGAAAGCAACTAGTAGGCCTAATTTAGAAGTGTTATTTAAATTTAAAATATCACTTTAGTACATATCTTTCAGTATCCTTGAATAAATAATGGAGGATAGTGTCGATAAGGATAGAGAAGTATACTTAATCAAGCTGGAGGAACAACATGAAGGCTTTTCTGTTCAAAACGAAACAAGTGAAAATCATTCTTATAATTGCTATTTTACTACTTACTATTTTAGGTCTATTAAATCAGACATACTATAACTCTACTCGAGAAGCGCTAATTTACGAGCAAGTTGAAAAAATGAAAGCTGAAGCATTAAACATTAGCATCTCTATTCAATTATCACATAGGGGGGGGAGGTCATTAGAGAATTTAATTGAACAGAATGTAATGTCAACTTCATTACGAGAGGTAACGGTGTTTGATCCATCCATCTTTCTTAAACAACAGAGGAAACATCAGAAAATTGGTGATACAGAGAATTATGATCAAGGAATCCTTTTCGGTACTTACCAGTATGAGATTGAAGAAGATTATGATTACGTGAGAAGGGCATATGAGGGTAAAAAAGAATTCACCTTTGAAACTGAAATAGACCGTAAACCCATTCTAAAAGCTTACTTCTATTTCCATCTTGGGTATCCGGTGATCATTAGTATAGTATCGGACATGAGCAAAATTAATAATTACATGGTCTCATTTCTTCTTAAAATGCAGTTGCTGATTGGAATTTCTACTCTACTCGTATTGATTGTACTAGGAATTATATCGAGAAATTACACAAGTAACATAATTATGGGGCTACAATCTGAAGAGGCAGCATTTTTTAGTAACATGGATCTTCTCTTCACTACGGTTAAGGAACAACGACATGACTTTAATAATCATATGTCCACTATTCAATCACTAATAGCTACTGAGCAATATGAGGAACTTAGAAAGTTTACAGATGAGATGATTGGAGAAGTAACAATTATTAATGATATCATCAATATTAATTCTCCAGCACTAGCAGGTTTGATACAAGCTAAATTAACATATGCTTCAAACCATAAAATTGCATTTAGTTATGAGATTAGCAGCATGCAACTCGAATTTTTAAAGAGTACTGATCTTGTAAAAATAATAAGTAACCTGATTGATAACGCCTTTGACACTGTAAAAGCACTACCTGAGCAAGAAAGAAAAGTAGAGCTGACTGGTTACTTAGAAGATGATCGATTGTTATTCAAAGTATTCAGTAGTGGTCCTCCAATTCCTGAAAATTTAATTGATAAACTCTTCGAAAAAGGATTTAGTACCAAAAAAGATAAAGGACATCATTCTGGATTGGGTTTATATATAGTTCAGAGGATCATTAAACGATATCATGGCCGCATAACTGTTGATTCAAGAGTCAATGGAAACACATTTACTATTTCGATACCTATAAAATCAAAAGAGATCTGTTCTCTCTAAGAGGTTTACCGTCTCTTCCGATTATGATAAAATGAATCAGAAATGAATACATCTAACGCGAAGCACGCGCATGTCCTCAAGGACTGCCGTGCTTTTTTTGCGTTTTAAACTACTTAGGAGGGATGACAAACAATAATGATTGCTCTTGATGCATTATTTGTTGATCAATACGTGGAGCTTGAAGACAAACAAGGTAATATGTTGGTTGCACAAATCAAAGCTATTGATTCAGAGACATTTCGAATTGGCTCCATTGTGGTTAAACATCGGATATCGATACCTAAACTCGTAAAGAAGGAGGTTTACATATATTTTGCAGGAGGATCAGGAGAAAAATTTCAATTCAAGACTTGTGTTCTTTCCCAATCTAGAGGTGAACCAGTAGAGCTACAGCTTTCCATTCCAGAGGACGTTTCCATATTAACGGTACAAAAGAGAGAATTTTTTCGGGTACCTGCAACCGTGAGTTTTAAACTTGATGTTGGAATAAGTGATCATCCGATGAAAAGTTATATCACGAAGGATATAAGTGGAGGTGGGCTTTCATTTATAAAAGATGGACATTTGTTTGAATACAATTCGGAAGGGCTCAACGGATTATTATTTATCGAAACAAGAGATTCCACTCATGAAATTCCCTTTAGAGGGAGATTCGTGTATCAGAATTTAATTGAAAGTGGTCTTCAAATTGCATTAGAATTTACAGATATACGGGAATCACATCGAGACATTATAATAAAATATTGTATGAGAGTTCAATTGCAGCGTAGACTTTAGCATGAATAGTCGGTCTAATATTAACTGCATTAATGATTTATGATGCTAATTTCTAATGACGTAAGCATGTTGAATTAAGAATATTTATGAATAATCCAGCACCCCATCAAAATCAATGAGATAAAATGTAGTGATGGGGTGCATGTTTCTTGATTGTTATAGGAAATTATTGTGATATAATGTAATATCTAAAGAAAGGTTGAAAGGACGTGAGCGATGAGTTTTGTTCGAAAAATTGAAGTAGAAGGTAGATTATCTATCCCTAAAGAACTTCGAGATAGGAGACATATTTATTGCGGTAGTGAACTCATCATTAAAACAGAAGTGGATAAGTTGATTCTTATAATTCCTCAATCAAATTGTATACTTTGTTGTAAGAACACAGGCTCGAAGCTATTGATTTTAAAGGAAAAATTGTGTGTTATCAATGCCTAAAGATGGTGAAAGCTAACTCTACAGCGTTAGAGAAAACTGAAGAACTACTTGATAAGACAAGCAGAACCTCTAATCTGATTAAAATGAAAAAGTTAATTGAACTAGATCCTGAGATTAAGCAATATCAAATTGCTGAAATATTAGGCATTTCTCGATCTAGAGTTTCTCAAATGAAAAAAAGTCAGAAAACGAGTTTATAACAAAGAGAGTATTCGGTTGCAATCAAACTGAATAGCGACAATGCAGTATGATTAGTTATTACATAGATTATCACAGAACTCCTAGTAGGAACATAGAATCAAAGTCTGAGAACCCTCTTAAAACAGATTGGGTAATGCCTTTATGGGAATTCTATAGACAGATTGTATCTCAGGGAATATAATGGAACTAATTAAATAAGAGAAGCGAGGAAGCACCTCGCACTTAGTCATTACTAAGTGTGAGATTGCTTCCTTTTTTTGCGTTTTAAATTAGTACAGGGGGTTAGTCATGAATACGTTGGATGTAGTAATCAATCTGCTTGAAACAGGGAAAACATTATCTTTGTTAGATAATCAAACAAACGGAAAGATGAATAAAAGGGACGCGATACATAAAATTGCCCAGATAATTAATGAACTCCTTGGTTATGATCGTACTACGGTTGTAACAGATTATATTGATGGAAAGTTGAATCTGAAAAATACAATTCTTAAATTAGTTGTTAAAGACACCGAAATATCAATTTCTTATCCACCAGAATCGATTGTAGGTCATATTGAACATTCTTATCCGAATTCAAATCTAGTCACACTACCTATTAAAAATCCAGTAAAGTCATATTTTCATGGTAAATGTATTGAGGCTGTTCGGAAAGCCTCTGAACAATATGGTAGTTTTCTCTCAAGAAGTGATTACACAACTTTCGCGCAAAACAATCAAGGTTATCCTTGTGCAGAAACCATAATTAAATACCTGGGACAAGGTTCGACAAAGTGGAAAATAGCTATATCGAACGCTTTACAGTTAAGGTTGGCAAAGTAAAGCATCTATCGAAATTATTAAATTTATTAGTAGGGGGAGAAGAGAATGGCTCATTATCTTAAAGTAAACAAAGGAACAGAACAATGGAGTGTTATCCATCATCAGTTTACATATCATGAAAAGTGGTTTAAATATAACGATGAAATTAGTAGTTTTTTAGGTTGGGATGTTAAGGAGGAATTTGGACTATATATGAATGTAGAAGTTTTAACACTAGAAAGGGAACACCTAAAAAAGTATAGGCCCGAGTGGATAGAGCAATTTAAAAAAAACTCCAAACCGGCTGAGGCTAAAATAAAATCGCAAGTTAATAAATCTTGGATCAAATTATGTAAGGAATTGGGGTTAGAAGTTGCAAGATTCATTGATGTTAGGGTTTCAACTGCTCTTCTTAATGAGCGTATTAACGTTCATCAACTGGAGGATTATTATATAGAAATACATAGTGAGAAGATCTTTTTGCCAAATAATTATAACTGGGGGGAAGAAGTTGATACCCCATCCTTTTTAAGATTACAAGCCGATCATATTGAAATAAAGAAACTACAGAGCGCGTGAATGTCTTACAGGCTCTGATCAAAGAACCTTTTAGATGTTAATGAGTATTTATTTGATGTATTTACAAAATGAGCTTCCTGCATGCTACATCTAAATCCACTTGTACTTGCCTAAGAGCATTATTGTTTGTTTACACGTTAGATGCTCAAAGGATATAATAAAAATAACTGAATAAAGATATGAGGAAGTACCTCCTACAACTGCTTAGGCTGTTGCATGAGGTACTTTTTCTATTTATAAGGAGTGAAATGGATCGTGAGGAAAATCATCCGCAGCATTTCATTATTCGTGGTTTTATTTATTGCTAATGGATGTAATCAGTCAACAAGTGTCTTACCTACTTTGCATGATTTAACCGAGAATTCCTTCATTGCTTACGATGAAACAATATTATCAGGTAAACAAGTGAATAGAGTATTGGACCGTTATACAGAGGTGGTACCTATAGTTGTTGTGAAAGACGGAAAAAATTATGTTTTTGGAGGAAAACAAGTCCTAATGGATTCAAATTTCAAAAGAACTACTAGTGATATTCTCGATAAAGAAACTCTTATAAACTTTGAAGCAACCTATAAAAGCCTTGTAGTACGTGACCTAAACAATGATATTGTGGGTATTAAACTAATAGAGAGCATCCCCTAAGATCTCTCTTGAGTTCATTTAGATTCTTAAAAGTTTGATTAGACACCAATTCATTCAATATTCACTTGGTTTTATGTACAAGCTGATGTATAATCTAAAGTAATTGAATACCCGGGAAGAGGAAGTACCTCAATAGGACCACATGGCCTTATTGAGGTGCTTTTTTTGTTTTTTCGGTACAAACTAACGAGGGAGTGTTATCAATGAAAATTGAGAAAAAAAGGAACTCACTAAAGAAAGGGATAATGGTATTTACCTTAATGGGATTACTAGTAGTTCTTCTTATGGTTCTTTTATCAGGTTTTAAATCAAAAGAGGAATTCCCCACTTTTCAGGATGTAGACGGTAAGATAGAAGTCATGGCAGGAGAGTACAAACTTGATAAACAAGCTTATATAGGTGATCCACAAGCGCCGGTTAAGGTCATTGAATTTGTCGATTACAAATGTCCCTATTGTATGGCCTGGAATAATGACAATTTCGATAAATTCAAAGATAAGTTTATTGATACAGGCAAAGCCCAACTCTATATAGTTAATTATCCTTTCTTAGGCCCAGACAGCATAAAGGCAGCAATGGTAGGAGAAATTCTTTGGAAACAAAATCAAGAGGCGTTTTGGGAGTATCACCATGCAATTTATAAGAACCAAGGAGAAGAAAGAACCGTTTGGGCGAATGAAAAGTTTCTACTTAAATTAATCGATGATTATGTACCGCACGGTAATTCAAAATTGGTTGAAGAGAGCTTGAATAATTTAGAGGGATTATATGAAGTAAAAGAAGATTTTAAAATCACCTCCATTAATGGCGTTGCGAGTGTACCAACATTTGTTGTAGGGGAAGATAAATATGTTAATCCTAGTTTAGAACAGTTATCTGAGATCATAGAATCAAATATGTAGATATTAACTCAAACTCATTTTATATGATCACTAAATTTGCTATGTTTTCAACAGGGGAATTAGTTGTTCAATTTAATTTTACATACTAGAGAAATCAAACAGCAGGGGGGATCCTCTGCTGTTTGATGTTTTTCTTGAGGAACGTACGAAAAAAGAGAATACTTCGAAGATCTTCACCGGCTCGGTGATAGTCAAAAGCTCTAGATCCAAATAGAAAGTAAAATTAAGGAGCTTCCACCCTGGAATTTTTCTAAGGGATACAGTGAGCATCATCTCTGTCGACGAAATTGTAATTTGAATAGTCATACTTACTGATTAACTCAGTTATTGATCTCTTCGTCGATGCTGAGCTAACTATTTTGTACGCTTGTATTGTGACTGAATGCTGCAGAAGGTAAGTCGTTGGCTTTACCAGATGAATAAGTATTTAAGCTAATTACTATGATAAAAACATTGAATCTTTTGTCCAGAGTTGCTAGTACTACATAGGTATTTAAATATCAATTAATGTTCGTAGATATCTTTTAGAAATGTAAAGAGATAAAATTCAGATCCTTGGGAATATGTTCATATATTTTGGGATATAAATAGAAATATCAATATATCAAATTCGGGGAGTGTTCATTATGGAATTGCGTAAAGACAGTTGGGACGTTGAAGCAGATTTGTTTTTAGCACAGACTGTATTACAACATATCGAATCTGGAAGTACACAATTAAAAGCATTTGAAGAAGCTAGTGAAAAATTAAAAAGATCAAAAGCAGCGTGTGGTTTCCGCTGGAATGGATCCTTACGTAAAAAGTATGAGGACGCTATTCGAAAAGCTAAACAAATCCGAAATCAAAACAAAAGTGATGGAAGTATTGTAACTATAACTAATTCAAATACGATTGCTCATGAACTGAGTCCCATAGAAGAAGATAATACGGTTTATTCGCTTCAAGACCCCATTCAACTAGACCAAGAGTTTGTAGTTACCTTTAATGAAATTATGGATAATCTGAATTCACATATTTCGTTGCTAAGACAGATGACTCTAGAATTAGCAGGTCGTCTCGAAGAAGCGAATAATAAGAATGAGAAGTTGAAAAGTGAATATGCAAACTTACAAAGTGAAATAATTAACGCTGTTGACATGAATGTTTTTATGAGACTCGCTGATAAGATATCAAATAATAAAATGGAACAAATAACTGGGTAAACAAAAAGCAGCCGCGAGCTGCTTTTTTTATTTTCTTCAAGCTTGTGAAACATCAACTTAACTAAAAGATCAGGAGCAAAATGGATTATAAGTATTTTTGGGATATTATACCTATATCCTTTGATCATTTAGTGGTAGAATATTCTTGTTATTGGCAAGTTTTATAGGTATTACGGAACAGAAAACTACATTCAAGATTATGGGAAGGACGTGTAAATGAGCAGCATAACACATTCACATAAGAGCAGATCCCTAATAAAACTAACTCAATGTAGAAACACCCCACGTAACATTTAGATTCAAATTAACAAATCTGTTTAATCTCAATCTGAAAAAAAGGTCAATCCTAAAGAATACATAGCTTATATCAAGGAAGTATAGTCTGCTTTTAACATGTGGAGCGTGAAAGAATTGAAAAATCCGACTCAACTCTTATTAAGTGGTGCATTGGTATTGGGGATGTATTGATTCACCGGAAACACAAATCAGGCTGCAGTTACCTTATTTAAAGATGTACCTGCCTGCCATCGATGCAGCCGTAGCGAATGGCTATTTCAAAGGATATATTTGTTGGCACATTTAAGCCGGGTATGATGGTAACCCGTGCAGAGTTTGAAACATTTCTGGCTTGAGTGAGGAAGAAGTAAATGATGCAGTTCTTTAGGTTTCCTAAAACCCTCGGATTATCCGAATAGGTTTAAACCGAGCACGACGTTGACACGCGAAGAAATGGCGAAGTGGATCATCTACCAATGTGATTCAAAAGACTTATTATTGAATTTATTTTTTTCAAATTATCGATTAAGGGGACCTTATGAAAAAACTTAACTTATGCTTTCTTATTGTTATATCGCTCTTACTAATGGCTAATCCTATATCAGCAGCATCCACATCCTATGATTCTCTGCCTACGCCAGATTGGAGCATTGCACATAAGGATAGCTCTGACATTATAAGAAAAGTGGCACACTTTGCAAGAACAAAGGATTATCTTTATTTTATGGATTCGTCAGGGAAGGTCACCGTGTATAAAGAAAAAACCAGAGCTAAAGTTGGGACAGTTGATGTCATTTCATCTTCCCGTGTGATTTTTGCGAAATTTGGTTATAAAAATGAAATTTTCTCTAATGGAAATATGTCATTTATTACTGCTTACATGGATGAAAAAAAGAATCGAGAATTCTTCCAACTCCGTGTGTATTCTCCAAATGGTAAAAAACTATGGGGTTATACATTTACAGAGAAATCCTCCGACGAAGTAGGATCTTACATCATGAATGATGGTACACTGCTTGTTCATTTAAAACTAAACACCTCCAAATATGTGACATATCGTTTCAGTGCCGATGGTAAACTACTCAATAAGAAATCAATTAACGAATTTATGTACTACAAACAAAATGGCTTTATTACCACTCTTTCTAATTGGTCCTCAGCAGGTGAATACAAGTCTACGCTTTCCTTTTATGACGATCACTTGAATAAATCATTTAGTTACCGGAATATTGGTTTGTCTTTTATGGGTATCTTAAAAGATAAAACAATGTTATTTACAAAATTTGATCAAGGAGAGACAACGGCAGTTATTGCTAAAAACTCACAAGGAAAAACACTCTGGACAAAAACACTGCCAGAGTCAGCTGGTCCTTATATTGGTAATACGAAAATTTCAACTAACTCATTTTTAATGAAAAGTAAGACTTCGATTTACGCTTTTGACTCAAAAGGATTTATAAACAAAACCAAAATATCATCAAATTCTTTTGAGTTATTTGAATCGGATGAAGGTTCAACCATTCTTTTTCAAGATCAAAACCAACTTGGAATTCTGGATCGAAAATCACTAAAAATTAAATCACTGTACAAATTCAACATGGATTTAGGAGACGGACAATTATACTATGAAGGTAAGGGGATAGTTTACGTCCTGAATTATGCTTCAAGTAATGTGAGTAAATTTACTCTTTCATATTGAATTGAATGACGACCTCTCAAAAGGAGGCCGTCGTTTCTATTTCAGAAATCTTCAGAAAGAAAAAAGAAAGAAGAGCTTCTTCAGGATCTAATTGAACGTTTTAGTTAACTCAAGACTTTCTTGCAATGATGGCTTTCCTCATCCTGTAAGTCGTTTCGTAATACGTGCCGGAATCAAATAATGCAATATAAGAACTGCTTTGCAAACAGGATTCATGTCCTTACGATAAACAACATATGTTGCCTTGAAGGCGCCTGTTCTGCTCTCAGCTTATGATTGATCTCCATCTTGCTCGATAGCCATCCATTTCGCCTCATTCCCATGTCTGTTCGTGATACAAAATTTATGTAAGTCTTTGCGTTTCTTTGTGCTTACTCAATATTTAGCTTTCTTTTAACCTATAGCAGAAGGTAGATCTATTATTTTGACAAAGAATTGTTAGGTAGTTTATTTAAGCTGAGAGTTTATCGTTGATACTCCATTCCAAGACGAACGCATCCAACCATTAATTATGGCAATTATCTCACTCGAGAAGATTGAAAATGAATCCTTAGTTTGTAATGATGATATACCTAAAATAAATTGATTTGGATCGGAGAGTACTAATGAAAAAGATACATAATATAGCGGTTATAATCGTGTTGTTACTTGTTTTAGAGTGGACTGTTCCTGGAAAATTAGCTATGGCTAATGAGATTCCAACCGATAGTAGAGATAAGATCTATTTTGAATGGATGCAAGATTCGAACTTTCGTAATAGAACAGGAGACGCCATTATTCGGAAAACTACAGTAGACTATCATACAGGTTTATTTACCAGTGAAGACACAGTGGTAGATTATGTAGATAAGTCTTCAGAGTACAACTTCAGAAAGATTAAAGGCATGAATACAAAAAATCCATTGATAAGCTATTCGATCCTACAGAGTGGTTCCACCGAAAAAATTGTGAAGTATGATAGCCGCACTAAGGTATTTTCCATTATTGCTAACCGAAATACAGCGAATGGAAGGATAGACGGCGTTTATCCAGATGCAAACATGTATGTAGTAGAGAAAGGAAGTCGCGAATACCTGGTGTACTCTATATCGACCAATAAGCTTATACATACAGCCAAAGAACGACCTACCGAGCATAACGATATATTTGTGACGAATGTATTGTATCGTAATTATTTTGATCCAGCACCTAAAGTAGGCGCATTATATGTCGAGGCAGGATTATATTTCGATTCAAAAAACTATACCTATGTTACATATCCTGGTGAATTCCCCTACGAGATCAGGCCTGATGGAAGTAAACTGAAACTTAAATCTTATCAAAAAAACAACTCAGATGACTTTGTGTACAAAAGAACATTAAGTTCTTCTGTTGTATATAAGCAAACGAAGAAAAAAAGGTCATACAAGCATGAGCTTATTATTCATGGTAAGTCACATACTTTGTTAGAGTCTGATACGAGCAGAGCAAATTATGCATTTGGTATCGCTCAATTTAGCCCTCATGGGAAATATGTTGTGCTGTGGGTCAACTACACAGAGAACGGTAGAAGAGTCAAAGGTAAAGAGGAGTACCGTATATTTGATACCTCTAATGGGAAGTTAATTCAAACAATACCGATTAATTCGACAGGTTCATCTTCTGCCATCGACTATGGCATGAGTTGGATGGGTGGCACCGATCATATTATTCAATCTGGCTTGCTAAATTTTGGAGCGTATCGAATTGTAGGCTCTGATCTGATGACACCTCGAAGATACGGCAATGTCGTTGATTACTCACACGCAGATTCCTATTTCTATACGTTTGGCATGGATAATTATTTAACTATTAATGACCCTATACCAGTTAAATTCAAAAGCAAGTATATGCAATATGGGGGACAAGGATCGTTTCGAACGACGGACCTGACAATATATTCTCCAGTAGATGAACTTGTAAAACTGCTGGGGGGTAACATAGATAACAGCAATGGCAAGATCACTGTGACTTACCAGGAGAGTTCTTTTACTCTAAATCGCAGTAAGCAAATTGTATGGAAGAATAGAGTGTATTATCCATTACGGGAGTTATTAACCGGGATATCCCTGAAGCTCCTGGTTGACACTAACTATCTAACGTCGAATGACTGGAGAGAACTGCAGATAATAAAATAACGTTCCACAATGAAGTTACAAGATCGAATTCATTATTTAAATCAATAATTTTAAGGAGCTACTTTATGAGAAAAACACTATTAACACTGACCGGTTTTATTTTTCTACTCTTAATGACGGCTACTCCTATGTATGCAGCACCAACATCCTATGACTCCCTACCTAAGCCAGACTGGGTTGTTACACACGATGAAGTTAGTAACTTTGGAAAAATAAAAGATTATCTTTATTTGATGGATTCCTCAGGAAAGGTCACCGTCTATCAAGAAAAAACAAAGACTAAAATAGGATCTGTTGATGTCATTTCTTCATCATGGGTGCAATATAGTGGTGGATTTGATTATAAGAATCAAATATTATCCAACGGAAATATGTCATTTATTACATCGTACAAGGATAAGAAAAAAAATAGAGAATTCCCTCAACTTCGCATTTTTTCACCAAAAGGAAATAAGCTTTTGGATTACACGTTCACAGAAAAAACTACGAATGAAGTTGGGTCTTATATTATGGACGATGGTACATTGCTCGTTTATTTAAAACTTAATTCTTCTAAATATATGACATACCGTTATAGTGTAAATGGAAAATTACTTAGTAAGAAAATGATTAATGAATTTATGTATTATCAACAAAATGGATATATCTCAACCATTTCTAATTGGTCCTTTGCTGGGGAGTATAAAAGTACACTTTCTTTTTATGATGATCAATTGAGAAAAGAATTTAGTTATCGAAACAATGGTTTGTCTTTTCGGGGAATCTTGAAAGATAAAACGATGATATTTACAAAATTTGATCAAGCTGGGTCAACGGCAGTCATTGCTAAAAATCCACAAGGAAAAACGATCTGGACGAAAACAATATCAGAGTCTGCTGATTTTTTAATTGGAAACACAAAAAATTCATCTAACTCATTTATGCTACAAAGTATTAGCTCCATTTATGCTTTTAATTCTAAGGGTTTTGTAACTAAATCGAAAGTTTCAACTACAGGTTCATTTTGGATACGTGAATCAGCAGATGACAAAACTCTTCTCGTTGAAAAACAAGATGGACTTCTAATTTTAGATCGAAGAACGCTAAAAACCATAACCTCATATAAAATAGACACTTCGGATAAACAATTTAATTATGCCGGTAACAGGGTTGTTTACATTGTGGATCCACTGACTAGTAATGTGAGTAAATATACACTTTAATATCGAATAGAATGTTGTTAGTTGCAGTGCAGTGGACTTGCCGAATTCTCATTGGACAAACTTCGATTGCGAGTATTGGTAATGAAAGTAAAATCTCTCATAGTTCATAGATGGATGTTGTATCAGCATTGTGAAATCACAATATGATAGATCGGGGTAAAATAGTGGACTTCTTAGAAAAATGGCTACACATAATCCGTAATTGTTCTTTTGATAACACCTACAAAATGGCTTGGGCTAAAGCAATTACAGAAATCGCAGTAGAGCAAGAAAATTCAATTCAAATAGAAGAAGCATTTCTGGTTGAAATTCAGTTAAGGGATATTGCCAAAAAGGTTCTTCGCTATTATTTTGAACAAACCCTATTCTTTGGTCTTCAGCAAAGTTCGAATCCTGTGAAGCCGCCTGTCATCGTGACCATTACGAGGGAACTGATAGCTATTTATCAGGCCCGTACAAGCTCGATTAAGCCAGTAAAATGGTTTAAGTCGAATATTGAGGCGGTATGCAGTTCAGAGTATGAGAAGGCTGTTTCTTCTACCGTAAGAGCACTGAAATCGGACGTGAGTTACCGCTTCTTACGTGTTGAAGGTAAGGACGTGGAAGGCGTATATCAGTATGAACAGAAGGCGGATAGTTTATTTATGCAAGGAGAGGATGTACTTGCGCTTAAAGGTAGTCGCCTAATTGTATTCGATGCCATTAATTATCGATGGACCCAGATGTTAGAGAATTTCAATCACTCTCCACGACTTTCTAAGAAAGTACGAATAATTGACGAAGATCAGGTACGTCGAAAACCACTAGGTAAGTTTGCAGAATTCATTGAAGCTGAGAACCCTGAATTTCACTGTTTTTTATGTGGAGAAAAAATAGTAACTGAGACACCTGCTATTGATCATGTTATCCCATGGTCATACCTCTACTCCGATGATCTTTGGAATTTGGTTTTTGCACATCAATCTTGTAACAGTAGTAAGTCAAATGTGATACCGCATGAGGAAAAGATTATTCGGCTAGAAGCAAGAAATCAAGTGCTTCTTCATCGTTTGAAGGAGAGTAGTAAGCTGAATAAACATGTATCTGAGCTTGAATTGGCTATCGAGAGCAACATCGTACGGAAGTTCTGGATTGCATGTCAGGGTTGAAAAAGATAGGGGGATTGAGATGAAGACTTATAACAAACTTGTGCGTGATAAGATACCGCAAATTATTGAAACAAGCGGCAAATCATATAATGTGAAAGTCCTTAATGAAGAGGAATATGAAACCGCACTTAAGCTGAAAATGCAAGAAGAATTAAACGAATTTCTCGAAGCAAAAGACAGTAACGAGCAGATACTTGAGTTGGCTGACTTGTTAGAGGTGGTCTATAGTTTTGCCTTTAGCCAAGGTACGACGGTCGAGGAACTAGAGAATATTCGTAAACAAAAACATGATGAGCGCGGTGGATTTGACAAGAAGCTTATGCTTTTAACTGTCCAGTAGTCAACCCATCACATCAAAGGTGGAAAAATTGAACAACAACGGTATTATAATGATCTGTCTTAGTTTACTCAGATGATAATTGTAGTTGCAATATAAGTCGCTCTTTAGGCGGCTTTTTGTCTTTTTAGGCATTATTCTTCTATCAGGGGGAGAAGGACGGATTCAGATTACTGCTTACACGTGTGTTTCATGTTCTCATAAAATATTTGCTTTTGGTCTAGCACTAATAACACTCAATAACGTAAACTTGTTGTAAAAAATCATGTTCACTCTTACAATAAAAGTAAGGCACGCAGTTAATATTTTCGTGGGAGGAATTTTGATGAAACGCACCGGAATGAAGAGATCTTTGGACCGACTTGGACGTATTGTCCTTCCAAAGGAATTAAGGGATACGATGGGGATTCATATCGGCGATCCGCTTGAGTTTTTCACTGAGGGCAAAGAGTTGATTTTAAGAAAGTATAAATCTACATTATGTGTGTTCTGCGGAGATATGGATACCGATATGTATTTTAAAGAACAATTCATATGTCGAACCTGTGCATTAGACTTAAAACTTCAAGATGACATTCCCCAAGAGTTCGTTCCTCAAATAATAAAAACTCCTACATCCCCAGAGCGTATCATTCCTGATTCTAAACAAGATACCTCTAACGAATTCAATGAGAAAGCCACCAAGGATTACCCAAATTTAAGACCAAAAACTGCCATAAAACTCAAACAGTTAAAAGAAATCATTGAACAACAGCCTGACTTGTCTCAACAGCAAATAGCAGATAAGTTGGGCATTAGTCAAGGACGCATCTCCCAATTAAAAAGACTTCTTATCAACGGAAATTAGTTCTAAAAAAATCTAAAGCAGTTATTGCGGCCTACCTACCGATACAACTTCCAGTTTGACTATGAATTATTGATATATAGTTTAGCCTTAGGAGAAGATCCGTGGCCACTTGCAATACTGCTTATGATTTAGCTAACCAATTCGGGGTGACTTATGAAAAGAGAAACGGCAGAAAAATTGATTTCGATGTTGACTACTAGTGCACATCAGCTTGTAAATTATACATTTGAAGTCATTGAGCTCAGTGGGGGAGATACGGTAACATCATTCCATCAATGGGCAGATAATAAGCCAGTTCTTGGTCTTTTTCTAATAGGTAACGCTGGAGGAGAACAACTTTATTTTCTGATAATTGCATGGAATCAAAAAGTTAAGGATAATTATTATTTAGTAACATTCCCTTATAATAGGTCACGACCTATCACAGAATTACATAAAACAGAAACTTTCGGTAACACGGCGGTTACTTCACTTGTCTGGAAGTATAAACCTATGAAACGAGATGGGAAAAATCAAGAAAGAAAACAGTATTTTAAAAATTACTATGGTGATTTGAACGTTACTTTATCTCTACCTCAAGTTAACTCAGAGGTTGAGGTTTTTATTGAGGATCTCTTCTTGCTGTGCAAAATCAGGATGACGACAGATGACTTATCAATAGCAATACCCGATAGAATGACTGAGTTTCCGGAAGGTCGCCTGTTAGAGAAACGTCACTTACAAAGAGAGCGAAACTCAACTTTGATTAAACTTGCTAAGCAGCAAGCTATGCAACGTGAGGGTAAATTAATTTGTCAGGTATGTGGTTTTGATTTTAAAGTAGTCTACGGAGCTTTAGGAGAAAACTTTATTGAAGCCCATCACACCGTTCCTCTCAGTGAATTGGATGAAGATTCTAAAACCAAAATAGAAGATATTGCTTTGGTGTGTTCAAACTGCCACCAAATGCTTCATCGCATGCGGCCTTGGCTTAAAAAACATCAATTAAATCAGTTACTACAATAGCAAAACATAAAATATCTTATGGAAAATAAACACCACTAAGCCACGACCGTTTCCCAGTATTCTAATAGGAGACGGTTTTTTAGTTATCTTCTGAACTTCTTCCTCCCTCACAGAAACAGCTCAGATTATGTGCCTTTGGGATGCCGTAGTTTGGGGCTGATCTTCAATCTTTTTGTGATAACCGTTAACTATTTACAAGTTTGGCCAAACACTATAAATTATAAGACTGTTAATTCCGATGTTATGAATTAAGGCAAGAACACGCCAATGTTGATTTGATGTGATTAGGCTGACCAATATTAGAATTTTACCAGGATTATTAGTTTCATTCTTATTTTGAGGAATTGGGAACTCTGACGTTTTAAATGCATCGATCTCAACAAATATGAAAAATGTGATTAGATCAAATAAAAAGGAGATATATCAGGGATGCGTAAAATTTCAACATCAGGCATTGCTTTAATCAAATCATTTGAAGGCTGTCGGCTTATTTCATACAAGCCTGTTCAAACAGAGAAACATTGGACAATTGGCTGGGGGCACTATGGTCCAGACGTATTGCAGGGACAAACCATCACACAGGAGCAAGCTGATGCAATGCTGGTAGAAGACTTGTCCAAATATGAGGATTATGTTAATAACAAGGCATATGTCCCGATCACTGATCAACTCACACAATACCAATTTGATGCATTGGTTTCCTTTACATACAACTGTGGAGCTGGAAATTTAAAGACGTTATGTGACGGGCGTAACGTTGCACAGGTAGGACAAAGCATCCCCAAGTACAACAAGTCTAGTGGTACTACGTTATCCGGGCTAGTACGCCGTAGACAAGCTGAGTTAGACCTGTTTAACTCGCCGGACACTTCAATAGAGGAAGAAAAATCAGTAGAGCTAGAGAAGGATATCAACGCTCCCAGTAAGTGGGCAGAAACGTCTTGGAAGGAAGTAACGGACAAGGGGTATTTCGATGGTACAAGACCTGGTGCAACAGTCACTCGAGAAGAACTGGGTGCTGTTGTTAGTCGGTTGTTGAGATACATTGATCAAAAACATTAATTGTAGCTTAAGTATTGGTACGACTCCCTCCACTATATTGAATTATCAATAATTCAATATTGGAGGGAGTCCACGTTTCGATGGTTTGGTGAGTATCACTATACAATCAATGAAACAGAAGGTATTGGAGAAGAATTCGTAGGTATACTTGTATCACAGAACTGCTGAAAAGTATGAGTTAACAGAGGCACTTCTGCCGTTTGATGGTGGAGGTCATGACTTAAACTGCTTTGAATGAAAACACTGTGTTTTCACGGTCGAACCTTCAATCACACACGTGTGTACAGAGGAGCTCAGGGATTTAGTATACAACTCAGAGTTACGCCAAGCTTGAAGAGAAGAAGCTAACAGGGCGTTATTTTCGGCGTGGGAGCTGATATGCCAATGTATGTATTGAATTATTCTTCGTCCATTTATAGTAATCTGTGCTTGTATGTTGATAGATATATTAATTAATGTTACATTGATAATAACTGAATAACTCTAAATTGCGAAGCACGCAATTATCCTAACCGAGGGATAATTGCGTGCTTTTTTTGTTTTTATTTGTAGTTTCAGTAAGGCAACAGCAAACGTTATTCAAAGTTTATCAATAAGACCAGAAAAGGTAGGGAGCGTGAGAGAGGCTAATCAAAAGGGGCATTTCAATTTTTATAAATGATGTTAATTTTAGCAGTTTAGTAAAGGTATGAGCGGTCCGATAGTGGTATTTCACATCATTCACATCGAGATAAAAACAGCTTGTACATACTCTTAAATCAAAGTCCAAGAACGGTGTATTACGTCTAAAAATGGTTTTGAAAACGAAATTTATGAAAAAAGGAGAGGATATAATGATTCGCAAATATCTGTACAAGTCCATCATTACCTTTTTCTGTTTTATTTTAATTACGGCTACTCTCAGCGATACACGTATGTATGCAACAAATATGTATCATTACGAAGCTTACAACGTTGTGAACGGAAGTAAAGGTGATGTTTTTATTTTGTCTACCACTGCTCCCGATGGTACATACCCAGATAATGGTATACACACTGATGGTTATTGGTATGTCAAAGATTCATTAGTAAATTCTACACCTGTAGCAACGATTACATCATCTGGTGACAAAACTTTGTATAACGATGGTGGAGAATTTAGTATTACTGGTACAGTGCAAGATGCAGATAATGATCCTGTTAACATTACTGCATCTGTAGGTGGTGTAACAAAGTCTATAGAAATAACAGATACTCAAACTACCAAGAACTGGAGTCTTACGTGGTCAGCGAAAGAGATACCTGTAGGTGTCTATGCTACTACAATGGTGTGGGTAACAGATTATACAACAGGAAGCGAATTGTATTATCAAGGTAAGCTCACCATACAACAGCAAATCTATTACTACTGGAGCAAATTTAGGGTAACTAAAACCTTACCTTACAGTTGGAGTACCTGGCAATTAACCGGCCAAGGTCCAAATGTTCCTGGGTTTTACACTGGGTTTACGGCAGATCCGGATATGAGAACTTCAAAAGTTCAAGGTACCTACTTTTATCATTTAAGTGCCGAACAACCGGTAGGCTACACCACTCACTTTAATGACCCGTATAATGTAATTAGATATACAAGGATCAGTGACAGTGCATATCAGCAAGGAGATCTATACTGGAGTGCTCAAGGTAGTCAGTCCACTAAGGGTTCTTTGATGGAAGCTAACATTAAGGCAACACAAAACACTTATCCGATAGATGGCATTCATACCGATGGGTACTGGTACACTAGAATTGGTCTAGTACCTAACACGAACCCAGGGATCAGTGTAACGCAGTCAGGCAATAAGTCTATTAACTTAAAATCGGGAAATGATACCTTTACACTTTCAGGTACTGTCTCTGATGCGGATAATGATACCGTAACCATTTCAGCAAGCATTGATGGGGTAGAAAAACAAGTAGTTGTAAGCCAAACGAAGGATGCTAAGGCGTGGTCTCTTGTCTGGCGTACATCCGAGTTTAGTCATAGCGGAACTTTCAGTAAGCCGGTTATTACAGTGGTGGACGGTAAGGGAGGAGTTTCTACAGTAACTTACACAGGAAATCTATCCGTAGATACAAAAGCTTTGTACTACTGGGATAAGTATAGTACAAAGAATCAGATAACAGGTTACAGGGAATCTAGAGGTACAACGTATAAAAGTGATATATCTAATATTTCTGGGTATAGAAACTACACTTTTAATAGTACTACCGGAGATTTCTCTGGTGTGGGTCAGTACGAAACGGCCCCAACTTACCCAACTTGGGCAGGTACTAGATTATTTGCAATAGGTTATAAAAGTATGACAGAGTATGAAGTTACTAATCTAGAGCAAACTCAAGTTACACGCTATGAAGCTGTAGCTAATACAACAGTAAAAGTTAAAGATACCTTGCAGCAGAGTAATATACTAGATATAGATAAAACCTATCCTGATGATGGTTTACACACCGATGGGTATTGGTATATCAAAAAGTCAACTACGAATATGCCGCCAGTACTTGTAGTAGAGAATTCTGATCAAATGATCGGTACCGCATCTAAGAAAATTAGTTTGAAGGGTACTGCATTTGACTCAGATGGAGATAAAATTACTATTTCAGCAACCTTGAATGGAATAACTAAATCAACCAGTGTTACTGGTTCAGGAGCTTGGCAACTTGATTGGTCTGTTAATGAAATACCAGAAGGAACGTATACCAATATTAAAATTAATGGAACGGATGGTAATCAAGGGACTGACGCAATAACATACAACGGGAGAGTCATATTCGATAAGATAGCTCCTGGAAAGCCAGAGGTAACCTTATCTGAAAACACATGGACAAACAAAGATGTGAAGCTGATAGCTAAGCACGGGGTCGATATTGGTAGTGGTGCGAATTACACGGAATATACGAGAGACGGAGAAACATGGAACCCGTACAATGAACCTGTAATCATCGGGGATTCTGGAGAATGGACATATCAGTTCCGTACAACGGATAAGGTAGGGAATGTTGGCCAACCAACGGAAGTCACTGTGCGAGTCGATAAGCAAGCACCCACAGCACCAGAGTTGAGTTTGTCTGAGGAATCCTATACACAAGATCCGGTAACGATTACCCTGAAGAATGGAATAGATGACCTGAGCGGGGTAGATCGGACCGAGATTAAAGTGGGGACAGGGAATTGGACAACATATAATGGGGAAATGATTGTCGATGAGGAAGGAGAAACGGATGTTTGGGCGCGGACGATTGATGTCGCTGGTAATATCAGTCCTAAAGCAACTGCAACGGTTCTCATCGATCGCACTGCACCGACAGAACCGAGTTATACTCTCACAGAGAGTCAATGGACAAACAAAGATGTGACATTCCACCTAACTGGTAGTCAAGATGCATCGGATGTATATTACGAGTACAAAATTGGCGATAGTCCTTACGTTAGGGGTAACAGTGCCTCCCTTACAGAATCAGGTGAGCATACAATTACAGCACGTGCCGTGGATGCAGTAGGCCTCATCAGTCCAGAAATTCATTTTGACATCCGAATTGATAATGAATTACCGCTTGTAGACTTTGTACCCAATGGACTTCAATGGTCTATGCAGGGGACCGATGTTCAAATTAAGGCATCTGATAGGTTGTCTGGTGTGATTGAACCAGTATATGTAGAAATTAGTCAAAGCGAACAACCGAGTGAAGCTTGGCAGGCAATGCCAGACAACGGCAAAGTTACCGTAGAGGGCAAAGAAGGTATCTGGTATGTGCATACACAAGTGAAGGACAAAGCTGGCAATACCGTTATACATACGTCCAACCCTTATCAAGTACAGACTGAACCTGATGAACCAATAATGGAAGCAACAGCGATTAGTGCTTCTGAAGTCAAACTAAGCTGGGATCTACCTGGCGGAAAGCGATACACATCAGGCTACACGTATACCATCAAAAACATGAATACCGGTACAGAGAAGATATTGGAGTATCCGGTTCATGAATACGTGGACCAACAGCTACAAGGTGGTCAAATTTATAACTATCAGTTGACGATTCGAAATCATGTCGGATCAGTGGAGATACAAGCCTCTGCATTAACATATCCAAGTAGCCCTGGAGTCGAGATCAGTCCTGTCTTTCGGACACCAGGAGAAATGTTGATCAACATAGATCCTGTACCGACTGCAACCGTTTATCGTCTGAAGTTGATTGATAACAACGGTCAGATCATAGAAAACGGATTAGTTGCAGGCACTCAAAAAGCATTAACAGGACTAATTCCAGGAACCAGCTACACAGTTCAAATATCAGCAATTAATGATAGTGGTGAGGGTTTGGCAACTAGTGTCGGATTTATAACCCTTCCGGAAACGCCAACTGGGTTCACAACTATCGAGATTAAAGAAGATAGTGTAAATTCAAAGTGGCAGAGCGCTACAACGGCAACCTATTATAATCTCTATCGGTTTAACGAACTCTTGTATAACGGGGCCGATCTAAACTACAAGGATGCAAGCTTAACCCCTGGAACAGAGTATGAATACGTAATCGCAGCTGAAAATGAAACGGGTGAAGGTGATGTCTCGGAACCTTTGAATGTAATGACATTGCCTGATCAGGATAATTCCCTAAAACTGAACAGTTTCAGTACGACTGGATTCACAGCGCAATGGAACGGCGTACCGAGTGGAATTATGTATCACCTTCACGTGTATGATCTGGAACAAAATCTGGTAGCCGAGTATCAAGGTCCAAATCTGGAATATACAGCTTCAGGACTTGAACCAGGAACGGAATACAGCGTGTCACTGGTGGCGTTCAATCGAACAGGTGCAGGGAAAGAGAAGATTGTAAGGACGGTTACATTACCGAGTAATGTTGAATCTGTACAAGTTACTGGGATTGGAGAAACGGAAGCGGAATTCAGTATTTCATCCGTGACGGGTGCAACTCATTATAAAATAGATCTGAATGGAGAAGAATTCCTGACGAATGATCTTAACTATGTTCTGTCACCGCTTCAAGGAAGCACAGAATATAGCGGGACCGTTCAAGCTGGTAATAGCTCCGGTTGGAGCAAACCGACATCATTCAGCTTTTTGACTAAACCTATGCGACCATCATTATTGACGGTGAGTACATTCAGTGAAACGGGGATGACATTAACCTGGGAGGAAGATAAAAAGGCATCTCGCTACTGGATCACGGATGAGCAAGGTAATGTAACGGATGTAACAGGATCAAAATTTAACGTTACGGACTTGCAACCAGGAACAGAATACCGCTTTAAAGTAGCAACCGAAAATGAGACTGGCATGAGTTCTGAATCTGAGATCGTGTGGAGTACCCGAACTGAAGCGCCAGAACTGGAACGAGTGGATGTACAAAATTCAGATGCAACATTGAGTTGGACTGAACCTCAGGGAGCATTGCGATACGAGATTACAGATAAAGCAACAGGTCAAGTGTATTACAGCGGTTCGGAACCTGTTGCACAGCTTACACAGTTGCAAGTGGGATATGTGTATAATTTAACGTTATCAGCATTCAATAAAACGGACCATGCGTCAAAAGGTGTACCTGTAAAACTGGTGACTCGTGCTGAATTGAAGAAAAGCAATGTCAAAATTACTGACGTGAAATCTCACTCAGTAACAATGGAAATCGTGACAGCAGGACAGGAAATCCAGGAGTACGCCATTTTACGAAATGGTGTGAAAATTACGAAGGTAGAAGCAGAAAGCCAAGTGAGCTATACAGATATAAAGGTGGAACCGGGTAAGTCATATGAATATGAGATTGTGCCAGTAAATGAGGGCGGCGAAGGAAAAGGTGTCAAACTAACTACTTTAACGGCAACAAAACCCGTGTTAGCTCCAGAGGTGAAATCGGGGGATGGTTGGGCAGAAATTAGTTTCCAAGCCGTAGATCAAGCAAATGAGTATGTGGTTCTGGATACGAATGGAACCGAATTGTGGCGTGGAGGTACCTTACTGATCCGTCTGGAAGGATTAGAACCAGGAATAAAAACTATGCTAAACATTGTGACAGAGAATGCAGCAGGGTATCCATCAGAACCGGTTTCAGTCCCTGTGTGGACCCTACCATCAGTGCCTACGGGTATTGAGTCTAGTGCTTCAGAGAGAGCCGTTACGCTCAACTTCAGCAATGTGATGAATACAAAAGATTTAACTGAATTTGTGATTTATAAAGCTGGGAAGGAAGTAGGACGTGTAGGTGCTGGGGAAAAATCCTGGACAGACAAAAATCTTACACCAAATACCAAGCATGTATACGAAGTGAGGGCTGTAAATCTTGGAGGAGAGAGTACGAAGGGGATTAAAGTGGAACAAATCACGAAACAGGAACAAACTGTAAATCCAGGTAGTCCTTCAGCTCCGACCCCTAACTCAAATCATGATCAAGATTCTAATAACCCTGAAAATGATAAACCTGATGATCATGTTAAAGGAGATCATCAGGATAATGAACAGTCTGGACCGGTATCGGGTGTGTTTAAGGATGTTTCCGATTCAAGTTTTGCTAAGAATGAAATCGAAACCTTAGCGAAAGATGGTGTAATAAAAGGCATTAGCACAAATGCGTTTGCTCCGAATAAACAGATCACACGTATGGAATTTGCAGCATTAATTGTGCGTGTCCTAAACGTAAATCCGGATGAATCCATAACAATGACTTTCCTGGATGTTAAAGATAATGCATGGTATAGTGCAGAACTAAACGCAGCTATTGTTAATGGTATTGCAAAAGGATTCAATAGCAATGAATTCCGACCGAATGCTGTAGTTAATCGAGAACAGGCAGCCAAGATGATCGTCAATGTGTTGATTAAGAAAGGTGTAGCAGCTTCAACTACAGTTCAACCATTCTCTGATGATTTGGATATTGCAGTATGGGCATTAGATGATGTAAAAATGGCAACCGAGCAGAAATTCGTACAAGGGTATCCGGACAATACATTCCGTCCGAAACACGGATTGACACGTGCTGAGGCAGCTGTAATGATCTACCGTTTACGTGATCATTTAAATTCAATTCTAAAGTGAAAGAATAAGCTATACAAACAACAATAATTTGATTAGCTTGAATGCGTGAATCTTTAGAAAACGGCTGGTACAGTCTGTCTCGTAGAGTCGGACGATAATTGAATAGTTCACACAACTTAGGACGGCGATGAAGCCGTCCTATTTGTCTATTCCGAGGTGTCACCTTTCAGAATGCCCATACGTTGCTTTGGTCTTTTGTACCGGGGGATATAAACAAGACTTTAAAAATCTTCCCCTAGTCTTTTATAAAGAACAGATTTTCACTTTAGTGAGTACCTATTTGAAGAAAGTCACTCCTGTGTTTGATTATATTTAACAAGAAGCTACTAAGAAAGAAGAGAATTAATATGAAGGGATTGGAAATAACTTCAATCCAGAGTGAATTGATATTACAGAGGTCGCTGAACGAGCAAGAGAATTACGACAGAGGCATTGGGAAAAAGGACATGAATATGTTCCTATCCCCAATTAGGAAATTTGCTTTTAATTTATAAAACCAACCTTAGGGTAGCGATGTGCATAGCCCAGAATACAATAAATATATGGAGGCAAGGTTAACATTGGAAAGTTTTTCATTTAGAAAATATTCCAATGTTATGGTATAACTCTTCTTGCTGTCAAAAAATAGACAAGGGGATACAACATGAAAAAGAAACACAAATTTTGGAATAAGGTAATTAGCTTAATTATTGCTGGTTCCTTAATCTCTACATCATCTCTCAATAATACCACTGCTTGGGGGAGTCCCTCAGCCGAAAGATCAACGCTTCAAGAAAGCAACGCTTCCGACGATTCTAACTTGTCGTCCAACAACACCCCAAAAGAAATCGCTTCGCTTCGAAGTGAGAAGTCGAAGACATTCGCAAATGAAAATGGAACGTACACAACTCAAATCTCTGAAACTCCTATTCACTATCAAGATTCCTCAAATCAAGAGTGGAAGCCTATTGATAACCGTTTAAATACGACGAGTCAAACGGCTTACAATAACGATCATGAATTCAAAGTAGAAATGAACAAGAAACATTCTGTTTCTGATAATTTGGTAGAGATCAAAGAGGATAAATTCAGCATTGGTTTAAACCCCATAGCGGAAACAAATTCGGTAACAACTACGCAAAGCATCTCTAGCACAAAGCCGGCAGGGATTGTTAAGAATAATGTAATGACGTATAAGGGACTTTATCCCGATACTGATTTAATCTATACCCTGGGAAACGATAGACTCAAAGAAGAGCTTAAACTCAGCAAAAAGCCGACAGGAAAAAAGTCAGTGATTTACTCCTTTGCCTTAACTCTAGGTAATCTGGATTATCGCCAGGAACAGGATGGCTCCGTTTCCTTGATTAACCCATCTACTGGCGATATTGAATATATCATCGATAAACCGTTGATGTATGACTCTTTTATACCCGAAGGTTATCAGCAGGTAGCGGGAGTTAATGCTTACCCTGAAGAATCTCTTTCCTACGATATTCACTATGAATTGAAAGAGAAAAAGGGACAGTTATACATCGACGTGATCCCCAGTATCGCATGGCTTAATGATGCGTCCCGTGTATACCCAGTCACCATCGATCCGACCATTGTTAAATTTCAACCGACATACCGCTTAGCGGATACCAATATACGTAGTGCTTTTCCCAAACAAACTGGAGCAACCGACACGACACTAGGGGTAGGTCTATATAAAGACACTACTAGCTCTAATGTCATCCGTTCTCTTATTCAGTTTGACACATCGACCATCCCACAGGGGGCAAAGGTGTTAACGGCTGACTTGAATCTCTGGTTAGCGTCCGTTTCAAATAATACTAATGTAGATATCACACTAAATAGTGTCAATACAGCATGGACGGAATATTCTGCATCCTGGATGTATGCAGATGCTACGAACTTGTGGAGTAAGCAGGGTGGAGATTTCAATGCTTCGCAGGTCGCTACAACTGCTGTCGGACCGTTAACATCACTTTCAGCAAACTATAAGTGGTCCTTGCCTGCCAATATGCTAGAAAAGTGGATCAATGACCCCACAACAAACAAAGGTTTTATGTTGAAAAGCAATTCAGAAACAACAAACAGCTACAAGAAGTTTATATCCGGTGATGACACGGCCAATCCCGATTACACACCGCTTTTAAGCGTGACATACACCTCTGCTAGCCGACTTGGTCTAAAAGATTATTGGACATATGATAGTCATCCGATAGCTAACGGAACTAGTTATACGAATTTGGGCACGGGGAACAATATCATCCAGTTCAATGATTATTCCTTAACGGGTAGAGGAGATACCTCCGTAGACTTCATGCGGACATATAACTCAAAATCTAGCGAATCTTCACCGTTTGGCTACGGATGGTATTATACGGGTGGTGAAACCATCGTAGATGCATACAAAACCGGAGACGTATTGTTTACAGACCACACTGGAGCTGCTTATGAATTTAAATATAACGCAACAAACAATACGTATACACCTTCAGCGGGCGATTATCTGACACTAAAAAAGGTGAAAAGTAGCTCAGGGGCCACGACGGGTTATGACTTAACGGACAAACATGGATACCTGATGCATTTCGATACGGTTTCTAACGATGATCAAGTAAGCATCACTCAAGCCAAACTCAGTTATGAACAAGATATGCATGGAAACCGAATTACGTATAAACGGAATGGGGACGGAGCACTTACGGGTATAGAGGACCCATCAGGACGTACCATTGCATTTGAATATACTTCAGATGGGTTAGTTGATTATGCCATGCTAGAAGGGCGTAAAACGGATTATACGTATCAGAATGGAAAGTTAGTCACTGTAGATCAGTATAGTGAGGATGGCACTTATAGCCGAACACAGTTTAGTTATGGTGGAAATTACATTAAAACCATTTTTGACCCGAATAATCGATTAACCACGTATACCTATGATCAAGAGTACTTGGTTAAAGTGCAGGAACCTTCAACCGTTTCGGTTACAGATGCAAGTGACCGGCCGGCAACCCAGTACAAATATGACACCACTGCACGTACAGCAGACGTAACAAATGCAAACGGCCATACGACAAACTATACGCTGAACGCTAACTTTGTGGCGGAGAAAATCCAAGATGCCAAGGGTGAAATCACTCAGTTTGTCCTAGATGCAAACTATAATGTCAAGAAAGTAACCAATCCAGATGGAACTGTTGCTGAGCAGACATATGATAGTAAAGGTAATGTTCTAACTCAAATCGATGAGGTTGGAAATGTTACAACTTATGAGTACAATGACCTGAATCATGTTCTCAAAGAAATTGATCCTAGACAACATGTTACCAATTACTCGTATACCGCAGCTGGTGATTTGGAAACCATCGTGGATGCCAAGCAAAATGTTACGCGTTATGAATATGACGCCTATGGAAACTTAAAAAAGACGACGTATCCAGACCAATCAATAGAAACGTACAGCTACGATGATAAAGGTAACGATATCAAATCGGTAATTGATGCAGCAGGGAACACAACAACAGTAACAACAGATGCGGTTGGGAATATGACCGCAAATACCGACGGAAATAACAATCGTACTGATTACCATTATGATAAGTTAAATCGCCTGAAATCAGTAATTGATCCCAAGCAAAAAGAGACAACGTATGAGTATGATACAGCCGGAAACTTGACTAAAACGATTAATCCAAAACAGGCTGTAGTTCAGTATGAATACAATGGTCAAAATCAGTTAATGAAAAAGACCGATGCCATTGGCAAGGTGACTGATAACAAATATGATTCAAATGGCAACCTAATGGAGACCACGACTCCTAATGGGAACACAATCTCTTCAACATTCACAGCTTTGGATCAACTCAAAACTATAAGTATAGATGGGCAACAAAAGTGGTCTTATGAATATGATGAAAATGGGTTACTTGTCAATGTAAACAATGGTGCTCGTTCCTTCACGTATAAGTCTGACGGATTGCCTGAAACAGAGGTAGATAGAGGACATCAAAAGTCGTATAACTATAATGCAAATAGTGGACTTCAGGAGCTCTCATATGCAACTGGTGTACATTCGTCTACTGTAAGTTATGATTACACGGAGTTAGATCAAGTCAAAAGCATTAGCAAGGATAATCAAAACCTCATTTCTTATCAGTACAATGATATGGCTGCAATGGAACAAACCGATCGGGCAAACGGAATTGTAACCAAGGCTGACTACGATACTGGGGAACAGTTGCGCACTTACGGTGATTACTCCAGCACAGGAAGTGTACTTCGCGAGTACGAATACACGTATGACTCTAATGAGAATGTAAAGACAATTCATTCAGAATTAGGTGATACAGCGTATGAGTACGATGCGCTTAACCAACTCGAACAAGAAACTCTACCCGATGGTACAACAATTAAATACCAATATGACGACGTGGGTAATCGGAAACAAAAAGTCGTTGTCACCAATGGGCAGGAGCAAACCACTGTATATGAGCATAATAACGCCAATCAATTAACTTCTGTTAATGGACAATCTTATCAATATGACAATAATGGAAACCTATTAAACGATGGAAAACAAACGTATATATATGATGCACTGGATCAATTAATTGAAGTGCAAGATCAATCTGGTCAGAGAATACAACACTATAGTTATGATGAACAAGGGCGACGTATCCAGTCCATTGGTCAGTCCGGAACGACGAATTTCTTCTATGATGGCGATAAAGTCATCTATGAAACGGATGGAAGTAACAAAACACTTCGAGAGTATACGTGGGATGATAGTGGAAGTCCGGTAGCAATGACTAAAGATGGACTGAACTATTATTACCACTTAAACGGTCATGGAGATGTCGTTAGTTTAACGGATCAAACTGGTAACGAAGTAGCTCAGTATGAATATGACGCATGGGGCAATATTTTAAATCAGAGTGGCTCGCTTGCGGATGAAAACCCGTACCGTTATGCTAGTTATAGATACAATGCAAAAACTGGTTTATATTATCTGATGTCCAGAAACTACGATCCGAAACTAGGCTCCTTTATTTCATTAGACGCGGAACAAGATTCAGATCTGGATAATCCGCTGAATCGAAATGGGTACAGCTATGGATTGAATAATCCAGTTACATTCGTAGATGATGATGGAAATAATCCATTCATTATTTTTGTTATTGTATTCGTAATTAAAGTAGTTGCTAAAAAGACTGTAAAAGCAGTGGTTAAGAAAACTGCTAAAAAAGCAATTTATAAATCTCTTAAAAAAGGGACTAGTGGAACAGCTAAGAAAGTATCTTATGCTGGTAAGAAAACAACGAACAAGCTTCCAGCTAAGGAACAAAAACCATACTCATATGCTGATAGAATAGATGAAGATGGTAAACTTGTTCAAAGAAGATTTTATGACAAAAATGGAAATGCAAAAAAAGATATTGACTATACGAATCATGGGAATTCTAAAGAACATCCAAAAGTCCCTCATACCCATGATTGGGATTGGAATAAACAGAAACCTAGAAGCCCTTGGAGATAATGTGAAAGGAGAAACAGTATGTACAGTTATGAAGAGTTTATTGAGGATTTAAATCTTGGACATGAAGTTGAGTTTGACTTAAACAATGTCCACTTTTTAATCAGTTATAATGAAGATGGATGGTATTGTGTTAAACAAAATGAAGAAGTTCAACTTAGATATGACTCTGTGGAACAGTTAATATCAAAATCCAAAATTGAGGGCAAAACAATAAAGGAGTTATGGAACCATATTATCGTGACTAGTGTATTTTGATGATTCTCTAGGGGAAATAACATATTCCGTTGAAAGTCGCTATTTTTTAGCGGCTTTTTTGTTTTATCGTTACAAGTTCGTGTTCCGAGCCAAGGACAAGAACTCCCTCGAAGCAATCCAGTTTTCCCACTCAGATTCATGAATTCTGGGTGAGGGTGATTTGCTTAAAATTATACTTGTGACGGCTTGATTTTTGGTATAATGGAACTGAAGAAAGAATGGAGTTGTCTGTTATGGATTTACTGGATCCCAGAGTAGATTTTGTTTTCAAACGTATTTTTGGCAGTGAAAATAACAAAGACGTATTGCTGGCATTTTTAAACCGAGTCCTTACTGAAACTGGTGATCCGCCGCTTTCAGAGATCATTTTAATGAACCCATACACGGATAAGGATGATCCGCTTGATAAGCAATCCATTTTTGATGTTTATGCCAAAACGTCAGAGGGAAAACTAATTGACATTGAAATGCAATTATTCAATAAATACGATATTGAGAAACGGACATTATTTTATTGGAGCAAACGATATTCCAGTCAACTTCATGAAGGTGAAAAGTATCAGGAGTTGAAAAAATGTGTTACTATCAATATTTTAAACTATGCTTTTTTAGAAAATCATGAATATCATAATACATTCCATCTCAGGGAAGATCGAACGGGTTTAACGCTTATTGACGATATCGAGATTCATTTTCTGGAATTACCTAAATTAGATGACGTGATCCCTTCACAAGGTGGACTTGAGAATTGGTTGTTGTTTTTGAAGGGTGTGGATACTACACATTGGGAGGTGCTGAAGATGAACGAACCAGGATTAGAGAAGGCTATGGATACCTTACAATTTTTGAGCCAGGATTCAGAAGCTCGTCGTTTGTACGAAGCACGTCAGAAGTATTTGCATGACGAAGCCTCGATGCTTGAAGGGGCTCGAAAAGCAGGTATTACAGAAGTGGCCAAAAATATGCTGAAACTTAATTTGGATTTAGCTACGATTGCCAAGGTGACTGGTTTATCTGAACAGGAGATTATACAATTGAAGAGATAAAGAAAAATGAGGTGAAAACAAAAAAAAGTAATCAAATCAAGTCGCTAATTAGCGACTTTTTCTATTTAGAACACTGAGAGGAATTGAATTTTTCGTATTATCGGGAGTAATGGTAGAAAATGCAGTCTAGTCGTGAAGATAGATAGATCTAAAAAGACAGGGCTAAACTACGACCTTATCCTGTTGTTCTACTGGGGGGAACTGAGGTTTAATTACTTATGAGATCGACCTCGATGTAAAACGATTATGTTGTTATTGGGTAAAAGGTCAAAACTTGTACCTCCAAAATAAAAAAAGTGTTTTTGGTGTTTTTCTTGTTTGCTTACTTCATATGGAACCGTCTGGTAACTTCCACAGACTTTATTTCTGAGGTCCGAACTCCGGACAACATGAATATTTTAAGGTGATTTAGACCATACATATCTTGAAAAAACTAATGAATATTAAGATATTCGTCATCTGGTAAAAGAAAATTTAAAACAAATGATTTATCCCGACGGAAGCAAACAACGTTCAAATATGATAGCAACAGCAACCGTACTTCCATGACTGGTCCATTAGAATAAGGTCTACAATGAAACGGCTTATTTCAGTAGGCACGTCCCAGATTATCCCGAATAAACAGTAAAATCTTTGCTCGGAAAGCTTAACACAATAAACCCAAGGCCCTTTAGAACAAGATAAAGGGTCTTGGGTTATTTATTTAAATAAAATAAAACGGGGATGTCTCTGCAATGCCGTAGTCTTCAGAACAGGTTCATCTGATTTACTGCTGCAAGTGTGAATTATCAGCCCATAACCGGCTCCGGTGTGGGTGCGGCTACGCGCGGATACATTTGACGCATAAAGTTTTTATCCGTTTCCGACAGGGTGGTGTTGAACGGCGTACCTCTTCCGTCGCAGGTCAATTCACCCGGGAAAGGATACAGCATGATTGAGTTGGGGTCAAATTCAGTGAAGTTTGTATTTAAGGGGTTTTCTTTATCCAATACATTGTGTCTTGTTGTCTCCTCGTCCCAGTCGCTTCTACGGAAATGCTCCAGAACAGCTTGTTCGTTCCAGCAGATATCAGACGATGGACTCTGGTGCTCATGAATACATCCCAGGGCATGGCCGAATTCATGCATGACGGTTCTTTCGAACTCCGACTCCTCGGTATCATGGTCAAACCAGCCGAAATTCATGGTTGCCCCCGTATTGAATAACAGCGCATCCGTCCCTACGGCCGAGTAGGCTTTCTCTTTGTCGAGAAAGGTAATCCGGATCTCCGCCTCCCGGTGATCGCCGAAATCAAAGGTAATATTTGCGTAATTTTCCCATTCCTTGGCCCAACGGATGACCTTGGCCTGAATCGCAGGCTCTCCGTCCAGAAAGCGGACGCGTAGCGTTCTGCCGTTTCGCCACAGTTTTCGGACTACAAGTGCCATCTCAGGGCCGACTTCATTGCGGGCAGTCATGTTCTCCAAGGCGTCGGCTTCAAGTTCAAGAGAGCCGGCATTATCTGCCCGTTCTTTTATTGCGATGGACACGGCTTCGTTGTTTTTGTCAGCAGGGGGTTTCAAGATGACACAAATCTTCAATGCGTTCTGCGGTTCGGTCATTGACGTTACTCCTTTTCGTAATGAGTATTTTTTAACCAATCTATATTATGAACCAAGGATCACCCGGTATCCGGATTAACTTTTGGAAAATCGGCAAATGCACTGCAATGGCTTAACACGTTAACAAAAAAAGGAGTGGATGATATGAAAAGATGCTCAAATAATAACCACGCAGCTAAAAGCTGAAATTTGTTACAAGAGGTGAATCATGTCAACGTTTGTAGGCAATGCAGATGACGTACAGCTGCCTCCGGTCGAAATGGTAAGTGTGCGGCAGCATGTGAAAGAAATCCCGAAAGGCGTGCAGATGATCCAGGCCCCGCAATACTGGGAACAAGGGAATTATGGCAAGGGAGTTATGATAGCAGTCCTGGATACCGGCTGTGATGCCGAACATCCCGATTTACGCGAGCGGATTATGGGCGGTAAGAACTTCACCGATGATGACGATGGAATTCCTCGCGTGTACAAGGACTACAACGGACACGGAACGCATGTGGCCGGGATTATCGCTGCGACGAAAAATGGGGACGGCGTGGTCGGCATTGCTCCCGAAGCGGGGCTGCTGATTCTGAAAGTTCTCAACCGTCAAGGGCGCGGAAGACCGGAATGGATTGCCCAGGCGATTCATTATGCGATTGACCAAAATGTACAGATCATCTCGATGTCATTGTCTTTTGCAACTGACCACAGAGGGATTCATGACGCGGTTAAGCGTGCAGTGGACAACGATATTATTGTCGTGTGTGCAGCCGGAAATACGGGAAAAGAAGAGTTTCGTTATCCGGCCGGGTTCAATGAATCGACTTCAGTAGGAGCCATTAATTTCAACTCTGATTCGGCACCATTCCTGACGATGAACAATGAAATTGATCTGCTAGCTCCGGGTGTGGACATCAAGTCGACGTATCCGCTGGAGCTAGCGGAGGATAAGTCCATCCCCTACAAAATCCTTTCCGGCACTTCGATGGCTGCACCGCATGTAGCCGGGGCATTGGCGCTGCTAATCAATAGCTGCCAAAGTGCGGAACAGTTTAACCGACAGTTGACCGAGCCGGAGCTTTACGCCCAATTGACGAAGCGGACGATTCCGCTGGGAAGACCGAAATCCGTTGAAGGTAACGGTCTGTTGTATCTTACCGCCGACGAGCTGCTGGAGGAACATTTACGGCAACACCCGGTCAATGTCAGTGAATATGCCTAATCTAGAAGAGCAAAAATGCCGGATAACGAAAATATGTACAAATAGTCGATTGGAGTGAAATTAGATGGCTGATACATTGCATAATATGGTGAGCGGTAAAGGAGAAGTTATGGATGCCGCTACCAATACAGCGGCTGAGTCGGCGCAGACCGAAGCTTTTCAAGGCACGGGTATGCTCCCCAATGGGGGAACGGCGGAGGCAGATATCGAAGACAAAAAACTTCCATCGATTGAGTCGCTGCTATTTGTGAATAAAGAGGACGTCTGCCAGCTTGATGAGAGGCTTAGAGTAATGGATACGGCGAAATTCTCCTGGTCCGCGGTCTGCCGGTTAATTATTACACTGGATGATGGACGTCAGGGCGTTGGGACGGGGTGGCTATGTGGTCCGGGTACGGTGATTACTGCGGGGCATTGTGTATTTGACAGCGAAACTAGAAAATGGCATAAATCGATAGTTGTCATTCCAGGTAAAGATGACAGACGCGAACCTTATGGACGGTTCACCGTTACAACCGAGCATTTCTGGTCCGTCAATGGCTGGGTTCAAGATGGGAATCAAGAATATGACTATGGGGCAATCATTCTAAATTCTACCATAGGCAACAACACTGGCTATTTTGGCTTCAGGTATGATCCTAATGACACTATCAATCAAAAGCCTATATTGAATACAGGCTATCCTTCCGATAAAAATGGCACACAGTGGTACATGAAGGGGATTGTCGATAACGTGCAGACGCGAAAAGTATACTACAAACTGGACACAATGGGCGGTAATAGCGGAGGTCCGGTATGTCTAGGTGAGACTAATCAAGTCATTTGTATTCACGCTTACGGCGGTTGTGCTGCCAATGGCAGTAACTCCGGCACCCGGATTGACCGTGAGGTGTACGCCAATGTGCTGAAATGGAAGGAAGCCGGCGCATCTCCCCAAGCATCCGCAGAATCAGGACAAGACACGGTAAAGGTATGAGTCGGGCATCGGCATCTGGGTGCATGCCCGAGAACAGACGCGAGCTGATCGTTATATCAGACCCTGGTGTATTAAATCCTCCTGAAATCTCCTTGATTCAGCCGCTGCCTACAGTCCATACGCTATAGTCTGAATTGTCTGCGGAGATGGGAGAATCCTTTCAACTGCTTCCGTTATTTGCGCGGGAACAGGAAGCTGAGACTGTTGAAATGACCGCTGAGATGGCCGAGGCCAAGGCAGGATTGCACATCTTCTACAGGGTCGACGCTCCCGATGATAAATTGGATCATATTGCGGAGAAATTGCGTCAAGACAGCCGAATTCAAGGTGCTTATGTGCGGCCTGAACCGGAAATGCCTCGCCCAGTAGCAGTGGAAACGGAGAAGGATGTATCCCTCTTGCCGTCAGCTACTCCGGATTTCGGCGAACGGCAAGGTTATTTAAATGCAGCACCGACAGGGATTGACGCGTATTATGCCTGGACCATGCCCGGAGGTTATGGTAACAGAGTGCGGTTCATTGGGATGAAACATTCACATGAGGATTTGCAGGTCAATGAGCAAGGTAGCATTGGTACGGGGAATGACTATAACGATCAAGGAACTACTGTGCTTGGGCTGATGGGCGGGGATCACGATTCAAAGGGATTAGAGGGATTTGCCCCGAGGCCCGCATAATTGGCATTGCCTGGAACGAAAGCTGCGTGCTCTCCGGGGGTAGCTCCAACGTACTGCTAGATTCTTGAATCGGGGAGTGAAAAAGGGACGGCAAATTCGCCGTCCTTTTCACATGAAAGGCTTATTACCAATTAAGTGATTATATAAAAGGAGAGGTTCTAAGACCGAAGTCCCGTGAAATAGATACGGCAGACAAGTGTCTAGATATTCCGTGGGAAGATCTGCTCTAGGAATCGAAATCGTCCAGCTGCCACTTGTCTTCCTAACGTAACCGGGTGCTGGATCAAAATTGGCTAGGAACTTTAAGGTGAAGAAGGCCATCTGGAGTGGAGGCAAAGGCCTGAAATATACAAAGTCAATTTTCTTATATAAGAATCGGTGGGCAATCAAAATTTTTAGCATTCCGGCGAATACTAATTTAACCCTAGTTTAGATAGAATTATTTTTTTATTGTAAAATTTTGAAAAATAAATATAATAGTAAATTGTTATATATTAAAAATTACTTATAGGGGAGCGAGAAAGTGATTTCAAAAAAAGTAGCTTTATGTATAGTCTTTATACTATGTTTACAGCTGGTCTTATCTAGTACATATGTAAGCGAGGCAAAAGGCATTGTATCCAACGAACAAGAAGTTCAAGAAGAACAAGAACCAAAGGAAAATGAGGAGATCTTGAGGGCAAAAGAAACAGCCCATAATAAATCGGATATACAAGAGATATCAGATTCTTACACAGCTCAATTAAATAAATGGAAGAAAGAATTTCCTGATTATGAGCCTCAGAAAACGCCACAGAACAAATCACTTCTTCAGTCAAAATTAGCAGTGCCTTCCATGATTAAATCCTCACATGAAAATGAGGTTTATAAACTCCAGCCCAAATATTTAACCAATAATTTTTCATTTTCAATGATGGCTTCAACCATTACTAATGGAAATACAGTTACAACCATGGGGAACTTTCGAAAGCCTTCGGATCTCAGCGGGATGAGTTGGGAATCTATAGATCACTATAGTCATCCAGATTTAAAATATCCAACGGATAGTAACTTTTCAAACGTCACTTTAAGTTACAGTTACTATCTTTACGGAAACTTACCAGAGATGAATTCCGTCCTTGCGCCTGCGCTTACGATTGAGACGAACACTGGTGAAATTTATTACGCTCGATTGTGGAACTATGTGACCAATCGGCCTCAGGATGATTGGGAACAAGAGAATAATATTATATTTCCTGCAGGTAGAGTAGCTGGTGCTGCTAGTGGCACACAAGGAAATATAACTATCGATTTTAATAATCTTTATGCAGGCTGGCAACCTTACCAGAAAGAATATAATATCATCACTCATGAAGATGGAACAAAGGAATATATTGAAAAATGGGTTAAGAATCCAGAATGGAATAAAATCCCTGTTGGTGATATCAAAAAAATTATGTGGGCTTATGTTCCAACAGAATACGATGGAACAGCAGCCGATGATTATTTATCGGATTCTGAAAAGTTCATGGTTAAAATGACCAACTGGAATGTGTCAGGTAATGATTATTTGGGCAAAGAGCCTACGGCTCGGCCTGGGCAAGATCTTCGCATTACTGATGATTATGATGATATCTACAATTTGACCCCCGAACGAGTCGTATCAGACTATCACAAGTTGGGCTTTAACGGGTATGTGACTATGTATGTGGGTGCTTCACATTACTATGACAAAAAGTATTCAAATGGAGCAATGGAAGTCATTACGGATTATCCATTCAATTCAGGATTTGAACAGTGGTATGACAACTATATTAAGAGATTGAGTGAGCATGATTTCAAGCTTATCAATTCTATTTCTATGGAAAGTGTTGATGCGCCTGCTGACTGGTGGCAACGCACGTGGGACAACACACCAGCTACAAGTGGATGGGTGCCCGTTCCTCATTTATTGAGTTTTACAAATCCAGAAGTACAGAAATTCTATAAAAAATATGTATTAGAACTAGCAAGAATGTCTGTTAAAAATGGAATGGAGCCAATGATCCAGGAGGGAGAGCCTTGGTGGTGGTTCATGGAAGGTTTAAAGGATAAACCGCCCACATTTTATGATAAGGCGACGAAAGAACTTTACCAAAAAGAGACGGGTAAACGTATGTATGAATTTAAGTCTAGTTTGGAATCAATTAAAGGTCATGAGGATATGCTTTATTGGTTGAGGAATAAAAACGGTGAGTTTACATTAATGCTGAGAGACGCAGTAAAAAAAGTTTACCCTGATGCAAAGTTTACCGTGTTGTTCTTTACTCCTTCTGTAGTTGACCGGGATAGAGTACCTCAAATGATGAGTATCGTTAACTTCCCTTATAAACAGTGGAAGTATCCAAATCTAGATTTTTTCATGCTCGAAGATTACGATTATCTGATCTATGACCAAAAGGATAAACATATCAAATCGTTGACTTATGTACAATCCCATCTCAAATACCCCGTTGAACTCATACATTATTTTGCAGGTTTTGTTAACGACGTCGAGCATTTACATGTTTGGGACAATATTAATCAGGCTATAAATGATGGTTTTAATCAAGGTTTTGGTGAAGTTTATGTTTGGGCTTATGCACAAGTAAAACGGGATGGGTGGATATTGCCAGACTTGATCAAAGTCAATAAACCCACAGGTTTGTACGAAAAACCATTTAACCTAACACTTTCAACAACGGCAGACAAGATCTTATATACCATTGATGGCTCGAAACCTACTTTAAACCATGGAACAGTCTATACTCAACCCATTCATATTTCGGGTTCAACAGATATAAATGCTGCTGTTGTTAAAAATGGACAGATTACACAAATCTACAACTTCACCTATGATATCGGGATAAAAAAATATGAATATGATGCGTTTAATAGGATCATTTCTGAAAGATTTGCTAAAGATGAAAAGCTCTATATCATAGACTATATTTTTGATGCGCTTGGTAACATGATAAAAACGGATCGTATTATTATTGATAATAATTAGGGGATAGAATATTGAAAAATATAAAACGATTGCAAACTATACTGTCATTCTTGCTGATTATCAGCTTGGTATTAAACCCATTTTCAAATATCAAAGTTTATGCGAATCCAACAAAAGAAGAGGCTGAGGACAACTCATTCAAGAGTATATCTTCTTTTTCTAAACTTGGTGAGGATCAATTAAACGAAATGCAGTCTTTATTTTCAGCTGATATGCTTTTAGTGGCCGCTTATTATTACTCTGATGTAACTTACTTGTTGAATGCCGATCTACTAGTAAGGCTTTTAGATTTAGATAAAGAACAAGTTATTCGTATTATGGATGAATTATCTGAATCGGAAAGAGAATTATTATCACGTTATACGCCAGTTTCCATGCAGGTATATAACTACGAGAAGGATGCCAAGGGGGCTACGGCATATTGGAACTCACTTCAAAGTCCTACATTAGAGATGCCTTCGGTAACCGACTCGGTATACCAAAATAACATTGAAGGTGTGGGAGACGCAAGAAATTCAGAAGACGTAGAAGATACAGAAGACGTAGAAGATATAGAAGACGTAGAAGATACAGAAGATGTAGAAGATACAGAAGACGTAGAGGCTACAGAAGACGTAGAGGCTACAGAAGATGTAGGAGATACAGAGGATTTAGAAGGTACAGAAGATTCCTTGGAATCAAATTCTTTCTTAACTCAATCGTTAATAAGCTTGCCCGAGCAATTTGCGTTTACTGATCGAAACAGTTCCTTTGTTTATCAAAGTAGTACTAATTCAGATGTCAACTCTACTTACAAAACTGCAACACAAAGCAAAATCGATTTGAATTTAAAAGGAAAAAGCAATCTGGACTTTTCCCTTATTAGGACGTACGATTCGTTAAATGCTAAAACAACAAATCCATCATATGAAGCAATGCAGGTCTGCGATCAAGGAAACAGCGATTTCGATGCATCGTCTCCAGCTTCAGATTGTATGGGTAATAGAGTAAGCCAGGCGATTGATCAGTTGACAGAAACTGATTATTATATTGCGACAGGTTGGAGCCTGGCTTTCCCTGTAATGCACACCGATTATATTTTTGAGTCTATTCCAATCACTTTTCAGCCAGGTGTGACTTATGATTCGTATAATCGTAGTTACAATTATGATTATGGCGTTCGCCGGTTTTCTCTCGAAGATGGCACCACTTATGAATTCGATTTAAATTCAGAAGAATTAGTAAAGCATCCAAAGAATTATCCATATGAAAATGTTGTTTATAGACTGAATAGTAACGGCGATCACCTACTAACCATAGATGACCATCTTACGTATGCGTTTAATGAAAATGGTGAGATATTATACAAAAAGAATCAATTTGGCGATCAAATTACGTATCGATATTCTAGCAATGGAATAAGCATTGTTGATTCAGTAGGAAGACACATTGAAATTCATAGCAAGAATGCAGTGATTACGGGATATACCGTAACTTCACCGAACGGAATAGAATTGTATAAACTCTTATATGATACGACCCTAGTCAATCATACGACATCTTTAAGAACAGCGGTGAAAGATAAGGTAGATTCGTATGAAATGCAAGATGTTCCGGCTTCATACAACGAACTGAATGCAGTGAAAGATACATTGAATAATCGCACTATTGAATCGTATTCTTATTATTCACCAGATATAAATTCTCATGCTGATTTCAATTTTGAAGATGACTATTATTATGAGTTTGACAAGAATTACAAACCGATTCTTGACCAAGAAGGCGCAGAAGCTAGCCAAATCTTTAAGCGTGACTTGGCAACGTACGGCGAAATTGAATACCTTCTTTTAAAGCAAGTCGAGAATGACCAAGGATTTAAGACGCATTATCGGTATTCTGCCTATGACAAATCGTGGTCTCTTCAAGAAACATGGGCTGGTCAAGCAGAACTTCGCGGAACAATCCGTAATTATCTTGACGCCAATGTGTTAACGTATATCGGTTATCATCCAGTCAGTTCCGTCTATTATACGTTCGGAGATCATAAAGACAACTTGAAGTTCCTTCAAAAAAGTGTAAGTGGGAATACAAAGGATGCTCAAGAAATATGGAATGTTTCCAGAGCAGATGAGGAGCTCGCTTACTTCAGATTAGCAGATAGCTCTGTTCGAACCGGGGACAAAATCACTACAAAAACAAGTTACAATTACGGTGACTATGTAGCAACAACTATAAATCGTTATACACCGAATGCTTACGGAACGTTAAAAGAAACTTATTCATCGACAGAATACTCGAATATACAAAATGCATTAAAACAATCAATAGGTGACGCAAATACTGATTTTGGAAACACTGAAGTAACATCGATATTTTATAAAGATGGATTGAATCCATCACTTATTAAAATGTTTACGGATGGTTTTTCTTCAGATCCTCGCATTGACTCAGTCAAAGATGCGTTATATTTCGGTGATAATACTTCAAACATTGATAATTTTGCAGCTATTCAAACATTTCAGTATGATAGCTACGGTTATCCCAATAAGCAAGTTGATGTTTTAGGGAATGTAACGACTTATCTATATAATGGTCCCTACCATCAGGTTAGTTATATTGAAAAAACTGCTGCTGATGCAGACAGTTCGAAGAGGCAGTCTTTTGATTACAATGCTAATGGCACCCTTTTAAGAAGTACAGAGATTAATGTGTACTCTAATCAAGGCAAAAGTTCGACAGATACTCTTGTTACCGAATATTTGAACTACAATTCAGATCACAAACCCACTCATATTAAAGAATCCAGTTCGGGCGATGGGTTTGGCAAGTATCGAGAAAGTGATCAGTATCTTGAATATGATGATGGCGGGCAGCATATTACGAAACAAACTGTTTATTTAACGTTAAAGGATGGATCATCACCCCAACCGGTAAGTTATTCTTATATGTATGATTCATATGGTAGACAAACATCTATAACCTATCCTGATGGTAGTAAAGCGCAGGTTGATTATGATGAGCAGGATCGAGTTATCCAAGAAAAATATTTACCTGCTGATGGAAGCAAAAACTTGAGTTATAGGTATTCGTATGACAATTATCACCGAGAGATTACAACAATTGAGCCGAGTGAAATTCGTACTGTCACGACATTTACTCCTTTTGGAGATGTTGAGAATCAGACAGCTGTCTCTAATGGAACTACACGGACATTAGTTGAAAATACCTTCAATACTAGTGGAGTATTGCTAACTTCGACGTTGCCTTATGGAAATGACCAGCAGATGACTCATTACAAGTATGGTGCAAATGGTGAAATTTTGAAAGTAATTGATCCAGATGGAAATATTACAAGTTATTATTATGGAAATACGGCAAAAGAAGGTTCAAAAATTCTGCCAAGAAAGTCAGTCAAGGTTGTAAATCCAAATGGTAAGGTAGAGGTTAAACTTGATACTTTAACTGGACAAACGAATGTATATCAAGAAAAAAGTGCAAGTAAGAATAGAGAAACTAAATTTACGTTTAACTCGCTAGCTCAGAACACAAAAACAATGGTGAAAACGGATGAAGGCCAGCAAGTTACGCAATACAACTACGAGCCAAGTGGCAAACTGATCTCTATGAAAGATGCTGAAGGAACGGACTACGCATATACCTACGACACGAATGGTTCGGTTACCAAACAATTTATTAATGGGGAGCTCCAACAAGAAAGTACCTATAATGAAATGGGATGGCAGTTATCATCGACAAAAATACAAAAAAGTGATACGCCAGATCTGAAAGATACCATTAGAGAAAAACACTATGAGTACACACCCGCAGGGCTCCTTGCTAAGTATAAAAATGAGCTTAATGAGAGTTATAACTATCACTATAACGGATATAATCAGCCGGTATTAATTGATATTAAAGATGCTCAAGACCATGTCATTTATAGTATTAATAAAACGTACGATCCGAACAATCTCTTGCTCGCTTCGGTTCAATCAAGTAGTGAGAAGGATGCTATCCAATATGGCTATGATAAATGGAACCGCTTGAGTGCACAGACGGTCGGAAACTATACGTATCAGATTACTTATAATGATTCGGACCAATTAAAAAGCTTAGTATATCCTGATGGAAAGAGTGTTCAGTATGGCTATGATGCTTTAAATCGAATTTCTTCTGTATCTTACCCAGATATGGGCCAAGTATTAATAAATTATACCATTGGTGAGGATTCAAACCATTCTACGACGGAACTTCCGAATCATCAATCTCAATCGTTAACTATCAATGCATTTGGTGAAGTCGTTTCAAATCATTTTGGCAGCTATACTCAACAGATTGATTATGATGGGTTTAGTAATGTAACCCGGAAGATGACCAATTCTAAAGTCACTTCATATCAATATGATAAATTGAATCGAATTCAAATGGAAACGAGTCCTTTGGGTAACAAAACGTATAGCTATGATAGTAGAGGAAATATCGAATCTACAATTGAAGATAGCCTGGCTGCCTATAGTGAAGGAAGTGCAGACTTACAATATGATGGTCTTAATCAACTCACTAAAGTAACCACAACGAATGATCATGATGTTGAAGCATCGACGGAGTATACCTATTATGGTGATGGACTTCGTGCATCCAAAATGGTTAAAGACAAAAAAACGCAGTTCATTTACTTAAATGGACAAGTCATAGAGGAACTAGATGGTCAAGGAAAAACTAAGGCGAGAAATATATGGGGTAACTCACTCCTTTTCCGTGAAAGTGGTTCGCAAGGGGGATATTATTACTTCAACGATCATGGTGATGTAATCGAGATTAAAGATTCAGCTGGAAATATACTGAACTCTTATGATTATGACACCTGGGGTAACCTAGTCTCGGAACAAGGAACGTTCGATAATTCTTTCAAGTATGCTGGAGAGCTGTATGATGAAGAAACGGGTTATTATTATCTAAGAGCTCGTTATTACGATCCGCAGACAAAACGATTCCTTACAGAAGATACGTACAAGGGTGAAATCAACGATCCGTTGACTTTAAATTTATATTCATATGTAAGCAACAATCCTTTAAAATATGTAGACCCAAGCGGGCATAGACAAGAGTGGGGTTCAGGCGGAGGTGGGGGCGATGATTTTGGGTTCTGGCAAAAAGAGTGGAATTCATTCAAGCAGGCAAACTCCAGTTGGTCCGGAGCGATTGACTTTTGGACGATGGGAACCCTCACCTCATTAAATGAATATTACAGGGTTTCTATGGAAAACCCCTGGTCAATGCAACAATTCTTTCAAGCGGGTTTTTTGGTCGTGGAACTAAATCCTTATGGAAAGGCTACAGCAAAACTATCTAAAAAAGGTGGCAAATTCATAGATAAAGCAATTAGCAAAGCGTGTAATTGCTTTACAGCAGGAACTAAGGTTCAAACAGACGAAGGGGAGAAGAATATTGAAGACATTGAAGTCGGAGATAAGGTTCTCTCGAAGAATGAGGATTCTGGTGAGCAGGCTTACAAGGAAGTTGTTGCCCTTCATCGTAATGAGAAGGAAACTACTTATAAATTGTTAGTTGGAAATCAGATTATAGAGACCACCGATAATCATCCATTTTGGGTGGATGGCAAGGGATGGGTGCTCGCTATTGATTTAAAGATTGGCGATGAATTAGTTCAAAGTAATGAGAATCATCTAAAGATTGACAACATTGAAATCGTACATCACCATGAAAATATAACTGTTTATAATTTCACTGTTGCAGATTTTCACACTTATTTTGTTAGTAGTTTAGGTATTTGGGTGCATAACATTGATTGTGGTTTCACTTTGAGTAGTAATAATATAGACCACATTGGAAAACATATTTCGAGTGAATTTGCGAATCAAGTACCCTATCTCTCGGATAAAGCCTTAGCATCAAAATTGAACAAAAACACATTCTTTAACCCGAAATGGACAAAACAAGATATCATCACAGGTGTTCAAAACGGAGCTAATGAAGCAATTAGTAAGGGATTCACAAATGGCTATTATAGTTACTCTTATAAGAGCGAGACTATTCAAATTTTCTTCAAAGATGGGAAATTTGATACTGCGTTTGGCCAACATAAGTTAACTCTGGGTGATTTCGGGAGGTAGTCAAAATTGTTTGAGATAAATTACCGTATTATTATTGATGAGAGTTATTGGAAAACGATGAACCTAGAGCAAATTGAAAAAGAAGGGGGAATTGAAGGTTTCTTTCAACTAAACCTGCATTCCGTTGATTATGGCTATTACCATAATAGGGAACTGGGCGAGGGTGAAGAAGGTTTTGACATTATTTCAACTTGGTTATCCAATTTATTAGAAGTATGTCTGTTAATAGATGATACTAAGTATGTAGCGATAAAGGATACGGAATCCTATAATACATGGATTGAGTTTACTTATGCTGATAATGACTTACTAGTGAGTGTGGTTCAGTCTGACTGCCTCATTAGTGAATATCTCATTACCAATCCTTTAGCAAATCGAGTTTATCCCGAATGGAGAGACATCCAAGTCAATAGGGTGAAGTTTATCACAGAGGTAGTTAATAAAACGAAAAATTTTATTAATGACCTATCTCAAATAAACTCTCTCCTAAGTAAGAGCCAAAGAATAGTTCAGTTACAATTATTGCTCGACAAAACAAGACGGTAGATATAAAGAGAGTATTGTGACATTATTCAAAATAAATCCGTATTCATCCCTTTGTGATATGAATTACAATACGTAATTAACAAAAAAATGCTGTCGAGGGACTAAAACATATTCCCATTGAAGTCGCTAATTCTTTAGCGGCTTTTTATTTTTATTCGGTACAAGTTGATTTTCTACATCTTCGATCTAAATGTAGTTTACTATTATTTTGTTAAGCTGCTAGAGTGCAGTGAAAAGTGGACAGAGATTTATGCACGACCGCCGTCTACTTGCAGGATGACTACTGGAATAAATGTCTAGGGATAAAAGCATAAGCAGCAATTAACCAGCTGATGACGGGGTAGCTCACATATTAGCCTTTGAATTAACTGCCAAAACTGTTGTATCTGTGATTTGTGGCTCTTTAAAGTTCGGATTAACAGGTTAATCTGTGGTAGTTTATTAAAGTTTTAACATATTAAAGCCGAATAGCAAAAGAACTAATCCTATATTAGATTAGTCCTTTAGTTATTTAATTAAGCCAATTCTTCTTTAAATTGAAGTCCAAATTTGTAAATACCAAATATTGAAAACGCAATGATTATTAGGACAAACCAAGTGGGGATTGAGAAGGCTTTACCTCCACCCAGTGCTACACCGATGTTATCCATTGATTTTCACCTCCTCTCCAGAAGGGTAACCTAAAATCAGACACTATAGACTTCCACCCTTGATAGACTGAAGGTAGGGATAAAAACTCTGTTAGTTTGCGGCTAAATCCACCACTAATGAAGATTAGAATTACAAATCTATAAATGAAAGGCTGATCAGCTAGCTTTGATATATGAAGATGTTCTTCAAGTATATTTAGGGTATCTCCAACTCCTGGAATACTATAAATGTCTCCATACTGTTGTTTTATTACCAACCAATACTCCTTTAATAAAGCAATTAGTTCATAGCAATCCTTGTAATCCTGAACATTCGACGTCTTAATAGCGTTCATCCAAGCATTCTCTTTAATCCAGCGGTTCACATATTGAAGTAGTAATTCTTCATGGGGTTCATCTGATAGTGTACTCTTACTTTGAATGAATTCACGAAATACTCCTGGAGTAATCGTTCCATTCAGTAACTCCCTAAATAATTTCCCTGTTTTAAACATTGCATCTGCAGTTTTTTGAAATTCTTTGTTCTCCCTAGCTAAGAACTGTTTAGAAGGTCTTCCAACTTTCCTAGGCAGCTTACCTACATTCTCCGAAAGAATCATATCCATAAATTCGCTCTGATCGTAAGTATACTCTGATCTCTCCTCGAACCACTGTATCATCTTTGTTTGATACTCCAGTAATCTTATTCGTAGCTTCTCCAGATCAACCGGGTATCCTCGCCAGAACAAAACATAGATGTAATCCTGCTGACGTCTAATATTCTTGTTTTCATTCAGTTCGTTTATTAAACATATAGCATCTATGGATCGCTCATCAAACAGTTTCACCACACCGGTACGGCTCGCATTTCCTTCACTTGTTTTGTTGCCTATAAGTAGTCCATATCCAACGTAGCGTTCAATCTTTTTATCATTAAGTTCAATGCCGCGTGATTTAGCTTGGGCTTTTAGTTCCTTCTTCAACAATAGTCTCACCTCGTTTCCTCATAATAGTCTGTCTAATTAATAAAAACAAAGGATTTGAATGGGGAAATAAGAGCATAGATGATACACAACTTATATTCTTCTGAAAGATAAGTCATGTTAAGATAAAAGAAATCGTTAATGGAGATAATCCGATGGGAGGGGTAAATTGTAGAGAAGAGATTTTGAGGGATACTATAGCAATTGTTTCAGCTAAAGGGATTCTCCTCTTTACACCTAGTGATAGATTATATGAAGAGGGCGAACACACTTTTCGCTGAATCCACCATTAGAACCCACATTACTTCTAGGTGCTGCTCTAACACTGCACATCATCACAAATCTTCTTATGAAAACTATGAGCAGGTACAACCAGGTCACTACAAAATACTCAATCTGTAATATATATCTGCTTGTTAGGATGTAAAAGGCGATAGGGGAGGGATAGGTAACTGAATATAATCCTTCAGCATAAAACAAAGAATCGGGAATCCTAAACCTCGTAGGTGGGGGATAGGCGATAATCAATCGATTAAAATTCATACTATACTGAAATCTATAGTGAAGTTATTTAACTACAGTTAGGGATATGAAGCTTACGAAAGAGGAACATTAGAGAAACAATAACCAAATAAAAAAAGGGAAGGGAGCTATTGGATGAAAGAAGATAATAGGCTTAATATAATGGTTTACACACTAAATAGTGGTGTTAAGGGTAAGGTTGAGCTTTCTAAAGAGCAATCTGAAGAGTGGATTACGTGTTATAACAACGAGACTCGATTTATAACCTCCGTTGGTAAAGATATTTTCGGATTAAATGCAACTCTGGTAGCTGATTTTAAACTCGAACAATCCGAACAGCAAATTGAACTTGATACCCTTAACAGTTCCCAAACTAAAGAGGATATTACAGAAACAGAATTGAATCATGATAAAAGTAACTTACTTGAAACGGATATTTCATTACCCATACCTAGGGTTACATTCAAAATTGCTTGCAAATGTTCTGCTACATACTGCGCACCATATAAAAAAACTACTACATTCTTAAAATGTAAATATTGCGGTGAACGAGTCTTTGTAGATTACTCTGCTGGAATTATTGACACTCACTTTGGTAAAGGTTTATTCATGACAAATAAGAAGTACGTTAATAGAGAATGCCCGCTTCCCGAGGGCTATGATGAGCTAGTTGACACATACGTACCTAGAGACCAATTGCTTGCGAAAACGCTTCGAGATACACAAGAACATATCAGGGGTCGAGACTATTGAGAAGAACAGGATGGGCATGATCAGACTTGAACCGTTCAAACCGCAGCGACTTTCCACAATTCATCGCTTGGATTAATTCGCCCAGGTTTATGATTTAATTGGGGAGGGAGGACCTCCTAGCCATTACATATGAAGTGGCGCCGGGAAAGTTCCAAGTTGCTGTAGTTGAAACAATAATATTAAAGCAGGTATTTCACATTCTAAATATGCTTATAACAATGTATATGTTGAATGTCACGTTACGTAGATATAAAGGAGATTAATTATTTTAATAGTGAATTTTAAATTGATAATTTTGAATAAGTAAAATATAATTAAAGATTGTTTCATGTTAAAAATTACCTAGAGGGGAGGGAGAAAGTGAATCTAAGTAAATAAACACTAAATTGGGTTCTTATGCAAAGTTTGCAAATGGTCTTAGTCAATCAGTATGTAAGCCTGAAGGAAGGCGATGTACCATTAAATTTATTGAAATGAAAGGAAGGACTGGGGCGCTTTTATCTCATCTGCCTTCTACCAAAAATGGTCAACGGAAGTCAGATGTCTGCCCAACCAACCACTTCTCCCAAGAATCTTTTGATCGCCCAAGCAACAATATAAGACTTCGCCATAACCATTTGGATAAAGAAGTAGAGCAGGTTATTCTAAAAATAATTAGTTGGAAAATGGCGTACTTTTAGGTGTGTTACCTTTATATGACGTCATGTTTTCTCTTCTGGCCTGATTAGGTATATAACTAGCCATTATCAATAAGGGATTGCTACTTGCAGCTATCTTTTTGATTTTACTGTTTGCTAGAAGTGGATTGCTCATTTATAAGTTAGAAGTTTACATATATCAGAGTTTAATGAAAAATCAACTGGAGGTTTCAGCGTGAAAAAGAAATTGAGATTAGCATTACTGCTTTCTATTGTTACCATTCTATTATCTGTACTTTGCATTCCTACGCAAGTTTCCGCAAGCCAAAAAGCGATCCAAACGATTAAATTAAAACCTGGCGAAGCGAAGAAACTCAATATTCCCTCCCATTATACCAATAACACCAACGAAACGATGTATCTAAAACCCCAAGTTTATTTGTCCGGTTGGGGTCACGCTGGAGGAAACATGGTTTCGGTCACAAGCTCGCCAGCAATACTAAAATTGCTTCCGGGCGAAGGTGGCGCGTTTTCGTATACCGTCAAATTCGCCCCAAAGGTGAAACCTGGGAAATACCTGCTAGAACTCTCGGTATATGAAATCGGTGGTTATGTATGGAACGATTTTATCATCGAATTTATCGTTGAATCTGAAGAACCTAGTATTCTAAAAATCTTTAATGATGATCCTCACAATCAAAAGCTTTATGTTTACCAGAGTAGCCAAGGGACATACGGCTATGTTGATAAAAACAGAAAAATCATCATTCCGGCTAAATTTCAGACAGCCAAACCATTTAACGCTAAAGGGGCAGCCCCAGTCAGCATCAATGGAAAGTATGGATTTATCAATAAAAAAGGAGCCTACTTAATTAAGCCGCAGTTTGACGAAATTGATGATACTGGTTTTCATGAAGGATTGGTTGGAGTAAGAATCGGAAAAAACTGGGGTTTCATCAATGAAAAAGGAAAAGTTGTTGTGAAGCCTAAGTATGCTCGTATCTTTTTTTATTCGGAAGGGTTAGCTCCTGTAACTCTACACAACGGAAAAGTCGGCTTCATCGACAAAAAAGGTAAAATGGTCATCCCCGCGATTTACAGTAGTGTAACGAGCTTCAGTAATGGACAAGCTATCGTTTATAAGAATGGAAAGGCCTATTACATCAACAAAAAAGGAAAAGTGATCAAGGAGGCTAAAGACATTCTGAAGTGGGAATATGATGAATAAAAACTAGTATGAACAATGAAGTCCATCTCATTTGAGATGGACTTCATGTTTTACAGAACAAAAAGTTTTTCTTATTATTTAATAGCCGAGATCTTTTATGTGCCCGCATCTTAGTTCGATGATGCCCCAACACTGACTTCACTGGAATATAGATACTCTACCACCACTTTAACTGTAACCTTACCCTTATTGAGCTAATGCTTACATACTAAATCATGATACTCAAACAGAAGTTAAACAAGAGAGAAGAAAAGTAACCTCTATGAAACGTTTACTAATTTTACTCAATGCGAATCTTATCCCCAATCCCTGGAATGCTTGCTTCCATATTGTTGAAGGACAAATAGGCCATCTTGGAGTGGCCATAAGGTAAATAGATGATATCTGTCAGAAGAGCGAGACCAGGGATTCTTTTGTTGAAGTCCCTCTATAAAAAGGATGGGTTAAATTCGATGCTCCTGAGTCGCCTTAGCCACTCGTTTGTATGGTTTGAGTTTCAGATGAGGACAGACCAAACCGAATTTCTTCATCAATCCACGACTTCGTTTGAGATTATACATGATACTGATTTAGATGAAACGTGAAGCTTCCGGCGATGAAAGGTTTTCTTCGCCAATTTGAAGACATCTTCATCGCGCTGAGCCTTCTTTAAGAGTCCCCTCTGCTGCTTGAAGATAACGATTTAGCCGGATCATCCGTTTTAGACCTTGGCTTATAGCTTGTTTGCATAAATTGAAAATCTTGATTTGCATAATACTGTGATCACAAATTCTATCTACAACCTTGAAATATATGGTATTATTGTACTGGGAATTAGAAGGGGTGTAGGTCTAATGGAGTATATTGTTTTTCTGCTGATTATTGCTTAAGTTTTTGTGTTGTCTATTTTAATTCTCATCTAGTCGAGAAAACAAAAGACTATCGTTGTATTTGATAAGGAGGACTACGAACTAAGAGATATTACATTAGCTGATATTGATAGTATGGAAGACGGCTCCGGTTTTGAGATGTACTTATACAGATTATTAGTCGAACTAGGCTATTCTTGTGTCTATAAGACTATAGGTAGTCGTGACTTTGGAGTTGATATCGTTTTTACTGATCCAGTTGGAGTTAAAAATGTCATTCAAGCCAAAGATATTCGGTAGAAATCCGGTAGGCATTAGTGCTGTTCAAGAAGTTTTCTCTTGTATGAGATACTATAAGGCTAAAAAAGCGGTTGTCATCGCAACAACCAGATTCACAGATTCATGAAAACGCTGGCTGGTGTAAATTACGTGAAATTAATTGATCTTACGGACAAGTCTAGCATTATAGAGGCTCTCAGAGCTGATGATACCTTTGCAGCTCATAATATAATTGAAGCGGAACCCAGAAGGATACTTGATGGCTATGAGAAATGGCGAGAAAAGTCTTAGGTTGTACCGTCAAAGTATATCCACTCTCCTAATAATTCGATTTCATTGATTTTAAGCCATTAGTGATGAAATGCCGATATAATTTATTATACGGAATCTAAAGCAAGTAAACTATTAGAATAGTGGGGTAGGTAAATGAAACGAATTACAAGTGAGAACTATTAGAATGCAGATGAACCTTTTATTTTTTTCGGTTACAGAGATCCTCTGACAGGTGAATATCAAAAAATTACGGAGACATCTTTAATAGAGTCGATTGAAAACACTATCAATGGATCAAGCATTTAAAGCTTTTGAGGCAACGATTCCCCATATTCATGAAAAGATGCGGATCAAATTACACTGGAACCACTCGTTTGCAGCTCTCGTCTATGATAGACAGGATGTCAAAGAGAAATGTGATTGATCAAGAAAAGCAGTCTAGATATCACTAGCTAAGAAATATTAGAAATATGAACGCTCACCCATCTTTTCAAACTTAACTTGGATTGCCTCCTTATGATGTTTTGAAGAATATATGTACAGAGATAGATTTCTTGATTCATGCTTTACATAATCAGGACAAGTGAAAATTAAATTTTTGAATAATCGTTATGGGAAATTGGATGCGAACGCGTCCCAAACATACTAGTAAAATTCGTAAATAAGGGATGCAGAGAGGATAAACGAATATGAAATCAAGCGAACGCAGCAAGAAAGACATGCAAAATCAAGGAAATACCCGGAAAAGGGGACGTGGGTGGGGTATCTATATGCTCGCTGCAACTTTTGCCCTAACTGTCATCGTGCCGGCTTATCCGGCGGATCACGCATCGGCGGCATCGGCTACGATGGTCTCCCAAGGAGGATTCACACAGGATCAACACGACGGATTGGCTTATCTGAATGAGATTCGGGCGAAGGTAGGCGTAGGCCCCTTGGAGCTTGACGCGAGATTGTCTCAGGCGTCTCAAGCACACGCGACATATTACAATACCACTCAGTTCAAAGGAAGGACGGCTCATGAGGAGGGACCGGGCACCCCAGGATTTACGGGAGTGACAGCAGGAGACCGGGGAAAGGCAGCTGGATGGCCAAATAAATCGGTAGCTGAAGTCATGTCTTTTAATATGGCAACAACACGTCAAGCGGTCGATGCCTGGCTAAGCACCGCTTATCATCGCCAGATTATATTGGATGAGCAGTACACATCGGTCGGCATTGGATTACAGAATGGTACTGCTGTCATGAACCCAGCCTTCATGAAGTTACAGAAGGATAGTACGGAAGCGAGAGTATATCCGTATGACGGAATGAAAGAAGCGGACGTTGGTTTCTACGGATTCGAGAAGCCGAATCCTCTTGTCCGCTTCGGTGTTGAACACTCGGGTGGCATCATCTCCGCTTCAGCTGGCTTCGCCATCGATTCGTTTGAAGCCAGCATTTTGGATTCTCAAGGACAAGATGTTCCGTACTACAGTGAACTGCATGGCAATACGGTGTTCTTGTATCCCAAGGATGTGCTGGACGGCTACAGCGTCTATACGGTGAAGTTTGATTATACGCTGTATAAGGAGTCGCAGCGACGAAGCAAAACTTGGTCGTTCACGACAGGGAAAGGGCACACGATGAAGGGTTTATCTGCTCAATATGACGAATTGGTGTTGAATTCAGGAAGTAAGTTGCCGATGCAGATCGTGGCCTCTTACGACGACGGGACATTCGCAACTCCAAAAACGGTGATCGCATACTCCAGCAGTTCCCCTGCGGGTCTGAAAGTTTCGCCGGATGGCATGCTCGAAGGAGTTAAGCCTGGCAGTTACAAGGTAACGCTCAGCTCCGGTGAGGTCCAGGGAACAGTACCGGTACGAGTATTCGAGCGCCTCAAGAGCAAGAGCTACCCATCAACTGATCCGGCCAAGGTCAATGATATCGCAGGACGTGCCGACCAAGCAGCGATTGAGTGGGCGCTTCGTTCAGGTATCACTGGAGCGGACGCAAAAGGAAAATTCCGGCCAGAAGATTCCGTGAGTGAAGCTCAGTTCCTTATCATGCTGCTACGCACCTACAAAATTGATGACGAATCGTATGCTTCCAAGAAAAAGAAGCACTGGGCGGAAGGCGCATACAACGTGGCCAAGGCCCGCAACCTGCTACTGTTCAGCTCAGGTCCGGGCAAAAGCGAATTCCGGGATAAGCCAATTAACCGTTATCGCGCAGCTGGCCTGATCGCGTCGATGGACGGTGTGAATTTCGATTTTACCTATGCAGTGAACTACGTGCTGGCTCATAATTACATGCGCGGAACTGAAGGCAATCAGAGTAAGATGTTTGGTTCCAATGATATCGTTACTCGAGCACAGGCAGCAGTGATTTTGATGCAATTGCAGTCCAACATGAAGCAATTGGTTGGAGCACCGAAATCAGGCACTTCCGAGAAAAAACTACCTGAACAGCTGTTTCCGGAAGTGTATATTAAACCGGCACTTGGTAGCAAAACGTTGATTGTTGAATTCGGCACGGACGGCAGGTTGTTGGTGGAAGGGAAATTCATAGATCAGGCGAGCAAGCAATTGGAGATTCAGATCGATCAGCATCAGGATAGCGTTCAAAGTGGAAAGATGCTGGAGAAAATTCCAGTGCAGATTGATTCATCGGGTCACTTCTCTATTTCGTCCACGGGTACGTATAGCGATGCTACACTAAATGTGTATCTAAGGACGCAAGGAGTGGTTTATGCCATCGGGGTCAAAAGAGGCACAATGAACGCGTCGGATTATTCGAAATAATGACCGAACAAAATGTTCACAACTTAAGAACGATAGGCGAAGAAGCGTCCGTGCAGGTGAGGACGCTTCAACATGTCGTGTCGCGGGACAAGAATATTGCTCCATTCAAAGTCGCTATTATAGCGGATTTTTTGTTTTAAGGAACCAAGTTTTTGAAAGCTGTGACAAGAACAACGTGTCATTTCGGAGTAGGTAATTATCTAAATAGTATCGTGATGGAGAACATACTCTTGGATAAAAGCATATGAAATAAGACTTCGCTTGTTATAACGATTTTTTGTATCAGGAACTAAGTCATCCGACTAAAGGCAAAAAGTTAGATGGCGTGAAGAACTTGGTACGTTCGAGAAGGGGCCCTAAATCAGAAACGATAGACTTCCACCCTTGATAGACTGAAGGTTGGGACAAAAACGCTGTTAGTTTGATGCTAAATCCGCCACTACTAATGAGGTGTCGAGGGACAAGAACATATACCCATTGAAGTCGCTAATTTAGCGGCTTTTTTATTTTATCGGTACAAGTTCGTGTCCCGAGCCAAGGACAAGACTTGTACCGATTGCCGGAATGGACAAGAACATAGTCCGATTACCGATTAGATGTACATCTAAGTGTAGAAGAGAGTCTCTTTTGAGCGATTAACTGATAACAGTATGATCAAGAGACTAGCTTCAACGCTGATAAAACACGTACTCGATCTCTTTCTGCCATTCGAACATTCTATATGGCTCTGATTAATTTTGAACTTGCATCAAAAAATCCGGCTGCTGAAGTGAAAAAGTCTAAAACCGAAAAAAATAAGAAACCGATCTATTTAGAGGAAGAGGATCTGTCCGAAAGTCTTAAATATAGAGGGACGCTATAAAAACAGGAAACATTGCGATATTTTTACTTATGGTCTATTGTGGACTGCGAGTAGGGGAAGTTCACAGGTTAAATGTAAATGATTTGAAAAAAAGCTAGAGGAACAATTGAAGTGTTCGGGAAAGGTCGAAAGTGGAATGAGATACCTGTACCAGACGTATTACTGAACTATCTACTTGAGGTAGAAAAGGAAAGGATTTCTCCTTACAGACTTCAGGAAGAAGCATTCTTTGTATCTTAAAAAGGACGCAGACTATCCATTAGGCAGATACAGAAAATCGTCAATCTCACATTTGAAGAAGAAAAGAGCTATGGCAACCGTAAATGTTCCCTTGAACGCAATTCGTGAATACAAACCTTATGCTGGTAAGGCATAAATAGGTTGATGCCTGCATGAAATTTGCTTTGAACGCTTTGATTTTTGGTATAATGGAAGTGAATATAGAATGGAGTTGCTGTTATGGATTTGCTTGATCCCAGAGTAGATTTTGTCTTCAAACGTATCTTTGGCAGTGAAAATAATAAAGACGTATTACTGGCATTTCTGAATCGAGTCCTTACTGAAGCAGGAGATCCAGCACTTACAGAGATCATTTTAACAGGTGCGAATGCCAAGCTCACATGATTTCCCTGGGGGATTCGCACCTCGAATTCTGTCGAAAAGCTCTAATTCATGACCTTTTGGCAATGAATTAGAGCACGAAAACTAGAGGTAATCATTGTATAGTAGTAGAGATGCTGAAAATACGTTAATATCTGTTTATGGAGCATAGTTATTACGTCACTTTTCGCTGTCGCACTCTGTATGGAGTGCGTGGATTGAAATATCACGGTGCATCAACTTTAGGAGGTTGTCTATGGTCGCACTCTGTATGGAGTGCGTGGATTGAAATTTTAGCTTCTGGAGAGCGCTCCAGCGTGGATCATGGTCGCACTCTGTATGGAGTGCGTGGATTGAAATTTTAGCTTCTGGAGAGCGCTCCAGCGTGGATCATGGTCGCACTCTGTATGGAGTGCGTGGATTGAAATCTTCACACTTGAGCTTACAAGAGCAAACGCGTCGTCGCACTCTGTATGGAGTGCGTGGATTGAAATCAGCATGACGGTTGTCGCCATTGGCCCCACCTTTTGTCGCACTCTGTATGGAGTGCGTGGATTGAAATATATGTGAAAACCCACCCCAAGCTTGTCTAACACTGTCGCACTCTGTATGGAGTGCGTGGATTGAAATCATGCCCAGGTAAGTCAACCAGTACTACAGCATGGTCGCACTCTGTATGGAGTGCGTGGATTGAAATTGCTCCAATTACGCCAGAACCAACGCCTACATTAAGTCGCACTCTGTATGGAGTGCGTGGATTGAAATTCGTGTCGTCATCGGTGGTACTCCCTCTCCCGTAAGTCGCACTCTGTATGGAGTGCGTGGATTGAAATAGGTTGTCCATGATACCCGCGTTAACCACACCGGGGTCGCACTCTGTATGGAGTGCGTGGATTGAAATTCGCCCACGTATTCGATGGTGCAGTCTCTAATCTTGTCGCACTCCATATGGAGTGCGCGGATCGAATTGATGCAGTCAGGACAACAAATAACAAGGCGATGAGTCATGACTAGTCCTCCTCAAGTGTAAGTGTAAATATTAAGAGCTTTCGCAATTTCAATAGAACAAAAAATATTCTTGTCTCGTGATAAGAACATAGTCCCATTGAAGTTTGTGAAGGAACTAATGGGGCATTCTTCGATTGAAACAACCATGATTTATACGCACGTTAATGATGAACAAAAGAAAAGGACTATGGCTACTGTAAATGTTCCCTTAAACACAATTGGTGAATACAAACCTTATGCTGGCCAGGCATCAATAGGTCGATGCCTCCATGAAATTTGCCTTGAACGCTTTAATTTTTGGTATAATGGAAGTGGATATAGAATGGAGATGCTGTTATGGATTTGCTTGATCCCAGAGTAGATTTTGTCTTCAAACGTATCTTTGGCAGTGAGAATAATAAAGACGTATTACTGGCATTTCTGAATCGAGTCCTTACTGAAGCGGGAGATCCACCACTTACAGAAATCACCCTCATGAATCCATACACGGACAAAGATGACCCGCTCGATAAGCAATCGATCTTTGATGTTTATGCTAAACCTCAGAGGGGAAACTGATTGATATTGAAATGCAGCTATTTAATAAGTACGACATTGAGAAAAGAACGTTGTTTTACTGGAGTAAACCTATTCCAGTCAACTTCATGAGGGAGAGAAGTATCAGGAGTTGAAAAAATGCGTCACAATTAATATCCTGAACTATGCTTTTTTAGGCAATGATAATTACCATAGTACTTTTCATCTTCGAGAAGACCGGACAGGTTTAACCCTAATTGATGATATTGAGATTCATTTTCTGGAATTACCTAAGTTAGATGACATTATTCCTTCACAAGGTGGTCTTGAGAACTGGTTGTTGTTTCTGAAGGGTGTGGATACTACGCATTGGGAGGTGCTGAAGATGAATGAACCAGGATTAGAGAAGGCTATGGATACCTTGCAATTTTTGAGCCAGGATTCCGAAGCGCGTCGCTTGTATGAAGCGCGTCAGAAATATTTGCATGATGAAGCGTCGATGCTAGAAGGAGCTCGAAAAGCGGGTATCAAATCGGGTATCACAGAAGTAGCCAAAAATATGTTGGATTTGAATTTGGATATATCAACGATCGCTAAGGCAACTGGGCTGACTGAACAGGAAATTATTCAATTGAAAAGATAAGCCCTTTTTTATAAGCCGCTAACTTAGCGGCTTTTTGTTTTGTGAAGTAGAGACTTGAGTTAGCAAGTAAACAAAAAACAAACTGCATATGATATGATTTCATCACCAGTTTTGTTCACTCTTCTCTCTGAGGAGATCATTTTACGATTTCACTTAACTGAGATAGGTCGAGTAGATCTGTTGGATGAAATTCATGATATGAATATTTGGCTCGAATTTGGTGTATCTCAGGAAACACAAATTGCCCTGATGAGCTTGGGGCAACTCCAGTAAATCTTTAGGAAGTAGAGTACACCATGACTGAACAATAGTTGGACTAGTAAAGCGGTTGACTCAAAATAGCAGGTTCCATGGAAGAGTCTGTAGCAGCACTGATTGGCGTAGGAGTACATGTAGTCTCAGGATTGGCTACACAACTGTTAACTAGATGGTGGGCAAAGAAAGACCTAAGAGAAGCAGACAAACAGTTAATAATAAAGCTTACCTTCACTAAGCTGTACATCTTTGGTGTATAGCTTTTATCGTTTTTACATAGCAACTGTTCAAAAGCGCGGTATAGAACCCTGTAGATATCATCTTCAAGTAAAATTGAGGAGGGATGAAATATACAAGCCTAAAAAGTTGCAATTAATCCGTACACGATGGAGAGGGGAGTTCTTCAATCGTTTGTTACAATGAGAGGAATAACAGTATAGTTTAACTGATTGAAATAATTTACTGGATCGTCACCCTGAGACGGTGCTATTCAAAGGTTAAACAATATTACTGAGACTTGCGCCAAAATACTTCGTATTGTCTTAACCGGCACATGATGTGTTTTTTTGACATCTTAGATCTCACATACCCAATCATTTTAACGTAAGATTTCAGGCATGTTCATTTTATAGTTAACTACGATCATCGGTTGTATTCAATGTTGTTAATGATAATTAAGTATCATGAGCCAGGGTTTCGCCTAATTCCATTCAACATGATATTTTCAAAACATAATCCTTGCTGAATTTTTAAATTACAAGGATTTAAATTTACACTTTTTATATTCTTTCTTCATCTAATTCGAAGATGGAAGCTCAGCAGTTAAGTATTGCTTAATTTTAGCAGAATGGTTGGATGTTTAATTCGAGATGCCCCGTAATGCTTTCTACAGCTATTCATTTAACATTATCTTCTTCACTCTAGAACATCATCGTTTCCTTTCAAACGAACAAAGCTGCATTGAAAAAACTTTCAATATCCAAAACTTAAGATGAAGAAGAGAAGCTATTCCCCCCTAATGTGCAGACTCCGTTCGAGTAGAATATACTTCTGTTTTGTGAATTATAACAAGTTCAAGTTTGGTTTTTTAAGCAAAATGTCTTTGCTTTAAGAACCAAAATTATATTTAGACATCTCATTGGTACTTGAATTACCTGTTGTTTCTGAATCACTCCCGCACAATATTATATCTTTAACTATTTTAATACAAATATATATATCTAAGGGATTTAATGGTATTTTGATATAATAGAGAAGGGGGAAATGTTGATGAAAAGCACAGGGATCGTCAGAAAGTTGGACAATTTGGGACGAATTGTGCTCCCGAAAGAACTGAGAGATACAATGGAATTAGAAGAAAAAGATCCTGTTGAATTCTTCATAGACAACACTAGAGGAACGATTGTGTTAAGAAAGTATCAAGACCGTTTATGCATTTTTTGTGGTTCGCTGGATAATCTATTTCTATTTAGAGATAGACTGATTTGCCATTCTTGTTCGTTATCATTCTCAAATGAAGGATTAAAGCAAACGGGTACTCATGCTTACATACTTAATCAGGATACTCAAACAGAAGTTAAACAAGAAAGAAGAAAAGCAACCTCTATGGAACGTTTACTAATTTTACTCAATGAGAATCCCAAAGCTACTCAGAAAGAACTCTCTACACTGTTAGCTCTATCACAGGGTAGGGTAAGTCAGTTATTGAAAGAAGTAAAATCAAAATCAATACAACAGTGAACTACTTTAACTAAGAAAAAGATCCACTCGCAAATTTTAGCGAGTGGATCTTTTTTGATTTATAGATATGTGCATCTTCATATTTGAAAATACTTCTTTTCATTATCCTTAGCCAATTTCAGTTAGAGCAGAGAGAAGTATATATCCGCTATAATTTATAGGTAGATTTGTAATTGTAACATAAACCCACGTTACTCCGTTCACAACGGTATAATCACGACCACTTATTAGCTTAACCTTTTGATAAGGATATATAGCTAATACATGTTCTCCGTTAGGCGATGCGGTTTTTCTTATATTGGCTTGTTGGGTGACTAACCATTCCGCACTCATTATGGTTACTTCATCAGATCCTGGTTCGATTGTTAATCTTGAGTCTATTGTATTAGGTTTAATTCTATCCGTAGTGTTATTCGAAGCAAAAGCTCCAGTTACAGGGACAAATTTGCACATACCAAATATCCCAAATGTAATCATCAACAGTACAAGCAAAGTCGGAATTGAAAGGGCTCTACCTTCACCCAGTGCTACACCGATGTTATCCATTGATTCTCACCTCCTCTCCGAGAAGGGGATCTAAATCAGAAACAATAGACTTCCACTTTTGATAGACGTAGGACTCATCCAGATGCGGCACGCTGATGCCGATTTCAAGGATGCGTGCTGGAGAGCCATTAAGGTCTAGTCTCTGGATTTGCATCGGAGGTTGATCCGAGCAGTTATAAAAAAGCAAGTGTTATATGATGAGACGAAAAGTAAATTACAGTTTTGATGAGAACACTGCATTTAGCAGCATTGAATATTTTGTTTTAAATGAAGTGACCCCCCAAAGGTTAGAGTATGTCTAACAATTGGGGTGCAGTCCCCAATGCAGATTCAGGGCTTTTTTTATCAGCTGACTTTAACAGCCATTTTTATTATCCAGTGAACAATGATCTGTTGCGGTGTTTAGTACTACATTTGCGTGGGCTATGCGTTGTTCAAGTTCCTCGATTCCAAAGGCCCCCTAGTGAAATTAATTCATTCCCATTACGGAGAAGTAGGGTAGGGAAGCTGTTTACCTCGAAATGATTTACTTTGGCGAAGTCTGCGCGACCTGCAGTCATTGCTGATTGATATCCAAAAGTTCCAGGACTGCGATTGGATCAATTTTGTTAGCCAGGGCAATTGTATGGTACGTTTTTGGATCACTGAGGCTCATACCCTCATCGTAGAATGCTTGTTGCATGGCGGAGGCTAGATATAAAGCATGATCAGAAGGTTCTGGTAAGATGAGCCAAACTCTATACCAGGTGTCCAAGGACAAGAACTTGGTTCCTTTGCCGAAAAGGACAAGAACATTGTGTCATTGCGGATTAGATTGTTATCTAAATATTATCATGACAGAACTAATGTTAAGGTCCTCAGGGTTCACCATGTGATTGTTAACCCCGGGGTGTGGCGGGAAAAAGCACATTAATATAAGACTTTGCCGTTTAAAAACATTTGGAATTAAGTAAATAGTTACATTTGGATGATAATTCGACTGAAAGATAACTTGTTTGAGCATTTTTGTTCAATCTGAATAATGGTTGCTCATTCGAAATTGACCCAAACTTTTTCAACCAGGCCAATTCGCAGGGAGCTCTGACCGGTTACCAGGAATCGAGGCTCCTAGGTATACCCTAGGCCTTTTTTAAATTTGTCTCTCGGGAGACATTAAATGCCTAAACATAAGTCCCAGCTTTAAGAGCAGCAGATGATCGGTATTCTTCAAATCCAGATTCAGCAGCCCCGAAATTTTCTCCAGCCTGTACAGTACTGTGTTGCGATGGATATATAACTCACGTGCAGTTTCATTCACTTGGCCGTTGTTGGCGAAATAGGCTTCAAGTGTGTGCATCATCTCGCTGGTGTATTCCTCTTCTTTGTCCAGCAGTGGACGAAATAAATAAGAGCAAAACCTGACCATAACCTCCTGTGGAATATGCTTGAAGAGATAAATAAACTCCAGGTCAGCAAACATGACAACCGGTTCGCTTAAACCAAGCTCTGTACTGATTCTCTCAGCCTCCCCGCACTCCCGGAAGCCGTCCGTGAACTCCTCCATGCCTGTTCTCACTTTACTGATAAAACATGTCCTTGTTCCGTGGTCCCATGAATGCATCAAATCCGCATACAAACGTACCGAATTCTCATACTTCCTTCGATCTTTGGCCTCTTCATCTAGAAGGGGGAAGAGTGAATATATGCGATTCATCACATAAAAGTGATGGGATTCCAAGGAGGACGTTTTGGGATGATCCTGAAGCTTATTCTGAATCTCCCTCAGTTTTCGCCTTTGACTTTCATGGTCCCAAGCATCCGCTCTTGTGGAAGATACCATGCATACGTAGGGTGTGCTCCAAAATGTGCTTCCCAATGCTTCGGCAAATTCGAGCACCGTTTTCAAAGAGGCGTTCCCCTTTAAGTAACGTTCCATGACCGTGCCAAGACGACTGCCTGCTGCAGTAGCCTCCTGATTCTGGATGACCTCCAGATGATAGGAAAGAATCACGGCAGCTTGGTGAAAAATGCCTTCCATTTCATGTGCTTCCAGCAGATTTTCAGTTTGTATCAGCAAGTAACCGTATGACTTTCCGTTTTTCAGCAGGGGTACCCGATACAACAGGTTGCTCGCCGACTTGTAAAACCGATTGTCATGATTCCAGGGCCAATCGCTCAACAGCTCCATATCGGAACAGCGGGTCATATTATACAAGGTCTGTCCTTCAGAGGTAACGATGGCTAAAGGAACCCCTAAAATGCTTGTGATACTTTGAAAATAATTGGTGTACTCATCCGCCTGCATCGCAAAATCAACCAGCTTCTTCTGCGTTTCAAGCAATTCATTCAGCCGGCGGGTATCGCGTTGAAACTCGGATTGGTAGAGAGCGGTAATCTGCTCGGAGAAGGTGAATTGGAAAGGCAGCTCAATTAGGGGCAAGCCCAGCCGATCAGCTTCAAGCAGGGCTATCTCTGGTATTTCCGCCCAGTATCGACCAAGCTTGATGCCAAGTCCGGAGGCCCCACGTTCATTCAGCTTTTGCAGCAAATTAACAAATTCCTCGGGTGAATCTCTAATCGCATACGCTGTAGTCAACAAGAGTTCCCCTTCTTTCATCCAGTTGATCACATCCGGCGCATCCATCAAATTGATGGAGCTAATCGTTCGAGAAATTCCTTTTTTACCGGCTGCCAACTTCCCTTCCGATAACGGGTACACCGCCAACGCATCTTCTATCGTTAATTGCATGTCAATCCATCCTCCTAAACGATACATATCTGAATCAGGTACCGGACATCACGTAACTTTTTAAGCAATTATATAGGGTCTTGTCGAATTTCCGCAATCCCTTTTGTTATATATATGTCATATAAGTTAACACAAAACATAGGATTTTCTGTTTTTGAACCAACGTAAAGCGTATGCTGTTAGAAAAAAACCAAAATTGTGTTATGAATATTTACGCGCATATTTTTTGGCTATATGATAGGACACAACTTCAAAGAGAAGAGGGGATTCAGATGCAGCTCACCCAAAATCAACAGGCAGCGGCCCAAAAGGACAGTCGTTCCATGCTTGTAATCGATGATGTCGGCAAAATCTACCCCAATGGCACTGTAGCTGTGCAGCATGCGAGTCTGCATGTGGGGGAAGGAGAATTTCTATGTTTTGTCGGTCCTTCCGGTTGCGGGAAATCTACCATTTTCAATATGATTGCCGGTTTGACGGAACCGACCTCCGGTCATCTGACCGTGCTGGGTACTTCTCCAAAGGAAGCACGTAAACAGAATGAAATTGCCTTTGTATTTCAGGAGCATACCCTGCTCCCGTGGGCCAAGCTGATTGATAATGTCACCATGCCTCTTACTTTGCGTGGCGTATCCAAAAAGGAGCGGATTACCGAAGGGGAGCGGGTTTTAGAGTTGGTAGGCCTGAAGGATTATATGAAGGTGCTGCCCCGTGAGTTGTCAGGCGGAATGAAGATGAGAGTATCTATTGCACGAGCGTTGATATCTCGTCCCAAGTTGCTGTTAATGGACGAACCGTTTGGCGCCCTTGATGAAATTACCAGGCAGACGCTGCAGAATGAACTGCTAAATATTTGGGAACAGGACAAGAAGATGTCGGTTCTGTTCATTACGCATAACGTGTTCGAAAGTGTGTTTCTATCAACAAAAGTCGTGGTGATGACACCTCGCCCCGGTAAAATTTCGGATTTCATTGATATTCCGTTTGCCTATCCGAGGGATGATGAATTCCGGACCCAACCTGAATTCGGTGAATATGTACGCAGCGTGTCCAATGTACTGAATCATTGATAGCCAGAAATGAGAGGAGAGGGAAGCAACATGGAAGAGATGGTAGCTAATCCAGCCGTTGAAACGACACCAGGTATCCGAGCTTCTGGGAAGGACAATGCCCGCAGCCATCATCCGGCAGAAGAGAGCCCAGTCATTGGACTGCTGAAAAAAATTCTGCCGCCAATAGTCGTGTTTGTCCTGTTTATCGGTGGATGGGAATTAATCGTGCGGATACTCGGAATGCCCCCATATATCTTGCCCAAGCCATCCGATATTGCCGCAGCCGCTGCTGAGAACAGCGCGAATCTGATTACGTCGGTAAGCACAACCATTGTTGAGGCGTTGATCGGTTTTACGATCAGTGTAGTGCTCGGTATTTCATTGGCCATTCTACTGGCCCTGTCCAAAACAGTGGAAAAAAGCGTATATCCCTACGCTATTATCCTACAGACTATTCCGGTCGTTGCGGTAGCGCCAATCATAGTGATCTGGTTCGGAGCTGGAATAAATGCCATTGTGATCATCTCATTCTTAATCAGCTTTTTCCCGATTTTATCGAATACGCTGATCGGATTGAATTCAACGGATCAGAACATGAAGAATTTATTCTATTTGTATAATGCAAGCAAGCTGCAAACCATTTGGAGGCTGAGATTTCCAGCGGCACTTCCATACATTATGGCAGGACTGAAAATTTCATGCTCCAGTTCGGTTGTTGGAGCGATCGTGGGTGAATACATTGCAGGCATTGGTGGCGGACAAGGCGGACTCGGTTACGGGATTACCGTTGCGGCAACCCGCCTGCAAACGCCTTATCTGTTCGCCTGCGGTTTAGCGGCATCTGCCCTAGGAATCGCATTTTTCCTAATCATCAACATGGTGTCGAACAAACTTTTGAAGTCCTGGCATGAATCAGCAATGAAATGATACCAGACCCGGGGGAGAGATCCAACATGTCCAAACATCATATGAACTTTCGTTACAAGAAATGGCTGCTGTCGGCTGCTTCTTTGGTCCTACTGCTTCTGAGCGCATGCTCCAATTCCTCCGCTGTAGAATCCGCCGCCCCGGCGAGAGGGGAAGCTGGAACAGATTTGAAGCAGGTGAAACTGATCGAGGGCTGGTACGCCAAAGGGGAAGATGGAGGCTATTTTGCGGCATTGCAGCAGAACTATTATAAGGACAAAGGGATCAACATGACGATTCAGCCTGGAGGCCCCGAGGTGTCAACCATGCAGCTTGTCGCTGCAGGCAAAGCTGAATTCGGTATCTCTTATGCGGATGAAATTTTGAAGGCGCGGGAACAGGGAATCCCTGTTGTAGGTATCCTTGCTGGCTTTCAAAGCACACCGCAGGTTCTGATGTACCACAAGGGGGAGAACATTCAGGATTTCACAGACCTGAACGGCAAAACCGTATACATCGGCACAGCGGTGCCTTACTGGGAATATATCAAGAGCCAATACAATCTGACAGATGTAAAAGAAATGAAGTATAACGGGCAGCTGGTCAATTTTATCAATGACCCCAGTTCGCTCAATCAGGGTTACATCACGAATGAGCCTTACGCACTTTCTCAGCAGGGGGTTGAGGTGGACTATCTGAAAATCGCCGATTCCGGTTATGCGAACTATGCAGACGTTCTTTTTACGACGGAAGATTACCTTAAAGAGCACCCTGATGTTGTTAAAGCTGTGGTGCAGGCAAGTCAGAAAGGTTGGAGCTATTATCTAGACAACTATGAAAAGGTAAACCCGTTTATCCAAACCTACAATCCCGATATGACGGTAGAAGCAATGAATTATGAGGCAGTGCAGGAAAAACCCTTTATTCTTAACAAAGATTCCGAAGCAAATGGTATTGGTTACATGACAAAGGAACGCTGGAGCACCCTGCAGGATCAGATGATCAAGGGCGGAGGATTAACGAAATCACTAGATGTTACCCAGGCGTTTACAACGGAGTATCTGATGAAGCGATAAACCTGAACCAAAAGTATTTGAAGCTTCAAATCAGAAATTTCAGAAAAAATGAGGGGACTTAATATGTTCAAACTTGGAAATCGAAAGAGCTATTGGCAAGTGTCCGAAACGCTGGTGGATCTAAGGCGAACGCAAAAGTACGGCAAGTCAGTAACCCTCCCTGCACAGCCGCAGGAAATCATATTCGATCTCGAGCATACGGCAGTTATTGTCATCGATATGCAGAATGATTTCTGTACACCGGGTGGATGGCTGGATTCCATTGGGGTCGATACCTCTCCGCTCCTTAACCCGGTCAGCCGGCTGAACCGACTGATGCCCGAGCTGCGCAAAGCGGGAGTGCCTGTGATATGGGTGAACTGGGGCAATCGGGAAGACCGAATGAACGTGCCGCCATCCGTGCTTCATGTATACAATTCGGATGGGCGGGGCAACGGCATCGGGGACCCGCTGCCGGGGAACGGCTCCAAGGTGCTGGAGAAAGGCAGTTGGGGAACGGCAATTGTCGATGGTCTGGATTCGTCCCCCGACGATATCTATGTGGATAAATATCGCATGAGCGGGTTTTGGGATACACCACTGGACAGTATTCTACGCAATCTTAATATTCAAACGGTGTTGTTTGCCGGAGTAAATCTCGATCAGTGTGTCATGCATACTCTGCAGGACGCGGCTTGTCTCGGATATGACGGCATACTTCTGGAGGATTGCTCGGCAACAAGCTCCCCGGATTTCTGCATAGAAGCGACATTGTACAATATCAAGCAATGTTATGGCTTCGTTACGGATTCCACCTGGTTGGTACAAGAGCTGAGCGGGGCAGCGACTCCTATAGAGAGAAATACCTCAGAAGAGCTGGCATCGTTAGAAGGCTGAGCGGAAGGATGGGATGAAGCAATGAAGGACCAATGGAACGCCATCGTCAACCAAGTGATCGTTGAACCGACAGGTCAGGGTAGGCTGAACGGACTCAGCTTTATGGTCAAGGATGTGTTTGCCGTCTGTGGCAATACAAATGGCGCCGGTAATCCGTGTTGGCTCCAGACGCATGGGCCGGCGATGGAACACGCGGAAACGCTCAACCTGCTATTACAGCAAGGAGCTCGACTAACGGGGATGACGCATACGGATGAGCTGATGTTCAGCTTGAATGGTGAAAATGTTCATTATGGAACACCAGTGAATCCAAGGGCTCCCGATCGCATCCCTGGCGGTTCATCGAGCGGATCGGCGGTTGCTGTCGCCGCTGGGCTTGCTGACTTCTCCCTTGGAACGGATACGGGAGGATCGGTCCGTGTTCCATCTTCGTACTGTGGAATTTATGGAATGCGTCCATCGCATGGCATTGTCTCCGCGAAAGGCGTTATCCCACTCGCTCCCAGCTTCGACACCGTCGGCTGGATGGCACGTGATCTCGAGACGCTGTGCCGGGTAGGAGAAGTGCTTTTGCCGCAGACAGACTCGGGTACAGGCTTCAGCCGGGTGCTCATCGGTGAGGATGCGTGGGAGCTTGCTGACACTGAGAGCAAAGAGGCGCTTACCCCTTACCTAAAGTTGCTGTGCGGCATGGTTGCGAGTCATGAAACTGTTCGGATCGCCCCGCAGGGTCTACCTGAATGGATGACCATGTTCAGGACGATCCAGGGTTATGAAATATGGCAGGAGCACGGGGCGTGGATTGAACGTGAGCAGCCGACCTTCGGACCAGATACGGCCGGGCGATTCTCCTGGGCATCCACCGTTGAACGTGATGATCAGGAGAAGGCAGCAAAAAGCCGGATTGAGGTGTGCAAGCACATGGCTGACCTGCTCAGAACGGATACGGTGCTTGTGATTCCTACGACGACTGGAGCGGCCCCGAAGTTAGGGTTGGGCGGGCCTTTAATTGAAGAACGAAGAGTGAAAACGATGCGTTTAACCTGCATTTCCGGCTTGTCGGGTCTGCCGCAGCTTACAATTCCCGCTGCGGAGGTACTGGGCGGCCCGGTCGGTATTTCGATCATTGCCGGTCTGGGACAGGATCAACGTTTGCTGGAATGGGCCACATCCTTTTTTTCAGCAGTAAATTCAGAAGTAAAAGGATAAGAGCATCATTCGATATATGGACATGAAGCAACGTGTAAAAACAATAAAGCCTCAGGAGAAAGGGTGTCAGTTATGTTTCAACGATATGAAGGAACAGCGTGGGAGGAACGATTTTTGCCCCGTCTGACAAGCAAACAGGTCAAAGAACTGCCGAAGGATAAGGCGCTGGTTATTCTCCCAGTCGGAGCTGTGGAGCAGCATGGCCCCCATCTGCCCGTATATACGGACACTTTGATTGGGGAAGCGACATTATCACAAACGCTGGAGCGGGTGCGGGCGGATAAGGAGATCTGGCTGCTGCCTCCGGTTTCGTATGGCAAAAGCAATGAACATATCGGACTTCCGGGCACGATTTCCTTATCTGCGAGCACACTGCATGCCATCATGCTGGACATTGCAGAAAGTCTGAAGGCTAGTGGTTTTCGCAAGTTACTGTTGTTTAACACCCATGGCGGCAACGCGGATTTGCTAAATACGGTATCACGAGAAATACGGATCAGAACGGGGATGATGGTTTTCTATCTCAGTCCCAGCAGTCTGAATGTGGCAGAGGATCTCCTGTCTTCCGAGGAGCTGGAATACGGTATTCATGGTGGCGATTATGAAACCTCTCTCGTGATGTCCATTAAACCGGAATGGGTGAACAAGGAGTTCCTCGTCAAAGAGCTTCCTGATATGTCCTCTTACCGCTTTCTTACATTAGAAGGGAAAATTCGTTTCGCCTGGAAGATGGCTGATATCTCCGCTACCGGCATTGCTGGTGATGCTACGACGGCCACGCCTGAGAAAGGCAGCATTATTCAGGATAGAATCTCAACGATTTTGTCAGAGGCGCTGGAGGAACTGTGTGATTTTGAAATCACCGATGTCCGCGGGACTGAACCGGTTCAACAGCCAGCAGGAAGCACCCCGTGAAGCTCGTCAGTCTGAAACACGGCGATGGTGAACAGGCCGCGATTGAACATGCGGAACGATTCTTTCTTCTAGAGGAGATCAACAGGGCGGAAGGAAGCACTTGGAGCACCTCCGTTATGGAGATTTTGCAGCAAGGCCAGCTAGAGGAGCTAATCCAGTGGTATCAGAAGCACGGGGATAGAGCAGTTTCATCAATACCTTTCATACCTTCAGAAGGAGCCATATCCGCTCCTCTCTTCCGCCACCCTCGTAAAATATGGGGAATTGGCATGAATTATGTGCAAAAAGCGATCGATCTCGCATCTACTCCTCCAGAGCGTGAGCCAGTCTGCTTCATGAAGCCGGACTCAAGCCTGATCGGGCCGGAAGAGTATATCCAGCTGACGGCTCAGGATGTGAATGTGACATCAGAAGCAGAGCTTGCCATTATCATCGGCCGAACCTGCAAAAATGTGCCGGAAGAACGTGCGCAGGAGGTCATTGCAGGTTTTGCCGTAACGCTGGATATGACTAACCAGGACATTCACGCACGGAACCCCAGATTCCTGCAGCGATCCAAGGTATTCGATACATTTTTCAGTCTTGGACCACAACTAATAACACCTGATGAAATAAGTGATCTGCAGAGCCTCGTTGTTGAAACTGTGTTGAATGATGAGGTTATTCATAGCAATACGGTGTCTCACATGATGTATCATCCATGGTTCATTGTCTCGTATTTTTCACAGATGATGACTCTCTATCCGGGAGATGTGATCATGACAGGCACACCCGGGTCCGTCCGGATTCAGCAAGGAGATGTCGCCGAGTGTAGAATCAGTGGCTTTATGACGCTTCGAAATCCGGTAGGGTAAGTCGTATAAATCATCAGTAATTTTCCTTGGGGAGTGGTAATGAGATGAACAAGTACAGACAAAAGGGAATTGCAGTTTTACTCGCAGCAATATTTTCCTTATCCACATTGCTAGCGGCTTGCGGGAATCAGCCAACGGCTGAGAAAGCCTCTGCTACAGGGGGAAGCGAGGAACTCACGGCAATTACACAGGTGACGAACTGGTTTGCACAAGCAGAGCACGGGGGTCTGTATGCGGCAAAGGAACAAGGATACTACAATGAGGCTGGTCTCGATATGACCATCCAGGCTGGTGGGCCGCAGGTGTCTCCAACACAGATCGTGGCTTCAGGTAAGGCGCAGTTCGGACTGGCAACAGCGGATCAATTGCTGGTCGCTCGTGAAGAAGGAATCCCTCTTGTAGCGATTGCGACAATATTCCAGAAAAGCCCGCAGGGACTTATGGTTCATGCCAATCAGAACATGTCCTCCCTGGCCGATTTGAACAACCGCTCCGTATACGTGGGGACAGGCTCGGTGTTTTGGGATTTTGTGAAGAGTAAATACCAATTGGGTAACGTGAAGGAATTGGCTTATACCGGTTCTTTGGCTCCTTTTGTAGCCGATGAAACGGTTGCGATTCAGGGATATGTAACCAGTGAGCCGTACGAGATGAAGCAGCAGAATGTAGACATTAATTTCCTGCTACTGGCAGATGCCGGTTATAACCCGTATTCCAATGTGCTGTTCACCACGGAGCAGTACATGCAGGATCATCCTGATATTGTGCGTGGTTATGTCGAGGCTTCGATGAAGGGCTGGGATTATTACAAGACCAATTATGATACCGTGAATGACGTCATTTTAAAGGAAAACCCTGATTTTACGAAAGAAAAGCTGAACTATGCCGCAGAAGCGCTTATCCCGTTTGTATATGAAGGTGATGCGGCGACACATGGTGTTGGATACATGACAGAGGAACGCTGGACGGAGCTCGGAAAGCAGCTAAAGGAGATTGGGGCCTTGAAAGAGGAGCCTGATGTCAGCAAAGTATTTACGGATGAGTTCTTGCCGAGTTCCTAAGAGATTCCTTTAGGAAATCAGTTTTACAACATACGGGAGGGGAACCGAATGAATGAACATTGGATAGCCGTATTGAAAGAACGCATGGATCCGGAATTACTGCAGTGGGAGGAGGCAGCCCTTGCCAAATATTCGATGGATTATCATCACTTCTCTCCTGTGCTGGCCAGTCAGCTGCAGGGTAAGGTCGCCGAGTGCATCGCCAGTCCGCGCACCGAGGAAGAACTTGACGATCTGCTCTCCATAGCAGCAGAGCTGGGAGTTCCGCTGACCATCAGGGGGAACGGCACCGGCAACTATGGCCAATGCGTTCCGGTCACAGGCGGAATCGTCCTGAATCTGGCCAAATACAATAAGGTGCTCGAAATGGGAGAAGGCACTATGCGGATCCAGGCCGGTGCCAGACTCGGCAAAATGGAATCCACTGCCCGCAAGGCAGGTTACGAGCTGCGTACGATGCCTTCCACCTTTCAATCCGCGACGATCGGCGGTTTTTTATGCGGCGGTTTTGGCGGCATCGGTTCGATCAGCTGGGGGACGATCTGGGATGGGTTGGTACGTTCACTAAAAATCAAGACCGTTGAGGTTCATCCCCGTACCATTGAGCTCCAGGGAGACGAAGTGCTGCCTTACCTGCATACTTACGGTACAATCGGCATTTTGTCCGAAGTGGAAATCAATCTGGCTCCCCGAGTGGAATGGATGCAATGGGCAGTGACCTTTGACAGTTTTGAACAGGCTTTTCGCTTCGGGCAGTCGGTAGCTGAGGACACTTCCTTGATGAAACGGCTAATTTCCATCCATGAATGGCCGGTACCATCCTATTTTCTCCCGCTTGATCTCCCCGCTGACCATGCTGTCGCATTACTGGAAGTGGATACGGCCAACGAATCCCAGCTTGAACGTATCCTATCGAAGTATAAAGGTCACTTGGCTATGAAGGTCGCTGCCGAACAGTATCACAAAGGTGTAGGTGTCTCCGATTTCACATGGAATCATACAACTTTGTGGGCGCGCAAGGCAGATCCTGGCTTGACTTACCTGCAGCTAAATTTTGAACCATCCAGTGCCCTTGAGCAAATCTCCTCTGTGAAAAAGGAATATCCGGAAGTGATGAATCATATCGAGTTTGCCCGGCAAAACGGGAATTTGCTGATCTCCGGCCTGCCGCTGGTTCCCTTCACAACGGAGGAAAACCTGAATCAGCTGATGGAATGTTACGAGAAAAACCGCGTTATAGTCAACAATCCGCATACATGGGATTTGAAGGAGGGCGGGCGATCTTACGCCCATGATCGTTTGTGGGAAATCAAACATCGCAATGACCCGAAGGGAATTTTGAATCAGGAGAAATTAAAGCGTTCGGCTGTTAGCGGTGTCTAATCAACGGGTGATGGAAGAATGGCGCAACCTGCAGCAGTTAACGTGCCATGCGGATTTTAATAGTCAATCCGTATCTACAGCAAAGGAGCGAGTTGCATGAAATTTGGAAATGTAGTCATCCGCCGCAAGGTCCCTTGCACGATGCGCGACGGCATAACGTTGTATTCAGATATATACCTGCCGGACGAGACAGGAGAATATCCTGTGCTGCTGATGCGCCAGCCCTACGGACGGTCGATTGCTTCTACCGTTACGCATGCCCACCCCGTCTGGTATGCAAGTAAGGGATATATCGTGGTAATCCAGGATGTCAGAGGGAGGGGGGAGTCGGAAGGCGAATTTAATCCGTTTGTTCAAGAAGCTGAGGACGGATTTGATACCATTGAATGGGCAGCCGGTCTGTCCGGCTCGACCGGGAACGTAGGCATGTACGGTTTCTCTTATCAAGGCCTAACACAATGGGCAGCAGCTTCCCTCAACCCCCCTGCGCTCAAGGCGATTGCACCGAGCATGTGTCCGGCAGATATGTACCACGGCTTATTTTATCCGCATGGCTCCTTCGCACTTGGCAACCATCTGCCCTGGGCTTTCCAACTGGCTCGTGACACGGCACAAAGAGCGGGTGACTTCGAAACGGCAGAGCAATGCTCACGACTCATACGCAGCCCCGAGGAGATGCTTTGGAAAATGCCATTGAATGAAAGACATCCGATTCTGGAGCAATACTTTCCCGCATTTTATGATTGGACCGATCATCAAGCGTACGATGAGTACTGGGAGCGGATGAACTGGATCGACGAGATCGCCCGGGAACCGGTGCCGGCGTTGCATATTGGTGGCTGGTATGACGCCTTCCTAATGGGCACGTTACAGTCGTTCGAGGCTCTACAAGCTACGGCCACTTCGGATTGTTTTCAACGGCTCATTGTCGGCCCGTGGGCTCACATTCCATGGGGACGCAGAGCGGGCGGAATCGACCATGGAGAGCAAGCGGATGGTGGTCATCATCTGGAGCAGCTGCGCTGGTTTGATTATTGGCTGAAGGGCAAGGAAGACATGGAATTGCCTGGTGAATTGCCGATCCGATATTTTGACCAATTGAGTCATGAATGGCATACAGCGGAACAGCTACCTTCTGTATTTGAGGATGGGTCCTCTCCGTCCGAATCTTTTTATCTGTCGGGGTCACAGACCCCGGCGAACGGTGCAGCAGGAGGCGGAAGACTCGAAAAGCATAAGGAAGACGTGGAGGAGGCTGTTCCGGATGTATTCGTATACGACTCGCGTCTGCCGATGCGTTTGGACTCTTACTTGCCATCCGACCGAACTGCCATTCAGGAACGGCAAGAGATTCTGGTATATACGGGAGGACCGATTCCAGAGAATATCCCGATTTTTGGATCCCCGGAGTTGTCCGTGCAGTACCAAACATTGGGAGGTCCGACGGATCTGGTAGCAGTCCTGACGACCGTATCTGAGAATGGAACGGCCCGGCTACTGAGTGTGGGTCGCACGGAAATCTGCAGTGAAGGAGCAGATGCCTCCAATGAATGGAGAACGGCAAGGATTCGGCTGCGTCCCTTGGCTGCTACCCTGCCGGCTGGCTCGTATGTCCGGCTTGAGTTGACAGGCAGCGCCTTCCCGTTATTCGCTCGGCATCCGAACGGTGTCTGGGATGAGAGGAACAGCACGGGAACAGGTGGGTTGAAGATTGCCACCACGGCTGTTCGCAGCTTCAAACAGGACATATCCTGTTTGAAGCTGCCGTTGAAAAGATGAAAAGCGAAGCATACATTAAAATCAATCAAAGTGAGGTTGAATGTATATGGTGAACATTCCAGGTCTGGTTGCTGGTAACTTTGAGAATTGTCCCGTCCACAAAATTTCCGCACAGGATACGAACAAGTTCATTTTACTGTGCGACAGGGAGCAGGTTCCTTTCACTTCATTTGTGGAGATCTTCGAGGTTGGAGGCAGAACTCCATCCAATGAACACCGGGAGGCTTATGAATATTTTTATGTGCTAAAAGGGGAGGGGATTGCCAAAGTTGGCAACGAATATGAGACTCCGATCCGTCAAGGCTCATTTATTATTATTCCGCCGGGCAACCATCACGACATTATTAACACTGGCAGCACGCGTCTGTATTGTTTGACGACAATGGTACCGGACGAAATGTTCTCGGATATGATCAAAGCGGGTCCGGCCACCGAGCTTGACGAGGAGGATCTGGCCGTGCTTCAGGCGCTGGCTACCGCGCAATGAGTGCAGGGCTGCATTTCATTAATGTGCGTCTTCCGCATCGGGAAGACCTCTGTCTTTATGAACTAAAGGCGGAGGTTGGAAAATGGGTTAGTGTCCGTCGGCAGGATCGTTTCCTTGATACACGGGAAAGCGGTGCTTCCCGTCTGATGGTCCCGCACCAGGCTGGATCGGATCTGAAACGGTTGGCAGACGCGGATTGCATCGATCTGCAGGGCGGGATGATGCTTCCTGGCCTGGTTGACTGTCATATGCATCTGGATAAAGCTTTTTCGCTTGAGCAGGTGTCGAACCGATCCGGCACACTTCATGAAGCCATTCTTAATTACAGCCAGGCTGTACAGACATTCAGCAAGGAGCAGTTGGCGGAACGCATGCTGACGGCCGCCAGAATGGCACTGAGCTACGGGACCACGACCATAAGGAGCCACCTTGACTTCCCTGTTCATTTGGGGAGAGAGGTGGCCTTTCGGACGATTGAGGCAGCCTTGGAAGTACGGGAGAAGTTGATGGGCAGTATGGCTATCCAATATGCGCTAATGGTTCCGTTCCGCGGCAATCATGAAGCTGCGGATGAGGCAATCGAGGAAGCACTGCGGATGGGAATTGATGTACTGGGTGGAGCCCCTCATCTGGCAGACGACCCTGAACGGGAGATAGGCAGGATTTTTCGGTTAGCGGAACGTTTCGGCGTACCCATTGATCTGCATGCAGATGAAAGTGATAATCCCGGAAAAAAAACCGTGCTGAGCATAGCAGAGCATACGATTCGCTACGGTTATCAGGGCAAAGTGACGGCAGACCATCTGTGCTCGTTGTCTGCAATGACGGAAAAAGATGCACAGCATGTGATGGCGAAGATGAAGGAAGCTGGTCTGAACGCGGTAACGCTGCCTGCAGTGAACCTGTATCTTCAGGGACGGGAAGATCGCGGCCTGGTAAGACGGGGCACAACACGCATTCGCGAGCTGCTTGCAGAAGGTATTCCACTTGCAGCGGCCTCCGACAATATTCAAGACCCGTTCCATCCGTTCGGCCGCGGGGATCTGATACAGATCGCCCAAATCACATCGTATGCGGCCCATATGGGCAGTGAACAGGATTTAGTACAGCTGCTGCGGATGATCACGGATACACCTGCTGAGATCACAGGCTGCGACCGGTACGGAATAGAAGAAGGGCATGACTGCAACTTTGTCGTAACGGATGCTTCGGATATCACGCAGCTGCTATCTGGTACAAAAATGAGTCGCTGGGTGTATGCCTCCGGCAGATGGCAGTCTGCTTTGCATACAGCCCAGACGTTTGCGTCTGATTTGATAACATGATTGGCAACAAAAAGGAATTACCGTCAGTTGAACACAGAAGAGAAAGAGGGTGGCAAGATGGTTGCACAAGTCACAGGCACACAGAACATGGTAGTCAGTCCTCACTCTTTGGCCAGCGCGGCAGGAGCGCGTATTTTGCAGCAAGGAGGTAACGCCTTTGATGCCGCCGTGGCGGTGAGCGCTTGTCTTGCCGTCGTATACCCACATATGACAGGACTGGGAGGCGATTCCTTCTGGCTGACCTATAACACCGGAGAGAGAAAAGTCAGGGCATATAACGCGAGTGGACGTTCGGGCAGCCGGGTTACTACCGCCTGCTTTGCGGGCGAATCAGCCATCCCACAGCGGGGACCCCGAAGCGTCATTACCGTGCCGGGTATGGTGGACGGTTGGGATGCCATATTGCAGGAATATGGCTCGAAGACGCTGGCAGAAGTGCTTGAGCCCGCGATCCGTTATGCGCTGGAAGGCTTCCCGCTGTCGCCGGACCAGCATGTCAATACGGCCGAGCGCTTCGATGTGCTGGCAGCTTATCCACAGACAGCCGCCATCTATCTGCCTGGGGGGAAAGTCCCGGAGCAGGGCAGCCGCTTTGTGCAGTCTGCTTTGGGAAGCAGCCTGCTGCAGGTTGCGGACCAGGGCCGAGACGTATTTTATTCTGGCAGTGTTGGTCAGGAGATTGTTCGCTCCCTTAAGGAGCAGGGCGGTCTGCTGACACTAGAGGACTTTGCGAGACACAGAGGTGAATGGGTGGAACCGGTCAAAGGGAGTTACCGAGGACTTGATCTTTATCAGGTCCCTCCGAACTCACAGGGCTTTACTGGTATAATGGCGCTTCATATTCTAGAACAGTTTGATTTGGAGAGTATAGAGCATGGTTCCTATGAGTACTATCACCTGCTTGTGGAGGCGCTGAAGCAGAGCTTCCGTGACCGCGATCGTTATTTGACAGACCCACAATTTTTCTCCATTCCTCTGGACCGGCTGCTGTCCAAATCCTATGCCGCGAAGCTGGCGGCCTGCATCGATATGGAGCGAGCCCTGCCGATGGATACTCAACCGGTAGGCCATGATACAGCATATGCAGCGGTAGTAGACAGTGAGGGCAATGCCGTTTCATTTATCCAAAGCCTCTATTTTGAGTTCGGCTCGGCCGTGGTTGGGGGAGACACCGGTATTTTGCTGCAGAACCGGGGCTCGTTCTTTTCTCTTGAGCCGTCGAATGTGAACAGGCTTGAACCAGACAAAAGAACTTTTCATACCCTGATGCCAGCGATGGCGTGCCGCGATGGGAAGCCGTATATTTTGTACGGTACCCAGGGAGGAGAAGGTCAGCCCCAAACACAGACCGCGCTGCTGACCCGCATGGTCGATTATGGTATGACTCCCCAGACCGCTGTGCGTGAACCCCGCTGGGTGTGGGGAAGAACATGGGGAGAGGCAACGCAAGAATTAAGAGTGGAAGGCCGAATTGCGGCAGAAGTGCAGCAGCGTTTAAGGCTAGCCGGACACGAGGTACACACAGTTGAAGATTTTGCTAGAGTCATGGGACATGCGCATGCCATTATGATCGATGAAAATGGCTTCCTGCTCGGGGGCACAGACCCCCGCTGCGATGGTGCGGCTATTGGATGGTAAACCAGAACCGAGGCGTAGCCTTAACAGTCATATATTAAACGGAAATATCATGTCGCTTTTTATTAGATGTTATGATAAATCTAGTATTGGACGGATTCTCCCACCGGTTTCCAGCCGAACAAATTCCGGGTATAAACTGCGCTATTAATCTGGGCAGCGGGATTATTTTGTATCAATTATCAACCGTTGCCGTAACTCTCAGTAATTTGGGACATCTTGGTGTTGATGTTTCCGAATCTTGGTTTTGATGCAAACATGACGAGGGACAAGAACATATTCCTATTGAAGTCGCTATTTTAGCGGCTTTTTTATGTTATCGGTACAAGTTCTTGTCCCGAGCCAAGGACAAGAACTTGTACCGATTGCCGAAATGAACAAGAACATGTTCCCATTCTCGATTAGATGAACCAATTTGAGTAAAAATATAAAAATAAATGCAACATTTTACTGAAAATTGCGTTTTATTTTATATACCTTATGAGAGGAGATAGTTTATGAACAAGCGCATTTTATCACTGATAGTAACCTTGCTAATGATATCGTTAAGTATTTTTATTAGTACAGGTCAAGCGGCGGAGTCCATATCAAACGATAACATTAGAGTGCAAAGCAATGATCCAGGTCATAAATGGGAGATACCTACCGCTACTAGTTTCACGAAGTCATTAGAAACTGAGGCAGAGGCAGTCACGGAACAATATCCTGAAGCCAGTCTACTTAACACAAATATATTGATAGATCGAGGTAACGTACAACTAGAGTTAATGAGCAACCATAGCGATATTTATACTGGTGCATACACCGATGAAAACGGTAAGAATGTCATACTTGTTACTGAGTTACCAAACGAATTAAAAAGTTCAGTAATGAGCACGAGTGTTTTTCCTCAAAATATTGAATATTTAATTGTAAAATATTCTTTAGAAGAACTGACTAAAGCAAAAGAATCATTATCTGGAAAAATGAAAGAGTTAGGGTTAGAAGCGGTTGGTATAAATCCTAAGTTGAACAAAGTTAATGTGTACATCTCACAAGAGCAGTACGATAATGCTAAGGAAGAGATACTAAACTATATCGATGAAGATATGGTGAGATGGGTAATAGGCGAGTTGAGCCTTCAAACACAAGCGTATAACTTGTTTCCCGGAGAAAAAATTGAACGAGGAACTGCTATTACTTCCCCGGCATGTAGTTTAGGTTTCAACGGTCGTGCCAATGGTAACAACGTCGGTGTTACTGCGGGGCATTGTGAGAATGGAACTTGGTATGACTTATCTGACGGTTCTAGCCCGATTGGTACAATGAACAATGCTGTATTTTCGGATACGTCTAAGTTCGATGCAGGTTATATAGTATACAACTCATCTGTAAATCCGAGCCATAATTTAAATGGTAATTCTTTAACGATAGGGACAACGGATTACTCTGGCCTATATCGTCAGGTTGGAGATAAGGTAAGAGTACACGGGTACAATTTGAATGGAAGTAGTTATCCTCTAGCTGAGATTGTTGACACTAGTTATGATATTAATGGTGGACCGACTGATATGATCATTACTGGACTTAGTGGTACACAGCTAGGAGATAGTGGAGGATTAGTATACAATGTCGTCAATAATGGTGTACGAAACTATGCAAGAATTGAAGGTACCCACACTGGTATAGTTAGACAAGGTGGAATAGATACATGGCAAGCTTTTTCAAAATATAGTTATACAATTAGTTCGCTAGGTCTCTCGGGAGTCTACACCGATTCCTCCTATTGATGATTTTATATTGCAAGTGGAAGGTGATAATCATGGCTAAACTAGTGAGTGGACTCACACTCGTTTTGTTACTACTAGCCGTCGGCTGTAGTTCTCAAAATGAACAAACTCAATCAGATGCGGACATCAGCGGTACAATTATAGAAGTTAATGAAAAAGATAATCAAATATTGATTGAACAAGGTAACCCAGATGATCCTGCAATGAAACAAATTTGGATAAGTAAAGATGAGGATAGTGAAATAGTTATCGGTGGGGCAGCCGAGTCTAAATTTGCTAGTTCAATAAAAAATAAAAAAGCTGAAGTATGGATAAAAAATCTTATAGCCCAGTCATCACCTCCACAAGCTATAGCTGAAAAAGTCATTATTGAATAATAAAGGTTAAGGTAATTAATATCAAAGTCGCTACTTAGCGGCTTTTTTGTTTTAAGAACCAAATTTTTATTCCAAGCTGAGTTCCGAGCCAAGAACAAGTAATTGATCAGGGGTTTTCTTAGAAGACAATTCCAAAGAGATAGAGAATCCCAAAACTAATGCCCAATGGAATACTATCGCCAAGAACAGAGCTTGAATAAACTTTTCTCATCAATACCAGAAGCACCGTGAGCTGAAGCCACTCATCGTCATATACAAAGAGAACTTTCTCCCGATGGCTCCTTTATGATCCGATACTACCGCCCCAGTATTGAGGGCAAACGCCCAGATTGAAAGTGCACAGAACTTGCGACGAAGGAAAAGAATGGCGGGCTGTGACACGAGACAATTCCACGGTGTTCGGCTGGAGTGCATCCTCCAGAAGTTCCGATCCTGCGGGCGCTGCAAAGATATATGAATGGCTTCCGGAAAATACGTTCGATAATGTCAATATTAGCGTTTGTTCGATAAAAAGACTCCCCCGGGTCAGAATATTTGTTAATTCTGCTCATGGCGGAGAGGCAACACCCAAAGAGGAGAAAGAATGGAGAAAAAGACGTAAAGGGTGGTCTGTCTGGTGTGTGTCTAAGAACCTTTAAGCGTGATATACTATGAATGAATGGAGATGATTGCAGATGAATGAACTGCTTGACCCCCGAAATGATTTTTTATTCAAACGTATATTTGGCAGTGAAGAAAATCGGGATGTTCTGCTTGCCTTCTTGAACAAGACTTTTGTAGAGGCAGGTAGGCCGCCTTTGACAGAAATCATCTTGTTGAATCCATATACCGAGAAGGACACTCCTCGTGAGAAGCAATCCATCCTTGATATACACGGAAGAACAGCGGAGGGCGAGCTCATCAACGTTGAAATGCAGTTATTCAATAAATATGATACTGAGAAACGAACGATGTTTTACTGGAGCAAGCTATACAGCGGACAGCTTCAAGAGGGGCGTTCTTATAAGATGCTGAAACATGCGTGACGATTAACATCCTGAACTATTCTTTTTTGCCCAATGATCAATATCATAACGTATTCCATCTGCGTGAAGACCGGAGTGGGATCTCGCTCATAGATGACATAGAACTGCATTTTCTGGAATTGCCCAAGCTTGGCGACCATGCGACTCCAGTAGAAAATGGTGGTTTGGTTAACTGGCTATTATTCTTAAAAGGTGTCGATAAATCCAATTGGGAGGTGCTGACGATGAACGAACCTGTATTAAAAAAAGCAATGGATACGTTGGAATTTCTTAGTCAGGATGCCGAATCCCGCCGATTATACGAGGACAGACAAAAGTATTTGCATGATGAAGCTTCTATGATTGAAGGGGCAAAGGAAGAAGGAGAGCGTAACAAAGCTACTGATGTTGCCAAGAAATTGATTCAATCAGGAGTAGATGTTGATATCATTGCTTCTTCTACCGGTCTGACAAAAGCAGAAGTGGAACGACTCATAAAACACCATAAAGTTTGATCATAAATGTTGCCGATGACATCTTAGTAAGGGCATCTGAGCAACAGATAAGTAATAAAATGGAGATAGTTCCGTGACGTACCCAAGATAAGAAGAACTGTTGTGGACAGGTTGATTGAACTGGGTAATACATTAAAAACAGTCGAACCAAGAGATTAGAATCGACTATAGTCAACAAGATCATTATTGATGTATAAAAACAACTGTGGTATTATATACTACATAAAGAAGACGGTGCGCTATACCGTCTCCCTGCACAATTATTGTTGAGTAGGGAATCCCATCTCCATTAATGATGACAAAGACGGAAATAACCCACACTTTTGGCGCGAACCTCAGAGTGGGTTATTTCTTCTTCTTATCTACATACGTTAGTACCGCAATTAGAAATGTTGCGAACATTATCACGTCTGAGAAGGAGAAGTTCATAGCGCTCACCTCCTTTCGGAGATAAGCTAACCGCACTCAAGGCAAATCATGCCATTTGATTATAGCACATAGGAAGCGTATTTTGAATCATAAAAATAAATTGGTGGTCGCGGCATACAATCTAGCTACTTTGCACATACATAGAAGACAGGGTGATTGAACCTGGAATAAAATGGATTAATTTATATGAATTATCAGCCAATGCCTAGACTCACTACTAAAGAAATGTACTTGCACATTCCTACAAGTGGGTAAAGATTCCACTTAAGACATATGTACAAAATCCTGATTTTGTGTAAATGTAAACAAAGCTCGTGCAGCATAGCAGACCAACTTTTTTTTGCCGATTTTTGTCGGAGGACAAGAACTTGTACCGTTAAAGGACAAGAACTTGTACCGATTACCGTTTACTTAACTTGTACCGTTAAAGGACAAGAACTTGTACCGATTACCGTTTACTTTCCCCTTTCCATTCATAATTTATCAAGGTCCGGGTTAAAAACAAAAAGCCGTCAATCTTTTAAGATTAACGGCTTCAAAAATTCAATTTTTTCACATATGTCTCTACTGTTTTTTGGAGGATCTTATGTTCGTCACTTGGATTACTCATATTCAGGATCGCAATTTTTTGTGGTGTATACGATATCATTGATTGAATATCTTGTTTAGCGGTTTCATGTTGATTCGGGCAATTGCATTTGATAGTCAACGACGGTTCTCTGTTTTGCAAATGATAATACTCAATGCTGCTAGATGAGCTGCTCTCATCAAAGTTGTATTTGAAAGCAACATCTGGAAACGTGCGGTCCCTCATATTTTCAATTTCATTCCAAGAAGGTACACTAATTTCTTTACTTCTCTTCCCTGCGGTCTCCATCCAAGCACGGAAGAAATTCTCACTGAACTGTATCACTAGTTTTTCAAGGATCCAGGAAAGCCCCCCCATATCAATACTTTTGCGGATTTTCATTTGATAATTGACGACCTGATCAGAGAAATACTCCAGAAGCTCCCTAATTAGTAGTGGAGCTACATCAGAATTCGAGCTTGTTTTTAAGCTGTAGAAATGTTCCTCCTTTAAAAGAGATTTTCTCCAAAAAACATAAGCGTATGCATAGGGACAAATTTCAGGGAATTCAATCGTTTCATTCGATTTTCTAAGTTCAATTAATTGAGTAATACAATGTTGATGAAACTTAAGGGAATTCTGAAATAATCGTTCCACGACTTGTTGAACAGCATTAGAAGTAACTTGCAGTAAATCTTTTTGGAAACGCTTAGAGAAATAATCCTTTCTGTGCGCGGATACTTCTGAATGAATTACTTTTATCTCTTCAGGTTCATCCGTAACTAAACGCTTTAAATTACAATGTTGTGCATGAATGATCCATTTGGAATTGATGTTTGATGTCTTCATTTTTGCCTGGTTTGCTTGAAGCCAACGATCCACAACAGGACTCATTTGATCAGGAGCTCTCCATTTGTTCCAACTGGACACATGAAAAGTAGCAAATGCATATCCACACTTACACTGAAATGCGTGTTCTAACTGCCTACTTGACAACAAGAAAGGTATTGTTGACCTACAAGTAGGACAAACATTATTCAATTTGAGATCATGAAATGCGCATTCATCGAGAAGTTTAAACTGATGCAACCAAGAATGAAACCCTCCCTCCATACACTTTGAACACCAATGCAAATCTCGATGAAACCAATGCTCCCAGGAACTATATAATTCAGAAAATGGTGCTATCAACGACTGAATATTTTTATAATTGTGTTCTTGCAAGTTAAAATCTAGTGTTTCATGAAGACTTTCGATGTTGAAACCATTTAACTGCAATAGTTCCCTTTGTTTATCTCCAATATGTTGTGTAATCTTCTTTACATGACTACTGCCAAAGACCTTAAGAATTTCATTCCGATCTGTTAGGTTTACCAAAGTCATTTTTTCAAATATAGACCAGGGAGATTCATATTCATTGATCCATTCTTTCCTCCACACGATATTCATATACTAACCGCCCTTACTTGCTAAAGCCATATAAATTTCAGATTCAATATAGCCACTAATCTTGATGGATTCAACCCAATGTTGATCTGAGATCCATTCAAGTTGTTCCCCATGGGCCCCATATACTTTCAAAGCGTTTTCAACAGCATAAGCAAAGTACTCCATTGGTATCTCAAATTTTGAATGTACTCCATGTTCGCTGCGAAGATCTTGAAATTGTTTATATATTAAAGGAGCAGCATCTTCCAAGCGATGACCTTTCTCATATCCTTCAGGAAAGAAATATCTAGTGTAGCTCCAGTCACTGTTTTCAGGATATGCAGAGATTTCTGATAAATCGTAGCATCGAAGAACAGCTCTGATATCGTCTAAGGAAGTAATACCAAAAAAACGATGCTCATGTGTCATAAAACGTCCAATAATTTGGGACTTACGTTGTCCTAGAAAGAAGGTTCTTCTCGTGAGCAGCTCTTCTTGACCGACGCAAATCACAGTCATACTGATTTTGGCCTGAGCTAGTTCATTGTAAATGTCCATTAACCAAACATAATGTGACTCTGTTAAGACTTGTGCCTCATCCATAATCAAGATAACCCTTCTTAAGCGAGACAATTCCGCTTTTTCTTTTAGAAAATTGACGATTTGATTCCGCATTTCATCAGATTGTCTCCTGGCTTTAAAAGGGAAATTAAAACCACGTAGGAGATCTGCAAAAAATTTCCCTTCGTTGGGAAACTTATACGAGTTGCTGTTGACAATAAAAATTGGTATGGGCGCATTTAAATATTGTGGCAAATTCTCTAATGCGAAGACTACTGCAAAGGTCTTTCCTATACGTGGCCGCCCATAAACAATCATTCCTGGTAATCGGTTTAGTACAATTTTTTTAAGATTATCCATTAAACGAATTACTTCCTTGGTTGGGAGTTTGTAATGCCCTACTTCAATAGGGTGTGTTCCAACAGGAACAAAGTGTTTTTTCACTGTAATCTCTTCTCCTTATTTAATACTTTGTCTTGAATTGTTTGATCAAGCGATCATAGTTATCCATCTCATTAAGCTTCTCCCTATTGATTTGTTCTTCTCGAACTTTGTCTAATAATTCATGTTGTACTTTTGCTTCTTCTAATGCTTTCGATTGTTCAGTTGTTGAATCTGTCGGTTTTTTTCTCCTTATCTCATTCACCTGAGTGATTTTGTTAGTAGATTTTTTTGAGTTTTTTTGACTCATGAGGTAGTCGGTATAAACGAAAATAGGATCGTCCCAAGTAGTATAGTGGATCAACTTCTTCAGGACTAACGAATTGATCGCACGTCTCGTTTGCAAGGAATGAGCAGTCAGTGACCATCTCCCACTCGCTATTAGATAACCGAATTCACTACCGTCAGGAAGAAAGGCTTTTAACGTTCGAAGATCATCGACGTTTACATGAAGCACGAGCTCGCTATTAAGTAGATAAGCCGAATTTGCTAGCCTCTCACTACGATATTCAACACCTTCATATTGAATATAGGGTTTCCTTCCGGATTTTAGTGAACCTCTTACTGTTCTTTTTATTGATGTCTGCATAAATAGCATCTCCGATCGTTTATCATCTTCTAAACGCCTTGGGAGTAAACCAGTTTCTCTAATTCTCTTTTCCATAAGTTCAAGAGGCGATTGCTGATAAATACCCTGATGTGGAGTCCCATTGTAATTCGAAATAATCACATCAACAAGTTGTAATAGATGATCGTATGTGATATTTAGTTTAAGTGCTTTTTCTTCGGGATTGTTTCTTTTTGGATCGTTTATTCCGCTTCCCGTTGTATTTGGTAATCGATGAAATAAGCTTTCAGCCAAGTTTTTGAAAAATCTTTCAATCACTCCCCTTCTCATTGGTAATGCTACTGGACCGAAGTTTGGAGTGCATCCGATTAAGTTAGTGAGTCGATCTTGAACTATTTTAGCGTAATGTGATTTTGCATTATCTAGACAAATCACATCCCAAACTGCCCACTCCAATTCAGGGAACTTTTCCGCGGGAAAGCCACCATCTTCATGGTACGAAAGCCCTGGAATTGTTAATTCAACTCGTTTATGTGGCATCACTGCATTACGAGCACATTGCATGACATCACTTCCCCCGTACTCTCTGCTTAAACAAATCGAATAGCCGAGTATGTTACGAGTACTCACATCAATAATGGTCAGAATCCAGAAACGCTCCAGTGTCTTTGTCACGAGATCTCCATCTGGTGTAACTAAATCTACGGCAAAAAAACCGTCTATACGATGGGCATCAAACTGAACTTTCTGATATGGGTATACATTTGACAACGAGTTTTGATCTGCTTCCCCCACTCTGTTTGCCTTTTGAAAAGCATCATTTCCATATCGTGCTGCTGTTTTACTAAAATTTTGTTCTGATAGTTGCTTAATGTAACGCTGCAGTGCCTTATATCCCATCCATTTTGTGTTTAAAGGGTATTCAGAAAGAGTTATTCCCTTTTGTCGGCACTGGTCAATAAAGCGCTTGTGTATGTGCTTTATTTTCATGACCGGTTCCAATGAACCCTTTTTTCTACCTAAATATAAATCTTCCACCATGTCTTTAATATCCGGATGAAATTCCAATAAACGGTTGAATTCCCCGGTTTTGTTATCTTTATTTCTTTTTTGTCTTAATATATCCAACTCGTACTTTTTTACATTTTTCTGAGGAATCAATCCTCGGAAACCTAAAACAACTCCATCTTGATCGTATTGAATACATCTTTGAACTAATCTTCTCAAGTTTCGAGGAGAAACTCCGGTCGTATGTTGAATACTATCTAAACTGTCCCTCCGGAAATACATTAAAACCGCGTTTTTACGTTGTATATACACTGTATGGGCAGTTTCATTGAGTACATTCTCATCTACAGAGGGCCACAGTTCAGGATTAGCTTGGTCGGGTTCTAATCCGTCCTGCTCATATATTCTCGATCTGCTCATTGTCTCCAAACCTCCATTCCAAAACCGATAAGTTGATCTTCCATGTTTGCTTTGATCTTTCCCTCATATAGAAGCCATTTTAGGGTTAAAAGTACCTCCCCTACAGGAAGACGAGGCAACCCTTGTACTATTTCTTTAATTGTTATCCCTTTATACGGAATAAAATAAAGTACTTCATTTGAATAAACGGGTTTCTTACTATTGACTACTGCCATACATAAGGATGTTCTGTTCTCAATTGAGTGACGGCCCTTTCTTACATCCTCTTCTGTACGAACCACGTAATGTTTATTATTCATTCGGCACCATTCTCGTTGTGCTTCGATTTGCCGTTGAGTTCTCGCATGTTTTGGATGTTTAGATGTCAGTTCCTTCTTGTATTTAACTTCTACAAAAATTTCCGTTCCATCCTCTTTTAAGATCCACATATCAAAGATAGAAGTACGAAGTCGGCCATTTAGAACGTAGGAAATTTCCATTGGTTGCTCACAATATGTGATGACTTCAGGGTCCGTATCAACCAGAAGCCAATGATCGTATTCCAGGTCACTATATAGTTCAACGATACGCTTATCGACTTTATTTCCACGCGGAGTCCAATAGTTATTTCCATATTTTTTACTTCGAAGTACCTTGATGGGCTGATACTTCATGAATTCGTTTCTATTCGTCATAAGTTACCCCTTTAGATTTGTTTTCCTGTATAAACAAAAATTCAAGTTTTTATACACATCATGTATAAAATTTGCATTTCTATGAACATACTAAGAAGTAATAGAATGATAGAGGGAGAGAATACTATATGTCAGAAGAAGAGTTTTACAAGTGGCTTGGAGAATATCTACGGGACCTTAGAAAGTTGAAGAAACAAACACAAGAAGAGATTTGTAAAAGCTATCATCTTGCTCGTTCATCCCTAGCTAATATTGAGCGGGGCAGACATGTTATTAGTGCTTATAATTTGTATCTTCTATTACAAATTTTAGATATACCTCTTGAATCTTTGTTGAGGAATAATTATCAGGAAATCTCGAATTCTAGAAAGAAATATTCTATTGAATGTATAAAATAAAGATATATAGGGAATAAAGCCTGAAAAGATTGAAAGGCTGTGTTTCCTATATGAAAGTACAAGAGCGTAGAGATTTAGAAGTATTATTAGTCTTGCTAAAAGAGATGCCGTTGCCCGTTAAAGTTTTCATTGAACACAAATTAGATGACATGCTTTCACCTTCTTCCGGTTTAGAATACGTTAGGGATTTTCGCATTTTCTTTAATTGGATTACACCCAAACTTTGGCCGCATGCTGAGTCCACATGTGATCTGACCTTGGAAAAGTTTAATGATATAAACCAAGAACATGTACAGCATTTTGTACAACACTTAACTTCATCGAGAAATTTGCAATATAGCTCCATGTTACGAAAATTTAATTCGTTACGCTCTTTGTTTGGTTTTCTACATCAGGAATTCGACAACAGTGGATTCCCTGTATTGAGACGTAATGTTTTTGCTACATTTACCATGGAGAGACCAAAAAATCACATAGAGATCGCACGTCAGATACAGAAAAAGATCCTTCATGTCAACGAAATCCCTTCTTTTGTTAAATTTATACAGGAAGGAGTAACCGAGCAAAACAATGTTCAGGCTCAGTGGTTTCACAATCTAAACCGAGATAGGGATGTTAGTATTATTACATTACTTTTGGAATCCGGAATAATAGTAAGCGATATTGTCAATTTAGATCTGGGAGATATTGATCTTAAAGATGGCTACCTTATCGTAACTAGACAACATGCTAAAGTACAAATGAGTCATAGAATTATGTTCGGAGAGAACGCTAAACATTATTTACATGAATATTTAAAAATCAGGACAAATAACTACGCTCCTCAAGAGAGTGAGCAGGCATTTTTCTTGGCCAAACCTAATGGTGAAACACATGGAAAACGAATCTCAAAGCGTACAATCCAAGCTATGGTTAAAAAGTACGCTGTGAAATTCGGTGCCTCAGAGGTTACAGTGAGGCAGCTTACCCATTCATTTGGAGTTCAATACGCTGGAACAAATAACGTACGCAATATGAAACAACAATTGGCTCAACGTAATATTGAATCACTAGAGAAATACCTTATATTGTCGAGTCTTATTGATTGAGTTAGCCTATTAACTAGGTCTTGTTCTCTTTGAACAAGGCTTTTTTTTGTTTAATTAATCTGTTTTGTAATGCTCTTCTTAAGCTGCTTTAGTTGGTTTAATTGATCGTAGTAAGCCTCCACATCCTTTACGTTTCTCTTTTCTAAGCTCACCCTTGTAGCGACACTGACTTCTTGATATTTTAACGAGATGATCAGAATTGCTTCGTGATAGTCCTTGATATGAACGATAGGAATCTTCCACTCTCCTTGTTCTCTAGCCAAATCAAACCATTTCTTCTTGACCACTTCTCGATTGGTATACATTCTTCCGTCAAACAAAATTCCTTCTGCCGTTACAATAGCAATTTCAATACCTGCTTTGAGTCTTTCATTCATCCTCTCCACCTCCCTTATTATTTATGTCCACTCAAATTGATATATAAACTTATCATTTTACTAAAATAATCTATATACATTAGTGTATCGAAGGTTTCCCATTGTTTAGACTGAATTTAGAGGTGTGGCAATGAACGAACCTGTATTAAGATTAGTGGGGCAACGTGTCCGGGAATTACGAAAAAAACAAGGATATTCACAGGAAGAATTAGGTGAAATGGCTGGCTTTCACTTTTCCTATATCGGGGGCGTTGAGCGTGCCGAGAAAAACATAACCTTGTTAAACCTTCAAAAGATTGCAGATGCGCTCCAAGTTAATGTCCATGAACTTTTTCATTACAGTAAGTATGTTAAAGCTGGAAACAATGACAAGGAAAAACTATTAAACGAGATTAATGAGAAGCTCTGGCCAATGAAGTCTTCTGATCTCAAAAAAGTTAATCTGCTCTTATCTGAACTTTTCGATAACTAAACTAAAAAAGCCGATGTCTTTGGACGTCGGCTTTTTAGTTATATTAGCTTTAAACTTCCCATCCTTTTTGGCTTCGTAGATTTATCCATGAATAGAGGTTAAATTGTTGTATCATTCCCTCTATCATATTATGTTCACTTGTTATTGTCAGGAGAATATACTTTGTCCTTACATCCAGTACTTTTAAGTGTTCTTGGACCTGATTCAAAGAAAAGTAGCCTTTAGCTGTGAATATCTTTACTTGCTCTATATCAATCTTTCCACGTCGCTGTAGTAGTTCCGTTCCTCCACGTTGATATGCAGCAATAGTATTGACGCACGGATCCGGAATAACTACATTTAGCTTTCCTACAGGCAGGGATATCGTGGATTGCCAGATATTTTGCATCTCTTTTAAAGCAGTAATACGTAAAGCAGTCCATTGATTCAATAGCTTAGAGTGGATCAATTTTTGTTGCTTCCATTCATTTAATAAGCCGTATATGTCATAGTTCGCCAAGTCATTTTTGTATCTGCTGAGTCCCTCTTCACGTTGTCCTTGATCGATCATTTTTGGAGTAAATCTTAAGTATGGCTTACTAGCTAACCGGCATTCTTGAAGTAAGTGTTGTTCCGACTCATTTAAACAGTTCCACTTAATTCGAACAACTTTAGGAAGCACACCATGGCTGTCTAGCAGCTCATAAAGTTGTTCGTTTTTCATATCATACTGTATAGTGGCGATGAACTTTCCTACTACATCCTGTGCTGTCCACTCAAGTCGTTTGAGACCAAGAGAAGCTTGATAATCACTGATCAGTTGTCTCAGGAAATTTACTTTTGTGCCAGAACAATGCATTTGGTTATAACATGAAGATTCGACAAAACGGATAACGCTCTCTATACTCATTTATGTTTACCCCTTATTTTTGAGATCAGTGAATGTTATTGACCATCTTGTTTTGATTTATACTAAAGATATTGTATTTACCATTATGAAATTAAGAGTTATATTGCTACAATGTGTAGGTATAGGAAAACTACCCCAATCTTCTTAGCAGAAAGGAGTTTAAACGTCTTATGGCTTATCAGGTGACGTCTTCTGAAAGACTTCGGCCTTCAGGTTCTGAGTATGAAACAAAAGCTTTACTTTATTTAATGAATTTTAGAAATGATAGCAATGATATTTACTTTTTTGTTGTGGATTTTTTTAATGATTTAACCGGAATGGACAAAATGGGAAATAAGTTGTGGGATATTCAATCGAAAGGTGCGAAAAACTCCTCACCAAAGGCAATTGGAAAAGAACTCGTTACATTATTCAAAAATTATAGAAGTGAAATAGAGTTTGGTTACTATCTTCTTTTTCTCGGGGGTGTATCAAATACAGTCAGAATTGATAATTCTCTAAATATATTTGATATCAACAATGTGAAACCTGAAGCTGTAAAAAAACTAAAAGAAGGACTATTAGAAGAGTCTCAGGAAAAAACATACATTGATCATGAATCAATAACAAATGAAGAAATCGAATTTTTTTTAGAAAAAGTCCAGTTCATTATTGATGATAGAAAACCAAGTGATTATGTTAAATCAATACTTAAAATACATCCAGGAATTATTCCAGATGAACAAACCCTGGTGGCTATTTTTAATGAAATAAGAGATAACCAATCGAGTAAAAAAAATATAGGTGTTGTCGAAAATATAACTATAGAAACAAGCGTGGAAGCACTTGATTACTATCACCATATGACAAGTAACGAAATAAAAATATTGGTTCTAGGGAGAATAATTAACAGAAACCCATTTGATAAGGGGGTACCCCTTCCTTTTTCAGATACTCTACATAAAGCTCCACCAGAAAAAAGGAAAACCATATTAGAAGATTGTCAATTGGCATTGTCAATGGCACTTTTTAACAAAAATCGCGCAGGAGAGTTTTGGGGCTTGTTCGAGAATGTCTATTCAACAATTGTTTCTAATCCTCAAGATGATATAAATAAGATCTTCAAAAAATTAAATCCTATATTAGTTAACCAAAGTGATTTTGATGCTATTTCGCTTAAATATTTCATATCTATTGTAAAGGATGGCGTGCAATAATGATAATTCAGAAGGTTGCCGTAGGAAATGCTGAAGAAGCATATGTTGAAAACAATTTTTCTAATTACTTGAATATTATTTCAAGTGATGATAATAATCGCGGTAAAACTATATTAATTCAAAGTCTATTGTTTTGTTTGGGAAACACTCCTGCCTTCCCTTCAACCTTTAATTATATGAATTACTATCATATAATTGTCTTCTCTGTAGAAGATAAACAATACTCTCTTTGTAGGAAGTCTAACTCATTTATTTTAAGAAATGACCAGAAAATAATGATGTTTGATAGTATTTCTGAATTAAAAAGGTACTGGACAAAAAATATTTTTAAGCTCCCTACAATTATAAAAAATGGATTAGAAAGAATCGTCGATCCCGAATTGTTTTATCAATTAAATTTTGTAGGACAAGACAAAAAGGATACCTCTACTATCGCCAATAAAAACTACTATAATAAAGCAGACTTTTTAAATATGTTATACTCATTTACCAATATTAGTACTAGTACTAGAAATTTTGAGGATGATGATCAAGCAAAGGAAAAAATAAAGAACTTAAAAAACGAAAGAAAAAACTTATTAAATCAACATAAGATTTTGAAGTCAAATAATCCAGTTGCAAGTTACTTAAGTAGTGTTAATGACAAGTTGAATTTTAGGTCAAAGATAGAAAAAGTTGAGAAAATCAAAGATCAAATTTTAGAACTAAGGAAATTGAGAAATGCAGCTTTATCAAGAAAAAGTAAATGCGAGATGACTATAAAAGAATTACAATCCCTAAACAGAACCATACAATCCGGGGAGCTAAAGTGTATGGACTGTAATTCAACACATATTAATTTTAAGAGTGCTGATAAAGACAGCTATAGTTTTGATGTTTCTACACATGAAATACGTCAGCAAATTCTTGAATCGATTTCAGAAAAAATTAAGGCATATAGCGAGGACATGGAAAATTTCACATTTGAAATAAATAAACGTCAAGATGAAATGAATAAAATACTTGAGCAGGATGAGGTTAGCCTAGAATTATTAGTGGCGTTTAAAAATGAAATGTTTTCAGCAGATGATGCAGAAGTTCGTATAAACATCATAGATGGAGAAATAAAAAAAATTGAAGCTGACTTACTTCAGAATGCTAATGTCTCAAAAGGTCTTGTACAAAAACAGCAGGATTTAATTATGAATATTACAGGACTTATGAATGATACTTATTCTAAAATTGATCCTTCTGGAAACCTTGAATTTGAATCTATTTTCACGAAAAGTAATCAAATATTTTCAGGTAGTGAGGCTACAATATACCATCTTGTAAAACTATATTCTTTTGCTAAAGTATTACAATATAATCTTCCAGTTATTGTAGATTCTTTCCGTGCTGAAGATTTATCAACAGAAAAAGAATTAATAGTCTTAGATATTTTTTCGAAGCTAAATGTGCAAGTAATCCTCACAACCACTCTTAAGGCTGAAGAAGTAGGTAAGTATAATAGTATGCAATTTCTAAATCATATTGACTATTCAAAACATACTGCAAGTAAAATTTTAGGGGAAGAACATTTAAATGAATTTAGGGCATTAGTAGAAAAGTTCTCTTTAAAACTTTAATTGCTATTTGGTCTTTGATTAGTACAATAAAAAATGAGACCGACCCTCATATTTAAAAGAGAGACGGTCACATTTTTTATTCATGATACCTTGCCCAAAGTTTTTATTCGCATCTTTTCAAATGAAGGGCAAACTTTCTTCTTCCAGACATTAAAGTTTGAAAAATCCATTTAAGGTCATTGATAATTATCATATCTTAACGATTCTGCTACCTTTCCGCATCGACTTGTCTACGATAGCGCTGTTGAGCCACTTCTGCGGGAGCGAGCGTTGTATTTTTGAGTTGTTGATTTTGAGGGTGCATCCAGTTTACCATATCATTGGTTGCTTGAATGATGGATCAGAGCTTTCTCTTTATTCGTGTTGCTCATGATATCCTCATCTATTCTAAGAAATGTTTTCAATCTCAGTTTATCTTCACATATGAAGAAAAAAGCCAACATTTAAGCGCTAGCTTTTACTAAAATCGTTTCATTTACGTTTGAGGAATGACGGCAAGCCATAGTTTGCCTTTCGCTGGTAAACAACAGTTACCTCGCGATCATGACCACCATCAACCGAAGGAGCCATGAGTTTCACTTTCGAGAGGTCATCAACTCGCTTTTCTTTTTCTTTAATAAACTCTTCATTCGTTTTACTCATTTTAATCCCCCAAAGAGACAATTTATCGTGTAACCAGTGTTTAATCTTCTTTATCTAGTTGTAAACTCTTCAGTCGTAAGCTCTTTCTGGACAACTGATATGGAGAATGATCACAATTCTTTATCTGAAGAATAACACAACATTTATTCATGCGCAAATGTCGCTCTGCCATAACAAATTATGTTTGACAACCGTAATTCATGTTCACTGATAAACAAGATAAGGTAAACATTTACAGTTGCCCACGTACCTTTTAAGCAATAAACTACCTACATCTTGAGTTATATGCATTTCATTTTCTCTCAACTTAAACTTATAAAGAGCACCTTCAAGATCAATTCCAGACTTGGCAGGAAATCATCCTATGAAGGTGCTGATTACATTTTGAGTGAATCATTTGAACTTATTAAAGAAAGCCTGTTCAGGACCTACATAAAATTATTTCACTTATTCTGAAAACCATGGCGTATACAAAGTTATCGTGTATGCTACTGTAGTATCAGCGCTCTTAACATGTTCGGCTTCCCCGAAAGAACCTATGTTTAACGAGAATTAGCCTGTTAATGTTCTTTCCAAGACGCAAATATAACATCAGTACCTTTAAAATTGAACTGATTAATAAAAGATTGCGTTAGCATTTTATAGAGCGTAGTCTCTGATCCAGCTCATCCAGCATTTCTGGTGACAGGGAGTATATTGCAGCTAGGTCATGGAGGGAAGAAACACCAAGAGAATCGCCAAAATCATCCAGGTTCACTCCAGCCTGTTCTATCATTGTGTTACGAATGATGGATGATGCCGTCTCGTGCTGCAGTAGTTCAACTAACGGTGTTTTAGTGCTAAATTCGTTTAAGTAACTCCTAGAAGGTACATAGTAGATCGTATAACTACCGCTTTGCAAATTCAGCCAGACCGCTTCTCCTTGCTGTTCTCCAAGCATGTTAGCCTGCTCCCAGAGGTTATCGTTAATATTTACATTTGATAAACTAGCATGAGGTAAGTAGACTTCAGCAGAGGCATTAAAAGGGATTTCAAAATAAAAAATAAGGTTTCCTTCTTCGTTGATTTCCCAGTTGCTTCGATAAGTGCCCGATGCCGAGTTTAATGTTGCGTTAACCCGTTTCAGCCGCGCATCAGGCTTGGGTTCCAAACGCACACGCTGAAAGCCTGGAGCCTCCTCAACAGGATTAATTCCCGCCACACAGCGATACATCCATTCCACAATTGCCCCGTAGGCATAGTGATTCAATGAATTCATCCCTGTCCCGCTAATCGTTCCGTCCGGCAGAATGGAATTCCAACGCTCCCAAATGGTTGTTGCTCCCAGATTTACGGCATACAGCCAGCTGGGATAATCCTCGTTAAGCAAAAGAGTATAGGCGAGATCATTACAACCATGTGCGCTCAGTACATGATTCAGGTATGGCGTCCCAACAAACCCTGTTTTCAAATGATTGCGATCTGCCTTTAACCGCTTGCGCAGCGCCTCAACGATTATTTTAAGATGTTCCGCAGGAGCCAAATCCATAAACAGTGCCAAAGCGTACGCAGTCTGCGTATCGATAGCGAGTCGACCGGTTTTCGTGAAAAATTCATCCTGTATGGCAGCCCTAACTTCATTTGAAATACGTTCATAGTATGCCGCTTCCACTTCTTTACTTAGGATCTTTGCAGTTTTTGCCATTATTCTTGTTGAGTAACAGTAGTAGGCAGAGGCGATAAAATCCTTATCAGTTCCGCCAAAAGGATTGTCCGGGTTACTGCTGTCGAGTGAAAGCCAATCTCCAAAATGGAAGCCTACGGTCCATAATCTTTGTCCACCTGAGTCCTTATCCTTCCGAATAATGTAATCCACCCAACTCTTCATACTTTCAAACTGCTGCTGAAGAATATTTGTATCGCCATAATGAAGATATACGTTCCATGGTATAATAACTGCAGCATCTCCCCACGCGCTTGAGCCTCCTAAACGAACATTCACGGCAGGAACCACAACTGGAACCTCTCCATTACGTTCATCCTGCTCACTTGCAAGGTCAAAACAATACTTGTTGAAAAAAGCATATGAATCCATGTTGTAGCAGGCTGTACCGGAAAATACCTGAGCATCCCCTGTCCATCCCATCCGCTCATCACGCTGCGGGCAATCCGTCGGAACATCCAGAAAATTCCCTTTCTGACCCCACATCGCGTTTAAGAACAAGCGGTTGATTAAAGGATTGTCAGTCTCGATATGTCCTGTATCCTCTAGATCGGAATAAAGTACACACCCAGTAAAATCTTCTAAATTTAATTCTCCGTCCCAACCTTCAACCTTCACATATCTAAATCCATAGTACGTAAAATGAGGACGGACCACGGCTTCGCTTCCATTTGCCGTATATTGATGCTCCGCTTTCGCAGTTCGTAAATTATCACGATAGAAATTTCCTCCCTGAAGCACTTCACCGTACCTTAAAGTAATGACTTTGCCTCTACGCGCGTTTGTTCGGTATTCGACCCAACCAACCATATTTTGACCCATATCCAGAACCGTTTCCCCTGCAGGAGTATGAATCACCTGAATTGGCTTGCGCTTTTCCTTCATGACCACTGGAAGACTTAGCCGTGCCTTAAGACGTTCATAACCTATTTCTACTTCCTGCACAGGGTAAATTTTAGTAGGGTTCAAAGTCGAATCGTAAATTTCCCCATCGTATAAGTTCCCCGAGACAATTAGGCTTTGACCTGCAGTCCATGAATTATCGGAATAGATTATTTCTGTAGTGTCGTCGTTGTATGTGATTACCATCTCTGACAAAAGAGCAAAAACGTCACCGTACAGTTCACTCGAATGACCATCGAAACCAAAGCGTCCCTTGTATAGGCCATTCCCCAGGTTTACAGATACCTCGTTTTGGCCAGACTGTAGCAGCGCGGTTACATCATAAGTTTGATACTGTATCCATTTATGATAATTGTTAAAGCCCGGGGTAATAAATTCGTTTCCCACCTTTAATCCGTTAATATACATTTCGTAAAGACCAAGACCACATACATAGATGCGCGCACAAGAAACACGACCGTGTAAAAGGAATGACTTTTTCAAAACCGGAAGAACATCCTTATTCATTTCAGGAACGATCCACTTACCTTTCCATGTTTCATCTAACTTTGCAGTTTCGAACCATGCAGTCTCACTTGTAGCATGTTCTCCATTGTCCGCCCATACCTCCACACGCCAAAAATAGCGTGTCCGCGGCTTTAATTCCAACTGAAGCTCATAGGCAAGCGAGTTGGCCTCTTCTCTTCTTCCACTATCAAACACGATGTCGAGAAATTCGTTGTCAAGCGAAACCACATATCGAACACCAACTTGTTTCTTTGCTTGTGTGTCGTTCACTACATAAGAAAATCTTGGTTTTCCAAGATCAAAGCCCAGCGGATTTGTTACACGGTTGGTTTTTAAACGAGTAATCTTCATGATAACTCCTCAGTAATAGTTTTATTATTCAATACCCTCTCTACTTAGCTAATTGCAGACTTATAGCCGGAACTTATTGGATAGACAGTCTACTGAATTCCCGCCAACAAAGAGCTCGAACTCCCCTTCTTCAACAACATGCCTCATGTTCATGTCATAGTAGCCCATTTTATGGTAGGGAACATAAAAGACAACCTCCCTTTCCTCTCCTGCTTGCAATGGAATTTTCGAGAAATCAACCAGCTGCTTTACCGGCCGGATACGCTTCGCAACAATATCGCGGATATAGCACTGAACAATTTCGGTTCCTTCGCGATCTCCAGTATTCCTTACCTTTACTGATGCTGTAACGCCCTCTTGGCCTTCGCTCAACTGAAGCTCCGAATAGGCAAAGGTTGTATAGCTTAATCCGTGTCCGAAAGGATACACAGGTACAAGCGGTGTATCCAAGTACTTGGAAGTAAACTTACTTTTTCCACCTGGTCTGCCTGTGTTCATATGCGCATAATATATTGGGCATTGACCGCTGGCATAAGGGAACGTAGTAGTTAATTTGGCGGAAGGGTTGACCTTTCCGAATAGTACATTCAGTATGGCATTTCCTGCTTCTACCCCTGGGTGCCATGCCTCAATAATTGCTGATACATGTTCTGCAACCCAAGGAATTGCCAATGGTCTTCCATTAAAAAGAAGTGCAATGACCGGCTTACCAGTTTCTATTAATTTCTTCAGTAAATTTATTTGGTCTGCGGGCAGCTCAATAGAAGCACGGCTGGCTGCCTCCCCACTCTGATTTTTCATCTCACCAACGGCAGCAACAAATACATCGCAGTCTTCCGGGATAACTGTATTCTCTTCAAGGTAAACATAGTCAATGCCTTGAGTCATACAAGCATCGATAAGGCTTACACAGTCTTCCACGTCTGCTTTGATGGCCCATGCGCCAGTCATTTCTCCTCGGTTATTAGCCTGTTCACCGGCAATCCCCAACTTGATTCCCGGTTTTAAGGGGAGCAATGTCTCGTTCTTCAGCAAAACGATGGATTTCTCAGCAGCTTCTCTGGCCAGGGAACGATAAGCTGGTTTTAGCATGACAGCCTTCTCTCGTTCTTCGGAAGTTTGGTAGGGATGATCAAATAAACCCAGATCAAACTTAACCCGCAGCACATTGGCTACAGCCTTGTCCAAGGCTTCTACACTCACAGCACTTTCTGCAATCAGTTTAACCAGCGTTTCGCTGAAAGCATTTGAGGTCATATCCATATCAAGTCCAGCCTCAATCGCCTGCTTAGCTGCATCGGCTGTATTCTCGGCAATGCCATGTGTGACACATTCAGCGATGGCATTGGCATCGCTAATGGTCATTCCGTCAAATCCCCACTGATTACGAAGTAAATTTGTAAGGAGCCAATGGTTCACTGAGCAGGGGATTCCGTTGATATCATTAAAAGCCGGCATGATCGCTCTTGCACCAGCTTTGACGCAGGCCTCAAACGGCGGAAGATATTCTTCGAATAGGCGCTGCATCGACATATCCACCCGATTGTAGTCTTTTCCAGCTTCTGCAGCTCCGTATGCAGCAAAATGCTTGACGCAGGCTGCCATGGCATCTTCCTTGGTCAAATCATCGCCCTGAAATCCTTTTACTTTGGCAGCACCATAGATGGAAGAGAGCAGCACATCTTCACCCGCTCCTTCACTGACCCTTCCCCATCTGGCATCTCTGGATACGTCCACCATTGGAGCAAAGGTCATATGCACACCGCCTGCAGTCGCTTCTTCCGCCGCGATTCTGGCTGTTCTTTCCCAAAGCTCCGGCTCCCACGCACAGCTTTCTGCTAGCGGAATGGGAGTAACGGTTCGGTAGCCATGAATGACATCGTATCCGAACAATAGAGGAATACCCAGGCGTGTTTCCGTTACCGCAATTTTTTGCAGCTCGTTCGCTGTTTTTGCATCGTTTAATCCGTTATAGGAACCGATTTTACCCGCACGTAAATCTTCCTCATGAAAATCGTGTTTGGCTGAGCTCATTATGTTTTGGAAATCAGCCTTGCTGATTCTCCCGTCAAAAACCATGTTGACCAACTCTTCAAAGCTTACATCGAACGCCCCCACCAAAGAGGGTCCGCACTGTTGAAGCTGACCCACCTTCTCTTCGATGGTCATTTCCATTAACAAATCTTGAATTTCTTTCTCGTAGTTGTTCTTCAAACCGATACCTCCAAATAAACAAAGTCCCTTTATGCTTTAACTGTAAAAATTGTAATCACCACTGCCGACACTAATGCATTGACCATTTGGTAAATACACTCTCGCTCTTGTGTTTACAGGTACACTGCATTCGTAATTCAGACCACTTTCTGTTTGCTCCCACCTGGAGCGTATGGTTCCGTAAAGGCTTTCGTATATTGCCTCTGCGTAAGTCAGTGTTCCGCCCGGAACCGGCCTGAGTTCAAACTCTCGATATCCCGGTGATTCAAATAACGGTGTTATTCCTGCGACCCTGCTGAATAAGAAGTCACAGACCGCACCATAGCTGTAATGATTATAAGAACCATGATGCCGATCCATTCCATCCCACTTCTCAAGAATAGTTGTACTGCCGAGCAGCACGGCATGCAGCCAGCCTGGATTCTCGGTTTGCTCCAAAATCCGGAATGCCACTTCGGGGTATCCGCAATCTACCAGTACGTGAAGCAAAAATGGTGTTGACAAAAAGCCGGTATTCAGCCGATAATCGTTATTTTCAATTTCCTGAATGAGCTGTTTTACAACCTTACTGCGTTTATCCTCGGAACAGATATTCATAGCCAGTACGCGGACGTAAGCAGCCTGATGTCCCGGTTCGATTACACCGTCATCCCCGATCAAATACTTGTCATAAACTTTACAGATTCTCTCTGCGATCTTCTTGTATTTCCTGTAATCTTCTTTTTTTTTCAAAATCTGTGCCATATGTGCAACATTTTCGGCGGAACGATACATATAAGCGGTAGCTACACGAGGATTTCCGTGTGTCCGCATCCGCATGATGGCTTCAGCTACAGATTCACCGGTATCTTTCTTCGTAATCGGCTCTAGCCATTCTCCATAATGCATTCTTGTATCGAATATATAATTGGCATCCAGTTCCCCCTCCTCATAGTGGAAATACTGCGGATCTTGCTCATAAAGCGGATTAGGATCCTTCGCACAAGCAAGCATATAATCCACCCATTTTCTAGCCGTTTCATATTGGTTGATTAGAATCTGCTTATCGCCGTAACAGAGATAAATCATGTAAGGAATCCACACTGCAGCATCCCCCCAGCCGGCACTGTCCTCACCGATGCTTCCATTTCCGATTGGACCGGCTAGAGTCCACAAAGGGTTGTCTTTGATGTTCCGTTCCAGTTCCTGGGGATTATGAACACTGCTGGTAGAAGGAAAGGTGATGCCAACCTTACCGCTCGCGTATTGCTCTAATGTCAAATCTTTTAACCATTTTTCAAAAAAAGAATACACATTCATAAAGTCAGTGGCCGTCCGAACGTAGATCTGGGCATCACCAGTCCAGGCATTCCTTTCCCGGGTTGGGCAATCCACCGGAACATCCATAAAATTGCCTTTCTGGCTCCATAAGCTATTCTGTACAAGTTTGTTAATGAGTGGATTTGAGCAAGTGAAACTTCCTGTCTCTTCCATATCTGAATAAACGGCAACTGCTACGAAATCGCCTTCATGAATCTCTTCCTCATAACCCTCAACAAGCACATACCGGAAACCAAAAATCGAAAATAAAGGACAATATTCTTCTTCAACAGATCCGGAACAGGTATACACCACTTCCTGAAATGCTGAAATTAAGAGTGGGGTATCCCTAATGTTATCCAAGGAAAAGCAGCCATCTTTGAGATCTTCGCCGTGCGTCAAACGGATCTCCTGACCAGATTTGCAGTTTTTGAGTTTCATTTTCACATATCCGGCAATATTCTGGCCAAAATCTATCACTAGTTGTCCGGCTGAATCACGGAAGGGTCTGGCAGTGAAATGTTCTTTTTCTCTGACAGGTACACTGTTGCTGGCAATCAACCGAGTATCGGTATGGTCAGTCGTACAATGTACCTGCTTCCATGAACTGTCATCATACCAATGAGACTTCCATTCCGGAGCTTCTTGCCGGGCATCATAGATATCGCCCATCAGCATATCTGAAGCGACCAATCCGCCTGTTGAGCACTTAAAACTTTCGTCTGAACCGATAACTTCTCTTTCACCATTCTCATAGGTCAATTCGATTTGCCCCAAGTAATGCAACTTGTAGCCAAAGTTATTCTTGACCGTACCTCCAGTCACTCCCCGCCACCAGCCATCACCCAGCATGACTGCCCAGCTATTCATGCCTTCCCTGAGCAACGCAGTAATATCATAAATTTGATATTGCAATCTGGTATAGTAACTGGTAAGGCCTGGTTTAAATTTATCTTCCGTTCCATTCATTTCGTTAATCCAGAACTCATAAATCCCATGCGCCGTCTGATAAATACGCGCCTGCTGAAGTCCAGGCTTCACTTCGAATGTTCTTCGTAAATAGGGAGCGGGCTTCCGCTCGTCGTAAACTACATCCGCTTCTGGTTCGATCCACTTCGCTGTCCATTCATTAGGATGAAGAAGTCCCATTTCGAAATGTGCAATTTCGCTATGGGCACTCTCTTTCATACCTGATTCGTCGGTTGTTGTCAGTGATACTTTCCAGCTCACCTGCTGTCTGCTTACCAATTCTGCTCCTTCATAGCGGATGTACTGACTCTCGCTGCTGTTGATAATTCCGCTGTTCCAAATTACCTTTCCGCTCGAATACGCAACAATCTGGTAATCGGACTGCATAACGCCAATTTTGTCACTCTTCAACTTCCAGGAGAACCTCGGTCGCAGCTCATCGAGCCCCATTGGATTAGACAAATACTCTGTTTTCAAGTCATAGATTTGAAGCAAATCGAATTCCTTCCTTTCATCAGTAATGATTTCTCTTTTATCAGTTACATGTATACTGATTGTTTTAAATTCCTGAGCATAAATAACAAGGGATCCTTTTCCTGATCCTCTATTGAAAAAATCAGAGATATTAGAGACATCATTGATTGCAGTTTATTCTTCATCTCTCACTCCCCTTTCTGAATAATGCCTGACCTACTCCTTCACAGCACCTATAACAATCCCTTTGGCGAAAAATTTCTGAAGGAAAGGATAGATTATCAATATTGGCAATGCTCCAATGATGATTTGTGCCGAATTCAAGGACAGGAAGTTGTATTTCGCTGTCTCTTCTGCGTTGCTGGCATCGATATTCGGCATCGCTATGGCGGCTTTCAAAAATGTGCTTAGTGGCACGTTATCCGGTTTCATATAGATCTGTCCTGTCAACCACTCATTCCATACTCCTACCACCACAAATAAACCGACTGTCGCCATAACGGGCAAGGATAACGGTAGCATCACTTTCAGAAATACTCTCCAGTGTCCCGCACCGTCGATATAAGCAGCTTCTTCCAATTCTTTCGGCAAGGCCTTGAAGAAATTCATAATCAGGATGATATTGAATACGTTGACCATGGTTGGCAGAACTAGAGCCCATATCGAGTTGTACAAACCGATTTTCGTTACTACCAAGTATGTTGGAATCATGCCTCCATTGAAGAGCATGGCTACAATGAAAAATCCCACAAAAAACCGATATCCTGCAATCCCGTTGCGTCCTCCGCCTTTAGATAGCACATAGGCCGCCATACTGTTCACCAACAGACCTAGCGTCACGCTTAAAAAGGTTCGCTGCACTGATATCCACACGGAACGAAGCAGCTGGGAGTCCTCCATTGCTTTGGCATAAGAATTGAAATTCAAGCCAATAGGCCAAAAAGTCACTTGATTTGCTGAAACCGCAGTACTTGAACTTAAAGATAACGATATGATGTGAAGAAACGGCAAGATGCAAATTAACGCAAGCAAAACCATGACGAAATTATTAACTAGTTGAAAGGCACTGAATTTAGTTGTTGTTTGCATGTATACACTCCTTAGAAAATCTTGTATCCGGCAACTTTATAAGCGATGCGGTAACCGCCTAGAATTAGAATCAGACCAACCACAGACTTGAAAAGTCCAATTGCAGTACCAAAGCTGAAGTTTCCGCCAATGAGGCCGATGCGGTAGACGAAGGTATCGATGATATCACCACTCTCGTATACCAGCGGATTGTAAAGGTTGAAGATCTGGTCAAACCCGGCATTAAGCACCAAACCCAAATTGATCGTCAATACCACACACAGTGTAGGGATTAGGCTGGGAAGAGTGATGTTCAACATTTGCTTCAGCTTGCCAGCTCCATCAATCTGTGCAGCTTCGTATAAGGCAGGATTAATGCCGGCCAGTGCTGCCAGAAAAATAATCGATCCGTATCCAAATTCCTTCCACGCATCTGTAAGAATCACTATGGGTACAAACCAGTTGTTGCTGCCCAAGAAGAAGATAGGATCGTAGCCGAGAGCCTGCACCAGTTGGTTTACAAGTCCATACTCCGGATTTAGCAGTTGAATGAATACACCGCCTAAAACCACCCAGGAGATGAAGTGAGGTAGAAAGACAAAGGTTTGAACGGAGGTGCGCAGAAAACGATTCTTGACTTCGTTTATTAAGAGCGCAAACGTAAGCGTACAGCTCAATCCCAAAACGAGTTTGAGGAACGAAATCTTTAACGTGTTCCAGATCACCTGTATGCTGTCGGGATACTCAAACAAAAATTTAAACTGATCCAGCCCGACCCAAGGGGATTTGGTGATCCCCAGATAAGGTTTATAGTCCTGAAATGCCATCAGCAGGCCTCCCATGGGTACATAAACAAAAATCGCTGTCAGTACCACAGCAGGCAGGAGCATTAAATATAGCCCCCATCCTCCTTTTTGCCTGGATAATTTCCTTGACTTTTTTACCGGTACCGCATTTACAGCCGAATTCATGCCCATAAAATAAATCCTCCTACTTAATTCTTTACGATCTATTTTTATTATAGAGACGGGCTTTTTTGCTTGATATAAAGCAATGCAAAGACTGATAACGCATTTTAAATATTGAATATAGCGTAAATTGCAAAACAAAAAATAGCGACTTGATGTGATGGATCACACCAAGTCGCTATTTACGCCAAAAGCTACTTTGCAAATTCATATCTCCTTTGGTTAATGATCTTACTACCGGAAAGTTCACCTTTGTGAACAAAGCTCACCCATTGAATCGACCTACTCATATATATACAGCCTTTAAATAACGGAATCCAAACATATATATCTCATTCTGAATATACGACCGTATAATGAGCTGCACACATTGCCAGCTTGTCTGTCGATTCTTATAATGGGGTTACCCAGGAGCTGTATTGGAATAAAAGCAAACAACCGGAGGAATTAATTATGTACCAACTACTAATCGTTGACGATGAAACCTCAGTCGTAGACAGTCTTGCACTTACTGTGCCGTGGAAAGATTACGGGATTGAAGAAGTGCACTGTGCATACTCCGCCAAAGAAGCATTGCATATTGCGGCCAAGCACTCCATCGACATTATGATTACCGACATTCAGATGCCGGAAATGTCCGGGTTAGAGCTAATTGAAATAATGCAGCATTATTCACGTAAAATCCGCTGCATCATTCTTTCTGGCCATGACGAATTTGAATATGCCAAAAAAGCCATGGCTTATCAGACATTGGATTATTTACTTAAGCCTATAGATTATACAGAGCTCATCAACTCCGTCAAGAAAGCAATCCAACTCGTAGAAGAAGAATGGAAGGAAGTAATATCCTTTCAGCGGATTAAACAAACACTTGAGACTAATTTGCCTTTGCTGCGGTCCCAATTGCTTAATGACTTGCTTAAGAATAAGAGTATTCACCGGAAGGTATTGGAAGAACGACTTGCACTCGTTAGCGTCCCATTCAGATCGGATGATCTCTATATGATGATGGTTGTCCGTATGGAGGAGGATTTCTCTGGGTATGATCTCCACTCTTTATCACTCTTAGAATATGCCGTAACGAACATTGCAGAAGAAGTGTTTGAGAATCTCTTCAGTCTATGGCATTGCGTTACTGAACAAGGATATCTGGTTTTTCTTATCAAAGGTAACCAGGATGACGCTCTGCGTTTGGTTGATTCATTCGCAGTAAAACTTCAGAACCATGTCCAGAAATTCCTGAAAGGCTCCCTCTCAGTTTGCCTGAGCAACATCGCAAAGTTTCCTGAAGACCTTCAAAATCTTTATCTGGCCTCTATTAACGCAATAAACCGAAAAATTGGAAGTAATAAAAGCTACTTCCTGACTATCAATGAAACAAGCGAGGAGCCCCAAAACTCTATTATCAAGAAGTTAAATGCTCCGCCTGCGCTATCGGCTTTACTTGATTCAGGTAGTTGGGATGAGGCGATTGTCAAGATTGATGAACTCCTAGTTATTAGTGGCAATTCAAGCGAACCATCTCTCGAACTTTCTCAAGATCAATTGTTTACGATACTGCTTTACCTTTCTTCCTCATTCACGATTTGCTTACAGCCAAACGGCAATAGTCTATATGATCAGATGGGCCCGGAATTCGATGAATTGCTTCACAAAAAGGGTCATCTTTCACGTCAACGAATCCACGAATGGGCTAATAAAATAATTCTCACTTTAAAATCTAACGCGTCTACCCAAATGGAAAATACACATCAGCAAATTTCAGCCAAAGTTCGGACATTTATCCATGAAAATTTGTCCAAGGGTATTTCACTACAGATCATAGCTGATCATGTGGGGCTACATCCTGTGTACCTCTCAAAAATTTACAAGACAACTATGAAAGAAACAATTGGAGACTATATTTATAAGTTTCGTATGGACCGGGCGGTTCATCTCCTCCGGAATACAAACTTGAAAGTAGCTGAAATCAGTGATCAGTTGGGGTTCCAAGCTACTCCGCATTTCATTAAAATTTTCAAAGAACATTTCGGCACGACGCCACAGGATTACAGGAATCGATAAGGATATATGGAATGTTTTTATGCTAAAGGGCTCCCGGAAATCTCAACGATTACCAATGGGAGTCTATTTGTTATTCTCATTTATATACATAAATTATATTTTCGCATTTACTTTTTATAAATATAGGAACTAAAAAGCGGCTTGATGTGTTAGATACACCAAGCCGCTAGTAATACTAAGCCTATTTTACGGATTCATACCATTCATTCACTTCTTTGGTAATAGTATCACCGCCGGAGGACTTCCATTTCTCCACAAACTGGTCAAACGAATCCACTGGAGCCTGCCCGTAAATAATTTTCGTAAAGGCTTCCATCTGCATCTTTTGCAGAAGCTCATTTCTGGCCGACATTGTAGATGTCATTGGTCCCACATAGTACTGTCTGACATTTGCTGATGCCTGCTTATTACTAACCAGATAGGCATCAAAACCGGATCTTGCCGACGGTGTCGAATCATCCTGAGTCCCGGTAATAATTGCTAGTGCCTTTTCTTGCTCTGTAAGCTCAATCCGACTGGAAATTTTGTCAAAGAGCTCTTTAATCTTAGTAGAATGCATTAAGGCCGACCCAAAGACATATTCTATGGTATTAATCTTTCCACCTGGGATTTCTTTATCATCCGTTATAATTTTTCCATCTTTGATAACATAATCATAACCTTCTTGATACCCTTTAAAATAAAATGGATCGTCCGATTCAAATACACTATACATCGAGTTCATATAATGGAAGAAGGCTTGCAGTGATTCATCTGAAATATCTTTATTGATTAAAATTGCACTCATTAGATTCATATTCGTCCGCATATTTTGGCCATTCACACCTTCAGGCATGGGATATGGAACATAAAGAGCTTTCGGGTTGTTTGCGAGTAAAAGTGCACCTGGATACCCCCAGAAAAAGGAAGGGGCACATACAATACCGACTTTATCTGAGGCGACCGTCTGTACAATGGAATTGGTGTCGTGTAAAGCGATATCGCTTGCTACATATCCTTTAGTCTTCCACTCAGTCAGCTTGGCCAACCCCTGTTTAATTCCAGGCTGAATAGAACCGTATTGAAGTGTGCCGTCTTCTCCCGGATACCATCTTTCCGGTACGGCTCCGAATAATCCGAATATCCAGGTAGCATCTCCGATCGGCGCTCCGGCCATTCGATCCTTCATTGAAAAATCAAGAGCAAAGGTATCTTTGACCCCATTCCCATCCGGATCCTGATTGACGAATGCATCCATGACGTTTTCCAATTCTTCAATCGTCGTCGGTGCCTTCAGTTTCAATTTATCCAGCCAATCCTGACGGAACCACACTACCGACTGTGCCTGCCCAAAATCCGCATCGGTAGTCGGAAGCGCCATTTTTTTACCGTCCCGGATAAATGGCAGCCATGCATCTTCCTTTGCGGCCATTGCCTCTTTGTAAATAGGAGAAGCATATTTTTCAAAAGCCTCCCCCACGTCCATAAACTTGCCTGAATCGATTAACATATTAATAGAAGTGAAATCATTTAAATTGATAACATCCGGCATCTCGTCCCCTGATGAAAGCATGAGCTTCAATTTGGTAGTAAAGGAGCCATCTGTAGCTCCACCAGTCCATAATGTTTTGATCTTCACGCCTAGGGACTTCTCTGTCCAACGGGTAAATACATTATCTGTAATTGATTCCCCATCTCTGAACTTAAGAGCCGGATTGTCCAATCGGATTGTGGAGAAGGTGGCAGTTGGTTCGATTTTTCCATTGACGATATTTAGTACTTTTGTTTCCGTGTTTCCTTTTTCACTTGCAGTGCTATCCTGGGAATTATTATTGCTGCAGCCCAGTAATCCTGTTGTTAACAATGTTGCAGCAAGAGCTGTCGCTAGCACTCTTTTTTTCATTTACATACAACCCCCCTGAATAAATTCTTGTGAATACTACTCAATTATAAGAATGCGCTTTCACTTGTTAAATAACGTATTCTCAACATTCGATATCTCATTATGAATAGTTTGGTAATGGATATAGACTAGAAATATGAACTTGCATTGATTGCAACCTGATTAATGTCGGTATTTAAAGATTGATAACGATTTCTAAAGTTTCAGTTTATTATCAACCGATTCACATTGCTACCTAAAACACAAATTCTTATAATTGTATTACCTCTTCGAAAAGGATTGTTGTCATGTTAAAGCAATATAGAACCTTTCTTACCGCATTGATAATCATTTTGTTGTCAACCATTGTTGTATTAATAATGTATTCGTACACAGTAGAGACAAGCCTAAGTACAGTAAAAAATGATATTCAAATGAATAACCTCAATCGACTGCGTATCTTGGTGAATTCTTTAGATTACAATGTCGACCAGTTAGATATGCTTTCCGTCGCACTAAATACGGATTCCAAGATGGGGCTTTTGAAATCAGTAGATTTGATGAATAATTACGAACAAGATCAGCTAATGCTTGATCTCACAGACAAGATGAAGCTGCAAAGTTTCACTCAGGGATGGAATGTCCACATTGATATTTACTCCGTATTATTAGGAAAATGGGTAGGGTCTTCCCAAGATCGCACGCCTCCTCCTGAGAATGTAATTGAGGGACAATGGATTCTTGATGGATCTCAAAAGCTATTCTCCATGTACAGGAAATATAAGCAGTATACCATTCGAGTAACTTTTCCCAAAGCGAATCTGGAAAATTTGCTGGACTCTGCGAAACTGGAAAATAATGATCCTTTCTTTTATTTTTATGATTCCATTATTATAGCTAACCGTTCATCTCATGTAGAAGAATCACAGAAACTGATCTCCAAAATCCCATTAAAGTCATATAATAAAGATGAAGGAACAGAGTTAATAACGATCAATCAGACCGTTTATATGGTCAGTTATTTGAAGGCTGAAACATTAGGATGGTATATGATTGATTATGTACCTCTTGACAAAGCGTTGCAGCCTATTGTAAAGACACAGACATTCTTTTATATCACTTGTGTTATGTTATTTTTGTCCGGAATAGTAACTCTTCTTTTCTTCTACCGGAAAGTGCAGGTGCCAATCCTTACCTTATTGAAAGGCGTCCGTCATTTGCAGAAAGGTGACTTTTCGCACCGGATTAGCAAAACGGTCAATAGTGAGTTTGCCATTCTGTATCACAATTTTAATAATATGACTCAGCAAATAGAGGATTTAATAGAGAATGTATACAAAGAAAAAATCATCTCCAGAGAGGCTTTGGTCAAGCAACTACAGGCACAAATTAATCCTCATTTTTTATACAACTGTCTGTTTTTCATCAACAATATGAACCGCATGGGGAATGAAGAAGCTGTGAGTGCAATGACTCAAAACCTGGCAGAATATTTTAGATATACGACACGAATCAACGATCCACTCACCACGCTGGAAAAAGAAATGGGTGTTGTCCGCAATTATTTGAACATCCAAAGTTTGCGGATTAGCCGGCTGAATACGCAAATCGATATTCCAGATACGATGCTGCCGCTGCCAATTCCCAAATTGCTTATTCAGCCGCTGGTAGAGAATAGTGTCATTCACGGTATAGAAAAGAAACAAAGTGCTGGGTTTATCCATATATCAGGTATCCACAATGAGGACCGGGTTACATTGTTTGTAGAAGACGACGGCAAGGGCATGGAGCCTGAAGCAATCCAAAACCTGTTACGCCGCATTGAACAACCGCTGGATGATTCAATGGGGTGTGCGTTATGGAACATACGCCAACGAATGCTTATACAGCTTGGCTACGGCGCTAATTTAAATATTACTCAGAGTAAGTACGGCGGTATTCGGATTGAGTTGACTTGGCTTTACAGCAGTCAGTCGGACTCGTAGGCTATATACTAGATAGGGGAAGTAGATGATTTGGTTCTATAATCTGTCCAAATCATCTGCTGCCGCTTATAACGTCAGGAATACTTCCCGAAAGCCGAGGTGTTTCCCGGTCAGAACAAAAGCTATATCCTACGCGGGGAAGAGTCAGAATCGCAGGCCCTTTTCAAGTTTTCCGAATTCTCCACATACGCTTTGAATCCAAGCCGAAAATCTCACATTTCGTGTTTCATTTATATCAATTCATAAACTTTCAATCATTCAAAATCCTTTACTATAATGTTAAATAGTCTTCCTTTGGACTCAGTCAGTCGAAACCCCACCTGCGCGACTCGTATGGCGCAGTTTACAACCTCGTCCCGAGTCAGTGTCACCACTTCGTTGGTACCAGCGAGTGCAGCCATAATGTCGGAATGGTCTGCTTCACTGCCAGGCATCATAATATCGTTGCCAGCTTTGATGCTCTTGGCTGCTGTAGCATAAGGGTACTTTTTGACGCCATGCTTAACACCGGCAACAACCCAGTCCGACATTACAATACCGTCAAATCCCCATTCTTCACGGAGAATATCTTTAAGAATATCTTCCCGTTCGGAGGTATGCACACCATTGAGCAAATTGTAGGAGGTCATTAAGGCATATGGCCGTGCTTCTTCCACGCAAATTTTAAACCCACGTAGATAAATATCCCGAAGGGCACGCTCGCTGACAACACTGTTTGAACGGAAGCGGTTAGTTTCCTGGTTGTTGCAGACGTAGTGCTTTATCGTCACGCCACAACCAGGGTGACTCTGTACTCCCAACGTAATAGCGGCGGCTACTTTTCCACTGATAAGCGGGTCTTCGGAAAAATATTCGTAGTTGCGGCCGCAAAAAGGACTGCGATGAATGTTAAAGGCCGGAGCAAGCCACAGATGTATTCCAAACCTTTTCATCTCATCTCCTACAATGGCTCCACAGGTTCGGCAGAACTCCAGATTCCAGCTTTGAGCTAAAGCAGTGCCGATAGGCAGAGCAGTACAATACTGATCGTAAATCTTGCCGCTACGTGCCATTTCACCCGACTTCTTAAATCCAAGAGCAGCCATTAAATTCTCATCCATGAAATCTATAAATGCAGACGGAACAGCATCCCCTACTGAATAAATACCTTGCTCATCTACACCATACTGGCGGCTGAGTCGAAGACCTGCCGGTCCATCTGCCATAACATACGAGGGAATGCCTTTTTCTTGTAACCGGTCTGTAGTTTCTCCTGCGGCACCTGCAACCGCAAAACCTGCGTTACCAATAACACTGCTGCTTTCATTATCAGAGCGATAATTCCCCAGACAAAGCCATGCCAATTCATGATTTGAGAGGTCATTGACCAGTTGAATTACCTTGGGATCTATTTCTGGTATAGATGGTTGCGATGCTGTTGATAAAGCATCTGTATTAAGGATTAGCACCTTGGCCCGAGCTATTTCCTCGGCTTCTCCAGTGTAAGTCCATTGCTGGGACTGCGGCTTCCAGTCTTCAAAGTCAGGGGTACCACCTGCATGTGACAGCTGCTGAGTGACAACTTCATGGTCTAATCTTACTATTCCGCAAATACAGGTATCTCTGCTGCTGCTACCTATGCGCAACAGATAATCACCAGCTTCCAATACATTTAACGCCCGAGCTGTATCAAATGAAGCAAGTTCCTCCATTACAAAGTTCATGTTTATATGCTGTATCTGTCCTGCTTTGAGCTCTTTGGTCTTGGCAAAGGCTGCGAGGGTCTGATACGGTTGGTCCAGCTTACCGGAGGGAACCGATACATACAGCTGCACTACATCCTTACCAGAAGCAGAGCCAATATTCCTCACTGTAGCAGCCACATTGACATGACTTCCTTCTAATGAGATAACAGGATCATCTATGCTGAATTGTGTATACCCCAGACCAAAACCAAAGGGGAAGATTGGTGTCTTGGCTACACTATCAAAATATCGGTAGCCGACATACACGCCTTCACGGTAGCGTGTATCATCCTCATTACCGAAATCTCCAATTTGGGAATAATCCTCTCCGGCAGCCCAGGTAGTAGTCAGTTTTCCGGAAGGGTAACTTTTTCCAAGGAGTACGTCTGCCAGAACATCGCCGGTGATTGCTCCAAGCTGTGACAAAACCAAAATATTGGGAACCTTAAGTACAGGTGTCAGATCAACTACACCTCCGACATTCAGTACCAGCATAAATCGTTTGCACGTATTCGCAAGTATAAGAATGTCGCGGATCTCGGACTGTGTAAGCTTGAAGTCACCGCTCACGGCATTTCGGTCCGATCCCTCCCCAGAAATACGGGAAAGCACATAAACCGCTGTATCTTTCACCCCTTCAAGTGGTAGTTCGTATTCGGGTTCAGGCATAACTGCTCCCATTCCCAGCATGATAGCCGGGACGTTGGCTGCATGTGCCTTCGCTTTGATATCGGCTACAAACTTCTTATGGGCCTGCCGGCGAATTTCTTCGTATCCATCCATCCATCCATTTCTTTGTGCTAATATTAAAACCGGCGTTTTGTAGCCCTTGTTCCACAGTGACAAAGAATCTGGAATTAACGTCACCAGAACCAGTACCGCCTTTAATCGTCTGGCGCGCACCGCTGCCGTACAAGGCGATTTGGTCTGTATTTTCAAGGGGGAAATCGCCGTTCTCCTTCAACAACACCATACATTCGGCTGCATGGCTCCTTAAAATCTCAAAATGCTCTAGCTCGTAGGGATATAATTCCAATAAAATCGTTCTCCTTTTCCGTATATTAAGTGTCGCGAAGCACACAAAACAAAACTCATAAATAATTATAAGTGTGCTCATTTTAACGATGATATAGAGAAATTCAAGTATAGGTATCGCATTCTAAGTCTGTACGAATAATAAAAAAGGAAATCTGAAAAGGCTCAAACCTCAATTTGGTTTGAGCCTAATGAAAATTAAAAACTATAAATGTTTTTAACAAAAAGTATTTTTCACCTGGAATCCTAAGACATTCTTCCCTTGATCTCTTCCCAAGTTTCCAAATATCGATTCTGTACCGTCCTATCATCAATACTTGCAATAATTTTTCGAATCATTGCATCCAATTCATCCATAGAATGATTGTCTGCCCAGAGGGATAATTGCTCTTCGATCTCCTTCTGATAGATAGAAAGAGACCCATATACAGTATCATCAATTCCTTCATGTGCCGGTAATTGAATGCTTTTTCCCTGATAACGATCCAACAATAACAACATTTTTTTCGGCATCAGCATTTCTGTTTGTGCCAGGCCCCGAGAGAAAATTTCCTTCAGATACGGGATATCATCAATGATCCCTGTTCCGTTTGTCGCACGATGACTTCCATAGGATTCTACTGGTCCATCGTCATAGATATTCAAGTTGAACGGCTTTTTATTATCATAAGGCAATGTTGAATCCTCATTCGGATCCGTAATCATAATGTGTTCTGTTCTTGTACGTTCTGGCGGCAATTCATCTTCCAGAGAGTTTCCAAGAACTCCAGGATTATTGATCTTCATTCTTGTTGAGAATTGCTCCGGCATTGAACTTCCATTTTCCTCATAAGTAAACCGTCTCGTAATTTGATCGATTGGAACCAAAACATCAGATGTAAAATGATTGATGACAATCGGACTACTGAAATAATCTGCCACTCCGACTGGAGAAAATGCTTCCCATCTCGCAATATCCTCTTTATCCGGGAAGTTGTCTAGGATCGGTTCGAACATACCAGACACCATGCCCAGAAACGGAATCGGCACATCCATCATCGCTTTAAGCATTTCTTTATCTCTATTGGCCCCTCCAGTAATCCATTTAAAGGCTCCTTTAAGCATGGCCCCTCCCATTTTGCCATTGTTCAGCTCGCTTCCTTCAGTGAAATACTGGTAAAAGTTAAAATATATATTCGTAATTGGCGAGTTCGCTATCGAAGCATTCATTCCCATCTGTAAGGCATTAAGCATCAGGGTTGAGTAACCACCTGCACTTCCGCCGACCAGTGCTATCCTTTGATCATCTACTTCCTCCATATGACGCAGGGTATATAATGCGGCATTGTTAAAAACAAGATCATCGTCGACCAATTGTCCGTTATATCTATTATCAAAATGGGCTGGTGAAGCCACCATCCATCCTTCCCCCAGATAATTGCGCAGTTCCGCTGCATCCTCAGTCATCTCGTAGTGAGGAATATAAATCAACGGTAATGGCTGCTGTGCATCTTCCGGGATGTATAGTCTCATTTGTCTGGTATCGACAATACCTTCCTTATTGATGTACTTCACATCAACCGTTTTTTGCTCAACATGATCAAGAGGAGGAAGATCTTCTTTGGATTTCGACTGAAGTGCAAATATCGTATCAAAATCTATTTCACTCGCGTCTTCTTTGGATGGGAATAAAGTGTTCTTAATATTTAATCCTACGATTAAGAGGATGACTGCAATAATACAAATTCCAGTAACTTTAACTATTTTCTTCACTTTAAACCTCCTATTTCGAATCCTATTCATTCAATTCCCATATACCGTTCCAAATACTCATTTATCTTTTTTATATATTTCAAATAAATCTTATTGTCATTTTGCAGACCATGTCCCGAATGGGGAAACTCGAAATAATCGTGAGGCACATTGTTTTCCTCCAAAGCGCTAATCAGATGTTTTACGGAACCGAACGGAGCTACCTTATCGTATTTTCCGTAGCCGGCCAGCGTAGGTACAGAGTTCTCATCAATCCACATATACGGTGAAATATCCTTGACTGCTTCATCATACTTTGGCGTTCCTATCATATCTGGTGTAATGGTGTTGCCAGACATAACACTGAATAAGTCTGCTGCTGCCTCTGAACTCTTATCCAAACCGTAGGGGGTCCAGTCCTCTGGGTGAAAACTGGGCGGTCCTACCAACTCAAAGACCATCTTAACAGGTATTGGAGAAGTGGCCGCATCACGGTAAGCATACAACAGCGCCAGAGTCCCGCCCGCTGATCCACCGGATATAGCCATTCGATCAAGGTTATAACCTAACTTTTCTGCTTCCGCTTTTACAATGGGAATACTTTTTTTGATGTCCTGTGACATGGTATACACACTGGCTTCGTTAATCTCATTACGAAGTGTATAATTAATACCTGCGGCCACATAACCTTTTGAAGTAAGCCATTTCAGCATAGTGGCATCATCGCTCTTATCCCCAGCAGCAAACCCCCCTGCATGGAGATATACCACTAGACCGTAAGTTTTCTTTGTCTGATCCGCTGGAACATAGAGATCAAATTTATTTTGCTCTTCTTCATCATAGGCGATATCCGTATACACACGCCCAACGGAGTCATTCCAATCCACGTGCATTTCTCCAGCTAGTGGATCGTATGTCATTTTAAATATTGCAGAAGCCGCAAATGCAACAATAAAAACACCTATATAAATAAACCCCCACAACAATTTTTTTCTTCCTTTTCCTTCACTTTTCATAAGAAGTTACCTCCAAATAGTGTTCCTCCGAATAAGTAATTTAAAAATACCCGTATCGTAAGCCGTCCCATAACAGCTGCTACGATTATAACTGCAATTAAAATAGTGATGCGTTTTTGTTTAAGTGTCATATCTAAATCCCCTCTCCTATTCATTGTCGACAAACCGTATGATACAGTTGTAACTTTATTTGCGTTACAAACGTATCATTGGATAAGATCAGAATCAATACACAAGCAGAAAATGATACAAAACGGATGTTATGTAACGTGCAGATCTAACTGTAACGAAAAACTGGAAAAAGGGCACCGGACTCGAAGTCCGGTGCCCTTTTTTGCAGTTAGATCAAATCTGACTTTTGCAGCAACCGCTGTACGATTGCTGCAGCTTCGGCTTTCGTGATAGGAGCTTGGGGAGCAAGAACTGAGTTGTCTCTGCCCATTATAATACCGGCATTTAAGCAATCCATGACTGCGCCCTGTGCCCATTTAGAAACTTTCTCAGCATCGGTAAATGGATTCAACATTGTTTTGGCGGGCAGCTCGACAAGCTTCTTTTCAAGAACTGTAATTGCCATGGACTTGGATATAATAATCATCGCTTCTTCCCGCGTTATCTTAACATTCGGCCGGAACAACCCGTCATTGAAGCCGGTAATGAAGCCAAAGGCGTATGCGGTCTGAATCTCATGGTAATCCTCATCGGATTCGCTGACATCCGCAAACGGGAGATAATCTCCATCATTTTTTAGTCCCAACCCTCTGCTGAGGATAGCGACAAATTCAGCCCGGGTGATTTCCTGGTCCGGAGCAAATTGATCATTAATGGTTTCGTCCAGGACCATTCGGGAACCCATGTCATTGACTGCCTCTTTTGCCCAATGATTTGACATCTCACTATACATAATCTGGTGTGACACGATGGAATATACACCGCTATTTAAACTGTTTATTTGAGCGTAATACTTCCCATCCATGACAACGATCTTGGTAGGTACATGGCGTACCGTTCCGTTTGGCTCTACGACAATACCCGTAGTAAGCGATTTGGGATCAACATTGTCAGGAACGGCAATAAAATGTTCAACATAAGTGTTAAAGCTCGTAATTTCAACCGTTTTACCTTCATGTGACGTTCTAACTATAAATTCAGTCGGAGAGCCAATGAGCGCAAATTTACCGGTACTCGCAGCATTCTCCACGAGTGTTATCGAATCCGTTCCCGGTTTCGTGATTTCGACCTGTATTGTAACTTCTTTCAGATCTTTATTAGAGACATCTACATTAGGATCGGATAAAGCCCTGATGATTTGTCGGATTGGGATTTTGTATCCGGCACGATCCGTTCGAAGCTCTAAAACCGCATTTTTATTTCCCAGTGCGACTATGGTTTGACCGGTTAATTCAACAGTTGCGGCATCGGAAATCGTAGTCATTGGAATCGTTATCACTGCACCTTGTTCTGCTGTTGCAAGCAGATCTTCAACTCTCTTTTGTTCCAGTTTGATTATCGCGACACTTTGGCCATTGCGTTCTGTTGTTGTTATAGTCCCCAGTGTCGCTGTATTCCCCGGCTTTACCAAATCCGAATCCCCTATGACCACTACATTGCTTCCTGTAGACGGCGGGTTTACCGGAGTTTCTGGAACAACGGAATTTGTCATCGCACTCACTGGATTGGAGTTGCCAGTATTCGCGCCACCAGTGACCACCAACCGAAAATCATATGCGGTTCCATGCGTCAGTCCAATTACAATTGCGCTCGTGGCATCCGTTGCAATGGTACCTGCGGCACTTGTAGTCCATAGATTCTTCCCGGCAGGCGACTGCTCTATCAACAAATTCGTTGCTCCTCTGGCAGCAGCCGGCCAACCGAGAGTTACCGTAGAGGAGGTTGATGATTTCACTGTTAAGTCGACAATAGCTGTTGTTCCATTGAAGTATTGTTCTGCATATTCAAGAGACTTATCAAAAAACATCTTAGCCTCTTCAGGATCCGCATAATACCCATGAATCGATTTAGGGAATGTAAATAAATCATTTCTGATATTCTTGTTATCAAGATATCCCTTCAAAATTTTCCCGTTATTCGGATTCTGTATATAGTCAACCTTGGAATACCCCATTACAGTTGGTATACCACCATTTGTTTGTACATAATGTACAGGGGACATGGAATTAATATAATATTCTTTGTTCTCTTCCGTTAAATTCGGATTATTAACCGCCCCGGTCAATAGCATAGCATACAGTGGCCCTGCACCTGGCACAGTCATCACGCTTCGATCCGGCCAATTTTCATCCCCATACCAGGCTGATTCATGCATATCTACCGGACCCACCACTTCCGTCACGAACTTCACTGGCACAATGACACTTGTATCGAAATTTGCCATATCACTTCCTCTTGAATACGCATAGTTCATCGCAATATTTGCTCCGGAAGAACCACCAAACAAGGCAATTTCTTTGATATTCCAGCCATGTTCATCTGATAAGTCCTTCAGTTTTTTAATACTGTCATGAACGTTGTTTAACATATCATAGACGGTCACTTCCGTTTTTTGGGTAGTCTCGTTAACAAATGCATTACGCATATTAATAGCTACGGTCACATACCCTGCGGAAGCATAATGCTCTGCTACATCCTCCATTTCTTCTTTACTCCCGCCAGTCCATCCACCGCCATAGATAATTAAGAATGCACCGTTATTTTTACTGGCATCCCTATTTTTGGGCACAAATACATCCATTTTCGTTCTTTGATCCGATTCATCGGTTCCATAAGAAATATCCTTCATTACAGTAAACGTGGACACGGTTTGTTCCTCATTTGGGGGTTCAACCACCTCTCCTTCTACTGAGAACACCTCATTCAAAATTATAGAAGAGGTTCTGGATAACGACTCATCTTTCTTATTCATTTCGAATATAACTTCTTTGGTTATTGCAACTGTACCTTTTTCAATATCTACCTTATAAGCATTGGATAACACGTTAACAGTCTGTTTTTGACTGGAGTTCACACTTTTTAACGCATTAAAAGCTACATCAGTAAATTTATAAGCAAACCATGCTCTTCCGTTTGGATAGAAAGTCACACTTGCACTTTCATAAATGTCGCTAACTTTTTGTAGACTTGCTAATGTCGCTTTAGCATCATCTGCCATTATCTGCATCAGAAATTCTGTAAGAGGGGAATACTTTAGGGGAGCAGTCATATCTATTGTTTTAGAAAATGCTAGTGTAAAGTACCCCTGTTCATTTAAATCAAACAAGGATGAAACAAGATCCGGTTCCGAAGCACTTTCTGCATTGATATAATGCTCCGATGGTAAAATAACCAAGATAAATAATATAAGACAAAGTGGCAGCTTGTTCTTAATCATCCGTTTACACACTCCTCTAATCGTGTTATTAGAAGCAAACAAACTGATGCTGGTTTATGCAAAAACACAGATGTTTTTTTATTTTATTTCCTCACCTCCTTTAAGCAGCTGGATAAACAGGCTGGTTCTACCACATCAATAGATGTATGCGTTTACAATTAATCATAAGAAAGTCATCCTCTTATTTCTTACAAATGCATTTATCTAAATAAGAAGATGACTCACCACTACAATTGATTATAGGTTTGAGCATTTGACAGTGATATAAAGGATTGCAAACATGAATATCGCATTATTAATGTCTATCTCCAAGGTTTTGCAATAGCAAAAAAGCGGAAAATAAAATTCCCCGCTTTTTGCCCCTTAAGAAAATTACTCCGTGATAATTTTTTTTTCTCGTTGGTAAGAACGTCCGGTAAACTTCATTAAAGGATCTGGATTAGGATAGATCTTTCTCTTGAATGTGTCATTTACCACTATAGCCGCTGCGAGATAGATTCCGGTTAATCCAGCTAACAAAAGCAACCAGCCAGGAATATAAGAAAGTTGACGGGATATGATGCCTAAATCGATAAGAGCCAGTATGGGCAGAGCAACGTCCAAAATAAGTACAATAACACATAAAAGAAATGGTGATTTAAAATACGCAGGAGTAAATAACCATAAAGCTAAGGATAGACATAACCATGCCCAACCGTCAATTTGGGTATCCAGCACGAACGGACTATTAGCAAGGTAAAATTTAAAGAGTTGTTCAAATCCGCCAACCAGCATAAAGAAAGCGCTGAAGTAGAGAAAGGTATTCCCTCCAACCGTATTTCCTTTTTTTAATTCAATAATTCCTACGATTAGCTGAATTACAAAACCGCCAAGCAGCCACCACCCCAATAAAGGGGCAGCATTCCCGGTTACGCGTTCGGTAAATAAAGCAAAAAAGCAAAAACAGGATACTGCCAAAGCCACCAACCCTGCCGGAGCAGGATCAGCCCATGAGTTATCGTGCTTATCCATTTAATCTACTGCCTCTCTATTTGCTTATTGTTTCTAAAACTGTTCCATTAGATTCTGGAGTTCTTCCTGATAAGTGGCATCCACTTGTGTATTCAGCAGTTCTTTTCCAACTGCTCTCCATGCATCCGCGCCGTTGTCCTTCTTCCACTCGGAAAGTTCCTCAAATACCTCTTTACGATAAATATTCAAAGAACCATACACTTCATCATCTACGCCCTCATGTGTCGGCAACTGAACACTTTTCCCTTGATACCGTTCCAGTAAAAGCCTCAGCTTCTCCACAGTCAGCACATTCGTCTTTGCTGCGGTAATTGACAGCATTTCCTCCAGATATGGAGTATCATCTATCCTGCCTGTTCCTGGCTGAATCCGGTGACTGCCATACCCTTCTACGGGCCCTTCATCATAGATATTCAGATTGAATCTTTTATCTGCTGCATAAGGAAGAATTCCATCCTCATTGGCTTCTAGGGCAGGAATGCATTCTATTCTTGTCTCCCCTTCAGGAAGACGTTCTTCCAAAGAACATCCAAGCTTGCCAATGATATCTTCCGGAAGTCTGGAACTGAAATTCACCGGCAAGGAATCTCCCGGCTCCGCATAGGTAAAGCGTTTAGATACTTGATCTACGGGTACCAGCACATCGGAGGTAAAATGACTTATAACGATCGGATTACAAAACGTTTCGGCCAGAGCCACCGGTGAAAAGGCTTCCCACCTTGTCATATCATTTGAATTCGGGAAGTTTTGCAGAATCGGCAGGAACAACCTCGACAAGCCTGCCAAAAAAGGTAATGGCAGTCCCATCACACTCTTCATGACATCTAAAGGCTGTCTATCCTTCTTGTCCTCGACCTGACCATTGGCCTTGGACATCTCCTCAATTGCCTTCTGATTTAACTGGTTTGCTTCAACAAAATACCGGTAGAAATTAAAATATACATTCGTGATGGGACAATTAGCTATAGAGCAACAAATTCCTAATTGAAGAGCATTTAGCATTAGTGACATATAACCGCCTGCACTGCCTCCCACCACTGCAATTCGCTTTCTGTCGATCTCCGGCAAATTACGCAGTGTATAAAGAGCTGCATTGTTAAATACAAGGTCATCATCTGTCAGTTGTGCATTATATTTATTATCAAATTCCACCGCAGATGCAACCGCCCATCCCTTTTGCAGGTATGCCCGTAGTTCCATGGCATCCTCACCCATTTCATAATGGGGAACAAAAATCAAAGGCATCGGACATGTTGCCCCTTTGGGCATGATCAGTCTCACCGGTCGTCGCTCAACCTTTTTTTCTTTCGTGATATAAGGGATTTCCAGACGTTTTTTCTCTACATTCTCCAAAGGAGGCGGTGCCTCCTTGGGTTGTGCCAGCATGGCTAGCACCTTTGCCATATCTATCTTTTCCTGTTTAATAATTCCCCTCCCCCTTCTTTGATTTTGTAAGTAGAAAATAAATACTATTCTATCAGTTGATGATGAAGTTCTATATTGTCTCCCACTTTGGTCCATTTGACCTTAACCATACCCTTAGGTGTAATCACTTCTCCTTCAGCCCAAGTAAAGTGACCAGGCACCGGTTTCACCTCCATCTCTTCAAAGCCAGGCTTGGTCGGCCGTACCCCGAGTATTACTGCCGGCAACTCATAAAGAGCTAATGCTCCCCAGGCATGGCAATCACTTCTCTGCACGACTGGATCTTCCACACATGTAGTTAGATTATTGTTCACCATATCTCGCCATACATCCCATAGCTCATTGGTATATTCGTAGAGATCACATTTTTCTAGTGCACGGTACAGATAGAATGCCATAGCAACAGAACACTGTGTATACTCCTGTTTGTTTTTAAGGGTTTTTAATAGGTTTTCTCTTCCCTGCTCCAACTCTATCGTATCCGTTAGAATAGCAAATACCTGACAATGCTGGCTGTATTCATTAATACCAGGTCCGTCCTGAATCATCCCATTTTTACTCATACAAACTTCTCTGACTGCTTCCCTGACTTCTGCCGCCCGCACTACATATTCATCAGCAACTCCGTCTCTTCCCGCAAAGGAAGCCATTTGGGCAGCATATTCAAGTCCCATAATATAAAGCAAACTTTCCATGGTGATCGGCCCTGATAATGATGCCGAAGGTACGCCCGATGTGTCATTCCATTGCGTTGTCCAATCAATAAAAGACCACGCGGTATCCCGAAATAATAGTCCGCCTGTTTTATCGACGATCCCCTCCTGTGTAAGGTGTCTATGGAAATACTCCAGAATACCATCAATCGTCGACAGATAAGAACGAATCAGTTCTCTATCACCGAAGTACATCATATGGTCATACAGCATCATAATATAATAAATAGAGAATCCAGGGATGCTATGGAAAGTATAATTTGGGTAGCAACAGCTTATCATGCCATCATAGCGCTGCGATCTTCTGAAATCGTCAAAGCATTTACGAGCCAGTCTGTCATCTGCAGACGTCATGTAAGTGAACAGGATTTGTGATCTGGTATCCATAGCATACTGAAGCTGCTCATAGAAAGGACAATCCTCATAAGTCTCATGCATACATCTTCTCAAACTTCTCTCACTTATATCCCAAATCGCTTGCAAGGATTGATCCGAGGTTTTCACCCAGGTTTTAACTTCTAATGGATATCCTGTCTCCTGGTAATCAAAGTTTGCTAAAGTTAAGGGTTCATCTGCTGTTACAATTTCAAGCCGGATAAATCGGAAGGTTCGAAACCAAAAGGGTTCATAAATCTCTGAATCACCGTTTCTACCTATTCCAGCAACTTCATAGGTATCTGTAAATCCATGCAGATGACCATTTTTGTAGTCTAAACGATCTCCTTTTTTCGGCATAGAGAGCTTCGGAGAATCCGGATCGTCTGGTAGAACGTATCCTTCCGACTGTAGTATATTGATTTTAGCGCCCTTTCCATGAATCACAGAGAGTTTCAGAAATCCTGTCATCAACTCTCCGGCGCTTATTTCAACAACTTCATTTGAATGTGGCAAAATAGTAATTTCCCCTGCTCCAGCCAACATTTTATTCCATTCTGATTCTTTTACTTTTGAATCTCTAATCACAATGATACCTTCGAATTTTCTGGGGATCTTATTCATATAAGGTATTGTTCTAGCTTGAAGATTACCAGGACTCCCCCCTTTATTTATCACAATTTGCCACCCTAGTACCTCTGCGGACAGCCATTTACTATCTTCGTAATTGTCCTTCATCCATCCAAAAGCATCAGGATTGCCGGATGCTTCCTCAAGGAAATATAAGTGTGCCAAAACCTTCTGCTCTGGTAATATCTTAACGTTTGGCTCTCTTGAGCATTTCCAACTCTCGTCGGCAGATAAGCTGATAAGATCTCCATTTTCTTCCAGATATTCTCCTGTGAAATAGAATCCTGGCGTATGTGTACGAAATATCCCGCTATTACCCTTTGTATGCTCCATAGGGTAGCGAAGAACAACAACAGACAGAATATTTGTTCCTTGCTTAAGATGTTGCGCCAAATCTACGGTGTCATAATACCAAATTTTATTGTCACCTTTGCTCGGTCCAATCTCGATTAGTTTTCCATTCAAATATAGCTTATACCTCGAATCAGCGGATATTTGGACTTCTAATTTCTCCGGAACTTTATAAATGTCAACCTTCTTACGAAAATAGATGATTCTTGGTTCTTCCTTATCCTCTGCATTCCAGTCTGGAACCCAGACCCAATTTGTTCTAACCATATAATTCCCCCCCTTAGTAATTATAGGTGTCCCAGTCCGATCCGCTCCACCCGGCCATGCAAGGCACTCATTATCCATTCGCAAGCGGTTTTCCCCTCTTCCCTGTGTTCGAACATGTGGGCAGAATCCAGGATACAGTGCATAGTTAATTCGGCTTCGTGGTATTCTCGTTCATTCATGGGATGCTCGAAAATGTACAGGCCTGCTGTAGGAATACGCTCAACAAGCTTGTTGCACATTTCGTTCAGGGTGCTCTGGTAGCTTAGCCCGCTAGCCTTATCATAAAATTGTACCTTGCCATATAAAGCATTTTGAGCTTGAACCAACAAGGCATCCCGGGTAGAGCTGGCAAACAGATACTTCACCCTGCTGCCAAATTTTTGGTACAGGGCTGAATAGGAATCCAAGGTAATATTATCTCCAATCAGACGTTTCCAGATATGCTCCGGGCTGTGCCATACCTCTCTTGCCACACGGCTCCAGTCCTCCTTGAGTAATAAGGAGCTGTCTACAACACATGTGATATCTGCACATTCTGGAAATTCGCTGATTACATCCTCTGCCATCAACGACACCCCAAAGCCTCCGGCACTGACTCCGGCAATCAAAAGGGTCTCCGGACTCTTCACCCATCGTTTCGCCATGCGTAACAGGGCTATGGTATTTAAATAGCCGTGGTGAGGCAATGTCCTCTGGGTGTCATTCAGGGCAATGTAGGGGAAATCTCCAGCCCCGCAGTGAAAATCCCCAGTGGAATAGGGGATATTGATGATCGTCCATTCCTGAAAGGGATTGTCATCCCTGGCAGCAAAAATGCTATTGTTCAGGGGATAGTCCCCCATCCAATCTGTGGTATTAAAGTAGTAACTATCCGGCAGATGGCTGGTGAACAAGTTGTTGGGTCTGGCCGCTGTGTATTCGTTCCATGATACTCCGCCGCCGTTAAAAAAAATTAGCAGTTTACCCGGATACTTTCCCAACCGCAAATTGCCGTGGAAGCGAGTACCATTACCGCTGAGACAACCTGCTGGATACATGCGGTAAACTTTTCCTAATTCCGGCTCCTCCGAAATCTCAGGATATTTTTTCTCTTCAATAATGGGCAGCCATTTCTGGAGTTCATCTGAAATCTTCTCCCATGGTTCCAGATGAATTTCCTGCATATTCTATCACTCCTCGTCGTTGGTTACTCCCCTGCTAAGTCACTGATTATTACAGATCCCTATGATCTATTCATATGCCTCCGCGTCTTCCACCGGGATGTAGTTTTCAGGATTTTTGGGGTCTCCTCCCGTGTATTTTGCCACATAAGGATAGGCATAGGACGGTCTTGCATGATCAAATTCAATCCCTGAACCCCATTTTTTAAAATGGGTTCCCAACAGCCTCTCTGGTGCAACTCCCTGCTCAACCCACTGCTCCAAAGCACAAATCACGTCATGGTCCGGATCCCGCGGAACCTCTGTGAGACCTATTATTCCTACCTCTTGTACGCCAGTACCTCCCGCCGTATGTGAGAAACCTGGCATCAACAGGAAACGGAAGAATCTCTTCGTCTCTTCCAATCCTCCCTGTTCTGCAATTACCTTGTGATAATAATTCAAAAAGCCTGTATAGGGTATAATTGCATCTACACTGCCGCCAACGACCAGCAGCTTTCCACCTCGTGCTTTAAATGCACTCAGATCCGGATTGGTTGCGTCCAGTATTGGACTCAGCTGTGCTATTGCCTCCTGCAGGTCCTTATGAAAATCAAACTTCTCAAAATTAAAGTCCTTTCCCCAAATCCAACGGAACGGAAAAAGGAGTCCGTGTGCAAACTGATCTTTATTACTCATATCGACCAGACTTAAGAACTCAGCCTCTGAACCAGGCAGAAAAGGTGCAATAAAACGATCACCAGTAACCGGGTCTTTTGGCCCGTCATAAATAATGCGCAGTGCCTCTTTCTGGCCATCTGTCAATTGCTCCTCAATTGCCTCCTGCAGAGTAGGATGGTCCATAGGATTCCCCTTAATTCCGCCGGGATAAGCCAAAAATGGATCCAGATCATTACTTCCGCATTCCTTTCCATATACTTTTACAATGCTGTCTTTCCATTTTTGTGCCTGATCCGGAGTAAATGTCGCCTCTTTTCTTCCATGAAGCTGCTGCCAGTTCCAGACAAAAAAGCTATGCAGTCTGACTCTGTCAAATGCCGGAGAGAGAGAGATGATACCATCATAATCCTCCGGATATCTCTGAGCCTCCGAAAAACCCTGCTGTCCTCCTGTGGAGCCTCCTGCAAAATAAGAATATTTCGGAGCTTCGCCATAGAAATAAGTTGTCAGTTGTTTCCCGACCACCGTCATTAAATGGGTCGCACGATGTCCATAATCAATCAACACTTCTGGAAGCCCGATACAATCATTTGGATCTGGTGTTGTCCCCAGGTCAGTATTAGCTGTAGCGTATCCCCGGCCAATGCCATTCATGAGAGCGCCTTCTGCGATGCTTCCGGCATATCCTCCATTTCCAGTTCCCAAGAACTTACCATTCCACGCTTCCGGTTCCGGCAAATACATCATCACAGTTATATTGGATTGTGCCGTAGGGTGTAATTTCATGACAACTCTGTAAAAACTGCTGCCATCCACCATTTTAAATCCCAGAGGATTTGGCTCTGGCGTCTTTATCCGTTCCTTCCACTCTACATTTGTAATCTCTCCATCTTCTAGTGGAAATTTCTTAATTTTATCGATGTTTGTATCTACCATTTAAAAAACCTCCTTTAACAAAATATTCCAAGATGTTGTTATTATAATCTTATAAATTAACGCTTGGTTCCTTTATCAAGTATAGAGCTGCACACTTGAAGGTTAATATAATGGAATTCAAACTTAGGTATCGTTTTTTAAAGTTGGGAGGAACTATCCGCTGAATTTGTTAAAGCAAAATAAAAAGGCACCGGAAACGAACTCCGGAGCCTCATATTCATAGCAATATTATAAGTTAGTACCTTCTCACACTAAAGGTGTATTCAGCAATTTTTTTCTACATCCAGCCAGTTTGTATCTGTAATGATCTCTGCATCTTTACCACAGAATACATTTCCCGCTTGTGGGTCGTTTTTCAGCCAATACATAAACTAAGCTGTCATATAACCGTCTGCATGGTTCACGATATCGCTGTGGTCAGTGTTTGCACGCCTAGCCATAACTTTGATTACCGTATCGGGAATATTGGAATAATTCGTATTAAGTGACCACAGCGGAGTAATTCCCTGCCCTCCTGTAGCCGTTATGTCTTCTGCAGTTCACGCATCAAAAGGTTCCGTACCAGCAACCATAAAGTGCAGCTTCCCTCATTCTTACTGTCCGGCCAGTTTCCAGGCCATAGCTATCATCCGTGAAGCACACTTCTCCAAATTTGCGCGGGTCAGCGGATAGGCTACCGTCTCATTATTCAATGCGTTCATCAAATCTTCATGGTGTTTCCTGCCGCCAGGCATCATGATGTCATTGCCCGCCGCTATGCTGCCGGAAGCGCAGGCTCTAGGATATTTTTTGTCATCTGCCGACGGCTTGCCGGCGGGCACCCAGTCCGACATGACAATGCCTTCAAAACCCCATTCTTCCCTAAGCACTATCTCCATCAAATCATGCCGCTGGGAAGTATGCTCTCCGTTAAGCAAATTGTAAGAGCTCATCACCGCCAGTGGCGCTGCTTCCTTAATGGCAATTTCAAAGCCCCGCAAATAAATGTCTCGCAATGCCCGTTCGCTAACCGCGCTGTTGGAATTGAAGCGGTTGGTCTCCTGGTTATTGCAGACAAAATGCTTAACTGTGGCACCACAGCCCGGATGTTTCTGGGCTCCCAAGATGATGCCAACAGCCATTTTGCCGCTGATAAGAGGATCCTCCGAGAAATACTCAAAGTTCCTACCACAGAGTGGATTGCGATGGATGTTCATTGCCGGTGCCAGCCACAGGTGCACGCCGAACCGTTTCATCTCCTCCCCCACAATGTCGCCGCACTCCTGACAAACAGTCGGGTTCCAGCTCTGGGCAAGGGCCGTGCCCACGGGAATGGCCGTACAGTTCTGCTCGCGGATCTCGCCATTTCGATTCTGGCCTGCCGCAGCGGGGTAGATGCCCAGCAGAATATTCAGCAGTGCCTCCGGCAGAAGCTCCTTGAAGGCTTCCTGTTCCTCTGCTTCCAGAGGATACGCCCCCTGCTCATCCAAACCGTATTGCCGACTCAGCCGCAGCCCGGCAGGACCGTCCGACATCACCAGATTGGGAATCCCCTTATCACGGAGCAAGGTAGTGGTTTCTCCTACTGCCCCGGCAACCGTCACGCCGGCATTGCCGATGAGGTACTTGGTCTCATCGTCCACAAAAACACCGGTACACAGATAGGCAAGCTCACTATCCGTCAGAGTTTTTGCCAATGCCAAAGCCTCTTCATCCACCTTCGGTGCGGTATAGGTTACAGTCGTAAAAGCGGAAGCGGAAAGGTGAAGCGCTATCCGTTCTCCCGGAATTCCTATGCTCCCCAGACCTCTCTTAGCCCCTTCAGGCTTCCAGTCGCGAAAATCCGGGGTGCCGCCCACATGGCTGACCCGCTCTAGCTCGACCGTATCCTCCAGGCATACCGTGCCTACCACTTCTGTGTTGCGGCTACTGTTACCTAAGCGCAAAAAGTAATCTCCCGCCTCCAGAATCCGGTAACTGCTCTCCTCATCGTAGGATGCCAAACCCTCCATCTCAAAGCAGATATCCAAATTTTCTTTATCTCCCGGAGCCAGCTCCCTTGTCTTACCAAAGCCCGCCAGTACCTGATATGGCTGGTCCAGTTTCCCTTCCGGTACAGATACATACAACTGCACAACTTCTTTCCCTCGGTGCGCTCCCGTGTTTCTTACGGTCACGGGCACTGTCACTTTGGTGCCCTTCATCTTAGGCACCCCCGGTTCAATAGAAAAGGCGGTATAACTCAATCCAAAGCCAAAAGGAAAGATAGGTTGATTCCCCACTGTATCAAAATATCGGTAGCCTACATAGATTCCTTCGCGGTACCGGGTATCATCAAGCTCCCCGAAATCTCCTACCGTGCAGTAATCCTCCCAGGCCGCCCAAGTAGAAGCCAGTTTACCGGAGGGGTATGCCTTTCCCAGCAGCACATCCGCAAAGGAGTCGCCCACCGATATGCCAAGCTGCGACAAAATCAGGATATTCTTCACCCGCTCCACGACTGGCGACAAATCGACCACACCGCCCACATTCAAGACCAGCAGAAACTTTGGATACTGCTCTGCCAGCTGTAGGATGTCCCGGATCTCCGCGGCACTTAGTTTCATATCTCCCATTTCCGCCTGACGGTCTGCCCCTTCCCCGCTATTTCTGGCGAGGACATAAACTGCCGTGTCTCCCTCGCCCTTCAGGGGAATACTATACTCCGGCTCTGGCATGGCCACGCCCAGAGTCTCCAGCAGCCCGCTCATTCCCTCCGCCTCTATCTTCGCCTTGAGGCCTGCCCGAAACGTCTTGTATTCCTCTTCCCAGACTGCGTCGTAGGCGTCCAACCAATCCGATGTGGTAATGTTAAATCCGGCTTTGACCAGGCCTTGCTCTATCGTAGTGTAAGCTCGGACATTCACATCCCCGGAGCCGGTGCCGCCTTTTATTGTGCGTCTGCTGCCGCTACCATACAGGGCCATCTTTCCCGGTACCTCAAGCGGAAAGCTGCCGTCCGACTTTAACAGTACCATACACTCCGGTGCCAACTTTCTCAGTCTCTCAATATGATTGATTTCGTAAGTTTGTAATCCCATATCCCTATTCATCCTTTCAGTCTTTCAGGTTAATTGCACTTCACCGCTTTGTCGTTCACGTTCAAGTTTACAATTAATAGTAAACTTATTACTGTCGGACAATCATCATTCCTATACAAAACTCGTCTTCAGATAAGGGGGAGTGACACGATCACAGCTGCTCGACATAGCAGTTTTTGCAAACGATTTCTTAACATAAATCAGAATTGCTTTAGAGCTTTTCCAGCTTACCAAATGCGTCACCTACGGTTTGAATCCAAGCTGAATACTTAACATCCGCATTTCAATTAAAATCAAATCGTATACCTTTCAATTATCCAAATCCTTTTTACATTTGTTCTTTAAAATGCTAATTAAAATACTCAGGATTTTACTCACCTATAAGTATAGACGTCTTCATTTTGATGAAGATATAGAGGGATTTAAGCATGAATATCTGATTCTTAATTTACTGAGCTTGAGGATAGCCTGGCTATAAGCATCAAAATCTTATTATTATTTGGGAATCATCCTGTTAGTTAGGGTGATCTTTTCTGCTAAAATGCTATTAGTAGGTTCTATCACAAATCGTCTATTCAACCCGTGATGGAAATCCCCACAGCTTAGGCAAGGAGAAGAGGAACTGATGAAAAGAGAATTTGAGATTATAGACCATCCGAGTATCAAATATTTAAATATCTTCTTGATCGATATGGATTATCGCACATCCCATCTGCACCGGGAATTGGAGATCAATCTCGTACTTGAAGGTAAACTGTCCATTTTATCCAAACAACAAGTTTATGAGCTGGAAGCTGATTCTTCTATATTATTGAATTCAAACCAGCCACATGAAATTCGGACAGAAAGCAAATCAACCTTATTATGCCTGCAGATTTCCCCTAATTTTTGCAAAAACTATTTTCGAGAGATGTCTAATCTGGTTTTTGATTCTGCAAGGTTAGAACAGCATATAACCGGAGATTCGTACAAATATATAACATCACTAATCACTGAAATGGCATACCAATACTTTGCACGGCCAAAAGGCTTCGAGTTCTCTTGTATGAGCATGCTGAATGTGTTATTTGGAGTCCTTCTAAACAAACTTCCTTACCATGAAATCAGTGACGATGAAAAAAACAAAAATAAACTTAAGGTTGACAGGTTAACCCGAATATTGAATTATGCTGATGAGCACTATATGCATAAAATCCGGCTCTCTGACATTGCAGAAATCGAAGGACTTTCTATGACGTATCTCTCACAATTTATCAAAGAACATTTGAATATATCCTTTCAGGATTACATCAACAATCTTCGATTCAATCACGCAAAGAAGCTCTTGACCGGAGATATGAAGCTTCTTGATATCTGTTTGGAATGCGGATTTTCCGACTACAGATATCTGAATAAAGCTTTTCTAGATAATGTCGGCTGTACGCCGGCTGAATACAAGAAAAAGCTTTCGAAAGAGAGCAAAGCAGTCAGGATAAAAAGTCCGTTGCATACGGTCGAAAACTATTATTCCGAGCATGATACACTTGATATTTTACGTAAACTGCGTCTTAATCATCTTTCCGTCCTGAGAGAAGTTCCAAATCCCTTGTTAATTTAGTCATTCAAAAAGGGCCCATCTCTATTTGTCATAGTGATAGCCCCTTTAACGTTAAACTCTGTTGTAAGAACTGAAGACCTCCATCTTTTCCAACACTTTTTCTTTGATGGATTCGACCGTCGCCGGAATCAAATCGATCATTCCCTTATTGAAGGAGGTAAACTGCCTGAACATTGCTTCAACAGCAGCTGTATTGATATCCGTAAATACATTTATTTTGCTAATTCCCGAATCAATGGCTTGTTTAAAATCCGCTTCGCTTAATCCGGAACCTCCGTGTAAAACTAATGGAACGGTGGTAGTTTTTGAGATTGTTTCAATCCTTTCAAAATCCAGCTTCGGAGGCCGTTTGTAAGCGCCATGGGCGGTTCCTACAGCAATTGCGAGAGCATCTATCCCGGTTTGAAACACAAAGTCCTTCGCTACGGCCGGATCAGTAAAAAATATCGAAGGATCTTCCATTTCGTGTTGACCTTCGTAAGAACCCTCGTTGTCACCGACATGCCCCAGCTCTCCTTCAATGGAAGCACCGTGGGAATGAGCTAAATTAGCCATCTCCTTCACCCTACGGACATTGACATCATACGATTCGAGGGAACAATCATACATAATGGATGTAAATCCAAGTTCCAGCGCCTGTACACATGCTTCTTTGGTCATCCCGTGGTCCAAATGGATAACAACGGGGACTTTGGCCTTCTTGGCCATCGGAATCAAATAATACGCTGCTTCCTCCAGAGGACAGTAGGAGAAGAAGACCTCTGCTGTGCCCATAATCACTGGAGAATTCGCTTTTTCTGCCGCAGCAATGATCCCTCTTGCCATCTCCAGATTCACGGCATTAAACATACCGACGCCATACTTTCCTTTTTGCGCAGGTAGCAAAACCTCGTTCATATTAACTAACATTTTTCTTACCCCTTTATCTCAGACTTTTTGTTTCTTCCAGCCGCCATCTATCTTCTTGAGCAGCTCTTCTATTGTCATTAGTCCGCTTAGCGGGTCAAATGCCGTTACACAGGAGGCTCCCGTCGCTGCAGCCAATTGAAGACTTTGTTTAAGCGAGTATCCATGCAGCATTGCATACAGAAAAGCAGCTATACTCGTGTCTCCTGCCCCCGTTGCCGATACGACCCGGTCCGGAATATAACTCTCTTCAAACCTCTCCAGCTCTGCCCACTGGGGAACGCACAAATCCGGAATGGAAATTTCGATAAAAATATCTTGTCTTGCTGCGCGGTAATACAATCCAAGAGCACCGCATTTCAACAACATTACTTGTGCTCCCATTTCCAGTAGCTTGTCCGCCAAAGGTTTGACATCTCCGGTTATGGACAAGATTTCGATAATATCTCGTCCTCCAGCCCGCTGTTGCCAATCACGGTATCTCTCACGGTCGATCATGAAGCAAAGCTCTTCGACGCTCGGCACAAAAATATCAACATAAGGCAACACACGGCGTAGTATCGTCTCCCAATCAGCAGTACCTGCTTGGGAATGCGGGTCTACTGCAGCCATATCAAGGGATGTAGCGACACCTAAACTTTTTACGGTTTTGAACATCCGGATTAACTGTTCGCCATCATTTTCGTACATCCGCTTCATTAAAGGTGGATAACCGAAGTGGAACAAAGTCGCCTCTCTGATTGCCTCCATGGTCAAATCTTCAAAAGTGAATGTATCATTAGCCCCTGGATTATGAAGAAAAGTCCGATCCATTCCCGGAGGAGATAATACAATGGTATACGATGTATTTGTATCATTTGCTACAAGCATGTGTTGCGTGTCCATATGGCTGCTCAGAATATTCAGGATAAGTTTTCCGAATTCATCTTGTCCTATCTTACCTATCAAATTGACATCTGCACCAAAAAGGTTCAGGGCCAGCCCTGTATTGGCAACAACTCCGCCAGTATGAACGTCAGCATCCCGCATCTGCACCAGTTTTCCAGGCAACAGAATTTCACTAAGGTTCGAATTGGGGTTCGCCGGAAATTTCGGAGTAATATCCAGACAGATATGTCCGGCCACTACTATTTTTTTCTTGTTTCTTAACATGCCTGCACCTCCCCGGAGAACATTACTTTTGATCGGTTCCCATAAGCAGGTTCATCACATACAATTCCAATCCTTCGAAATCTCTGTTCCTCACACACTGCTCCTGAAACTCATAATCAAAACGTTTCACCTTTTCTTCCAGTGATTTTACGATGTTTAGACTATTCGTTAGATGCTTGTAACGGTCCTGGTCTTTCGTAGTTCTCATGGCTTTAACATCCAAGCCTACATATTCCCCATTGGAACCATAATTGTTCTCCACCAGCACTTTAACCTGATTGAACGCCTGACGGAGATTTTCTACTCCAAAGCTTTTGTCTTGATCGAATTTCAATCCATTCTGATCATTAAGATGAACGCCCCACAGCTTATTCATTGCCAGAGCAAATCCAATTTCATGGGACGGATCAAGGCCTGCCAATGTTGCATGCGCCGATTCAAGCAAACCGCCAACCCGAGAAGGGTCAATGGTTGTTGCAGATACTGCAAGCACGTGGCCCATCGTTCCACAAATACTGCGGTCAATCGGTTCATTTGGCTTTGGCTCAATCAATATTTTGATCCCTGCATCATACTGCAGCATTTTATTAATCGCATCAACTAATTGCTTCGTTGCGGTGACGGGACTTTTACTCTCGGCGCAAAGCGTTCCTTCTCTTGCCAACCACAGTACAATTTTGTCACAGCCAAGTTCATTAGCGATATCAATCGAACGATAGGATCTCCATAATGCAAATTCTCTATCTTCTTGAGATCCGGACATGAAGCCTCCATCCATCGTATGCGGATCCATCCACAATCTCGGTGCAACAAATTCGGCAACCAAATTGTATTTGTCCAGCAGTGATTTAACTTTTCTGGCTTCGGCTTTAATTTCTTCTTCCGTCAAATCATTTAAATTCGGGACAGCATCATCATCATGGAACTGGATGGCACTGAACCCCATTTCAGCAAAAGCTTTAATTTTTTCTTCAAAAGTGATTTCTGTCCGTGTTGCAGGTCCGTACGTGTCTGCTCCATCATGAACATTCCAGGGACCAACAGAGAATTTAAACATAGTCATTACGTGCATCTCCTTATAAAAGACAAATTTATGTGAGTACTCATTTAATGTAATTTATCTTCAGATCTGAAACATGCACTAGTTTTCGTTTTTTCACCTACAGTTTTGCTAATCCGAATTAAATATAATAAAAGAATGACTATTAATAGCCATTCCTTGATAAAATAAAGTTTAATATTCTGGATAATGATAATAAATTTGTATGGTGGGTCACAAATAACTTGATGTGCTATATTAGCGTTTTAACATTAACTATGGGTGAAGCGGTCACTGCTTTAATCCTGTCTTATTCGTCCTGTTTATTTACAAAGCCATGATCAACCTACAGATCTTTTTTAAATTTCTTTAAATTAATGCAACACGTGTATCTTTTTTTGTGATGCAAATGTATCATTGTTGATATCCATATGAATAAACCAAAGGACACTGATTCGGAAAGGAAAAATGCAACGTGACCAATAAAAACACAAGGAACACTTTTGTAAAGCTTCAAATTACAAATTCACTTCTTGATATGTTGAAGACAAAAGAACTCCGGACTATCTCAGTTAGTGATCTTACATCTCATGCAAAAGTAAGCCGTGTTTCTTTTTACAGAAATTATAGGGAAAAAGAAGATATTCTAAAAGAATATCTCTATAAACTTATAGGTGATTGGCATGTGGAGTATCAAGAAAGTCAAAATACCTCTGAAGAAGACATGTTAGGAAGTCTATTTGAGCACTTTAGCGAACAGAGGGAGTTCTACCTCCTTCTTAGTAAAAGAAACATGTTTTATCTTTTAAAAGATGTACTCAAAGAACTCTATGGCCCAAAACCGGATTATCCAAACTTTGGTGCTTATGTTGCAGCTTATTTTTCTTATGGATTGTTCGGCTGGATTGAAGAATGGTTTGCCAGAGGGATGCAAGAGACTTCAGAAGAAATGACCTTCCTTCTGAAGAATCGTAATAAAACAGAAACCTAATCTGTTGTCAGAATGGGAAATTCAGAATTAATAGTAACAAATTCCAAATCGAATAACCGCTTGACTCAACTTTATTTTTTATATTTGAGTCAGTTTCATAATGCCTAGTTAGAGAATTGTATATTAACCGAATTTGATCATAATCATTTTGAAATCACTTATCTTTTCTTCTCAGCGCACAAAAAATGACAGCCGATGTAGTATCAACTGTCCTTAAATACACAGTATTTAATTATTACTTATGAAGCAGGCGCATTTTTTATCACAGCTATAAAAACGCCTTAACACCGCCTAAACAAAAGAATTTTGCACCTTACGCAATATAGTTTCCAGTCTTTGGGCCCTTTCTTAATAAAGGGGGCTTTCAACGGATTTCGTAGGCTCGCCCACCAAGTGAACCAGCCCCATACTTATGCAGAGCTGGCATGGCGTATGGCAGAGCCACTCCACTACGTCTGGATCACTTTGGCGGTATGAGCGATTTAATCATTACCTACAAACTGAGATTTAATGTTTAGTCATTTTATATTTGTCTGAACATCTTGATATAAATTATTAGTGGGTAGTTCCCCACCAACAGTAAATATCTTTCTGGCTTCTTTATCATTTTGTAAGTAATACATAAACCAAGCAGTCATATAGCCATCAAATTGCTTATATGAATCTCCGTGGTCTGTATTCTTCTTTCGGGCAACGACTTTATCTATTGTTTCTGGCAGCAAATTATAATTTTCCTGCAACGACCATAACGGAGCAATCCCTTGTACGACACCATTTTTATCATCAGTAGCCTGCTCTTTACTTGTAGCATTACCAGCATCCCATTGCCCGGTTCCTCCTGTTAAAAATGTTGGTATGTTTACCTTTGAAATATCATATTTCCATTGGTCACCCATAACCATTGTATGATAAGATGATGTTGCGCTTGCAGCATACAATGCCTTAATCATAGAACCATGCTCTTGATTAACTACCATATTAAACACGGCTGCTCCGCCCTGGGAATGCCCTCCGATTCCGATATTATCTAAATCAATTTTTTGATAAAAAACACTATCTCTATTTTCATTTTCTTTGATTAGGAATTTTATTGTTTGCTCTAATGAAGCTCCGGTTCTGGTATCCTTATCATCATTCCCGACTGAAATAAATCCCCAAGATGATAAATGTTCTAAAAATGGTTTATAAGTAGATGAAGTACTCCCCGTCCCATTCGCAAATATTACAACTGGATACTTGTTATCTTTGCTTTCAAGCTCACTAGGATACCATAGTGCATATTTGCCAATTACATCATCGTTTGCGTCATAGTCTTTATAAGATACCTCTCTATCCCCTAATTCCGTATATTTCTTTTCAAGTTTGCCGGCAGTTTCCGTATATTTGCTATAATTAGTTTCTCTATGTTCAGCAATCTTTATAAAGGCAAACATACCAAGTAGAATTACAACAAAAATAACAAGAATAATAATAAGAAATGTTTTCATAATTTTTTTCATAGTTTCCTCCAAATTCCGATTTGCTGAGTCATCGCCTTCTTGAATTCTTGATTCAAGTAGCATCTCTATTTTCAGTCCAACGTTTTTATAGTCATTTGGAAGTATGACTTTCTAGTAGCAATAGATTATGACCTTTTTCTCTTATAAATGAGTCGCGTTCTATGCTCCCTGCATATACACCTGCTGTTTTTAAGTAGACTGATGTACTTCTTCTAAATATAGTTTTGTTCGAAATATAAACCTTCCTAATTAAATAACACAGCCTCACTCCTACTAGATATTAAATTCTTATTGGTTGGCAAATTACCCGCCGTTGAAATCCTAGGATACATCTTATCATTAAAAGATAAACTGAAAATAAACTAGACACGAATTGGATAAAAATTCTATAAATGTTATATTATTACTTGGAAGATATAAGAATGCACCGCCTTGTTTAGCAGCTGGACTCGCAGGATAATCTACGTTTTAATGAATCTTGTTCCCTTATACCCCCCTTTGGGCTCATTTCGAAGAATTTCTTAGCTCCTCATCCATCAATGATTCCTCAGACAGCAATTACTGGTAAACTGACGGCTGAAGTTATTTGGGAGAACAGTGTAGACAGATTAACATTGAACTGAGTCTTGCTTCACTACAAGTGACAATAACTGTATCGATTCCATGTTCTTCAGCTTGTATGATGTTTTGAACGGAACTCTCCTTATATTTGGTTCAGCTTCTATTATTAAAAATACATTTGTACTGAACAAGTATCCCAACTTGAATGCACTTCACAATGATAAAACTAAGAACCAACAGTCCTAGACAGAACAGACCCATTTTTATAAATTTCATCTTTCACTCCTCTCCATATTCCTCCTATTAGATTCATACAAAGATGAGTCCTGTTTTTGTTAAAGTAATATACCTGATCTGAATAAACTAAAAATAAACTGGTGTGATATTTGTGCCTATGACCCTAAAAACAAACAAAGATTTCTTATCTTTTGTGCGGAATACATAATTGGGTATAAGTATCCAAAAAAAGCAAAGTAGGCCTACTTCGGAGAAATGGGATCTTTCTTTTAAAAGTTTCTTCAAGTAGCTATTTCAGACTTTTCGCAACATCCTGCCAGTTCGCATTCATAAGAATCTGTACATCGTCATCGAAGAATACATTTCCCATTTGTACATGATCTTTTAAACAATACAAGAAGCACGATGACAAATACACATCAGCATGAGTAGCATGCCACTGTGATCCATGCTGAAACGAATTGCCAAAAATCAGTTATATCAAGGATATTACGCTTATTTTTTTGTCTTGACCAAAATAGAAGTATTAACATGCCCTATTGCCCTTATGATATTTTCGGAAATTCTCGCTTAAAAAAACCTCTACAAGCATCCATCAAAGAGGGAATTTAGTTCTTGGATACGTCATAGCTCCAACTCCCTCAAAATTGGCCTTCTGTTCCCAAAAGCTTGAGGTGTTGCTTTCAGTATATTTAGCATTGTTATAGGTGCTGCTGTACTGCTTGGTTACAGCATTTTTGCTTCTTACGTCTCGTTGTGAATTTCCCCCCAATCCAAATGTTGTCTACATTGAACTTCCCGTAAAAATAACTAGTGCGAACCTCATTCAAACGCAACATAAAATTAAGACTGACTGATGAATATGTACCAGTTCTTAATATTTTCATCCACATTAGCTACCACAAGAAACTCCTATGAAGCCTGATGTTTAAAAGCAGCTTTTTATTGGGAAACTGTAAGAATTAGTACTACGATACTCAAAAATAAATTCTGCACTACCGCAGTTAGTTAGACTGACTGATCAAGCTGATTAACTTATTTGAACATTCAGAGCATTCGATATTGATGAATTGTTATTCGCTTGACTCACATTTACAAAAGTATATTAACTGAAAATAAAACAGATATAATGGATCTTCGTTGTTCACTTTAAGGAGGATGATGTGATAGAATGCAGTTCAGATATTACAGATGTGTCGGGAAGGAATGAACGGAATGTTTCAAATCCTCGTTGTAGAAGATAATAAAAACACCTCCAAATTAATGAAAACGATTATAGAATCTGCAGGATACGAGGTGTTTCTTGCGGAAAATGGCATTGCGGCATTGGAATTATTGGACAGGCAGCATATTGATTTAATTGTTCTAGATATCATGATGCCTCAAATGGATGGATTCGAATTGACTCAAACGATCCGCGAGGGAGGAAATGATATCCCTATACTAATGGTTAGTGCCAAACATCTACCCGCTGACAAACGTAAAGGTTTCATGGCAGGAACAGATGATTATATGGTCAAACCCGTGGACGAGGACGAAATGCTTCTGCGAATGAAAGCTTTGTTGCGACGAGCCAAGATCCAGAACGAACGGATGCTTAAACTAGGAAAAATCACACTACAATATGATGAATTGTCGGTGACAAGAGAAGATGAAGTACAGACACTGCCGCAGAAGGAATTTTATTTATTGTACAAATTGCTGTCGTACCCGGACAAAATTTTTACCCGTATTCAATTAATGGACGAAATTTGGGGTATGGACTCTGAAAGTAGCGATACCACATTAAATGTTCACATTAATCGATTACGAAAGCGATTCGACGATTATCCGGAATTTGAGATTATCTCTATTCGAGGAATTGGTTATAAGGCGGTAAAACATAGTGAGTAGAAAAATAATGAATTTTATTAAAGAGAGATCTTTACGTGGATTTGGACTAACGTTTATGTTTTCGTTCATTGTGTTATTTATTTTGCTCATCTCTATTTTTCTTTCGCTGGTCATCATAATATTTTTTGTAAATATCGGACTTTACCCTTCTCCTCCAGTCGAAGATCCAGATTCAGGTGGCGCTTTGGTTCTTATTACATATTTTGGGACGGTGAGTATTCTGGTCAGTATCCTGGCATCTTTGATATTTAGCCGCATACCACTCTCTCCGATTCGAAAAGTCATACGGGCCTCCGAAGAGTTGGCCAAAGGAAATTTTTCCGTTCGTATTCAGCTTAAGGGGCCGAAAGAGCTAAGAAAACTGAACAGAAGTTTTAATCACATGGCTGAAGAACTCGGTAGTCTTGAAATGTTGCGTTCCGATTTTATTAATAATTTTTCGCATGAATTCAAAACACCGATCGTTTCCTTACGAGGCTACGCAAAAGTGCTGAAAAGAAAAAACTTAACTAGTGAGGAACGCAATGATTATTTGGATATCATCATCAATGAATCGGAGCGTTTGGCTGAACTTGCTACGAATGTGCTTCAGTTATCGAAAATAGAAAGCCAAGCCATCATTACGGAGAAAACGATATTCAACTTAACTGAACACATCCGAACGGTGATTGTATTGTTGGAGCCGAAATGGTCTGCGAAGCACATAAGCTTTCAGTTCGATTCGTCTGAACTGACGGTAACCGCCAATGAGGATATGCTTAGCCAAGTTTGGATTAATCTTCTGGACAATGCCATTAAGTATTCACCTTCCTACTCCGAGATTACAATTGTTTTGGATTCCAAGGATCAACAGGTTCGTATATCGATTCATAATAATGGCCCAGGGATTGATAAGAGTCAGCAAAAATACATTTTTGATAAATTCTATCAAGGAGATTCTTCTCATTCCTCTCCTGGAAATGGATTGGGTCTAAGCATTGCACATAAAATTGTTGCACTTCATGATGGGACGATTCAGGTTGTAAGCTCAGATGACACAGGTGTAACTTTTGAAGTGACTCTTCCTTCAATTTAGAAACAATCCCATTTTCTCAGCATCTACAATGAGGAAATGGGATTATTTGCTACTGCGGAAATGTGTAGATACCAACATCTTTAAGAAGTCCATTACCAATACCTCATCAAAGCAAGTAGTTACAGCATACGTGGTCAGTATCTTGTTATCCAAGGATACCGTAATTTTTTGATTATTGTTGTTATACCTGATGGATCCCCCAAGCTTCCTCACCATATTTCTAGCTGGAACCTAAATCGTACCGTTCTCTAAAACTGGCGAGAGCCCCCACATTGAGTCAAAAGCGGTTAGCCGACCATTAACCAGCTTCTGCTGGTTTCCCACCTGAATAATAATTTGTTTACCTAGGTTTGATTCGTTTTCTAATGCGTCCATAGGTGTTGCTATCTGAGCGCAGAATAAGCTAAAAACCAAACACGATAAAACTAGCCTCTTTTTAATAGGCAGGGAATCCTCCCTTTTAAATTATTGGTTTATTTTTCATAGGCTATTTGATTATAGGTAAAAAGGACATGACATTCAATTCTTTTAAATTTAAACAATGTTCTAATAGAAGTAATCCTTATTAAGCTTCCTGCTCTTAAGTTCTATTTTACTATTCAGTACGGAAGAGTAATTAAATCGTTAGGATGTGCGTATTCCATCTCATTGCATATCTATCAGAGATATAAAACCGAAAAGGATGTAATTATGGGTCTTATGGACAGCATAAAAAGGATAGTACTTCATTCTAAACGTAGCTCCAATCGGTAATTATATATGTAGATTTACAATATTTTATGTAAATAAATAGGATTTATTGACTAGTTTTGTCAGAAGTATATACAAAATGCCACTAAATAATGTATAAAATAAGTAGCGATGAAATAAATGGATTATAATCCAAATAATTAAATAAAAGTGATATGGAGGAACTTTTCTGTGAAATTTAAAAAAACCATCGCATCTACTCTGGCTGCGGGAATTTTGATGGGAGCTTTATCTGTTCCAGTAACAGTTATGGCTAGTCCAGCTCCTGTGAAAACCATTTCTGTTTCCAGTTCTACACTAAATGGAAGTAATGTTTCAACATTACCTTCCAACAAACTCTCAAACACAGTTATTGTAACTCCAACTGCTCAAAACAACGGAGATGTAAGTACTCAAAATCTCATTTCTAACGTTATTAAAAAAGCCATAACCTCTGCTTTACGTTACGGTGGAGATTATTTAGGTAAGCTTCTTTCGAAGCTCAGTCCTTCAGCGGGTAACTACGTCACTAAATATTCTGGCAAGATCGCTGACTTCTTAGACTCTATTACAAATTGGCAAGAAAATATTATTGCAACCGGCCTTGTAGGTATCGGAGTTCCACCAGCAGAAGCGTATGAAATTGCAAAATACATCGTGTGGTTAGCGGGACTCTAAGATTAAATATGAGTCAAAATATACTTTACTTCTAATGAAGTAAAGTATATTTTTATTTAAATAAGGTATTACAACTAAAAAATGGAATATAAATGGGAGGAATTATGAATTCAACACATTGGCTTGTAATATGCATACTAGTTATTATTCTGTTACTCAGTCTAAATCTGATAATCAATTACATGAGTCGTAAAGATAAGGAAAACCCACCTCCTATTATGGTGAAGATATGGCTAATTCCTTTACTAGCTTCTTTGATCATCTTGCCGGTGGTCATTTTCACAACATTATACGGTTTGTTTTTCTATAATTTCGGAAAAGTGAGTAACTTTATAAACTTCGACCAAATAGGAGATATCATTGTTTTTTCTGTACTTATCATTATTGGATTTCTAATTTTTGAAACACTGGTCCATCCCATTATTGTTACTATTTTAAATTACGGATTAAAGAAACAGGTTTCTATATATACTCGGAGTGCTATTACACTTATTATGGATAGCTTCATAATTTATATTCTAGCGTCTAGCTTTACTGGCATTTATATTTTAGATTATTGGTCTGCTCTCTCTATAGCCGTTTTTTATCATATTATCGAATGGGGATTAATGCTGATCTTTAAAATTGTAAAAAAAATAAAACAAAATAACACAAATGACCTAGATGTTTAATGAATTATCTTCCGAGGAAATACTTAAGGAATTCATACATACATGTATGTTCTTCCCTACCGGCTAGTTACATGATATTTAGAGACTACATAATCTCTTCCTCCGTATCGTTGGAACGCAGAAGAAGACTAAACACTTCCAAACAATAAAAGTGATTAGTCTTCTTCAATAATTTATATTAAGTACATTTGTCTCTGAAACAAAAGACATCCTTTGAAGTTCCGGTCCACCGCAGCAAACCTACCTTTTGCTTTAAATCTCTATCAAGTTGAATATAAAAACTTTGCAACATATGATAAAGGAAACCATTTTTTTCAGGTGGGGTGCTTATTTGAACATGAATATTAAATGGGGCATGTTAGTCTTCGTTCTTACTGTGCTGGTTTTTTTTAATGCACGCACAAAGTGAGACATTTCAAACAATATACAATCTATCAGGCATTCTGATTATCATTCTGATTTTTCTTTTTATGTATTTAGGTGATAAACGTTAAATGTGATGTGCCGATTAGAGTAGAGAAAGTGTGAAGAGGAGTGCCCAGTCAAGGGTTGCTTCTCAGTTGAACGTTTTAATTTTATTCAATTTCCACAATAGGAATATATAACAGTTAAAAGTCCATCGAGTAAGTACTGCAGGGTCATTCCAATACTTATTAATCTGTTGATGTTTCGGCAGGATTAAATGATGCGTCAGCAAGAGTTTTTGTCCTCTCCTGCTGTAAAACATCTATTTTTAAGGGGGATTAAACTTGTACATATTCTCACTGACCGTACTTATAATCTCAGGTTTAGTTTCATTCATTGATATTTTATTTGATATAAAAGAATCGAGTGAAGGAATTCGAATATTTATAAACGTTTCACAAGCTCTCTTCTTCTTATCATTACTATTCTTTGTAATAAAAATGCCTACCCGTAAGAAGTGAGTGTCAAAAAGGAGATGTGATAATACAACTCTCTTTTTTCATTACGTAACATACATATTCCTGGCTTAGCTAATGTAATTTGGTGCCACACGCTGACCGCTATTTTCTCTTCTGTCATTAAATTTCTAACATCGCTCAGTAATCAATGTCAGAAAAGTAGAGGCTTTTATAACCCAAATAGTAACCATTTTTAAACATAAACTTCAAATATTCTTTTTGGAGTGGGGGCAAAAACTGTGGTCTAAACATAACTAAATGGAGATTGAAGCGGTTGCTATGATGTTAAGCTAAGCTGGGCACTTTATGGAGCTGCTAATAATTTTGATGCATAATCAAACTACAAAGCCGATAGATTACGTTAAGCAATTAGTACATCTTTTAAACAATGGGATTCAAGCAGAAAATAAAGTTTTTACTAAAACAAAGAGCTTTTCTTTCTCTAAAGACAAGCTCGATAAATAATGTTTAAGGACTTTATTTTTAAACTAACCTGCCCGTTAGTTCAATGATTAGAACAGTTCAAAAGTTAGATACAAGTAGTGCTTTTCATTATGTATAGAAAATATATGTACAGGAAAAACTTGAATAGATCCATAAAATAAATGATCAGAAAATAACCAGGAGCTCTCCCTGGCTCCTGTATCGACTCCAATCCTATTTCTATAAAAAAAGCATTGCCATATACGGTGGCAATGCTTATTTAATATTTTACATTTTAAACTTATAATCACACCCGTTAGTTGAACAAAAGCAGCCGATCACATTGATCAGCTCCTATCTTTGTATTATTAAGCTAACCGTCTCCGGTTAGCTTAATGAGGTTCATCAGTCTAATATAATTTTTCCGCTGCCGTCCCTGAAGGTATAAAGGAACGGATCGTTTGCATTTTCTGCAACGATCCATTTTAACGTTCGCTAGTTGTTGACTCCAGTTAATCTTAATCACGCTGATCTTTAATTATGAACCTATCGTTTCCCCTGAGAGGATAGCAGTGCTGTCATACTCTCTGCCGACTCCTGCATCCCTCTTCCTATCCACTCTTCAATCCAACCATAGGTACCATAAGCTATAAATGAAACAATGTATGCGGAAAGATTATCCTGATCTGGTTTTGAACCAAAAATACTAAGAAATACATCGAGAAATAAATGAAATAGCCCTCTTTTCTTTAGAAGAAGATAGAAATCACAGTTTTCTTTTAGGTGGGCAAAAAGGCTCCCGTACATTTCCTCGTTTGTATGGTCTCCATCATTATCGTAATCAAGCCGCCATCCTTGAAGTATAGAATGGATATGATCTAGAAGAATGTCTTCCTTTTTGGAATAGTTTCTGTAAAAAGAATTTCGACTCACTTGAGCTGTAGTTGTAATGTCACTAATGGAAATGTTCGAAAGTTCTCTCTCTTTAAGCAGTACAATTAACGCATTGATTATTTGGACTTTTACATAAGTGTTACGTTCTTCATTTCCCATGATGGTACATTCCCCCTGTTTTTGTGCCATTATTTCATATCTATTGATTATCCGATACGCCGGTGATACATTTGTTGCATCGGATAATACATTTGTTAATTCTGAATGTCAAGGTAGGAGGAATAATTATGTCAGATCAAATCATTGAAAAACAAAAGTTTTTCACAACAAAAAGAATAATCATATTAGTGCTGGTGATTGTTATAGCAGCAGTTTTCGGAAGATTGATGTTTCGATTTGCGCTGAATCTTTTGCTTGGAGGAACAATGTTTGGAGGTAACATTCTATGATCCAAAAAATAAACAAAAAGAAAAGCACTTGGAAATTCGTTTTGTTGTGTATCGGTGCCTTTATTGTTTCAGCTGCTCTCTCCGTTTTTATTAAGACTAGTTACGATCCTTTACATGGTGCCACGAAAGTGGAGTGGAACGACTCGGTAGGAACGGTATATACGGATATTTCCTATGGTGATAAGGAAGCAAATAAATTTGACCTGTACGTACCGGCAGACACCGCTAAAAAGAACTATGGTCTTGTTGTTTATCTTCATCCCGGTGGTTTTACTAGCGGAGATAAACAATATGATGAAGGAATGCTGAAATGGTTGAGCTCTAAAGGCTATGTCGCTGCCGGGATCAATTATACGCTTTTCACAGACGAGAATCCTGATGCAAGTGTATATTCGCAGTCAATGGAGATCAAAGAAGCAATTCCGGATGTTGTGGCGGAAGCAATGAAACTCGGATATCACATTGATAAAATGGCAGTGTCCGGCGGTTCTGCCGGAGGAACTCTTGCCTTAATTTATGGACTTCGGGATGCAGGTACATCTCCTGTGCCCGTAAATCTCATCTTTGAAGGAGTCGGACCGGCAAGCTTCTATCACGAAGACTGGACAAATTACGGATTGGATCAAAATGAAGATAACGCAGCCAATTTGTTTAGTGTCATGTCAGGGCAAAAAATTACGGTTGATATGATCGAAAACCACACTTATTATGACGCCGTCAAGCCCATTTCAGCTGATATGTGGGTCGGCGAAAATTCTCCTCCGGTTGTGATGGCTTATGGAGCACATGATAAAATTGCACCATTTAAGTCAGCAGAGCGTTTGGTGAGTAAATTAGAGCAATACAATATTCCACATGAATTTATCGTGTTCCCTCATTCCGGTCATGGTTTGCAAAACGACAATAAACAGGCTGTGATCTATCATGAAAAAATCGAAGAATACCTTACAAAATACATGCCTATAGATTCAAATAACTGATTTATAAATGCTATTGTTCGTCTATTTAATTTATCCTCGAAGAGTCGAATACTCTGCACTTTATTTTAAAAATTTAAACGTATCATTCCGTGTATATCCAGGCGGAAGAGAAACACACTTGCCGCCTAGTTCTATTACGTCTATCAAATGTAATTAAAAAAAGGAGTAATGTGAGAATAATGAAAAAGAGAATAATAATATTACTGATTTTGATAGTACTTGGTGCTTTCACAGGATGGTTTATTTATAGTTCAGTAATTAATCTAATTGTAGGAGGGAAGTTTTTCTAATGAAGAAAGGAAAATTAATTTGGGGATTAGTTTATGTAATTGTTTTTATAACATCTGCAATAATTTTTGCCCCGGTAATTACAAAATTTACAACTGGAGATGGTGGGGTTTCAAAAGTCAAGTGGGATGATACAGTTGGTACTATTCAAAAAGATTATAAGTATGGAGATGAAGAATCACAAAAATTTGACCTTTATTTACCCGCTGATAGTTCCAAAAATGCTTATGGATTAGTTGTTTATATTCATGGTGGAGGATTTACAGGTGGAGATAAAGAAGGGGATGCTCCAGTACTTAAGTGGGCAACTTCTAAAGGATATGTAGCTGCAGGAATTAATTATACTGTAAATAGTAAGGATGATCCTAATTCAACAGTTTATAATATGTCCACGGAAATTAAGAGAGGGGTCAAAGCAGCAGTAGAAAAAGCAGAAGTACTTGGTTATCATATAAACAAAATGACAATTGGTGGTGGATCAGCAGGTTCAATGTTATCCATGATTTATGCTTTTAGAGATGCAAAAGAATCCCCCGTACCAGTAGTATTCACTTTTCAAGCTGCAGGACCCACTTTAGCAGATCCAAGAGGATTTGGCGTTACTACAGAGTTTGAATCCAAAGAAGGTTCAGAAGCAGCAATTGATTTTTTTAATAACTTTGTTGGTGTAGGAGTATCTAAAGACGAGTTAAAAGATGAAGATGACATTAAAAATAAGATAACTCCTGTTTCGCCAGCACTATTAGTTAATAAGGACTCCGTACCCATATTATTTGCACACGGGAAAGTTGATCGTATTGTACCATTTGCAGAAGCAGAACATCTGCTAGAAGCATTGCAAAAAAATAATGTTTTATATGATTTTATCGAATTTGAGAAATCAGGGCACAACCTAGGATGGCAACCAAAGAAGATGACTCAATTCATGGATAAATTAAGTGAATATTTAGATAAATATATGCCATTAGTAATTTAAATTATGAAAAAGCAGTACACGATCACAACAGGCTCTGTTAAGGGTTAAATTCTCTGTGACTAATCTTAAACTAACCTGTCCGTTAGTTGAACAAAAGCAGCTGGTTAATTTGATCAGCTGCTTTCTTAATTCTATTAGCCTATCGTTTCCCGTTAAGTTGAATGAATATTTTACTTATATAACTTCCAATCCCCTCTCCTCTAATAATTAAAAGTGGGGCTCGAATATGAATACGTTCTTATTATATTGCATTAAGAATGAATTGTCCTTCTTCAGCTTTAATCTCAAAGAAGTACTCTGTATCATTAATCAGGCCATCTAAATGCTTGCTGGTCCCAGGAGATACTTGGAATTCCTAAATAACAATATCTCCTTTTGCATTTTTAACTCTCAATAACACGTTTCGGTCACTATTTGCATCATTAATGATAGCCTTGTCCCAGAAAACAGTGTCGTATTTCAATTGAGTCTTTATCATCAAACATTGAGATAAATCTAATAAGAACAAACAAAAACTATTGATACAATTAGCACTGTACCAATAAGGCCAATGATCTTATATTTACCATTAATCATTTCTTGATCCCTCCTTGTTTATTGTGTTGTTAAACGTAAAAGGAGTTGCCTTCCTCATGTATATTGACATAAAGTTCCCTACCAAAATGACACAAAGCACCCTACTTTCACGCAATTATGCCCTCAATGGAGTGAATTTCGAACTTGATCTGTTCTTTTTGTTGTTCCTTTAGTAATTTTTCTAGTCTAGTAGGCAACTTTCTGATGTCATTCTCCAGTCTGGTATGCAACTTCATGTCATTCTCCAGCCTGGTGGGTAACTTTATGTCACTCCCCTAGATTATTTATCCATGTTGTTTACAGCACTTCTCATTTTGATCTCGCTCAAGCTCGAATGTACCCTTTAAATAATAAAGCATGCCCTATACGATTTCCGTGTCTTCCTACATTTGCTGTGAACCACTCATTTTCAGCAACCCCCGAACTACTTGCAAGACTTATTTGTGTAATTTGCTTCTAACACCACCCCCTAGAGTATTTTAAATTAAACTTAAGTGATTCTATGATTGATTTTGTAAGCGCTATATATTGTGTACTTGGATTATAGATTCCTAAAGTAAGCTGAAAAATGACGCAGGATTACGATTTTCTTGGTTAAATTCCCCCTTTTAGATAGCTCTTCAAAAACTTTTTCGGAATCCATTGCTGCAACTGAACCGAATGTTTTGGCCATTCCGTTGTCAGGGTCTAAAATAGCGACTCCAATGAGACTATGTTCTTGTTCCTCGATAGGATATAAAATGACAATGACGGCCATGCCTCCCTACCAAAATGAATTATCCACACGTTTCAAGATGAATCTGCGAAACATCTATCGATACTTCGGGTTGATATGCGTACATGTTAATTCATACAACAGATGTGTCTCTTACAACGGTATTGATGAATACAGGATTCGATGATAGCCAGCGTACATTTAATCGGGTGTTCTAGGCTATTTAAGGCATGACACCACGAGATTAAAGAACAATGTAAGTATTTAAAATAAATGAAGAACAACCAGAGTACCATTGATTACAATGGCTCTCTGGCTTTTTTGGCGTGGAATACGTCAACTAATTTATGAATTCAAATGCACTGTCATGATCGGCTCATCAGAGCCTTTAGGCTTCTGGATATCATGTATCTCTACATGGCCAACACATTCCAATCCATCCGGAACAATTACCGGACTAATCACTGACAGGTCTGCTGCCTGAATAGCGGAAATATCAAATTCAAGTAAAAGTTGTCCTTTATTCACTTTGTTACCGTTCTCCACAAGTAGTGTGAATCCATTACCTTTTAGCGAAACGGTTTCAATCCCGACATGAATCAGAATCTGGATGCCGCTCTTATGCTCAATGATGACTGCATGTTTGCTTTTATCCATAACATGAGCAATTTTCCCATCAAATGGCGCATAGACCCTACCCTCCACTGGTTCAATGGCCACTCCCTTACCCATATGGCCTCCTGCAAATGCAGGATCAGGCACCTGTTTCAATTCAAGTACTGTGCCTGGAATTGGTGCTGAAATCTCCAGCAAATCAAGTGTCTTTTTGCTTCTCCCCCAAGTAAACATGTAAATTGCTCCTATCACTAAAAGTCATTTAAACTCCTTAACCTATTGCGTAGCGTTCTCACAAACCGACCCAGCTATGAGAGATCTAGTTCACCTAAAACTATCTTTAATGATAGTTTAGCTTAATCTTTTTTTGATTAAATTTCCCGTAGATTACGGTGAATACTGCTCCGCAAAATAATGCGATTATATGTGCGATTATATAATTAAGATGCCCATGATTGTCGGCGGAAGCAATCGCTAATCCCGGAAGAGCTGTGGTTCCAAATCCTATTGCTGTGAGTTTGCTTAAATAAACATAACCACCAGCAATCGCTCCCCCAATACATCCAGCGATGAGAGGGAATTTATATTTTAATGTAATTCCAAAAATTGCTGGTTCTGATACGCCAAAGATCACAGAGCCAAATGCCGAAATTCCAAGTTCCTTCACTTTTGTATTTTTCCGATGTAAAAGAACATATCCTAATACGGCCCCTCCTTGTCCGAATAAGGCTACGGACATTAATGGATTTATGAAGTTTCGCCCTGTATCTATAAGAAGCTGTGCTTCCACTGCACCTAAAACATGGTGTAACCCCGTAATGACGATAATTTGTTGAATACCAGCAAAGAACATATATCCAAAAATACCTAAGTTTTGTGTGCTCCATAATAATGAGGTGGTTACGAATTGAGCCAATTCGCGACCCAGTGGTCCGATAATTGTGAATAATAGTACGGTAGAAACAAATACTGTCAACATAGGTGCTAAAAACAGCTTGATCATATTGGGTACTTTCTTAATAAAGAATTGATCTAATTTTGCAACGACAAAACCCATCATCAAAGCAATAATAATGCCGCCTTGGAATCCAACGAGCTCGATGTTCAACCCTAAAATATTTATGGTTTCAGGGTGAACGTTGCCTTTAGCGACTTCATATGCATCTGCTAAGTTCGGGTGGAGCATAATGGCGCCAAGCACTAACCCAAGAATGGGTCTGCCGCCATATCTTTTGGTTGCAGAATATACTACCAACAATGGAAGTATTGTAAATATTCCAGATGATACAATCGATAATAAACGGTTAATCCCTTTCAAAGCCGGGTACATTTCTACAACCGATTTCTCGCCAAATAAACCTTGTTGATCCAACAAACCTGTTATCCCCATTAGTAATGCGGCTGCAAGAATTCCAGGCATAATTTCAATAAAAACATCTGATAAAGATTTTATCGCTTTCTGTAAAAAATTTTGCTTTTGTGAAGCCTTTGTCTTTACGTCACTTAGAGACATATTTTCTGTTTCTGTAAGTTTAGAAAATGCGGCATAAACATCGTTTACTAACCCGGCTCCAAAAATAATTTGAAGTTGATCTCCTGCTATAAAAACGCCTTTTACTAAATCTATATTCTCCACTTTTGTTAAATCTGCTTTATCGTTGTCATCTAATACGATTCTTAGTCGTGTGGCGCAATGTGTGACCCCAGCGATGTTTTCCTTCCCCCCTATGTTGTTCAGGATGTCTTCAGAAATTTCTTTGTATTGTTTATTCTTATCTTTCATTTCTCTTTTCCCTCTTTCTTGACTGTTCAATTAGGATGTTTTGTAAATCTCCAGAACATACTTAGAAAGTCTTGCTTAATTCTTGGCAATGTGAGCCCTGCATGCATTAGCTCGTCTCCACCAAAAATTTCACCAGTCTCGACATTTTTATACATAAAATCTGGATTCAACCCTTTAAATTTGATGATTCGAAGAGATGCAGCTGGTTGCGAAAGCACTTTGAAATAACTGGCGACGACTTCCGATTGATCATCCGAAACAAAGTTCCATGCGGCTTCATTTCCATCAAAAGGACTGATTATTCTATGAAAATTTCCAAATTGGATAATTGGTCGAATTAATTTATATAAAGCAACTTGTTCTTTAATTTGTTCTTTTTCTTGTTCTGTCATGGTTGTAAGATCCAGCTCATAACCCAAGTTACCAGCCATTGCGACATGTCCTCTTGTTTCCAATGGCGTTATTCTTCCCACTTGATGATTAGGGACGGTTGAAACGTGTGCTCCCATTGTAATTGGCGGGTAAACCAGACTTGTACCATATTGAATTTTCAACCGACACATCGCATCCGTATTATCACTTGTCCATGTTTGAGGCATGTAGTAAAGCATACCGGCATCAAAACGCCCACCCCCACTAGAGCAACTCTCAAACAATACATCAGGAAACCTCGAAGTGATTGCTTCCATTACTTTGTAAAGACCTAACATAAAACGGTGAGCGGTTTCACGTTGTCGTTCCGGTGGTAAAGCAGCTGAACCTAAATCCGTCAAATGTCGATTCATATCCCATTTCACATAGGTAATCGGTGCACTTGATAAAACAGAGGATACGGATTCGATGATGTAATCGCAGACTTCCTCACGGGTTAAATCCAAAACAAGTTGGTTTCGTCCTAGTGTGTGAGGGCGATTTTTAACATGTAAACACCAATCTGGATGTTTTCTATATAAATCGCTGTCTATTGAAACCATTTCAGGTTCAAACCACAATCCAAACTCCAGTCCGAGATCACAAATCCGGGTTGCGAGGTCCCGCAATCCATTTGGAAGTTTACGCTGATCGACAACCCAATCCCCAAGTGAGCTGTTATCGTCGTCTCTTTTTCCGAACCATCCATCGTCCAATACAAGCAGCTCTATTCCTGCTTTTTTTGCTTCCACAGCTATTTCTTCAATTTTCTCCGCATTAAAATCGAAATACGTAGCTTCCCAATTATTAATTAGTATTGGCCGCAACTTGTCCCGGAATGTTCCACGACATAATCTTTTACTGTAGAGCTTATGATAAATCCTGGACATGTCACCCAACCCATTTGCTGTGTAAGCCATTACAACTTCAGGAGTTTGAAATGATCCCTCAGGTTCTAGAAGCCATGAGAAATCAAAAGGATTAATACCTATGGACACTCTCGTATTACGATATGGATCCACCTGAACTTGAGCCGTGAAATTGCCACTGTAAACGAGGTTAAACGCATAAACTTCCCCTTGATCCTCATTAGTTCCATTTCTTACTAACGATAGAAACGGTGCTTGTTGAGGACTGCTCGCCCCCCGGCTGCTATCAACCAATTGAATCCCTGGAACAATGCTGCGTCTCACGATATTTTTTTCATTGTTATGAGCACCATATAATGTAATTAATTCGTACTCATCATCCCGAAAATCAACACTTGCACTAAGTGCGCGAAGTATCTTCAAGCGTTGTTTTCCATTATTATTAAAATGAGTCGACCTTGTGATCACATCTAATTCAGGGTACAAACTATAGCATAGTGTCACAGTCAATCCTAACAACTTATCCTCCATGATAAGCTCCAGTGTCTCTGCTTCTTCTTCGTCCTCTACATAAGTAGACGGCAGTCCGTCTAACTTGGGTTTTCCTTTATATGTCCTGTACTCTTTGTAACGGAGATCCGTCAGCGTAGATCCATTATTTAGCTGTATTTGATAAGCCGGTGTTCTAAAATCTCCATTTCCATAGGCTGGATATTCTTGGGGCAGCGTATCGAGTGAAAATGTTCGATCAGAGGCGTCAGGGTTAGGCGAAAATCCTCGATCCATATAAATAATTTTGTTGCTTCCACGATAGGTATGCACTTTTTTTCCCCAATATAAATGAGCCAAATATCCTTCACGAACGATCTGCATTACATAGCTAGAATTTTTCCCTTGTATATGAAATAACAGTTGGTCGCTATTAATGTGGATTGCCATAGAATCCTCCTTGCACATTATTAAAACTATAATTGATAAGGTTTTAGGAATAGATGAGATTAAGCTGTCTGTAAAAAATGTGGAATAATAAATAGCCTGTATCATCTCGCTAACGAATAAAACGATATTATAACTAATATAAGATAGCGCTTTATTTATTGATTTACCTAGGATTAAACAATGAATTAATTACTATACAATGATTAGTCTGCTTTTATTCTAAAGGTTTAAATGGACAATGAATATGGAATAATGTAGACTGAGTATTAAGAAATGTGATAACTTTCAGCGTTTTAATGAGAGGTGACAAGAATGACAGCCAGTTTCTCCAACCATTCCCATAATAATCTAGATCTTAATTTGTACACATGCGGTAGTGAAGCTTGTATGAAAGGACACTATTATGGTCCTGCGATTCGAAGCGGATATATGATTCACTATGTATTAAAAGGAAAAGGTGTTTTTAAAGTTAATGACAAAACTTATCACCTCGAACAACAAGATGCTTTTTTAATAGAGCCTAACGTTTTAATTTATTATGAAGCAGATGCAGAAGATCCTTGGGAATATATTTGGATTGGTTTTAATGGAATTAAAGCAAAAGAATATTTGCTTCGAACGAGTTTATCTATAGATAATCCGATCTTTAGTTTTGATCAAACGCACAATCTGGCTGAATGTATCCATCGTATTTTAAGTCTGACGTCCCTGACTTCGAACAGAGACTTTTTGTTGACGGCAAAACTTTATGAATTTTTGTATGAATTGTGTGAACTTTACCCGAATATCAAAGTACCTAGTGAAGTAAAACAACAGAAGTATATTGAAGATGCATTGCATTTCATTGATCAGAATTATGCACATCATATTACGGTAAATGATGTCGCTAGACATATTTCTATTGATCGTTCCTATTTGCATCGTCTATTTAAGCAATACCTTCATCAGTCTCCCCAACAATTTTTACTCCATCTTAGAATTGAAAAGTCATGTTATTTAATGACCAATACTTCTCTCAAAATTGGAGATATCGCCCGGTCAGTCGGATATAACGATGTCCTTTTGTTCTCCAAAAATTTTAAAAAAACAAAAAACTGTACACCATCAGAATTTAGAAATATGCTGCCTTAGAAAGCTGCCTCATAACGAAAAAACCACTTTGATGGTATTATCCCCTTTTAGTAGACAAATTATTGTTCTGTTAAACTGCCCGTTAGTTGGACAAAAGCAGCTGATCACATGAATCAGCTGCTTTATTTGGTTTTATTGAGCTATCGTTTCCGATAAAATTACCAAACTAACCTGCCCGTTAGTTGAACAAAAGCAGCCGATCACATTGATCAGCTGCTTTCTTAGTTCTGTTACGCTATTGTTTCCCGTTAGCGTAATCCCAACGTTCTCTAAATAAGAAATAATATATCAACCGGTTTCTTAATTCTGTTTCTCTTTCAAAATTTAGTTTTCGAAGTAAGTTTATTGATTTTTCATTTTCTTGTTCCACAGTAGCTTCAATGAAATCTAAGCTCATCACATTGAAGCCAAAATCTATAACAGGCTTCAAAGCTTCTTGCATAATTCCTCTTCCCCAATATCCCCTCGCTAAATCAAATCCGATTTCAGCTCTAGATTTTTCGCCTTGAAACCAGCAATGGAAGCCACAAGTCCCTATTAACTGAGCATCACTCTTGCTGAAAATTCCCCAGCGACAACCAGTATCATCTATATGAAACTTTATGATTTCTTCAGCTTCGTCTATATCTTTACATGGACTTATATCCATAAATCTTGTAACATTCTCATCTGAAAAATGCCTAAATACGGCTTTAGTGTCGTCTAAAGTAAGAATGGCGAGTTTTAACCTGTCTGTCTCTATTTCAGGAAATATAATAGACAATTCTTATGGCCTCCGTTAAGTAAATTTTTCTAACTATACAATACCACATATTGGAACTAACCTGCCCATTAGTTTAATGAATTAAAGGGCAATATGACGATTAGATACAAGTCTAATCGGAAATAGGAACATGTTCTTGTCCAATACGGTAATCGGTACAAGTTCTTGTCCTTGGCTCGGGACAAGAACTTGTACCGATAACATAAAAAAGCCGCTAAATTAGCGACTTCAATGGGAATATGTTCTTGTCCCTCGACAATTTTCAATTCTTCCCGTACCGTAAATCGAATTTGTCCCAGCGCTTTTCTTGCATAAGTCTATTCGAATCCATAAGTACCACAATCATACCACGGATCCGGAAATTTTTGTCTCTCAAAGCCACACGCCCCCCGCCTAGAAATCATCTATAGGGGGGTTAAACATATCTCTATAGCACCTTGCTCTATAACTACTACAGTCTTCTTCCCCCTACCCACACCCCAATTTTTCGCCGTCACTTGTGGTACGGTTCACCGTATCTATTGATAAGGTAAACTCGAATCTATCGGTTGAACCATAGCAATAATATACAACAGCTCAAGTGGACACGCTATTTCATAGACTACGTGTCCGCTTGGTGTGCGTAAGAACCTGTGTGCATGATATACTAATAATGGCTTGTACAATAGGACTGGGATATGCGAGAACGCGACGATATAAGAACTATAGACACATTTGAATGCTGTCGAATTCCCTCGTTAGGATATTGATGATTGTCGGATGTAACTTCTTTAATTGCGGAAACATTAAAAAGAAGTTTTTCCTAGTTTTAAAAGTCACTTTAATATCGAAGGGTAAGAAACTGGATTTGGCTCATAAACTCGATCATAAGGCAACCTCGGGGGTTTCTGACATCTCTATTGTTATTAGAGTGAATCCACTCAAGCACAATGAAGTTTTAACACTCAGTCAGATGGATATGGATTTCGGCCTACAGACTACCGTTTTATTTGAACAGGTTTATCGAGCTTATCGAATAATCAACAACCATCCCTACCATAAATAATTACGACTTTAAGAGAGGTCGATTTTCTAATGAGATATATATATATAAAAGAAGAATTAGTTAGTCTCCTTAACTACAATGCAATTATAATAATGGATACGAACGTATGGCTAGATTTATACTCTTTGTCACCAGAAACAATTTCCGATGTAATGGAAGCAATTGATAACTCAAATATATTTTGGATACCGCATCAAGTTATCGTTGAATTTCAACGGAAAGTTAAGGAAGTTCGCGAAAGAAATTTTAAAAGGTATGGCAGTTTAAAAGAAGAGGTTTGCAAAGTAATTTCAAATGCCAATAACGAAATTACTTCATTGTTTAATACGCATAATAAACATAAACTATCTGATGTAACCGCGTTCCATAAAGTAATACACAATCAATTAAATGATGTAATAAAAGATGTTAAAAAGAAATTGCAACAAATGCAGACAGATCACGAAGTAGAAATGAGTACAAACTATATAAATTTCGATGGTGACTTTATTGAAGAATATTTTATTAGCTACAAACAAGAGCTCTCAGAACCAAATGGTTTTTCAATAATGCAGTTACTTGAAATCTATGAAGAAGGGGAAAAGCGTTATAAATATTGCATTCCACCCGGATTTACTGACCAAAGTAAAAACTCTGATCGTTCTTCTGAAATCCCTGAAAGAAAGTATGGCGATCTTGTAATTTGGAAAGAAATACTTGATTATGTAAAAAAACGTCCTATAAATGTGATTTTTGTGAATAATGAGCGTAAATCTGACTGGTGGGCACCTGAAAATATTAAGAAAAATAGAATTCCTTCTGTCCTAGAGCAAGAGTTTCAAGCAGCAACTAACAACCAAGCCCAACTGTATATGGTTCCTTTTCATGAGCTAGTACATCATTTAGGGGAAGGACTACATTTTAGTAAAAACTCTATCCTAGAGGTAACCGAACGGATTGCCTTTATCTCTGAAGTTAATAAATATTTCAAAGATAATATAAAGGAACTTGTTGAGAAATATATCGATTCTAAGCATGATTCACTGACTATTGAAATCAGTTCGAACGCTTACGGTGAGTCAGTTGCTGGTGGTAACATCGAAGATATTGATGACATTGAGATTATTGGTATCAAAACTCTAAATGAAGAATTTGAGTTTGACACTACAGAATTTGAAGTTAATGTTATCTTCAAAGCAGAGATAACTGCAAATGCAAACATAGGAGTGTATTGGGGAAAAGGGAGCCGTACAAATGGTCAAGCTCAAATAAAAGCATTGTGCGATGTTGGCATCATATATACCGTTGACTATAGTATTACAGAACCATCAAAATCACATTCTATTTATGACGAAGACATAAGCTCCTTCAAAATAGCTAAAATTATTTTTGATGAATATGAATTTGAAGAAAGTAATTACAGTGGTGCAGAACATACTTGTCCCGACTGTGGACGTGTATATTCATCTGAAGATGATGGTGGGAACGGATTTTGCATCGACTGTGCCTGGAACCATTAAAAATGGTGATCTTCTCTGAGACACTTCCGACATTACTGCCATAGATAAAAAGCGACATCTCAGCAATTAAGTGATGTCGCTTTTTCAATATTAAGGTCTAATTTTCGTTCTAACTCGGTCTTTAACTTCCTGATAAACTTCTACATCAATACCATCCTTAACCTCGAGAGCAACTATTCCGTAAGGAATCTTTGCAGAAAGTCCTCCAGCATCTTCTCTACAACTTACTTCAATGATTAAAATCAGTTCCATCAATGAAAGCTGTAGCCTGTTCGCCTTCTCTTCTCAGGGGATCTCGTAGCTTTCGAGCTAAACGATCCAGCTTATAGAGCACGAGCAATCAATGTCTTAAAGAATGGGCAACCAAACTAAACTGGTAACGACTATCGATGAGAAAGAATCTGAGAGATATCGAGAATTATGCAAGATAATTGAAGACTCTTTCTAATCTTCTTCATACTATAGTGTTACTACGGAGCTAGTCTGAAATTCTTATACAATTCATCACTACCCTCAACACCAAGAATCTGTTCAATTTAAAAAACCATCATAAGAGTTTTTTTTCAATCAACTTTTCATATATTTTATCTTTATTAGTAGAAAAGATTTCACGTCCTCTTATAACTCCTTCAATAATCTTATCTAAAGAACTCAGATACCTGGCATTTTCAAGTAACTTAGTAATCTGACTGAACATTATTAAGGCTATAGTCAAAGCACCCAGAGCGGGTAAGAAATTCATGAGAATACTTAAGAGGGAAATGACTCTTTCCTGATCAATCGCTTGCCCAGTTTCAATCTTTCTACTAATAATCATTTTAGCAGTTTCCACAAGCATTTCCTTAATGCTTGTAAAATAGAGTGGCAATGTAAATATTAATAAACTAATACATACCCCCAATATTGGGCTTAATTTGTTTTGTTCTAAAATTGAATTGATATCCGATCTTAGCAAAGTTAACTCCTTATCTGACAAACACTGAATTTCTGCTTCTACATTTTTTAAAGCCGATACAGTATCTTTAATACTTTTTGCCTTATCTACTGGCTTCATGATTCTTCGGTATTGATTCAAACTTTTTCTTGCTATGTCAGTTCCTCCTCAAGATTATTTATATCAGTATTATCGGATATTTCTTCGTTAAAGTTATATTTGGAGCTAGAATAAAAAGTGGACACCCGTTAACGGACGGAAGGATAATAAGACTAACGGAGGTGTCCACATGGGAGAACAGCGGCAACGATATAACGAAGAATTCAAGAAACAAACGGTCAAATTCATTCAAGAGCAGACGAAGACTCTTGGAGATTTGGCAGAAGAACTCAACATTCCAAAAAGTACGTTGCACCAACGGATGAGTAAGTACCGCGAACTAAAACATGAGCCTGTTGCCAGCGTAGATCGAGTGAAGGAACTGGAAGCAGAGCTTCAAGAGATGCGCCGGTTGCTTCAAGAGAAAGATCACACGCTTGCGGATACACAAGAAGAACTGGCGATTGTAAAAAATGCAGTGCACATCTTCAGCAATCCAAAGAGCTAAGATTTCAGTTTGTGGAAGATCATCGCTCGGAGTTTTCTTTGGAGAAGATGTGCAGAACCTTTCAAGTATCACGGAGCGGATATTACAAATGGCGAATGGACCGAACCAGCAAGCGGCAGAACCGCTAAGACGAGGTAATGAAGCGTATTCGCTATCATTTTTACGTCCACCAGATGCGGTGTGTAAGCCCTAAAATTACGTATCTGTGGTCATGCCCAAATATCGCGTTCAGACTACGGATTCCAAACATGACCATCCCTTTGCGCCAAATACGCTGAATCAGCAATTTAAAACGTCCAAACCGAATACGGTATGGGTTACCGACATCACCTACATTCCTTGCCGAGGAGGTCGTCTAAACCTCGCCAGCGTTCTGGATTTGTGCACACGTGAAATTGTAGGCTGGCGTCTATATAACCATATGGAAACCAGTTTGGTGATGGGGGCACTGGAGGAAGCTTACAAGGCCAAACGCCCCGCTCCGGGATTACTCCATAACTCGGATCGCGGTTCTCAATACACGTCAAAAGAATACGTGGAGCAACTAAAATCATACGGAATGGAATAAAGCATGTATTGAGTCATGGCACAGTATTTTAAAGAAGGAACTTATTTACTGCAACCCTCCTTTTAAGACACCTGAAGAGGCTTATACTGCGATCTACCAGTACATTGAGTTCTACTACAACGGCAAGCGAATGCATAGCGCACTATGTTATCTTTCCCCTGCTCGTTTTGCGATGAATTTACGGACAGATCCGCAGCGTAGTGTCTACTTTTTTGACATAGGTCCAACTTCCTTGTTTTATTAATTTCAAAATTCTAGCTTTATCTCTCTGACTTAGAATCTCTCCATCTTATTTCTTTAAATATTGTTATAGTGTTCTTTCCAGCTAAATCAACAGTCATTGTTAGTTTCTTGTTCGTAACTCGTGTTCTATTTCCCTAAATGTCTCATTTAAAATATTTAAATTATATTTACGCAAAGGTTCAACTGATTGATTATTAATCACTTTCTGTAATTCTACGGTTAACTGTTCGTATATTTTGTAATCCTCTCTATGTTTACCTGTGTTAATAAGATCAGAACGATCTTTTATGGCATTTCTTAATTTAATTATATTTTTATTCCTATTTATTTTGGAAATAGCATTTACGAAATCAATCGGACTTAAATATTCGAAAAATTTTATTGTTTGAATTCGTCCTCCAAGTAGGTTGATTAAATTATCCGGGTTTGAAGCTACAGTTGAAGTTGCACTCTTTATATCCTTTTTCCACTGATTTTTATTTTGTAGTTGTTCAAATTCAAAGATTTTCTCTCTAAGAAAATGATGAAAGTCAGTGATCTCATTCTTATTAATCTTTAGAATATCACCATCTCTTACATTCTTACTTGAAAAATATGAGACGATTCCTTTTTGGAAAACATTTTGAATTTCAATTACACTTTTAGTAATTAGACCTTGTTCAATAAACATTAAAAAATGAGTATAAAACTGCTCAAAAAGATTTACAGACAGTAAACCTTCCTCTATACGTGAAAGAGTTGATTCGATGGAATTATTAAATTCTACTTGTTCCATTTCATAAAACTTTTCATACAGTAGTACTTCTACAGTTTTTTCAGAAATATTATATAAACTTGTTTCTTTTTTTAACTCATCTTCATCTAAGTATCCCGTGATAAGAAAGTCAGTAATTGATGTCAGTTTCATTAATACATTGGTCGTCCCGTTATAGTATTTAGTCATAAAGTAGTCCGTGAAATTTAATTTTTCAGCATCAAGCAGCATTTTTTTTCTCCTAGATGATGAATAATATTGCCCTCTTATTTCAATTTTTCTCAATCCAGATAGTTCATCATTAGCAAACTTTCCAGTCTTTATTTCAGCGGTAAAGGCAATTGTGTATTTTAATAATTTCTCTGCGACATTATCAATATCTTGCAAACTCATTTTATCTAGCTTTTCAAATATAATTAGAAAATCTGATAAAGCTTGGGATAAAGATCTTAGATTTTTAGTTTCTGTATCTCTAAAAACTTCTACTACTAATTTTGTTTTTTTATTTAAAAATGCATAGTATTTTTTGTGAAGACGATATTTTTCAATGATTGATGTTATACTTACTTTTTCATTCGGTGAAAATATAAAGGTTTTTCCAACGATCTTCTCCTTGAATCTCTTGTAATCTTGAACATTCGCTGTTACTGGTGTTTGTACCGTTTCTTTGGAACTATCTGTTCCACAAAGTATCTGTTCTTCATCAGCAATTAATAGAGTTTTTATCCCGTCTTGCTCAATTAATTTATTCAAAAAACCAAATAACTCAACGTAGTTAATTCTACATCTTTCTATGTCATCAAAAAATAGAACAACCTCAGTGTCCAAGTTATCAGTCCAAGCTTTAATAAAAGGTTGCAAACTAATATCCGTGTTGCCAACACGAAAACCGAATGCAGAACTAACATTAAGTGCAATTCTACCTAGCTGTTTTCCTATTATTAATTTTTCCTGATTCTCTTTTACACTTGGGTTAATAGCTAGAAAAATCTCCTTCTCTAAATCAGAAATTGATTCTAAACCGAACAATGAAACATAAACAGGTTTATACATACTTTGACCGTTTCTTATGCCCTCATCATGTAATGGCTTGTGTTCTATGACTTCAATTCTACGCATCAATTTATTCTGAATAAAATACGTCTTACCAGAACCCCATCTTCCGTCAATTAATAAAGCATAAGTCGTCTCTTTTGTTTTTAAATAATCGTTAATTGCTTTCTCTAAGTCATCCATAGCACCTCTTTCAAAATTTGATGTTCACCCTAAATGAGATTGTAAGACTAGTAGAATCTAAATAGCCTAGTGCAAATAATGATTGTGATATTTGAGTCTGCTGTAGCGTTCTCACTATATCATTTGTCTCATTTTCTTAAGCTACTTTGAAATATTACAAATTGCAGCAATAAACTTAAGCAAAATTCACACAATTTTAAAGGATACGATATAACCTATAAGTGATTTTTTTGAAGTTCTCTTTGAAACTATTTAATAGAACATCTTTATATCGCTCCTACGAATTCGTAATATTCTCATAAGAAAACTTTCGAGTGAAAAATATATCTGGCAGAGTTGTCCGCAGAAATTATTTAATACCGTTAATGGCTTTGGAACAGTACTTAATGTAGAAGAATTTCCATTTTAGAACAAAATTTTACTGCATGCAAAGCGTTAACGTTACTTAGTACTTATCCTTGGTTAAACCGATCGTTTCACTCCCAGAATCGTATTTAAATGATGCACCTAGAGCTTATAAAATATCACTCAGTGGAGCCCATTTACTTTTCTTCATACTGTATAGGATTGTCATAAAATCTATTCAGAGATGATTATTGTGTATTGAAAATTCGTTTCTTTTGATTTTGTGTGTATTGACGATGTCCTTGAACTAGAGCTTTCGGACGATCATTTTCTCGAGCTAAAGGACGACTTCTAAATTTCGGAAGAACTGCAGCCTTTACTATGATAATCCCTATTCAGGAAAGTTTCTCTAATCCGTATGATCACCATGTGCATCAGCTCTACCTGGATGAGCTAACACACTTGTTGTACTTGATTGAAGTAAAAGAGAAACTAAAAACAAAAACTTTTTTCACGATCCACCTCTTGGTTGGTATTTTTTTCCTAAATATCATATCATATAATATCTGATAAAATATATGGTTACCATTTTCGAGGCTAAATTATCGTTAGAATTGAAAAAAGAAGAATCATAAAATCGATGTCTGATAGACATTTTGAGGAGCGTTAGATTCCTCGAGTCGAACTCACATGAACCGCTTATCTACTTCCAAAGTACTTGATGGGGGGGCTCTACCAGCCTCTTCATGAGTTCGATTTTATAATAAAGTATTGCAAGCGATTGAATGTCAATTGACTTAACCGCACTTAGACAAGACTGCTGCTACTTAATAGCAGTTCTCTCTAAACACTCGCTTAAAGTCATTGACCACATTAATGTTCTTCTCCCACGACAAAAAAATTACTATAATCGCTTCGATAAAATAAAAACTCCTCCGTAACCTTCGAGTTCTCTTCTAAACTAATCGTTTGATTAATTTAGAATTTTATATTTCGGAAATTTGTTCTAAATGATATATATGTAGGCCTTAAGATCAAGCAATGAAGCTAAAGATACTGAACAAAATTAAAAATAACATAGTGAACTAATCCTCGACATGACTTAAACAACATGGCTAAAACTGCGAAAGTGTACCACAGCTGTCCAAACCCACTGAAGCGTCTGTTTGACTAGGGAGAGCCTAAGATTTACTCATATACATTATGGAAATGGCCAGTGGAGTTTATTTATCCTGTGTAAAGAATAGCGCAACAAACGAAATCTTAGCTTACTACCTGTCCTATTCTTTTGAATTGTCTCTTGTTCAACGAACACTGAAGTGACTGCTTAACCGTTCAGATGGGGAAGTACATCCAGAGGCTGTCTTTCACTCTGCTCAGGGTTTTCATTAGACAAATCCTAAAGTTCGTTCCATGATTGCTAAAGGTGTGTTCAAACAATCGATGTTACGAAAAAAGGAGAATGTTGGGATAATAATTCAATGGAGACGTTCGTCAGACATAAGAAGGATTAATTAGAGCTCAAGGATTGCTCGTCCCTACAAGAGTTGAAAGTCCGTGTCAACGAATAATACATCACTTATTACAATACCGAACGGATCTAATTAAGATTAAAAAAAGATGGCTTCTGATGAATACAGAAGTCATCTCATTGCTGTTTAATGAATAAGAACCCTTTCAAAAAGGTCCACAAATGGGTCACAGTTCAGAAAAAGAGGCCAGAACTTTTTTGTAGCCCTAATACTAATTTAAATGGGAGAAGAATATGTTTCTAATGCTGAAATGGTAATATCTAATATATGAAGATACTGCTTGCGACTTCGAGCGCCTCGGATAAATGAAGTTTCCATCCCCGCTTTGCGCAGGTTTTCAATCCAGTCTAGCGCAGCATCCCTACCCATTCCTTGTTGAAGCATCCCATAATACATATAGACAAGTTCATTGCTGACATTAGTGTTAAAGACCATTGGATCATCAGAGTTAACATTGACAAGAACATTAGTAAGCTCTTCATTTCCCGCAGATTGCAGTTTAAACAGCTGATTGCCAAAAACTGAATCAATTTCTCCAATCGCCTCGTTTGATGAAGGATTGACCTCAATTACAATTCCACTTGCGGAAACCTTCTGAATTAGGTGATTTTGCATATCATTCATTATCATATGTTCAATTTCATTAGTATTAACATAAATAGGTTCTTCCATTTTTCGTAGTGTTACTTCTTGATGATACGCTACATACAATTTGTCCTGAAGTTTCATCGTATGTTCGTATCCTTGCTGTTCATTTGCTCTTTCTTTAAGTTGATGGAGTTTCATTGCTTCTTTCGTACGTCGCTTAAATCTACGTTCATAAACAGAATATAATACCGGAATTCGTAAATCACCCGCAGAAACAACTTCTCCAAATAATTCTGCAGCTATTCGGTCAATCGTTCGCTCTAAATAAACCAACGTTTCCATTTGAAGCTTCGGTGTATAACTGTATACTCCCCAAATCCAGAGCAAATTGTCCAAATACTCACCTCGAGGCAAGATAACTAGCGGGTTCTGCCTTACCCATTCCGTTATCTGTACTCCCAGTGCTATGCCGTGACCGATACGGTCGCCAGCATGAAGTTTACAATAGCGTATGACTTCATCGATACGGCGAAGACCGGAGATTAAATGACGGAAGTCTTCTCCTGCGTGAAAAGTAAAAAATAAACTTTGCCGTGGTAGAATATTCCCTTCGGGATCTTTAATGCGAAGTCCGTCGTATTTGCTATCTCGTGCTTCCTCAAAAACTGGGGCGAAAACCTGCACAGGCGTGTTGTTTTCCAGACTTGCTGCATCTAAACCTACAATAAAGTTCGTAGCCATTGGCACGTTTTTACGTAATTCCTGCAAATGCTGTACCTGCCTAATGTACTCCTCTTGCAAGTCGCCGAAGTGTAATGACTCAAGTGTATGAATTCGTTCGTCGTCGTACATCCATAAGTCTTTGTTTGAGTTATCTGGCTTTTTAATTAAATGGTAGACAATACCAAGCATCGGAAACTCCACCTGAGGGTCATCTTCGACTCCGTAGTCCTCCCGAATCACGTCACGATAAGAATTTAAAATTTCAAATAGAGTTTGCTTGTTTGTTTGCAATTGGTCTTTAATAGAGATCCGGAGTTCTATTTTTTTTAAATAACGATTTTGGAATAACGTTCGCAGCATCGTTTTATAGTAGTCCCCATTTTTGGCGATGCCGTCTGTTGCACGATCGAAATATCCTCGAAAAAAATCGAGTCCATGCATGACTGTGGGCTGAGTGACCTGTTGATAAAATTCGTTTTTTATCGACAGATAGAGGTAAAAAGTTCGGAAAAACTGTTCAAAATTCTCTGAAAATAAAGTCGATTGCTGGATTAGATGTTTATACAGTATAACTTGATGCAAAAAGATATTTTCACCGTAAGTTTTTACACCATTAAGATGGGAAAAAATCTCAAAAACAAAGTCTAATGCCTCTGTTTCCTCGACATCGGTAAAAGCAAGTCTGATTCGATCAATTGCGCTTATTATTTCTTCAGATGAAGCAAATATTAAGTCTCGATCCCTAAGCTGACTCATTAATAGCTGAAATGTCTCCGGATCTTCCTCAGCAAAGTTATTTCGTAGCCACTTAAATAGTGGAACATGATTATTTGCTACAAATCCTGTCTGGTAAGCATCTGATTGATTTTTGAAGAATTGATCCTTTAGATAGAGTGCCATTACCAGTCGGAGCAGTCTGGCCGTCAATATATACGACTCCACTTGTGTTGAGGCTGCAAGGTGATTTGGCTGAAACTTTTTCAGATATCCAGCTTCAATGCGACCATTCATCACAGCCTGCCATAGAATGGAAAAATTAAACGCGGCCGATGCATGAATGTGATTCTCTGCCACTCCTTTATGCAGAATGTCATCCAGCGCTGCATCAGCCAAATTGACATGTTGATAAAACTCATGGAGTTCAATGGGATCATGTAACCCGTTTTTTATTAGGTGAAGAATGATAATTAGATCTAAGGGGATAAATCTACTAATAGCATGGAAGAAATGAACCTTGTCCTGCCCCTTATAATGTTCCATGAAATCAATAAACATCCACTTATTGTAGTTATTTGCATCATTTTTCCAATATTTGAACACTACATCTCCATCACGATACGAGATTAGTGAGTCACCAAACTCTTCTAGTATTTGAAAGTAGTGAAGATATAATTTTTTTTCTACAGGAACTGATATCTCAGAAGATTTATAAAGAAAACCTCCTTGCTCGGCCTCCTCGTCGTTGCAAAGCATCGGATAAAACTTTTGCATGAGTAGATTGATTTCATCCATACTTTTAGGCCGCGCTTTCCGCAGGATTTCATTTTGAATATGGTTTTGAAGAACACGTTGGGCTTTTCGCCGAGCTTCCTTACCTACTTCACTTTTCTCTTCTGTGTAACCTAGAGCCGCTAGGATCTCACGTTGATCCATGAAGCGAAGATTCTGGAATGGAAAAAGTGAAATGTTGATAAGGAGAGTTATTTTGTTAATCACAGATTAAACTCCTTATTCTTCCCAATTTAGTACATCTTCCGAATATAAATATAAATCATAATCATTTCTTAATTCCATTTTCTCGTTTTCTGAGAGTTGGTCACTATCTAAATCTCTTAATTCAAGGTTATATCCCTTAATGTCTGCCAGCGTCCTCAACTGTAATTGTTTATGTGCTTCATTTAGTTTAGAATGAATGAATTTCTTTGCGTTCTCATAGGTATCCAACTGGGCCTCGTTGTGATTGGTTCCAATATACTTAGCGTATTGTTGAATTGTAGCCATTTCTAAATCTGTGAAAGCGTCAATTGGAAACATTGAAGCATTTCTCAAAATAGGCAGGAAAAGAGCAGCCTCTTGCCGTCCATAGTAAACCCTATTATTTTGTGATAATTCTTCAATTGTCCTTAAAACATACCAATATAGATCAAAAGTTAAGTTCACTGTATTAGAAATAGCTCGTAAAGCCCCTTTGGCCTGATCATACCGGGTATAACTTATACCAGAATATTCCTTTAAGAAATCATTCTTTGCGTTTGCGTCCAATTGATCTAAATCAACATACATTTCTTTATCAGTGAATCTCATAAGTAAATCTTTTGCGAAATTTTTCATCCTATTCTCTAATGTTGAATAGACTGCATCTGGTACTTTAGATGAGTCCCCTGATTTCTCGGTTTCAGTGTTAATAATGCTTAGAGTGTGCCCAATATGCGTGGATTTATCATCAAATTTATATTCAATATTCTCCTTGTTTTTTATGGAAATAATAGAATTTAAGAATAAGGATCTCTTAATTTGTAGCTTCATATATGCAATCCATTGATCTGGACCTTTTTCTACTTGTTTTTTTGCTTCCTCAAGAGCGATGTCCCATTCGTTCATCATCAGCTTGAATTGACGTTCAGCAGTCACAACTTCTGCTGTTTCTGCACACAATGATTCTATAAGGTTTATACTGAAGTTCGCCAAATCACTTTTATCATCATTCTCATTGAAGTAAGCCTGATGATAGATTTCCTCGAGCAAAGTGAAGGACTTATCCTCCCTATTGTCTCCCGACAGCTGTCTCTGCTTTCTCAATTCCTCCTCTTGAATCAATAGTTCATGGATTGTCTGAATCACAAATTCATCCTGGGCCTGAGCATCGTCTGAGTTCCATCTACTTTTGTAATACAACTTTAATTCTGTGTTAGAAATTAATTCGGCCAACAATGCAGAAATCTCAGGTTTCGCTAAGACAGAGAGTGTTTCTACAAGGAAAAATAGTCGGTAGTCTGAATACTGGTTCCTAATCAAGTATTTATCTTTTATATTTTTTTCTGATATTTTTTTTAGATCACTCGGTTTATTAAGCAAATCATTCATCACTCTTCTGCGCCAGTTGAAGTAACCTGCGTGATCATACATTACATCTGGTAACAAATTTCTGACAATCTCACTGATAACATATAAAGAAATTCTGTAAAATTCCAGTTCTTTCGCTAACCCAATTCTACCATCTAGTTCATTTAACACAGCATATTGAATTGAAGAACTTTTCGCTTCACTTCCCCAAAGGAGAAATTTCTCATATATAAACTCTTGTTGAGGCAGCAGTTTAGAGTTAGATAGAATCAATGTATCAATAAAAGCCTTAACCAACTGAAAATGTTTCTCTAACTCGTTCGGTTTTTCATCTTGTTTCGCTTTTAACAATTGATTGAGATGATAGTACGCATTTACGATTCCACGCGGTCGTTCATCGAAAATTAAATAACTTCTGTATATAGCCTTTCTAGTTGCTTCCCTCTTTTTTTTGTCAATCTCTTTATAACTAAATATGGACCACTCTCCCAATAGCTTGACCAATTGATCTAAGAGTGTTTCATCGCCAAAACCAAAGTTTGGAATTGTCTTCTCGTTCCATTTCACCAGTTGATGACGTCTCGCCGGCGGTATGATTTTTTTAAGATATTCATGAGCCAGACCAGTTTTCCGTTTCAAAATTGTGAAAGTTTCTTTTTTCTCTGCAGATCTTGTTTCCAAATCTTCATCTCTTGTAACCCCAATTTCTCTCTCTATCAATTTTAATGAATCGTAGGCACCTAATCCCAGCTCTTGAAGTGGTTCATCCTGTAATAAAGCCAGTGTCAGAGATTCTGTCAAAATTTCATAATCTCCTGACAATACTGTGATGATATTTGGATGGTTGGTATACTGCAATAGAGCATCCATGAGTTCACGAGTTTTAGAAGTTTTTAAGTCAATATCGTCGATAAAGATATAAATGAGTGGGACTCCGGATATGCTATCTGCTTTTAATGTGCCGTTTTTACTTATTTTCTCTTTTGAAGCTAATAATTTTTTTAAATTAACGATTGTATCTATTAAGATCATTAGTTTCTTTTTAAACTCAATATCAGGAATTAACAAGCGTTCTGACTTACGTATGTGAGTGGCGAAATCGGCATAATTCTGTCCGAGTATGTCACGATATTGTCGCTCAGTGTAAAGATGATATTCAATCGTTTCATCAATAATTTGTCTAAGTGGATTATTTGGTTTTAAAATACCATTATTAAAATATGCACCAATACTATCAGTTACATCCGATTCATATTTCAATAAATGCAGTAGTTTCCTGCCTTCTTCGCATAGCAAACCGACAATTGAGCCGATAATCTTCGTATTTTCTCCAAAGTTATCTGGCTCAATGAGTGGAAGCAAGATATTCAACTTGTCATCCGACAACTCATCTCGGAGTGTATAGAGTGCAGAAGATTTCCCGGTCCCTCTTGGACCAAAGATCCCTACCGTATTATTGAAATCTTGCTTGTTAAGCCCACTCCTCTGATGTTGACTCTTGTCATACTGTTTTTCAGCAATTAATCGAGTCTCTTTCAATTGTTCTAGTAAAAGATCATATGTTGGCATAATCTTATAGATTTGATCGCCAAGTGCTCTAGCTCCGATAATTACTTCGTCTTGCTTCTCTGATGTATTTGCATTGGAACTCATAATTTTTTTCCCTTCCATATTCAATTTAGTTTATATTTAGCACGATGAATTCAGCTTCCCAGTCCGTTCAACTAGCGTCTCCAAAAATGCAATAGTACCGATACGAGGGTCCGGGTCACTCGAAATTATGGGCGTAATGCCGCGAGCTTTTAGAATACGCTCCTGAATTGGATTAGGGCTTGTCAGGAACATGTATACAGGAGGACGAACACTAGTGGAATTGAAAGTTTTCCAAATTTGGTTCAGCTTATAAAGTAGCACTCGGAGATTAATATCGCTTAGGCTGTAGCCCAGGAAAAGTATCGATTTTCCTAGTATGTCAGAACGAAACTTTATATCCAAAGGAGACTCGAAATCTAGCCGGTCAAAGAAACTTGACTCGGTTAGAACAATAGTCGATTCATCTTTGGTCTCCATATCACCATGAAACTTTATGATTTGTGTGTCGCACCCGTTGCTTCTCGCAATATCCTTTACATCAGAAATTTTGCGACAATTAATATTAGGAGCATATTCTTCAAAAGCCATTTCTAATCCGTTATCATAATTCGTCGTGTATATGATCGGGAAATTCAGCTGTACCAACAATTCATGAACTGTTGAGGCTTTGACCATATCCGTACTGACAATCCATTTACTTTGGAATTTTTCTAAAAGTGGAGTTAATGAGCATTTTTCTAGAACATAATATTCTGCTAGAGACAAGTAGTCATCATTGCCTAAATTCCAAAATATTTCTGGATCGAAGCCCAACTCCATGCCTAATTGATCGATTAATTCTCCATAAGAAGGAAGCGACAGATTACGGGACACTCCTGCTCCAGCAAATAAAATGGTATCGCCTTTTTGAATACTTCGAGCAAGTCTATAGATATATCCGTCAGTCATACTCAGATCTCTCCTTTAGACTGTAAGTCTTTCAGGAACTTCCTTACAGCTTTTTTTCGCATAGAAATATCATTTTTTTCCTCAGAGGATAGTTCGGCAAGAGTTTCTCTACGTTTCTTCGGAATGAACACCCTATCCCAGCCAAAACCATTATCTCCACGTGCTTCTTTTGCTAGCTTTCCTTTTATCTCTCCCACATAGGTATGTATCTTCTTTCCATCGATGTAGCCAAGATAAGTCCGAGCAGTTATTCTTCGATCCGTACCTACTAGTTTAATAAATTTATCTTCATCTAATTTACTCCAGATAATTTGTGTCAAGCCCCCAGGCAAATCTCCCCATTCTTTTAAATGCAAGCTTGTATGTTCTACCAATAAAGGACGCTTGATCTTTTTAAAAGCTTCTAACGCTTTAAACTTAATTAATTTTTCCATGTCCTCTGTTTGAATTTCGCTAGTTTCAACTGAATGAAATCTAAAAACAGGCTTTTTTTTACTAGGAAAGCTTTGAACAATCTCGTTAAGTTCTTTAAACTTGTCTGCACTGCTTGTCACAAACCATATTTCTTTCAAGCATTTTCCACCCTTTCGAAATGAGAGACTTAATAATTAATATATCGGGATATTTACACCTTTATCTGAGAAGAATGTGATTTAATCGCAGTATATTGCAAGCATGCATTTGTATTGCCGTATTCGATTCGTTTAATCTCAAAAGTGAGCGTACTTAACTGCTGCTTCACGCTGTCTATGGCCCCCTCCTAAAACACCGATTCCATGAAGAACGGATATAATCTCAATCCATAGCGTTGTGTCCCTTTATTACGCCATAAGGCAACAACAAAACTTAGAACAAGGCCAAAAACAAATGAAATAGTTCTTCTTATAATCAATTATCAGTAAAAAATGAGGATAGACAATTTCCATCCCCACCTCAAACCGAACAGCGTTAATCCCAAAAAGAAGCATTTAAAACGTAATTAAGGCTATTCCCCCAATTAGAAATCCCAACCGACCTCATCATTTTAAATATCATGCAGTAGCTTCATGCTGAAAGGACAACATAATCTCTACTGATGCCATGCTACTTGTATATAGAGATATATTTAGTACTACTCAAAGATTAATCTTGAAAAGAACTATCGATAAACATTATAAAATGTAGCTAAATAGTTCACTTTAGTTTGATAGCTGAGATCCTCGCGAATAGGAAAATCAATAATTAACTCTTCAATTGGTAAGCCATCCTGATCAATTACCTTTGAAGTTAGGATTGTAAAGTAACCTTCGCGATCAAACGTCACCAAATATTCTTGGATTACTTTTGATTTTGGTAAGAGAGTACCTATAATAACTTTTGTTGTCTGATTAGCGTATTCTTGAAATCTGCCGCTAACGTTAAGTGTTGTATCTTCGTTGTATTTGGCTTTGATAAAACGATCTTGCTTAATAAATGGGCTAACTTGTTCTGGTCTACCTTGAATACTATTCATCCCTTCTTGGACCAAGTTGCGAAGAAACTGGACTGCTTCTGCTCGAGTCAAAGAGTCATTACCTTGATACCCATCTATGGTTGAAGCTGTTTTCCCTGTCGAGTATCCCATATCTAAGAGAAAACGTACGGCATCCTGAGCATTGCTATAATTCTTACCATGTAGACCTGAGATAATTGATGCAACTTCATATCTTGTTAATGGCTCTTGACGAGCTGATTTCTTTAATGCGCTTTTATCTAAATCAAGATTATATGAAAGAGCATAGTTATAGTATGGGTCACTCCATGACCCTATGGACCATTTTGTTTTAGTTTTTGATCGATTGCGAATTTCCGTCGGAATTTCTTTCTCATACAGCTTAAATAACATTTTAAGGAATTCCTCTTCACTAACTAGTCTATTGGGCTTGAAGGTATTGTCTGCGTAGCCTCCCATAATCTCCAGTTTTTTACCCCAATTCACAGCATCATTAGCCCAATGTGACGCCATATCGCTAAATGTATTTTTGACTGTAGGTAATACATCAACAGTGAAGCTTACTATTTTACCCTCATAACTAACTACAACTTTTGCAGTTCCCGCAGAGTCACCTACTAAATTACCGTTTTGAATGACAACATGACTTGAATCAGATTTATATTGAGATTCTGAACTTACGTCCCTAATGGTTCCTTGTTCTGTTGTTAAGAAGACCTTAGGTAGATTGATCGATTGCCCCTCATTAAGAGATAAATTCGATTTATTTAATGTCAAGCTGTGCGCTGTCTCACTACGAGTAGTAAAACTCCACGTTTTAGTGTCCTCTTGTGGAGGTATACCATACCCTTCATAAGACTGCTTGCTTTGGCCAAAATCAATCTGGACAGTATATTTCTCATTAGGTTTCAATGGCTGCTTGGGAATCAGCAGTATAGCTTCTTCAACTCCACCATGCTCACTATCTACAAGGTAAAAATCAACTGATTGACCCTTAGAATCTGTAAATGTTGCTGAGTGGTATTTCATTTTATTCGAATAACTCGTACTAATGGAAATTGGATAACCAACTTGCTCGCCTTCTTTTTGATAGTAGGCCAGAGGATTAGGGGATTCTAGGGCTACCCATGACAAAGGGACATTTTTCTGCCCTTCCGCAGGAAACAAAACGACACTACGATCAATTAGTTTCTCACCTACCCGCTTTGTTCCTGTTGTAATAACCAAATGATTTGTGCTCACTCCTATACCCGCTTCGTCAGGTCCCGGACCTAGTAAAATAATTCGGTGTAACGGAGCTGCAATTAATCTATTCAGAGATTCAACCGGATCAGATTTCATCGGACTGACTACCTCACTTACATTGATGTTGGGATAACCAAAAGCCTGTAATCTCATAGAAGGAAAAGTACCTGAGAACAAAGGATGTGCCGGATTCTCAATATGGCCGGTTGTTCCTGTTGCTTTTAGATAATTAGCATGAGCTTGTGCACCTTTATTCAGATTTTCATTGATAGTAAGAGGCTGCAATTTTGCAAAGGAACGGTATTGATTGAGTTCCTTCAGCACTTCTTCTCTTTGTTTTGAGATAGACGAGAGATCTAAGTCTTTATAAACATCCAGAGTGGACTGCTCTACATTTGGTGCATCTGTTTGAATTCTATACTTATCTATGACAGTCACAGGGATGTTTAGAGTCAACCCTTGATATTCTATATGTAATGAAGTTCTTCCAAGTGAAACGGAATAAACTTGGCAGTCGTTGACTACAACGGCTACACTACTGTCTTCAATTGTACAACTGGCAAGAGAATTAACCGACTTTTCGACTCCAAAATCTCCTAATGCTGAAAATGAAGTGCTATACTCCGTATTGAGTCCAATAGTGATTTCTTGAGTTCCTGCAGATAAGCGAGTATACGTTCCTTCATCTGCAGATATCGAATTAGAAGAAAAAAGGAATAAACTTGAAGTCCCCAAGCTGAGTAATCCGATAAAGGTCTTGCTAACTAGTTTCCTAAACAAATAGATCATTATTAATACATCCTCTCTAAATTTCATAGTTTAGATATAATTAATTACTTCCAAACTATAGGTTTTCAAATTACGGTATCCAGCTATCAAGTTTGTCCACTCGCTGACATACACACTTAATAAAACACAAAGAAAATGAAGAGCGATTACCCTCCACAAAATAAATTTAAGTTTTTTACATTTAAAATGTTGTTGTCAATTTCAAAGATACACCCTGACCTTTATGGGCTTTTAGTGAATTGTACGTAATACTGTTATCGACTTTGGGAGCGGTATATCATGTATAAAGCTTTGCTAGCTGTTGAGATTTAATGTTACCGTACTCTTATTCTTGCTAAATCAATTATTCTACTCTCGGGATCATATGTATATGAAGCACTTAGAGCTTTTAAGACCTAATGAAACCAATTTAATTATTGACCCTTAAGTGGTTTATCTGTATAGTCAGATTTTTTAAGATGATTTTTTTAGCTCCTCTATTTTCCAAAGTGGTTCAACATCGCAATTATGTATTACTTATCATAAAAAAATGAGTAATACCAAAGAACTAAAAAACACCTTTTTTGTTCACTATCAAACCTCCCATAATGGTACTTTTTTCCTAAGTATCATAACATACAATATCTGATAAATAAATATATAGATACCATTTTCAAGAATTCATTATCATGACTGATATAGAGCGTTTACAAATAGAAGAAATCAATTGCAATGGTACTTTCGTGATTAGAACTTGATTAACTATGGAATACTTCTTTTTTCTAATGCTTCAATAATTGCTAGCGCTCTCATTACCACTGAGAATAACGAACCTCCAAGACGGACTCCGCGGATACCTATTATTATGTAGTTGTACGCGTCTCCTCCGACAATATGACTGTCTGGCTTCCGAAAATATTGATATCAGATTGTCTCCAAAAGATACATTCTTACCAAACCAAAATATAAATAAGATAATGGATACAACATAAAGCATATCCGATATTTTTCTGTGTCTTTATTCTAGGTGTTTTTAAAATCTGCCCAATGTTTCCTTTGAATACATACTTAATTGATCCTTCTGTTCATCAATATTTAAGTATTCTTTTTTCTCTTGAACCCAACTTCTTCATTTAATTTAGCAACAATGTGTCCAACTTTATATCCCCCTGAATCAACGGTTACACCTAAATAATCATTCATAATGCTAATCATATTTCGTTATGCATCATTACTTCCTTTTAGAAGCAGGACTGTTCTAATTAGTAAGTATCTAACTTTGAAAAATACAATTACTCATTCGATTTGTATTGACAGACACATTCCGTTTCTTTATATTTAGACCTAATCCAACTTTTTCCAAGTGGGATTAGGTCTTTTATTTAAAACTATGCCACTCTTTCCGGATAGTATGGAGTTTATCAATTTAAAATATACTTTGATAGACGTTCTGTGGCGTCTATTTTTATTTTTTGATGAGGATGATACATTAATTTTTATTAATCTACTAGTATATGAGGTGCTACCTTGCTCAAAATCGAAGAGAAAATCAAAAAATACATAGCAAGTAATCTATCGTTTATTTCTCCAGAACTAAATTTAGTCAAAGAAGAATTTGAGTTGAAAAATCCGTATGGTGCAAAAGGTTACGTGGACATTTTAGCCACTGATCAGGAAGGAAACTATGTGATTATTGAGATAAAACGATCTAATCAAGCTGCAAGAGAAGCGCTTAATGAGATATCAAAATATCCAATGTTGTTAAAACATAAATTTCGTGTTAAGCCAAGTGAGATAAGAATAATAATTGTTTCATCAGAGTGGCATGAACTCTTGACCCCTTATTCTGAATTTATACTATCAACTAACTATCGAACCGAGGCTTATATGATTACCCTAGATGAAAATAATATCCCCATTACAAAACAAGAAATTCAACCAATTGATAATCCCATAAGTAAGAAGTTATCTCGAAATCACTTATCCTTTCTCTACGAGACGTATGAAAAAGCGCATGATGAAATCAGTAATTTGCGAAAACAGTTAGAACAGTGCGGACTTACAGACTATGTGGTTTTGAAGATGCATTCGGACGCTAACATCCCTTATCCTTATTCATTATATGTTGCGATACAAAAATATGATGTGAATTATTACTTTCAAAATTTAAAGCTCTTACTACAAAAAGAAGAATGGGAAGAAAATGAAATTTTAGATCACATAGAAGAATTGATTGAGGAAAAGGAAAATTACTATCAGAACGATACTGAGGGATATACAATATACTTAGAAGATCTTTTCTTGCAGCATGTAGTTCCTAATATAAGTTGTGACACAATTGAAACAAGCCATCCTGAAAAGTTACTCGGAAGTATAAACAGATCCTGGAGTACAGATGAAATTATTAGAGGTGGCGTTTTTAAAGAAGATACTCGGCTCAGTGATCAAGCAATCATACGCGAAGAATTACTTGGATTAAGTGGAGAAAACTTTGAGATTTTCGTGACTCAAGGACACGCGAACAACAAAGCTAAAATTATCGAGATTGAAGAAAATATAGAAACCGTTTTGTTGTGGAACAAAATTTGGCGTTCACACATCTTAACTATAATAAACAAAGCCAAAAAGAATAAGGACTTCAGTTTGAGTTTAAATATCTATGATCCAGGACGAATACTCGAATCTCTGCTGGCATACATGAATGGAAATGTTAACGGGCTACCTTTATACACATTGTATATAGATAGTAATACAGAAGGAAAAACGGATATCTACTATGGATTAATTCAGTGGAATGGTAAACAAGCTGATATTTTAGGGTTATTCAATTCCTATTATCGTAACGATATTATGGAGTATTATTTTAATAGATTTGATTCTAATCAAAATTTGAACATCATGAATCAACTAGGATTAGAATATGTAACAAACTTAATTGAAATTAGGCATGACATGGAGACAATGGCTTCATTAGAAGTAGTTCATGGAGAACTACTACTTTCTGAAGAAAAACAGTCGAATATGCAGCAATTTATTGAAGTTCACAAAACCGGACTAACACGATTGTTAGAATATTTCACAGCTAAAACGTATAGTTTCTTTGGATGAGTTTAAAAGTTTTTCAGCTCGATGAATCACACAATCTATGAAGGTTTTCCAATGTATGAATATGAGGCTATTGTAAATGCTAGGGTAACAATCAAATTTCATGCTAAGATCAGTGGTCACCGTTAGGAAAGCTCAGTGGATAATGCTAGCCGCAACACAAAAAGGTATATTCCATGTAATATACCCGGCTAAAACAACGGTGACCTTAATATGGCTAAGACATTCACTGACCGAACTTATTTGGCGGTTAGGAATCCAGGTTTCCTGAGCGGAAGCCGCTACAGTTAGATATAAACGCAATGAAGCTAGAGAAAACATAGCCATACAAGCAATATCAGATATGAAACCGGCTTACTTATTAGTTTAATTACTTCGATTTTGTCCCACGATTGTTCTCATTCAAATACTTTAACTGTTCCCCAATACCTAGACCTTCTAATGGTGCTACGCAGGTAATTTCATTCAACTTAAGGATTGGAATAAGATATTGCCGATATTTTTGCCCCGTATAAAAATCAATGTGACTAACATCTAAAGTGAGAATGTTTTTTGCTACTTCCTTAGCCCAAGCTTTTCGTTCATCGGATTTCATGTTATTTAAAGTTATATCGTAGGGTTCAATAAGTTCATCTTTTTCGATAAGACCATATTTAGCCGATAAAATATACCAATCCGTATATTCGCATTGTCTTATCAATTGTGTAACTTTTGAAAACAAAGCTGACTTATTGTACATAGTCTGGGCTTCACAAAGGAAATTCTGTTTTACCTTAGTACAACTTACTAGCGCAATTTTGCTAATTTTACACACCATCCTTGTTTAGAAGGAAGTCACTATAATGATAAGAGGCGATCGCTATCATTTCTTTTTCAATCGCTGGTAATGAACCCGAAAAGCCAGACATACCAACCTCTTCTTCAAACCAAGGACAGATATAAAAATTTACTGATTTCTTTAGTATGGGAGGATCATAGGAGATAAACAAGGACTCAGCCCACCGCTCATATTTTTTTGAAGGTTTCTTATAGCCTTCAAATTTAAAAAGAACGTGACTCAAGTCTCCGATATGATATGCAAGTCCATCTCCCCACCTTGCAAACATATGAGAGTTCTTACGGATGTTCTTTATATTTGCACTGATCTCATTCTTAACCCCTTTTTTATCTGCCTTCCCTATATATAAAGGAATAAAGTTATCTAAGTCTCCTGTTCCCATAACGTAAATGATTCCCTCCCATCTTGGATCGTTGATATTTGACTCAATAATATCAATGATCGCATTCTCCATGAGAGTAGACCGTTTGAGTAATCGTCTTTCAGTATGATTTACAAATTTCAATTTGGTTTGTACAAGTAAAGAGTCAGCATCTGTCTCAAATAACGGAACAAACGAATACCCTCTGTTCGACTTAAGCCATTCATTAAATGAAATCATCGTCTATTCCCTTCGTGATTTAAAAGAGTTTTTGGATAAGTGTCGGATATCAAACTCACAAGCTGGTATTCTACTGAACCAATGGTGCAAGGGACTCCAGGGATTGGTGGTTGAGACAAAACGGAATCTGCAACAACAAATAAACCAACTTCATATTTAAATTTACCAGCATTATCTAGTAGCAGCGAATTCCACTTTTCATACAAGCCCTGTCCCCTCACTAGGCCTTTAAAATGAGCTTTCCAACGATTGAGAGGGTTATTACTTCGCCCGACATAAACTGGTACGATGTCTAATTCAGACACAATATATAAGATATAAATGTTATCTCGTAAGCTACCTTCGATTAATTGTTCTATTTGTTTTAGAATAACAGTCTGTTCTAGATTCACGTTTCCTAAAGGAAATGAAAATGAATATTGTTGATGGTTATTTAGCCATTGTTTTAGCAGATCCTTTTTAGTTAACATTTGTGCACTCCAAGGTATGTATTATTGAGTTGAACTATTGATATTTGTGTGAAAACAATACAGTAGGTGGTATACGCTCTCTAACTTGATTCAAAGAAAATGGAGAGCAAGCGCCCTCCACGGAGTAGTATAGATTTCAATATTTAATGTGTTATTGCTTGAAGTGAATTTCATGGGTACAACCAAACCTTCAAGAGCCTGTACGGGTATGTAGGTAATTCCGTTAATGGCTTTTGGGGGAGTACTCAATGTAGAAGAGTTGCTATTCTAGAATACCATTTTTACTGTCAAACGGTGTGGTTACTTTGTACTTATCATTGGTTAAACCAAGCGTTCCACACCCAGGGTCATATGTAAATGAGGCACCTAGAGCTTTTGAAATGTCACGCAATGAACCAATTTACTTTCTTCATATCGTAGAAATCTGTTCCTAAATTCCACTTTCTTATCATTTACATAAACCTTTAAAGACGATTGTGTGTATTGAGGCTTAGTTTATTTTTGTTTTGTAGTTTTTGATGATATGAGGACGAACTAGAGCTATTGAATGACTTCGAACTTGAAATAGGACTTCCGCCATCATAATGATATTCTCCGTATTCTAGTCCCAATTTGGTACAATTGATCCAACATGTATGACCACCATTTTCATCGGTTCTACCTGGATGAGCTAACACACTTGTTGTACTTGATAAAAGCAAAAAAGATAATAGAGCACTAACCAGCAACTTTTTTTCGCGATTTTCACTGGTACTATTTTCCTGATTATCATATCATACAGTATCTGATAATTAAATATATGGTTACCATTTTCAATTGAACCTTGTAGAGATTTGGAACTGGGATTGAGATACCTTTCGGATAGTTTACCGATCCTATAGTTCCGTTAAGTTTCATATAAGTAAGAGATGATACCTGTTATTTCAAGCTAACATCTCTTACTTACCCCCTTATGAAGATTCATTTCTTATAGAATCCCTATATCTGATGCGTACTTTCTCTTAATCTAAGGGAAAGCAAATAAAGTAACGTAAAGGATTGGCTATCTATTGGTCTCTAAAATAAAGAAGGCAGCTAGATAGTATTCGTAAAATGAGGTCAGTTGTGCACACACCTAAGCAAACAGTTCCGTATAATTTGTAATGATTCTATACTCTTCTTTTCTTCTAAGTTTTGTATTAGCGTAGAGACAAAAAATACCGACCTTTCAACTTCAAAGGTCGGTTTACCCATATGGGAGAAGAAAACAATGGTTATAACTGCATTATCTCCACCCTATGAAGTTATATACCGTATTCTGCACTAACTCTATGTTTATTTGGGCAAATCAGTAATATCAACGTTCATATGTTCAGTAAGCATTAAGGTTACATCCACTTTCACCTTGCTCCATAATAATGTCATTTTATGAAGGTAACCTCTTACCGAATAATCTACCGTTAAACTCAGCTGAGACCTCTTTTCATCTATGATTTTTATATGATGTTCCTTTAAAATTTGTTTCGATTTGTACATCTCTAAAGCAATTTTCTTTTGGGTGCCGTCCAAGTAGTCAACATACACAGATTTCATCTTAAAGTTTGAAGCGTATATTTTTTGCTTATCTACCTCCAGCGCACCTAAAAGATAAGGGAGTTCTACCAGCCTCTTCACGAGTGAAAGTTCCTCAGAAGTCTGTCGCACCTTACACGCCTCCTTCTTCAAGTTTTACAGCGACCAATTGATCAAAATCGACCCATTCAAATCCATTCTCCATTTCAATTTTGATTTTCTTTCCAAAGGTACTGACTGAAGTGACGATCCCATGTATATACCGATTGCCTGACTCATTAAATACTTCAAAGGTTCCTTGTAATGTATAGTTGAGCGACATATCTATATGTTGTACAATAATCTCCCACTCATCTTCATGGATCAGCGGTTTCGCCTGATAGTGAATTTGGTTACGATGCTGTATAATTCGTTCTTTATGTTGTGGAAGCATCATACGGCTCGATTCCCATAATCCATTGGCCTCCAGTTTCTTGCTCATTTGTAATGCCCCCCAATTTTAGATGCTCGATCTATCGCTTGACCGGCAGCTGTAATGGAGCTCGTTCGTAGAATAGCAATATCGCCAAATCGATCCTTAATGTCGTCCATCACCTGATCAATGGCCCGTTTCTGTTCTTGATCATCAAAAAAAGATAGTTGATATGTATCCGCGTTGGATAATTGAGAAAGGGATACACCTACACGGCGCACCGGTTGCCCATCCCAGTGTTGATGGAATATGCGCTTGGCTATCTTGCACACATCAACAGTTATGTTTGTAGGATCAGACAGTTTAACCTGCCTGTGAAAACCAGTGGGGTGGTCAAAATCCGCTCCAGATACACTCATAGATACGACACTACCCATCAGTCCCTTTTTGCGGGCTCTTCTGCATACTTCTGTACAGATATCGAGAATAACCACTTCGATCTCCCAAGCCTCTGTGAAATCTCTAGGCAGGGTCATTCCGTTTCCGATATCTTTTTGTGTACTGTGCGTGTTGACGGTTACCGGCGAATTGTCGAGTCCATTTGCGACTAGCCAGATGACTTCTCCATTAACACCCCACTTACTTCTTAATTTGGAAAGAGGCGTATTTGCCAGGTCTTTAATGGTTCGGATGCCCATCTTCCACAGATGTTTTTCCATTCTTGAGCCTACCCCCCACATATCGCGGATGGGCTTATCTCCAATGTGGAGGTGTAATTCCTCTTTCTTTAAGTGGAAAATGCCACCCTCAGCTTTTTTAGCAATCATATCGCAGCACAATTTACTGATGATTTTGTTTTCACCAATGCCAGCTCTCGCGTAAACGCCTGTTTCATTATAGATTTTGTCGTGAATTTGCTTGGCTAAATCGATTGGATCATCACCGAATAGATGCATAGACCCTGTAAAATCAGTGAATAATTCGTCAATACTGTACGGTTCGACCAGATCGGTGAACTCCTCAATAATGGACATGATTTGAGTGGATACTTCGATGTACTCTTGCATGTGTGGTTTCACAATGATCAGTTCAGGGCACTTCTGAGAGACTGCCAAAGTGGTTTCGCGGTAGATACACCTTTAGCTTTGGCTAGTGGACAAGCGGCAAGGATAATTCCAGAACGCCTTGCTGGATCTCCAGCGACGGCGAGAGGCCTATTTTTGTATTGAGGCATTTTTGCCTTTTCGACTGAAGCATAAAACGACTGCATGTCGATGAGCATAATAGTTCGCTGCTTAGCCAACACTGAAATCACTCCTGTACATTTAAGAACGTATGTTTGTATATATTATAAACCGAACATATGTTCTTTATGCAAGAGGTAAATATTTATATTCTTGCGAGATAAGGTCATGGGGAGCAATACGGCCTCTTGTTGCGTTTAGTTGTGGATTACTCGTGTTTTGGTATGAACACCTGCAGGATCGATCAGATAAACAATGGATTTTCATCTCAAACTGGAAATAATTCACCATGCTCATTAGGCAACGCTATCTTGGCTTTTTCATCAAGAACTTCATCTTTCATTGACCATTAGATCCAAATAGATTGCATCAATATCCTCTTTAGTTTTCTATCTTTAAAGATGTCTCATTATGGAATTTAAACTCTAGTACACCACCCAAGCCGAAGATAACGCTATAATGTGAATGTTAATATGCTCAACATATTCTCTGCTATGAAATATGGACAGTATCCTTTGTATCTTCGTCCTTTACTATCGGCGTACTCCTTTGACATCCTTCGTCTACCCAAGCTTTTTCACGAGATATAAAAGGAGATAGCCATGGTTTCAATCAAGAAACGTTGCCATTCAAGGAAAAAAGTTTTGTCATCAGTAGCTCCAAGATCAAGAACACTTGGATTCTTACCCCCGATGGACAGGTCGATCCCCCTGTCCATGACCTCGCTTTCCCAGTAAGAACGGAATGCTTTTACCGTAGTTGCATCTTGGATTCATGCGTATATCCATCCCATTCTGGATATAAATCTGCAGAAAACGTATCAACAGGATACATTCTGAATGGGCTCAATCCAAGAACTGAATGAGTCACCTTGGTTAGGCTTCAAGAGAGTATCTTGCATATTTCTCGACATCTTTCAGATCATTCTCATCGATAGCTGTTACCGAACAGTTCAGTTTGGCTATTCCATTCTTGATGACGCGGATTGCCCTTCCTAGCTCCGACAGCTTCCTTAAGTTCGCTGTAGTACGTTTAGGTGCTGGCTGGTTTTTACCTTTACGCATTTTACTCCGTATGGAAAAGGATAACTCTCTGTCATTCGGTCGTTCATTTTTCACTCTGCCAGTTAATTAACCATGATTTTTCCCTCAATCGCTTACCTCCTTTCTGGCAAAACAAAAAGAAGGCAGGAAATGTTTCCTTACCTTCTCCCTTTGGTCATACTTTTATGGATTTATAATGTCATCGACTTACTATGCTGTTACTACGGATTTACTCAAAGTCCTCATACTTTCATCACCACCCCCAACTGTGGAATAAACCAAAGAAGCCCCTTAAAGGGACTTCCTATTCTTAAAGGTAAGACGTTCGACTTGGATTAGGCCAAGTGGAGTAAGTTTAACCCCCGTCATGACCACATCTTCCGGTATAAGCCTGTTATATCCACCCCAAGCCCATGCCCGACGAGGGACATAAATCAACCCTTTTTTGTTCAGCTGAAACAGGGCCTCGATGAAATCATCTGCTTTCCCTTTACTTGAGAAGCGGGTATAAACTTCTTGCTTCTCCTCCTTATCGGCAAGGTGAAGCAGGACTACATCTTTGAATAACATTTTTCATTCCTCCTATATTGGATTGTACTACCAATATAAGAGGAGCTACTCTTAATTTAACATGCCTACGTAATTCACGATTCATCATCCTTCTGAAGCTATATATCCAGTTCGATGAGACGTTCCAGATCCTGAACGGTCTTCATCATTATATGTCCAGCCTGCAGATCTTTAACCCATTGGGCGATAGCTACCTTGACGATCTTTCTGTACTGCTCTTTACTCTCGAGGATACCTTCCATTACAGCGAGTTCATGTTGCAATAAATCTTCACCTGGTGTTCTCATGCCTACTCCTCAGCTTTCCGTTTTGATGGAATGCGAGATAGCGGATATTGTCGATACAGCTGCGCACAGCAGGCCACTATCTCAGCCGGGGGTACCCTCGGTGATGGGGAGGACATTACTGTGCCCTCCCTTTTTATTTTTTGATTAATGGACGTAGATAAAAGAAAACCACCTTTACAGTAGGTGGTAAACTCACACTATGGAATTAAGGAAGCCTGTGATGAATAATAAATTTTTTAAACCCATGAAAAGATTAAGGCAATGGCAAGTAAACAGTTAACAATGATACTTAAAATCATAGTAAAACTTCTCCATTGTGGTGCCGATTTTTGTATAGGATTCACAAGTATTGCCAATTCATCTTTTAGTTCATGGAGAGCTTCGTTTAACCAGAAAATATGAGTACTTATTATTTCCTCTAGTGTCTTAATTTCCTTATATCCGAAATCTTCAGACTCAATAATAGAAAGTTTAACATTTCCTTCTTTATCATGTTGTCTCATAAGCTCCCAGATAGATGCTGTAAGCATGTAGACATGATGTACTTCGTTATCCATTATTTTCTTATCTAAAAAAGGGGAAGCTTTTGCTATTACTTTTCTAAAAGTATCATCCACACTCTTAAACCCTTCTTTTATTATTGATCTAATTCCTTGATCTGATTGATTGCCGAGAGTTAATGTTTCAGCCGTCAATTCAAATATATCAACGATGGTTATATGCAATGTATCAATTTTTCTTTCTAGGTATTTTTCTTCACCCTTTCTATCTAAATTGGTCTTCCACATGGAATATTCTACGATTTTGTTAATGATCAGAACGATCAAGGTAGTCCCAGCAACAATAGCAGCACTTAATAGCGGGATAAGTTCTTTGTCCATAATTTACTCCTTCAAGTTTATCAAAGAATAATTTACAATTGTTTAATTATCTTAGCTTGATTTAAAGTTTCTTATCAATTCTTCTAGTTCAGTTTCAGACAGTTCATCTAAACCAAGCAATTTACAAGCTTCATCACCTAGTGGAGTTAAATCCATAAGTCCAGGTATAACTTCATCCCAACCAAACATTTTATTAAACGATTTTTCCTGTAGATCTTTCCATGTTACCCCCGGTTGCCCCTTCATCCAAGAAAGCGTATTAGGAGCGCCGTAAGGCAGCCGTTTCTCCAGGTAAATGGTCAGGTACTTTGGCTTCTTCACTGGAGGAAAAACTGAGAGTAACGTGGTCTCCAGAACAAATCACCGAACGACTCCGTGCGGATAGTCTGCCTGTAGTCTCCTTCAAAACCATCTATCGCTGGATCTACGCAGGACTTATGGTTCAGGGTACATTACAGGTCCTACGTCACAAAGGGAAGCATCAGAAATCCGCAGAAAATCAGGGTAAATTCACCATTGGCAAAACCATTTCGGATCGTCCGAAAGAAGTCCGCTCCCGTGAAACGTTTGGACACTGGGAACTGGATACCGTTGTATGAAGTCGTGGGAAAAGTAAAGGCTGCATAGGAACACTCATTAAACGTAAAACGCGTCTATACACCGCTATTCTCATGTCCAATCGTACCACATTGTCCATGGAGGTCACGCTTGGTGTAGCGATCTTACAGTACCCCACAGGGACGTTCCTCACGGCTACAGCTGACCAAAGCAAGGAATTTGCTTACTATGTCAATCTTGAAACAACCCATGCCCTGCAAGTTTATTTTGCTGATTCGTATTCACCCTGGCAACGTGGATCCAACAAAAATGCGAACGGGTTGCTTCGAGAGTTTTCCCTAAAGGTGCCGATCTTGCGGGGGTGGATGATGATGATCTTGCCCATTCACTCGATCTAATCAATCACAGACCCCGAAATTGTTTGGGTTGGAAGACGGCTCACGAATCTTTTGCAGAAGAACTGTCGCACTTGGTTTGACAATCATCGGTTATTAATTTTCATCATGTTTAATTTATTAATGCATCTGTTAGATTATAGTGCGACTAGCTTGACACAAGAAATTGGTTGCTTAGATCAAAAAAAGCCGCTATAATGGCGACTTTGAATGGAACAATGTTCTTGTGCCCAACTGATATTAACTATAAATATTCTTAATAAACTCATCCAAATATTCATGGAATTCGTTGATTGTTTTCGAATTTTCGACCTTATCATCCAATAACTCTGAAAGATTGTTTATTTTATTCGCTAATGGTATAAGCCTTCCATTACTAGTACCACTCTTTTTACCTACTTCATAATCTGCCTGGTATTTTAATAGTAAACTTCGTTTTTCTTCAAGTTCTTCCAGTTCAATCATAATATTCAGATATTTTTTCTGAACCGTACCTAAGGTAAATGCCTTCTCATGCTCCTTAACATAGTTTAGTCTTGTGATACGTCCACTAACAGGAAAGGGATATGACATTAATCCCAGAAGCCGCCTAAACTCCCTAGCTAAATATGTTACTGAATCTTTTAATTCTTGAAGATTCTTTATATCAATAGTTCCAATTGAAAATCTATCTGTCCATGCGATCAATATGTTTTCCATGTCTCTTCTACTAAGGTCTTTACGATAAATTGGTAAAACATCAAATTCATTTAATAATGCCTTAGTTCTTAATTCTACTTCATTTGCTTGTAAAGGAATATTATTCTTATTATAGAATTGATGTAGCAGCTTATAGGCAAGAGCCTCTAACGATTGAAAATCAAATTCCCTAAAAAAGATCTTTGAAGAATCCACACTCTGCTCAAGAAATTCAAAACCATTTAACTCTTGATCTCGGACCTCCCTATTGTTAATTCGAGAAACTAGTTCATGGCTCTTCTTATGAAGCGGTCCCACAATATGTAGTTCATACAAATTCTCAGGAGAATGATTTTCTTTAATTAACTCATTCAAAAAGGACTTTATTTGAGCTGGCATCATCGGAATTTCCGTACTTTTCACTTGTGCAATTTTATGTTTAGCGTCTTTTAAATCCCATTGAATGTCGATTTTGTCTGTTATTTCTTCATGTTTTTCTGGTTCAATTCGAACTATATCCCAATCGTCTCTTGAAATTGACTCCAAAACGGCTATCATCCCTTGGGCCTTTACACCCTTAATTGTATCTCTGCCACCCATGTCTTCCCCTCCATTTATCATTTTTTCTTTATTGTTAACTAAACGTTTCATACACAATGACTAAACTAATCACAAACAAGATACAACTATTGGATTTAATAAGTTTCTTCTTCTCATGTCTTCCCACGCCCATATAACGACCTACATTTGATTGGTAGATGTTATTCTCATTCTGGCAATAGTAAAATGTTCTTGTCTCTCGACACTTTTCTGAAATTTTATTCGCTACTCTCGCTCATATATCGAGAACCTCTAACTCCGTCGAACCGGTCGTCGTAGATCCAGCGGTTCCCTCCTAATAGTGCTAAAAACTCACCTAACACAGACATTCTACTATATTATTAAGGTAAAAGAAAGGTTTCCACTTGTCTATAAATTAACCAGACACTTGCCATCCCAGATGTCTAATATAGCAAAATCAATTGCAATCCAATCTTTAGGAGTATAATGTTTTCTATTTTATCTTCACGTATTCGAATCTCATCTCTAGGATCAGACATATTCGTTACTTCTTATTATTTTATTTATACATCAATAGTACACGATTGTATTTTTTACTGAATATGGTATTTGGAGTAGAAATTTTATTTTTCGGTTTTTGCTATGTACTCATCCTCTTTAGGTCTTCAAACGCTCTTATCGCTAAGTAGTGAGGGTTTAAACTGAATCAAACCTCGCATTCAAATTCAATGGTTGTAGTCAGTTGACATTGTCGAGAAATTATCGGCAGCCTTTTTCGTATCTTTATAATTCATGACGTCACTGCTTTAATGTTGTATAACATAAGCGGCTATTAAGGAATGAATGGTGTTCGCATGCTGCGTCAAAGTCGAGAGGTACAACAAACCTACGAGTTCGTCTCGATTGAAGAACTGGTTCTGGAAAACCATATGCTACGTAAAATTTATCGATATATCGACTTGTCTTTCATCATCGATAAAAGAGTACACTACTGTATTGTGAAAATAATGGTCGTCAGCCATTGACCCAACACTCCTTTTTAAGATGATTTTCCTCAGTTACATTTATGGTATTCGCTCTGAACGTCAGCTTGAACGCGAAGTCCAGACGAATCTCGCTTACCCCTATTTTTGGGACTTGGACTGACGGAATCGATTCAAGCTTATCGTCGATTCCCCATGATATTTTCGATGAAATTGTGTTACAAGCAATCTCTCACAAAATGGTGGGCGGGCGTGTGCTCTTCTCCGATCCCACATATATAAAAGCTAGTGCCAACAAACATAAGTACATGAAACAAGAAGTGCTGTAAAACACAAAAGATTATGTAAATGAACTGAATGAAGCGGTAGAAGCAGACCGAAAAGCACACGAAAAAAGCTTTGAAAGAACGAGAGGAGGTGGAAGAAACGAAGGAAGTGAAGGTGAGCACGACCGATCCCAACAGCGCTACATTATACGTGACGGCAAGCCGGAAGGTTTTTTTTATCTGGACCACCGTACGGTGGACAGCAAGTACAATGTGATTACCGATGTCTATGTAACGCCAGGAAATGTGCATGATTACGTGTCATACATCACACGCTTGGACCGACAACGTGAGCGATTCCGTCTTCCGGTGGAAGCTGTGGCGTAGACTCCGGTTATTTGACCTACCCGATCTGCAAAGGTTTGGAAGAACACCAGATTTACGGCGTTAATTGCATACCGAAGATTCATGCCCTTAAAAGGTTTATTTCCCAAAACAAAATTTAAGTACGATGCCCACTCAAGTACCTAACCTGCCCGCAGACCAAGAGCTACCTTGCCGCACCACAGACCGCCAAGGCTACCGATAGTACGCGTCAGATCCAGCGATCTGCCTAATCTGATCGTTTCTCACCCCCTGCACACGCTCGGCGAACCAGCGAAAAGTGTTGACCCGCCATGTTTGGGATGATAGCAAAGAAAAAAATACGGAAAACCTTCTGAGCCGCTCGGGTAAGCAGTTATACGGCAATCGAAAAGAGACGATTGAGCGAAGCTTTGCCGATGCCAAAGAACTGCATGGCTTTCGCTACTTTAAGGCTGTGTGGACTCGTGAATGTGACAGAGCAGTCACTCCTAACTGCAGCCGCCCAGAATATGAAGAAGGTGGCGAACCACCTCAACCGGCAGAACAAGAAGACCTAAACGGCCTTCTTGTTCTGCCGGTTGAGGAAAATACGAGTACTTAGATAACAAAGAAACCCGACTCTCGAAAGAGAACCGGGTTTCTAGACAATCTGAGCACCCTGATGGATGCTCATTATCATCTATTATTGCGAGTCGGTATGATTGAAGTATAGATACAGACTCTCTAAAACAATATTTCCGTCATCGTCAATTTCCTTGTCAAAGCAAGCTTGAGAATATGTCCCTCTCCAAAAGCTTCCGTTTGAGTATCTTAGGTTTAAAACAGCTCCCTGAGTAAATGTATGTAGAACTACTCCCGCATCTTCACGGTCTTCCCAAGCTAACTCTCCATTCCCATCAGCATTAACATAAACAACTCTAATCATAGCTACACCCCCTTTGGGATTTATCCTAACATATCAATCTAATGTTTTATAGGTTGTTCCTACTTGAGACAATCAAGCCGTTAAAAACTGAACTCATCATCTCATCTTCCCATACACAACCTTTGCATATCTCAGGCTGCTTGTTGAGGCGAATGAGTATCTTCTTCCGTCTTCTGCTGAACAATCCTATTCCTCCAATAAAAAAAGCCGATCCGCAAAGGAACGACTTTAATGTGCTATGTATGTTGTTGGCTTTATTCCTCAAAACATAGTCGAAAATGATTCACTCTCATTGCTTGTAATTCTCTTATGCACTCGTCTTTACATTTCCCGTTTTCTTTGAAGCCGACAACTTTTCTTTCATTGCGAGCAACATCTCAACGAGTTCATCCCGAGCAATCAGCCTAACCCCGTTTGATTTAGCAAGCTGATATGCCTGTTCAGTATAGTTGCTATTTGTAACAACCCATGCTCCATTTGCTCTGTAGTGTGCCTTAGCTCCTTGAACCTCTTGGACAGCTTTTAAGCCAACATTTTTTTTATAACGTTTAGCTTGTACAACGATTCGTTTTCCATCTTTGGAGATAACCAGATCGGCGCCATAATCACCTGCAGCTTTTGTCACTTCTGCCCTATACCCTTGTGAACGAAACAGATGTCCAAGATAGTGTTCAAACTGCACCCCATCCATTTTATCGATCTCGGCAATTCCCGACCTCTTCAGTCGTTCAGCACGCTTTTGTTGAATGATAGCCATTAAAACAATAATCCCAACAACTCCAAGAGATCCAACGACAAGTGACGCTTGCCAAGATTTTGTTAAAGAATATGTCCCTACAATACCTCCCAGCATTGCCATTCCGGCTAATCCTTGGAACAGCTCTTCTTCCTGTTTCGCCTTACTTTTCCTTCTTGCCATAACTTCTCCCCCAAGCATTTAAATTGTACTAAAACATAATTCGACACTTGGGACTAATTTCCTGCAATGAATAGAAATAGTGAGATGAGGAACGCCTGGTAAGCTGCATGTGCAGCTTTGTGTTTCATTCACGCCTTTTTTATGCTCCAAATGTAGCCCGAAAAATGGTCTTGTGGGGTTTAACATAGTCTCAAGATAGGTCAAGTTTGGTTCGAAATTTTATAGCGAATATACTATTTTATTAAAAGTAAAACGAGCCCTAAATTCTTTAAGGCTCGTTTTACTTTTCAGTTTATTCAAAAGTTACACTCTCACTTTTATTATTCCAATCAATTTTAAATATGATTGGATCTTTGGTTTTCTCAGAATCGGTCACCAATCCAGAAATCTTAAATGGTGTTTCCTGTGTCGCATAAGCCTTACCTTCTTGGTCGATATTCGTACCAGTTACACCATATACTAGATCATTTATTTGCGTCTCATCCCCAATATATGTGATGCCAAATGACCCTGTTGATCTCTGGAATGCGACATCCCAATGCTCACTTTTAATATGCTTAATATCACCATTTCCACATGCTCCTAATACAATCAAAAGAAAAGTTAAACAAATAACTAATGATAATTTTCTTCTCACATTACATCCCTCCTATCTAATAATAACCTAAAATGTGTATTTTGATTCAATATATGATACCTCGGTTAATTAAGAACCGGAACAACAAATCCAAAATTTAGGAGGAACAAGATGAGAAACAGAAAGAAGTTATTTAGTTCGTTATTAGCAACAATGATGTTATTTTGCTCCGTATCTGCTGCAGCCGCTTCACCAAACGAAGAAGTATTTCCAAATGATTCAACCGTTCCAGAAGGCTTCAAAGTAATTAAGGAATATGATACCACTGACGAAAGTAATAAAGTTGATATGCAAGTAGAAGGGCGTAGCTTCAACCCTGAAAATGAAATTAATACTAATAATTTTAGTACATCCCAATCTATCAACGCTACAGAAGAAGTAGATTATGATATTCTAACAAACGAAACATATATCTACAGAGATTTACAGAATATTGAAACAGGCGAAGTATTAACTCAATTTAAGACCGATATGGTAGTAGAAGCTGACCCCTTTCATTGGACAGGCGGTAACAAAAATAGCGACAATACAGTCAAATTAACAATTACATTGTACTACCATTCACAGACTAAAAATCGTTTCATATACAACGGTTTGGATAAAGCATACTATCGGTATGATAAAGGTACCAATTGGAACATAAATAATGCTATACCCTCAGGTACAAATTCATGCCAGTTAACCCAAATTGGTCCTGGAATCGACACAAAAGCAAAGAAACAAATCTCTAATTGTTCTCAAAATGGTGGTGCTATAGATTTTGGAAAAACTTTCTTAACAACTGCTCCTTCAGGTTGGATCGATGTTCAAGATGGAGGATTGGCATCAGAAGTTGGCATTAAAGTTCAAGCGGGTTTTCTAAATCAGTCAAATGACAATAAGATTTTCAACTATGGGTGGGATTTGAAAATTAGAGGTCAAAGTCCTATTTGACGTTTTTACGTGGGAAGCTAAGATCCAATTGGATCTTAGCTTCCCACATTTTTTAGGTTAGGATGAAACTTATGCTTCCAATGCACCCATCTACAAACACACTTTCCTATTTCGCTGAAAAAAGTGTGAAAATTGCCCGTTTCAGGTCTTTTATGAATTAAAAATCACTATAAATATCGGTTGCGGGAAGTAACACCTTCAAAATGTACAATTTGAGTTAGGAAATTTAAACTATGGTTTAAATGAAACCATCAAAGTCAAAGAAGCCAACCATTATTACGATTGACTTCAGATGAATTTATTGAGCTATCGTTTCCCGTTAGCTTAATGAACTATCCTTAACGACTTTAATGCTCTTTGAAAATTAAGATACATTCGTGCGTTGTTGTAGTAACGTAATCCATAAAATTCACAGAACCGTTAAAGTTCAAATAAGCTTCATAACGCAAACGGATTGCAGGTAAAGTAATGAAATCTAGAACATTTTCCTTTGGAACCCACTTGCAATCGCTCGTTTCATCAGAAGTAGTTAGTTCTCCGCCAACAACTCTGCACACGAAATCAAACATGACCTTCGTTTCCTCTTTGTTGATGGATTCGGGGATTATCTTCAATACCCCTTTTGCCTTACCCACGTGGATGTAAAATTTCCAATTACTTCTCGATTTTCTTGTCGCGAAGGACATAATATGCATAATCGACTGTTCGTTTAACATATGAGGAACAGTCACTTTTATGAAATGCATCAATTATTAATTGTATATGCATTCCACTTTCGAATTGCAAGCCTGTTTGTGCATCATAATAATACATAAATGCACTCCATACCATGGCATCTTCCCAAGTACCGGTTGTATTTAGTTCTAAGAAAGTGTCAGTGTGTTTATTGATCAATTGAGCTAAGCCATCTACTGTTTTACTTTTTGGATCGGATAAAATTCTAGTCCATTCCTCGCTTGCCTTTTCATAATCTGATACAATCTGATTTGCATAGTTAGGTATATTAGGAGCGGTTCTATTTAACACTAACATCGTATTCTTGGCCATTACTAACACCATCCTCTGAAGTGTAATTTCGATTGTAGAATGTATTAAAATAAGTAGGAATTGTATTTTTACATTTGGCAGCTTTCCGCTTTTGTAAAGTAAGCCACTGCTTTGAGAATTTATAATGAGTTTATAGTGATAAGTGTCTATCAACTTGTTCAATTCAAACTATATCGAATCTGCATTACGTTTGGCCCTCTGATATTCTCTTTCATCTCGAACTGCTCGATTCCATTCTGATTGCGAATACCTAACATTATAATTAGCTTGTTTTACAAACTTTTCTTTTGAAAAATTGGCCTGTTTCCGTTTTTCCTCAGCTGTATCATATGCCTCACTTTTTAATCGTTCTTTCTCTTCGTGTAAATTACTTTCCCCATTATTCCATCCGGTACTATGGTTTGGATTACTAAATAATGAAACAACCTTATCCAGTACTAGCAGCATAACGAATACAACAGTCCCACCAACCAAAAGTAAAAAATCAATGACTTTGAGCCGCAACATTCCTCCCTTTAAGGAAGATACGCTTCCTTTCTTTAATAACTTCAACATTCTAGCTCTATCTCTTTGACTTAGAATCTCTCCATCGTATTTCCCTGCCTCTATCTCTTCAATCAATCTTCTGTTTGTATTGGTTATACGAACCATAACTTTGTTGATCAACTTTGCAGATATCACAGCAAAGACAATTGGAATAATGAATGAAATAGCTAGATGTATGAAAGCATCCCATACATCAGATACTAGCACTTGAGATGCAAACGTATTGGTTAAATTAAGTAGAAGAAACAGAATAATAAACCCGGATGCTGTTCCATACATACTATGCCATTTGAAGTTTTTTTCATCATCAAAAGGATTGGACTGTCTTTTAATTTTATTCGTAAAAAGCTTTACAACCAGGATACTGATTAATCCAGCGGGGATTGCAAATATCACGCCATAAATACCAAGTGAGAAATGATTTGTATGAGAAGTGTATAACCCCCCCTCAAAAATAATCTCTTTAGTCATTATTCGATTGACCAATTTATTGATTGCAATGGTCAAAATAATCGTTAGAATAATTACGGATAAGGTCTTTCCTTTCAATGTTTCCTTCATCGTCCATTTGTTCATCTCTTTCAATCCTTTACTTATCATCTAGGTTTCTATTCAGCAACCAAGTTAAATAGAGATTCTATTACCGTTCTCTTTGTTAAAGAGGTATCCCTTTCAATTGCTCTAGTGCATTTTTGTACCTGAAACCATCACCTTAGATCCTTTCTGCTATTGCGGTTAAAACTAGTTTCTTGACTACCTCTAATGTCGTATGTACTTATTTTCAGTGTTTTACTATGCATAGGTAAATTAGAACCTAAATACGAACAGATCCACGTGCGAAGCCTTGTCTAGGGAAAAGTATACACGGCGGCGATGTTTTTTAACTTTATCGTGCCGCCGGTCGCTTGAAATTCTCTCTTGGCCTGTTAATACCATTACCCTCATGTGCTACTACAATATAGTACCGAATTTCTCATTAATCAACAAAGAGGGGATTGTTATGGATCGTCCTGTTGTCTAGCTCAAGTTCAGAAAAATGTAAATGTTTCTTCGAACAAGCAAATTGCTCCTTTGGATGCGGCAAAGATACCTATTAATGCAACTATTTTGCGTTCTAACCCTCTTAATTTCAATCCAATACCAACTCCAGGGATAACCATGTATATCGCTAACCACATATTTGATAAGGCTAATGCGTACGACGGATTGTTTACCACCAATACCTATTGTCGAGTTTGCACCTTCTGAAGACAGAATAGTTAAAGTTAGTAAGATTATCGCCAAAAACAAACTGGATTGTTTTATTGAATTGTTTAATCCAACAATCCCTATCAAAGTATTTAGACAGCGCCTTTTTGGTATAATCTTTTAATATTGTTAAGCAATACTTCCCTCATGTCCTGTTAACCTCCGTTATTTTACAGGATGCCATGTGTACAGTTTCTTAGTTTCAAAATGAACTTTTTAATACAATCTTTATGGCTTTAATATGACGAAAAGGAATGCCCTGTCCGGTCGAATCTGTCAGAGAGCCGGTTGGTCTGCCGCATCGTAGGTTCGTTCCTCATGCTGCTCGGCTTCTAACACACGCGCCACTTGTCCATCTGGCGTGTACGTCAGCACGATTTCGCCTGCTTCATCGGTTGCCCGAATCAGACGGCCTGCGGCATCATACGCGTACAGGGTTTTCTGTCCTTGGCACCCAGCTTGGCACTTAGCCAGCCGCGGTCATACGTTAGTCGGGTCTCGTTTCCACTGGCATCGGTGTAGCCCGTATTTAGCACTCCATTCTTCTTCACATGTACTCCAATTATTTCATTAGGATTAACACCTCCAGGTATTGTTCCAATTGTTCTGGGAATGACGAGCGGGGTCCAAAAGTTTTATTAACATCAATATAATTAGATATCTACTAGTTCGAGTAAGAATATAGCCAGTATGTCTGCGAAATCAACACATCCGTCGAAACGAAACACAAAAGCCTACAGTGCGGAACGATCTCAGGAGAGCTATGTCCAGTGACGTAAGTCCTCCATCCCTGCCGGAAAATGGACACCGCAGCAGTCGGTCCTTATTGAAGAAAAGCTGCAAGCCACGTGGTCTTCCGAGCAGTTCGTAGAACATCTCCGCCAAGTGGGACCCCCTGTGGTCTGCTTCAAAACCATCTATCGTTGGCTGTATACAGACCGTTTGGTGAAAGGGGCGATTACCGATCTACGTCACAAAGGTAAACGGCAGAAGCCTGTAGAGACACGCCGTAAGTTTGCTGTGGGTAAGACCGGGTAAGACCATCTCTCAGTGTCCAAAAGAGGTTCGTTCCCGGAAAACCTTCGGTCATTGGGAACTTGATACGGTCGTCTCGGGCCGAGGGAAAAGCACGGGATGCGTTGCTACATTCATCGAACGCCAGACCAGAATGTACACCGCCATTCAATGCCTGACCGACAGCTTTGTCCAAGGAGATTGCGTTTGGTGTAGCTGTCTCACAGTACCCTGCCCGTGCAATTCAGACCGCTACTGCAGATCGGGGCAAGGAGTTTGTCTGTTACGCAGCCTGGAAGCCACTCACGGCCTACAAGTGTATTTCGCAGATCCATATTCCTACTGGCAACGGGGCTCGAATGAGAATACCAATGGCCTCTTGCGAGAGTTTTCCCCAAAGGAACGGATTCCGCACTAATCACAGATGAAGCCTTGGAGACCGCTCTTAGCTTAATCAATCACAGACCACGAAAATGTTTGGGGTGGAGAACCGCACGAATTCTTTACAAAGGAACTGTCGCACTTGGTTTGGTAATCCGTCATTTATTTTTGCTGAAAGTAAATTCTTTTTATTAGGTTTACTTAGTTTGATATTCATGTTCGTCTGTAAAATAGACTGGGGTTATAGTCCATTTTAGAATTTTTCATATATCAGTCTATATAGTTATTTGTTTAAGGTTTGGGAATAAGATCTCTGTTTCATGTTTCAGTTATAGTCCATTGGAGTAAAAATATATTGTCTTGATCTTTTGAACGGCGAAGTCACTTCTCATTTTTTCAATTAGCAAACTAGTTTTAACCTGGAGTTATCTAAGTAAATTCTATTTCTCTAGGCAGTGAAATTCCAGAGAAGGAGGTTATTTTTTTTATTTTTACGTCATTAACATTAAATTTCACATGTACAACCTCTTTTGATTCGAAACATTCTAGAACGAGAACCACCTCGTGAAAACCAGATGGTTGCTCAATTTTCTGACAAAACTTAAAATATCCTTCTCCACCCTTTTGGAACCAACCTGTTATAAAGAAAGTGCCCACTTTAACTAAAACATGAAAGGCATTTTGTAATTCTTCAATCTGTAATGAGGTAGTTCCATTCTTACTAATATATTCTTTGAATTGCCACCAGCTATTGTCCATATCATTCTGAAAACTATCATCTTTATTTAGATAGGTGTTTTCGTTTAGTTTCATAGACTTAATTACTTTTTCAAATTCATTTTTGGAACCATAAAATTTCAAAATTGCAGGGATGTATTCACTTCCATCATCAACTTTTTTATTATACTTTCGAAATAAATCCGCTGACATTTTTAAAAAAAAGTCTTGTACACAACCAATCGCTATAGTACTTTTCTCAGGTTTAATTAATACATAATCACGAATAGAAGTACGGATGACATAATCCTCTCCATATTTTGTACAAGTAATAAGATGCGTTTCCTTCCAGTAACTTCCTATAATAGTGATTATTTCACCACTCTTAACTTTTTCATTCTTACTACTATATAAAAAATCAGGTAGCCAATTATTCATATAATTAAATGCACTTTCATTCTTTAAACTAAGTAAACAAAGCGAAATTTCTTTAGAAACTTCGTTTGATAGTTCTTCAATATTTGCATTTTTCCCAAGGTAAACTTTAAAATATTCATACGCCTCCTCATTCAAACCATAGTAGCGTAAAATTTTCCCTTTCTCAAAATAAGCTCTGTGTAAATTAGAGTTAATATCGAGTGCTTTGTCTAGAGATGCAATTGCTTCATTTGGAGGTAATAAAGGACTTACTTCAATTAATAAATTTGCATCTAACGGCTTTATTGAAAGGCAATAGCGGTAATGTTCTAAACTGTTTTTAATATTGTTCATTTCATAATATAACTGAGCAAGTTTTATATTAACCTCAAATGTATTCTCAATATTGAGAGTTTGTTTAAAATTGAAAATAGCCTTTGGAAGATCTCCTTTAGTTATGTAAATTAACCCAGTAAAATAAAATGAATAATATAGATATTTTTTTTGCTTAATTAACTGATTGCATTGAATACTCAGTTCTTCGTATTTTTCTAGCTTGTAGAGTAACCAAAGATAATAGTACTTATAGGTTTCATGTTGTATATTGAAAATTTTAATCGCATGTTGCAATGCTTCATTCCAAGAATTTTTTTCAATATACAACTTTATCAGCGTTAGTCTATCCAAAAATTCACTATTCTCATTAATTTCTTTAGTTAGTGATTGCAGTATTGACTCCTTAGAATTATCAAAATAATGAGTAGCTGTATTTGGTAGCCCGTAAGTAATATAACTTTTTTTAGGACAGTTAATAGCCAAATCCTCAATCTCTTTTCTTTTTAGAGAGCCACGGAAAGGTCGTAAGTCTACAGAAATTCTAGTTATAAGGTTGTTAAACCAATCATCAATATCTACTTCCCAGTGTTGCCTAATTGTCCAATCATACATATAAAATTTAATCGCTTGGATTACTTGATCTCGTGATACTTCTTCAAATTTACATTGTTCAAATAATTCTGGATCAATTCCTTCTAATTTCTTATGAAATTCTGCTGAATATTTATCTTTTTCGTCTTCTTTCCTATTTGTTTTCCGAAAATTGTTAAGACTTTTTAAATTATCAAGTAGGATTCTGCACTTGCTGTTATAACCAGAAGCTACGACAACATGCTTAATTGATCTATATTTTGAAATTTCGGACTTTGTTTTTAGTATCTTTTGTATTTGTGCTACAGATAAATGTGTATTCTTAACTTGAACGAAGACTTCATGATTTTCCATTATAAGAGTAAAATCATCATACGATTCAAAAGTTATTTCTAAGAACTCTTGATTGTTGATATGTTTGAACAAATAAAGTAAGCTAACCAGATCTTGGTAAGAAATGCCTTTGCTATTGACTGCACCACCAGAAAGGATCGGGCTAAAATATTCTTTTTCCATTATGTTCGTCTCCTTAAATGCAAAATATATCTGAAGTCTTTTACTGTGTCACTAGAGATCATAATCAGGATAATATCTTCAGAATCAAATTGTTCAATCCATTGCAAAATTCTTTCAGGATTCATAATAACCTCCACCTTGATAATCTGCCACTATGTTTGCAATCATTTGCACTTTTGAATTTTTTAGCGATACATTCATAAGAAGACCTAAGACCTACGAACTATTTTTCCATACACAATATACCACATAATACCAAATATATACACTACGAACTTTTAATATAGAGGCAATTAATCTTTGTCTTTTGTTTTGGCAATAGACATTGTATCTAACATATCTTCATCGAGTTGTTTTTGAATAGTAACACGAGCATTCTAATATGAGAAAAGCACATGACTATGTAAGTTGTGAAACCGCATACATCCCCTTCACTGTCATTTATGTTATATACAATTATGTAGCTTTTCCTTTAGTCGCTAAACTACCGGTAGTATGCCGGCCTAGGAGAATTATCTCTGATTTATACCTACTGCATTTTAAAAAAGTTAATCTCCACTTTTTTCAAAAAACTAAACAGCCGTTCATCGGCAAAATACCAAGAACGGCCGTAGTCTAAAACTAGGCTTAATTTCATCAGTTTTTTGATGGAACAATACTTTCTGTCCTACAGAGCAGTCGAAGTAATAATCAAAATTGAAAAGTGTTACCGGAAATTCCACAGACGCCATTCGAAATAACTTATTATTTATGTGATGAGTCACTAAGTTGATATTACTAGTAGTTGTAAGAGTCTTAGGGTTCATAGTGTACTCTATTCCGTCATTCTCAATGCCTAATTGTATAGCATGATATATTCTACAAAAACTAGGAATCTGGACTAAGCCAACTGTACCTTTAATTCTTCTACGTTTACAAACTTCTAAAATATTTCCTTTAGTTTAGTTAAACGGAAATCCTCTTTGAATATTGTAGCATTTAGAAATGAGCAACTTCTCTCTTAATTTGATAGAGAGTTCAATATTGTAGAAACTAACCATCCATCTAACTCTTTAAGTTGTTCCTCGTCATTAATTAAAGAGTAGAAGCTCATTAATCCTTTAAATGTTAGTCTTTTGTAGTGACCAAGTAAATATAAACGAATTAGTTGTTCATTTAATTCCCCATACATGTACCTTATAATTTGCATAATAGCAGTAACGAAAGCAGGATCCTCATTATTATTAGGTATTGTCACAGCTCTAATTATTGATGGTTTTACAGGTTGGATTAAATTCCTGTATAACAGATAGCTTATTTGTTTTTTGATCTCATGAACTTTCTTTTCTTTTATACTGGTTTGCTACCAGATAACTTTTAACCTAGAAAATCAATATGGTACTTAATCTCACTTAACTCCGCTGGCATCCCATCTTTACTTAATAAACTAATTCCATCAGATTTTGTGAAGTTTATTGCGATTCCTGTTTCTCTTGAGAAGGAATAAATTATTTCGTAAACTTTAGTTATCTTTTCGTAGCTGTTTGACCATACGGCTGTGTCATCAGCATATCTTGCAAATCTCAATCCCTCATCTTCTAGCCTTCTATCAAGACTCCAGCAAGATAAGTTATTGCTTCGTTAGGCGATTGAGGGATATAGCTTGGTCGAATGTTTCTTCGTTAAAACTGACATTCTCATTTGCGTCCTGGATTTTGTACGATACTTCTTCGCAACTAAAAACCTTTGAAAATTCTTCTGAGTAACGACATAATTCAGGATAGAACAATACTAGATTAAAACCAGATGAAACTGAGCTGTTGAAAACAACTCCATGAAAGCCTAGCTGTCTAAAGACATCTGAAAATAATTGAGTTAACAAGTACTTTTCTTTTTCTTCTGGTGTAACAGGCATGGAAAACCGACGTCCTATACTATTCAATATCACAAAATCATCAAGTAGATGATCAGTACAAAAATCTGTTAAATCGAGATCATGTAGGTCTGCAATACATATATCTTTTTCCAATAAAAACTCACCAACTGAAATGAGATGTCCCGGATGGGGTCTCACTTCACTCACAGACGTACTAATATCTGAAGATAAATAGAGATATGAGACTCCATGTCGATTTAAACGTCCGGCTGTTGCCTTGGGTGGTGGTGGTGAGCTTATTTGTTCTTTCGTATATGCTTTATAAAAATACTCGCCTTTACCAAACCCAATAAGTTCATTATTATAGTAGAGATCAGCAATACCAATCCTAGCTCTATAGAAACAAGTATTTTTTTTCATTTTTCTAGCAATAAGATTTTTAGTAAAATCAAGTTTGTTTTTTAGAGTATCTTCAACCAAAAAGTGATTTTCCTCTTGGATTCTCCATTCAAGTTGTCTTATAAAGAATGGCTCTTCTTCTTGAAGATTATTCCCAAATAAGCCTCGAGAACCATCCTCATCTGTACCATAATACAATGATACTCCTTCTTCATAATTAGCGTAAGGCTTCTCGGTTAATATATTATAGAGTGTGTGAGTATCATCTTCATGTTTGAATCGATGTTCAATAATTAAATTTTCGTCAAGAAGGAAATCCATTAAGTGTAAATGTCCCCCCCAGTGAAAGTTATAGTGATATTCCCCATAATGATATCTAACCACTGCTTTAAAGAGATTTTGAAAATTCTCTTCTTCTGCATTAACATGATCCTGCCCGTAGAATTTACAAATAATGCACGTTCCTTTCACTACATTACTTGTCAGATACTTTTTTAAGAATTTATCTTTTAGACACTCGCTACATATAGAAATCATTCTATTGACCTCCAATCAACTAATTGTTTATTTTTTTAAATAGTAGCAATATTAGCATTACACTCTAAGAAAAAATTCATATTGCTAGAATTGCTAGTTTCATTAGTTTTTAACGCATTTAGCAACTAGTTTTTCTGCTCTGGAAATGTCACAGTCAACATCATTAAATGGAAAAGTAAGTTAGAAATTAAGTATTCAAACACTATTCATTAATATGTCCCTTGCTTTAAGCTATTAGTGAGATTGATTAATTTAAAGAAAAGAAATCATCAAAGAGAATGGTTTTAACAAAGTCATGTAGATGGTTTAAAATAAGCTTTCGAGATAAAGCAACTTCTATACTCTACTGTTACATAAGCGGGTTGTAGTGTCACTGATACCTAAACTTAACAACGTAATTGATATTATCATTATGACAATAATAAAGTTGTAGATCTGGTTTGTCAACTTTAAAAATAGTTGATACTTGAAAAGACCTCAGCATTGGTAAAAGTTATAGGATGATAACAATTTCATCAATTGTTCATTTCGCTAATATGTTCAATATGGATTAAGGTAACGTCCACCTTCACCTTGCTTCATATCATAGTTATTTTATGAATGTAACCTCTCACCGAATAATTTACCGTTAGACTTAGTTCAGACCTCCCAGCGCACCTTAAAGAGCTCTACCAGCCTCTTCACGAGTGCAAGTTCCTCAGAACTCTTTCTCACTTTACACGCCTCCTTCTCCAAGTTTAACAGCGACCAATTGATCAAAATCGACCCATTCAAATCCATTATCCATTTCAATTTTGATTTTCTTTCCAAAGATACTGACGGAAGTGACAATCCCATGTATATAACGATTACCTGATTCATTAAATACTTCAAAGGTGGCTTGCAACGTATAATTGAGCGACATTTCTATATGTTGAGCAATAATCTCCCACTCATCTTCATGGAGTATAGGTTTCGTTTGATAACGAATTTGAGTACGATGCTGTATAATTCGTTCTTTATGTTGTGAAAGCATCATGCGGCTCGATTCCCATAATCCATTTTCCTCCAGTTTTTTGCTCATTTGTAATGCCCCCAATTTTAGATGCTCTATCGATCGCTTGGCCCGCAGCCGTAATGGAGCTCGCTCGAAGAATGGCAATGTCGCCATATCGACCCTTGATGTTGTCCATCACCTGATCAATAGCTCGTTTCTGCTCTTGATCATCGAAGAAAGATAGTTGATATGTATCCGCGTTGGATAATTGAGATAGGGATACGCCTACACGGCGCACCGGTTGCCCATCCCCGTGTTGATGGAATATGCGCTTGGCAAACTTGCACACATCAACAGTTATGTTTGTAGGATCAGACAGTTTAACCTGCCTGTGAAAACCCGTTGGATGGTCAAAATCAGCTCCAGACACACTCACGGAAACGACACTACCCATCAGCCCCTTTTTGCGGGCTCTTCTGCATACTTCTGTGCAGATATCGAGAATAACCACTTCAATCTCCCAAGCCTCTGTGAAATCTCTAGGCAGGGTCATTCCGTTTCCGATATCCTTTTGTGTACTATGCGTATTGACGGTTACCGGCGAATTGTCGAGTCCATTGGTGACTCGCCAGATGACTTCTCCATTAACACCCCACTTACTTCTTAATCTAGTAAGAGGCGTATTTGCCAGATCTTTAATGGTTCGGATGCCCATCTTCCACAGATGTTTTTCCATTCTTGATCCAATCCCCCACATATCGCAGATGGGCTTATCTCCAATGTGGAGGTGTAATTCCTCTTTCTTTAAGTGGAAAATGCCACCATCAGCTTTTTTAGCAATCATATCGCAGCACAATTTACTGATGATTTTGTGTTCACCAATGCCAGCTCTCGCGTAAACGCCTGTTTCATTATAGATTTTGTCTTGAATTTGCTTGGCTAAATCGATTGGATCATTACCAAATAGATGCATAGACCCTGTAAAATCAGCGAATAATTCGTCAATACTCTACGGTTCAACCAAATCAGTGCACTCTTCAATAATGGACATGATTTGAGTGGATACATCGATGTATTCTTGCATGTGTGGTTTTACAATGATCAGTTCAGGGCACTTCTAAAGAGACTGCCAGAGTGGTTCCGCGGTAGATACACCCTTCGCTTTGGCTAGTGGACAAGCGGCAAGGATAATTCCAGAACGTCTTGCTGGATCGCCAGCTACGGCGAGTGGTCTATTTTTGTATTGAGGCATTTTTGCCTTTTCGACTGAAGCATAAAAGGATTGCATATCGATGAGCATAATGGTTCGCTGCTTAGCCAACACTGAAATCACTCCTGTACATTTAAGAACGTATGTTTGTATATCAAAAACCGAACATACGTTCTTTATGCAAGAGGTAAATATTTATATTCCTGTTTAAAGAGATCTTACTCAATATAAAAGAATACTCTTCATAGAAATTTTTAAAATATTCCAGGAAAGACGTAAAAAATTACGTCATGAAGTTTCAAGTGTTAATGGCTAACGAGGATTTTATTTCTAATGTTATTTGTTAAAACAGAGTTTGATTTTAAGGAAGATATATAATACTTCTGCTGTGGTCACATACGACAGTGTCTATGTTGGCCATTAAGATGCCAGTATTTATCACGTCCATGCAGGACAGGTTGAACGCTAAGGAGTGAGGGGTTATGTACATTCATCTGAACGGTGAGAAGATTATCAGTAAGGGAAAATTTGTACTTCATACTTAAATAAGAAAAGCTCCTTTAGATAGACTTAGTACGTTCGCTCTTCAAACATAGTCTATTTAAAATGGAATAATATATTTCTGGGTTACTAGTACTGCTAATCTAACTTTATATTCGTAAAAAAACAGTCGCTAATAATTGCGACTGTTTTTTTACGAGTTCAGAACACTTAATATAGGATTATTATAGTTTCCTAATAAACAAAAATCATATCTATAATCTCAGATTAATTTATCTCTTTTAAGTACTATTTACCAAATTGTAATAAAATATTTAATTCCTTAAGGTTCTTATAGATGTCCCAGATATGCTCCCTTTCGAAAGTAAAGATACTCTGAAAGTACCATTCTAAGTTACTTAAAATCTCCAATTTAGGATTTTTGTCAACATCTTCATGGAGCTTTGTAATGTCATTTCTCAACTCTTCAAATGTTTGTGAATTAATTCCAGGAAGCACATTTTTTATTTTGTGATTTTTAAAAATTTCCTTTATCACAATCAAACATTCTAACATTGACTCAATTTCATTCTCGATAAAAATGGCACTTGGAATATCATCAAAATTGGTTTTTTCGACGTCAGCAATTAAGGAGAGCAATTTCGACTTACTTCTTGTTTGTAATCCTTGAAAAGGCCTATTGTGTAACAAATTTTTCAATTTAATGATTCCTTGTAAATCAAGTAATAAATGTTTTGAATTAGTCGGATAAGTGAGCTTTTCTAAATCAAAAATAAGTAAAGGTACTAACGTTCTTAAAGTGTTGAGGTATTTAATTAAATCAATATACTTTGTTAAGGCATCCTTATAATCTAACCAGTCTCTTAATTTTGTGATTTGAGTGTTGGTTATTTTACTCAATTCATCTATTTTAAATAATTCATCAACAATATCGACGACACTTAAATTCTTATTAACTTTTTCAAAAGCTATCTCTCTCTGCCAATCATACGAATTTAACTTGTATTCTAACTGATGAAGTAGCTCTTTAATTTCTGGGGAATTGCTATTTAAGTTTGCCAATGTTTTGACGAGATTCTCATCATTTTTTCTTTGAAGTTTGTTCAATTTAACTTTTGAAAGTGCAAGATCTAGTCTTGTTAAATTACAAATTTTTATCGTATTTTTTCCTTTACCACCTGAATCTATCCCTATAAAGAAAATAGATTCCTGTAATTCAATATACTTTTCGTATAGGTCGTAATGAGCATGAACAATAATGAAATCACCTGATGTAGATGGATAGTCCTCTGGAATGCTAAAGCTTTTATTTAGATTTTCTTGTAATACGTTATGTCTTCCTTTAGCGGTATTACATCTCCTACACGTAAGCGTTAAATTTATTGGTAAAAATGAAAAGAACTTATACGAATCTTTAGGCACTATATGCTCTATATCTCCAGGGCTACTTCCTTCATCAAGTGGTGATTTACAATAGAAACATTCACTTTTTTTATTAATTAGAATCTGTTTTATGTTGTTCTTTAAATATTTCAATTCATCTTGATCCCAATTAAAATTATGCTTCATAATCAAAAGAATATCATCTGCTGTTAAAGTATACATATTACTCACCTTTGATTTTCTGGCTTATTAGCCTGATGACAGTTTTCAAAGGATCGCTTTCCTTCAGGTTTGTGCTTATTTGCTCGATACGATTTATTCTCGCAGCAAGTCCATTCCGATTGTTAGTACTTATAGCGAGCATAATTTGGTCCAATTCATCAGCCAGATAATAATTTCGATCTGTAGCTAAATCAAAGATATTATACAACACATCCTCTACAGACCAGCCAAAAGTTTCTTCTTTGTGTAAAATCACTTGGGTTTGGTATAGACTATCTCGTTCAATTGACACAATTGAAGAAGTGTTGGGTTTTAGATCTGACACCATGAAATGAGAATGTGTTGCCAGTAAAAAGTGTGCAGAAGCGTAGTGGAGACTGAATATATCTCTTAGGCCCTCGATGTATTTGTTTTGCCAATTCGGATGTAAGCTAGTTTCGGGTTCATCCATCAAAATGAGTGAATCTCTCTCAATGTTGGACAAGATATTAATCATAGTTGTTATATATTGCACTTCTCCAGAACTAGCAAGTTCTAATTTGAAGTATTTTTCTTTTCTGATGTAGACAGTAGGCTCTTTAAAAATATCAATTTCAAAGAGATGCCAAAGTATGTACAAATCATCATAGTATCTTTCAAAATATCCAGGTTCATTTAGCTTGAAAGTTACGAATATTGAATCTTTATTTTTTTTAAATATATTGTTAGGTTCTGTATTTAACCTTTCAAAAAAGTCCAATATATCCTGATAATCCGAAAAATGAATACTATCTAATTCTGATTTGGTTTTACTTTTTCTCATTTTATTTTGTTTAAGTAATAAGTTTTCTCTTACCGCAACCTCTTCAAGTGTTTCATTATTTGGCGTTTTAAACACTATTCTAATAGCTGGTTCTAATTTTACGAATTTTAAGATTTTTTCTAATATGGGTTCAAAATGGTTTTTTTGTGATGAATTTAATATATTCAAGATTAAATTCCTCGATGTTTCACCAATACGAATTGTATTGTCAGAACTTTTAATTCCTAAATAACTATATCCGTTCTGCTTTCCATCAAATTGATTTTGATAGGTAAATCTATCATTTATGCTATAAGCGCTAGCGATTAGTTTGTTTGGAAGCTCAAGTTCACTTAGATGTATGTGTTCACCGTTCTTAAAATAATCTTGGATATTATCTTTTTGAATAACTTCAAAGAGATTTACCCCAATCTGATACGTAAGATTGAAAGAATTCTTTGCTTTAGTGGTGGTTTTTTTCTTTGATTTTTTTAATCGATAAAGTGCTAAAAATATTTTTTGAAGAGTTGACAATATAGTACTTTTCCCGGTTCCATTAGGTCCGATAATCAATGTAATGTAAGGTTCACTAGATTCCCGTAACGAATGATTTTCGAAAAAGGATACATTAAAACTGTTTTGTATATTAATTGAATTAACATAGTTTAAACTGTGTACTAGGAAGCCACTTTCATCTTTTTCAGAAGCTTTAAGTCTATTTGGACGCTGTATTACAGTATCGTAAAACGGATTTATGTATTTATTTTGATTTTCAAAAACAATCCGTGAAATTTTCTTATTATTTGTTTCTTCTATTAGGTTCTTGATATTCCCTATTTTAAATTTGCTTGTGGTATTTGGATTGTTAAAAAATCCTTTAACATTATAAAACCATCCACCTGGCCCCGATAAAGTATTCAAGTTATTTGATTTCATATACTGGGTGAGAGCTTGCACACTATGTAAAGACAATTCATATCGAGGCTCACCAAGTACACCTTGAATCACAAGGTCCTCTCTGCTTTGCTCCATGAAAAAATCATAAGCGTTCATATGACTTCCTATTTCCAACAAAGGAAATACATAAACTGATCTATACTCCTCTTTTTCATCTAATTGGGACTCTTTCTTTGGTGAGCCAGCGAGCAGTACTCTACCCTCAAATTTGTATCTACCATTATCCACATTAAATAAGTACAATTTCACGCCAGTCTCATTGGAGTTGAGTAAGGTTTTATTTTGAGAATACTGAAGATTTTGATCACCGATTCTCCCCATTCCAGTATATTGCCACAAACCGTTTTCATCTTTGAATATATCTGTATAAGGTGGCTTGCCTTTATATGATAATAGAACAAGAGAATTCGTCTTTAATGATCTTCTCATGCCCCCCTGTCGGCTGCATTTAAATAAATCAGTTAGCTTATACTCATCAATAACCATACCAGGTTCTAAATCAGATATTTTTTGCAAATTATCCATCTACTTTCTCTCCCCTATTAAGATAAATAGTACTTATCTACACATTCTGTAAGTGTTTTTTAAAAATAATTTCATTATTACTATAATATTATATTGCCTAAATGCTTATATTAAAAGCATCCAAAGAGAATGCAAATAAAGATGAACTGGCCACTGAAAAGAAATTCTAATCTATGATTCTAGTCGAAAAAAAGATTGTTTTCATGGGAATCTTCTTCAAGGTCATTTCCGCACACCTTTTCGATCTCAATCAGCTTAGCATCTCGTAGTGTTTCCACAGGGGCTCTACTTATAATTCGCTGTACACATTGTCGTCTCAAGTGGTATACACTTTGAAAACATCCGTGAGTTAAACTTCTATTCCATTAGCAATCGGACCCCAGTTTGTGAATAATTTCTCAAAATGAGGGATTATAAAATCTTCTAATACTCCAAGCTCATCCTCCTGCGCCTACACAAAAAGGAGGCAACAGACATTCTCCTCACGTATGGACTGGCGCCCATAAGTAATGGCACCGGAGTGAGTTGTCCCGTGAAATTAAAGATGAAAGCCATAGAACTGAGATTGGTAGAGATAGCGGTGGAAAGTTTTTTGGATCAGCTCAGAATAAGACACAGATAGAGACTTGGATGAAATGGGAACGAAAAGAAGAATGACATCGCTTGGAGCAACTAGAACTGATTCTTGAAACAACAACTGAATCTGCTAAAAACAAGGAACTGAAAAAGAGGTGGACGCATAAGTCTTTATCGCTCGGGTCGAGACCATTGGAAAAGAAGTGACCATATCTGGGGCTTGTGCATGGCTTGGAATTGGTCGAGCGACCTACTACCATTGGAAGCAGCCTGGGAGAGCAAGCGTCTGGGTCCGATGGTGGAGAAAGTAGTTCAGCTTTGTACTCAGCACAAGTTTCGGTATTGACTCGAAAAATCACTACCTTGCTTCTATCGAAGGTTCGATAAATTATAAACGGATACAGCGAATTAACATGCAGTAAGTGTACTTAAAGTGCCGAGTGAAGATGAAAAATGATAGAACACCGGACAACCTGCAAAACCTGCGGAACATCTGCTAAAGCGCAAATTTCATGCAGAAGCTTCTTTGTGAAAAAACTGGTGACGACATTACTTACTTGCCTTTAGATACTAAAATGTCATACCTCTCAAGTATTGTGAATATGTACACCGGAGAGATTTTCGACATTAAGTCATAGACCACGGAAAACTTTGAGTTGGAAGATAGATCACGAATCTTTCAGAGGAACTGTCGCACTTAGTTTTGACAACCAGTCATAGCAAAAAACGATCAGGTACCGAAAATGCCTTAATCGTTTTAATTTTCCCCCTCCTTCTTACCTGACTTTTGCGGACACGTGACATCTTACGATATCCTGTGGATAACAACCTTAGCCATTATGTTCATCTGTTACAAAGAAAATTTGGAACAATATCAATTCCTACTTTTTTATAAATGGACTCGACCTCTTTCCCTTACCTTCTTCACGCGGAATGTTGAAGCAACTAATGGAAGAAAGATACCAATTCATAAAATGATACGTGCTCAATCATAGGAATTACAAATTGTAAAAATGCTGTTTAAAGAAATTGTTCTTAAACCTTCTAAAGGAGTGAACTATTAATTTGTTATAGAGGTATTTCATACTAGCCTCTTTTGCATTTCACAAATGAACTATCCTATTTCTATATGAAAGTGCAATACTTTTTTTACTTGAGCGTTCTCACTGCATATCTCCAGAAACTTTTTCTCTTCATCTGCCGTCAACCCCGAATTCCTTATATCCATTATACTCCCCGTTTGATGGCTTTCATGTTCAGGGGTGTCTAGAGTGCGACTTGACGTATCACATCACAACGGCAATATCGATTTTAAATTTCAATCCACGCACTCATGTAGAGTGCGACCCGGGAAGGCAGACGAGCCTTCGCAGGATGAGTTCATTTCAATCCACGCACTCATGTAGAGTGCGACGATAACGATCTTGACGATAACGCGCCGTTGCAAACTATTTCAATCCACGCACTCATGTAGAGTGCGACGAAGAAACCACCGAACTGACAACAAACACAAAGATTTCAATCCACGCACTCATGTAGAGTGCGACCCGAATGGCAGCCAAGTTATTCCGGCAGCACGGTCTATTTCAATCCACGCACTCATGTAGAGTGCGACAGCGAAAAATAGCGCAAAAACGATGTGATCAAGAAAATCCACTACGTAAAACCATTCTTTTCATATGAACTTATCTAATAATGAAGAAAGATCATTGCCAAAAGGTCACAAAAAATATGTTTTCGACAAATTCTGAGGTGCGAATCCCCCAGGGAAATCATGTGAGCTTGGGGTTCGCACCTCACACGTATAAGCTAACGTCACCAGAAAATCTTATCTATATATTACATCAATTTGTCCGTAGCCAAAAGTCGAATTTCTTCCGATGTGTAAAACCCGTGCGGCGTATAGCCAAGGGATGAATGGCGATAACCCACTTTTGCACGTCAAAGCGCCCAGCAATCCGCTCCAGTGAAGGGACTCTTTTTTTGATTGGAGTATCGATGCACCTGGTTCAAATACAACGCTGAGGAGATGATGCGGACGTCACCTGCACGTTCCACAACATTCGTAGCCAAATCCGAATCGACATATCCACTAGAACGTTCAGTCAACGTTGTTATTTTCTCGTAATATTCCGAATCATGGTGGTAAAATCAATGTTTTGTACCAGGGATCCTCCACGCCGAATTCGAACAGGAGTAATCATATGGACCGAGCACAATGAAGCGTGTTCATAAGTAGCGTGGTCGGCAATACTTTCTAGAACCAGAAGCTCAAAAACCTTTCGTTCCGCCCCAACGCCATATATATGATAATCGACTAGTGAAGTGATAATTCCCTGTGTATAGTCCTGGATTGCCTCTGTCGGAATCGTAATCTCGACAACGCCAAAACCAGCTTTTTAGTGAACCCATATTCTTCAAGTTTTCAATGTACATGAACGCTTTGTGGATGGCATCCTGAACAATGTCGAGGGCATCCTCTTTGTTGCGGACATAGTTGTAAGCCATTCGATACGCCCTTTCCTGGTTTTCGGTGATGTATTGGATTAGAAGCTTTTCTTGCTTCCGACCGGCTCTCATCTAATCAGACACTCCTTTAGGTCCGCGCGGGTAACCATCAATTGCAATTGTCTTACGGAAGCAAGGCGGGCGAGCTAATTTAACCGCGCAACAAATAAAAGACCCCAGCTTCACCGGGGTCCTGAGCTACTACGAAAACTATAGGAATTCATTTCCGCATTGACCCTTCATTGTTTTAAATTTGGACTCAGGCTACAATCGGTTTCAAGAGGTGATATCCATGCTTAAAGCAGAGCTACTGAAACAAGCTCAAGCCACAGGAATAGTTCTTAGTGCGAATATGTTCGAACGATACTTTGAATATGGTTTAATCGTTAGTGATAAGACTGGGCAAGGGTATGTTCGTGGTGTGACTACTCAATATCATGCAAGGACACTTGAAGCAATAAAATTGATCAATAAACTTAAATCCAACAAAATGTATAGACATCAAAAAGACTACATATTCATTTTGTTTTGGAAGGGATTCCCGGTCCAATGGGACAAGCTAAAAGCCCGTCTTATTGAATTTCATACGGAGATCATCAATAATTTCAAAGTAATCGCCAGTTTTACGAACAATACCAACTATAGTGAACTCATTGATGTAATTGTAGCTGACGAAACAGACAAAAGACCTAAAGCAATTGGACGCCCTACGAAGCAGTCTATTGAGAAGCTAAAACTCGAGGCTAAGGAATCGGCGAAACGATATATACTGATTAGTAAGCTTATTTCTGATATTACCGCTAACGGAACCATATCTTTGGATGTCTTTCATACCTTTAATCAGCAAACTTCCATCGAGTCCACATTCGCGGATGATTCCATTCTGTTTTACGCTAATAGCTGGCTTAAGATGAACACTTGGCGTGATGCAGTGAAACACTCTGATGAAGTGAACTACCAAGAAACATATAAACTTATTACATTGCTAAAAGAGTATTGGTCAGATGTGGTAGAAAATTATGGGGGGACCTACAACATACCTCTCATAGGTGAGTTCATAAAAAAGTTGGAAGAAGATTTTCAAATAAAGATCTTTAGCGATAGACCATGGTTTTATAGATTTGTTATTTTGGTCTTACTTAGTGGTGGCTTTGGCCAGCATCTCATGAAATTCTTAACCAATCAAGAAACTAAGGATAATTGGAAACACTTTATAGCCTCAATTCCAACTCTTCTTGCTGACAATTCAAGAGAGGAGGTGAATCTCAATGGGTAACATCGGAATCGCGCTCGGCGGCGGCAAAGCATTCTCAGCACCTGCATGGTTCGTCTTGCTGATAATCGTTCTTTCAATTATCGCTATTTGTCATATGTTAAAGAAGGCTAGAGCATAAGATTATGAGAATATGTAAGCAGTAGCACCTGATCCTCATAGGAAAAGGTGCTCTCCCCTTTAAAATATGTGCTTTACCTCCATGCCTCAAACCTTTACTCTGTAGTTTAGTATGAAGGTTTATATACAATTCGTTCAAAAGTTCAAGGCTAACTACGATACAAGAGCAAAGGTCGCTTAAAAATAGATGTCACTGGTTCCTACTCACTTAAAGTAGTTTTCTATTTAATTGGCAATGCATCACGTACATTAAACTTCATTTTAGCACAACTTTAAAAGACAGAGATGACCTTCGGGACATCTTCGAAGTTAGCTTATCCCGATCCGTGCGCATCGCTTCTAATATTAATATTTCAACGAAATCGAAAAAATATGAATACTCGGATTATTCGGAAGTGTGATTGATACTATTTCCTTTTCTAATTGCATTATTATTTCTTGTTCATAAATGTAGACGTCACTGATTTCTAATGACTCTTTATCTATTCCCTTCCCCGACCAGTAAATTGATTCTTTACTTCCAATGTATTTGTTCCCCCAATCGCTACATACGATATTTAGAATTTCCTCGTCACCATCTTCAAGATTTACTACAATCTTATCAATAGAATTACCCCACTCAGAACACTCAACAATAGATAAACTCCTATATCTACGTTTAGTAACATGGATGGTTTGTCCACTACAAGAGATATTATCGAACTTATGATTTGGTGTATATGTATGCTCCAAATCAGTCTCGAACTTATTTTTAAGCTGCTCTAATTCCATATAACAGCTTCCTGTTCCAGTAAGATCGCAATCCGAGAATTTTTCATTATAAAATCCAATATTATTGAAATAACTTGTTAAATCTATTTGTTCTGTTTCTTTAGTGAAGTCTATATTTGAAATTTCTTCTGCTGTGTCATTAAAATTTTTACCTAGCAGCGCTTCAGCCAGCGTATATTCGGAGTCAGCAATACTGTGAATTTGTAAAGCAACCTGATCAAGCATTTGGTCTCCTTGTCTAGCGAAGATACTTTTAATAAGACTATTTTTTAAGGTTTCCCATTGAAATGAAATTGTATTAAAACTGCATATTACTTCGTTATCTATTGTTTGGTTATCTATTTCATATAAGAAAGATAATAATTTAGAAAAACGTAGCCTATATCTTTGAATTTTGTTTAGTTCTTTAATAAGGTGACATCCCCACGGGTTAGAACGATAACTTGTTAAGTAATCCTTCAAGTTGACCTCACCTAAACTATCTGCAAACATTCTAATGTTATCAATTACTCCACCAGTTTTTAAAACGTTTTCCACTGTGCTATACAAAAAGTCATGAATTTGTGGATATTTCTTCTCATCCTGAAAATGTATAATCTCAATAGAAAAATAAGCTTTTAAATACTCTTCAATAGTGAGAGTCGTTTGCGGTAAATCGTACCACGCATCCATACACTCAATCTCGTTTCCCGACGTACTTATTCCAGTAATTAGACATGCATGAATAGAGTTGGATTTAAGATAATTTCTATCCCAAGGGCACCAAAAAGTGTTTAAGTAGAGGATAACAGGAAGACCTCTTGATAACTGTTCTTTTATAATCAACAATGCTATCTCAGGATCCTTTAAGTTGGGTGGAGAGTATAACTTGATTCCATGATAATTGTACAGATTGCTTAAAATAGCATCATTACTGTCAATAATATTCTCTATACCTCTTACATCAGGATGTTGGAATGAAAAGCTCCACGATCCTATATCCATTAAATGAAAATTTCTTTCTTTCCATACACAGATAGATACAATCAAACTTTCAAAACAATCCCATAAACGTGGGTCTCTAATCGGTTTAATTTTTAACAAAGGTTCCCCTCCATTCTTATGTGAAAGGCAAAAGTTATTCCAATCTCACCTTCTTTTTTCTATCGATTTTGCCATTCTCTGTTTTAGGAAGACATGAAAGCACTTCTATATTTTTTGGTCTTTTGTAATTGGGTAATTTTTCATATAGAGAAGTTCTCAATGATTTCAAAGTTTCCTCCTCTAAATCTTGGTTAATAAGTACAATACTTAATGATATTCTCTCTCCCAATAATGAATCAATTTCACCTGTGATAAGTATCTCTTTAATGTTATCGTTAAATGAAAAAATGAATTCTTCAAGCTCTTCGGGATAAACTGTATTTCCTCCGACAATGATTACATTCTTCTTTCGCCCTAATATATACAACTGACCAAGGTCATCGAGGGTTCCGAGATCGCCTGTTTTTAGCCAACCATCTTCAAGAAATACTTCATTCGTTGCCTGATGATTATTGAAATAGCCCTCCATTAAACCTGGACCCTTCACACAGATTTCACCCACCTCGCTAGGTAAGAGACTTTTCCCAATTTCATCAATGATTTGTATGGTAATTCCGCTTAATGGTGCGCCTACACCATCACTCAATTCTTCAAAAGGTCTTTGACAAGTTACTCTTGGGCCAGCTTCAGTTAACCCGTAAGCTTTTAGTAGCTTAGTCTTTGTGAAAATCCGTTTTGCCTCTAATAGATCGCTAGAATTTATCGATGCACCCGCAATTATCATTAACTTCAATGGCTTAACTTGTGAAGGGTTTGGTTTAATGCTATTAAATAATTTTAGGTTTGTTGGAACACATCCCATCGTATCAACATTATACTTACTAATATAATTGTATACATCCTGTGGTAGGTATGGAGTATCGAGAACAATCGTTGTCGCTCCGATAATTAACTGAGCTAAAAACTGTGTAGTATGAACAAAACTAGTCCACAGGGGGAGGATGATTAATGCGCGTTGATCTGGTTTTGCACCAATTCTTTCATTGTGGGCCCTTGCAACCCATAGTAACGATGCATGTTTATGATAAACAACTTTTGAATTCCCCGTTGATCCAGAAGTACGTAAAAGAACCGCTACATTGTTTTGATCTTGCTTTCTTAGATCTCCAAAACCTTTTTTTATTCTCATAGTAAAGAGGTCGAGAATAGAAACATTATCTAAACCGTTGCTGTTTATTAGGTCCTCTCTATCGGTTATCAAAACGCTTGCTCCAGTAACATTTAAAATCTCTGCAATCGTTTCTGGATTTTCATTCGGACTAATCGGGACTACAGCACCCCCACTCTGTAGAATTGCTACATATGAAATATAATAATTTCTCGCATTTCCAACACATAGACCGACATGTAGCTGATTCTCTAAAAAATCTGCGATCTGTTGAGCATTATCTAGCAAGGCTCTGAACGTTAGATCTTCATCCTTATAGATGAGTGCTGTATTGTCAGGATTTTTTAGAGCAGCACATTTAATTACTTCATAAATATGTTCCATAATAATCTCCTTGACCTTTATATTTAAAATTAGACTTAATTTAAAGTTAAGGGTACAAAGTTTCTTATTTTCCCAGTTTTCTCATCAGGGAAAATATAATCACAATATTCATTAGTTATAACAACATCATACTGCAAAAATTTTCTTAGTAATTTTCCTATACTAGAGAACACCTCATGATTCCCAATGGATTCGCCGGTATACTTAATATGCAAATGTTCAAGAGATACTTGTATAAGCTGTGCCTGAACGATCTGCTTAACCGGCAACATCAATTCCCAAATTAGTGAGAGCACGGATCTGTTCATCTCGCCGTTTTTTGTTTTTAGAGAATCATTGCTTCTTCCAATTAACAGAATTGTTCTAGATTTATCGCCACAATTGCAAGGATTCCTATTTATTGTTCCATAATCACCTATTCTATATCGGATAAGTGGCATACTGTGTATGATTTTACTCGTCACAACTATCTCACCATATTCACCTGGAACACAAGGACCACCGTTGCTATTCAGAACTTCAACATAAGTACTATCTTCTAAAATGTGCAAATGGTCTTGTTTACACATATACGCCATAGTGTATAATTCTTTACTTCCGTAGTGATTCGAAGCAGGATGTTGAAATACCTTTTCTATTAACTGTTTCTGTCTACTGTTCAGAGGTTCTGCTCTGGTTTCTAAACAAGTTAGATCTGGTAAATACACACTGAAGTTTACTTTCTGAGCATGCTCTGCGAGCGAAGTGAGAATGGAAGGAAAACCTTGTATGAATGTCGGATTAAATTTCACAATTTCCCTCAAATAGAACGTCAGCACTTCAGGTTTGTGAAAACAGGTGGATAATATGAGTCTTTGAACTCCGTTTTTTTCTTCAAAACAAATGGGCATGTCTATAGGTGTAAACTCGATCATACGAGAATAGCTAATTTTCGGGAAATGTTTCAATCTAGCGCTATGGAGGATTAAGCCAAGCTGTGTATACTCACTCGTATCTTTATAACATTTTATTGGAATACCTGTAGATCCTGAAGTAAAGTCATGTACTAATTTTTTGTTTTGAAATAGTGGATTAAGTAGTTTCTCAGGAGATTTCCTCAGTACGTCTTTATTCAATAAAGGAATATCATCTATCTTGCTTATATTCAATCCTTTCAGTATTTCTTGATAATATGAACACTCTAAGGCTGAAGATAGTACTGTCCCAAACCACTTTTCTGTATCTGTTACGTCCATAGCCCTAGCTCCTTTTGGCTTTTCATTATTACCTTTAAGATTGATCGTGGCGTTGACAAATTTTCCATTGTTAAATGCTCAGAATTTATTGTAATATTATAATCATTTTCCAACCTAACCATGAGTTGAATTATACTAATGGAATCGAGATATAATTCATTAAAAAGATGAGTATCTTCAGTGATGATTAGATTGTTAGTGGTATCAATAACCTCTGTAAGAATCCTAATAATACTTTCAATATGTGTTGTTTCCATCGTTATTCCTCCATAATAAAATGTATTAATTTTGATCTTTAATGATCCCCACTCGACATAGCTCATCTATATATATTTTCAAATCATTTTTGACCTGTTGTTCCGTAATATCGTATGCCAATAGGATTTCTTGTTCCATTTCGTTCAGTGTTCTACCATCCTTCATCAGATTCCAAATAAATGTACCCACTTGATCAAGGGCATAATATTGGCTACTTTCCATATTGAGAAGTATGCTTTGACCGTCCATTTCAACGTAAATTACATTTGAATCAATCGTATAGTTCATGTATTCTCCTTTATTTTTGAATTAGACAATAAAGATGCATTATATTCTCTTAATAGTATTTTTATTATCATTACCTAGTGTTTAACGAACGCGTGTACATGTTATAATAGAAGCCTTTTTTAAGAATGAGCTCCTGATGGCTCCCAATTTCCACTGCTTTTCCTTTACTAAGAACAACGATTTGATCTGCGTTACTTACCTCTGTTAAGTCATGTGTGGTAATTATTCTAGTCATAGAGTTCATATTTTTAGTGATCAACTCCCAGACCATACTAGCATTTTCATGGTCTAGCCCTGAAGTTGGTTCGTCCATGATAACTAACTCTGAGTCTCTAACTAGAGATCGAACCATTGCAAGGCGCCTTTTTTCCCCTCCGGACAAATTTCCTCCTCCATTGCTCACCATTGAATTGTATCCTTCAGAGCTTCTTCCAACTAAATTTGTTATGTTTACATGCTTAATATTTTTTTCGATTTCTTGTGGGAATATATTTTCACCCAACTTCACGTTCTCTAATAAGCTTGCATTGAATAGATACGGCTCTTGCCATACAAACGAGAAATGATTATCTGTTATTAATCGCTCTATATGACCACTTCTAGGTTGGTAGTATCCTGCTAAAAGTTTTAACAATGTAGATTTCCCTGACCCACTCTCACCTATAATAAAAGTTAAACTTCCGGGTTTTATATCGAAGGAAACGTGATCCAATATATTTTCTTCGTCTTCACGATATTTGAAACTTACCGCATGAACACCAGTCGGAACGTTAGAGGTGATGACATCAGAGTTTTCTTTCTCGATCTTGAAAATTTCATTGACTCGTTTAGCTGAAGCGACAGAAGCTTGCATTGATCCATATAAATCATTTGCATACCGTGCGGGGAAGAACAACAACTCTATGATTGCTAGGAAAGCAACCATTTCACTAATATTAAGGGTCCCATTTAAAACTAGGCGCCCACCAAAAATGAGAATAGTTATATATGCTAAAATTTCTGTTGCAGCGCTAATATTTTGAAGTGCGGATTGAATTACATTTTTTCTTACTTCTGAATTCAAGGATTCCTTACATCCCTTACTATACTTATCCCTTGCCCATGTTTTCGACTTGTCAGTGACTAGCTCTTTAGATCCATGAAGGAAATCCGTCAAGATTTCAATAATTCTAGCCACTTTCTCTTGAGCATCTTGGTTGATTTTGATTAATAGTCTTGACGATAGAATTGGGATAAAAGCGCTAATTACTATAAATGGAAGAATCATCAACATTAATTGAAGATTAAAATGCTGCATCGTTAATAAAGCGCCAAGAAACTGAGCGACTGAATGGACTGCTTCAATTAATGTCATTCCGTATAAGTTTGACCACATCGGAAGATCTGAAGAAGTCATTGCTTCAATCCGACCAGAAGGTATTTTTTCTCTTTTAATAAATGGAATATGAAGATAGTGGCTAAATAAACGAAGTCGTAGTTGAAGGAGAATTTTTTGACTTAATTTTGTAGACATATATCTAACAAGTAACGAAAGTGCCCAAGTGGCTAAATAGGACATAAAGTAAAGTAAGATGTATACGTCCAATTTTTCTTTGTGAACTCCGTTAGAAAACACGCCAATGATCATACCTAATAAAACAGGCCTCGAAAGATTAAGACCAGCCGTTAAAATACCTAACAGAGCAGCGATGAAAACAAGGACTTTTTCTTTTTCGATAGGTTTTATCAACATTTTTAATTGCATATTTGTCTCCTCATCCGAAACTTACTCCCTTGTTTTCGACCCAAATACAAGCTCCTAATAAAGCATTCAAAGTTTGAGTTGAATCTACTTCTTTTCCACATTTCCAGCTTTCTAAGAAGGCGATTGCTTTCTTTCTAGAGATTAATCCTACATCACATAAAGGACTATTGGAAACGATCTCAACAATCTGATTCCAATTTGTCCTGAGTGATTCAAAAGTTAATTTATAAAAGTCCCCTTGAACAGGAGAATAATCTTTCGGAAACTTGTGCCCCAAAGCCCAAGTGGTAATTATTTTTCGATTCGAACCTTGTATTAAGTATTTATTTGGCAAGCTCATGACAAACTCAACTAATTCTCTATCTAGAAAAGGATAATTCTCTTCTATATCTAAGGTTCTTCCAATTCCATCGACAGATGCAAAGGTATGAAACGTTAGACTCATGTTTCTTGCTAGTTGAGTGGAATATTCAGATGGTAGCCTGATAGATTCAATAGTACGAAGAGACTCTTGAAGCAAATATTGATTTTCTACTGTATCTTCAACAAAGGATGGAATGAAGTAACGCTGATGAATTGTGGGATCCCACGCGCCAAAGTAAGGAGCCTTTTGTGGAATTTTAAGTAAAGGAAACAACCCATATGATTTAAAAAACCAAGCAACAGTAAGACCATGCTCTTTATATCTTTGAGCAGAACCATAAGCCTGTTTGAATGCAGAGAATATCTTACCCGATTTGATTAGATCTGCAATAAAACAAAAGTTTCCAAGTAGAAGATCATCTGCACCATAACCACTTATAATATTGCTATATCCATGTTGTTTAGCAAATTCAAAAAATGGGGTTCTCCATGGATAAAATGAAACATCTGGTCCAGGTTCAATTGGAACATGTTCTTTCAAAATATGACGTGAGAATGGCAATTTATCACCAAGAACTTGATACCATGGAATGTTGGAAGCTTCTGCTACTTTCATCGCATTTTCCCGTTCATCACAATAGTCATACTTTTCAAAAGTTAGAGTTAGGGCAACATCTTTACTGGTCGGATTTAGAGAATTAGCCACTATAAGAGAAGACGAATCAAGTCCCCCACTGCATTGGAAGACGGAATCTTCGCTATCTTTATGTCTTGAAAGTGATTGATTCAAATAATGTAAATATCCATCTACTACATCATGTTCTTTAAAATTAGAAACCTCTGTACTTATTTGAAGTGAATCATTGAATAGAATTGTAGGATCAGTGTCAAAAGAAGAGAATATTATTGCAGTACCCCTTGGCACACGATAAACATTTTCATAAGGAGTTTCTGACCAAGAATCTACATAACCCATGGTTATAAAGTACCTTTTGAAGTAAGCAAGACTTAGCTTTGCCTGATCAGTAACTAAGTCGTCCAAGTAAGTACTCCAAAGGAGTTTATTGAGGGATTTAGTCCAAAATAAAGAGTACCTTCCTATTGGCCCTCTGTATAATACGAGTTGTTGAGTGATTTTATTAATGATTGCAACAGAACAATTTGCTTTTATCCTTCTCAAGGAAGCAATACCGCTAATTTTTAACATCTCTAAAAGGTCTGTTGGTATTAACCCCTTCCCCTTTACGACAACAACGTATTCTTCATTTTCAGCCACACATGAATCTTCTTTAGATGCTATTGAACCGTTACTGTTCCAAATACTAAATTCCAGAAGTTTATCGTCTGAAACATTGAGTTCAGAATTATTATTATTTACTTCTCCTTTAAAATCCTGTATACGTCCCACGTTAAAACCACCCCATTGCTTTATAACTGTTAGGATCACTGATACCAAAATATTTATCTTCTGATTCGATCCATGAATGCGCCATGAAAGGAGAAATCCTAACTCCAATTACTACTTTCATGTCCAGCCTTCGAAGAAGAGACATAATTTTCACAGCAAAAGCAATCTCTATACATTTACACGAAAAAGGTAAATACTGTGCAGCATTCCAAACCGAATCATATATTTCGCCCACAATATTGCTCTTCTTCCGTAAAGGGGGGCGAGCAGGTATTTTTACAATTTTGATTCCCACAAGTCGTAGTAATATCCAGGACAGACAGAGCATAAAAAGTGATTCAATAAATAATAATCTTTTGCGGATACTGTTGAGCATTCAGCTTCACCCATTTAGGTTTTTTTTTATCTTTCTATAAATAATTGAAACTAGATCTGCCCGGCATTAGAGGCTAATTTTCTAGCAAGGTCTTTGAGCGGCTAAATCTCCACCATTGGTATTACCACCACGTGTAACATCAACAGCTGATCCCAAACTGATAATAGACGGAGATGTATAGACAAGCTTCTTCATGCTTTTCACCTCCTTTTACAACTTTTAAAATGTTAAAACTCCTATATTTTAAGACAATATGCACGCCGGGCATTCTGATTTAAGGAATAAGTTGGTATTTCTTAAATGGAAATATATCACATTGGTATGAATTGATAAATGTACATTTTTCTCCAAGTTATCTTTTTTCTAAAACACTGCATTTATACCAATCTACTTATCAAAACGATGATATTCTCCGTCTAAATCGCTCTTTGATACCTATCAGACTCAAACTATTTTTATCAAATCACTACTCTTGAATCTAATTATATAGTTAGCTAGTATGCTGCAGCTTCTGATATCGCCATACTCCACCTTTTTCACCCTTCTTCAACCATTAAAGAAAAAAGTGAAGTCATATTAAACCCTTCTTTATGAAATATCCTAATCCGTGTGCATGATTGTAAACACAGCGACCTTGTTTTAGACGCATTCCAGAACTTACAGCAAAAATACAAAAAAGCCGCCATAATGGCGACTAAATTTGTACAAATGTCTTCGTGACACATGAAAAAAGTTGGGTGTATATGCCACGAGGAGTAAATGTTACTCTCTCTGTGATTAATGACTATAGGGACTCATCCTCATCATCGATTTCAAATTCAGGGTCCTGTTCTTGAACGGGTTCGACCTCAGGTTCAGATACCTGCTCTGGTTCGGGTTCGACCTCAAGTTCGGATACCTGCTCTGGTTCGGGTTCTACCTCAGGCTCGGATACCTGCTCCGGATCTTGTTCCACCTCAGGTTCAGATACCTGTTCTGCTTCTTGTTCTACCTCAGGCTCGGATACCTGCTCTGCTTCTTGTTCCACCTCAGGTTTGGATAGCTGCTCTGATTCTTGTTCTACCTCAAGCTCGGATAGCTGCTCTGGTTCGGGTTCGACCTCAAGTTCGGATACCTGCTCTGCTTCTTGTTCTACCTCAGGTTCAGATACCTGCTCTGCTTCTTGTTCCACCTCAGGCTCGGATACCTGCTCCGGATCTTGTTCCACCTCAGGCTCGGATACCTGCTCTGCTTCTTGTTCCACCTCAGGTTCGG
>NZ_FMZN01000004.1:0-348869 GCF_900101225.1 Paenibacillus sp. CF095
TGTATTAGGCATGCCGCCAGCGTTCGTCCTGAGCCAGGATCAAACTCTCCAATAAAGTATTGAAAAGAGCGATAAGCTCATTTTGAATCTGACGAGATTAAAAATCTCATTTGTGCTCCAGTGGATTCAAGCCAAGGCTTGTTCCAAACTTTCGCGTTCATTCTGCAAGCAGAATGTTTACTCACTCGTTGTTCAGTTTTCAAAGATCAAACTTATTTCGTTATTTCTTGTGTTTCCCGTGTCAGCCGTGTGTTTCAGCGGCGACTTAAATAATATATCATACGGCTGAATGTAATGCAACAGTTTTTTTCATTTCTTTTCTTTAGTAGTTTTGCATTAGCTAAAGCTATCATATCCGTACCCTATCTTTTCCTATCATATTAGGTCATGCTCATAGGGTACAAATATTTTAACACATTTATGAAAGGGTTTACAATAACTTCTTAATAAAATGCTTTTTATCATTTCCTAAGCAACTATATCTTCGTTATGTGCAACTCAATGTTCACTCAGGTAAGCGGGAAGCCAGTTCTCTATTACAGAGCTGGCTTCCCGCTGATATAACAGGTACCTCACTTATTCATTAATCGCAATCCCCAGGTTAGTTTTGTATCCATGGATTACGACGCTTTTTATCGGATTTCCGTTGGTTGGAAGTAGCTGCACCCTCTCTGGATGTTTTCCCGGACACGGATACCTTGGATTTATTCTTCAGAGGAGCCTTGCTTGTTCTGCGTTTTGCAGCTGCCGGCTTATTCCCTGCTTGTTTGGACTTCCCTTCCGAATCTGATCCAACCTCTTCAATTGCTACCTGACTTAAGTTAGCGTCTTCACGCCCCCCTTTTTTACCACCCTTGCCTTGCTCTTGAGGAGGATACATTTCACCAAATGCTCCAAGCGGGGACGGCGGAACCATGTTCTGAGTAGGATACGGATTCTGATAAGCATACTCAATAGGCTGGTTTGGCATCGTTGATGTGGACATTTCAGGCGGCATACCGTACGAAGGACCATACATATTCCAAGCCGGATCCTGATAACCATGAGAAGGATAAGTATACTGAGGCATATGTGTATGTGAGCCACATCCGCATGGAGGGTACGGAAGCATTGAGTATGGAGATATGAAAGGCGGCTGATGATTCATATGACTAGGTGCTGCATACGTTGGGAATGGACTATTCACTTCGCCAGCTGGCGCAATCGGAAATGAGTTGTTTTGTATTTCTGCGGACAGATTCGGCATAACGTTATTGTGGTTATAACCCTGCTCCGCGCCAGTCCACGGACTGTTAGGCAGGTCACTGCCACTATATGGACTAACTTCCGGAATCCCTGGAAACGACGCATTGTTACTCGCTCCTGCCGTGTACATGTCTTGCTGAGCACCATACACCTCTTGTACAGGAACCGGGATTTGAACATAAGGGTGCTCGGCTGGAGCATGATGCAACTTATTACCACAACCACAAGGCTTTTTCGTTTCCGGTGCAACCTCAGTTGGAGACTTAGTATTAGGCATTACAGGCAAAGGCATAATTTCAGGCGAAAGATTAGGCATTGTGTATTTCTTGGATTCTGCTACCGGTTTTACATGAACTTCGGGTTTAACCTCTTCTTTTTTGTGCGTTTCCTTTTCAGGTTTCACTTCAGGAAGCTCCGGTAACTGCGGCAGTACCTCCAGTTCAGGCTTCACATTCGGCTTCTCCGTATTGGCTGGTGGTGGAGCAGGAACCGGGACCGGAACAGGAACCTCTGCTACCGGAGCAGGAGGAGTTGGCATAACTGGCGCCGGTGGTTCCGGTTCTTTGACTCCCGTGTATTCCTTACCTTCAGGTGACAACTTTTCTTGAGCAGCAATGTTGCCAGCACCCGAATTAGATGTACTGTTTCCTTGTGCGTGCATAGATGGAATATAAACTGTCTCCCCCACCAGCAGAGCGTTCGGATTTTTCAACTGTGGATTGGCATTGATCATATCTTTTAAAGGAACTCCCCAGGCTTGTGCCAACTTCCATAACGAATCTCCTTGCTGCACCTTGTGACTGTGGAGCACACCCTCCGGCTTCGGTGTTACTGGCTCTGCAGGGATTTTGATCTTCATGCCAATATCCAGCTTGTCGGGATTTGTGATTTGCGGATTAGCCGCGATCAATTTGTCCAGCGCTACATTGTATTTTTGGGACAGCAGATATAATGTGTCGCCTTTTTTCACCATGTGTATTTTCACAGGGAACTAACCTCCTAGACGTCATACTTGGGCAGTACATTCGCCCATACCGTTACTACATCCTATGCAGAAACCGGGCTAATGACATCAACTAAACAAAAAAAATCCTCCTGTCGCTAAAATCCCCATACACCAGGTATGCTGAATTTTATCGGACAAGGAGGATTTCCTGTTCCCTATGCTATGCAATTCTAACTTAAGATTCCCACACTTTATAACCATCTTTGTCAACAATCTGACGGAATGCTTCCAGCAGTCTCAGCGTTACCGGACCTGCTACACCCGTACCAATTGTTCTTCCATCCACTTCATATGCAGCGATAACTTCTGCAGCTGTCCCGGTGAAAAAGACTTCGTCTGCGATATACACATCATGCAGGGTGAATGGCACTTCTTTTAATTCAAGCTCCAGTTCGCCACATAGATCGATAATGGCTTGACGTGTAATCCCTTCAAGTGCTCCGAGATAACAAGGCGGCGTATACACTACACCATTTTTGATGATGAAGATGTTATCACTTGAACCCTCAGTAACGTAACCTTGGGAATTCAACATAATAGCTTCTCCGGCACCTGAATAGTTAGACTGGATTTTAACCAGGATGTTATTCAGATAGTTCAATGATTTAATTTTTGGATTCAAGGCGTCCGGGATATTCCGGCGTTGGGATACAGACACTGCTTTCAATCCAGTAAGATACGCTTCCTCCGGATAGATCGCCAATTGCTCCACAATGATAATTACGGATGCCTTGGGGCAACGAAGCGGGTCCAACCCCAGATTACCAGGGCCACGCGATACAATAAGACGAATATAACCATTACGCATATCATTGCGGCGCACCGTTTCAGCCATCACTTCCAGCATCTCATCAATGGACAGCGGGATGTTCAAACTGATGGATTTGGCCGAATCATACAAACGATCCAAGTGGGCCTTACATCTGAAAATATTTCCGTTATAGATCCGAATACCTTCGAAAATCCCGTCTCCATACAAAAATCCATGATCATATACCGAAACGGTTGCGTTCTCCTTGGTCACATACTGACCATCCAAATAGATCCATTGTTCTGCCACCGATGACTGCACCTCCATAAAATATCCATTCACTGTACTCCGAAACGTTTATTAACCCGTCCATTGTACACCAAAATGACAAGCTCTTACTTGTTCACTCTACCCAGAATTATGACAACCTTCTAACAATCACAACCAGCATAAAGGTCGATTACCTCGAAGGATATGTATAACAAGGATAGCTACCAAGAACGCGCACCTGACAATTCAACGCCTCAATCTCCCCCATGGCTGCGGTGAGCAATACCGAATCCACCGTTTCCACAACGTCAATGTAGAAATAGTAACTGCCCAATTGTTTCTTCGTTGGACGAGATTCAAGGCGGGTCAAATTCAGCTTCCGCCAGGCAAATGCCGACAATACCTGATGCAACGCACCCGGTGCATCTTCTGGCAACGTCACCAGCAAGCTGGTTTTCACATGATCCGGTTCACGTGGAATGTTCACAGGTTCATGGCCGATGAGCACAAAACGGGTATAGTTGTTGTCATGATCTGTAACCCGTTCAGCCATAATGTCCAGACCATGCTTCTGAGCAGCAAGCTTGGTACCGATGGCTACCCAGCCCTTACCCGGATTTTTTTTCACAATTTCTACAGCTTCGGCTGTACTGTTCACACCTTCAAGGTTCGCCCCAGGCGAATGCAGCCGAATAAAATTCTGACACTGCGGAATAGCCACAGGATGAGACATGATCTTGGTAATTTTACTGAAATCATACTCGCCGCTCTCCGTCTTAAATTCCGAGCCATGTCCAATGACATTCTGGATGGATGGGTATACCCACTCCGCTTGCATTGGAATGTCGACTTCATTCACAAGCCAGTCCATATGCAGACTAACGGAACCCTCAATGGTATTTTCAATCGGAATAACACTGTATTGTGTAGTCCCGCTATCCGTTGCTCGAAAAACATCCGAAATCAGCTTGGAGTGATGCAAATCTAACGGTTCACTGTTAAAAAGGAAATCTATCGCTTCATGGGAAACTGAGCCTTCAGGTAACACTGCAATTCGTTTCATACATTAACTTCCCCTTTGATTCTGTCCAGAAAAGGACGTTCGTCTTGATCAGGCAATACGGTTACACCGTCCAAATCCGGATCGAGCCACAGTGCAGTAGCAGATATGCCTTCCCGCTTCATGGTCTCCAGCAAATATTGTTCCAATTCCGCTTTTCGGGTGTCATGACGATCCACCAAAGTCAATACGGTCGGTCCGGCTCCGCTCAGGGCAGCTCCCAACGCTCCATGATCGACAGCATGTTCCAATATCTCAGCCATGCCTGGAACCAATGATGCCCGGTACGGTTGGTGAATTCGATCTGACATCGCCTTCTGAATCATATCCAGTCGCCCACTCGCCAAAGCAGCAACGAGCAGTGAGGATCTGCTAATGTTATGCACCACATCAGACATGCCAAATTGCTCAGGAATCACATTCCTAGCTTTTGAAGTAGACAGCTGGAATTCAGGTACAATAACCAAAGCCTGCAAATCCTGGTGTGGTTCAATACGTATATGATCTACCTGTTGACCATTCCATGCAGCCGTAATAATACCGCCATACAGAGATGCTCCCACATTGTCAGGATGCTTCTCGAGGGATGTGGCCATATCCAGGAGTTTCGCATCGGATAAAGGAGCACCAATTAATGCATTCGCTGCCGCCAGTGCACCAACGATGGCTGATGCACTACTCCCAAGTCCCCGCGTAAGCGGAATATCGGAATACATGGAAATCTCCAATTCAGGTACGGATACCCCAGCTTCATCAAATACCATCTGTGCGACTTCATAGATCAAATTCGATTTATCCGTAGGCAGTCCTGTCAAATGATCGCCGTGAAGATGAAATGTCGTCTGCTCGGCAGGTTTCATTTCCAACCAGGCGTACAAAGACAATGCCATGCCCAGGGTGTCAAACCCCGGACCGAGATTGGCTGTGCTTGCAGGTATTTTTACGGTTACCTTTTCACGCAAACTCATACAGATTGCTGCTCCAACTGTGCAATGGCCGCCATTACTGCTTCTTCCGTATCTTCAACAACAAGTGGCTCAGTCGCTACTGTTTTGATCGCAATATTAGGATCTTTCAGGCCATTACCTGTCAGTACACAAACTACAGTCTCTCCGCCTTTAAAGTACCCTTCACTCTTCAGTTTGTATACACCGGCAAGGGAAGCCGCAGAAGCAGGTTCAGCAAAAATTCCTTCCCGAGAAGCAAGCGTACGATACGCTGTCAGGATTTGTTCATCCGTTACATAGTTGATTTGTCCACCAGATTCCTCAGCTGCAGCTACTGCCGTTTTCCAGCTCGCCGGATTACCGATTCGAATCGCTGTTGCTACTGTTTCAGGTTCAAGGATCGGCTCACCTTTTACAATGGCCATCGCACCTTCTGCTTCGAAACCAACCATACGTGGAAGCGTGTTGGATTTACCTGCCTCTTTATATTCTTTGAAACCTTTCCAATAAGCCGAGATATTCCCCGCATTGCCGACTGGAATTGCCAGAACGTCAGGCGCTTCGCCAAGTTGTTCAATTACTTCAAACGCTGCTGTCTTCTGTCCTTCAATCCGGAACGGATTCACAGAGTTTACAAGCGTGATCGGATGTTTGGCTGTGATCTCACGCACAATCTCCAGTGCACGGTCAAAGTTACCATTGATCGCAATCACCTTAGCTCCATAGATCATGGCTTGGGCCAGTTTACCCAGTGCAATGTTGTTATTCGGGATTAGTACGATACAATTGAGGCCACCACGTGCGGCGTAAGCTGCTGCAGCTGCTGATGTATTACCTGTGGATGCACACATGATCGTACGGCTACCCTCTTCCATAGCTTTGGCAACAGCCATAACCATACCGCGGTCTTTGAAAGATCCCGTAGGGTTCAAACCTTCGTATTTGAAGTAAACATTCAAGCCAAGTTCCTCAGACAGATTCTCTGCATGAATCAACGGTGTATTTCCTTCCTGAAGCGTAAGCAGGGGTGTATTTTCATTAACTGGAAGGTGTTCTCTGTACGTTTGCAAAAGTCCTTGATATCTCATTGTGGGTAAACTCCTTTATGTTTTAATAATCTGAAATGATGACCTGTTGAACCGGATATGATTAACTTGTACGTTATAACTGAAATAATTGAGATGCCGTATGGGATAGTGACATTTATCCTTCGACCCGGTAGACACTCTTAATGCGGCGAATGACGCTGAGTGATTCAAAATGTTTTAACACCTTATCCATGCTTGCCTTACTTGCATTATGTGTAACGATAATGATCTCGGCATCCGGGTTGTGCTCATTCGGCTGTTGAACAACCGACGCCAGACTGACATCATACTCTGCGAAAATTTGTGTGATTTGTGCCAATACACCGGCTTTATCGTCTACGTGTAGTAAAATAAAGTTTTTCGACACGATTTGCTCGTCGCTTTGCAGTCGCTTAATCTTATAAGGCACAATGGCTTTGAGACCGTTCACGCCAAGTTTAAGGTTTTTGGTAACCGCCACAATGTCAGCTACAACCGAAGTTGCCGTTGGGAGTTCTCCCGCACCTGCACCGTAGAACATCGTCTCCCCTACAGCTTCACCGTGTACATATACTGCGTTGAATACACCGTTGACTGAAGCAATCGGGTGATTTTGTCTAACCATTGTCGGCTGAACGCTGATCGTGATCTCATCGCCAATACGGTCCGCAATACCAAGTAACTTCATCTCATAGCCCAGTCTTTTGGCATACATAATGTCTTCACGAGTTACGGAGGATATTCCTTTAACGGTTACATCCTTCAACTCCACATTGGTGCGGAACCCGAGTGTACTCAAGATCGCCATTTTGCGAGCTGCGTCAAGTCCCTCCACATCGGAAGTTGGATCGGATTCGGCGTATCCCAGAGCCTGTGCTTCAGCCAGTACTTCTTCATAGGATGCACCTTCCTGACTCATTTTGGTCAGAATAAAGTTCGTTGTTCCGTTCACAATCCCCATAATGCGGGTAATCCGGTCAGAAGAGAACCCTTCAATAAGCGTACGAATGATCGGAATCCCTCCAGCAACACTTGCCTCATAGAATACGTCACATTGCTTCTCCTGGGCCTTCGCCAAAATCTCTGTACCATGCAGTGCCATGAGATCTTTGTTTGCTGTTACGATATGTTTCCCACGTTCCAACGCTTCAAGAATATACTCCTTCGTCTGATCAATGCCGCCCATGACTTCAACGATGACATCAATATCCGGATGACGAATGACTTCCCAAGGATCTTCCGTAAGCTTGGCACGGTCTACAGCAATAACACGTTCTTTCTCTGTATTTTTCACTGCGATCTTCTCGATGACAATCGGCGATCCAACCTGACTGCTCAGATCCTCCTGATTCCCTTCCACAATGCGAACGACTCCCGTTCCAACAGTTCCCAGACCCAACAATCCGACTTTTACTGGTTTCACTAACGATCTACCCCCTAATGTCTATTCTTGTCTGTCAGTCCTGTATGTTAAAGCCTAATTACCCTTGGCCTACAATACGTGTACGTCTTACGCCAGGCATATCTTGCATTCGATCCAGCATTTCACCAATTTCGCCATGAAGATGTGTCGTTTCCACCGAAATGACAACATTGGCTCTTCCTTGAAGCGGGATACTCTGATTAATCGTGAGTACATTAGCTCCATAACCAGCTACATGTCCAAGCACACGTGACAAGATACCCGACTGATGCTCCAGATCAATGGAGATCGTTACAATTCTCTCGCGCTCAAGCTGGTTGATCAGATGAATTCCATCCTTGTACTTGTAAAAGGCACTCCGGCTTAATCCGACCTGTTCAACCGCCTCATGCACTGTTTTAACATCACCAGAAGCCAGCAGTTCTTTCACCTGCATGGTCTTCACCACAGCCTCTGGTAAAATATCTTCCCGTACTAAGTAATAGCGTTCGTTCACAGAACGTCCTCTCCTCAAAGACTCATGTATTCATATAGTGGACATTATATAGGATCTATGACAAAAGGGCAATACATGACACGCCTATTTTTTGAAATACGTTCCTCACAGTATACAAGTTTATCCCTCTCTCATGTCAGGAAAAAACAAAAAAACGCAGAGTTGCGGGTCAACTTCCCACTTCTCTGCGTTCCTATATCGATCTGTCTCTCCACGGAAGACGGCTACTTAGTAGTAACTGCTGCCTTCCACAAATTCGAATTCAAAGTCTCCAATACGCACGATGGTGCCTTCTACAGCTCCGCGCTTACGCAACTCAGCGTCCACACCCATATAACGAAGTGTACGTGCGAGCTTCAGTATAGCTTCATGTGAGTTCAATTGCATCCGTTTCATCATGCGGTCAATCTTGGCACTTTCGACAACGAACATTTCATTCTCACGCACAATTTTGAAACCATCGTCTTCTTTTTTGTCCAGACTGTATACTTTACGCTCAGATACATCTGCTACCTCTTCAACCACTCGCTCGTCTGGAACCTGATCCAGCAGATCAGCTGCACGATACAGAAGTTCTTGAATCCCTTTCCGGGTCAAGGATGAAATTGGCATCACTTCAATATCAGGTTGAACTTCACGAACTTGCTGTAAAAATTGCTCCAGGTTCGCTTCAGAGTCTGGCATATCCATCTTATTAGCTGCTACAATTTGTGTTCTCTCGGCGAGAAGCGGATTGTACAACTTCAATTCGTCATTGATTTTCTGCCAGTCTTCAAAAGGATCGCGCCCTTCCGAACCCGACATATCTACGACATGAACAATAATACGAGTACGCTCGACATGACGCAAGAACTCATGTCCCAGTCCGACCCCTTCATGCGCACCTTCAATCAGTCCAGGCAAATCGGCCATGACGAAGCTTCGGCCTTCTCCTACACCGACTACACCCAGATTCGGTGTAATGGTTGTGAAATGGTATGCACCGATCTTTGGCTTGGCTGACGAAACGACAGAAAGCAATGTGGACTTTCCGACACTCGGGAAACCAACCAGACCAACATCTGCCATAACTTTCAGTTCGAGTACAATGTAACGCTCTTGTCCTTCTTCACCGTTCTCAGCAAGTTCAGGTGCAGGATTGTTCGGTGTAGCAAATCGGATGTTACCCCGTCCGCCCCGTCCACCACGTGCAATAACAACCTGTTGACCGTGACGTGTCATATCCGCCAGTACTTCTCCACTGTCTTCATCCAAGATGATAGTTCCTGGTGGAATGCGCACAATCATGTTCTCCGCGTTTGCACCATGCTGACTTTTATTACGTCCCTTCTCACCACGTGGGGCCTTGAAGTGACGCTGGTAACGGAAATCCATCAATGTACGCAAACCTTCATCCACGCGGAAAATGATGTCAGCTCCTCTGCCTCCATCGCCCCCGGCAGGTCCTCCGTTTGGTACATACTTCTCACGACGGAACGAAATAATTCCGTCCCCTCCGTCTCCGGCTTTTACATAAATCTTCGCTTTATCCACAAACATTGGTTAACCCCTTCTTCCTATATTCCACACGGCATTCTGAATTGTATAAACGTATCCTCAGACGGAAACTGCTCCGTTCTGACTTTTTTTCCTTTGAGTACGGCAGTAAGCTGCCGCAGTGTTTCCGGATCGGGTGTTTGATCCCCATCCAGTCGGACAACCACATCTCCATGATCCTGTCCGAAGTTCAAGGTCAGTTTGCGAACCTCTCCCCAAGAAGACCGGCCGCCGCCATATTGATAGGCCCTGATTGCATCAGCAATCGCCCCGGTAAGTGACTCGCCATCCTCGGGAGAGACCAGAGCACTAAGCTGCAACTCATCTTCTATTTCCACATGCAAGTCCAGCGCAATTCCACTGGCGCGAAAAGACTGAAGATAAAATACGAGGGAAGGAATACCTAATCTGGAGATTCGGCTTTCTTCTGTAACCCGCTCTTTTATTCTTTCCACACATTGCAAGGATTTATCAAGTTTGCCCAGCCGAAGATATCCATATAACACCTGAAGGTCGTTCATCCAGTCGTGTCGATGATGATTTAATGAAGCAATTGCTGTTTTTTCCATAGATTGTATGATGGCTCTGCGTTCCGCCTCCGCCTGTTTCTTCATCGCATTCACAGAAATGAGCAATACTGCGACGGACCACAATGCGCACACGACGCTTGAGATCATCGCCGGATACAACATAACGAAAACCAAAGGAATCAGAAGTGAACATGCCGCAATCCACGGCACTCTTTTCCAAGATTTCATGGCTTCTCCCCGTTCTACAAAACTCGGTTGGTCTACACCCACCGTAACCAAGTATAACATGTCTTTTCTGCCAGTTCATTATCGAATAACCGTTGAATACAAAAAACCTTCGGCAAAAATGCCGAAGGCTCCTTAGGCGGAATGCCGATATTACGCTTCTACTGCTGCTGCTACAGGAGCAACATTAACAGGATAGATGCTTACTTTTTTGCGATCGCGTCCCCAACGTTCGAATTTTACAACGCCGTCGATTTTCGCGAACAAAGTGTCATCTTTACCGATGCCAACGTTAGTTCCTGGGTGAATTTTCGTTCCGCGTTGGCGAACGAGAATGCTACCACCAGTTACAGTTTGACCATCAGCACGTTTAACACCCAGACGTTGAGCATTACTGTCACGTCCGTTCTTCGTGGAACCTACACCTTTTTTCGATGCGAATAACTGAAGATTTAATTTCAACATGATTGGTTGTCCTCCTTCTTTGCTTATTTGAGTTGCTGTATTTTAATATACTTCCCGTATGACTCTGCAATATTAGAGAGCATAACCACCATGGATTCGAGTAACAATTGTACCTGGGACCAAGTTTCTCCTCTATCTAACAAAGGTAAAGAACCACTTAAAAAGCCATTCTTCATCTTGGCATCCATTTCGACACCGGTCAATGTTTCAATCGAGTTCACCGTACCCACTGTGACAGCGGATACCCCGGCACATACGATGTCTTCTCCCCGCTTGGCAAAATTAGCATGCCCTTCGATGGAAAATCGTTCGATGTTCCCGTCCTCATCACGAAAGATTTGAACGATAATCACTTATCGCACCTTCTTTACGCTTTGATTTTTTCGATAGTTACTTTAGTGTACGGTTGACGGTGACCTTGCTTCACATGGTAGTTCTTTTTAGGTTTGTATTTGTATACGATAACCTTTTGTCCTTTGCCATGTTTCTCCACTTTAGCCGTTACAGTAGCTCCGGAAATCAATGGTGTACCTGCTGTCAAACCTTGATCGTTAGATACAGCCAGGACACGGTCGAACGTTACGCTTTCGCCATCGTTCGCAGTCAATTTCTCGATGAACAGAACATCGCCCTCTTGGACTTTGTACTGTTTGCCGCCTGTTTCAATAATTGCGTACATTTGCCTTGCACCTCCTCATGTCTCAGACTCGCCCGTTCTCAGGTGACAGTGTCCTTGCGGAACTGTTCTTATACCCGGCCAGTGCGGTTACAGCATGTGCAAGACCATTAGGCTAAACACATACTTGAAGATTATATCACGCAATATATCAAAAATCAATGCAAAGGTGAAATATATCTTTTTCCCGTACCATGGCAGGAAGAACACGGCTCCACATAGGGTAACGTACTTTCTTCCCGCACTTTCTTACGGGTAAGTTCCAGCAAGCCCAGCTTGGTCCAACCCATTACAAACGCTTTGGTCCGATCCTTCTTGAGCTCACCCTCCAAAGTTGCTGCGACTTCATGCCGATTCGAGGCTTCCTCCATATCAATGAAGTCGACAATAATCATGCCACCGATATCTCGCAGGCGCATCAGACGGGCAATCTCCACTGCTGCCTGTATGTTAGTCTCTGTCACGGTCTCTTCCAGACTGTCACCGCCAGCTCCCGTATATTTGCCTGTGTTCACATCCACTACAGTCAGAGCTTCAGTATGATCAATGACAATGTATCCGCCTCCGGGCAACCACACTTTCCGGGCAAAATCCTTATTCAACTGTTCCTGCACACCATAGGCAGCAAAGATGGATTCTGTTCCCCGATACACCTGTACTTTGGGTTGATGACCAGGACTAATCTCTTCCAGCAATGCTTTTACCTCACGGGCTTGTCCTTCACTATCAGTGATGACTTCGTCACTCCCTGGCGTATACACATCTCTGATGATTCGCTGTACCATGCTATGATCCCGATGCAAGAGGCTTGGTGAAGGCAAACTGTCCGCTTTTTCGCGAATTAGATACCACTGCGCGCGTAATGTTTCCAAGTCCGACTTAATGGCTTCATGCTGCTCTTCTCCAGATACGGTTCGAATAATAAGTCCTTCTTCATCCCGCCTCAGTTGCTCCCCAAGTGCCTTAAGACGGGAACGATCCCCTTCACGGGCAATTTTCTTGGATACCGCTACATAGTCAGCAACAGGCATGTAGACAAGCCAACGGCCCGGGAGTGAATAATGAGTCGTAACCCGGGCTCCCTTGCCTCCTACCGGTTCTTTCAGAACCTGAACAATGACTTCCTGACCCGGACGAAGCAACTCCGAGATGGAAGGCTTCACCTTGGGCTGTTTCTCCAGATGGGGATGCAACACATCGTCCACATAGAGAAACGCATTCTTTTTCTGACCAATATCCACAAAAGCAGCCTGCATACCCGGTAACACATTCACGACCCGTCCCTTGAAAAAGGAACCCAGCAGTCCACGCTCGCGTGTACGCTCTGCCGTAAATTCCACAGCTTTGCCTTCTTCCAGAAGCGCCATTTGCATGAGGTTATGTTCATTATGTACTATCATTTGTTTCATGGCTTCACCTCTAGAAGACAATTCAATTCATCCACATCCATTTCAATATCTTTTCAATTCTCATTGTACATGTATTAACCCATTTCAGAACAGGTCCACCAGAACTCTACAATTTATCACCATTTTGTTGAAAATAGGAACCGATAATCCGTTGCTCAGGCAAGACGGCCATAATTCGACCCTGTCTGTTCATCACGTATACCATATGGTATCTTTCTCTCTTTAATAGACGCAAAATAGTGTCCAAAGGTTTCGCCGGAAATGAGATTATTGGCTGCGCCAAACTGCCAGTAGCCGCGTGACGAGCGAATGCACCCTCTCGATTCATGAGAAAACGGATAAAGCGATAGGGCACATTTCGGTAATCCGTTACGTTGGAATAGAACAAAAAAAGTCCGATTAACAGAATGTTGAGCGGTAAGCCGTATTCTCCAGTAAACCATCGGCTGATAGCATATAAAATAACCCCTACGCTACACAGAATGCTAATTCTGTAAGTCCACATTAATGTTGTATAGTAGGGTGCCCACAGACTGACAAGTGCCTGAACAATTTTACCTCCGTCCAGAGGAAGTACAGGCAGCAGATTAAATAGGGCAATGAGCAGGTTCCCCTGAATGATATAGTTGAGAAAAACCGGGTCGCCCAGATTGCCATACTGCAACAGCATAACCACACCAACCATCAGCATGTTTTGTAATGGACCTGCCAGAGCAATCATGATTTCCCGGTAGGCCGTTATAGTACCTCCATCTTCGATAACCGCTACTCCTCCAAAAGGGAGCATCTGGATTGACAAGACACGATAGCCCAGAAGGGCAGCAGCCGCAGCATGTCCACATTCATGAATGAATACGATGGCAAACAACGTAATAAGCTCAATAAAATGTCCAGTCAGAAGGGAGGCCATCATGATAATTACAAAAAAAGGATGAAACGTAATGCGGACTCCCCACACCCTAATCAAGGGCAACGACTTCCGCCGGGTCTACGTACTCCTCCCCCTCTTTGACTGCAAAATAGAGCGTGGCCGGTTGTTCACCACCCGTAGCCTTGAGACTCCCCACTGGATTCCCCGCTTCCACCCAATCATTCACGTTCACTTCACTTTCGTTCAACCGACCGTATATTGCCGTGACATTGCCTGTATGTTGGATGACAACTGTGAATCCACTGGCTGCATCCCCGATAACCTCCATGACACGCCCTGCATCCGAACTTGCGACCTGTATAAGTTCTGCACCCGCGGCATCCGGAACGATCTCAATTCCCTTCATGCTTAGCGCAAATGGCTGCACGACTGTGCCTGAGATCGGTTTGCCCAGTAACTGCCTTACTTTCAATCCGTTCACGGCATCCGTCGTATGTCCGAGAACTGGAAGAAACGAAGGCGTTCCTCCAAAATGCCGTTCATACCAGACCGCTGCTGAGGCAAAATCCATATCCCGATGGAGTGCATCGGCAATTACTGTTTTGGGTGATGTCGTCCACGATGTATCCAACTGAAACAGACCCCATACTCCGCCAAATATCAAAGCGCTAATAACCGTCCGTTTGAGAAGTGACTTGAACAGGTTGAATCTCGAATGCCCCCCTGGAACGAAATGACCATTCTCTTTTTTCCACAACCATTCCGGATCTCTTTCCTGTATCCCCTCACTAGGCGTAAATAGTTTTGGGTGTATGTTCTCATTCTTGTCCAACAGTGAACTTAATTTCTGCTCCTGTAAGACCTCCACAGTGGCACCATCCATCAGTCGCCGGATGCGTTCTTCTCGTCTCTGCTTGATTCTGAGTTTCGTGTTCATGGAATGTCCTCCCGCCGAGGCTTGTTTACTACATCCTATGAAGAGGCGCTTGATAATATGAACAAGCCTGCCAGCAGGTAACAAAAAAAGCCGGGCTATGAGCCACGGCTGTCATGTAATTGCTTTATGAATAAGTTCGTTTAACGAGTTAACCCATTCCGAAGAACTTTTTGAAACGAGTGAAAGCTCCCTTTTTCTGCTCCAGCTGCATCAATGGAACCGTATCTCCCAGAATGCGTCGTGCGATATTCCGATACGCAATCGCCGCAAGTGAATCCGGATTCATGACCGTAGGTTCTCCTGAATTGGCAGCTTTGATGACCAGTTCATCATCAGGCACGATGCCAATCAGGTCAATATTAAGTACTTGTAAAATACCATCGATATCTAACATGTCACCCGATTTAACCATATTATTGCGAATTCGATTCACCACCAGCTTTGGTGATTGAATGTGTGAGCTCTCCAGCAGGCCAATGACACGATCCGCATCACGTACTGCAGCATTTTCCGGTGTAGTGACCACGATGGCCTGATCTGCTCCTGCTACCGCATTTTTGAAACCCTGCTCTATACCGGCTGGGCAATCAATAATGACGTATTCAAAATCTTTTTTCAATTCAAGGATAATATCCTTGACCTGCTCTGGCGACACTGAGTTTTTGTCTCTCGTCTGCGCCGCAGGCAACATATATAATTCTTCGAAACGCTTGTCTTTGACCAAAGCCTGATTCAGACGGCAGCGGCCGTCCGCAACGTCGCACAGATCGTAAATAATACGGTTTTCGAGTCCCATCACGACATCCAAATTACGAAGGCCGATATCGGTATCTACCAGACAAACCTTTTTGCCGAGCAGCGCCAGCGCTGTCCCGATGTTTGCCGAGGTGGTTGTTTTACCCACGCCGCCTTTACCCGAAGTGATCACGATCGCCTCTCCCATGAGCTACACTCCTTTAAACACATTAAAATCTCGGCGTAACCGAACGATATTGCTCATTTTGTCTATCTGCATCTGATTGTCCTGTAAGTAAGCAAATTCCATTCCGGTCTCTCGGCTCTCCCATTCATCGGGAGGACGACTGATGATATCCGCAATCCGTAGCTGCGTCGGTGCAAATACCGAAGCGGCAATGATCGCTTCCTCGTCCCCGCCAATTCCGGCATGAGCCATACCTCTGAGTGAACCCAACACATATATATCTCCGGTACACGTCACTGTGCCCCCCGGATTGATATCCCCAAGAAACAGGAGATTTCCTTCATGATGAAGCACCTGACCTGAACGCACCATACCACACATGGTTACAATCGGCGGCGGTCCTTTAACCTCCGGTTGGAGTGCAGGTGAGTCGATGGATCGGATAAGAAGATTCCCTTTTTGCTTCAATATATCGAGAATTGCTTCTTTCTGGTCCTCTGTCACTTCGCGGGCACCCAACTTGATATCCACATGAACAATCGGTCCGGTCAAAATATTTTGATGGCTGTGTTCCAGCTTATAGCGGAGCTCATAGAGCAATTCCTCGAATTCACATTGATCGTCCAACAGGAAAACCAGGCCGTCTCGGATGCCTTTAATCGTTACGTGATTCGATTTTACCGTCATAAGCCTGTCCCTCCCATCTCATTACATTTCGTGCCCGGGGCCCCAAGTTCCTGCTTTGCGCTCCATAAATGTATTTAGGAAGCTTCTTCTGTCTTGCTCCGTCTCTTGCCGATCCGCTCCAGTTGTTTCCGAAGCGGGACATATATGATCAAGGCAAACACAAAATGAATGAACAAATTAGGAATCATGTATTCAATCAACGCCCAGTCAAAGGTCACGTGGTTAAGTTGGAAGAGCTTGTACAGGAAGAATAGCATGGTGTCATTAAGCAGACTTCCCAAAATGACAACCGATACCATAACCGGCAGTGGTGCACGCGGTGCTTGAAAAATGAGTCCCATCATGTATGCCGATAATCCCATCGAGAATCCATAAGGTCCAATCATCTCGCCGTAGAATACGACGTCATGCAATAGTCCAAAAAATATACCGAGCACTAGTGCCGTGTGTCGATGATGATATACAGCAATAAACAAAATTACGATATAGACCAGATTGGCAGAAATACGCATGTGCCAGCCAGAAGGGATGAGCAGCGGCAAAATTGTGCCTTCCGCAATGAACAAAACGAATAGTAACAGGAACAAAACTTGCTTGCGCGTTACCATTATTCTTTTACCTCAGGTGGGATAATGACAATCAGCTCTTTCCAGTCAAGGAAGCTAGCATATGGTTCAATTGTAGCTGTTTTTGTTAAACCATACTCACTTTTCTCGACACTTTTAACTTTACCAATCCGCATGTACTTCGGAAAATTGTTAATAATTCCGGAGGAGATGATCTCATCATCCTCTTGGATATTAGAATCTTCTGAGATTTTGGTCATCTTGAGCATGCCCGTCTTCGGATCATAACTCTCAATCATACCAAATACTTTCTCCTTACCTACTGCCGTTGCTGCAATGGCATTGGATGTCGGATCGTTGGCGTCCATGGAAGTTAACAGATTAACCGTTGATGTATATGAGCTGACATGACTGATCACGCCGACCAGCCCTTCCTGGGAGGTAACGGCCATCCCCGGCTTAATTCCCGCATTTTCACCGATATCAATGTTAATGGTTCTACTATTGGGATCCGAATTGGCACTGATAACCTGAGCAATTCGTGAACCGTAATTATAACGATTTTTCTGTTCTTCGGTGAAATTGAGCGCTTTCTGAAGCTGCTCATTCACTTGCTCCATATCATTGTACTTCAGCCGATCACGGGTATAGTGACCCATTGCGATACGAAGCTCTTCATTCTCTTCATATACCGTACGCATGTTCGCTACATCTTTGAAAAAGCCCGCTACATAGGAAGCGGGCTTGTAAAATACGTATTGTACAAATCCAACTGAATCCTTCAGGAATTTCTCCGGCCAGGATAGAGTGGTTCGCGGACTGAGCGTAAAGCCCATTAACGCGATAAATGTAACAAGGCCCACCAGCAAAACAAAAAGTCTTTTGTTGCCTAGCAGTTTAAACAGTTCGAACACCCTCTAACATCCATATTCTCTTCCGAGCCATGCCCGGCGGGGAGACTGTCAGACCTGTAGTCCCTGCGAGAATATCAGCCGATCCTCCCCTGTTAAGCGGGTAATAGCTCATCCCCGGGGTTAACCGGGTCCTCTATAAAGATACCTTGCCACTTGGTCGCTATGCCAAGTTAGGCAAATACCAATTAACGTTTGGAACGAACTGCCGAACTGCTTCTGCTTTTGAACAAATGAATATTCTCTAGCGCTTTACCTGTTCCGATTGCTACACAATCCAGCGGGTTCTCAGCCACAATGACAGGCATTCCTGTCTCACCAGCCAGAAGCTTGTCCAGGTTGCGAAGCAATGCCCCACCACCTGTAAGAACGATACCCCGATCCATGATATCGGCTGCAAGTTCAGGCGGGCATTTTTCCAGTGTTACTTTTACCGCTTCAACAATTGCATTCACGGTATCAGCCAGCGCTTCACTGATCTCGTCCGAAGTAATCGTAATTGTCTTCGGCAGACCTGTAACGAGGTCACGTCCACGAATTTCCATCGTTTCTACTTGCTCCAATGGCATTGCTGATCCGATGTCCATCTTCAATTGCTCCGATGTACGCTCACCGATCATCAGATTGTATTGACGTTTAATGTACTGGATAACGGATTCGTCCATCTCGTCACCTGCTACACGAACCGAACGGCTCGTCACAATACCACCAAGAGAGATAACAGCCACTTCCGTTGTACCGCCACCAATATCTACAACCATACTACCTGTTGGTTCCCATACAGGAAGATCTGCACCAATTGCAGCTGCAAAAGGCTCTTCAATTGTATAGGCTTCACGTGCTCCAGCCTGTTTGGTTGCATCTTCAACCGCACGTTGTTCTACTGCCGTGATCCCGGATGGTACACATACCATCACGTTTGGATGACGTTGGAACATGGAGCGTTGTTTCTGCGCCTCACGGATGAAATATTTGATCATCGTTGCCGTTGTATCAAAATCGGCAATAACGCCATCTTTCATTGGACGAATGGCACGGATGTTACCTGGTGTACGACCAATCATTTTTTTGGCGGCTTCACCTACTGCCTCAATGCTTTTTGTATCTGTCCGTATAGCGACAACCGAAGGTTCGCGCACCACAATTCCTTTTCCTCGTACATAAACCAACGTATTTGCTGTCCCCAAGTCAATACCCAAATCTTTCGTAAAACCACCAAACATAACATAATCTCCTTTTCTGCCTCATATAGCCGCTCTATTCTGATCCAGAGCGTGATAATTTCATTCCCACGCAACACGTGGAGCTAATATTCGCATTTGTTTTTTTGCATTAGTAAAGTGAACCTATCTTTTACGGACAACGCCGTTAACATTCATAGGAAAACATCAACGCCAACCATTATATTATACTAAGCCCTTCTCCTTCAAACTTACGTACGTTCCATCTCCGATAATAATATGATCAAGCACGTCAATGCCAACAATAGCGCCTGCTTCAATCAGTCTCTTGGTTATTTGGATATCCTCCGGACTGGGCGTAGGATCACCACTCGGATGGTTGTGTGCGCACACAATCGATGCGCTGCTGCATTTGATGGCAGCCCGGAACACTTCACGCGGATGTACAATCGAAGCGTTAAGGCTGCCCATGGAGAGTGTTTCCTGGGCAATAATATGATTTTTGCTATTCAGAAAGAGACACACAAAATGTTCTTTTTGCAAATAACGCAATTGTTCGATCAGGATATCAGCTGCATCACGCGGTGTACGAATTGAAGTCGACTGTGTGAGTCTGCTCTTGGCAATCCGATGCCCCAGCTCAATGCCAGCTTTCAATTGCACAGCCTTGGCATTGCCGATCCCTTTCATCGCAGTCAATTCTTCCAGACTCAGATCCATTAACGAGCGAATTCCACCCGCCTCGGTCAGAATCCGCTGTGCCATATGCACCGCCGATTCCTGTCTTGTGCCTGTTCGAAGTAAAATTGCCAACAATTCAGCATGGCTTAAGGCGCCCGCCCCGTATTCCATCATGCGTTCTCTCGGGCGTTCTTCCTGGGGGATGTCGCGCATCATGTATTGAGGCGACTCCATATGTTCCCTCTTTTCATTTCACAACATTTTGCTTCATTCATGTTCGTGGCAACACATGTACGCCGAACCCGTCCAACATATCACTTAGCAAGGATAGCGGCAAGCCAACCACATTAAAATAACATCCTTCAATGCGGTCGATCAGTGAAGCACCAATGCCCTGAATGGCATATGATCCTGCTTTGTCTGAAGGCTCACCTGTCTGCACATAAGCACGAATGGTCGCATCCGACAGTTCTTTCATCGTTACATCGGTCTGGCGGTAATGAACTAACGACTGTCCATTGCCCGCATCAATACAAGCGACGCCCGTAAACACCCGATGTACACGGCCCTGCAGCCGGGATAACATACGTTCAGCATCCGCTTCGTCTACGGGTTTGCCTAAAATCTCACCATCCAGAACAACAACGGTGTCACTACCTACAATAATGGCTTCCTGCTCGCGGCCTTCAAGCCCGCGATACACGGCAAGCGCCTTGCGCAAAGCAAGCTCCTGTACCGTCTGTTCAGGTGTCCACTCTGGTGGTGTATCTTCATTGGCATGACTTGGTATTACATCAAACGCTAGGTGGAGTGATGCGATCAGTTCTTTGCGCCGAGGCGATGTGGAGGCCAGAATAATAGGGCGCTGTTGAGTGTTATCCAAAATGAACGGCTCCTTATGCCACGGCAACATCCTGTCCGGATCACGATAATAGATGTCACTGGTTTAATTTTTTTTCGTCATAACTCGTCATTCTCCTACAGTCTGCGATACAGCCACACAGCGGCAATCATACCGATCAGACTCAGAAGGCTCATTTGAAATTGAAGTGAAATATCATAACTGATAATATCCAGATCAGCCTGCGGCGACCAACGTATGGTCGTGGCTTTCGTAAGAAAGGCTACTGCCTTAACAGGCTGCAGTGCCTTGGCGATCCACGCTCCGGCCATCCAGCCGAGCAGCAGAAACAGCAATAACATGCCGAAGTTTTTTTTCATCGGTAATCTTCCCTCGCCATTTTTTGACACCCACATTATTATACGGGGTTTTGTACGTCAATACAAACACAAATCCGGCAAGGGGAACTATTTCCAGTTCCTTGCCGGATGGGTATTTCCAAGCGTTGTTATGGGAAAGAGCATGTTACTGCTTTATCGCTTCGAGCCATTTTTTCTGCTGCAGTACATATTCCATCAGATCGGACTGCACGGACCACATGTGCACATCATCCGGGTTTTTGTTGTACTCCGCGATAGCCGTAATTGCACTGTTCATTGATTTCTCCATTCCGCCAATAATAGGTTGTACATCTGCGGTCAGACCAGGTGTAAGACTATTCAATCCCGTCAGCCATGACTCGTGCTTATTTTGAATCGCGGTCATTGTTTCTGTAGAGACTGCTGCCGGAGCAGACTGACCCAGCTGCTGAATGGACAAGGTAGATAATTGTTCAACCAGTGCAGAACTGTTTGTGAAGAAAAGCTGCACATCCTCTTGCTTGCCACCGAATATAGCCGGATTGATCTCAGGGTTCACGATCTCCTTGACGTACAGTTCAACTCCCTGGGCTTTTAGCCTGGAGCTAAGTAGCTTGGCCTCTTCACGATCAGCTGAAATGCCTGCATATACTCGATTGCCATCTTCAGGATCAGAACCCGCGGCTATACCTGCCTGAGCCAGCTCAAGCTTGGCTTGCTCAGCTCGTTCAGGAGAACTGAATACGCCGTATTGAAGTGCATAATACGTGCTGCCAGTCGCCGCTGTCTGAACCTGCTGTTCTGTACCTGCAGCCCCCTCCTGACCCGTCACAGTGGAAACTGCCTGATTGACGGGCAGAAGATCGCCTGGCTTGACGGCTCCTTCTTTATTGAAAAATGAAAGAATAACCATGCCGAAAAGCGCTCCGGTAACAAGTGCCCCAGTGACAGAACCAATCATTTTCCATCCCCTTGGAGGGCGATTGCGTTTATAGGAATAGTTCTCCGAATCTGCAAGCCAGTCGTGGCCTTGATCATCATGTGTATTGGACAGATCACGACGCTCTTCCTCCGGATTATCGGTGTGATTAACATAACCGTAACCGGTACGGTTCCCAAAATAATGGGCCTCATCCAAGTTCAAGTTCGAATCATGGCTCACCCGCTCGTCAGGTTCAGGTACAGTAGAGCTTGTCAGCACCGTCTCTCCCCAGTCTCCGGGGATATCCTCAGGCGTCCATGATGGGGTTGTATCCATCTGCTTAGGCGTTAGCGGTTGATTATGCGGTAATTCTTCACTTAACGTCACCAATGGACTGGACGCGGATATCCTCTTGTTTTCAGGCTTGTCCGACTCATGATCCCCGAAGCGAAACGTCATTCTAGCATTGCTCACCCGTACCCTCTCCTTTGTCCCATTTATATCAGCTATATGCAGAGACTGGAGAAAACATTCCATATAACGCAAAAAAAACGCCTGCTTCGTATCGAAGACAGGCGATTTCTCATTTGATTTATTTCAAACCTTTGGCAAGTGTATCGCCGACTTTCCAAATATCACCTGCACCCATCGTAATCACAAGATCTCCTGGCTGCAAACGATGCTGCAGATCAGCTACAACTTCTTCTTTTGTAGGGAGGTAACGTGCAGAAGCATTACTGTTTTGAACGATCAGTTCAACCAGTCTGGCTGAGGTTACCCCTTCGATCTGTTTTTCGCCTGCAGGAGAATAGATATCCGTAATAAGCACCTCATCCGCTTCCGCGAAAGCACGACTGAACGCATCCAGCAGGAAGAACGTACGCGTATAACGCTGTGGCTGGAATACCGCAATAATACGTTTGCCCGTTGCTTTGGCGGCACTAATGGTAGCTTCAATCTCAGTCGGGTGATGAGCATAATCATCAATGATCAGCATATCGCGCGCCTCGCCCAATACCTGGAATCTGCGTTTGGCTCCGTGGAACTGAATGATAGCTGCCACAATCTTCTCAAATGGAATGCCTGCTTCCAGACAGGTAATCACAGTAGCCATCGCATTATAAACGTTATGCTTACCCGGCACTGATAATTCCACCGTGCCCATAGCAGCACCCTGATGATTCATCGTAAAGGAGATACGGCGATCGCCCAATACAATATCCGTTGCCGTATAATCCGCAGCACGATCAATACCATAAGTTGTAATCCGTGACTTGAGTTCTGGCAAAATCGCTTGAACATTCTCGTCGTCAGAACACACAATCGCTGTTCCTTCCGGACGAATCTGGCTCAGGAACTGCACATAAGCCTTTTTGAGCTCTTCAAAATCACTGTTATAATTCTCCAGATGATCTGCCTCAATATTCGTTACAATACCGAGCCATGGATGGTACTGCAAAAATGAACCATCGCTCTCGTCCGCCTCAGCGACTACCCAGTCGCCCTGGCCTGCCTTGGCGTTGGTGCCGACATTCATGATTTCTCCGCCAATGATATATGTCGGGTCCGTATCACATTTATCCATAACAAGTGCAATCATGGATGAGGTGGTTGTTTTACCGTGAGCTCCAGCCACAGCCACACCTTTACGTTCGTTCAACAAACGTGCAAGCATCTGGGAACGATGCAGAATCGGAATGTTCAGCTCTGCAGCTGCTACCCGTTCCACATTATCAGCAGGCGCTGCCGTAGAGTAGACAACAAGATCTGCTCCAGTGACGTGCTCTGCCGTATGTCCGATATATATTTTCGCTCCCTTGGCTGCCAACTTCTCGGTCAACTCCTGTGAAGCGACATCCGATCCGGTAACGGTGTATCCCATTTCCAACATAACTCTTGCGATGGCACTCATGCCATATCCGCCAATCCCTATAAAATGAACGTGTTCCGATGTATTTAACAAAACTTTCACCAACCTTTTTCAGAATCGGTTTGATGCAAAAGGGCTGCCCGCACATCCGCAATCAGGTACAGTGTGCCGGAGACCACCCCCAGATCTTCCGCTTCCGTCCGTGACTTCAATAGATCAAGTGCCTTTGCCCATTCGGGCTCGACGATGATTTCCAGTTCCTGCTTCGCAATGGCGGGACGTACCCGTTCGACAATCTGCAGCAATTCGGCTGCATCCATTTTGCGTCGGAAATCTGGCTCGGTCAGGATCAGCGTATCCACTAGTGGCAGTATATGCTGCAAATACGCTTCGTGATGCTTATTTGCCAACATACCCATCATCAAAATTAACTTGTTGTGCGGATAGACATCCATAATGCTCTTGGCCAGTGACTCTGCCCCTTCTGGATTATGTGCTCCATCAAGCACAATTCGAGGTTCATCGACGACTTTTTCGAATCTTCCTGCCCAGAAAGCATTCTCCAGTCCAAGTGCAATATCGTTGTCATCCAACATAAATGCCATGTATTGTCTAAGCAATTCAAGAACCATAAGTGCGGCCGCTGCATTGTCACATTGATGTGAGCCCTGCATGCGTATGCGAACGTCCAGATCACGAAACGGGCCTGTAAAATGAAAAGATTGTCCGTTCTCATTGCTGTCCAGTCTATGATAAGAGAATTGATCTCCAGCCAAATACACGCTTGATTGAAGCTGCTGTGCTTTCTCCTGAATCACCTTCACAGCTTCGGGTTGAGTCGCGCAAGTCACAACGGGTACTCCCGGCTTGATAATACCTGCCTTTTCTCCAGCAATCTGCTCAATCGTATCTCCAAGCACATCCGTATGATCCATACCAATGTTGGTGATGACGGACACAACAGGTGCGACAATATTCGTTACGTCCATCCTTCCCCCTAGCCCCGTCTCCCATACCACAACGTCAGGGTAACACTCCTCTGCATAGTACAGAAGCGCGAGAGCCGTGGACACCTCAAACATCGTGGGTGATCCAAGCGGAGTGGAGGCCATTTCCATGACCAGTGGTTGTAATCGATTCGAGAGCTTAAGCAGGATTTCTTCAGGAATATCCTCACCGTTGTATTGAAAACGGTTTGTAAACTTGGTGATATAAGGCGACGTAAAGGTACCCACATCATATCCAGCCTGAAGAAGCACTGACGTCAAAAAAGCGCAAGTCGAACCTTTGCCGTTCGTTCCCGCGACATGAATAAATTTGAGACGTTGGTGTGGATTGCCTAACATGGACATCAGACTCTCGATTCGTTCCAATCCAGGTCGGATGCCAAAAGGAATAAGGCCATTGATCCAGTCCACGGCCTCGTTATACGTAAGTAAAGGAGCTGCTGCATCTGTCCCGTCTAATTCCGTCATCTGATTCACCTTCGGTCCCGAGTTTGAGTGAAAAAAGCGGCCGGATGGCATAATCGCTCTCCATCCGACCCAAATATATTAACCTTTAAGTTCCTTGATTCGTGCAATCACTTTATCCCGTTTATCGGAATAATCTGCTTGCTTGGCGCGCTCTTCCTCAATAACTTTGGCAGGAGCTTTGGCAACAAAGCCTTCGTTCGCCAGCTTTTTCTCTACACGGAGAACTTCGCCCTCAAGGTTCTCCAACTCTTTCTCCAAACGAGCCACTTCCTGCTCGATATCAATGAGACCTGCGAGCGGCAAGTATAGTTCTGCCCCCGTAATGATCGCAGTCATTGCCTTATCCGGTGAGTTTAGATCCAGCCCACTATCGAACTCGGACGTATTACAGAAACGTTTGATGTAGTGACTGTTACGCGCAATGATGCTGGACGTCTCAGCACTATTTGCTTTGACCATCAACTCGATCTTTTTGCTCATCGGCACGTTCACTTCTGCACGAATGTTTCGAACTGCACGAATGGTATCCATGAGCAGGTTCATCTCGGCAACAGCCTCTGGGTTCTCAAGAGCAGGATCATATACCGGCCATGCTGCCAGCGTAATGGTCTCACCTTCATGTGGGAGATGCTGCCAGATCTCTTCGGAGATGTATGGCATAAACGGATGAATCAGGCGCATCGTCTGATCCAGAACATAAGCAAGCACGGATTGTGTTTTCTTCTTGGCAACCGGATCTTCCCCATAGAAGGACAGCTTAGCAAACTCAATGTACCAGTCACACAGGTCATCCCAGATAAAGTTATACAACACACGACCCGTTTCCCCAAATTCATACGCTTCGATTAGACGCGTAATATCGCGGGAAGTTTCGTTCAGACGGTGCAAAATCCAATAATCCGCTGTACCAAGCTCTCCGCTAATGTCACGTTCCTCATAAGTGAATCCTTCCAGATTCATCAATGCAAAGCGCGAAGCATTCCAGATCTTGTTGGCGAAATTCCGAGCCTGTTCCACCCGTTCCCAACGGAAACGGAGATCCTGACCTGGCGTGCTGCTGGTTGAGATCATGTAACGCATTGCATCTGCGCCGTATTTCTCAATCACATCCAGCGGATCTACACCGTTGCCCAGTGATTTGGACATTTTGCGTCCATCTGCATCACGAACAAGACCATGCATCAGCACATCCTTGAACGGAATCTCATCGGTGAATTCCAATGCAGTGAAAATCATACGTGCAACCCAGAAATATATGATGTCATACCCTGTCACAAGTACACTTGTCGGATAATAACGTTTCAGGTCTTCCGTATCTTCCGGCCAGCCTAGTGTGGAGAATGGCCATAAGCCGGAGCTAAACCAAGTATCGAGTACGTCTTCGTCCTGTCTGAGCTTGCGTCCAGCATACTCTGGCAGCGTTGTTGGATCTTCAGCAGATACAATGATTTCACCCGTTTCTTCATCATACCAAGCAGGAATACGATGTCCCCACCACAGTTGACGGGAAATACACCAGTCACGAACGTTTTCGATCCAGTTCAGATAGGTTTTCTCAAAACGATCTGGAACAAAATTAACTCCTTCACCACTCTGTTGTTTCTTAATCGCTCTCTCTGCAAGTGGCTTCATCTCAACGAACCACTGTGTAGACAGATACGGCTCAACAACAGCTCCGGTACGCTCACTGTGTCCAACCTGATGCGTGTGATCCTCGATATTGATCAATACGCCCTGCTCTTTCAAGTCAGCAACAATCTGCTTGCGGCAGTCACTGCGATCCAGTCCCTGATACTTGCCAGCCTCAGCATTCATTGTGCCGCTCTCATCCATTACCGTAATTTGAGGCAGATCATGACGAAGACCTACTTCAAAGTCATTTGGATCATGCGCAGGCGTGATTTTAACTGCACCACTTCCAAACTCTTTATCCACATAATCATCAGCGATAATTGGAATTTCTCGTCCAATGATAGGCAGTACAAGTACTTTACCAATCATATCTGCATAGCGCTCATCCTTCGGATGAACAGCAACCGCTGTATCACCCAGCATCGTTTCAGGACGTGTTGTTGCCACTGTAACGTAGCCACTTCCGTCTTTGAGCGGGTAACGCAGATGGTACAAGTGACCCTGAACCTCTTTATATTCAACTTCAATGTCGGACAGAGCTGTCCGGTTCACCGGGTCCCAGTTAATGATGCGTTTGCCTCGGTAAATAAGGCCTTTTTCATACAGTTGAACAAATACTTTGCGAACCGCTTGGGACAGACCTTCATCCAGCGTAAAACGTTCACGTGAGTAATCAAGCGACAATCCCATTTTGCCCCATTGTTGACGAATGGTAGTGGCATATTGATCTTTCCAGTCCCATACCTTTTCCAAAAACTTCTCGCGTCCCAGATCATAACGAGTCAGACCTTCTTCACGCAGCTTCTGCTCCACTTTGGTTTGGGTAGCAATACCTGCATGGTCGGAACCCGGAAGCCACAGTGCGTCGTAACCTTGCATCCGTTTGGTACGGATCAGAATATCCTGCAGTGTAAAATCGAGCGCATGCCCAATGTGCAGCATCCCGGTTACATTCGGGGGTGGAATTACAATCGTATACGGCTCGGCATCCTTACGTTGACCGGCTTTGAAATATCCGCGCTCCATCCAGGTGGAGTACCATTTGTCCTCTGCCGCCTTAGGATCATAAGTGGTCGGCATTTCTGTTGCAGCTGATTTTTTTTCCTCAGACATGTGTCATTCCTCCGTTACTTCATCATCTTCGCCAAAAAAAACAAAAAAAACCTTTCATCCATCAAAGGACGAAAGGTTAGCTTTCGCGGTACCACCTTTGTTTCACGCCTACAGCAAGATAGACTTCACCCTCTGTACATGACGTGACACTTCAAGCAGATAACGGCTGCTACCGGCCCATCCTACCTCAGAAATAAATGACGATAGATCTCATTCATCTCTTGTATTCAAACAGGCAACTCCCGGGCGACTTCGATCAGTTGGTTCCTGCGGAATCTCACAGCGCTGCAATTCCACTCTCTGAAAGGTCATACTGTCTACTACTCCCGTTCCACGTTGTTCTTCAAAAAACCTACACACATCATACCTTGCTCGTGCGCGATAGTCAACCTGACAACAGCGGATAAAGAGCGCTGGAATGCAGGTTTAGGGCGAATTATGCAAAAACCCGCAATCCTCAAGGGGATCACGGGTTGTAACGAAGGCTTTAACTACGGATTAAGGGATGTACAATATCTGACCTTCTTCCACAACTTGTTCAGATAATCGGTTATACAACTGAAGTTCCCTCGTGCTCAATTGATATCGATCTGCAATGGCATCCAGTGTGTCTTCTCGCTGAACGATGCACAGTTTCACCTTGCGGAATGGGGTCTGGTCGACAATCGTTCCCAGGAACAGGTTCTTCCATTCCACATCATCAGCTGGATATGTTTCTTCCTGTACCACACCCGCAGGAACCTCATCGCCTCGCTCCACTTCAGCATCGCGTGCCGCTCTGCCCGAGGATAACAAGGAAGAGATACCTACGCCCTCTTCTTGCCGTGGTGCGGATTCTTTTTTGCTGCCAAAAGCAACCTTCAGCTCCGGCTTGTCTTCCGTCTCAGCCACAGGTTCAGGAACAAATGCTTCGTTCTGTACGAACTCGTCTACCCCAGTCGCTTCAAAAGACGGTCGGTCTTCCTCAGCGTTGCCTGGTGGTTCAGACGAAGCAAATACACCTTGCCAGTTCTCCGCCTGTGATTCGCTCGGGACATCGGCAACTGCCTGATTCTCCTGCTGAGGTACAGATCTCGCTGATTCGAAGTGCCATACCTCTGGTGCGTCCGGTACATCCGGTGCTGCCAACTCATTAGATGATTGAGCAGTAGGCTCTGTGACTGCTTGATCTGCACTTCTCGAGTTCGCAGGCAATGCATCCACGGAAGGCTCGGACCAACCCGAAGACTCATCTTCCAGAGGCAGCAATGGTTCCGACTCAGGGTAAGAAGCTAACCGATCTGCGGTCTCAGCCATAAATGACGAGATCGGAGAAGGTTCGCTGTATTGCTCATGAGATGCCAATTCATCCCCATTCTCTGTCAGAGAGGCGGGATCTTCGTTTACATCAGGTTGTCTGTTTTCGTTAGCGTACTCCGCACTTTGCTCCTCAGATTGAATTGGCTCGGCCGATGACGAATCCGCATATTCTTGCTGCCATTCTTCGCTATTCCTTAATGTCTCTTCCCTTGTAGACAGGTCAGCGAATTCCGGGGCACCATATGCAAGTTCTGCTGCATTCGCAAGTCTCTCTTCCTCACTCCGCTGGAGCAGGTACTCTTGTGCAAATGTGTTGGGGTCGCTGCCTGTCTGTGCTGCTTCATCGGAACGGTTGGATTGCTGAGCATCAGGTGAATGAACAACTGTAAACTCATCTGCTGACCACACTTGTGGCTCTTCAACAGGAAACCCCTCGATGCCTCGCAGCGACAATACGCCTGTAATGTTCAGACTGCGATTGGATAACAGATCCACGTCAAAATTTTCGATCTCGATGGAAATATCCTCAATCGATCTGACCCGGTTCAGCGGCACTGTGATCTCCACGGGAATAAAATGTTTGAGCTCCTCTGAAGCCTCATTTTCTCCTCTGTACGCACCTGTAAGTAAAAGATGTCCTCTTAACGTGGCATGATCATCCTGCCCTATGACTTGAATGCGCGGGTAAAGTTCAATCTCCTCCAATTCCTCAATCGCAGGGACTCCCTCAGACAAATGAACGCGCTCATAAATATCGAACCGTAAACCATAAGGTTGATTCAACAAAGGTGGCGTCCTCCTTTCGGCATATGTTCACCATGATCCTTCTCATGGGACTGATCCATGGTCCAAATCCTTCGTTACCCCATCTATATGCCTTGAATGAGATAAGCATGCCACCTTTTGAAAAACCTTGTTATATATGTTCAACTCATGGTTATTTACACTGTCACTCCAATGACAGAACAACCCTCTGATCGCTGTTATCCCCAGATTTTTTTCATTCCTTTTTATAAAAGGGAAAATCCGGGGATAGCTTATGCTTCCGAAGCAGCTTTCTTTCAGAAAGCTTTTAGGCGAACGCTTTGCTTCTTCTGGTTGTTTCTGTCCTTTCCGTTTTCGTGTAAATAGTTAGTCGAACTTAAATCGTGTATTAGTAAGCCATCTCACGCTCTGCCAATTGTGTGAAATCGGATGGCCAAGGGTCGCTCACTTCAATCATCGCTCCGGTTAACGGATGACTAAACCTAAGCATCTCTCCGTGAAGTGCTTGTCGCCCAATGGCATCCGCTCTACCTCCATACAACGCATCACCAATGAGCGGGTGTCCCGCGTAGCTCAGGTGTACACGAATTTGGTGTGTACGTCCTGTATCCAGCTTTAATCGTACAAGGGTTGCTCGTTCCCACACTTCGACGATCTCCACATGAGTAACAGCTTCCTGTCCACCTTCCGAGACACGCCTGCGCTGTTTGTGATGTCTGTCCTTGCCAATCGGAGCATCAATTTTGTGGAGTTCAAGGGGGATTTGTCCACCTGCAATGGCTACATAATGACGGCCAATCTCTTTGCGACGCATCGCTTCATCCAGTTTGGCGAGGGCAAAAGCATTTTTGGCATATAGGACAGGTCCCGTTGTATCCTCATCCAGTCGATGAACATGGCGTACACTCGCCTGTATTCCGTTCATTTCATAATAGGAGGCAACCACATGATCCAGCGTGATGGCCTGATCAGCACGGCTTCCATCTGGATGCAGTTTCATGCCTGCCGGTTTGTGCATAACCAGACAGAAATCATCCTCAAACAATACATCCACATCAGCCCAGCGTGGCTCAACATCGATTGGCTGGGACGCAAAAAGGGCCAGCCGAAGCCGGTCCCCTGCAAGTTGTATTCCTTGGTTTGATTTCAGCTGACGAAGCAGTTTCTCCGGAAACTGAAGCTCAGACAATAGCCATTGCTCTGCAGCCATCGGTTTGTCCGAACTGCCTGTTACGGCTTTCCCTGGCATCAGCTCAAGCCATTCCCCGCGGCGTTTCCAACTTTTGATGGTCATAGCGATTGAAGAGCTTTACGATTCGCCTCAATCGTATCGTCAATATCCTGCTCCGTATGCACACCAGAGACAAACATGCCTTCGTATTGCGAAGGAGCAACACTCACACCTTGATCAATCATGGCCGCAAAATAACGACGGAATTGATCCAGATTGCTTTCTTTGGCAATATCATAATTAGTTACGGGAACGGCACTGAAGAATGGACAAACCATGGAACCCACACGGTTGATGGTTATCGCAACACCCGTCTCAGCTGCATTTTTCTCGAATCCGGCTTGCAGACGTGCAGACAATGTCTCCAGACGGTCATAGACCTCTGGTGTTAACAATTTGAGCGTCGTATATCCTGCGGCCATAGCCAGCGGGTTCCCACTAAGTGTACCCGCCTGATAGATCGGTCCTGTTGGAGCAATCTGTTCCATCAGATCGCGACGGCCACCATAAGCACCAACCGGGAGTCCGCCACCGATCACTTTACCCAGACAAGTCAGGTCAGGTGTAACCCCATACCGTCCCTGAGCACAGTTCAACCCTACGCGGAAACCGGTCATGACTTCGTCAAAAATAAGCAGGCTGCCATATTGGGTCGTCAAACTGCGCAGGCCTTCAAGGAAACCGGAAGCCGGAGGTACAACCCCCATGTTACCTGCCACAGGTTCCACAATAACAGCGGCCAGTTCTTCACCATAACGTTCAAAAGCAAGCTTAACGGACTCCAGATCGTTGTAAGGTACCGTAATTGTATTCACAGCTACACCTTCAGGTACACCTGGACTATCCGGCAGACCCAGTGTTGCAACACCTGAACCCGCCTTGATCAGCAAGCTGTCGGCATGTCCATGATATGATCCTTCAAACTTCAGAATTTTACTGCGTCCGGTTACTCCGCGTGCCAGTCGAATGGCACTCATCGTTGCTTCCGTACCGGAATTAACCATCCGCACGATATCGATAGAAGGTACACGCTCACAGACGAGTTTTGCCATCTCGGTCTCCAGCAAGGTAGGCGCACCAAAACTTGTTCCTTTGAGGGCTGTCTCACGCAAAGCTTCTACAACGTCAGGGTGTGCATGTCCCATAATGAGTGGGCCCCACGATCCCACATAGTCAATAAAAACATTGCCATCAATATCGTAGATTTTGGACCCTTCGCCGCGTTCTGCATAGATCGGAGTAAGTCCCACCGATTTGAATGCGCGTACAGGGCTGTTCACACCCCCGGGTATGTACTGCTTCGCTTCCTCAAACGCGCTGCGTGAGCGCTCATCATTTCGACGATTACCTTGTTGTGCAGTCATGAATATCCTCCTTAATGTAATTTATTTTATTTCTCAGCCAACCAGCGTGAAGCGTCTTTTCCGTAGTAGGTAATGATCATATCTGCACCTGCGCGTTTCATGCTGAGCAGGATTTCCATGGCGACTTTTTTCTCATCGATCCAGCCTTGAATCGCCGCCGCCTTCACCATGGCATACTCGCCACTTACATTATAGGCAACAAGCGGAAGATCAAATTGATCCTTGATGGTGCGCATAACATCCAGATAGGAAAGGGATGGTTTTACCATCAACATGTCCGCTCCTTCGAGCACATCCGTCTCTGCTTCACGCAAGGCTTCACGCGCGTTCGCCGGGTCCATCTGATACGACTTGCGGTCTCCGAATTGTGGCGTGGAATCTGCCGCCTCGCGGAATGGGCCATAGAATGCAGATGCATATTTAACAGAGTAAGACATAATCGGAATGTGACTGAATCCATTCTCATCCAGCCCGGCACGGATCGCTTGTACAAATCCATCCATCATGTTGGATGGTGCAATAATGTCCGCTCCTGCTTTGGCTTGTGACACTGCAGTTTGCACGAGCAGATCCAATGATTCGTCATTTAATACATCTCCGCAGATATGGCCGTCAATCTCCACGGTGTGTACCATACCGCAGTGACCGTGATCCGTGAATTCACACAGACAAGTATCCGCAACAACCAGCAGTTCTGGATACCAGGATTTGATCAATCTCGTCGCTTCCTGCACGATGCCATCTTCAGCGAAGCCAGATGAACCCACACTGTCCTTGGTCTCCGGAATACCGAACAATAACACGGCTGGAATTCCCAGCTCGGCAATTTCCGTTACTTCCTCCTGAAGACGATCCAGCGAAAAGCGGAATACGCCAGGCATGGATTTAATTTCAGATTTTACATTTTCTCCATACGTAACATAGATTGGTTGAATAAAATCATCCACGGTCAGATGGGTCTCTCTAACCATATTGCGAATACCTGCGGATTGACGTAAACGGCGATGCCGTACAATTGGAAAACTCATACGAGTAAAACCTCCCTGAAAGTTAAATAGAGCAAAAAGGGAAGCGCGCTGGTATCCTATCGAATTCAGCACGCTTCATATGTTGACATGATTACATGTGTATTAATTTCGAAGAGCGCCTTCTTTGGTGCCTGACCGTTTCCAGTCGCATAGCACTGTGATCAAGCTATCCATCGTGGCTTCCTCTGCCATCAGTGTAACCTTTAGTCCAGCGGCTTCTGCCGTCTTCGCTGTAACAGGTCCGATACACGCAACCTCCACATCTTTCAATAAAGGCAGTGGATCTTGCAACCCCATACGTTTCAACATACTCATGAAGTTGGTAACTGTGGACGAACTTGTAAAGGTCACCGCATGAATACCACCTTCTTCAAGCAGCTTGAGCAGTTCATCATCATTCTCACCCGCGAGGATCGTATCGTAGGTGATGGCTTCGGTGACCTGAAGTCCTCGTTCTCTCAACTGATCACGTAACCATGTACGTGCAAGATCACCGTGCGGAAGCAATACTCTCTGACCTTCCTTCAATTCGCTTTCAAAAGCCTCAAGCATACCTTCGGCCTGGAAAGGACCTTTGACAACCTCTGCAACGATGCCATGTTTGCGCAAAGCATCTGCCGTGGAAGGTCCTACGGCGGCAATTCTCGCTTGATGAATCGAGCGAATATCCTTGCCTTCCTGTTCCAGATGGCGGAAGAAAAACTCCACGCCGTTCACACTTGTGAAAAACACCCAGTCATAGGTATTTAAAGCACTGAAGGCGTCTTTGACACTTTGCTGCGCAGATTCACTGGACGGCATGACCGTCTCAATAACCGGAAACTCATACGGTTCCCCGCCGAGTTCCTCAATGCGATTCACCAGTTCACTCGCCTGACTGCGAGCACGGGTTACCAGAATTCGTTTGCCAAACAGCGGCAGCGCTTCTGCCCATTTCAATTGTTCCCTTTGATTGACGACATCCCCCACCACAATAACAGCTGGTGGTTGGAAATTGGCTGCGATCACTTTCGCTTCTATATCCTCAAGGGTACCTGTAAGGGTATCCTGTTCCGCTCGTGTTCCCCAACGAATCAGAGCGACCGGTGTTTGCGCTGGACGACCATGACGAATCAATTGTTCGCTGATATATCCAATTTTGGCAACCCCCATCATAAATACCAGTGTACCCGTTGCATTCGTCACTTTATCCCAATGGATACTGCGATCAAGCTTGTCCGGACTCTCGTGCCCCGTAATAATAGAGATGGAAGATGCATAGTCACGGTGAGTCACAGGAATTCCGGCATACGCAGGTACACTTATTGCAGCGGTTACCCCAGGCACAATCTCAAACGGAATTCCGTTTTTGTACAGCAAACCTGCCTCTTCGCCCACGCGTCCAAAAATCGTTGGATCCCCACCCTTAAGCCGAACCACAACCTTGCCTTCAAGAGCCAGATCAACCAACAGTTGATTGATCTCTTCCTGTTTCATCGTATGCCGATCCGGGCGCTTGCCCACGTAAATCTTGACTGCGCCGGGTTTCATTTGTTTCAACAATCTCGGACTTGCCAAACGATCATAGACTACAGCATCGGCTTTACCGATGGATTCCCACCCTTTTACCGTAATCAGCTTTGCATCCCCAGGACCTGCTCCTACCAAAAAGACCTTTCCCACCATGTCTTCATCCCCTAACTTCTGCCAGTATCTGCTCTGCTCCCCGTTCAATCAATCTCCAAGCCACTTCTTCACCCAGACGAACCGGGTCTTTGCCGATCAGAGCTTCCTTAAGAATCAGTCCACCATCCGGCGTGCCGACCATACCTGTTAATTGTAACGTGTTTTCACCATTCAGGGAATCCGCATCTTCCTGAGGCAGCCATACCGCATGAGCACCAATTGGAACCTGACAGCCCCCATTCAATACACTGAGAAAACGGCGTTCCGCCTGTACAGGAAATGCTGTCTCCGGATCGTTATACAGCTGCAGCAAGTGCAATAGTTCCTCATCGTCTTCACGACATTCGATACCAAGCGCGCCTTGACCCACTGCCGGAAGGCAAGCTGTTTCCGTCAGGTATTCTGTGATCCGGTCTTCCCATCCCATACGGTACAATCCTGCAGCTGCCAGAATAATCGCATCGAATCCTTCGGTCTCCAGCTTCCGCAGACGGGAATCAATATTGCCGCGAATCGATTCCAATTGCAAATCTGGACGATAGGCCTTTAATTGACTCGACCGGCGCAGACTGCTTGTTCCGACTCTAGCTCCTTCTGGCAGTTGATCCAGAGTAAGTCCACCATTGGAGATCAGCGCATCCCGTGGATCTGCACGACGGGGAATAGCACCATTGATTAATCCTTCGGGTAACTCGGAGGGCATATCTTTCATGCTATGCACAGCCATATCAATCGTACGATCAAGCATCGCCTGTTCAATCTCTTTGACAAACAAACCTTTGCCTCCGACTTTTGACAACGTTACATCCAGAATGAGATCTCCCTTGGTAACAATCTTATGTACTTCAAAGTCAAAAGCTAATCCTTCCCGCTCACAAATATCACGTAAATCCTGAATGACATGGCCTGTCTGGGTTAGCGCAAGCGCGCTCTGTCTACTTCCAACTTTAATTGTACGCATATCTACACTTCCTCCTGATTACGGGATATCCAGTCCCCGATTTCTTCTTCGGTCCACCACCGAAAATGGCCTGTACGAATATCTTCTAATATGTGCATTTCAGTTAATTGCCGAAGCAACGTACTTCTGAGACTTGAACATGATACGCGTGACTTCACCTCGGTCCTCATCTGGTGCAAAAACTCAAGGTACGTCTCATACTCATCACCGAACTGTCGTTCGAGTGTGGCACGTATCTCCGCAGCTGCTGCCGGTCCCGCTCCTGCTGTGGATATCGCTATGCTTAATCTCCCGCGCCTTACCACGCTTGGTGTGATAAAGCTGCTGTGCTTCGAAGACATTGCGTCATTCACCAATATGCCCGCAGCCTCAGCATCCCGAACCACAGTTGAATTGACCTCTGAATGGTCAGTCGCTGCATATACGAGAAAGGCCCCCCGCAAATCTCCATTGCGGTAGGACCGGTCTATCCATTGAATTCGGGATTCATGATGCAGTTGTTTTAATACGGGAGTAAGCTCCGGACTAATGACCGTAATCTGTGCCTCAGCATGCAGCAACCCCTTAATTTTACGTTCGGCAACACGTCCACCACCAACCACGCAGCACTTCTTGCCTGAAGTATTCACAAATATCGGCGTGTAACGGTCCATCCCCTTCACTCTCCCGTCCAACGATGAAACGCTGAATACGCATTGGATAAAAAACTTATAATGACAAATCCATACCCGATCAGTGTCCATCTTGCCATGATAATTGTAGAGAACTGTTTCCTTCTCTTGGATACGAAGTAACCCACATAGATGGCTATAGCAAGACCTGTCGAAATAACTTTGAGATCCAAGAGTAGAATCCAGCGTCTTTCCGCCACAATGGATAATACGGCAAGCATCACAGAAACACCAAGGAGCGGTGTTCCTATCAACGTAGCACCATCCATATACTTACCGATCACTTCCAGGCTTGGCAGCCGTCGCATCGTATCATTCCACTTTTTTTTCTTCAACTTACGGTGCAAGAACAGATATAACAAGGCAAATACCGTAGCAACGGTTAACGCCGCAAAACCAAGATTCGCCAAGGTAATATGCATAATGAGTAATCCATGTACCGTTTGCCAGTTATGCAGTGATATCTCTCCGGCCGTAAACCATAGTCGGTTTAATACCGTAACGGAAAAACCTACAACATTCAGCAACAATATCACAAATTCGGAACGCTGAATGCGAGTCATGACAAGAGACATCAGCACAATACTGAATGAAAATATAAACAAAAAATCAAAGGTGGTGTAGATGGGGAAATGGCCTTCAGTCCACATGCGCAATATGACATGCGTCACCTGCAGTCCCCAAACAACGACAAGAAACCCTGTGCCTGTCCGCTTCGCCCCCGCATTGCGTCGAATGCAGTCCGAGAAATAGAACAGTAGGCTCAGGGCATACATATAGATCAGAGCTTCATAGACTTGTTCAGCAAGGGTCAAGCTGCCCACCCGCCTTATACGCCTGCCGGAGCATAAGCCGGCACGGGGTCTTGCCGGTTTTCGTTAAGGTGAGCAGCTGGTTTCGCCAGAGCTGTAGCATCACTCTGACTCACTTTTTCAGCGGCCACCTCTACTGCATCTTCCAGAGCGAAGATCTGAGTAAACATGCGCAGAGCTTCATCACCTTGCTTCGTGCCTGCCATTTCCTTAATCCGATTAATCGGATCTGTCGTCATTTGGTTCACAATACTCTTGGTCAAACGACGAATGACTTTACGTTGATGTTCATCGAGCTCAGGAAGTTTATTAAACAGGCTATCCATCGTTTCTTCATGAATGGAGACACCTTTTTCCTGCAAAGCGCGAATAACTGGACGAACACCCAACGTTTTGAGCCAATGGTAATAATCCTCCATCTCAAGCTCGATCATTCTCTCAATCTTGGCAGCTTCCACCTTACGCATCTCCAGGTTGCTCTCCACGATTCCTTCCAGATCATCAATGTCATAGAGAAATACATTGGATAATTCACCAATCGCCGGATCAATATCGCGTGGAACCGCAATATCAATCAGGAACAATGGACGAGATTGACGACGCTTCATGCTCTCCCGTACCACTGCTGCATCCATGACATAACGTTCAGCTCCAGTGGAACTAATCACAATATCAACTTCATTAAGTCGATTTAATGCCTGTTCCATCGTACAAGGTGTACCCCGGAACTTGGCTGCCAATTCTTCTGCTCTTGCAAGCGTACGATTCGCCACGATGACCTCGGATGCCCCGTTGGCATAGAGATGTTTCACGGTTAGTTCACTCATCTTGCCGGCACCCAGAATGAGCACCTTCTTGTCTGTGAACATGCCAAAAATCCTCTTACCGAGTTCAACAGCAGCATAACTGACAGATACGGCGCTTTCCCCAATGGAAGTCTCCGAATGTGCCCGTTTGCCCAATGTAACTGCCTGCTTAAATAACTTATTAAACCATGTACCTGTTGATTTCTCTTCCTGCGCTTTAAGAAAAGCCTGTTTCACCTGTCCAAGAATCTGAGTCTCACCAATGACCATGGAATCTAGTCCGCAGATGACACGGAACAAATGGCGCATGGCTTGATCATCTTCATATATATATAAGTGTTGCGTAAATTCTTCCCGTGGTACATTAAACCATTGTTCCATGAATGTTCGAATAAAATAACCACACATGTGAAGACGGTCCACCACAACATACAACTCGGTACGGTTACATGTGGCTACGATTACACCTTCCAATACACTCTTGGTCAGCTTGAGCTGCTGCAGCGCTTCAGACAAGTCCTTTTCTGCAAATGTGAATCGTTCCCTAACCTCTACAGGCGCCGTGCGATAATTCAAACCAACGACAACGATGTGCATTGCAAGTTCACCTGCCTAATAAATTTCCAATCAAAGTGCTTACTGCATATGTCTATCCATTTATGATTGACATGGTTAATTATATCACACATCATAGCCGTGACCGGGTCATTTTTATGAAATGTTTATGAAATCCCCATGTTCATCATCATATGCACTGTCATTTATTGTAGTGTCTCACCAAAGTTCACCGTTATGCGTTAAAAAGTGTCGATTATGAATATTCATAACGATACGCATATTAAAACAAATAGCCATGGAATTATTCCATGACTATTAGAGTTTGGGAGGTTATGTGTCCATCCCGATATGTGAACATTGTGTATGCAATATACTTTTTATTTAAACCCGTTCAGTCTGGTTGTTCATGTCTGGTGTTTCAACTTGCAATTCGCCCAAACCACGTACCAACTTCTTTGCATACGTTTTTTCAGGCTTTAATACGGATACCAGGTAGTCAATAGCAAGCTGTGGATCTACAGTCTCCCCACAAGTGTAACAATCAATCGCTGCAAAACCTCTCTCAGGATACGTATGAATGGAGAGATGGCTCTCAGACAATAGTACAAGTACGGTCGCTCCCTGTGGATCAAACTGCTTGGACTGTACGGACATCACTGTCGCGCCACATGCCTCTGCTGCTTCAACCATTTGGGCTTCCAGATACTCTGCATTGTTCAGTAGATTAAAGTCGACACCCCAAGTATCAACAGCAACGTGTCTTCCGAAAGTTGAATATTCCATCCTTCGGTTCCCCCTTCCTAGGAATAAAATGTTTGAAAAATTTCATCCGCTAGGACCTACGTCATTCACTTCCCGAGGGAAAAATCTCTCGCAACATATAATGTCCTGAGTGAATCCTGGTTCCTATATTGTTTTCAACGAGATTAAAAATAACATTGAATCAGAGTGAAATCAACCCTTTTCCAGAAGATTGTAAAATAAATATTTTCTAATCGGAATATTCGATCTCACATTAAAAAATCCCCTGAAACCTCCACATTGGCGAGTGCCACTGCCCGGAAGATACAAGGGAATTCATTACATTCATATACGTTTATAAACATACAACTTTAAGTTAATAAGCTTCAAGCTCAAACAACCGTTTTTGATGACGAGCAAGGGTCTCATCAATCTGATGGAGCTGATCAGCAGTCGCATCTTTTCTAGTGTCCAGCAGTGAATCGATCTCGGCATACACACGGTTGATTTCGCGTTCTACATCTCTTGCCTGGAACAGATGTTGCAATTCAAGCAACGTATTTTTGTATTCATAGATCACTCGGGTGTTCTCCCCGGTTTTCTCCACAATTTTACGGACAGTGCCTTGAGCATAAACATACGTCATGGTGAACCCTTTATAGATCCGATGCACGACCCCGTCACCTTTGAAAGTCACAAAGAGCTTCCGGACAACGTTGGTCAAATGCAGATTCACCAGGCGGCAAGATAACTCACAGATATAAAACCCTTCTATGCGGTCAAAAGGGAAATGCACTTCTTCTCCACTTACATCCCCCAGCACAACCTCCTGACAACCATTGTCCAACACCTTAACCCGATGATGAAGCCTGCCGTCTTCTGTCATGCGCAAAAACTGATGCATCTGGGGTTCTGACAATTTCATAGTGGCCTTAACATACTCTGTGGCTAACCGCTGAGCCATACAAATCCCTCAATTCTTTCCCGATTGTTTTGTCTTCCTGCACATGTAGCAGTCATCTCAAAATTCTTCAGGCCGGCAAGGCCGGTATTTTTGGTACTGTTGGCAATATGCACCTATGCTCATTATACACTACCCTAACACTATTTTTCTCCAGACCCAGATGATGAATTCTCACGAAATTCCATAAAAAACCGGATTAATCTTGATCTCATCTAAGATTCACTTAGCATGCTCACTTTCCTGCACTAAAACGATATACTATCTCGGTTATCCGTTAATTTCGTTGGTTTCTTCCTCATCAGAAGCACCCTCTGCATCCGGCACTGGTGCATACTTATCTATCTGAGCATGGCGGGTTATGATGTCCCATAACTCTTCTTTCCCCAATCCCTCTTCGGATGAAAACGGCACAAACAAATCTCCTGAACGAAGGCCCAGTGATTCCTTAATGACTTTGATGTGTTTGGCTCTGCGTGTTTTTGGAATCTTGTCCATCTTGGTCGCTACGACAACCAGAGGCAATCCGTTATGACGAAGCCACTCATTCATCATCTTGTCATCCTTCGATGGCTCATGTCTCATATCCACCATCTGCATAACCAATTTCAATTCTTCGCGTCCTAGCAAGTATTTCTCCATCATTTTGCCCCAAGCAAAGCGTTGCTCTTTGGAAACTTTAGCGTAGCCATATCCCGGGAAATCGACGAAGTAGAGATCCTGATTAATTTTATAATAGTTGAGTTGCTGTGTCTTACCCGGTGTTGAGCTCGTCCGAGCCAAATTTTTACGATTGATCAAACGGTTGATCAGGGAAGATTTTCCCACATTGGAGCGTCCCGCCAAAGCAATCTCTGGCAGACCGTCCTCGGGGTATTGTTCAGGCCGAACGGCACTGATAATAAATTCAGATTGATTTACTTTCATATTGTATCTTTCCTCTCTTGAACGCCTGTGCTATGCATCACCTGTTGAAGGTATTATGCCATGGATTGTTCTATCATACCAAAAAAACCGTTCCAGCGGACGCCGAAGCCTCCGCAGAACGGTCTAATCTTCATACGAACCTTTCGGATACGTGGATTACAGGTGAATTCCTGTCTGCTCAACAAGTGCATGCTGCAATACCTGATCCATATGGGCTACAGGGACAAACTCCACATCTTCCTTGATGCTGTCTGGAATGTCACGCAGGTCCCGTTCGTTATCCTTAGGCAATAATATTTTTTTATAGCCGGCACGATGGGCTGCCAGTGATTTCTCTTTCAGACCACCAATCGGCAGCACACGTCCACGCAGTGTTATTTCACCAGTCATCGCGATATCCTTGGACACATGTTTGTTCGTCAAGGCAGAGATTAACGCTGTTGCCATCGTAATCCCGGCAGATGGACCATCCTTCGGAATCGCTCCTTCCGGAACGTGGATATGAATATCGTTTTTCTCATGGAAATCAGGCGAAATTCCAAGCTGTGTAGCTTTGGAACGGGTGTAACTGAATGCGGCTTGTGCCGATTCCTTCATGACATCCCCCAGTTTACCTGTGAGAGTCAATTTACCTGTTCCAGGCACAACAGTCACTTCAATGACAAGTGTATCTCCACCTACTTCAGTCCACGCCAGACCCGTTACGGTACCAATCTGATCTTCCAGTTCGGCCATACCATAACGGAACTTGCCAGGTCCAAGGTAGTCTTTGATCTCATCTGATGAGATGTTAATCTGACCTTCCACACCAGATACGATATTCTTGGCAGCTTTCCGGCACAACGAAGCCATCTGCTGTTCCAGATTACGCACACCTGACTCCCGTGTATATTCACGAATGACACGCAACAGCGCGTCATCCGGGATTTCCAATTGCTCTTCTTCCAGACCATGGTCCTGCTTCTGTTTGGGCAACAAATAGTTTTTCGCAATTTGCAGCTTCTCCAGCTCCGTGTAACCAGGGATGTTGAGCATTTCCATCCGATCCAGCAATGGACGCGGAATATTGTGCACCGTGTTGGCAGTTGTTATAAACATAACGTTGGATAAGTCAAACGGCAATTCTACAAAGTGATCACTAAACGTATTATTCTGTTCCGGATCAAGCACCTCAAGTAACGCTGCGGAAGGATCTCCGCGGAAATCTGAAGCCATCTTATCAATCTCGTCCAGCAGGAATACCGGATTCAGTGAACCTGCCGTTTTCATCCCCTGGATGATACGCCCAGGCATGGCGCCTACATAGGTGCGTCGGTGACCACGAATCTCGGCTTCATCACGCACGCCGCCAAGAGATATTCTTACAAACTCCCGACCCAGCGATCTGGCGATCGAACGGGCAAGTGATGTTTTACCGACCCCTGGAGGTCCAACCAGACAGAGAATTGGCCCTTTGAGCTTCTTGACGAGCTTCTGGACAGCCAGATATTCAAGCACACGCTCTTTGGGTTTTTCCAATCCGTAATGATCTGCATTGAGCACATCTTCGGCTTTTTGGATATCCAGGTCATCCGCTGTCATCTGACTCCAAGGAAGGCCAAGCAGCCAATCCACGTAGTTGCGAATGACTCCGCCCTCGGCTGAACTTGCAGGCATTTTCTCCAGTCGATCAATTTCTTTCTCGACCTTTTCTTTCACCTTGTCCGGCAAGCCGAGTTCTTCCATCTGAGTGCGAAGTTCCTCGACCTCACCCGCACGGCCTTCTTTTTCACCCAGTTCTTTCTGGATCGCTTTCATCTGCTCGCGCAAATAATATTCCTTCTGCGTTTTCTCCATCTGTTTCTTCACACGTTGGCTAATCTTGCGTTCAAGCTCCAGCACCTCGCGCTCATTGTTCAGGATATCCAGCAATTTCTCCAGACGTTCCCGAACGTCGATGGTCTCCAGAATTTCCTGTTTGTCCTTGATCTTCAAGGACAGGTGACTCGTGATGACATCGGCCAGACGCCCTGGTTCTTCGATGTCAGACACCGCTGCGAGTGTCTCTGGTGTCACTTTTTTGGACAGATTAATATAATTCTCGAACTGGTTCAGAACGGTACGCATCAAGGCATCCGTCTCCGGATGGGTATTCTCCTCTTCAGGCAGCTCTTTAGCCAGTACTTCATAATATTCCTCGTTGTCCGTATATTCAATAATTTCAGCCCGTTCCAAGCCTTCCACGAGTACACGAATCGTACCGTTCGGAAGCTTCAGCATCTGTCTGACCTTGGCCACGGTTCCGATTCTAAAAATGTCCTCTTGTGTTGGTTCTTCAATATTTACTTCGGCTTGGGAACATAGGAGAATCAGATGTTCTTCTACCATCGCTTTTTCTAAAGCCTTGACCGATTTCTCCCGGCCCACATCGAGATGCAGTACCATACTCGGGTAGACGAGAAGTCCTCTTAAAGGCAGTAAAGGAAAACGACGACCTTTCGCTTTGCTCGGTCCCATCGCTTTCGCACCTCCAATGGCTCTCAGGTTGTAGTCATTCATTATTCTATCAAATGTTCACATAAAAAACCAATGAAGGGAAGCGCTTAGCAGCTTCCCGAATCTGTAACCTGTCCTGGACGAGGCACGTCCGCACGCAAATAGGAAGCGGATGCTGGTGGAAAAATCTCCGGTGCAGGTGCAATTGTCTCCTCTGCAAGCTTCGTTTGTTCCATCTGTTGTGATTCCGGAACCCAGGCAAACACTTCACGGAATACGTCCTGTACCGTATCTACCGGGATAACGCGCAAGCCATCCAGATTCTCAAAAATGGACTGCCAGTTCTCCGCGGGAATAATAACGGTCTTCGCCCCTGCCTGAAAGGCAGCCTCCACCTTGGCCAGCACGCCACCAATAGGCTTAACCCGACCATGAATACTGATCTCGCCAGTCATCGCTGTCTCATGATCCACAGGGCGTCCCTGAATGGCTGATGTAATGGCAGTCGCCATCGCAATCCCGGCAGATGGACCATCAATAGGCGTCCCACCTGGGAAATTCACGTGTAAATCGTAATCATTCGGACGAATACCCATGGCTTTTAATACGGTTAACACATTTTCAACCGAGCCTTTGGCCATACTTTTTCGCCGGAGTGTACGCGAACCGCCTCCAATCTCTTCCTCATCCACAACGCCTGTAATGTTGATTCGGCCTTGATCTTTAAGAGCCGGAACAGCAGACACTTCGATCTCCAAAATGGTTCCCATATTCGGTCCGTATACCGCCAAGCCGTTAACAAACCCCACCTGCGGCTGTGTAGGGACCTTCCGATCAGGCCGTGGCTGAATCTGGCTGCTACCCGCCACCCACTCCACATCAGACGCCTGAAGCGTCTCACGCTTCTCTGTCAGCGCAAGTCCAGCAGCCAGCTGGATGATATTGACCGCTTCACGTCCATTGGTTGCATATCGCTTGACCACATCAACGGCATCCGGACATGGACTGAACCCTATTTTCTGAACAGCATCCTCTGCAATTCGCCCAATCTCCTCAGGCAACAAAGGACGGAAATAAACTTCCATGCAGCGTGAACGCAAAGCTGGTGGCAGTTCATGAGGCGAACGTGTCGTCGCTCCAACAAGGCGGAAATCGGCCGGCAGCCCATTTTGAAAAATATCGTGGATATAAGCAGGAGTATGCGTGTCTTCCGAGTTATAGTACGCACTCTCCAAAAACACCTTGCGATCCTCCAACACTTTCAACAGCTTATTCATCTGAATCGAATGTAATTCACCAATTTCATCAATAAAAAGCATTCCCCCATGCGCTTTCGTCACAGCGCCCGGTTTTGGTTGGGGAATACCAGCAACGCCCATAGCTCCTGCTCCCTGATATATCGGATCATGAACCGAACCAATTAAGGGGTCCGCAATACCACGTTCATCAAAACGGGCTGTTGTTGCATCCAGCTCCGTGAATTTGGCGTCTGGCTTGAAAGGAGAAGATGGATTCTTCTTAGCCTCTTCCAACACAACCCTTGCGGCAGCTGTCTTCCCGACTCCGGGAGGGCCATAAATGATAACATGTTGCGGATTCGCACTGCATAATGCAGCTTTAAGGGCACGTAGCCCGTCTTTTTGCCCAACAATATCGTTAATGGTAGCTGGACGCGTCTTCTCCGACAGCGGCTTGGTGAGTGAGATCGAACGCAGCTTGCGCAGCTTCTCCAGTTCCTTGCGAGATTCACGCTCAACGGCACTGCGGTTCGTTTTCTGGCCACGCAGCAGGTTCCAGAAATACAAACCAATCACCACTCCAAAAAATAACTGAATCAACATGATGACCATACCAAATTCCATGTCTTCACATCCTCCTATTTTGTCGCTATTCTCATATGAGATCATGCTAATACTTGGTAGTATAGCCTTTTCGACGCGACGTAAACGGGCGATGCGGAATTTGTATGCGAGAAAATAAAAAGCCCGCCATCGCTGGCGAGCTTTTGTTGTAACAAGATATGAATCAATCAGTGCGAACGACCAGGAATAACACCTGTCTCTTCGTAGGCTTCGACGATTTTGTCGATCTCTTTTTTTAATTCCTCAACCATGATTTCTTCAGGCACTTTACGGATCATCTTGCCGTGACGGAACAAGAGACCTTCACCACGAGCACCGGCAATCCCGATATCCGCTTCTTTGGCCTCACCTGGACCATTAACCGCACAACCCAACACCGATACTTTAATCGGCACCTTCAGTTTGGAGATATACTCTTCCACTTCGTTGGCAATGGAGAACAGGTCGATATCCAAACGTCCACACGTTGGGCAGGAGATCAATGTGGCTGCATTTGTAATGAGTCCAAATGTTTTGAGCAGATCACGAGCAACCTTGATTTCTTCTACCGGGTCCGCACTCAGTGAGATCCGCATCGTTGAACCAATACCCATCGACAACAAGGCTCCCATACCTGCGGAGCTTTTGATCGTACCGGAGAACAGTGTACCTGCTTCGGTAATCCCGAGATGCAACGGATACGGAATGATTTGAGCTGCTTTGGTATATGCCTCAATCGCCATCGGCACATCCGATGCTTTGAGAGACACGATGATATCATGGAAATCAAGCTCTTCCAAAATACCAATGTGATACAATGCACTTTCTACCATAGCATCTGCCGTAGGATACCCATACTTCTCAAGGAGATGGTTTTCCAAAGACCCCGCATTTACTCCAATCCGAATCGGAATGCCGCGGTCTTTACAAGCCTTAACCACTTCTTCCACTTTTGCACGTTTACCGATGTTACCTGGATTAATCCGAACTTTATCGATGCCGTTTTCAATCGCAAGTAAAGCCAACTTATAGTTGAAATGAATGTCCGCTACGAGCGGTATATGAATGCGTTTTTTAATTTCCTTGATGGCTGCGGCAGCTTCCTCATTATTCACCGTTACACGTACCACTTGACAACCCGCTTCTTCCAGTCGCAGAATCTCTGCAACCGTTGCTTCAACATCTGCCGTTTTGGTTGTACACATACTTTGAATAATGACTTCGTTACTGCCACCGATCGTTACGTTTCCCACTTTCACGGGACGTGTATCCTGTCTTAAATACATGAGTGATTTCTCTCCCCACAACGTCAAAGCTCCACCCTGACAGAGACATGAATTCGCCTTCTGCCAAAGTGGAGAACTGACAAGTCTATATTTCAGAGTTCAACGGGATTCAGGCCTTTTATTAGGCGCTCTCTTCCTGCTTATCGTCCTTTGATTGGCTTAGTTCAGGCACGACTCTTTTCTCAACAACTTCTTCGGTAATGACACAGTTCGTAACATCTTCACGTGAAGGCACTTCATACATGATTTCCAGCATGATACCTTCAATGATGGCACGCAATCCACGTGCACCTGTGTTACGTTTAATTGCTTCTTTTGCAATCGCGAGCAATGCAGCTGGTTCAAATACCAGATTCACATTATCCAGCTCAAGCAGTTTTTGGTACTGTTTGGTAAGTGCGTTTTTTGGTTCGGAAAGAATCCGTACCAGCGTATCTTCATCCAGCGGCTCCAAAGTGGAGATGACTGGCAGACGGCCTACAAATTCCGGAATCAGACCAAATTTCAGCAAATCTTCCGGCAATACCATACCCAGGTATTCACCTGGTTTCAGATCTTTTTGCTCAGAAACGGTATTAAAGCCAATGACTTTTTTACCGATCCGGCGTTTGATCATTTGCTCCAGACCATCAAAGGCACCGCCGCAAATGAACAGGATGTTCGTTGTATCGATCTGAATGAATTCTTGATGAGGGTGTTTACGACCACCTTGCGGTGGTACAGAAGCCACAGTTCCTTCAAGAATTTTCAAGAGAGCCTGTTGCACACCTTCGCCCGATACATCACGAGTAATGGATGGGTTTTCGGATTTACGCGCTACTTTATCAATCTCATCGATATAAATAATGCCACGCTCTGCTTTTTCCACATCATAATCAGCAGCTTGAATCAGTTTGAGCAGGATGTTCTCTACATCCTCACCTACATAACCCGCTTCTGTTAATGACGTAGCATCCGCAATAGCAAAAGGAACATTCAAAATTTTCGCCATCGTTTGCGCAAGCAACGTTTTACCAGAACCTGTTGGTCCTAACAGCAAAATGTTACTCTTTGACAATTCAACGTCTTCAATTTTGCTTTGTGTGTTGATCCGTTTGTAGTGATTATACACGGCAACAGACAATGATTTTTTCGCTTGTTCCTGCCCAATAACATATTGATCCAGAATATTACGAATTTCTTTTGGTTTCGGAATATCTTTCAGGTCTACTTCTTCATCATGACCAAGTTCTTCCTCAACGATTTCGGTGCAAAGTTCGATACATTCATCACAAATGTACACGCCTGGTCCAGCGACCAACTTGCGTACCTGCTCCTGAGATTTACCGCAAAAAGAGCATTTCAATTGCCCTTTCTCATCGTTAAATTTAAACATGAAACCACCCCTTTAGGAATTGATCGGTCTACTGAGCACCTGGTCAATAATGCCGTACGTCTTAGCTTCTTCAGCGCTCATGAAGAAGTCACGGTCGGTATCCCGCTCAATTTTCTCAAGAGGCTGACCCGTACGATCGACGTATATTTGATTCAGTTTCTGACGTGTTTTAATAATCCATTCTGCGTGTATCTTAATATCCGCAGCCTGTCCTTGAATGCCGCCAAGCGGCTGATGAATCATTACTTCGCTGTTTGTCAGCGCATATCTCTTGCCAGGTGCACCGGCTGTCAGCAATAACGAGCCCATGCTTGCTGCCATCCCTACGCAAATGGTAGATACATCCGGCTTGATAAATTGCATCGTATCGTATATACCCATCCCTGCGGTGACAGAACCACCAGGTGAGTTAATGTACAAGCTGATATCCTTCTCAGGATCGTCGGCTGCCAAAAACAAAAGCTGTGCTATGACAAGATTGGCTACATCGTCATCAATCGCACTGGTTAGAAAGATAATGCGATCTTTCAGCAAACGTGAATATATATCGTAAGACCGCTCGCCTCGATTGGTTTGTTCTATAACCATTGGCACCAGACTCATGAGACCAACCTCTTTTCTACATGTAATTAGACATAGGCCACCTGTAAAGCAAACCCAAATTCATTCTAACACTTTCCTGTGACAATGTCATTTTTCACAAGAGGGGTCAGACATCCGTTTGTTTACTTTTTTAGCCTGATCATATTTAACCATGTTTTCTATGTATGTGCAAATTGAAGCCATCCTATGCCGTCTTGCCGTTTTTTATTTGCATGAAGTACATAGGTATGTAAAAAGTGTACACGGATCAATAAAATTAGTGTTCATCCATATAATTACTTCATTTTCTATAAAATGGATGTCACAATTTAAAAATAAGGCACGCAATAATTCACGTGCCTTATCGTTTATTCAACTGACAAGTTGATAACAGCTTGTCTTATTTTTCGTCAGCTTCTGCAACAACTTCTTCAGCTGGAGCTTCAACTGGTTCAACAACTGTGCTGTTCTCAACAAGAACGTCAATCGTTTTACGCAGTTTTACTTCATCGCGAAGGCTGTCCAGGGAACCATTACCTTCGAGGATGCCACGGATCTCATCAGCAGGACGCTTGTAAGATTCAGCCATTTTCTCGAGTTCTTGATTCACTTCTTCGTCAGATACTTCAATGTTTTCCGCTTTACCTACAGCTTCAAGCACCAGGTTGTTGCGAACACGTTTGGAAGCATCTTCTTGCATTTGTCCTCTCAGGTCAGCCTGAGTCTGGCCAGAGAAGCTCAGGAACATTTCAAGGTTCATACCTTGGTTACGCAGACGGTTGTCGAAATCACGCATCATGTTTTGTACTTCGCTCTCAACCATTGCAGCAGGAATGTCCACTTCAGCGTTCTCAGCCACTTTTTCTACAACTGCATTTTCTTGTGCAGCTTTGGCTTCGTCAGCTTTACGGGATTCCAATTGTGTTTTCAGGTCAGCTTTGTACTCTTCAAGTGTGTCAAATTCGCTAACATCTTTAGCAAACTCATCATCCAATGCAGGAAGTTGTTTGCGTTTGATTTCGTGAATTTTCACTTTGAATACCGCTTGTTTGCCAGCAAGTTCTGCTGCATGGTAGCTCTCTGGGAAAGTCACTTCTACGTCTTTGAAGTCGCCTGTGGAAAGACCCACAACTTGCTCTTCAAATCCAGGGATGAATGTGTTGGAACCCAGTTCCAAGGAATAACGCTCAGCTTGTCCACCTTCGAAAGGTACACCATCAACGGAACCGTCGAAGTCGATTACTGCAACGTCGCCGTTAGCAGCGGAACCTTCGTCGATTACAACGAGTTCAGCGTGACGTTGTTGAAGACGCTCAAGTTCTTCAGCCACTTCTGCGTCAGTTACTTCACCTTTTGCTACAGCAACTTCGATTCCTTTGTACTCACCAAGAGTAACTTCAGGTTTCACAGTTACTTTTGCTTTAAACTTGAATGTTTGTCCTTTAGCGAATTGTTCAACATCTACGTCAGGACGATCAACCGGGAAAATATCCGTTTGGTCGATTGCTTCTGTATAAGCTTCAGGAAGCAAAATGTCGATTGCTTCTTGATAAAGGCTCTCTACACCAAAACGTGCTTCGAAGATGGAACGTGGTACTTTACCTTTACGGAATCCAGGTACGTTTGCTTGTTTAACCACTTTATTAAAAGCTTTGTCGAGTGCTGCAGTTACACGATCTGCATCCACTTCAACCTCAAGAACCCCAAGGTTCTTCTCTATCTTTTCCCAAGTTGCTTTCATTGTATACTTTCCCCTCCAAAATTCACATGTTCACGTAGGCAATCACGTACAAAATAACCATTTTAGTATAAACAAGATTAGATTCTTTTTCAAGGGGAATCCCTTGATACGGTTTAAGGAAAACGTTTCCGGCCTCGATTAACCGTCCAAACCGGCAGATACAAATTGTTTCATGGAACGATAAGCCTGCTCCAGTCGAAAGCGCATCGCGCCTGTCACAGCATACATTGAGCGGGTATTTTCCTCATCATGAGAACCACCCAGACTGTCTGCAACGGTCATATGTAGAGCTGCTGCCCATATATCTGTCATGGAATCATTTTCTTCCAGCATCGATACATAATCACGGGTTCCATACACCGCCATGACATATTGTATCCACAGTTCCTGGGCAAAATAAAAGAGCGTAGGTTCATGAACCTCCGTCTGATCTGCCACTCGTTCCAGAATCTGAACGATTTGGATTGGGAATTCCTCTGGTCTAAGAGGCACGGTGTCGATCTCGACTTCAACCTGCTCTTCGCCTCTCGTAAACAGGATCATACCTTGAACACCTCGGCGACGCAAGGTTTGCAGCACCCGGAATTGAAGCAGAGGGTGAAGCGACTTATCTTTTAACCAACTCGTAAGTGCCTCGTCAATCTTCGGCAGATCAAGATAGGCCAGCTGCTCCAAAGCCAGCATCGTCTGTTCAGACAGCGGCTCCTCCATTACTGTGCGAAGCATCTTATCTGCATAACCATCATCCTGTTCAAGCTTCATTCGGGCATGCTGCCGTGCCATGTCCTCCTCACTAATCTCTTCTTCCTCTTCTCGTTCTTCAAGAACGGGAGGCGAGGTTTCTTCATATTGAGGAAACGCAGCCTGAAGCCATTCAAGCAGGGCCCGCCATTCATCATAGTGGCGCTCTTCCTGTCCCTGACATTGCAGCAAAAAGTGAAGCAATTTCATCGCTTCACCATACCGTTCATTTTCAAGCATAACTGTCAATTGAATCTGGTAATAGTCCAGCGTCTTAGGAAACAGCACAATATTGTTGTTATGCTCGGTTTCCGGGGTCGTGGATTCCTTAATGGGAGCACCTCCTCTATATCCTGAATATCCAGTTGGAATCAACCTAAATAGATGTATATATTAAAACGATTGTTGATCTATTTTTGAGTTCTCCTGATATTCTAACATAACCTTAAATATAATGAAAAAAACGTTACTGCCGCCAAATATCATATACGAAAAACAGTTTAAAATAAAATGCTTGATATTCCTGTATGCATATGATAAAATCAATTTTGCTTGAAAAAATCCATGTCTCAGTAGCTCAGCTGGATAGAGCAACGCCCTTCTAAGGCGTCGGTCGGGGGTTCGAATCCCTCCTGGGACGTATTAAAAGAAACTTCCTTCGGGAAGCTTTTTTGCGTTCTGGGGATGAGAACCCCAACGGTTCGTCGGAGCATTCACTTCGTTAGCACTACTTCGCAGTCTCGACTGTAAGGAGAGTATCCCTCCTGGGACGTATAAAAAGAAAACTTCCTTCGGGAAGTTTTTTTGCGTTCTGGGGATGAGAACCCCAACGGTTCGTCGGAGCATTCGCTTCGTTAGCACTACTTCGCAGTCTCGACTGCAAGGAGAGTATCCCTCCTGGGACGTATAAAAAGAAAACTTCCTTCGGGAAGTTTTTTTGCGTTCTGGGGATGAGAACCCCAACGGTTCGTCGGAGCATTCGCTTCGTTAGCACTACTTCGCAGTCTCGACTGTAAGGAGAGTATCCCTCCTGGGACGTATAAAAAGAAAACTTCCTTCGGGAAGTTTTTTTGCGTTCTGGGGATGAGAACCCCAACGGTTCGTCGGAGCATTCGCTTCGTTAGCAACACTTCGCAGTCTCGACTGCAAGGAGAGTATCCCTCCTGGGACGTATTAAAAGAAGCTTCCTTCGGGAAGCTTTTTTTGCGTTCTGGGGATGAGAACCCCGACGGTTCGTCGGAGCATTCACTTCGTTATATGCTCTATGTCGCTGCATTGGAGCGTCCGCATTTGCTCACTCTATAAGCAACACGTTGAAGAATCGATGTTCTAACGAACGCGGGACACTTTATTTGCTCCAAATTCAGCATCACTGAATTCTAACGAATCTTAGAGAGCTTATCTCACCAATTCTGGGGATTAACTCACTTATTTACACTTCATAGCCAGATTAACGTCGCTGAGGTTCGTTAGAATCTGAAAATAGCGATTTTACCCATTATAAGACCTCGTGGATTCGTTAGAGTTCACCGGCTAGTCGAGGCACCCACGGTCCATTGGGTGTTTTTTCATTTCATTGCTCAATATTGACATAGAATGTTATGCTTACGGAGTGGATTATGTAACAATCCATACATATCAACTTCTTAGGAAACAGGAGATTTTATCAATGTCATCTTCAATACAGCAACACTCATCTATCCATGCCGAGGAAGAACATTCTTCGACATCCAAAAGAATCGGCCTGTTATTAGCAGGCATTATCGTCATCGCCGCTACGATGAGGTCACCGATTACGGCAACAGGTCCCGTTGTGGAGATGATCCGCTCAGATACAGGTATCGGCCATACGATGGCCGGGCTTCTAACCTCACTACCTTTGCTCGCCTTTGCAGCAGTTTCTCCTTTTGCACCACGTCTTGCCAAACGTTTAGGACTCGAATCTGCTCTGCTAATGGCTGTTATCATCGTAACCATTGGCGTGGCCTTACGCTTGTTGCCTTCCGTTCTCTTCTTATATACAGGAACCGCAATATTGGGATGCGGCATTGCATTAAGCAACGTGCTTTTGCCAAGTTTGATCAAACGTGATTTTCCATTGCGGGTAGGTATCGTCACCGGATTATACTCTGTATCCATGAACATATTTGGCGCCATCGCCTCAGGTATCAGTGTGCCCTTAGCAGGAGCCACATCTATGGGTTGGCGTGCTTCGTTAGGCGTGTGGGCCTTGTTGTCCATACTGGCGCTTCTCTTGTGGCTCCCCCAGATCGCTGCAGGACGCCAGCGGATGTTATATGTGACCTCCCAGAGCGAAGGAGCACCCGTGCGTCTAAGAACCTCTGCACTAGCTTGGTTCATTACTTTATTTATGGGTCTGCAATCTCTAATATTCTATACGACGATTACCTGGCTTCCCGAGATTCTGGCCGATCAAGGATTCAGCCCCACCTCGGCAGGGTGGATGCTCTCCCTGATGCAGATGGTTAGTGTACCAGCTACCTTTATCGTTCCGATCCTCGCCGGCCGAACGCGAGATCAGCGTGTTCTAACCGCGATAACATGCTCTTCTTTAATTGTCGGGTATGCTTTATTGTTAAGTGGCATCGCTTCGCTCGTTACCATCGGCGTCACGTTGGCAGGAATAGGTGCTGGAGCTTCGTTTGGACTGGTAACGATGTTCTTCGTCCTTCGTACAAAAGATGCCAGACAAGCTGCCAGCCTGTCCGGTATGGCCCAGTCCTTTGGATATATGCTCGCGGCAGTGGGACCTCTACTGTTCGGTATGCTTCATGACTGGACAAAAGGATGGACCCTTCCGTTGCTAATCCAGGTCATTCTGGCCATTGCTTTACTAATCGCAGGTATTCAAGCCAGTAAAAATCGAATGATCGGTTAGTCATACAGTTCATTTATATACAAACAAAACGGCCTCCATCCTGCAAATCAGGATGGAGGCCGTTTATGCATAGAACAATTCCTTCATTAATTCATTCAGCTTAAATGAAGATGAATTTACTTCACTTTTACCTTAATTGTGTCTGTGCTGGTAACTCCAGCTGCGTTAATTAATTCTGCCCGATACGTATACGTGCCCGAAGCTTTCCCTGACACTTTAGTCACAGCACTTTGCGCAAGCGGTGATACCGCACGGAGTTCTTGCGTGTCGATCAACGTATCATTTTCATAGAGACGATACTCTGTAGCGTTGGTTCCCCACCACAGATTCATGGTTACCTTATAATTGCCATCGCCATCCCAGTTATCGTGAGAAAGAACCGCTTTGCCTGGCGTTGCGTTGGTAACCCGAACAGTCAACGTCTGACTACGCGTTGTTCCCTTGTCGTTAGTCAGCTCAGCCACGTACGTATACGTGCCATTGGCTTTGCCCGTGATCTTCGTCTGAGCAAACTGTGCCCAAGGCGCGTTGTAAGTCAACTTTTGCGTATCAACCAAAACCCCATCCTCATATAACTTGTAGCTAGTTGCGTTCTCGCCCCACCACAGGTTCATTGTAACGATATACGCGCCCTCTGGTAAGCCGTTGCCTACCCAGTTATTGTGAGACAATACAGGTGTACCTGGGGCCTTAGTTGCCGGAGTTTCAGGTTCGGTCTCCACGGCTTCCAATTTCAGTGCCGTATTTGCTGTACCCGAAAGCCCCTGTTGGTCTTTTACTGTAAGGTCAACAGCATACTCTCCTGCTTCAATCCCCTCCAAAGGAAGGCTGAAGCTGCCATCAGCTTGTACTTCAAAGACTCCTTCTTTATAAACCGAACCATCCTCTTTTTTCACAACATACGTTGCTTCCAGGGAAGCTGCCGGATCAAACGTGATGTCCCATCCGCTGGCAAGCGCAGGAGCTACACGGAAGTACAAGTCCTCCACGCTACCATTAAGAACAGCAGACTCATCCTCTTTGAACTCCAACGCTTCTGGTGCAGTTACAGCCGGAGCTGTCTTTTTCACCAAAAATGGCGAAGTGTCTTCCTTATAGGTTTTGCCGTCCGTACCAATGGTAGTGATGTCTACCGTATATAAACCATCCGGAATCTCAGTCACTTCATCGGTTGTGTAATCTGCATATGAGCCGTCCCAAGCAAGGTTGTATCTTGCATTGGCATTGAAGTTAAAATAGTTACCAAAGATGGAGCCGATATAACCATCTTGATAATATCCGCCTTCCGGATTAAGACCATCATAGATCTCAATCAGGGCAAATGTCATCGGATTATAGAATTCCATCGCTACATTAAGGGTATCCAACGTACCATCAGCCTTCAATGGATAGTGGAATGGATTTTTTTCAGTGCCTTTTACAGTTTCAATATACTTAACTCCACTCAACGTAACGTTGAAATGAGCAACATATGGCACAGTAAAAGTAGTGGTTCCATTCGAGAATTCAATGTATCCTTGTGCTTCCGTAGTGGCAGTAACCCCTCTTGGGACAGTGATTGTCACTGCAAGTTCTTCCTCACCATTCAGTGTGAAGGAACTCTTGTCTACAGCAACGGACACACCTGCCACATTACGAGTTGGATTCACATTTACGGTGTAATCCCCACCACTACCATTCAGCGCTTCAACTTTAATCGTTTTGGTAGCCGTCTTTTCATCTGTGCTCAGGAAATTACCGTAGTTGATACTTCCGGTGATATTCTCCTTTTCAACAACAGAGCCACTTTCTGTGTATTGAGTTACATCAAGCACTTTGACAAAAGCAGCAGGATCGATGGTGTTTACAGCCTGAATGCGGCCAGCACCTTGATCAAATACATCAAACTTGGTTGTATCCAGCACCTTACTATTGTTCATGAGCGCAACTTTGATATCAAATGGCGTCCAGTCCGGATGTTTCTCAATCAACAGCGCAATCAGACCTGCTACATGAGGTGTAGCCATACTTGTACCTGATTTACGATCATAAGCTTGTGCGTAATCTGCATCTGGCTCATCCTTGCCGTAGGCGGGAATCGTAGACAAAATGCTTGTACCTGGTGCAACAATATCCGGTTTGATATCCAGCGTTACCTTAGCAGGTCCACGTGAACTGGATGAATTCATTTCATCGCCCGGAGTTTGAGAACGTTCAAAGTCACTAAAGCTCACTTCAACGGTTTGGCCTGCGTCCAGCTCAGCCTTGATCACATCTCCATCTTCCTTGGACATGCTCAGTGTTGGAATGAGTTCAAAGTTATCGCCCAGACTTACACCGATTGGACCCGGAATGTTGTTATATACAATAACAGCCAAGGCTCCGGCTGCTTTCGCATTGGCGATTTTCTCTACAAATGCGAGTTCACCACGCTGTATTAATGCCACTTTACCTGTAAAATCCTTGCCTTCAAAATCAGTTGGCTTACCCAGTGCTGCATATTCAAGCTCATATTTCCCTGTCAAAACAGTTTCAGGGTCTGCTGACAGGCTCCATCCCATCAGATCCAGACGGTAAACCGACTCTGTAATAGACAGCGGAGCTTCAGTCGGTGCAATTACAGACTCTTCTTCCACAGGGGCAGCTTCAGGAGAAGCTTCAATCGGTGCAGAAGGTGACGCAGATGGAGTATTTTCATCTGTTGTAGCTTCTTCTGTTGTAACTTCCTCTACATTCGGAATTTCAACTTCGTTAGAAACTGTGTCCTCCACAGCTGCTGCACTTTCCTCATCAGCAGTTGCGGGTACATCTTGCTCTGAACTTTCAGGTCCTTCTGTTCCAGGTGCCGTCCCCAGTTCAGGAGATAGTTCAACCTCTGGCACCGGTTGTTGTTCAGGTTGTGTTTCTTCTCCTTCTTCACCAATCCAGAAGTGAGTATCAGCTGTAATCAGCTGACTAGGTCCTGTAGAGTTACCTACCGTGATAGCCATTGCAGACGCACCCGGAGAACCGAGTGTATAACGGTTAGGTCCACTGTTACCACTTGCTACAACCGCTGTCACACCAGACAACATCGCATTGTTCAGGGCAACAGAAGTGATATAACTCGGGTCGTTGGCGGCGTTACCTAATGAGAGATTGATTACGTCCATGCCATCTTCAACAGAACGATCAATTCCGCCGAGTACCCATGAGGTTTGACCACTACCATACGGTCCAAGTACACGGTAAGCATAAATATCTGCTTCAGGAGCAACACCAACAATGCCGTAGTCCCCTGCTTCACGAGCAGCAATCGTACCTGCTACGTGCGTACCGTGGGAGGTGTAATACGCGCTTCCAGTAGCATTGAACTCAGGTTCACCCGAAGCTTTCCATTCCTGATATGTCGCTTCATACGGATCATTGTCGTTTCCAACAAAGTCCCATCCGCCTTTGTAAGCTTCCTGCAAATTAGGATGTTCATAGTCAATCCCTGTGTCGATGACACCCACTTTGATGCCATTTCCTTTGTAACCCAGATCCCATACTTCAGGTGCACCAATAAAAGGCGCTGTGTCTTTCATGTATGGGTTCACTTCATCTGTCTCAGGCGCTATTGTAACTTCAAGGTCAGGATATACGCTGACCACGCCAGGTATTTGAAGCAATTGTCCCACTTGGTTTCCTTTAAGCTCAATCGCTACACCATTCAGGGCATATGCATACTCTTCCAATACTTCATGTTTGATTTTCTTCTGAGTGAGGCTATGTACAAATGACTGTTGTTGTTGCTCAACTTGAGTCACAGCCTTTGTTTCCATAGAGGAGGTAAAAGATTTTCCGGAGAGGGTTGATTCACCTTGCGCTACTGCAACAGGTTTATTGGAAAGCTCAACGATCACTCGGGTGTTCTCTCCACCCAGGCCTTCCAAGCTTTTATCCAAAAATGGATCTGCGGCAAGTTTTGCTTCCCGTCCTGCAAGAATCTCTCTCCATTGTTTGGCTTCGGCCGTACTTGGTAAATTCTCAAGTTGAATACCTGAATCTGCGGGAGCGGCTCCAGCCGCGGGGAGAATAATGGAAAAGACCATCAGAACACTTAATAACGTGGATATTAATCGTTTACTCAAGGCTTTGCCCCTCCTTTTAAATGTGAATACCTCACCAAATGATGGGTTCCTGCTGTTTGTGCGTACTGCAATACACACTCCAATTTCACCACCTATCTGCAAGAAGATTGACCCTTGGTAAATTATTCTATCAAAATACCACATTTTCCTTCTAAATACTTACAAATATGATATAGAAATTACTTATATGGGTCTTGAGTACGATAAAAATATCCATTTGTAATTATTTGTCGTTTGAATATTTCATTTTTAAAATAATGCATCAAAAAAAGACCAAGAGCCTCTTTATCCGAAAGAGATTCCTGGTGTATAGGGGAAGCGTGGTTAGTATACAAAGGATCGCGATAATTCGTTTAACATCAATAAAAATTGCTACATATCGCAAAATTCTAGTTATTCTGGCTTCACGGCTTCAATACGCAGGCGCTTGTAATCGGCATAGAGAGCATCATCTTTCCAAAGGTGAGGCTTCACGATCTGACTGGTTTCCTTGCATATTTGTTGTATCTCTTCATGACTGAGACCCTCAAAATAGTCCCCTCCAAAATGAGTCAACCAGCCTACTATACCTTGCTCACCATCTTCCAATCTGGTAGGACGGTCATAGTGATAGGCATGACGCACCACAAATCCACGTTGCTCTAAAATATGGCTATATTCTCCGATCGAAGGAAAATACCAAGGATTGCGTTCCGATGCACGAATGCCCGTGTTTCGCTCCATAACCTGCTCTAATGCATTCACAATGGTCTGCACGTTCCCTTTACCACCAAATTCTGCTACAAAACGCCCTCCAGGCTTCAAAGAGTTCCATATACTATCCACCACTAATCGCGGACTTCGCATCCAGTGCAGGGCTGCATTGGAGAAGACGGCATCATACAGTCTATCCGTCTCAAACTGATGACCGTCTCCTTCCACGAACTCAAGTTCAGGGAATTTCTCCCTCGCACGGCGAATCATGTCCGGCGATGCATCCATACCAATAACTTCAGCTTCGGCCAGAGATATTTCATACGTCAAATCCCCCGTCCCACAACCCAGATCAAGAATGTATTCCCCTTTTTGGGGTTGAAGCCAAGAGATCAGATTTTTGCCATATCCGGACACAAAAGCCAGTTTGTTGTCATACTCATCTGGTTGCCATTGATTTAATGATTTCATGAATACCACCATCGCTTTCGTTATTGATATCCTCATTGTGGCATAGAATTGTTTATTCTTTAAATATATAAATTCTATATTGTTTATAGGTATAACCAATAAAAGACTTCCTCTGCACGCAAAAAACTTCCGGAAGGAAGTTTCTTTTTAATACGTCCCAGGAGGGATACTCTCCTTACAGTCGAGACTGCGATGTAGTGCTAACGAAGCAGATGCTCCAACGAACCATTGGGGTTCTCTTCCCTTGAACGAAAAAGAAGAAGCTTCCCGAAGGAAGCTTCTTCTTTTTTACGTCCCAGGAGGGATTCGAACCCCCGACCGACGCCTTAGAAGGGCGTTGCTCTATCCAGCTGAGCTACTGAGACAAATATGTATAATAAATTTTCGGCGCGGTTCTTATTATACTCTGATTTCTATATTTTTCAATAGTTTTATAAAAAAATTAATAATTATACATAAATACAGGTTCAGAAAGTCCGGTTTTCAGTACCGAGAAGATGGAATGAAGCTAGAAATGGAGTAGCGGAGCGTAGGCAAACTACGTGAGCAACTACAATGTTTCCGAAGGAAACATACTTCGTAAGCTTATGCTTATTCGGCTGAATTCCATATTCGATGTTGATGATGCCACTAGGCATCATTCGTAATCAAAGGCGATAAATGTACTTTACCGTGTTATTCTCATACTTCAGCCCTTTGAGAATATGATAGCTTGAACCAGGTTATATTGAGGAGATTGATACATTTAGAGTAAGATTAACATCAGACATTTTCAATGTCAGAATTGCTGGGTAATCTTTTGCATACATACATTCAATGATCCATTGAAGGAGAGAATCGTCATGAGACAACTTTTATCAGCGCTATCCTACTTTAGTATTTTCTTTGCCCCGTTCCTGTTTCCGATCATTATATGGATTGTTGCCAAGGATGATTACATTGAGGGACATGCAAAACGCGCCTTATTCTCACATGTATTCCCCTTTCTCGCTGCCATTCCGTTATTTTATTTCTTCGTAACTGCGCATAGTCTGGGTTCCGCCGTTGGGTTTGTCATTCTATTCTTTGTGATTTACGGATTAAGCTTTGTGTACAATGTGGTTAAAGGAATTCAAGTACTGCGCGAGTATGCTTGATCACACCTGATCTGACCATCGCATAACAAAACCCGCCGTTCAACAACGGCGGGTTTTTACAGTTACAGATACAGTCAGAGCAACCAGCAACAGGTCACACCTACATATAGCTCAACATCGAACTCTATCCCGCAAACACCACATCTGTTGCTGTGGCATTCCCTCTTAAGCCTGCCCAACCAGGTACCGCTGAAGTGTTGGACCCAGCAAACCAAAAGCAAACAGCTCACTCTGAAATCGAGCCTTATCTTCTTCGGCAGTAATGCCTTCGCTGTTCTCAAATGCGGTTTCTGTCGCCTCTTCAAATGCGGTATACATATTATTGTTATACCAGTCGATCGCCGAATCGGAGTGATTGCGTACAATTCGAACAACTTCCAGCGAATTTCCGGGCTGTGTTGAGGCCACGTATACAAGTAACGACGGATCTCCGGCATTTCCAGGCTGCACTTCAACCTCTGCACAAGACAATCCATCTACCTCGGTTAATCTGCGTATTTTGGCATCTTGAATGGCATACATTCGTCATCGCTCCTTTTCCTTTGTGCTTATCAAATACTTTGTTCAATCTGGTATCGTGTCTCTGGTGTACCCAATCGGTAAATCTCCCGATACACCTGTTGTAATACCGTTTCATACGCTCGGTTTACGGACTCCTCCGGTGTATCTGGCCATGGGAATACCATGCCAGGAAAGGCCTCTTCCTCCTTTTCCTGCATGAGGCTCAGCAGTCCCAATAATTGCTCCGCTTCCTGCGGCGTTGCCTGAATGATCCATTCATACGATGTTACCGACGGATCCGGAATAACGGAGCGGCCCATGACAGACACATAATACTTCATACTGTCCATTGCATGTTCTCTCCTTCACAGGCATGTTAAGGCCGTTGTCCCTAGAACTAGTTTCCGAAGAGGACAGACATTTTATGCCTGCTTTCGGCATATATTTGTTACGACCTCTGACGAAAAAGACAACATTTGCTGGTTGCCAGTAACTAAGCAGCCATACGGATGAATGACTCGACCAAGAAAGGATGAACAAACCATGTGCGGTATTACCGGCTTCATACAGTGGAATCGGGATTTGACCCAGGAATCAGAGCTGCTGGTCCGTATGACGGATAGCTTGTCGAACCGGGGGCCCGACGCTTCAGGTACATGGATCTCCAATCCTTGTGCCTTTGGACATCGGCGTCTTAGTGTAATGGACCCCGAGAACGGCGCACAGCCCATGCATGCGTTACAGGGAGATACCTCCTATACCGTCGTGTATAACGGAGAACTATACAATGCACCCGAGTTGAAAAAGGAATTACTCCAGCGAGGGCATCAGTTCCGCACACAATGTGATACGGAAGTGTTGCTCGCCTCTTATATTGAGTGGGGACCGGCATGTGTTGACCGGTTTAACGGTATTTTTGCTTTTGCCATATGGGATGGGGGACGCGAACAGGTTTTTATCGCACGAGATCGCCTTGGCGTGAAACCTCTGTTCTACAGTAATGCCAAAGACACACTCGTATTTGGCTCAGAGCCCAAAGCTCTGCTTATTCATCCAGATGTGGAAGCCGCTGTTGGCCCGGAAGGATTGGCCGAAGTGTTTATCGTAGGGCCTGCACGGACACCAGGACACGGCGTATACTCTTCACTAAGCGAACTCAAGCCTGCGCACGCGCTGATCTACAACCGAAACGGGATCCGAACCTATGCCTACTGGAAACTGGAAAGCCAGAATCACGAACATAACCTGGAAGAGACGGCAGCCGAGGTACGATCTCTCTTGCAAGATACACTGGAGCGCCAGTTGGCTTCGGATGTTCCGGTATGCTCTCTTTTATCAGGAGGACTGGACTCCAGTGCCTTGTCTGCATTAGCCGTGGATTATTACAACCGCACCGGGCAAGGCCAAGTCAGCACGTATTCTGTCGATTATGTGGATAACGCCAAGCATTTCCAGGCGCATTCCTTTCAGCCGGGTGCAGATGGTCCCTGGATTAAGCGAATGGTGGATGAACTCAAGACCGACCATCACTGGATTGAGATTGAGAACGGAGAACTGGTTCATGCACTGACACAGGCCATGCTAGTAAGGGATCTGCCAGGTATGGCAGATGTAGACTCCTCGCTCTATTTGTTCTGTAAAGAAATCAAAAAAGGAGCCACGGTTGCCATTTCAGGCGAAGCAGCGGATGAAGTGTTTGGCGGTTACCCCTGGTTCCATCGAGAAGATATGTTGAACTCCGGTACGTTTCCGTGGTCTGTAGCGCCTGATATGCGAGCCGCGTTGTTATCCCCGGACATTCGGGAATGGATTCGGCCACTCGATTATTTGGCAGACCGCTATTCGGATGCAGTGGCTGAAGTGCCTCTGTTGGATGGGGAAACAGGTAAAGCAGCACAAATGCGTGTGATGTCCTATCTGAACATCACACGTTTCATGCCTACACTTCTGGATCGCAAAGACCGGATGAGCATGGGGGCAGGATTGGAAGTACGGGTACCTTACTGTGACCATCGTCTGATCCAGTATGTGTTTAACATCCCGTGGGAAATGAAAATAACCGGCGGGCGGGAAAAAGGTATTCTGCGTAAAGCGCTCGAAGGTGTCCTGCCTGACGATGTGTTATATCGCAAAAAGAGTCCATACCCGAAAACACATAATCCGCAATATCTGGCCGCGGTCAAACAGCAGGTACTTGATATCCTGGATGATCCCACATCACCTATTTTGCCTTTGATCGACAAAACTCAGATCCGCAATCTTGCGTCTTCACCGGATGCAGCTTCCAACCTCCCCTGGTTCGGACAGTTAATGTCAGGGCCACAGTTATTTGCATATCTGACTCAGATCAATACCTGGTTGCGGACATATAAAGTCGCTATTCGTTAAAATGACCCACTGATCGCTACTTCATCAAAAAAGGGGTGCCAGGAGAACAGCATAACTGTTGTTCTCTTGGGCACCCACTTGTTTTACATACACGATATGATCGTTCATAAATATTGAACTTCACCCAGAAGTATACCCATGATTACACCTTAAATCGACTGACGGACTCCTGTAACTCTTCCGCCATAGAGGAAAGGTCATTAGCCGCCGAAGCGATTTCCTGCATGGCAGACAGTTGTTCCTCGGACGTTGCGCTGACTTCCTCTGTTCCGGCAGCTGCATTCTCTGTTACTTCCATGATAGTCTTCATGGACACATTGATCTGCTCCACACCCGCCGCCATTTGTTCAATGGATGCAGATACCTCCTGAGTCTGACCTGCGACATTGCTGACAGCTTCACGAATCTCCTCAAAGGTACCTCCCGCTTTACGGACAAGTTCTATACCTTCCTGAACCTCAGCGTTTACTTCTCCCATGGATTGTGATGCATTATTCATCCCTTTGCGTATAGCAGCTACGAGTACACTAATCTGTTCCGCTGATTTCGCAGATTGATCAGACAGCTTGCGCACCTCGGTAGCAACCACCTCGAATCCACGCCCATGCTCCCCTGCTCTTGCCGCTTCAATAGCCGCATTAAGAGACAGCAGATTGGTTTGTGCCGATATTTCGGAGATACTTTCAACCATGGATCCAATCTCATCGGAATGATTACCCAGTTCTTCAATAACCGTAGCAAGTACACGTACAGTCTGATGAATCGAGTTCATCTGCTCAACAGCCGATTGAACTGCATCATTACCAGTTATGGTTTTTGCTGACGCATTGGTTGCTTCATCCGACATATTTTGTGTATTCTCTGTCATCTGCTGGAAGCCTGTGGACAATTCACTAATCGTATGAAATCCGTCTCCAACCATACTCACTTGCGTATCCATACCCGTAGCAATCTCTTCCATCGTCGTAGCTACCTGTTCGGTCGCTGTCGCCGTTTGCTCTGTACTTGCTGTTAATTCCTCAGATGAAGCAGCTACCCGATCCGCATTATGACCCACCTGATGGATTAAATGACGCAAGTTGTCCATCATTTTGTTGAAGGATTCCGCCAGTTCTCCGATCTCATCCCGATTACGAACAACAATCGCCTCACCCGTCAGGTCCCCATCAGCAATTCGGCTTGCAGCCCTTGCAACATGTGCAACCGGTTTGGATATGATTCTCCCCATGATCAAAGCAATTACCACGCCTAAAACGATCGAGACAATACCAATAATTATGATTAAACGAAGCACTGTTTGAATGAGTTGATTGGCATTAACAATGCCGGTGTCCAACGAGTTTTGTTGATGTTGTTCCATGGCCGTTACCGTTTCTTCAAATCCGGATATAATCGTTGGACCTGTCTCTAACAGCATCCTTGTGATTTCGCCAGTTTCCCCTTGTCTCTTCAACTCGATGACACTCTGTCCAAAGGCATAATATTCCTCCGCACTGCGGTCTGAACGATCCAGATAATCAATCATCGTTGGGGTTTGTATCCCTGATCTTAATTCTTCGCTTGTTTTACGGTAATCTTCATAAAAAGACTTGAATTGTTGCTCGCTTTGATCATTCTCTTCCGTCACAAAATTCCGTAAAGCAACCTGCTGGGATTTCACATCAATGATCATATTTTTGATAATGAGCAGTTTCGCGGTTCGCTCCCGGATTAAATCTGTAAACGTTTTCTCAACCGAGACAAACTGAGTATATGAGATGATTACAACGGCCACCAATAACAGCAGCACAGAACCAAAACCTAAAAGCAATTTCCTACTAATGGATACTCTTTTCATTTCATTTCCCCCATACGTTTCAATGTATTTCAATCATGAATTATGTAGTCAGTCTAAATGCTAAAATTCTCCCTCCTTTTTATTCAATTAAAAATGGATAAATATGATAATAATTGAAACAGGTTAGCATATTGCGCAATCAAATATAGGTCTATAGTATCTACCCATACTATAATTTAGGTTTTTATACACAACCAACCGACAATATACTACATCTCTTTTATCCTAAATTACACATTTTGAATCGTTAGACTAAAATAAAAAAAAGACTTTACCCAGCAGTACCTACTGGTGTAAAGTCTTTATCGTTTTCAGCGCATTTCAATTCAAAATTACCGATTGATCAATACCGGATTTCGTTCAAGCAGCCCGCTACCAAAGGTTTCTCTGAATGGGGAATCCTCCATATGGATATAACCGATGTAACAGCCACATTTTTTCATGCGACAAGGCCGATCAGCGGCCAAAGCCTGCAAACCATCGCGATATAGATGTCCGATGATCCGGCGATCCTTGTAACACCTCTTCACATGCCCTGACCCTTGTACATAAAACACTTCCGAACCGGCAGCACATCGTTTGCCCAAGCTCTCATAATCCTGCAGATTACCTTCAAAAAGCGGATCAAGCCCACGTAAAAACTGAATCTCTTCCGGCGTGTAATACTTGGGTCGATCTTTGAAGGCATTTACCCACATATACACATCATCCGGCAAAGCCTGTCTCATGGACTCAATTGCGGGGAAAGCACTACGGAGTCCGACAGTACCGACACTAAAAGCAAGTCCCATCTGACGCAAGGTCAGACATTGTTTTACAAAAGAAGCCTCTTTTGTCTCACGAGGATGATACGTCGCCCAAAAGGCTGCTTTATTCGCATCCAGCTCCCTCGCCCAATCCAGTTTGACGGACAGGTTGGTTTGAATTGCAACTTTATCCACATGTGGCATATGTGACAGCTCAACCATCGCTTCCCGGTACCAACGACGCACCAAAGCTTCACCGTAGGGATTGAAGAAAATCGAAAATTGATGCCCGGCACTCTCCTGCTCCCTCACCCAATTCACAAATTGACGCAATTGTTGTTCATCCACTTCCAACGTCTCTTTGGAATCCACCGTTTTGCTAAAAGGGCAGTATGGACAATCGTAATTACAGGAAGACAACTTCCCCCGATAATACAAAGTCGCTCTCATGAGAAAACAAACCCTTCCATCTGTTCACGAATTTCGGCAGATATAAGCCAATCTCCAATCGCATCGGAGTAACCCAGTCCTTCTTCTGTCAGACGCAGTACCTGCTTGCCCTCATCGCTCTCTAACTCCGCCATGCCCTCTGTCAACAGTTCAGCCAACCAGACATAGTCGGACATCACATCGGTACCGAAGCGCTGTTGGTAGTCAGACAACGTCAATCCCTCGCGATGCAGCAAGGCTTTCAGGATAAAGCGACGTCTCTGTTCCTCACGGCTTAACACGATGCCATAATCTGCCACATCGTAGCGCTCAGTTGCCACATAATCGGCAATGATGCTTTGTGTGGCCTTGTAACTCACGCCATACTTGGAAGCATAATGTACCTCACTCGTATAAGAGCGTGCGCCACATCCCAGACCAACCATGCCCTCCTCCTGACAGCTATAAGGCAGAAGCACTTTGGAGGACGAATGTTCCTTGGCAAATCTGCGCATCGAATATTGCACATAACCTTTACTTTTTAAAGTCTCACGTGCAGCTTTATACAGTTCCATCCGGATGTCAGGTCCCTGACGGCGGATATCATCGGGCTTCACGATTGTATTTTCCCGTGTATACAAGGGATAGATAAAGATTTCGCCTGGTTCGTAGGCCAGAACTCTTTCCAATGAATAGATCCACGATTCCACCGTTTGCCCTGGCAAACCATAGATCAGATCCAGATTTAACAATGGGAAATCATACCGAGTAAGCTTCTCAAGCGCTCGTTCGACCTCCTGCGGTTTTTGTGGACGATAGATGGCAGATGCTTCAGCTTCAATAAAACTCTGGATGCCCATACTAACACGATCCACACTTCGTTCCTTCATAATGGATAACTTGGCTTCCGTAACGGTATCTGGCGACGTTTCCACCGAAATCGATGCTTGCGCAGGGTCCAGCCCCATCACATGTTCAGCAATATCAAACAGACGATTCAACTGAACCTCATTTAATAATGTAGGCGTTCCTCCACCAATCGCAAACCTCGAATACGGCCTTCGAGATGTAATGGGTGCCCACTGCTTCGCCTGACGTTCCAGCGCATCTACATAGCGTTCATGCGTATCATCCCGTCGATCCGGCAGTGTGAACAGATTACAGAATCCGCAACGAGCAGCGCAAAAGGGAATATGCATATATAAAAAATACGTATCGGTATTTTCTCGTTCCCACAGTGGCCCTAACGGCAGTGGTGGGTCAAGCTCCCGATAGGCGGTCTTGTGCGGGTACGAGTATAAGTAAGAACGATAAGGGAATGCCAGTACTTCTTTGAGGCCTTTAGCTATATTGGATCCGGACTGCGTGGAATGGCCTGTTGTTGTATGTTGTAAATGTTTCTCCATCAGTTTCCTCCTGTCTCCGGTTGTTGTCCTCATAAGATCAATACACACTATACTAAAAATTCACGGTAAGGCACCGTCCAGACGACATCATGCGCAAGCCGGTGTCCTTGATACCCGTCTTCACCGTAAGCTGTACCATGATCGGAAAAAGCTAGGCAATACGCAGGCCGGGCGCGTTTCCTCATCGCCTCGAACAATGGACCAAGAGCCTCATCTACATATCGAAGTGCAGCTCGCTGAGTCTCCACCGAGTCCTCCTTGGCTCCTTCTACAAAGTAACGATTGGGACCATGAATGGCAGACACGTTCAAAAACATAAATATCTTTTCATCCGACGATGTCTGTTCAAGCAGTTTTAATGCATGCTGTACCTGATGCTCTGTTGATTTCGGGTTGGTTACCCCAAAGTTCATTCGCCAGTAGCTCTGTTGGAAATAACCGGGCAATACTTTCGCAAGCGGGTTTTTTTTCGTAAAAAAGATGACGCCGCCAATACAGATGGTGCGGTAACCTTCAGCTGCGAACCCGGATACGATATCCGGTGTATCAAACAACCAGGTGTGCGGATGTGTCTTGAGCCCAGTATTCCGGGAATGAAATAGCCTTACATGAGATGCCTTATCTGTATTGGCAGGAGTCGGCATAAAACCACCAAAAAAAGCATGGTGCGCTGCATATGTAAAACTGCCCGGGGTATGACGTTTCTCCCACGGACCCGAACCACACAGATTAGGACAATTTTTCTCTTCCAGCTTGGCTACGTCATATCGTAACGTATCCAGCGTAATCATTAACAGATCATGGGAGCCCACAATGGTGTTCATATCAGGCATATTGAATAGGCTCCTTTCGTAAAAGCTCCATTTCCCACTCATAGGTTCCGAGGCCATGATGCTCGACCCTGTATAACAGATCTCCAAACGGATTCACATCCAGCACATAGGCACGCGGATTCGAACCACTCGTAAGCATCACATCAATCCCGGCTGACCACGAGTTGGGGAATGCAGACATAGCTGCTTGCGCTGCCGACCGAACCAGCGACATCCGCTGTTCATCCAGCCCTGCTTCAGCAGGCAGCATACGTTCATTGCGCAGATGCAGATTGGTAATTGGCGTACGGCTCAGCCGCATAATCGCATGACCTGCCTGTCCACCCGCAACCAGTTGGCGAATATCGTAGGCCCGTTGATCAAGCGTGGCTTTGGGCATCCACCGTTCAATCTGTGCACCTTCTGCACATAACCAGTTCATCAGCGTAGCAATCTCTTCACTGCGGGTATACTTGCGTAGACGTCCTTCATTGAAGAAAATTGTCTTGCCCTGTCTCTGTTCGATCCCCATCGTTGTTACAGCGATCTCATCACCCGTTCGGGGATTGACTTGATAGGCAACAACTCCTGAAGCCCCGGAGCCGCACGCAAGCTTCACAAATACACGGTTCATCTCGGCAGCCTTCATTGAGGCACACAAGTCCGTATAATTGCGGATTAGCTGCGAAAATGGAAGCGCCGGAGGTACATCAACTCCATGTGAAGATAGATGCTGCTGACATACTCTCTTGTCAAACATCAATTGGATATCGGCGGGATCATTCAAGAATCGAACTTCAGGCCATATTTCCCGAGACTCACGGCCGATTCGATCCAAACATGCTTTCCAGCCACGAAACCACTGGGCGGGAGCGTATATTCTTCCCCACTCCTGTTCCAGCTCAAGTGCCTGTTCTGCGGAAAATGTTTCTGCACCTATTCCATCTATTAAGGGTGAGGTATCGTCCATCGCTCCAAGGAACAACAATTCACGCTCTACTTCCCAATCCTCACCAGGAGCATCAATGCGAATCAGGGGTACAGGCAGATTGAAATCAACTGTATCAGCGATCGTTCGTCCCTGTCTCCAGTTCTGGAGCAATTGGGCATAAGACAGTACAACGGCAGGTTTCAAACCTAATCTATGCCTGGCCTCTTGCATCCCTTGCGTTCTTCGGTTATTGGGGTTTCCAATCAGCAATAAGGGCTGATCTTGCGTTGGATCAGGTATACCTATGGGTTGATACATGGTTTCTTTCATTTCCGTAACACCTGACATCATCTATTCCGTTAACGACGGGTAACGCCAGTCATCCTCATCACTCTGTTGCTGGTCGCTAACATCTACAGATATACCCGATTGGTTCCAGCGAAGGATCATTTCATTGGTCATGTAATGGTAACTTAGATCGAGATGTTTCAGTTTCTTGATCTTGTCACTGGCAAGCAAGGCCTCAGCCCCTTCATCGGACAACGTTCCTTGCGATAGATCCAGTATTTCAAGTTGATCCAGAATAGGTGCTTGAGCTGCTGCTTTGGCAATCTCATCCTGAATTTCACTGTCTTTCAGCCCCAAGTAAACCAGCTTTGGAAATAATCCTTTTTCTAGCAAAGGGAGTACATCTTCAAGTGATCCATCAAAACCATAATTATCCACACCCAAGTACAGTTCCAGTTTACGCAATTCAGGCAATTCAGCGTGAGTGATTGAAGATAACACTTCTTTCGGGAGACCGCCACAAATAATAATCAGTTCTTCAAGCTTGGCATGCTGGAGTGGTTCCAGACTAAGATCACTACTACCCATTACAGAGAATGATTTCAATTCTGGAAAAGCACCCAGCAGTGGTGTGAGATTCGTCTGGATAATCCATGATACTTCACATTCTTCGAATCCCATTTCTCCAATAAACAGTTTCTTCAATGACGGAAAGCTTGGAGCCGACTCGACGAGCGCACCCACGAACTCATCAGGCGAATTTTCATAAGCCTGTCCCCAATCTCCAATGACCAGACTTTCCAATGAGCTGGCCTCCGGTTTAGCCGCTAGTTCCTTGATTAATTTTTCCATACGAATGCCGTCCTCATAATCATCGTAGGATACAACAAGCTTCACTTCTTGCATGAGCAAATCCCTCCGTTTAAGGTTCATATATGATTCGTTAATTTGAATGTTAACCCATACCACAGAAGGCTTGCAACTTCTTCCAACTCCAGTCCCAATGAGATTCCCAATCGTGCAATGTAAACCAACTTTTATGTAGGTATAAGAACATACGTTCTATGTAACAGTCACAGAAATAACCCATAGCATTAGGTATATGGATGGACCTTACCAACCACGCCCACCCCCTCCATCCCCCATTACATCAAAAAAGCGTTAATGGCGGGTGAACCATTCCATTGGAATGCTTCTGTCCTTCCATTAACGCTTTAATGTTATTTCTTATCCTTCAAGTCTGGATACAAGTGCTCTCAGCGCATGACCACGGTGGCTAATCGCCTGTTTTTGCTCAAGCGTCAGCTCTGCCATCGTCATCTCGTATTCAGGTACATAAAAGAGTGGGTCATATCCAAAACCGCCAGCACCTGCAGCTTGGGCCGTGATCCAACCTTCCGCAGTGCCTTCCGATTCATACTTATCACCTGTTGTCGGATCGTACAGTACCAATGCACAGACAAAACGAGCCGGACTTAGTAGCGGCTGCTCGGTGTCCTCACCGGATTTCAACGATTCCAGCGTCTCCAGCAACTTCGCATTATTCTGTGCATCCGTTGCTTCTTCGCCTGCATATCTCGCTGAATATACTCCCGGCTCCCCGTCCAACAGATCTACGCAAAGTCCTGAATCGTCTGCCAGAACAGGCAATCCAAGCGCATCACCAACCGCCTTGGCTTTCTTCCAGGCATTCTCCGCAAACGTTACGCCATCTTCCACCACATCCGGCAGCTCCGGGTAGTCAAACATGCTCTTAACCTCTTTGCCAAGCGGTGCGAAAGCATGAGCGAATTCACGGACTTTACCCGCATTGCGGGTTGCAACAATGAGGATTGGGCTGTCCAAACTCATCTTAAGCTTCCCCTAATCCACGCGCGCCGATCTTAAGCGCAATCGGTCCAAGTACTTCTTTTTGACGCTCGATCATCTCCAGAATTCCCTGCTCACCCAGTTCCAGCATTGCGTTCAGCTCACGGCGATCAAATGGCGCTTCCTCACCTGTTCCCTGAAGCTCGACGTATTTACCGCCGCCTGTCATCACCAGGTTCATATCCACCTTGGCTTTGGAATCTTCATCATAGTTCAGATCCAGTACAGGCTGTTCACCTACTACGCCCACACTTACCGCAGCAATGAAATCCGTAATCGGGAACACTTGCAGTTTGTGCTGTTGGGAAATCTTGTTCACGGCAAGCGCCAGCGCTACAAACGCACCGGTAATGGACGTTGTGCGTGTGCCTCCGTCGGCTTGAATAACATCACAGTCCAGCGTAATCGTACGCTCACCAAGAGCCTGCAAATTGACCACCGAGCGAAGTGCCCGACCAATCAGACGCTGGATTTCCATGGTGCGTCCAGTTAATTTGCCGCGATTGGCTTCACGTTGGTTCCGAGTATGTGTTGCACGTGGCAGCATGGAATATTCAGCCGTTACCCAGCCTTTCCCTTGCCCTTTCATAAAGGGAGGAACACGTTCCTCCACTGTAGCTGTACAGATCACCTTTGTATCTCCAACTTCAATCAGTACAGAGCCCTCGGCGTATTTATTTGTGTTCACTGTTAAATTCAGCGGGCGCAGCTGTTCGCTGGTTCGTCCGTTTGATCTCATTTTTTCTGCCTCCTACGACTTAAGCATCCTGTAATGTTGAGCTTGTTCACACTTTTACTAATCCCTTATATTTTACCAAAGAGTTCGGTTAAAAGCATCCTTATGCATTCTGCGTTCGTTAAATCGGAATTTCGTTAATATATTCAGGCTTGGAAACCGGCGCACTGTAATCCCTGTTGTCGTCACCCATGACCGTTTTTTGGCCGTTCCACTCGATCTGTACTTTGGCATCCTTGCTGGCTGTGTTCTCCGCAGTGGTTAATACGACAGACTGTAAAAGCTCGCTTGGCACGATATCCCCTTCGGCAAACATATCATCTTTCAAGGCAACCGTTACCGTGCCATCCTCTGCCGTTTTGACCGATTGCAGCTCCGTTCCGCCTGTCATGACCTCTTCCAGTTCTCCACCTTTGTCAGGTCCCTTGATCAGCTCATTCAATGCTGCCTGCACCCGATCTTCACCAGGTGTAACCAGACGTGTAACCGGAACATAATATTGGATGCCTGCTGGTGAAGCAGCGGAGAAATAGACCGTTACCGGACTACTGTTGGTCACAAACGTATCACCCAAATCCAGATTGATTCCCACAGCCCGATTCAGCGGTTCAGGCAACGGCGTGCTGTTCACCGGCATTTGTGTTAACTTTTTGCCATCCACCCAGATCTGCACATTCTCCACATCAGGCGTTCCCGTCAATGTCCACGTGACAGCTTCTAGCATTTTCCGTTCTTCCTTCGCATCATACTTGGCAAAATTACCCGAGAACTCCACGACCGCCAGCTTGTCATCCGCGTGAATCGTTACATTCTGCACAACCGTTCCCTGTGGGAGAACGCCCTGGAATCCTTCCGGCAACATACCCGCATAGGCCCCGCCTGTGACAAGTGTATCCAGAGCTGTCTTTGGACTGCTGGCGTCTGTTCCAGAAGGAAGTGTCAGGGATACCGGAGCGAGCAGCCCCTGCTGGTCTTGCAGATATACCGTCGTTAATGGGAGCGTTGCGAGTGCCCCATTTCCTTCGGCTGCCTGAATCATGGCTGCTTCCTGAATGGGCGGTGGTGGATCAACAGCTTCGGAAGACTGTGCTCCAAACATGCCGCAGCCTGACAATACCATAGGAATACTCAGCAGCGCTGCTGCCGATACCGTACGCAAAGATTGGATCTTTCTCATGATCACGTTCCCCCTCATCATTTTTACAGTTTGTACTACCATGTATACGAGCCTTTGTCCAAAAAATAACTAAAAGATAATCGCTTTGCTGAAAACTTATATATTATCTTAAAGAAACGTAAAACAGGTTAATAACGTATTAGGAAGCAAGAGTAGGGACATTGCTAACTTCAGAGGAGGAATCGCCCATGGAACATCCTGAGCAAGAAAAAATCCCTTACAGCCTGAATAGCCGCAAAGTGGCGGAGGCAACAAGGGAATGGCTGCATAAGCGGGGCGTCACGATCCCTGAGATCGCAGAGCTGGTCATGTTATTGCAGAAAAAATATTATCCAGGTCTTACGATGGAAGAATGTATCGAAAATGTGGAGATGGTTCTCCGTAAACGTGAGGTACAGAACGCTGTTCTGACCGGGATTCAGCTTGATATTCTGGCAGAACAGGGGCAGCTCATATCTCCTTTGCAGGAGATGATTGAGAACGATGAAGGACTGTACGGCGTGGATGAGATTTTGGCATTCTCCATCGTCAATGTATATGGCAGCATTGGATTTACGAATTATGGTTATGTGGACAAGCTAAAACCAGGGGTGCTTGAACGACTGAATGACAAGAGCCTGGGTCCTGTTCACACGTTCTTCGATGATATTGTCGGTGCGATTGCATCGGCAGCGAGCAGTCGGATCGCCCATCGCAAACAATCCGAGCTTGAAGAAGCACTGGGAGAAAAACCTGTCAGTGATGACGCTGTATAATGCGTAACTCGTTTCATATCTGAAGCCATGTGGAACATTGGACATGTGTGTGGATGCTTCGTGAAATAACTGTTTGAGGAAATAACTATTCATGAAAAAAGCGGCCTGATGGCCGCTTCTTTTGCATGTGTAACGATACATATTGGATAATCCACATGTTATTATTTCAGATGTTTAGGTCGTACCGTTCTCACCAAACCAATACCTTCAACCCAATTCTGCTCGGAATGTGAACCAGATGTTGCCCGTTTCGGTCCAATCGTGATTTCCGGGCCTTTGCGTTCTCGCAACATGCCACGCAACACCGTGATACCGAGAATGCTGAGTCCGGTAAATACATACATCATCCGCATGATGATATTGCCAGAATCCGTTCCGGTAACCATGCCGTGAACCAGCAGACCAATGAACACCGGATAGGACAACAGGTGGAACATGAACCACCATTTACGGCCCAGCTTGTTCCGCAGATCACTGGATAACAGGACAATCACTAATCCGTAGAAGGCTAACGTTCCCAGACCACTGCCGATCGGATGCACGGAAGCTGTAAAAGGAATCAGAAGTTCTCCCCAGGTAAACGGGCTATAGTGATCAATATATAACGTTAATGCGTGCACGAGTCCAAGTCCGAAGGCGAGCCAGGTCGTTCGAATATGCCATTTGAACATGGTTGCTTTTGGTTTGCCTTTGGCCATAGGCATCCCTTGCGCAATGCCCAGAAACACACCTGTAAAGAGCAGCACATAAGCAGCAATTCCACTAATTCGAATGATATTCCACGTTGGCAGGTAATCTACAATCCATTGTGCCATAACCGGCTCCCCCATATCTGTTAGACTTGTCCTAGATCAGACTGAAGCGATGATCCGGATCAAAACCGGGCCAGTGCTCAGCAAGCGTATCCGTATTCCCTCTAAAATAAGTAATCCCATCCCGTGTCATCCACAGGACGTCATGCCGATCGTAATGTCGATTTAACCAGCCCACTGCCTCGGCACTACCCAAAATGCAGACCGTCTTGGCAATGATCTCGCATTGTGACGCATGCTGTCCCAGGACGGTACACTGTAACACATCCGTATCCGCCGGTTCCATCGTCCGGGGGTCAATGAGGTGGTGTGCAAAGCTTCCATCCGTATTCTGCCATTGTCTGCGGGAAATACCCGAAGTGGCAACAGCTCCTCGCTGTAAACGGATCACTCCCGACACAGCACCCTGATTCTGCAAAGGATCTGCTACTTGCAAGGTCCACTGGGAATGGTCTGGTGAACCCCATACTTGAATATCTCCACCCGCGTTAATCAAACCTGCCGGAATATGCAACGTTCGCTGTAACCAGTCTGCGATACGCTCCACTGCCCAGCCCTTAACAATGCCTCCCAGGTCCAACTCAGCTCCGGGGTCCAGATGAACCATCCGGCTACCTTCCCGCTGAATCCAGCTCGGACGACTGTGGTCATATCGATCTTCTGTCATCCCTGAACATTCAGGCGTTTTAGTTCGCAATATGCGTTCAAGCAACGGACGTTGCGGTTGTCGTTGTTGCACTTTCTCGAAACTTATATCATATCCCGAAGCCTGAAGAGCCTGCGAGATACCTGGTTGAAAAATCCCTTCAGTCAGTCCAATATATCCATAGGCCAGACTCAAAACTTCATCCATCGCAGCGGAGATGGGGATCCATCCGGTCGAACCATTCAGACGATTTAGTTCACTGTCTGCCACAAATCGGCTGAAGCGCTGCTCCTGCGTCTCAAACCAATTCTTCACCAAGGTTGCTGCATGTTCAGCTTCTTCCCGCCCAGCGGACAGTTGCACTTCAACATCCGTGTTCATCGCACGGAATTGAAATCGGAGCGGACGAGCAACTTGCTCCGTGCGGCTCATGATGAACCTGTGCGTGACTGATAGTTGCCACTGCTGTATCCGGAGTCTGTACCCTGGTTATTTTGTCCGACACGCTGAGAATCTGAATAATTCCCCTTGTTACTCGTGCTCTGATCTGGCAGAGCTGCTTTTGTGCTATCAGATGTTCCATTATATTGACTATCATTAATGTCATTGTCCTGCGTGTTCCAGTTGTTGCTGTCCGTTGTACTGTTGATCCATTCATCCATCACATCATCATGCGTATCCACTTGGCTTGAAGCAGTAACACTTGTATCTGTGCCATTTGCTGCTGCATAGGCCACATCAAAGGCATCCGAAGTTCTTACATATTGAAAGAGTGCAGCCACAGTCAACGTTGCTGCCGCTGAAGCTTGCCATTTTCTCCATTGATTCCGTTTTCTTCTGGTCATCGCTCTTCCCTACTTTCTTTAGGGTATGTCTCAAGACACGCCCTAGCGAAGTTCATAGATGTATCATAGGCGCGCTGGCTTAAAAATAGATGAATGAACCGTTAAGAGAGGCTAAAAAGGCCCAGAACAGGTGAATTTCCTGTCCAGAGCCTTTATATAGATCGTATTATCTTTTCATATCCATATCATCATTTCGTTTAGATTTGAAAATAGAACGTGCCATCCGGTTGCTGCTCTTGCTTCACTACTTCGCGTCGAAGTAACTCCTGCAAATGGGCCAACGTCTCACTCATGGCAAACCGCAGTTGATGGGTACCCAGCCGATTGCCAAACATGTGCACACAGATGTCATAAGCATTCGCCGGTGACTCCTGAATTCGCTCCGTCATCTTCTGAAGACGTTCCTCGTGATGAGCCAGCAATTGTACTGTCCGTTCGTTGAACTGGGCAAAAGGATTCCGATGTCCGGGATACGCCTGCTTGACGTTCAGCTCACCAAGACGTTGCAATCCTTCCATATAAGACAATAATGGCTGAGGGTCACTGCCGGGTTGCAGACTGATGTTCGGTGAAATCTGTGGCAAAACTGCATCTCCGCACAGAATCTCCATGGACTCCGGCGCATAAAAGGATAAATGGCCTGGGGCATGTCCACCCGTCTCCACAGCAATCCAACGTCTCCCGCCCATATCGAGCCACTCGCCATCTTCAACGGGTGTGACATTCGGAAGTGGCGTGATCTGCGAAGTAAATGCCTTCATATGTTCATGTATCTGCTCAGTCTTGTCTTCCGGCATACCATGACGACCATAATAATCAGGTAATATTGTATTGATACGTGAATCAGGTCCCCACATATAGTCGGCCTCTTGGCGGGAGCGTGTGGACATTCGAACGGGTGCCCCCGTCATCTGTTGCATCCAACCCGACAACCCAAGATGATCGGGGTGATGGTGGGTGAGTACAATTTGACGAATATCACTAAAGGTCAGGCCAAGATCTGCCAGCGCTTCACTCCACTCCTGTTCTGTTTCCGAATTACGCGGTCCCGGATCTATAATGGTTATCTTCCCACCCGATTCTGATAACACATAACTGTTCACCCATCGCAAGGGAAACGACATGCTGATCTTGACCCGGTGTATGCCCTCTGTCATGGACATCTCTTCTGTGCGCTTCATGTTATCCCCCTTCCAGACTGTCTCTGTTCACTCCACAGGACGACGACCCACAAAAATCATGCGTGGAGAAGTCTGCTCGTCATATTTCTCTTCGTCATAACCGCCATGTACCTGATCTACCCGGAGTCCGGCGGCACTTAACATCTGACTCAGTTGATCCCGTGTGTACAACTTCACACGCTCCTGATATACCCGCGGTTCATGTCCGGATGTGGTATCCGTAATGCGAATTTCCTTTTGCACAAACCCTTCCTCAATCTTGCGATACTCCTCAATCCGCTGCCCCTCATCCTCTCGGACGGAGTGCGGTACCAGATGACGAGTCACATAAGCCGTATTCATAAAATCAATTATAAAGCTGCCACCCGGGCGAAGCATCCGATGAATGGCACGTAATACTTTCAGTTGTTCTCCGTCCTCTAGGAAATAACCAAACGATGTGAACAGATTGACTACGGCATCAAAGCCGCCTTTCAGCGGGAGTTCACGCATGTCTGCGTGACACCAAGATACTCGGTGTTCAGTGTCCATTAGGCGTGCTTCGCGCAAAAGCACATCGGACAGATCAACTCCGGTCACTCGTAAACCTGCGTCAGCAAGTGCCATGGAGTGCCGTCCCATACCGCAGCATAGATCCAGTACTTCAGCATTGGGCTCAAGCTTCAACCAATTGATCATTTTATGTACTTCCTGATAGGCACCCTGCACATCCCGGTGCTTGTATACGAGAAGATAATCTTCTCCAAAACTCTTTTCATACCATTCCGTCATCCATTCTCGCCCTCCACTTGGTCACTGGCTCTCTATCTATAGTCACTGTTGTACAAGCCTGATCATTTCCCCTAGCTTTAATGTATTGTAACGTCTTTATTCTGCAAACTCAAAAAATTCCAGTAAGTTTCCAACATTGAAGAGCCAAAATGCACACGATATAATGTTAGACATACGCCAGTAAATCGGTTAATTATAAGAAGTTGTTCAAAAAGCAACAGGAGGTGTTCTTATGATTCGCATCGGACTTACCGGATGGGGGGATCAGGAAGATCTCTATCCAAACCGTACCAAAGCCAAAGACAAGCTCAGTCTATACGGACAATACTTCTCCACCGTGGAGGTGGATAGTTCCTTCTACGCGGTTCAGCCGCGGGATCGAATGGCACGATGGGCTGCAGAGACGCCCCAATCCTTTGCTTTTATCATCAAAGCCTATCAGGGAATGACCGGACATCTACGGGGCAAGCCCTACTTCACCAGCACGTCAGAGATGTATAAGGCTTTTCGAGAATCACTAGAGCCCGTCATTGAAGCTGGCAAGATGCAGGCAGCCTTGTTTCAATATCCACCTTGGTTTGAGTGCAATAAAGACAACGTGAAAGAGCTTCGTGAAGTGAAACTGAGAATGGAGGGTATTCCGTGTGCCCTCGAATTCCGTCATCGTAGCTGGTATGAAGGTGACATGCGAGAGCGCACACTTGCGTTCCTGAAAGAACAAGGCTGGATTCACAGCGTCTGTGACGAACCTCAGGCGGGTCCAGGTTCCATTCCCATCGTTCCACAGGCGACGGATTCGGAGATGACACTGGTTCGCATGCACGGACGCAACGTGTCCGGCTGGCATCAGAATGGTGCGCCCAATTGGCGCGAGACCCGTTACCTGTACCGTTACAACAAGGAAGAATTGTTGGAATGGAAAGGATATCTGGAGCAATTGCAGGAGCAGAGCAAGGATGTCTATGTTATTTTCAACAACAACTCCGGTGGTGATGCAGCGACGAATGCCCAGATGATGATGGACCTGCTGGACCTGCCAGTGAAGCCTTTTCCTGACCGTTCTGAACCAGAGAAGGAAGAAGGACCGGAGCAGCTGGAGCTATTTTAATGCGTGCTAAAAACGGAGTTATTCATATTATTGGGTGAAGGTAAGTGTATTTATATATTGCTATTATGCAGATCAGATTCGGGATTGGAATAAAACTAAAAGCGGCAAGCCTGAGGGCATTGCCGCTTTCTTTAGCTGGTAATCTACCAATAGAAGGCTATCCACATACATTCGTTTCGTTGCGTCAAACATCAGCGCTGCGCGGCTGTAACCGAAGAATCGATATGCGCCTCACGGAGCTGCTGATTCATTTTATGCGCTTCAATGCCAGCCAAGAGCACAATGCCGATCCCATGGGTATCATTCAGATTCCAACCCAGATCATCGCGATAATACAAGGCGGTAAACGAGTACCCGGAACCCCGGCATACCCCGTATACATTACCTCTATAGTCAATCGACAAACGTGTCATGCCTTCCCATCCTTTGCGCACTGCCTCCAGATAAGGCTCTGGCTGTTCCAGCCAGCCCTCCCGAATACCACGGGCATAAGCGTAGATAAACATGGATGTGCAGGAGGTTTCCTCATACGAATCCGGGCGGTTCAGCACCTGATGCCATAGTCCATTTCCCCCTTGCAGCGCCAGATAACCTTGACTTAAATCACGGTAGAAACGTAGCAGTTCCGGTCGTTTAACATGATCATGTGGCAGGATGGATAACAATTCGGTTAATGAGAAAAGCACCCAGCCGTTCCCTCGTCCCCATGGAATACCTGTCGCCCGACCACGCACAAAATCATACACATGGGACATGATCTGTTGATCGGGAAGGTAGAGGTATTTACGGAACATCAGGAACTGATTGACCGCATCATCCCAATACGTCGCCTCACCTGTCAACTGACCATAACGCATCAGAAAAGGTGTACTCATGTACAAGTCATCACACCACATCGTCTCCTGACGCATCTCCCCACTGCCTCGTACCCGGTAAAAGGCGCCATCCTCCAGACGTTCCTGCTCATCCGTAATGTAGCCCGCAATTCGATCCGCGGTATCTCTTCCCCCACGAATATCACCGAATTCCATCGCAGCAAGCAACGTAGATCCAAACGAACCGCAATCATCCAGACTGTCTATCGCAGACAGCTGATTATTGATTCCTGCCGCACCGTACCCCTCCCGATCCCACAGACCATAGCGGTCAAATGAAGTACTCAGTTCAATATGTTGCCGTACATACTGAATGTAATCATCCCGTCCCAATTCCTGTCCCGTCTGGAGAAGTCCAAGCAGGGTAACGCCAAGCGGATAATTCCACTTTCCGTAATGTGTATTTTCCAGGTAAGGACGAACATGCGTGTCGGGAAGATCTACCCGCCAATACACACCTTGTGCGCCATTATCAAATACGGTATCTGTTCGCACGATGTCGGCGTGGGATGGTTCAGCACCGGGAGCAAATACACCTGTGTACAGCCAAGGGTCAGAGCATCCCGCAACCGGATGAGGCGGTTTCAGTCTCCAGCCTGTGGAACCCGAACGCTCGGCATCTTCCAACGTGAATCCCCATGAGCCGCCGACTGCCTGAATTTCACCTTTCGCGACCAGATCGGATGAACCGTAACGGCGCGGGAGTTCAACGTGAAAGTTACCGCTATCTCCAGCAGAGTATACTTCCGTACCATCCACATACAGAGTCAAAGCTCCATCATGACGGCCTTTTAAAATAACTGGCGTTGATCCTGGCAAGGTTACATCCATTCTGGACCACGCATAGGCAACAGCCGGTTGTTCCGTACCAAAGATTCGAGCAAATGAACCTGCGCTCTGCTCCTCGTCTGTCCAGTCCCTGCGCGGATACCAGGCAAGACCTGTTTCTTCTTCCGTCATACCGTCACGAGGAAGAGATAATACAGGTTCATCAATGGGTTCCGAATATAACCAGCCTTCCTGACCCTGACGATCTGCCCCAGGAGTGAGGAAGTGGAGCGGGAAATTTTTGAATGAGGCTGTTCCGTAGATACCGCCGAATCCCACTTCTGTTTTGACAAAACACAGCAACACATCATTCCAGCCATAGTTCACGGAAATTGGAATCTGGGTTCTTCGCTCGGGAAATAACTCCTGCAACAACTCGGACTTGAACACCTCTTCACCGTTCACGTAAATCGTCACCGGACTATAACAGTTCAAACCCGTATTTAACGTTGCATTCTGCTCGCTCCATAACTTGCCCCATACATACACGTACTGCCCTGCACGAGCCTCTACGCATTTCTCATTCAAATTCAGGTCGTAGCGATAGTCCCCTAGCCTGCGAAAACCTCCCTGATGATAGGCTCTGAACAAAAATGAATGTTTTGGATGATCGCCAATATAACGCTGAGCCACCGTTGTTAATATATCCGGAATTGAATCGTACACCTTGCCTGCAATCGCCTCGTTCTCATGAAAATAACGAATGACCGTCAGCTCCCTTCCTTATACCTTGATTCGTTCGCTTAGCCGCAATGTCTCTCCGCCCTGCACTTCAACAACCTGCTGGTCAGCCGTGAACCAAACCGGGATGGCAGACGGATTATGGATGATGGAGCGATCGGCCGAACACTCCAATCGTTGCACCGCTTTCCAATAGGCAATCACTTCGATGTTCGTGGCATACCAAATATCGTCCCTGCCGCCAATCTGCTCACCAAACTGTTCGATGATCTCCCAGTTGTCGTTGTCGTTGAACTCATAACTGTGACCCCAGACATAGAGTAATAGTGGCGTACCTGTTTTGGAATGTTGGATAAAACGTTCGGCATGCCCCGCCAGATCATGGTTATGATGACAGGTCGGATGCCATTCAAGCGGCCGGTCTGGCAACGTGTATCTGCCATGAGATTCAACGGTACGGGCATAATCGATGCCAAGCCACTCCAGCTTGGTACTTAACGCACGGTCGTACCCTCCGTTGGGATAAGCCATGCCTCGTACCGGATAACCGACGAGCTGCTCCAATGCTTTTCGGTCTTCGATAATCTCTTCCGTCAACAATTCATTCGGAACATAAGGCAACGTAGGGTGAGTAACCGTGTGAACGGCTACTTCATGCCCCTCATATAATTCAGCGACTTCCTCCGGATCAATACGGCCTGGATTGCCTAGCGTACCGGAGTTCAGATTAAATGTTCCCCGCAGTCCATACCGATTACAGATTTCCACCAGTCTGCGATCATGCACCACTCCATCGTCATAACTGAGCGTTAACGCTTTCATCACACCACCTGGATAACGGTCAAACTGAATACGATGTCCCATGCCCTACTTCCACTCCTTTATCCGAATTCTGCAAAAGGTACATGACCGGCATCCTGTAATCGATGATGTTCCGAATCAAAATACGTACCTTCCAGCAGGCCAATCAATGTGTTGGTAATCCGAACTTCAATGTCGTTATCTCCCGGACGCAACCAGGAGACCTCTCCCTTCCAGCGATACGGAGACCAGCATCGTACACCCAGGCTATGCCCGTTTACCCGCACTTCCACCACATCCTGTACCCGCCAATCGCTGAATTCCAGTTCAAACGTGGTCATATCTTCCCCTGGCTCATCCAACCAGAACGTGCGTTTATAACTCATTTCCCCGGAAAAATGGGGATACAGTGGCTGCGGTTCGGGTCCGATACGAAGGGCCGTATCCGACTCCCGTACAAGCGAAGCCATGCCTTCATGATGGAACTCCACGCCGAATCTTCCCTGTAGATACAAGGGATCAACGATACCATCCTCATCTTTCGTTACCTGCACACTCACCGTCATTTCGTTGAGACCGCTGTGCAGCAGCTCCGTAATATCACAAGCGATGTTATTGTGGTCGGTTATTTCGATTGGATCGAACTGTTCTTTTCCAAGTGGTTGCCCATTAATTTCCATGGACCAAGTGCCCGAGATCGCCGCTCTGTCCATGAATAAAAGGCATGCAGGCAATGCCGTTCTCAGCTCAAATGTGGTCGTATAACGGCACTCGATCGGGTAAGCAACGGATGCCTTTTTCGGTGTGCCAAATACCTGATTAAACTGGATTGGCAGATGCTGCTGTTCCGATAATTCTGCCGCCTGATCAATAAACGGTTTCACAGCTACATGCTGGCTTTCCAGAATTACACCGTGATCATTGGAGGCGAGAAGATGGAATTGTCCCATTCGCAGGATGTTAGACTGCACCGTTTCCATTCGCCATGGCCCTTCTGAAGGAACTCTGATCTTACGGGCCTGATTCGCTCCTGCCGATACATCCGTTACAAACGCCGAACCCGTTTTGTCTGCTACATCCACCTTCATTGTTAATGCCTCTTCCTTCGCAGGTTGTAAAGTAAGGCGTAGAGCATGCGCTTCGTAAGGCGCGAGCGTTAGCGCAATGCACCATTCCCCGCCACTGCTCGTATACGGCAATGCCTGAAGCTGCCCTGTCTCCAGATCGAGTCGTTCTGCCACCAGACAAGCGTTCTCTGCCAGCTCCTCTCCATCCCACAGCTGTCTGGCGACCACCTTCAATTGCCCCTTCAGATTCTGCCCCTCCTGATTGGTCAAGAAAACCATGTGCTCCCCAGCCGACAATTGACGGGTGTGCATCAGCAGAGATGCACTTTCCTCCTCCATTATCCAACAGATGGGTTCGGGCAATACCTGATCGAGCAGGAGAGAGATTAGCTCCAGCGAAAAGTCATCTCCCTGCCCCGTTCCTGCGGGTAGAAAAAAGGCATTCCCCTCACCCTGATGCCACATGGTTTCACGGTTATCATGATCTGTTGTCACGTTACGGCCCCAGTACACTTCTTGAGGCTGCTCGCCCGCACCAAAGAACTGGGCAGCTTCCTCTCCCTCCGGACTTCCCGGCTGAATCGCAATATGCGGAGGCATCCCAACAGAAATAACAGTTCCTCCCTGCTGAACGAATCTCTTCACCTGTTCCCAGGCCGCGGCCTCCAGATTCAGCATCGGTGGGAGAATTAATACGTCATAACGGGCAACGCCGATCCGAATGGTGCCATCCGTTAAGTCAGCTTCAGCCAACAATTCGGGGTCAAGGTGATCATAATCTCGTCTGTTTTCGAGTAAATGGGTAGTAATCCGCATCCAGTCCTTCGTCAGACGCTCCAGTTGCGCCCGTTCTAATTCGTCTTCGCCGCTATACTCAAATCCATGCAGCGGATTACCCATCAGACTCCAGAATGTCGTCGTTGGGTCAAGTACGGCGATACGAATGTCTGCTGTTCCGGTGCTCATGAGATAACTCAACCGTCCGGTGTAATCCCCCAACTGCCGGAAATGCTTCCAGTAGGGATTCTGCAAAAATTGAGACGGTGGTGCGTCATGCTTCGCAAGCCCACCAATCGTATAGAAAAAGGCGTGAAAGTTATAAAAATTGGTGCCCATGGCAGCCATGCGATCAATCATCCACTTGGCATCCTGTAGCGTCATCGACCAGCCCACACTGTGAAAACATTCAATCAGATTGCGACTTCGGCCCAATTGTCGGGCAAGCGAACTGACCATCTTGGGATTGTCACGCATCTTTTGGCCATATCGTTCCAGAATCCACGATAAGGACCGTCCGATTTTCTCATGTGCCGAATCACCGCCTGGCATATGGCTGAACAACTGGGTGGTCATCCGTACGCCAGGTACCTCAGCGGCGTACTGGATTCCTGCTTCCTCACACCAGTCATGCACCTGTTTGTGATAGGACTCCCTGAGAAGCAGGTGGAGTGACTGGTAATAGTCATACCGAATTCGATGCGCGTCCGGAACATCACCATATAACAGCGCCGGTAGCGAATCGATCAGACTATAACCACAACGCTCACTGAAATAACGGGGAAGTTGTGGAGACCAGGGGAGACGGCCCAGCGGTGCGATTTCATCCGAGAACATACCTTTGATTACGCTTTCAAATTGATCTCCAACCGCTGACTTATAACGCTCATGTGTCAGTTCAATAAAACGACTCATCGCTTCCTTGTGGCAAGGATCAACAAAGTTGCCGTAATATTTGAAATCATCGATCTCTTTTTCCTGAAATATAATCAACTCCCAGTCACCTGGGGGAACATCCCACAACAAGCGGAACGCTGTTCGGTAGGTGAAGAACCGCTTGCGGTTATACGATGTGAGTCCGGTCTCCTGAAAGACCTGATCGGTCTGGATATTGCCGATTTTGCTGCGCAGATCGATGGACCCATGCCACAGACGCTTGCCCTGTTCATCCTTGGGAATCGCCTTGGCAACCAAGACTCGTCCCCACGGCAACTCCAGATCCACAGCTTCTCCGCCCTGAACCACCAGATGATGATGCACGAGCTGTCGCTGCTTCGCTTCAGGGAAATCAAGGGTCACTTCTCCGCCAGCCATCCCGCTTGGATATGGATATTCGTCATATAACCATACCTGCATGCCATGGTCGGCAGCTGCCTGCACTGCAACCCGCACCTTATCAAACCATGCTTCAGAGAGATAGGGAATCTGTAGTCCCTGACGCGGACAGATGAAGAATCCGCCTACACCTTGCGCGGCCATCTCAGCCACCTGCCGCTTAATCTGCTCTTCTTCCATATCCCCGTTCCAGAACCAAAAGGGATGGACCCTGTACTGCGCCTCGGGATTTTCAAAAGCATCCCCGTTCCACATGTTGCCTTCCTCCCTGCATGTTCAAGAGTGTATGGTAACCAGCTTTACCAATACCGTTCATTTCAGTTCAACTAGGTTTTTTTCGTTTTGATTATACATCAAAAACCATATTCAGGAAGTCATAATTTCCAGAAAGTTGGATGAAATTTTGTTCGCGAATCAAGCCATTACAACGATAAGAAAAGCCCGGCTGTTTCCGCTACACTGAAAGCACAGCTACCGGGCTCTGGCTTATACGACTACTTCAGTGCTGCGTACAGTTCATTAACTTCTTTCACATAATCGTCTCCGCCGTTGTTCTTCCACAGAGCAACAGCATCTTCGAACCCTTTCTCATCAATCTGACCTACGATATATTTGATCCGCGCATCGTTAATGATATTGTCCAGCTGCGGTCCTTTCTGAGCGTAAACATCAGAGATCAGCGGTTCACCAGGATTGGCAATGACAATCTCTTCGTTGGCTTTCTGCACCTGTGCAACCTTTTCACGGACAGGTGTCTGTTGTACACGAAGCGTTCTGTCTTCAGGTACAAACATCAAAATCTGATTTAAACCCTGCAGGTCGCGCAGTGCCAGCTTGTCAGTGCTCGGTATGATGTAGTCTTCTTTTTTCTCGTACTGCTTGCCTTCCAGTCCGTTGTACAACAATGCCTGCAACTCCGGTTCATTCAGCTGATCCAGAAAACTCAGTACCTTCTTCAGGTCTTCTTCCGTTTTGACACTGCTTTTGGAGATCGCAATCAGGCCGGAGTAACCGGACGTTGGCATATCACGTAATCCCTTTGGACCTTCCATCGCTTGCAGCACATCCACACGTCCTGTCGCATTAGGGTCTTTATCGAGTATTTTCTGATCCATGCGCTGGGCATTATCTGCTACATCCACCATGACACCGGCTTGCCCATTCACAAATGGATCAGGCAGTTTCGTTGCATCCATCACGGCAAAGTCCTTGTTGACCAGACCCTCACTATAAATTTGCCGGAAAAATTTCAGGGCTTCCATGTATTCTGGTGTCTCATGCGCCGGGATCAGACCTCCACTGCCATCATCTCCCCATTTGTTGGGCGCACCAAACCATACCTGCATGTTATCCCACGGGCCCGTGAATTTGCTGGCAACCAGACCGTACGTATCATCTTTGCCGTTACCGTCCGGATCATCCTTCGTGAACGCTTTCAACACATTGTAAAATTCATCAATCGTCTTCGGCTCTTCCAGCCCCAGATTCTCCAGCCAATCTTTGCGGATTGTAACCCCATTACGTCCCAGGGCCCGTGCCCGGTAGATCCCATAGGTTTTGCCATCGATTGACGCATTGTTGGTGATGATTTCATTCATTTGACTCAGATTCGGATAGTCTTTCAGATAAGGACCCAGCTCCCAGAAAGCCCCGGTTCGGGCCGCATTAATGAAACTTGGGGACTTCCCTAACACCACCATAATCTGAGGAAGCTTTCCCGAGGCCAATGTGATGTTGAATTTGTCTTCGTACGAGCTGCTTGGCACCCACTGCAGGTTCACATCCACCTTGGTCAATTCCTCAAGTTTCTGGATGACCGGGCTGTTCTCCGGCGGATTCTCCGCTTCAAAGTTCGGCAGCATAATGGTAATTTCGTCTGTGCCACCACCAGCGGTTCCTGAACCTGCTTTGTCCGTGGAGCATGCTCCCAGAATTGTACTTAGTACCAGTGACGCAGAGAGTAACAGTGCACCTTTTTTGAATCCCGTTTTTTGTCCCATACGTTCTCCCCCTTGGCTTTAGCCTTTGATTGAACCTAACATGACACCTTTGGCAAAATGCTTCTGCAAAAACGGATACACCAGCAAAATCGGAATTGTACCTACAACGATTACCGCCATTTTGATCGACTGCTCTGGTGGCTGTACAAAATTGGGGTCCATGTTCGCCATATCTCCGACACTGGCCTGCGAGAGCAATACGATCTGTCTCAACATGACTTGTAGCGGCCATTTGTCACTATCGGAAATGTACAGCAGTGCTGAGAAAAAATTGTTCCAATGTCCTACGGCGTAGAATAAGGCAAACGTGGCGATGACCGGTTTGGATAAAGGCAGAACAATTCGCCACAGCACCCCAAGATCCGAACAGCCGTCGATGTGGGCCGCTTCCTCCAGCCCAGGCGGCATTTGCTGAAAAAAGTTTTTGACAACAATTAAGTTAAAAGCGCTGATCGCGCCAGGAAGCATAAGGGCCCAGTAGGAATCAAGCAGTCCCAGTCCACGAATGACGAGATACGTTGGGATCATACCACCGCCGAATAACATCGAGAAGATCACCATATTCATCATGACATTACGGCCCCAGAAGTCACTTCTGGATAGTGGATAGGCCATCGTTAATGTGAAGAACAGATTGACCAGTGTACCTGCCACCGTGATGAAAATGGAAACACCAATACTGCGAAAGATCGTGGACGAGGAAAAGATATACTCATACGCGCTGAAGGAAAACACCTTCGGAATGAGGAAGAAACTGCGTTCGGTGATCTCGGCTTCTGTTGCGAAAGAATTCCCTATAATATACAGGAAAGGAAGGACGGTTAATATGCCCAGAATCCCCAGCATGACGTAATTGAAGATATCAAAAACCTTGCCGGCAGGGCTGTTGTATAGACGGCTGTTCATGGGCGCTCCTCCTTAATAAATTCCGGGGTGACCGAATTTTTTCGCAAGTTTATTACTGCCGAGCACCAGGATAATCCCCACCACAGACTTGAATAGTCCAACAGCGGTACTGTAACTGAATGCACCTTGCGTGATCCCCACCGTGTACACATACGTATCAAAGACGTCAGCGACATCCCGGTTGAGAGAGTTGGTCATCAGATAGATCTGCTCAAATCCGGTATCGAGGAAGTTCCCCAGTCTGAGAATGAGCAAAATGACTATGGTCGTACGAATGGCTGGAAGTGTGATATGCCACATCCGCCGTAACCGTCCTGCACCATCCACAATGGAGGCTTCATATTGTTCCGTATCTACACCTGCGAGGGCAGCAAGGAAAATGATCGTGCCCCATCCCATCTCCTTCCACATCATCTGCACAATAATGAGCGGACGGAACGAACCTGGACTGGAGAGTACATCAATGGGCTTGCCTGTAATCCAGGCGATCAGGTCGTATAACACCCCGCCTTGGGGGGTCAGGAACACATACGTGATACTGGCGATAATCACCATGGATACAAAATGGGGTACATAAACCAGCGTTTGAATCGTTCTTTTGAAGAAAGCGACTCGAATTTCATTTAATAACAATGCGATAATGATCGGTGCCGGGAAAAAGAAGATAAGATCATACAGGGCAAGGACCAATGTATTGCGTAATAGTCGGAAGAAGTCCGGGTTGGAGAAAAAGTTCGTAAAGTTCTCTAACCCCACCCAGTTACTCTCCCGGATGCCCAGGAAAGGCTGGTAGTCCTGAAAGGCAATGATGATCCCCCACATGGGCAAGTATTTAAAGATGACAAAGTACAAAAAGCCGGGAAGCACAAGCACATATAACCATTTGTTTCGTTTAATCTGTCTTTTCCAATTGGACTCCTGTTTTAATGGCATTGTTGCCATATCCGCTTGAGCAGTTGCAGTACCGTTGGTATTCCAGTCCGTCTTCCCGTTCATCATGTCTCCCCTCCCTCAAATATGTAAGCGTTATCAATTGGCCTGTTATTCAGACTATACAGCCGATCTTTTTCCAGCAACCTTCATTTTTTGCATTGCTACGGCATGATGGTCGGAAAGCCCGCTATAACGCCATTTCCACAAGAAACTGAACATAACGTAGCAGGTAGAATTGCACATTTTTGCGGGTTTATCCTTCTTTGTATCACGGTAAAAAAAAGAAAACCGACATCCACTAAAGCTGGATGCCAGTCTGAAATGACAAAGATATAAAAGGTTATTGTCCAAACCATTGATCGCGATACTGACTCGGGGTAACTCCCTCCTGTTTCTTGAAGATCCGATTAAAATAACTGTGCTGATATCCCACAGCCGCCGCAACATCATTGATTTTCATCGTTGTCTCACGTAACAATTGCTTCGCCGCATCCATTCTCACACGTGTCAGATAATCAATAAAATTAATGCCTGAAACCTGTTTGAAAGCCTTACTCAGTGCATAGGGTGTCATCTGCTCCTCGTCAGCACAGTTTTCCAGCGAAATGTCGCTACGGTAATGTGTATCGATATACAACATCGTTCGTTCCACCACCAGTTTCAGCGGTTCCTGCGATCGTACCTCAACCTCTTGTATATACGGTATGAATACCTCATTCATCATCCACTGCCTCATCTGTACAGGTTCACGAATACCGGATAGTTGCTCATACATGTTGTAACCACCAAACAGCTTATAAGGTGTGACACCCGTTTGCAACATCATGTGCTGAATACTGCCGAGCAATTGAAGCATCATCTGTTGCACCTGAAATTCGGTACTGCCCGTCCGCGTAATCTCACTCATGAATTGTTCCAGCACACGTTCTGCTTCGGCTTGTTTGCCCAGCCTGACCGCCTGTAACAACTCCCGTTCCAGCCCAAGTGGATAGGAAGCTGCTTCATTTCTGCGGAAACACGCCTCATCCTCCAGATCGAGAATCTGACTTCCTTCCTCCACACTGCGATAAGCCACGGCCTGTTCCATCTCAACGAATCGTCCGGGCAGTTCCTGAAGTGAAGCTGCTGGGCGACTGATCATCAAAGTCACCTTCAGTTTGAGTGTTCTTCCAATGACCTCCACAAGCTCCTGCCCCCATAACATCGCTTGTGATTTCACAGGTTCGTCCTGGGGAGCAATCACAAGCATGGCGGAAGACAGGTCATGAAAATTCATGACACTGATCTGTCTAAAATAATTCTTTGCCACTTCCTGAGTGATATTCACGGCTGCAAAGGTGACTAATCCCGTATCCTGGCTCCCAAATCTGCCTTGCAGTTGCTCGTACCCCGTAAAATACATCTGCACCAGCAAATACTGCTGGCCCTCCAGCTCAAATCCAAGATGACGCATGCGCTGCTGGAGATCCTGCTCGTTATAGGCATATAGATGCCCCTGTACAAGTTGTAGGACAAAGCTGTCGCGCAGATGGGGAAGCTGCTCCTGCAACTGGCGATGTGCCGTAACACTGCGGGAGGTCAGTTCGTTCCACTGTTGCTCCAGCAGCTCAAACTCATCCAGCTTGGCATCCGTTGGTGTTGTTTCGTTTCTGCCAGGCGTAAGCAGATGCAGCATCCGCGCTACAGGCGAATATATGCGGCGTGAAGCAAACCAGGATAACAATAATCCCAGGATGAGACTGCCTATACTGGCAATGACGATGATTTTGGACACCAGTTTAACTGGCGAAGTGACTGATGTCAAAGGTGCTGCGGAGACGTAAGTCCAGTCTGAATCGATCCGACTCAATGAACCGTATGAGACAGAATAGGTCTGATCCTCATATCGGAACAGGAATGAGCGGTTGCCCGCATGCAGGGCTACTTCTTCTTTTAGCTGCTGCTCAAAAGCAGAAGTCTCTCCCGCCGTTCCCGGATTCCCGGTAACCAGTGTGTTTCCTTCCTGATCCATGAGGAACGTCAACCCTTCGTCGTAAGGAGTAAGCGTTTTCAATAAACTGGCAACCTTCTCGTTATCCAGCGTGATGATCAGTGCACCAAACGGATTAATGCTCTCGCCTGGTATCTTATGTACTAGAACAAGTGCATTGCCTGCATCCGTATGCAGTGGACTATCGTTAGTCGAAGGTTCGGTATCTCTGTTGATGCTGGAAACCCAGTCTGTCCAGTACACGTGGTTACCCATGGAAGGGTATCGATCATAGGCTTGTACTTTGGCTTCATCGTTCAACTCGGTATAATCCCGATTAAACAAGATTGGCTTCGGTTCCTGCAAATACAGCTGTGCTGACTTGATCAGTGGATGGGAACCTTGTAATACGTATAAGGTAGTCACAATCTCCTGCGTTTCATTAAAATAATACACAAAATCCAGTGTTCGCAAAGCATTGCCAAACCTCGGTTCAAAAGCCCAATGAGATAAGTTCATCTCCAGATAAGCCAGCTGGTCATCCACATTGCGTGCCCGGTTCTCGATCTGGTTCTGATGCATCTGATTGAACTCGGTCTCCATTCGGCCAACCACCTGTTGATACATGACGATACCTGTGATTAGCCCGGGAATGCTGGCAATGAGTAAAATCAGCATCAGGCTGTTTCGATAAAATCGTCCTTTATGCCTTCCAGCCTTCAGATCGGATAATCGCTTGAATCTGCCAAATATTCGATCGCTCCTAGTCGGTTCCATCGCTGCTCACCTGCCTGCTTGCATCGGGTCTGACTGTCATGGAAACTTCCTCAACTCCCCTGAGAATATATGGATGAAATCCTTTTCTTGTATTATACGCACAATCCTCAGGTGAATGAAACGATCTGTAACCGATCATTTTTTTAACCAATGTTTTATTAACATGACAAAATGGATTACAATGAGATAAAGCAAACATGAAGGAGGCCTTTTTAATGAAAGAACAGACTTATTTTGAACAAAATAGAGAAAAACACCTGGCAGAACTGAATGAATGGTTGTCCATTCCAAGTATTTCCGCCATTTCCGAGCATAAAGAGGATGTTAATCGTGCAGCACAATGGGCAGCAGATGCACTCACACGTGCAGGTATGGAAAACGTAGAGGTCATTCAAACAGCTGGACATCCGATTGTCTATGCAGATCACCTGCATGCACCCGGCAAACCAACGGCTCTGATCTACGGTCACTATGATGTACAACCTGTAGACCCCCTTAATCTGTGGGAGACGCCTCCTTTCGAACCTACCGTTCGTGATGGCAAGCTGTATGCCCGTGGTGCGACGGATGACAAAGGACAGATTTTCCTACATATCAAGGCAGTAGAAGCCATTCTCGCCGAAAACAAAGAACTTCCGGTTAACATCAAGTTCTGCATCGAAGGCGAAGAGGAAATCTCCAGCCCGAACTTGCCCATCTATCTTAATGATAATACAGACAAGCTGCGTGCAGACATGGTACTGATCTCGGATACGTCCCTGCTTGAAAAAGGTAAACCGGCGATCTCCACTGGCCTGCGCGGCCTCTGCTCGCTTCACGTAGATCTGAACACAGCCAATACCGACTTGCACTCCGGTTCATTTGGTGGTGGTGTACCTAACGCACTGCACGCACTCGTATCTCTGCTCGCTTCGCTGCATGATGAGCAAGGTCGTGTAAGTGTAGACGGTTTCTACGACGGCGTTCTGCCACTGTCTCCTGAGATGAGAGAAGAATTTGTAAAACAAGGCTTCAATGAAGAACAGCTTCGTCAAGACCTTGGGCTGGAGCAATTGTACGGCGAAGAAGGTTACTCGTTCGTGGAACGTGTTGGCGCTCGTCCAACATTGGAATTAAACGGCGTATGGGGCGGTTTCCAAGGCGAAGGTAGCAAAACGGTTATTCCAAAGGAAGCTCATGCCAAAATTACATGCCGCCTTGTGGCGGATCAAGATCCACAACATGTATTGGATCGTATCGAAGCACATCTGCGCGCTCACGTTCAACCGGGTGCAACGCTGCATGTGAAACAGATTGAAAAAGCTTTTGCTTTCAACACTGATCCTTCCAATCCAATTCTGCAAAAAGCGGCAGATGCGTATGAGCACGTGTATGGCGTTCGTGCCCTCTTTACCAAAGATGGCGGCTCCATTCCGATTGTTGAGAAGCTCTCACGTGTACTCGAAATCCCTGCTGTTATGATGGGCTTTGGTTTGCCGGATGAGAATCTGCATGCACCGAATGAGCACTTCAACCTGGAGAACTTTGATAAAGGGTTGTTGACGATTGTGCAGTTTCTGAAGAGTTTGTAATCATCGTGTTTAAAAGCAGTTCATGAGAGCGTGCTGAGTGGACGTTCCGGGGCCGAATCGTTCTTTTGATCGCTGTTATCCCCGGATTTCCTTGATTCCCTTTCTAAAGGGAGAAATCCGGGGATAAAGGCGAACGCTCCGCTTCTTCAGAATCGATTTCGTCCCCTTCACTACGTTGCAGCTTCTCGCAGACTGATTTTAAGATTGAGCCTAACTATTGATTGGTTAGTGTAATGGGGAGAACAAAGGACGGCCTTCGGGTCGTCTTTTTTATTTATTTGATTTATTTGTTTCTTTTTATTGTTTTTTTGTTTCTTTGGTGAAGTTGTTTTTTTGTTTCTTTTTTCTTTTTCTTTTTCTTTGGTGAAATTGTGGTTTTTTTTCGTGGCTGCTTTTTATGAATGGAGACGATGGAGACTTACTTTTAAATGGGTTAGTGTATTAGAGATAAAAACATGGTGACCTTTAGGCCGTTCTTTGAATTTTGTATCGATCATTGCGTACAGTTTGCTTTATTATGGCTTCTTTAAAGGTATGGGTTTAACTTTGAAGGTTAGTGTGATAGATCACAAAACGATGGGCTACTGAACAGTTTTTCGATTTTTTCTCGATCATTTCGTTATCGTTCTTCCTATGACTGATTTTATAGACGGGGTCTCGGTTTTAATGGTTTAGTGTTATAGAGATAATATACGCGACCTTATCGGCCTTTTTTTTAGATTGATTACGTCTCCTTCACTAGGTTTCAGGCTTTTACCATGGTTGCTCTTTATTGTGACTGGTTTTAGACGACGGCTAACTTTTAAGGGATTGTGATAGAGACAACACTAGTGGCCTTTAGGAGTTTATTTGAAGCGATTGATATTCAATATTTAGGATGCACCCTTATGGAATATGGTGCGGATCGGGTAACGAAGATGTTGATAGCTACAGGGGTTTTGTGGATTGGAGGATCTTTCGGATTCCTGCGTTTTGACTTGCTTATACTCGTGACTTCGCTGCGGGGCTTTTGCCATGAGTGTTTACCTGCTGGTGCATACCAGCAAGCTAATCCAAAATGATGAGGTGAATGTTGTGTCTGCTTCTCACCTAACCAAACATGCGCTGGCTCACTCGCTTAAATCACTGATGGAGCACACCCCGCTGAACAAGATTACGGTCAAACATCTGGTTGACCATTGCGGCGTGAACCGGCAAACCTTTTATTATCATTTTCAGGATATTTACGCGCTGCTTGGGTGGATATATCAGACTGAAGCGGTAGAGAGCCTTACGGAGTACCGAAGCTACAGCACATGGACGGACGGATTCCATAAAATCTTTTGTTACATCGAGAACAATAAAACGTTCTGCATCAATACATCGACTCGCTAGGGCGCACCCACTTGGACACATACCTCTATGAAGTAACCCATGATCTGATCATGGGTGTTATTGATGAGCTGGCCTGTGGGATACAGGTCCGCAGTGAGGACAAAGAGTTCGTCGCCAACTTCTATACCTTGGCTTTCACGGGGCTGATCATCCAATGGATGAGGGGCAACATGCAAGAACCGCCAAAACAGATTATTGAGAAGCTCAGTGAGCTAATCGAAGGCAATGTCCTGAGAGCACTGCACAGGTATGAGAATAAGCTGCCATCCACTTAAGGATGCGCGGCTTTTTTCACATGTGATCTATGCCTAGGTTTTAGACACTTTACTACAAGTGACCAAAAATTGGACACTCCCTTTCTTTTGATCATACCTTACGGGACCTGCAAGGTTTACATTAGGGATGTGATTACAGAACCTTTTGGAGGCGAATGATCGTGAAGAAAGAATATGGTAATAAACAGGTCTATTTTGTAGGCGGTGGCATTGCATCATTGGCGGGTGCAGCTTATCTGGTCAGAGATTGTGGCTTTCCTGGAGAACATATTCACATTATCGAAGAAATGCCCATTCTCGGCGGTAGCAATGACGGAGCTGGTAATCCCGATCAAGGATATATCATCCGCGGCGGGCGAATGCTCAATGACGAGGCCTATGAGAATCTGTGGGAGCTGCTGGCTTCCATCCCTTCCATCGACCGTCCGGGCATATCTGTCCGACAGGAAATTACCGAATTTGACGATGCCAATCCCACACATTCCAATGCACGGCTCATCAACCGTGACGGGAAGGTCGAAGATGTGCTCTCGATGGGCTTTGATATGGCCGACCGTTTGGCGATGGGCAAACTGATTATTACTCCTGAAGACACGCTGGGTAAACTGCGCATCAACGACTGGTTTGGCCCTCATTTTTTCAAAACGAACTTCTGGTATATGTGGGCGACCACCTTCGCCTTCCAACCTTGGCATAGCGCCGTGGAATTCAAAAGATACATGCTTCGCTTTTTTCACGAATTCCCAAGAATTCAGACGCTGGAAGGTGTCACCCGCACACCGTTCAACCAATATGACTCGATAATCCTGCCATTGCATAACTACCTGGAGCCGTTTGGCGTAGATTTCACGCTGAAATGTACGGTTACCGATCTGGATTTCAAAGACGGTGACGGCATTACAGTAAGTCGGATGCATGTTCGACGCAACGTTGCCGAGGAGATTATCGACATCAATGAAGGCGATCTGGTCATTGTCACAAACGGTTCGATGACCGAAGGGGCCGACATCGGCTCCATGACTTCCGCCCCGAAACTGAATGGCAAGGGCAGCTCATGGAAGCTGTGGGAGAACATTGCCGCCAAGAAACCGATGCTGGGCAACCCTTCTTCTTTTAATGATCATGTGGATGAGTCCAAATGGGAGTCGTTTACGGTCACCTTCCAGGATTCGGTCTTCTTTGATCTGATGGAGAAATTCACACGCAACCGGGCAGGTACCGGCGCGCTGGTTACTTTCAAGGATTCCAGCTGGTTCATGTCTGTCGTTCTAGCCTTCCAACCGCATTTCCGTGGTCAGCCGGAGCATGTCAACGTATTCTGGGGATACGGATTATATCCGGATAACGTGGGCGATTACGTGAAGAAAAGAATGTGCGACTGTACCGGGGAAGAAATTATGCAGGAGTTGATTGGCCATCTTCATTTCCAGGAACATCATGAGGCCATCATGGCTACCGCCAACTGCATTCCTTGTATGATGCCTTACATCACAGCCCAATTCATGCCAAGACTGAATAGCGACAGACCTAAGGTTGTGCCTGAAGGCTCCACCAACCTGGCCTTTATCAGCCAATTCTGCGAGATTCCCGATGACGTGGTATTCACGGAAGAATATTCGGTCCGGGCAGCACGGATCGCCGTCTACACCCTGCTTGGAGAGAAACGTCCGATTGAGCCGATCAATAAATATCAGTATGATGTCCGGACGCTGTTCAGCAGTTTTGTGACTTCGTTTAGATAATTGCTTATATAGAGAATGTGTGTTGTTGAATTGTATAAAGCAAATAAAGAGAGTTCCGTCAGCTATGACAGGACTCTCTCTTTATGTTTACTCGTTTACTATCTAAACCCAACACATAGCTTTCATGGAAATTGCCAACTGTCGTCTAAAGAACCTCACAAGCCTTATTACTTGAAATTTCGCAGGTTTGAAAATCTAACGAATCGTAGACAACTTATTTGGAGTGTAAGCATGATTTTGTAACGTAATATCGCTCATTTACATTAAATAGCGTGTCTAAGATTCGTTACATTTTGTATGACAGCCAAATCATTGAAATAAGGCTTCGCAGGTTCGTTAGAACTGAGCGACCCTTCGGAGATTACTACTTATGAGATGCACTCGTTGTCATGTCTTGGTGTTTATTTTCATTTTTCGTTGTTACTCATCGCTTATGAGAGCCACATATTATACTCTACTCTTCCTACTCACGCCGCTTATTACAGCCTACATATCACACTTCGCTTATGTGCGGAATGTTGTGAACTTCAACATGTGCACAAGCTTGGATAAATGTGCGATTTCCTGCTGGACTCCAGAGGTGTCCGTACCTGCCATTGCTTGATTCGCTCGCAGCGTTCTACGTGTGTTCAGCATACCTTCGATCAATTTCATGACCGTGTTACGTCCACGATGATCGACAATCATATACTTTTTGCGTGCATCCAGCTCTACCCATACGATATTGCTGAATGATGTGAACAGATGTCTGCGGTACAGCTCCATATCGGTCTCATTGTAATGCTCGCCATAAAAGGCATAATATCCGTGTATGTGCAACTTCTCCGCCAACACTGTGATGAACGGATCATGTTCGAGCATAGCGTTACGTTCCATGTTTCACGCCTCCGTTATGCGTGATCCGCAGATCCCGTCTTTTTGAGATCTATTTTAACATATTGTGCAAGGTGTTGCCTCTCCACAGATAAAAGCCAAGTTTTAACTCCTAAGACTGATGCATCACAAATGAGAGTTATTAGCACGATACTAATTTTCTAAATCTAATATGACTCGCCAATCCGTCTGCCCTTAACCCACACACTCTCAATATCCAGCACCGCATTCAGCAAAACGATATCTGCCTGTTTTCCTTGAGCCAGGGAACCTGTCCGATGATCAATGCCCAGCAGGCGTGCCGGTGTCAGGCTTGCTGCACGTGATGCAGCGTTCAGACTCAGACCCACTTCCTGTACCAGGTAACGGAAACCACGAATCATTGTCAGCGTGCTTCCCGCCAGTGCGCCGCCGTCCTTCAGTCTGGCCTCGCCATGCTTCACGATTACGGGCAGGTCACCGATCTTGTATTCCCCGTCATCCAATCCCGCCGCAGACATGGCATCTGTGATCAACACGAGTTGATCATCATGTTGCTTCAGCTGAGCGAGGATTGAGATCGCCGCAGGGTGAACATGAATGCCGTCGGCAATCACCTCGGCACTGATACGTGGATCACTCAGCACGGCTCCGGCAGCCCCGGGTAACCGATGATGCAACGGTGTCATGGCATTGAATGTATGTACCGCATGATGCAGTCCGGCTTCCACTGCCCGCTCCACCTCTTCATAGGTCGCATCTGTATGGCCAAGTGCCGCTGTAATCCGTTGTTCTCGCAGCCATGAAATGACTTCCAGCCCGCCTTCACGTTCCGGTGCCAACGTAACTTGACGGATCAGGCCAGGATATTGCTTCTCCCATGCTTCGAGCCAAGATACATCAGGCAGTATGATATGTTCCGGATTTTGCGCACCAGGCCATTTCGGACTAAAAAACGGACCTTCCAAGTGTACACCTTCAAGCTGAGCATAAGGCATTTCACCGGAACGGTACCGATTGACCTCAGCAAGTACGTTATCCAGTCGCTCTTTTGGAGCTGTCATGGAAGTCGCAAGCATCGCTGTTGTTCCCTGCGTACTATGGAAAGAAGTGATCTTGTCCAACACCTCAGGGCTTGCGTCCATAAAGTCTTCTCCGTTCCCACCATGCACATGGATATCAATGAATCCAGGCACAATGAGACCACGTTCCGGTACTGACAGCGGCAAAGCCTCGCTCCGAATCTGTTCAGGAAGACCTTCCGGTATCCCAGCATAGATGATTTTCCCATCCCTCCAAGCTAATACACCGTCTTCCAATATCTCATCTGCAAGGAGCAGCTTGCCCCGAAGAAGAGAAATATTTTCATCACGCTGACTCCTAGGTTCATGGCTATTCACCTCGGTCATCTCACCAGCCTCCCAGCTGCACGGTCCAGCAATACCACCACATTTGGATGACATTGCAAAAGCGATGCAGGACAGGCCGTTGTGATTGGGCCCATGAATGCTTCGCGAATAATCTCGGCTTTTTCCTCGCCACGGGCAATGAGCAGAATTTGTTTGGCTTTCAAAATGGTACCAACACCCATCGTAATCGCCTGAGCCGGAACTTCATCAATGCTGTCAAAGAAGCGTGCGTTTGCCTTTCGCGTCTCGTCTTTCAGATCCACAACATGTGTTCGTCCTGTAAGTTCAGTTCCCGGTTCATTGAAGCCAATATGACCATTATGTCCAATGCCAAGCAGTTGCAGATCTACAGGTCCACGATCGTCCAGCCGTTGTTCATAGGAATTACATTCCTGTTCCAGATCGGCAGCCTGACCATCAGGCACTTGCGTTCTAGCAATATCTATATCGATATGTTTGAATAATTGTTCGTTCATGAAACTGCGGTAACTCTCGCGATGTTCTGTTGGAAGTCCAACATACTCATCGAGATTAAAAGAAGAAGCCTGTGAGAAGCTGACAAGCCCCTTCTGGTACAACGTGATAAGCTGTTTATATATGCCCACAGGAGAACTTCCTGTCGCGAGCCCCAGTACAGCCCGTGGTTTGGTTTGCAACAAGCTGGCAATGAGGCCAGCACCCGTGGCGTTCAAGTCTTCTTCATTTTCAAAAATTCGTATATTCATCTTCATCTGTCAGGCACCTCCGTTGTGTTGGACTCGATAAGATTGCACATTATGATAGGATTGTTCCAGTCTGGGGATAAAACGGTCGAAGTCGGCACTTACCATGCCTGTGAACAAAATATCGACCACATGCAGCAGTGCAATACGTGAAGCCATATCTCCACGCCTCATTCCTTCTTCCAGAGAAGAGGTGAACAATGAGATATCCGATACCGTTGCGAGTGTGTTACTTCCATAGGAAGTCAGTGAAATCGTAGAAGCTCCGGCCTCTTTGGCACAATGCAGGGCATCGATGGTCTCCGGTGTTTCGCCTGAATAGGATACGGCCATCGCCACATCTCCCTCGGCGAGCGAAGATGCGGATGTAATCTGCATATGTGAGTCGGAAAAAGCCGTACAGCTCTTGCCGATCCGCACCAGTTTCTGATAGAAATCCTGTGTAACAATCGATGAGGTAGCCACACCGTACAGATCGATGCGGCGAGCCTGGCACAATAATTGAACGGCTTGCTCCAATCTGCCCAAATCCAGCAAACGGGTGGTATCTGCAATCGACGCGAGGTGATTGGCTTCGATAGCTTCAACAATTTTGGATAGGGAATTGCCCGCTACAATATCCTGATACGCCGTTTCATCAGATGCGTGGGACAATTCTGCGGCGAGTTTCATTTTGAAATCGGGGAAGCCTTTAAAATGAAACGACTTGCAAAAGCGGGTCACCGTCGCCGCACTTGTGCCACTCTGCTCTGCCAGATGACTAATCGTCCACCCGGGAATGTCCGATGGAGATTGCATAATGACTTCGGCAATACGTCGCTCCTGAGACGGAAGGTTATTCAGTTCTTGCTGCAACGCACGTAATATGGCTGCCATGAGGACCTCGCTTTATGAAAATTATTTTTATTTATTTTTAATAAATTAAGAAAATCATTTTTATAACTTAATTTTAATCAAGACGATCCTGCAAATCAAGAGGAATTTAACATGACTTTTGCAATGATCTGAGCGTGTATAGCCCCTCACCTGCTTGATACGCATAGTTGATGTCCTTTATATTAAGAATCGAGAGGGGTGCAATTCTAATGAATCGAAGACAACGGGAAAAGCTCATTCCTTCCATCTGGATTATGGCTTCCAAACAAACAGAAGGACACGCCTATTATGCCCTCTATGCTATCGACTGGAAACGCGGAGGTCGGTTGAGTTGGGAAGGTTGGAATCAGCTCGAAGACTTGCTACAATTTCATATTCCGATCAAACGAAAAGCCGGAGGAAGGAAATCCGCTTCCCAACCTGCCGCAAAAATTGCGAAAAGAGCGCTCCATCTTCATCTGAACGAAGCACAATTTGAGGAATTGGAGCAGCTCTTTTATCAGCCATTTTCGAAGAAAAAATGGAGGATGTTCCTTCAAATGAATAGGAATCAATAAGTGTATGGATTCGTTTGTTTCATTTTTTCACGCAAAAACAAAAAAGCCTCTTCCTTCTTTAGTTTAGTTAAAGAATAGGAAAGACTTTCGCGGTACTAAGATTCAATTCGTTTTAATGCAATTTCCATTCAACTAAACGCTCAACTCAAGTTAACTCGGTCTAATTCATGTCATCATATCGTTTTAAGAATTTGCTGGCTAAGCTGGGGACAGTCATTTGATGAACCGATTGATTTTCAATCTCCTCCGCTAGATCGTCATCTGTTAGAGAAACAAAGAACGTAATGTCTGCTTTTGCTTGTCCATATCGGGCAAAAACGTCATCTGCTGTCTCATTCACAACTTTGGCGATGATTCGAATGATCTCATCCTTATACTCCTGGACCTCCTCTGTCGCATACAACAATCGGCTGATGTGGTTAAAGTGCGTATCCTCGCCATATTGATATTCGGAGCAGCCCCATCTGTAATAGATCTCGTCCTGCTCGCTGTCGCACAAACCCTGTTCTTTCATATTGGTAATATGTTTGCTCAATGACTCCTCTGTATTTACCGCCATGAACAGCGTTACCCAATCACTGTCCGTTCCAAATGCACAAGCATATACTTTCTCATCCTGAACCTTAGCCAGCGTTTGTTCCAGATCGGGCAGAAAACCCGCACGAAAATGATCTTCAAATTCATTTAAGAAACGGTCCATTTAGCTCATCCTTCCATTGCTAATATAAGTTGAAATACGGAATAGTTACACTTGCCACTCCGCTGACAGAATAACCTTCCGATCACTGTTATCCCCAGATTTTTTGAATCATTTTTTATAAGGGTGAACATCTGGGGATAAAGGCGAACGCTCTGCTTCTTCAGGTCATTTCTGTCCTCTATGTTCTAATGTAACTGTGTAGTCTAACTGATGGAAATGTGATTTAAGAACCCAATCATCCGTTCAAACCATTGTTTCAATTCTACTGCCTTATCTTCGTATATGTAATCATTATGGTCTACTAAAATATCGAAAACAAGCGATGCTACGTTTCGGATCTTCCCTCAAATTATTTTTAACCTCCCTCATTTCATGGTCCATAGCAGCAAAAAAGCCTTGCCCCATTCTTCATGACAAAGAATAGAGAAAGGCTTTCATGCTGCTACTTAATCCTAACTGTAATTCGCAACTAAATCTTCAGTTCTCCAAGCTTAATCAGCTCGACAACTGCCTGCGAACGACCCTTAACATTGAGTTTCTGCATCACATTCGAAATATGGTTACGCACCGTTTTCTCGCTGATGAATAACTGCCCTGCGATGTCACGCGTTGTTTTGTCTTGAACCAGTAATTCGAATACTTCGCGTTCACGGTGGGTTAACAAAAATTTGCTTTTATGATCGATACCCTTCAATGTTCACCCCTCCTTGCTCGGGTTGTGTTGGTGTAACAAGGTTAAGGGGATACAGTCAACTCATCTTATGTCAGGTCAAGGGCGTTGGTTCAGTTTTATAAGAAAAATGGGCAGGAATTATGTGATTCATTGTCCGAATAGAACGCGTTCAGTGATATATGTATTGGGTTATGTAAAACAAACATGCCCCTGCAGCTGATGTTACCATCTGCGCAAAGGCACACTTGTTCAGTCAAAAAACTACCGATTCATTCGATTCATGACCCCACCATTGTGATTACGGTTCATCAGACCATCGTCAAGGATGCCATCACGGTGATTGGTATCCGTACCGTTGGTTGGGAAAATACGCTCTACCATCGATTGGAATGTATCGATCATGCCACTGACTGGCTTACCATTACGAATATCTGTGGCGTAGTTCTCCACTTGCTCCACAAAATCCGGATTGGCTGATACATATACATTCTCGATGTTCGGTGCAAACTGCTTGATTTTTGCTGAAATCTTACCTTTAATCTCAGCTGATGTGTTATCATCCGTGCTATCTACACGTTGTCCTTCACTTTTCATACCATAATGCCCATCGTCCGTCCCACGTGCTTTGCCACTATTTGTCAGACCACGCATCATACCAATTGTACCTGTGCCCATGGTTCCATAGATGCTGCGGTCATTCCCCATATGGCTGCGATCCGTTGCTGAATTCGTGTTCAGTCCTGGAGCAATTCCGCTAGTGCTGTACGGAGACATTGTGCCCGTACCGCCATTCACACGCATACCACCCATATCGTGATTCATGTTTCCCCCACGCATGGTATCACTGGCATGATTACGCATCGTTCCATTCAGCATGCTCGTACGACCATTGGACTTGCTTTCCAACTTGCCTGCGTGACCATCTGCCAAACGAACGGCCACATAAGCATTACGATCCGTTAACATGACACGGGCAGATTTAACTTCCTTCATCTCCGTGATGCGTTTTGCCAGCTCTTCACTGGATTTCAGGTCAGTGACATTATGCATGCGATAACTTTTCGCACGGATGCCATCCATGCCATTTGTTTCCACACCATAACGGTTAATGCCGTTGGCTTGCTGACGAACACTTTGTGTATGCATATTGTTGGTATCCCGATTCGTGCCACAACCTGTCAAACCGGCCATTACAAAGATCGCAGTAGATAATGATAACGTAATAGCTGTTGCCTTTTTGACTGCTGGCATGTACTCATCCTCCAATGTTTGTTGGTTTTGGTCACAAAGATAGGATGTGCTTCTGTACGTACCGATATGCTGAAAGGATATGGTACCTTACCCTATAGATTCGGGTCTTCTGGTTCTGGTCTTTGTTTATAGTTTTTGATCTGTGGACCGTGAATTTCTTGCTATATAAAATAAAAAAACAGTGCTGCTTGTTCGCAGCACTGCCTCGAAATAATATTTGCATCATAATATTTGCATCTCAACACAATAATATCACTTATCTTCCGCCCCACTCATTTCCCGTCTGTTGATGAGGATGTCGTTGCTTCATTTGCCGAACTTGATGACTCTTCCGAAGAAGTTGTGGATGCTTTAATTGTATCCGGGAATTTCTCGGCTTCCGTTAGACTCGTCGCCTCCATGGCATATGCCCATTGACCATCCGGCGTAATGACCCAGATCTGATCCGATTCGGATGGCACCGTAATTCCTCGATACACATCTCGAACTTGTTGCCCATTGACCGTCTGTTCAACAGACAGGGTGAATCGTGGAACCGAATTCTTCAGCTCGGACGCTTTGCGCACATCATCTGCTGTCGACAAGTTTTTGATTTTGCCGATAAGAGATACGGCATCGGTGGATTCAATCGTTTTTCCATTCAGTGTCCAAGTCTGCTCTGCCGCATCGTTCTTCGATGCCGATGTTAACATCCAGGTAGCTGCTTCACCTTCCCACTCCAGAGACCCAACATTTGTCTCATCCATGTTAAAAGGTGTAGTGTCCAACAAATCACGACGAGACAAAGCCATGCTGGTAATCGCCTCTGTCTGCACGGCAACCACAGGACCCGAATCAACACGCACATAACGTGCATCATCTGCTGGAAGCTGGCCACCAATAGCCAGTTTGATCTCCCGATTATCTTTGAGTTTGATATCCATACGTGTAGCATCTGTTCCTAATCCGTACTTATCCAGATCCGTTGGCGCTTCTTCCACCACCAGTTCCTGATTCGCACTACTCAGAGCATCCAGCCAGCCGCTTACACTGTAACCGTTCAGAGGATAGGCTTTTGGCTCAACCATCTGCCATACGCCATTTTCAAGCGACAAAGTCGAAGATCCTGCTGCACCAGATGTCTCCTCCGTAGTGTCATGTATTGTGATGGATTGGATATCCCCGGATTGAATACCGAGCAATTTGGCTTGTACCGCTTCTTCTTCTCGAAAATAATTTTGACTGGCCGCGTACACCCAGCCCACAATCAGTACGATGACTACCAGAATCGTTGGGACCCATTTTCTCATACCCGTCTGCGCCTCCACCATAAGAGTACACCGATGATAACAAAGATGAGCGGGAACGCTACAATAGCCACGAAGAAAATCGTTCTGGCCTGTTCGCCATTCAGGTATGCCATCTCATACCCGGCTTGTACCCTTGGGCGAATCGTCAATCCATTTTCTTTCTCACTCAGATAGTTTACCGTATTCAAAATAAAGTCCCGATTGCCGCCATTTGCAATTTCCGAATCCTGCATGAAAATGGACGAGCCCAGAATAACCGCCTTCGGTTTACCATCCGTTGTATCGGCTGCATACCCCAGTTCCACTGGTCCCTGAATGTCCTCTTCGGCATCATTGCTTGTTTCATTTTGCAATAAGCCGCCGATATTTGTCTCCCCATAACTGTCATTCGAAGAATGAATTAACGGTGAAAGGGTATATTTATCCTGTTCTTTGCTGGTCAACGCAATCGACAGCGACAACATCGGATACAATTGGCTTGCAGCAAGTTTGTCCGTAATTGCATGTGTACCATACTCCGGCACCACCCAGAGTGGCCCCATCGTACTGGCTTGCTGATTATCCACCATGACCGCATGCTCATCAACGACGCCATAGTCAGCCATCAGAGCATCGATGTTTTTCCAACTGGATTTCATATCTTCCACAAATCCGAGGGATAATAACAGCTTACCTCCATTACTCAGATAGGTGCGAATGGCTTTCATTTCCGTATCACTGAGATCGCGTTGTGGACCAATAATGGCAAGCACATCTGCATCTTCCGGAACTTTCCCGGCCTGATTCAGCTGCAACTCTTCCGTCTGCACATTATTTTGTTCCAAGGAGGATTTCAGCGTAGTCATTTGAGCGAGACTCAGCTCTTCATGTCCGGTCAAAAAGACCATTTTGTGCATTTCGGTGGATGACATATTCATGAGCGCCTGCGTAAGTTTTTCCTCACCTGTGAACTGATATGATCCATCACTGCCGTCACCTGTCGCGGTGAACAAACTGGCGATATCAATCACTTTGTGTTGATCTCCCTGCTCCAGCACAATGGAGCTGCCTGTTATGCCGTATTTGGATGCAAGCGCAGGTTCCTGCGTCAGATTATATTGTTTTATTTTCAACTTGCTGTTACGTTTCGTGTATTCCTCGACCATATCCGTGACCTCACGGTTCAGGACGGTGTTGTTGGCATTTTCGACCGTTAACACCAGAATGTTGACGTCATCCTTCACATTTTTGATCGCAGTAAGGGACTGGTCAGATAACGTGTATTGTTTGTTCGAGGTCAGATCGAGCTGGAAGCCGCCAAGGGAATTCAGGAACAGTGTTAGCAAAATAAAGATGCCAATCACCGCTACGGACAGCACGGTACTGTTGGTATGACTTAACCATTTTTTCATCTTCTCACCTCCACCGCTTCCGTTCCACAATTTGAATGCTTAACAGCAGAAACACACCCGAAAGGGTGACATAATACAAGATATCCGGTCCACTAAGTACGCCTTTCATGAAGCTGTCGAACCGGTTAGTCAGTGCAAACGGGTCCAGCCACTGTTGCAAAGCAGAACCTGTATTACCTGCGAATGAATCAAGCATCCACAAAACGAGCAAAATAATAAAACCCGCCACCGCAGACACCATCTGATGTTGAGATAACGTGGAAGCGAACAGTCCAATCGCCATCATGCTTCCGCCCAGGAAAAATAACCCCAGCGCAGACATCCATACCGTCGTCATATCCAATGTCCCATAAAATGACATGATGAAAGGGTACACCAGACTGCACAGGATGAGCACAACCAGAATGGCCAGAGAAGCAAGATATTTACCAAAAATAATTTCTGTTACTCGTGCCGGAGAAGTCAGCAACAATTCATCCGTTCCCTGTCTGAATTCCTCTGCAACGAGTCGCATCGTTAACAAGGGCACAACAAACAGCAGCATGGACAACGTATCGCCCAACACGAGACGATAATCGACAATGCTCGGCTGGTAATATACAAAGCTTGAATAGAACAGCAGACTGGTCATCAGTACATATACGGCAAAAGCAAAATAGGACGTGGGTGACAGAAAATAAGCTTGCAGCTCTTTATTGCATACCGCCATCATTCGTCTCATTTGGAGTCCTCCCCTTTGCGAGAATGGGGCGAAGCATCTGCTGCTGTACTAACTGTTGTTCCCGATATACTCGACGAGTCGATGTCCGAAGTTACATCCTGATCCATCTCTGCCCCAGCAACCTTATCCACATCTGCCGAATTTGCGTCTGTGTCTGTGGCCTCGGTTGTGGTCAGCTTCAGGAAGATTTGCTCCAGACTTAGGTTCTCCTTCTTCATCTCCAGTATCGGTAATCCTGCACCTGACAAAAGGTAGAACAGCTCCTCCCGGAAATCTTCCGAGTTTTCTCCAGTAAGCAGCATTTTAACCGTATTCGCTGAATCTGAATTAAGTGAAGTATCTTTGGCGGTATTCGCATCCGATGTTTGAATGACTTCACTCTGCACCTTCTCCCATGGGGTCAGCACATTATGTAATTGCTCCGTAGTGGCCTTCACTTCAATCGACACCTTGAACTGATCCCCCATTGCTGATCCGAAATGCTGAGGTGAACCATCCAGCACGAGTTGTCCCTGATTGATGATCAACATTCGATTACAGAGCGTGCTCACTTCAGGCAAAATATGCGTACTGAGCAGCACTGTATGGTTCTCCCCCAGTTCTCGAATCAGATCTCTGATCTCGATAATCTGGTTTGGATCAAGGCCCGATGTTGGCTCATCCAGAACCAGCAGATCCGGCTTGTGAATAATGGCTCCTGCCAGCCCAAGGCGTTGTTTGTATCCTTTGGATAACCCACGTACCATTTGCCTTTCCCGACCCTGAAGCCCCAGTCTGCTAACCATCTCACTGACCCGCAGCTTAACCTCACGTGCCGGGACATCTCGTAAATTGGCTACGAATTTAAGATAGGACTGCACCGTCATATCGGGATACAGTGGCGGAGTTTCAGGCAGATACCCAATCTTGGAACGAACACGCTGACCCTGCTCATGCACCGATACCCCATCCACCATGATGGAACCCGCGGTTGGATGCACATAACCCGTAATCATACGCATCGTTGTTGTTTTTCCGGCACCATTGGGCCCGAGAAAGCCAACAATCTCACCACGTTCCATGGTGAAATCCAGTTGATGTACGCCGCGTTGCCCTTCGTAAACTTTGCTGACCTGTTTCACTTCGAGCACATCATTCATCCTTTCCCGTTAAAATACCCGTGCACCATCGTTCGTTATATAAATTCAACTGAAAATATTTACACTTGCACTCCGATGGCAGAATAACCTTCCGATCACTGTTATCCCCATATTTTTTTGATTCCTTCATCAGAAGGAAAAATCCGGGGATAGCGTATGCTTCCGATGTAGCTTTCTTTTCAGAAAGCTTTTAGGCGAACGCTTCGCTTCTTCAAGTTATTTCTGCCTCTCCGTTTATCGTGTAAATGTTATGTTGAACTTATGTAATAGATGATAGACACGGGAAGTTCCTTGTATCTTACGTGAGCTATCCTAGCCTCAGCTTAATGACACTTAAAAGACAGCTTAAAAATTTTTGTCAAAAATGTGAACAATCCGGTTAACACCCACACCCTGCACTTAGAGCCAACGTAACATAGAGTACAGGAGAATGTGCTCCTGACCAAAAGTCAGAGGGTGAATCGTGTGAAAGTATTATTCACGTTTTATATTCCAAGCGGTGGCGTGGATACGTTAAATCGACTGCGCACCGCTGTTCTGAAACGTCATGGCATTGAATCGCACCTATTGTATCTCAACACAGGCTCGGGATTGCAGAACAACAGTGATACGCCCATTTTCACCGCGTCCAGTGACGAGGATATCCATCATATCATTCATACTCATCATTATGATGCCATCATTGCCACTTCAGACATCGCTATGCCCGGACGCTTGAGAGGACTAGGTTATACGGGACGTATTATTTTTGAAGCGCAGGGACTCGGAACACGCGATCAGGCTCTGGAAACGATACAGATGGGTGTCCCTTACCTCCAAGCTCATTGTGATGCTGCCGTTATACCTCCCACAGACCATCTGCTGGATATGTTCATTCATATCTGTCCTTGGCTTCATCGGTTTGTTATTCCTAATATGCTGGATACCGACACCTTCGCACCAATCTTGGTGGATACGCCACCCTATCCGGTGCTGGCTTGGGTAGGACGACTTGAACACAACAAAAACTGGCGTGAATATTTAATCATATCGAGTGAAATCGTCAAAAAAAATCCGGAAGCCAGACTATGGTTGTTCCACGATCCAACTTTGGCTAATCCAGAAGATGAAGTCATGTTCCGGCACATGCTGGCAGAATACGGGCTTGAGGATCGGATTGGCATTTTTATCAATGTTCCTCATTCTCAGATGCCTGCATATTATTCCATGATTGCCGCTTCAGGGGGCATCATGTTATCCACTTCCCTGCTTGAAGGATTCGGTTATGCCGTCGCTGAAGCCATCAGTTGTGGCTGCCCGGTGCTCAGCACGGATTCGGATGGTGTGCGTTCATTTATCACACATAATAAGACTGGTAAGTTTTATCCAATTGGAAATGTAGAGGCCGCTGTAGCCGAAGCAAGGGACCTGATGAATAACAAGAAACTGCGTGAGTATATTCGCATTCAGGGCAGACAGCATATGAGCTTGTCTTTTTCACCAGATCGATATGCCATTTCTTTCCGTGAAATGATGACAGCACTGCGAATTTTCCATTGAGCATAACAAAAAAGGCAGTTCAGCAAAATTTCTCTGAACTGCCTTAGTATGGTTTTTATAGAGTCTTAGTGTCCCATCATCATCGCGGGATCAGGCTTGTCGCCATTTTGAAGTTCTTCTTCCTGCATCGGTTTAGGTTTGCGCAGAATCAGACTGAGCAAACATCCGAACAATGCAATACAAGCGGCCAGGAAAAACGTATCATTGAAACCAGCCACCAAACCATGAACGATAGCGGTCGGCTCCGTACTCGTTGTATTGTCTGCGATTCTTGAAGTAAGGAAGCCTGTAAGCCCTGCAACCGCAAAGGACACGACCACTTGCTGTGCAGCGGCCGTGAGCGGTGTCACCCGTCCAACCAACTTGCGCGGTGCAGCATTTAATACATGCGTATTGAGTGGCATCATGGACAAGCCCATACCCAGACCCATCATGACCAGAGCCGTTATTATCAGGCCAAGACCTGTCTCCGCAGTGATGGAGGACAGAATAAACAATGCTCCCGAGATAATACCCAGACCCACAAAGGCCAGAGGTCTAGCACCTATTTTATCAAACAATCGACCACCAAGCGGCATACCCACTCCGGAAGCCAATGCCTGTGGCAGCAGAATCAATCCAGTTTCCAGTGCAGTGTACCCTTTGATCTGTTGCAAGTAGAGCGGGATCAGGATCATCGCACCGAACAGTGCCACTTGTGACACCCATGCGAGAATAATTCCCCGTGAGAAATCAGATGATTTGAATACCCGGAGTTCAAGCAATGGATTTTGATGACGAAGCTCCACAATAATGAACAAAATGAGCGCTACACCACCCACAATGACACCCGTCAAAGTTGTTGCAGACGTCCAGCTCGTTCCACCCTCACTCACACCGTAGGCCAGCATCGAGAACGCAATTGGCGCCAGAATCATGCCGAGCAGATCCAGTGCAGGTGTGCGTCCACGATCTGTATCAGGCAAAAACTTGATACATAGAATGAAAGCTGCAATACCAATGGGCAAGTTAATCAGGAAGATCCAGTGCCAGCTCAGTGATTCAATAAACCACCCGGACAACACCGGACCCAATGCAGGGGCAAGCAGCATCGGAATTCCCAGCATCCCCATGATGGAACCTCTTCGCTCAGGAGGAGCCAGACGAAAGACCATTGCCATACCAATAGGGGCAACCATGCCTCCACCAAGGCCCTGAATGACACGGTAAATGATTAATTGCTCAGGTGATTGGGCAATCGAGCATAACACAGAACCCAAGGTGAACATGGCAATCGTGAACAGAAATACTCTTTTGGCACCAAAGCGGTCCGTTAACCAGCCTGCCAGTGGAATAACTGCAGACAAAGCCAGAGTGTAACCCGTAACCGTCCATTGGATGGTTTTCAGGTCGGTCTCGAAATATTGAACGAGATTCGGAATGGCCACGTTCACCACCGTGCTGTCCAGTATAACCATGATCATACCGACGATAATAGCCAGGAGTGGCAGTATAATCGTTTTGATTGAAAACTCTGCGGGCTCCTGGGATACTGCTGTTTGTTCTTTCACGTTCTCCACACTCTTTTCCAGCCAGGAGATCGCAGGCTTATCCATGCGTCTCACTCAGCCTATATTGACGACTAATTTCAAACTATCGTTTTAAATCGTCGTTTTAAACTTTCGTTTAATACTGATCTAATTCTAATGAAAATACCTTTGCTGTCAAGCTATTTTTTCAGGCATTTCTATTATGGATCCACCACAAAAAAATGGAACAGGCACCTTCCCTGCTCCACACGTTGGTTAATCATGACTATGCAATGATGTCCATATCAATCTGCAAGCTTCATCATCTGATATTCTGACAGTATGCCCAATGTCTGACCGTGAATACTTCTGCAATATATTCGAATAACCAGATGCTTCGGTGAAGAGCTGTTGCTGATGATCCTCAGTTCATGAGGCTCGGATGACACATCCAGATTATGAATGACCTGATTACCGCCCGCTCCCCCCGAATATGCCGTTAGGTGAAACAGGTGTCGGTACAGTTCTCCGTGAATACTGGCTCCACCAACAAATACATCCGTCCCTTCCTCGCCGCCCACATAGGCCAACTCCACATCCATGTACTTGACGGGAACAAATGTCTGTAACAGATTCTCATGAATCTCAAGTAAATATACCGCCACTGTAGATCCCTCCTTCGGAGCACATGAACCTTCCTGTACATAGGATATGCTTCCTCTCGTCCATTGCCATTTGCATTCACCCATTTTCGACCAATTACACGGAAATGCCCGACCTTCCGGTCCTCTTTTTTCATAGAATAAAAGGATAGAAGCTCGGCCGGTGCAGGTCGTGACAAGGAGGTAGCTATGAAAGTTCTGCTCGTTACGTATTGGGAGCTTACACATATGGGAGGCATATGGACATATGTTAAACAACTGGCCGACAGGCTGATGGCGCTTGGTGTAGAGGTTGATATCATGGGCACAAATGGTGCCAATAACGAAGTATATGTTCGTAATCTGAATCGCGCTTTCTCCAAGGATAAGGTGTGGCCCATGCTGCAAGCCAAACTCAATCCGACTGATCTGCCACAATTCACTGCCGATCCTCTTCTCGCTTATTATGAACTGAATAGATATGCCTTCGAGATGGCGGCCGCTTATCTGGGAGTGGACCACTATGACGTTATTCATGCGCAAGATCCGGTAGCTGCCGTAGCCATAAAACGCATTTTGAACCGCAATATCCCACTGGTTACAAGCTATCATGGCGCTCTTGCACGCGAAGCCTTTTACGATGCTCAAAATTCCAACCCACAGCTTACTCTCCCTTCATATTTGCAATCCAAGCGTGGACGTTATTTTCTCTCATTGGAAGAGAGAAGTGCAGCACAGTCCGAGCTCATTCTCGTGTCAAGCCACTGGATCAAGAGTACGCTTACAGAACTTGCCGTTCCTGAATCAAAGTTCAGACAGATTCCCTATGCTGTAGATCTCCCAGCCTACCGTGCCTCAGCAGCTGTGAAGTTCCGCCAGCGACCACCTGCGGGCAAGAAAGTCATTGCCTTTACCGGACGACTTGAATACATCAAGGGTGTTCATGTGTTAATCAAGGCCTTAGCCAGTCTGAAAAATATACGTTCTGATTGGGTCTGCTGGATCGCAGGAGAAGGCAATCTAACCGATGAATTGCGAGCACAGGCCGCGTCAACAGGTATTGGAGCGGATGTTGTGTTCTGGGGCAAGTTGGACAATATTCCTTCCTTCCTGCGCCATGCAGATATCTATGTCCAGCCCAGCCTGCAGGACACCCAGCCGTTCTCCGTTACCGAAGCGCAACTGGCGGGTGTACCTGTTATCGTCAGTGGCACAGCCGGCATGCCCGAGATGGTTGAACCTGGACGTACGGGATGGGTTGTTCCTCCGCAGGATGTCGACTCGCTCCGTGAACTGTTGGATGCACTACTTGAGGATAATGTTACCCGGAGAACAGTGGGTGCGGCGGCGAAAGCCTGGGCTGAACAACACCGTTCACTGGAAGTGATGGGATTGCGTACATTTCAAGTCTACCAAGAAGCCATCTACAGAGGAGGACATACGATATGACGTTACTTGTACCGAGTGATCTGTACAACCGCTGGTTTTCGACTCCAGTTTCCACACCTCACATCGACGTGGATTACACTGTAATGAATGAATTGATGAAAAAGCTGCCTAAAGGATATGTATTTCCCGATCCTGCATCCATGGCGATCATGAATTCAAAAGATTGAGTTGTCCAATGATATGCCGTCTTTATATAATATGCCGAAATATCAAACAAGGGGTGTCCCATCTGTCATATGAATGACTGAGGACACCCCTTGCTCGCTTCATATGTGTTCTAATGGACCGAGAACACGCTATTACAGATCTTATTAATCTGTCGCCAACTTGGAATACATATTCAGATCACTGAACGTTTCACCTACCCTCTCGTATGCTCTGAGGGTGCCTTCGTATGTGAAATTAAGCTTTTGTAATAGCTTGATAGAATTCACATTATCGGGGTCAACCTTTGCTTCAATTCGATTCAGCTTCATAGTCGAGAATGCGTGAACTAACAAAGAAGAGATCGCTTCCGTAGCATAACCTTTCCCCCAGTGTGATCTGGCAATGTCATATCCAATTTCTGCTTTAAGATTGTCAAAATCCAGTGAATTATAACCACATGAACCTATGATTTCGTTGGACTCTTGCGCAAAGATAGAGAACCGAATGGCCTTATTTTCCTGAGAAAGATCATTCAGAAGATTAATCATGGCTATAGCTTGATTTTCATCTGTAAAATGAGTGATATTCATAAATCTAGTCACATCTGGGTCAGACCAAATTTTAAACAAGCTGGCCGAATCCGCTACGTCCATTTTTCGCAAATATAACCGTTCTGTGTGTAACTCTGTAATCAATACTCTTACCTCCATTAGTTTATTAATACTTGGGTTTAAGATATTGATATCTGCGCATAGTCCAGTCCCTTCCGTGTATGAATCATTTCATTATACAGTGACTTCAGCAATCGTTCACCCTTTCTGTCCACGAATCTGTCCATAGAGCAAAAAAAGAGCTTCCACTTATAACACTTAAAAAGTGCTTCATAAGGGTGCTCTCCTGTCCATTTAACATCTGTTCCATTCAGCCATCATTGCCAAATCCATCTACTTCCAGTACCCGCCAACCTGAAGCAAATTGAGTAAAATAGGTCTATGCTTCTCTTGAACTTTTTCCATCTCGGCAACCAGTGCCTTGAAGTGACGTTTGGTTCCCATTGACTCATGCAATCGGTAGCACATCAGAGGTTCATTGTAGTAGAACAGCTCATACATTGGAAACAGCCTCATCCACATCTCATAGTCATGGGTGTAGCGAAAATCAGTATCGAACAGTCCAAACCGCTCAAATGCTTCCATCTCTAACATGACAGTACAGCCGTTGATCGGACAACCTTCCAGCAGTACCTGCAACATCTCCAGACGACTTCCCACTTCCGGATGCACCGTATCCAACCATTCACTCTTCTCATTCACATAATGGTAGGCACCATGGCAGAATGAAGCCTTGACCTCTCGCATAAACTTCAGTTGTTTCTCCACCCGATCCAGCAGCATCACATCATCCGAGCTGAGCCAGACAAAGTAATCCCCTGTTGCATGTTTGATGCCCTCATTCAATGCTGTCGCGGTTCCACCGTTTTCTTTGTGAATATAGCGGATGGAATCCATGAATGGTTGTAGCTTCTCCACGTACTCGGTTGACCCATCATCCACCACGATGACTTCAATATGTTGATACGTCTGGTGAATGGCACTGTGAACAGCCTGCTCGATATAAGCACAATTGTAAAAAGGAATGACGATCGATACTTTTGGCTCCATTCGGGCCTTCCCCTCCTTTTACTGTCTTAGGTAAAATGCTGCGCAAAGAGGGCGTTAATCAGCCATCTTTTGGCTTTCATAACTGCCCTCCCTACGCTACCCGCCAAGCGTCGCTATTCGCTGCAACAGCGGTTCCCGATATCTGGACCATACCATGGATGCCTCTCTGCCGATGACATCCGCATGACGTACCGATCCCATTCCACCATGCCAACGATAGGCAGTAAGCGGTTCATTCAGGTATGGGAACCGATGACCGTTCAGTACAATACGCATCCAGAGATCCAGATCATGGGTGTAGGGAAGAAGTTCATCGAACAGCCCCACTCCGCTAAAGAGATCCTTGCGGATCATGACCGTGCAGCCATTCACCGGATTGCCGTTAACAAACCGTCGTAGTAAATCCATATCCGACATCGGTTCAGGCCCACCATGCATTCTGGTAACTGCCGAATGCTCGTTGATATAGTGAAAGTTGGTATGTGAGACGAGCACATTCTCACGCTGCATAAACTCCAGCTGATAACGAATTTTATCCGGGTACAGATAATCATCCGAACTTAGCCAGGCTACATAATCACCAGAGGCATGACGGATGCCATGATTAAGTGCCGAAGCCGTCCCGCCATTGCTTTTGCCAAGCACATTAATATAAGGAAGATAGGGTTGAAGCAACTCTGCATGCCGGGTTGAACCGTCATTCACAACAACGATTTCCACATCGGGATACGTCTGGTTCAGCGCACTCTGAATCGCCTGAGGCACATAAGGGCAGTTGTAGAATGGAATGACAATGGATACTCTCGGATTCAACTTGTCGTCCTCCCTTGCTGGACACGAACATCACTCAGGATATCCTGAAGCGATGAGGCAAATGGAATCATCGGCTGCCAGCCAAGCTTGCGCAGCAGTGATAATTCCTCCTGTTTTCCCGAACCATCCGGACCAGAAGATGCCCCATCCCAGCGAACAGGGACTTCCGCTTCTGTCATGGACAACAGCAGATCTGCAATTTCACCAAGACTGCGCTCGACTCCAGACACCACCGGGTATACTGTACCGCTGGACCCGTGTACCAGGAGGGTCGCATATGCTCTGACGGCATCCCGCACATCCAGAAAGTCACGGGTATTGTCCCGTCCGGACAGACGGAATGCCTCGGTTTTGCCCGCCTGCTCACAGGCAACAACATGGCGTGCAAGCAGTGAACAGATGCCTGTGGAAGGACCCGCACCAATCAGATTGCCTGGCTCCGCCAGCATGATCTGTTGTCCAAAGAGCGACATCCACGACAACGACACCATCTCTTCCAGCGCTTTACTGAGGCTGTATGGATGCGGAGGCCGGGGAATCCGGCCAGGTTCCGGCGTATATTTTAACCGCGATCCTACAATAACGGTTCGTGCTGTCGGACAACTACGAAGCGCATCCAGCAAATACAGCACGGCCATCACATTGGTCTCCAGGACCAGTAGCGGATCAGACCACGAATCAGGCACTGAATTTTTGCCAGCGAGATGCAGCACATAGTCGGGCTGCACCTCGCCGATCAGATGACGTACTTGCTGTTTATCGTTCAGATCACAGACATGGACTTGTGCATCTTTACCAAATGAATACACATCCGGCCTCCGGACTACCGCTGCAACCACTGCACCCGCTTCCCGAAAATAAGATACGGCATGTCGCCCGGTAAAACCGGAGGCGCCTGTAATCAGTACGTTCTTGCCTCTCAGCTCTGCTCCATCCATAATGCCAACTCCTTCAGCATTGTAGAATAATCCGGCAGGTCTGTCTTCACATCCTCGCGAGTGGACACCAGCGTACGGTCCTGCACTACACTGTCATCACGCACAATCGTCACATCCTGCTTATCCCAGGTCTGCTTGAACAATACAAGCAGGTCATGCTTGCTGACAGGTGCCGGATGAGCTAGGTGGATCAGACCACTAACCGATGAGGCCAGGTAATGGTCTACCCATTTGGCCAGCTCAAGTGTGGTCACACCGTTCCAGAATACGCGGGTATACCCCCCGACTTCACCTGTGCTGGACATAAACCATTGCATCAGACCAATGCCGCCCTGGCGAATCTCGGGTCCAATGATGGACGTACGGATCGTCAGATGACCTTCATCCTGAACTTCGCCTAGGGCTTTGGTGATGGCGTAAGCTGAAGTCCCATCCGTAACATCATCTTCCCGGTATGCTCCCCGTTCCCCGCTGAACACACAGTCCGTGCTGATATGAATCAGGCGTGCACCAATCGTATCTGCAACCCGCCGCAGACGATGTGGCAGGAAACCGTTAATATGATATGCAGTAATTTTGTCCTCATCTGCGAAGTTGTTCAACACACCTACAGCATTAATAATCACATCCGGGTGCACAGCTTCTACCAATCGATCAACCATGAAGCTGTCGTTCACATCCAGGAGCAGACCATTGGGGTCCGTTACATCCCGAGATGTGTAGAAGACGCTGTGTACACCTTGACGGCGGAAATAGTCGACCAAAATATGGCCGGCCATTCCGTTTCCACCAAGTATCAGCAGTTTCATGACAAGAATCCTCCGCGTTTCAGAATTTCACGAATCTCCTCTTTGGTCATGAGTTGGTGTTCAGAACTGAAACTGTTAAAGGAGACCGGGGGACAATTGGTATAATGTTCACGCAGACCCGGTATACCCAGGGTAGGAAGAATGACCAGGTACTGCTCATCGTAGACAACGGTGGTCATGCTCTCGAATTCACTCATCAATATTTCATGGATTTTCTCCCCTGGACGAATGCCACGTTCCACAATGCTCACATTCTCCACACCGGAATCCTCAATCAGCACTTCTGCGAGATCAACGATTTTGCAGGTAGGCATCGTCATGACAAAGATCTCTCCGCCGACACTTTCCACCGAAGCTTTGAACAGCAAGGTAATTGCATCCTTCAGCGTAAGAAAGAATCGAGTCATACTCATATCCGTGATGGAGACCTGCCCTTTCTGGCGGATCTGATTCTTGAACAGATGTACCACACTTCCGTTTGTTCCCAGTACATTCCCACCCCGTACCGTAACAAACTTGGTATCGCTGTGTAACAAGTTTGCATATACAATTAATTTCTCGCCGATCGCTTTTGTCATGCCATAGAAGTTGGACGGATTGGCAGCCTTGTCAGTCGAGATATAGATTACTTTTTCCACCTTGTTCTCAATAGCAGCCTCAATTACGTTTTGTGTACCAATCACATTGGTTTTGAGTGCTTCGTACGGTTGGTCTTCACACACCGGAACATGCTTGAGCGCTGCCAGATGAAATACATAGTCTACATGCTGGCAAGCCGCCGTCAAGGCATCCTTGTCACGAATATCTCCAATCCGGAAATGAAGACGCGGGTCTTCAAATTCACGACTCATAGCCACTTGGCTGGACTCGTTCCGGGAATATACAATAATTTCTTTGGGCTGCTGGGGCAGTAGTTGAGCCACAAGTTCATAACCCCATGATCCCGTACCGCCAGTCACGAGTATACGCTTATTTTCAAACATGCATTTTCCCTCCAAGCAGAAATTTAACCACTTTACTGGATACATCTGTGGCTTTGTAACCTTGCGGGCAATCCCAGTCGCTAGACATCTTTGTCATGACTCTCACGCAATCAGCGATGCGCGCGGCATCCAGACCGGAGACTACATTGCTGCCGCAATCGACCGTTTCCGGTCGCTCGGTAGTTCGACGCATCGTTACGGTCGGCACGCCCATAATGCAACACTCCTCCTGCACGGTACCGCTATCCGTAAGTGCACAGCGTGCATGACGTTCAAGCATTACAAAGTCGAAGAATCCAAACGGTTCGTGAAACTCCACCAGCGGGTTCATCTCCAGTTGCAGATGCTCCGCAATCCGGATCGCGGTACGCGGATGAATACTGCAGATCACACGCAACCCGTGTTCCTCTGCGACCTGGTTCAGTCCTTTCATAATCTCCAGCAAATGAGGGGCATGATCCACATTCTCGGCTCGATGGGCAGTAACCAAGAAGTATTGCCCGGATTTCAGCTTGAGCTTTTTGAGTATTTTGCTCGAACTTACTTGCGCGTCGTAGTGCTGCATGACTTCATAGATGGGATTGCCCGTTAGCACGATGCGCCTGCTTGGTACCCCTTCGCTGACCAAATGTTTCTTGCTCTGTTCCGTGTAAGGCATATTAACGGTGGAGATGGCATCAATAACCTTACGATTTTTCTCTTCAGGCACATCCAGGTCGAAGCAACGATTGCCTGCTTCCATATGAATAACAGGAACACCCATGCGCTCAGCCAATATTGCACATAATGCGCTATTGGTATCGCCAAGCAGCAGCAATTTATCGGGCTTCTCCTGCAGTATCAGATCTTCCATCTGCGTAAACATCGAGGATAGCTGTCGTCCCAGAGAGGCCGCTTCATCCTGAAGAACGTAATCCGGTGCGCGCAGGCCCATTTCCTTGAAAAAGAGACCGCTGAGACTTTCCGTGAAGTTCTGTCCCGTGTGCACCAGAATATGTTTGGACGCGTACTGGTCCAGCTTGGAGATGATCAGGCTGAGCCGTATGATCTCAGGTCTCGTACCCAGCACCGTCATGATCTTCATCGTAATCCCTGCCTTCATCTTGTATTGGAACCCTTGCGCCCTGCTCGGCTACGTCCTGCCTTGGCAGATTTGCGTCTGCGACTAGCCGATTTCCCCATATGTGGACGCGGTCCCTTCGTTGTACGGGTTCTCCCCTTACGTCTGCCAGTTCCGGAAGTACGTTTCAGCCCCTCACGGTCTCGGCGAGAATGAGGTGCAAGTGGCTTGCGACGACGTTTCCGCGTTTTGCCCCTCTGTTGAATCGGCTTTGCAGCTGTGCCAGTACCTGAGGCAACAGGAGCATCGTGACCCAATGCGATTGGAGGTAATGAGGAATGTGGCAACGCCTGTATGACGGTCAGTGGGAATAACAGTGCCCGAACCGTAGTCGGCTCCAGAACCAGTACAGTGCGTAGTCCTCCCTCCCCATGGGTATACACAGGTCCATTCGGAGGTTGGATATAAGCAAACCATCCGGGAAAACGCAATAACCACTGTGTCACCATCGTATGCAGTTTCGTTCGGTAGGTTTCAACGCCGTAGAGCCTTTCCGCTTCTGTCCGATTGCGCCACCCCGTATTGGAGGCCAGCTCTGCATCATTCAGCAAGGTTGTTGCCAAAGTGACAAGCGCTTCGGTATCGCCCGGCGGGGCCAAAAATGTATCACTGCCTACGGATTCCATTAATTCCTTCAGTCCACCCTGGGCAAAAGCGATGACCGGTTTGGCAAAATAGAGCCCCTCCAGTGCGGTCATGCCAAATCCTTCCTTGACCATGCTTGGGATGACCAGGATATCCATCGCGGTATACGCTAGAGATACGTTCTCTTCAAATGTGGTGAAGGTAAACCGGCGTGAATACCCGGATTTTCTCACCCGTGATACACACTCGTCGTAATACTTTTTATCCGATGGTGCCCCGATGATCCAGAAGCGACAGCGCGAATGCGTTTCACAGATCCTCAAGGCCATATCCACAAAAGGTTTCAACCCTTTGGCATCATATATAAATGAAGAAATATAACCGATACAGGTCTGGGATGATTTGAAACCGAGCTCCTTACGCTTGCGTTCACGCAGATGAACCCAGCGGTCCGGTGCGGGTAGCGCGGGTTCCCAAGTTGGGGAAATGATGGTCACTTTGTCACCCATGCCGGCTTCTTGAAATGGGGCTACCGCTGTCTCGGATATACCGATAATCCAATCCGCGTAACGCCCAATCATCTGGATCGCCTCGGTTGTATGTTCATTCGTATGAATGATCTCGGTAATCTTCCAGATGACCGGAATCTGAAGGGACTTTGCCGCTACAGCCGGCATCACATTAACGCAGGTGTTCGTTAACACCATATCGGGAGCAGTCTCCCGTATGAGGGAGACCGCTTCCTGATACGCTGGTGTATGGCGAAGATGCTCCGCATCATCTGCAATGCCCAGGTAAGGTGTGTACACACCGTGAAGCATCGGCAGAGTGCATATTTTGACCTGAATGCCGAATCTCCGCGCAAGCCCCGCAAGCTTCCCCTCCTGAGGGACTACGAGCACACATTCAAAGATCGCACCGATCTCTCTCATAAAATGAAGCAGCAGCTTCTCGGCGCCTGTAATGCTGCGAGTATTGCACACATGTGAAAATAACATCATCTTTGGTTTCGTTGCCATGGCCGCACGGACCCTGTACACGGGTATCCGATACAGGGTACTGTGCACACCTCCTCCCGGCCAGAATTAAGGGAATATGATAGTTAACATTTCATTAATTCTTTTGCCATACGTGTGGTCTTTCAGTGTACGTTCGAGTCCACGAAGTGCAATCTCACGGCGTTCCTTTTCATGAGTAAGATAATATTCCACTTTGTCGAGTAACTCCTGTGGCGAGGAATATGTCTCAATCTCCACACCCGGTTTGTAGAAACGCGCAATGTCATCCCGGGCGTCGGTCAGCTGCAGCGTCGTGGACGCGGCAATTTCAAACGTTCTCGGGTTCGGTGAGGCTGGAGGGATTTTGAGGTGATTATTATTGACGGAATCATCTTCGTGGGATCGGTGCAGGTTGATGACAATTTTGGTGCCATTGTACACATCATTGGTCTCCGGCGGACTCATCCAGCGCCCGAGCTCAATCTTCTCGCCATAGGCAGTATAGTCAGGCAGACGGTCCCACCAGATTCCGTTAAATACCGTATTGTGTGACATCAACTGAGGCATGATTGGATTGAAGAAGTATACCCGGTTCCAGTAGGCCGAGCCGATAAAGCTGACATCCCGTTTTAACGGAGAAGGAGTTGTAATCGGAAAGTAATGATTAGTGAATGCGGCAAAAGGGAGGTAGTGAACTGACGCGCAGCCGATTTGTCGATATAGATCGATACAGTTCAGTTCCAACGTGAAGACATGGTCAAAATGTGTCACAATATCCAGCGTCATATCTGTATAGTACGGGTCATCCGTGAGCCAGATCGCCGTCTGAATGCCCGCTTGGCGAATCGCATCGATATGTTCGATGGGGATATCCATTCCATCCAGCACAAGCACAAGATCAGGACGCGTCTGCAGCGCAATTTCAGATACCGGTTGACGCGGATCAGAGAGGGTTACTTGAGCTACCATACCCTGTAGCGTGGCCATAATGGCCTCATCCAACGGGGAGTAAGGGAAGCCTTTACCCGAGGATACATATAGCACGTGAAGCTGTCGGAAAGGCAACGGTTCCTGTGCGCAATTCACAATATAGTTGGCCCGACCGCGCAGATATCCTTCTTCCTTACCTGCGTCATATCCGGCATGTTGCCCATTTTTGCGTGCTTGATCAGCCAGGCTCAGTACGGGTGCATGAACCTTTTTGGTTTTACGGTGTTTGAGAGACATACCGCCACTCCTTTATTTTTTGGGATAGGGTTCTCGTTGGTGCTGCACTTCAGATGGGAATTACAAATGTTCCAGCAACTGACCGATGCGGCGAGTGAATGTGTGCTGGTTCATCGTGGTGAGAAGTCCCCGCCACGCCATCGCCTGTCGTTCTTCTTCATGCTTCAGATAATAGTGGATCTTGCGCTGAAGTTCTGCTGCGTTGGTGAACGTCTCGATGTCATATCCCGGCTTATAATAACGGGGTAAATCTGCACGTGCATCCGTAATCTGCATTGTGCCGCAGGCGCTGATCTCATACGTGCGTGGATTAATCGAGTGACCTTCAAGATGATGTGTGTTGCGATTGTCTTCCCCATTCTCGCAAGTCCGGTGAATGTTAATGACAATCTTGGCGCCATTGTAATAATCCACTGTCTCTCCAGGAGCGATCCATCCTTCGTGGATGAAACGGCCTAGTACATCAAAGCGTGCCAACCGATTCCACTGGCTACCCGCAATGAATACCTTTTTGTCCGCCAGAAAAGGGGCCAGCTCGTCGAACAAAGCAATCCGGTTCCAGAATCCGGTACCGATAAAACAAATGTCGTGTTGATGCTGCGGTGCCGCGCGCCGCGGTTGAAACATGCCTGGATTCACCGCGAGTGGCATATAGATGACCTGGTTCGCTCCATGTGCCAGGTAGAAGGGCACCGCGGCCTCTTCATGCGTGAACACGACATCATAGTGCTGGCAAAGGGACGTTGTATCTTCGGTGAAGTACGGATCATCCACAAACCACACGGCAGTTCGGATACCGAGTGCACGTATGCCATTCACCTGCTCCACATGATCTGCGGGAAATACATGCAGACCATTCATGACGAGCACAACATCGGGCCGATGCTGACTGGCTTCCTGCAACATCGCTGCTGGCGATCCAACAACGCATTCACGTACAGATTGCTGCAGAGCCAAGGTGACACCTTCATCGATGGCATCGAATCCTTGCGGGATATATAACACTTTCATATCCCGCAGGGTCGGTTCAAACATCTGCACCCGCTCCATCATGGCTTGACAGCCGCCAAATCTGCGGCCTTCTGCATATCCGCCGCGGTAAGCCGTTTCCGCTTCGGTCAGCGGACGGTGCTTTCGTTTTGCCACATTCTTCACCCTGTCTTCCTTCAGGAGATCTCACTTCCAGACTCTCCCCGAGATTGGTCTTCCCTCTAAAGGATATGCCTCGGGGTCAGATGCATCATGGACGGGTGTCCTGCAAGGCGCAAAATTGGCGCTTGCCCTCCACATCCGCCTGTACGGGCATGTCCGCTTTTGCGGCGATGCAAATAGCCCGGAGGGATCTGTCCCCCCGGGCTAACTGTTATACAGATATCATTCCATGCAGGAATAATCCTGTCTACTCGGTTACTGTGCTTTGTACGCCAGCTGATGTCCGTCCTCGAATCCCTTGGCGAAACCCGCGTTGAATCCCTCGTTGTACGCCTCGTTGTATCCCTGGCTGTACGCACCGTCCGGGTTCGGATCGGTAGGGGTAGCCGGGACGACTGGTTGTACGGGCTTTGGACTCCGGTGCCGCCGTACCGCACGTTTCTTTTTTTTGAGCCACGCACTGCGTCCTTTAAGTGGGCGTTTGTGAAGAACACGTTTGGCTCTGAGCGCACGCAGTTTGCGAATTTTGCGCAGACGGGCTCCACGGATTAACAAAGCTCTTTTGGTTCTCAGTCGTATTTTCTTCTTCTTTAACATGTCAACATTCCTCCTGTATGTCCCGAACGATACGAATTGCACACCCGGGGTCTTTGAGCCACGGCAAGCCAGGCTCCCCATGCTGGATTCGGGCCAGCCTGATTCCCGTAACCATACGAGACATTTCTGCCTGATAGCGACTCAGCAAACGAATGTTCTCGGCCAGACTGCGGGCGGATACTTCCGAATGAGCGGTTACACTGGCTACACTGTCCAGAATGCGTGCCAGCGCCTGCTGACTGTGTGCAATGGATTCAATGAGCGCCAGTTTGGCTTCCTGCTCACGCCGCATCAGACTCATTTTCCCATGTCTCCCAGATCCATGCCGCCAAACATGCCACCGTCCATACCGCCGCCATCTTCGCTATCGTTCTGCACCATCACCGCTTTGAGATTGTTGCACAGTCCGGTCTCCATCCGGGTTAATCCTTCCAGCAATTCCACTAGCTGATCATGCATTTTAAGCGGCTCGCCTACCTGATCCCCATGCGTCAGAAAGGTATCCCCATTCAAATGATTCAGCGTCCAGTTCCGTACCTTCTCGGCCTCAATCGCTTTTGCCTCCAGAATCAGGGCAATATTCCACTGCATTTTGGCTGCTGCGTCCAGCATCAGAATGAGGCTCTGTTCTCTACTCATGTTCCTTCACCCGCCTTCCGGGCTTATTCTTCTTCTTGAACCGCGATCTCCCGCATGACTTGGGTCAGCGTTTCGGCTACAGCCTCTTCCAGATCTGCAAGGCCCCCCAAGTAAGAGATAATGCTTTTGTTGATTTGCCCAGAGCTATCCAGCAGACCGTCAACGCCATCCAACTCCGGTTCGATATCTGGCAAATGATTGATGATTTCAGACATGCGTACAGCGACTTGGCGTTTGGCATCCAGCACACGTGCGATCTGCTGGTGAGAGTGTGCAATATGTGTGATGATTTCATCGATTTTGCTCTGCATGGTCCTCCTCCTTACCGTCACGGCCTGCTTCACCCATAGAAAAACCCGGCCTATCAGCATTTGCCTGTTACAGCATATGCCGGGCCGGGATCGTCAGTTACTACAGCTTGCGCCTATATCGTCAGATGACATAACTCCAGTCGGAAGAATATCGACTGAGGAATTGGCGAGTACGTTCCTGCTTGGGACGTACAAACACCTCCTCCGGGGTTCCTTCCTCCACAACGGAACCTCCATCCATGAAAACAACCCGATTTGCCACCTCACGGGCAAACCCCATTTCATGGGTGACTACAATCATGGTGATCCCCTCCTGAGCAATGGAGCGGATGACAGACAACACCTCACCCACAAGCTCGGGGTCCAGCGCTGATGTCGGTTCATCAAACAAAATCACTTCGGGATTCAGTGCCAGTGCTCTGGCGATGCCCACCCGTTGCTGTTGTCCACCTGACAACATACTTGGATACTCATTGATTTTGGCAGACAGTCCGACTTGTTCAAGCACGCGCAAGGCACGCGTGCGGGCATCGGCTTTGGACATTTTCTGGGCAATAATTAATCCCTCGGTGACGTTATCCAGCACTGTTTTGTGTTTGAACAGATTATAATGCTGGAACACCATCGCCGTTTTTCGTCTCAACTGCACAATGTCATGTTTGCGTGCATACTTGCAATCGACGCTTAATCCACTGATCTGAACCTCGCCCTCATCGGCACGTTCCAGAAAATTGACGCAGCGCAGCAGCGTTGTTTTACCTGATCCGCTCGGTCCAAGGATCGCTACGACATCGCCCTGTTCCACGGTCAGATCAATTCCCTTCAATACTTCCTGCTTGCCAAAAGTTTTGTGTATGTTTGTTAGTGTAATCATGACACGCCTCCTTTGCTGTACACGGCAACCCGACGCTCAAGCAGAGCAGTGATCCGCTCGGCAATGATGGTCAGCCCCCAGTAGATAAACGCTGCGGCGATAAAGGCCTCCAGAAACTTCAGACTGACGGATGCCACAACATCCGCTTTACCGAGTATGTCCATCTGAGACACGGTAAAAGCGAGTGTTGATCCATGCAGGAACCCAACAAACATACTGCACAGGTTAGGCAATACAGCCCCGATCGCTTGAGGGATGATGATACGCCTTAAAGCCTGGAATGTGCTCATGCCTACAGCGTGAGCCGCCTCCATCTGGCCGATATCCACAGCAAGAATGCCTGAACGGATAATCTCGGACATATAAGCGCCCGCAGTGAGCGAGAAAGCAATCAGTACAAATACGAGAATTGGAATCGACGAAGATTGAAAAGCCCAACCGTAACGTTCCGCTAGCTTATCGATAATCATCGGAATGCCGTAATAGATGAGGAATAGATGCATCAGCATCGGTGTTCCACGCAGGAACGAAACGTAGAAGTCAGCAATACGGTGAATCCACCGCACACGATAGATACGGATCAGAGCTGTAGCCAGACCCATTCCGAAGCCTGCAATCAACGGAACAATCGTAATGACAAGTGTCAGTGGCAATGCCTTCAGGATTTGAAAAAAAGATGTATAGATAAACTGGAGATCAATCGACATATGCTCACCCCGCTATTCGTTTCAGGCGTTCGGCTCGAATTGCCGGTTTGCGTACAACTCTCTTGCGTTCATGACGCTGGAGTCTGCGTTCTGCAAAGGCGAATCCTTTTTCAAGCACAAGGACAATGACATAATAGACCACAGACAGACTGATATACACCTCAAGTGCGTGCGATGTAGCCGAAATTAACGTCTGCCCTCTGCCCACCATATCCATGACACCAATGGAGAAGGCCAAAGAAGTATCCTTCAATGAACCGATTAACGTATTGGCCATGTTCGGAAAAGCAACAATCAGTGCCTGTGGAACAACAATCCGCCGAAAAGACTGGAATGTGGTCATACCTGCAGCATAGGCTGCTTCCGTCTGGCCTTTATCCACACTGCGCACCGCTCCGCGAAAGATCTCGGCAAAGGATGCCGCATCACTAAGCGCATAGGTCACAATGACAAATAACAACGGGTCGGTTCTCGACAGGTCGATGCCAATGGGTTTGAGCAGCTCGGGAAGTCCGTAATACACCAGGAACAATTTGATCAGGATCGGTGTGCCCCGCATGAATGAGACGTACAGGGTAGCCAACTGGCTTAGTACCGGAATCCGATACAGCCGGGGAACGGCCAGAAGCACGCCGCCCACCAGTCCGAGCACGATGGAACCACCCAGTACAATCAGTGTTATATGCAAATATCGTAGCAGTTCCGGGATGAAATCCAGAACCAATGACAGATCAAATGATTTTCCCATTACCGCCGCACACCTTTCTCAGACTACTCTTCAACCGTATAGTCAGCTCCAAGCCACTCTGTGCTCAGTTTGCCTAACGTTCCATCTTCTTTGATTGCTTTGAGCGCTTCGTCCACTTTGCTTTTGAGTTCCTGCTCATCTTTGTTCAGAATGAAGTACACTTTGGAGTTGGAGAGGGCATCGCCTACCGTTTTCAACTGAGCATCAACCGCCTTATTCTGATAATCAATGGCAAACTGCGTGCTGATGGTGGCATCCACTCGGCCTGTTTTGATCTGAGTAATGGTATCCTCACCCGCTCCGGAATAAACGATATCAATCCCGTTGCCGTTCGCTGCATTCCATTTCTCAGCAAGTACAGCCGCATTACTTGTAGCACCAACAATCAGTTTTTTCCCTTTGAGATCCTCAATCGATTTTACTTCCTCATTTTTCTGACTTACGACAATTTTATTTGGAAAAATATTATAGGCTTCATCATTAAACAGGAACTTGGCCTGTCTCTCATCATTCACTTCCATCTGGTGAGCGATCAGGTCAATTTTTTTCGTTTCCAGACTCAGCAACAGGTTTTTGAAATCCATGGTGCTGAATTCGAATTCATACTCAGGCAAACGTTTGTCGATCTCCCGGATCAGTTCCACATCATAACCTGTTAACTTGCCATTCTCATCAATGAAGCAGACATTTGGGAACTGTGTACCTGTTCCTACAATGATCTTTTTCACTTTGGTGTCGCCTGCTGCCGAAGCAGATTCTGAATCATTACTTGCAGTTCCTGTGCTGCATCCAGCCAGTACCGCCAGCATTGTAATGAACAGCAGTGCTGTCCGGAATTTTTGAATCCCCCGTTTTTTAACCATTCCCAATCTCCTCCACAGGCTGTTATCACAGCGAATATGATGTGTACTCCCATTCCTCCACCCTATTAACAAACCATTCTTACTTGTATAGTCGGAATTAGGTTGAACAAAGAATATCATTACAAGTCATCTTAGGGCAATAACTAAACTAATAGGACATCCTGATATGGTTATAGGATTTCTCTATAGTACAAGAAAAAGCCATCCCCAATATCGATTGGTGGATGACTTCTTCTTGTATGACTCTCACTGATTATACCATTTTGGCGGTGCATCACTTGGTGTATACACTACTCATCTATCTGCGACTCGCCCATTTAATTTTACGTGCAACTTCCACTCGCTGTAATTGTAAGAGACCGATCCGTTCCTCGAACTTCTTGCGTTCGTCCATGGAATGAGCGGCATGAATCTGGTGGCACAGACCTGTCAGTTTGCTGTTGATGTAATCAAACCGTGTCCATAATTCCTCTTCAGGTGTGCGTTGCTGCTCCGTCGCCGTCTGAAATATTTTGAGTTGGCGGATAAGGGATTGTTGCCATTCCTGATCCTGAATTTGGATGGCAAAATGCAAAAGATCCAGATAGTCATCGATTTGCAACGAAACGCCGCAATCAGATTTAGTGTTCATCGTCGTCTCTCCTTATTTCAGTACTTGGCTGGAATCCATTACTTCTATCTTACAGGAACAAGACCACTGAAAGCGAGTACTGAACGATTAAATTTTGGGAAAATTTTTATTTTTTTATGTTAAAACAGCTTTACATTTCCATTAAGACCAATTTGGCAGGATATTGATATTGGTACATATGAAATTGGTAATAAAAACCCGCGTTAAGGAAAAAAGTTCTTTCCTCAAAACGAGTTTTTCATCATTTTATATATAATATTAACACATATCAAATTAGTCATTTTTTCCATCTCGCTGCTGTCTGGTCATCAGTAACATGATAAACGAGATGATGATAATGGAAATAGTCCATGTCCAGGCCATGGTCTGATTGCCCGAATCCACAGCGACATAGATTGCCGTGGGTACCGTTTGTGTTTTGCCCGGAATATTCCCTGCAATCATCAGTGTGGCTCCGAATTCCCCGAGTGCGCGGGCAAAGCCCAGGATGAAGGCGGTCATCAATGCTCTGCCTGCGAGCGGCAGGGAGATGTAACGAAAAACCTGCCACTCATCCGCCCCAATCGAACGACCCGCATCCTCCAGATCCCGATCCACACCACTGAATCCCGATTTCATCGTCTGATACACAAGTGGAAAAGCAACCACCACCGAAGCAATCACCGCAGCCCACCAGGTGAAAATAACCGGAGTGGAGAATATGGCTTCAATCCATTGTCCAAACAGACTTTTACGCCCCAGTATGACAAGTAACAGAAATCCAACCACCGTTGGGGGAAGGACTAGCGGCAGCATAAATGCCGTTTCCAGCAGGATCTTTCCCCGAAATGAAGAACGTGACATCTTCCAGGCTATCGCAATTCCGAGCACAGTGGCCACCACGCTGGATAACAGCGCAACCTGAAGTGACAAGCGCACCGGTGACCAGAATACGGACCAATCTATGGCATTCACATTCATTCCGGAATTGTGAATCCGTATTTCGCAAAGATATCGAGCACTTCAGGGGTTTGTAAATACGCATAAAATTGTTCGGCCTCTGTACGGTGTTTGGTTCCTTCAATAATGCCTATTGGATAATTGGCGGGTGTGTAACTGTTCTTGTCCACCTCAAACGCAATTTTCACCTGATCCGAAGTAAGAGCATCCGTTTTATATACAAATCCTGCATCAGCGTTACCTGTCTCTACATATTGAAGAACCTGTCTAACGTCTTTCCCCTGCACAAGTTTGCTTTCCAGTTCATCCCACAGCTTGGCATTGGTCAGAGCTTCCTTGGCATAGGTTCCCGCAGGAACACTTTCCGGAATCCCAATGGCTACCGTCTTGATGGAGTCGCTGGTGAGATCCGTTTCACTGGTTACTGTGTGGGTCCCATCTGCTGGCAATATGGCCACCAGTGAATTCTGTAGCAAATTCTTCTGATCGCCCGATGCAATCAGGTTTTCATCCACTAGCGCATTCATATTTTTTGTTGCCGCCGATACAAAAACATCAGCCGGGGCACCCTGTTCAATCTGCTGTTGCAAGGCACCCGAGGCGCCAAAGTTAAAATTAAGTTCTATATAAGGATTAGCTAGCTCATAATTGGTTTCAATCTCTTTCATCGCATCGGTCAGACTGGCCGCCGCAGAGATTGTCAGATCTACCGTTTCCTGCGGATCAGTATTTCCTGCTGACGAACTTTCACCTGATGCCGCTGGCGTTGAGGTCGTTTGTTCTGCACCCGTGGATGTATCCGTAGTGCCCGTGCTTGCGCCACAACCAGCCATTACAAGAGCCAGTCCCAGTGACATACTTCCCAACACATATCCGATTCTCTTTCTCATTCATTTCTCCCCCAACATTATCTTTGGTTATAACTAGTTATAATTGATTATATCTAATTATACACAAGACAAAAAAAATGGGAAGGTGATTAAGATCACATTTGATTTTTGTTATCTGTCCTATGCGTTTATTGCGTGTTCTCAGGTTTATGGCATCCCTCAATTAATGATATAGTACAAGAAACATTCATAACAAAACCATAATTGCTCTATACCTTTGAAGGAGGATCTTCACTTATGACGGAGGAGCAATCCTACACTACCGAAGAAATATCCAAGCTGCTCAAAATATCGAAACTGACGGTCTATGACCTGATCAAAAAGGGAGATCTCGTCGCATACCGTGTGGGTAAACAAATGCGAATTGATGCAACCGATCTGGAGGCATATAAACGTCGCTCCAAACAACTTCAGTCCTCAGGTCAGCGTATCCCGACTCCTCATCAGACCTCGGCATCAGGAACTCATCCAGGTCAGGGTGATTTTCAGGGAACTTCCTTACAATTGACTACACCTGTAGGGTCTGCGCATGCGATTACTCCAGCGAGTTCTGCTCATGCAATGACTGCTGTACCACGGCATCTGGTCATAACAGGTCAGGATGTCAGTCTGGATATCCTAATGCGCCATATGGAAAAACAAACTCGGGACATTCGTCCGCTACGCTCGTTCATGGGTAGTCTGGATGGGCTTATCTCGATGTATCGCGGTGAGTCCGATCTGGTCAGCACCCATCTGCTCGACGGAGATACCGGTGAGTATAATCTGCCGTATATTCGCAAAATTCTGACGGGACGATCTTATGTTGTGGTGAACCTGCTATCACGACCTGCCGGACTGTATGTACAGCGTGGTAATCCGCAGAACTTGCAGAATTGGACCGATCTGAGCAAGCCTGAACTGAGACTAGCTAATCGGGAGATAGGTTCTGGTGCGCGAGTATTGCTGGATGAGCAACTTCGGCTGCATGGAATTCCTGCTGCAGGTCTGATCGGATATGAAACCGAGGAAACCAGTCACATGGGCGTGGCTGCCAAAGTCAGTTCAGGTGAAGCTGATGTCGGAGTTGGCATTGAGAAAGCTGCGCGACTTGTGGGAAAGGTTGATTTTGTCCCGCTCACTCAGGAACGTTATGACCTGGTCATGCTGAGGAAGCAAGGTAATGAAGCCTGGACAGAATCTGTCCTGCAAATTCTCCAATCGCCGGAGTTCAGGCAGGAACTGCAATCATTCGAGGGATATGATGTATCCCGGACAGGTGAAATTTTGTACGAAGCATAGTTATACGAAATAAGTTCATGCTAAACATATGTTACATATCACATATGCATGTACAAAACGCCTTGCAATGGCTGCAAGGCGTTTTTGGTGTTTCTTTCTATATATAACGCATATATGGATGAATGGATTGCTTAATGTGGCAAATCGATCTCAAAAATGAACACACCATACGCGGACATGTTGATTTCATTCTGCATTGTTGTGCCCGATAGTAACTCTTTTGCTTGCTTCTTAAGCTTAATGGGTACTTGTTGATCCGAGTAGTTGAGTAAAAATAAATAAGCTTTATCCTTCCCGGAACGGATACCAAGCTCAACTTCGGACGGTACCTCTACCAGGTCATCCACAGGTGAAGATAGCCCTATTTCATCCAGGAGAGCATCTACGACCGGTTCATTGTAAGCCGCTCCATAATACCATACTTGTCCCTGACCTACTGCACGTTTGCTCAATGCAGGACTACCTGCATAATATTCGGATGCATACTCGGCTACGACCTGTACGTCAGGATGCTCCACATGAAGAACTTCGTTAAATCCGGCCGTTGACGTTCCCTCCTGAAGTCGCTCACTCGCCCCTTTCCATTGCAGCTCAGCTGCGGAAATGGTTCCTTTGATTAAGGTAAAGTCCTCTACGGTTACACCACACAACTCAGCGACAGCCCCAGGGAACGGTCTCATATAACAATGCCCCTTGAGATCCTTATATCCGGTGCGAGCACCGAAAAACAGAGTGCCTCCTTGACTGACATAGGCTTGGAGAAGTTCTGCTGTCTCGTCTGTCATGATGGCCGGGTGAGCATAGATGATCACCTTATATTCGGATAACTCTTCCAGTGTTGTCGTTGGTTGCAGTGTAACCATGTCCGTCGGAATATGACGATACTGGAGCTGCTTATACCAGGAGCGTACACTCTGTTGCTGAAGCGGACCGTGCCACTCGTCCAACTCCCCGTCCCAGATATTATCGTAATCCTGCAGGATGGCAACATCGGCTTGATATGTAGTGCCCGCAATAACACGCCCGATCTTGGCAAACTCTTCCCCTACTTGTGCAACCTCGCGTACCCTTCTGTTGGGCTGATTATGGTAATCATTGATGCCATGCCAGTACATCTCGGTGCCAAATGTTGCCGTCCGCCAGCGGAAGTAGACGAGCAGATCTGTTCCATGAAGAACAGATTGATACGACCATAATCGGATCTGTCCCGGTCTTGGCGTACCCATGCCTATACTGTCGACCCAGCCTCCTGGCCCAGACTGTTGTTCCATGACGCAGAAGTTCGGTGACATATTGCGCACGTTCGACAGTTTCATGCTCCAGGCCCGATCTTGTAATGAGTTATCGTCTGTCCCTGGGAAGATCGTGGCAAACTGCGGATACGAATCATAGGAGAAGAAATCCAACAGGTCTTCTGTCATTTCATGATTATCCAAGTGTCCAAACGTACCGTTCGTTGTGATCCAATGTTTCGGATCCAGTTCCCGAATGATCTCCACCTGAAGTTTGGCAAATGAAATGGTATTTGCTGAGATGAATCTCTTTTCATCTAATGCCAGGTGAGGATTTGGCGATTGGCTGACCATATTTCGGGTAAGGTGAACTTGCTCCCAGTCGGTATAGGTCTGACTCCAGAAAACGGTTCCCCAAGCCTGGTTCAGGTTCTCCAACGATTCATAACGATTCTTAAGCCATTCACGGAAGGCGACATGGTCAGCCTCAGCATAGAAAACATCCATATGACAATTGAATTCGTTATCGATCTGCCATCCAATGAGAGCAGGATGATCTTTATAGGCAATCACCATATTACGCACGATTTTCTCACATTGCTGTCTGTAGATTGGGCTGCTGTAGTTGGTATGGCGTCGCATACCGTGTTGATACAATACCCCGTCCTTATTTGCGTTTAATACTTCAGGATATTTGGATGTTAACCATGCTGGTGGAGTTGCAGTAGGTGTTCCCAAAATAACGCTTAAACCGTATTGATGCGCCAGATCCAGTGCCTTCTGGAAAAAACTAAAATCGAACTGACCTTCTTCCGGTTCAAAGATGGACCATGCAAATTCAGCCATCCGAATAACTGTGATATTCATCTCTTTCATTCTACGGAAATCGTCCTCCCACAACGCTTCCGACCAGTGCTCAGGGTAATAACAGACCCCCATTTTTAATTCATCCAATTGGATTGATTTTGCCACCTTTAATTGCCCCCTTAACCTGCCATATTGCCTCCATTCTATTGGAACCTTCACATATAATAAATGACAAGATTATGCGACTTATAATAAAATATTGTCATTGTCCAATATTCAAATAACAGTGGGCTGAATCTATTTCAGTTCACTACATAAAAATATTGCGTTTAAATGGAGGATGCACGTGAAAGAACACATCTTTCTCCCCAAGCCGGTTTTCCCCAGACATGTATGTTTTCCCGATTTTATTGGAGGGTACAGTGATTTTCCGAAGCATCATGTGAATCGGGAATATCGAACGAAAGATATCAACTTAGATCAATGCTACAATTTGCACCTTGTCCTGGACGGTAAAGGATTCCTGGACACGGGAACGACTCGTTATGAGCTAACACGAGGTCAGGGATTCCTCTATGGCCCCGGTCTCAGACAAACCTACTACTCAGATTTGGATGATCCTTGGAGTATTCGTTGGATTCACTTCTACGGTATTCGTCTCGAAGAGCTGTTAAATGGAAAAGGTGTTGACGAGCCCTGGCTGTTTCAATGTTCCAACTTTCCAGTGGTTACCGCGCTCATGGATCGAATACTGGAGCTCGGAAGAGGCTATCAGGTGGAGGACGAGCACAGTGTGGCAGCTGCTCTATATGAACTTCTGACCCGATTGCAATCCGCAGCGAGCCAAATCAATGTTTCGTTAAATCACACTTCCGAGCGAATTCGTGAAGCAGGGAATTATATTCGTTCCCATAGTAACGAGCACATTACACTAGACCACGCTGCCGGGATTGCCGGATACAGTACAACATACTTTAGCCGAAAGTTCAGTCAGACGTTTGGAATCTCTTTCCCGGAATTCCTCTTGGAATCCAGGCTACTACATGCGAAACAACTGCTCGCGACAACCAACCTTTCCATTAAACAAATTACACTAGAAACGGGGTTCTCTCAGTCAAGCTACTTCATCCGATGTTTTAAAACCCAGGAAAACGTAACACCCATGCAATTTCGAATAATGCACAATCATTCGTTATAGTCAGATGTTCCTTGAACAAGCTGACGCAAAAGAAGACTCTGCATACAACATGCAGAGTCTTCTTCGGTCATTTTTCACAAATGCTCATTTGTATCTTCGTCCTCGTCAGCTTTATATTCCAATATATCTCCAGGCTGACAATCCAGTGCTTTACAGATGGCATCCAGAGTGGATAAACGGATCGCTTTTGCTTTTCCTGTTTTTAATATGGAAATATTGGCGATCGTGATCTCAACTCTCTCTGCAAGCTCGGTAACCGTCATTTTCCGCTTTGCCAACATCACATCAATATTGATTATAATGGCCATATATTCACCTCAGACCACTAGGTCATTTTCTGATTTGATATCAATCGCTTCCTGTAACAATCTTTGGAGCACAGCGGAAAACACTGCGATGACCAATGAAGCAAAAATAGGAACCATCCCCATAAGAATGAGGCCTGGGGCATCATCTTTCTCTGCTACAACATACACAAATGGCAACATCACAAAATAGAGACTACTGATTACAATAGCACAATATTTTATTGTTTTTAAGGATTTCACTGACATTAGAGAGAACGCTTCATTTTTGTCGATGTAGCTCAGCAGACGGAATGCTTGGTACAGTGCAACAATAAACGGAATAACTGACACATACATAATAATCACTATGGGGTATAGTGCACCTGCATAATTCGGATTCACCGGATTGTTTGCTAACCAGGGTATACCGAATATACATAAGGCAAGAACGGGAACACCAATAAGCAACACAGCTAATTTTAAAAATATGGTTGTACCTCGCTTCACAAAAAGCACCTCACTTGTTTTAAGTGATATGAATTTATCATAATATTTATCGTTTTACAATAAATTTTTATTGTTAAACAGATTTTATTTATTCTTTTGCCCATTAAGAAAGGAAGATCAAAAGATCGCATCTCTCTTTGCTTCAGTGATTCTTGGACACAAAAAAAGCCCAAAGATAGCCACTGAATGTGGTTATCTTTGAACTCGCTCATGTACGCCAGAACAGTCCAGCTTCATCCCGTTCCACCTGCTCGAGCACATTCTCAAAATCGGAACAAGGTGTAATATCATCTACCGGATTCCAGCTGCTCTGTTCATCTCTGGCATACACTTTCCACTGATTTTCTTCCCAGTAAAATCGGGCAATATGCATCTTATCCCATTGATACCGTTCCTCGGCGGGTCTTTCTTCGGTCAGGATCAATTCATTGTCATTCATCTCATATGTCAACTTCACCATCGTACGCAGTGGCGCAGGTACCTTCTCGTGAATATATCCGTTCATTACGGACTCAATTCTCCGTAACGTAAACAAGTCCAGCATGAAGATGCACATCCTTTCAGCAAAATACGCAACCCTTGATCATTTTACCAGCTGGATTTAGTTACACCAGGAATCTGACCTTGATGAGCCAATTCACGGAACTTAATTCGAGATACCTTGAATTTGCGTAGATAACCCCGCGGGCGACCCGTCACTTCACAACGGTTCTTCAAACGAGTCGGAGATGCATTCCGCGGCAATTTCTGCAATGCCTCGTAATCCCCTTTTTCCTTCAGTTCCCGGCGCAGGTCCGCATATTTTGCCACGATCGCCTGACGTTGCTGCTCACGTACCACTTTTGATTTTTTAGCCATGAATTACAGCTCCTTTATCCATCGAATTTATGTTTATGACAGAACAACCTTCCGATCGCTGTTATCCCCAGATTTTTTTGATTCCTATTATAAAGGGTAAATCCGGGGATAGCGTATGCTTCCGATGTAGCTTTCTTGCAGAAAGCTTGTAGGCGAAGTGTATGCTTTCGAAGTAGCTTTCCTGCAGAAAGCTTGTAGCTCCGCTTCTTCAGGTCCTTTCTGTCCTCTCCGTTTTGTGTAAATGTTTATTTCAATTTATATAGATGTTCTTATATAGCGTTACTCCAAATACAGCACACGCATCTTCCGACTTATACGGCTTCCACAGGCCATGGCAGGGGATTGTCAAAATGACCCCAGTCGCCCAGCATTTCTTCGTCACTGAGTAGACACTGATCTAGCTCATCTTCAATACTGGCACGTTCCATGTCGATCCCAATCATGACAAGCTCTGTCTGCCGATCTCCCCACTGGGCATCCCATTTCTCCAGAACATCTGGCTCGTTACGCAAAATCTCTTGCTTGTCCGCTTCCGGCAACGCCGCAACCCAATGTCCCGCAGGACCAAATTGAATGGATGGTCCCGCCTGACTCAGGCTTGCCGCAACATCCCCTTCGGCCGCGAGCCATACCAAACCTTTGGCACGTACCACTTCTTCCGGCCAGTAACTCATGAATTCAGCCAGACGGGAAGGATGGAACGGCTTTCTGCGGCGATATACAAAGGAACCAATGCCATATTCCTCGGTTTCCGGTGTATGCGACTCCTTCTCCAGCTCCTGAATCCATCCAGCGGACATGCTCACCTTCTCAAAATCAAAGCGGTCTGTGTTCAGAATCTCAGACGGATTCACCTGTCCGTTCTCAGTCCGAATGATCTTGGCGTTAGGCTGTAACTTGCGGATGACCCCTTCGAGCTTGTTCAGCTCGGTGTCATCGACCAGATCACATTTGTTCAGCAGCAGCACATCACAGGTTTCAATCTGATCAATCAACAAGTCTACAACGTCACGGGTGTCCTCATCTCCGGTCGCCTGGTTACGATCCAGAAGACTCTGTCCTGATCCAAAATCATGCCAGAATCGATTGGCATCCACCACCGTTACCAGACAATCCAATCGGGCCAGACGAGTCAGATCAATACCCGACTCCTCATCGGCGTATGTAAAGGTCTGTGCAACGGGAACAGGTTCACTGATTCCGGTGGATTCGATCAAAATATAGTCATACTTGCCTTCGTTCACCAGCTTCTCAATCTCTTGCATCAGATCATCCCGCAAGGTGCAACAGATACAGCCGTTGGACAACTCCACCAACTTCTCTTCAGTTCGAGACAAGGTTGCCTCCCCCTTAACCAGCGCAGCATCAATATTGACCTCGCTCATGTCGTTAACGATCACGGCAACCTTTAGCCCTTGTCTGTTGTTCAACACATGATTCAAAACCGTCGTTTTCCCTGAACCGAGGTAACCACTCAGTACGGTTACCGGAACTTGCTTTTGTGTCATAGAAATCTACTCCTTATATGTGCAGTCTGTGTAATCCAGACTTTATTAGTAATTATTACGATTAACAACAATGACTATAATCCTGTTGGACGGTCGTTGTCAAACTATTTTTGATTCAACCTGCAAAAAAAGGTTGATGACCGCCCCTTACACTTTCGCATCCTGATGATACGTTTTGGCAAGAAGTGAGTCATAAACCTCCTCTGTAAATATTCGCACTACATGCGGGATAGGCTAGACAGCGGAACTATCAATATAAATTAGAAGTACGCCTGTACCGGGACATATTCAACAAAACTATATAGATTGAACTGAACATTTACACGAAACGGAGAGGACAGAAAAAACCTGAAGAAGCGGAGCTACAAGCTTTCTGCAAGAAAGCTACATCGGAAGCATACGCTATCCCCGGATTTAACCTTATAAAAAGGAATCAAAAAAATCTGGGGATAACAGCGATCGGAAGGTTGTTCTGTCATCGGAGTGATCCGTGTAAATGTTCTTTAGTTCAATTTATATAGTCACCACAGATCTGGCCTTATTGCCCGCTTCCATCCGTTGCCTGAACACCAACACCAGTACCATCGCTGCAATAGACAGCAACGTGCAGATCATAAACATGGTCGAATACGAACTCACCTGTACAATGAATCCCATCGCCAGTCCTCCCAGAGAGAATCCAAGGTCATACGAGGACATGAAAATCCCCATGAGTACATATCTGGAATCGGCAGGCAGCACAAAAGACAGATATGTGGTTAATGTCGGGTACAACAGTGCCAAGGCAAAACCGCTGAACACCGCGGAGAGATACACCAATGGCCCGATGATCTCCATCAGACTGAGCAACTGGGTTCCCAGTGCAGCACACAACATTAAGCCTGCCATCAGCCAGGTATTCCAGCTACCATCGGACGGAATTTTTTTACGTAAAATAAACCTGCACAGGATCACAACCAATCCCTGAATCGTCAGAAATACGCCTGCACTCGCCATTCCGGTGGATACCATATACAGGGGAAGGAAGGTCGCTGTTGCTCCAAAAACGCAGGACGCAAACAACATCACCACACTGCTAATCAGCAGTGGCGTGCTACGCCAGATGCCGCCGAATGAACGAAACATATCACCCAAGGTATACGATTTGTTCTGCACGGTGCTTCGCGGCAGATCCACATTATATCCAATCAGAAGTGGCAGCGCCGCCAGTCCGATCATCAGCAGCGTAAACGCTAGATCACTGGCATTTTCCCAGATTTGTATGGCGAGGATCGGAATGACCAGAGAAGGAACCATCGTAAACAGGGTGTACATGGACAGCCCTTGTGCCCGGTCTTTGTCCTCCAGCTTTTCCACAATGCCTGCCTGCATCGTCATGGAGAAAAAGGCCGTAGCCACCCCTTGCAGGGCTCGCAACCACAGATACGTCTCCACACCAAAAACAACAAACAGCAGCAACGTCCCGGCATGTAAAAGTAATAGCCATTGCATCACACGAAGCGGCCCATGCTTGCCCAGCAGCTGTGCTGCAAAAGGTCTCAAGAGCATACAGGTGAACATGTATGCCCCCATCATCAGACCAATCTCAGCCTGATTCAATCCGGCGGCCTCGCTTCGCAAAGGCAGAATAATCGTCAAAGCAGAATTCGCCGCAAAAAATAAAAAGGCCAGCATATAAAACCGGATAAAGGAAAAGGATACCGGATTTAATTTTCCATTGGATGTTGCCGTCATTGAAGACTTCAAACGTTCGTCACCACTTTCTCTTCTGGCAGTCAACTCACAGATGTACCTGTAACGGGTCTCCGCCGTTCATAGGCAAAAACGATCATTACCGCTCCTAGGATAGCACACATCATGTACATAAATGAATAGGAAGAGAAGTCAGCGACGGGTCCCATAATCACACCACCCAGAGAAATACCCAGATCCGCCATCGCGATAAATAAACCGATCAGAACGTTTCGATTCAGCTTAGGCAACACAAAAGATAAATAGGTCGTGAGTGTCGGATACAGGATCGCCTGACCGATTCCCATAAATACAGCGCCCACATAGAAAAAGACCACTCCGCCTGTCACGGCAAAACTGACACATTGCGCAGCTACGGCGAGCAGACACATGGTGCCCATCATGAAAGGAGAATGCCAACTGCCATCGGAAGGAATCCTTTTTCGAAGCATAATTCGAGCCAGCACCACCGTTCCTGCCTGAAGCATCAGATATACGCCGGCATTCCCGTTTGGTACTTGGCTCGCATACAGCGGAATAAACGTTGTAATCGCGCCAAATACAACCGAGGCAGCGAGCATTAACACACTACAGCGAAATAAATACGGATTCTTCACCAACTGCCCAAAGGATTCCCACATGCTCACATTCTGCTCCGATGGATTCTCAGCAGGTTTCTCCTTGTTTGGTTCCATTTTGGCGGTATATCCGAAGACGCCCGTACAGACGGCAATGCCGATCAGAACCACTGTAAAATAATCCATGCCTCCCGCCTGCCATATCCCCAATGCGAGCACAGGCCCCAAAATCCCTGGTATGTAACTGAACAGCGAATAATACGAAATGCCCTGTGACCGATCTTTCTCCGGAAGGGCATCAATAATGCCAATCTGCAAAGCCATAGAAAAGAACGCTGTCGATACCCCCTGCAAAATACGAGCAACCAAATAACCGCTGAGTCCCGTAAAGGTATATAAAATCAGCGCAAATCCATTGATAATCAGAATCAGACGTAATATTTTGATTGGTCCGTGCTTTTGAATAATCCGACCTGCCCATGGTCTGAAGAACATCGTTGTGAACATATAAGCGCCCATGATCAGTCCAATCGTTGTACCGCTCGCACCCAAGGACTCCCCTTGTAATGGGATGATCACGTTAAGAATGGCATTGGCACTGAAATATAGAAGAACCAATATGTACAAGCGTAGAAAAGGCCAAGACATCGCTCCACTCACAATGGGGCTCCTCCTAAAATGGTATTAAATGCTTCAATAATCGCTTCGCATAATCGGACTGTACGTCCTTAAGTTGCTTGGTCGGAACGATTTCTACAACCTGTCCCTCTCTGAAAATGATTACCCTGTCACAGATATAAGCTGCCGCCTGTATATCATGCGTGATAAAAACATAGCTCAGCTTGTAGATTTCTTTCAGCTCTTTCAACAATTGCAACACCTGAATCTGAACAGATACGTCCAGTGAGCTGATCGCTTCATCAAACACAATGCATTTAGGGGCGGTGGAGATGGCCCTGGCAATGCACACTCTCTGAGCCTCCCCGCCCGATAGTTCATGCGGATATTTGGATCTATAGGAAGGGTCCAGTCCAACTTGGCTCAGCAACAGATCCACCTTCTCTGAATTACCCTGATCCTTTCGCAGCTTTTGCTGTGCTTGCATCGGTTCCATAATGGCAGCTTCCACGGTAAGAAATGGATTGATGGAGGATGTATAATTTTGAAAAACGGCGCTGATGTTACCCATCCGTACACGTCGATCCTGTACGTCTTTACCATCGAGCGAGATCGTTCCACGATCCGGGCGTTCAATGCCCAGAATCAGACGGCCCAACGTAGATTTACCGCTTCCGCTTTCACCGATGATACCGAGACACTCGCCCTGCTGGCATTCAAAGGTAACCTGTTTCAAAACTTGTTGTTTGTGCTTGGAGAACAGTCCGCCTTGGTTATATGATTTTTCGATACCTTCCACCTTTAGCATCTATGAGTCCCCCTGCATCAACGCCTTAAAATGATTGCTTAGCTCCAGCCGGGTAGAGACCAGATACTGCGTATAGGCATGCTTCGGCTCTGTCAAAACAGAATGCATGCTGCCACGCTCAACGATCTTGCCGTCTTTCATAACCATCACGTCATCTGCAATCTTCTGGACGACGCCGAGATCATGGGAGATGAACATCATGGAACAGCCCATGCGTTCACGTAATTGAATCAATTGCTCCACCACTTCATATTGAGAGATCGTATCCAGTGCCGTTGTCGGCTCATCCGCAATAATCAGATCGGGCTCAAGCACCAACGCCAGTGCAATCATGATTCGTTGCAGCATCCCACCAGACAGTTGATATGGATATTGATTCAGAATCTCGCGTGGGTTTCTGAGCATGACGCTTTCCATGGCATGGATGATTTTCTGTTCAATCACGCGGGTGTTCCAGCCAAAATGCTGCTGAAGCGTCTCCCGGATATGCACACCAATGACACAGGAAGGATCAAATGCACTCATGCCATTCTGCAAAATCATACACAGATGCTTGCCCCGCTTACGCCGCATCTCCGGTTCCGAAAGCTGGTTCAGGTCTTCGCCCTGAAATAACATTGTGCCCGATTGGCGAATCCATGGCTTGTTCAGTCGCATGATAGCCCTGCACGTAACGGACTTCCCACTACCACTTTCCCCCACGATGGCCATACAGCTTCCCTGTTTGACTTCAAATGAACTGTCATGAATAATCACTTTGCCTGTATTGCTGTCCCATACTTTCAAATGTTTAACCTCGACTATATTCATAAGCGGCCTTTCTCACCTCACTTTCGTAAGACTTGTCAGACTTACCTTGAGAGGTCATCAATTTGGGGTCCAAAGCCACTTGAAGCGCATCCGATAAAAAATTAAAGGCAGACACCACCACCACAATGGCCATGCCTGGTGCCAACATCAATTCAGGTCTGGAGAACATGACTTCCCTCGCCTCATTGAGCATCATGCCCCACTCCGCATGCGGAGCCTGGATTCCAAGCCCCAGAAAGGAAAGGCCGGAGATCTGCAACATCATCGAACACATGGAACCGCTGGCAATGACAGCAATATCGGCAAATGTAACCGGAACAATATGTTTGGTTATAATTCTCAGATTAGGCGTGCCGGAGGCTTTAGCGAATTTTACATAATCCATATCAGAGAATTGCATCACAGATGTTCGAATAACGCGGGCAAACCAGGCCCATTTCATCCACACAAAGGCAATCAAAATATTCTCCAGTCCTGCACCCAGAATGCCAACCACCGCCAGTGTCATTACGTATCCGGGGAAAGAAAGCATAATGTCACAGACTCTCATGATCCACGCATCCACTTTCCCCTTGAAGTAACCTGCGATGAATCCAACAATGGCCCCGATCAGAACAGAAAGGCTCAGCGCAACCAGAACCCATAACACACTTGGACGGATGCCATAGATAAGCCGAGATAATACACATCTACCCAGATGATCATTGCCTAATAGATAATCCCAGGATGAGGAGGCATACCGAAGCTTCATGTTCACTTGTCCAGGATCATGCGGCGCAATAAGCGGAGCCAGTACGCCCGCCATAATCGTGACCATAATCACTACCAAAGAGGTCATCGCAAGCTTGTCTTTGCTCAGATTTTTCAGTATTCGCATCAGAATTCCTTTCTCAACCGGGGATTCATCGTCGCATTAATGATGTCGGATAACGTATTAAACAAGACAAAGGTTACAGCCAACATCAGAACATACGCCTGAATAATCGGAAAATCCCTGCTTAAAATGGATTTTACACTGAGCCTTCCGAGCCCCGGCCAGGCAAATACATTTTCAATGACCACCGTACTGCCTAGCACGATCGGGATCGCCATGCAAAAGATGGACACAGCCACCTGTAATGAATTTCTCAGAATATGCAGGGTTACTTTCTTTTCGCTCAGACCGCTTGCCCTTGCATATAATACATAGTCCTCATTCATATTGCTCAGCATGGAACTTCGAACCGTTCGGAAATAAATGCCTGTATAACTGACCGTGATCACAATCACCGGAAGAATGTAGCTTCGATATGAGTCCATACCACTGGTAGGTAGCAGATCCAGCTTGACGGAAAAATACCAGATCATCATGGCTGCAAGCCAGTAGGATGGCATGGCGGTAAGGAAAAATGATACGCCTCTGACCGATCGATCCAGCAACTTGCCTTCTCTCATGGCACAGATCACACCCAGCAGAATGGACAGCGCAATAATGAATACCGATGAGACAAGCGTTAACTTCAATGTGTTCATAAAAGCCGGCCCCATCAATGACCATACGGGTTCACCAGATACATAAGAATTGCCAAAGTCCAACTGCACAACAGCCATAATCCAGTTCACATACTGGATCATGAACGGCTGATCGAACCCCAATGCCTTGTTGGTCTGGGCAATTAATTCCTCTGTGATCTGCGGAACTTCCTGTGCCTGTAACACAACAACCGCCGGGTCCAAGGGAGATAGATTAATCAGAACAAACGTTATAAATGAAATGATAATCAGTAAAGGGATGGTTAACAGAATCCTTTTGACGATATAACTTCCCATATCCATCTCCGCTCTATTTAAAATTCATTTTTTCAAAAGGTAGTTCATATTGAGTCTGTTTGAATGAGATTCCATCGAGATTCTCGGGAGCGACAACGGTGACACGTCCGTTGGTAATCGGAATGAACAACGCTTCATCATGGACGATCTTCATAATGTCGGCATAGAGGGATTGGCGTGAAGCCTCATCCGTGGAAACCATGACCGCATCGATTTTCTTGTACAATTCATCTGCTTTGGCAATTCCGCTTGTCGTATGCTTGTATGCCGAATCGGACGTAAATGCCGCAATGGTACTTTGTGGATCATAGGCCAGTCCCCAGGTTTGATTAAAGAGCAAGTCATATTCCCCGGTGGCTCTCCGATTCGCAATGGACGTGGATTCTTCGCCCACAATCTCAAGCTGAACACCCAATTCTTTCATCGAATACTGGATCAATTCAGCCTGTATTTTCTGTGAAGACGAGTTGCTGTCATAGTATAATTTCATGGCTAAAGGCTGACCGTTCTTCGTTCTCACCTCTTTACCATCCGCCAATGTCCAGCCAGCTTGGTCCAAAAGATTTTTAGTCATTTCCGGATCATACTCCCGTTTCTTCAGGTCTACCTTGGCGTAATTGACATTGGCTGAAAATAGCGTGTCCGCTACAGTCTGCGTTCCGTTGAAAATATCCTTACTGATCGTTTCGCGATCAATGGCAACCCATAGCGCTTCTCGCACTGCCGTTTCCTGAACCGGACTATTCTCGCGACTGCTATTGGCTACGATCATATTCGTATTCATCGCTTCACTTCGAACCACTTGATAACCACCGGATTCAGCCAATTGATCCATGGCTTCGACATCGATACTATCTGCTCCCCGGTCATCGGTGAACACAAAGTTGATCTCTCCCTTTTGCAATGCCAGGAATGTTGTTTCACCTGCCGGAAGGACCTTGGACGTGATCTTCTTGATTGAAGGTGCACCACCCCAATAGTCTTCATTGGCTTCAAACGTGGCATTCTCTTCGACTTTATGAGCAGTAAGCTTGTAAGGTCCTGTACCGTGGAAACCACTTACTCCGTCTTTGGTTCCGCCATCCTTGAAATCCTTGGGTGATATGAAGACGTAAGGTCTTGTCATGGACAATTCCACCAGTGCCGGATAATAGGCTTCCGATAGCGTCAGCTCCACCGTGTGCTCATCTAAAACTTTTACACTTGTGATTTTGGTAGACAGCTTGATCCAGGCATGTTTTTCGGCATTCGCCTGTACTGCATCGATATTTTTTTTAACTGCCTCTGCGTTGAACGGCTCTCCATCATGGAATTTCACATCTTGTCGCAGATGAAAAGTATACCTCTTGCCATCCTCGGAAATATCCCATGATTCCGCCAGCAATGGCTTGATTCCGTCAGGTGTGTTTTCCACCAGAGACTCATATACCATCCCTTGTGCAGGCATGGAGCCTGTGTACAGATGGGGGTTCATATCATTAATATCTTTGGCTGAAGCATAGATGAGCTCCGTTTGCACCTGACTATTGGCGGACTCCGTTTGGGCGCCATCTTTCTCTTTTGGGCTCTGCTGTCCGCATCCGACGAGCAGCGCAATGGCAGATACCAGCAATAATAACCATTTAAAAGTACTACCTTTATTCACAACATTTCCTCCTGATGATGAAATTACAAGCAGACCTCGTAGGTTACATCGGGCAACTCCGATTGCAGTACCATCTTCCGATCACTGTTATCCCCAGATTTTTTTGATCTCTTTTCCAAAGAGAAAATCCGGGGATAGCATATGCTTCCGAAGTAGCTTTCTTTCAGAAAGCTTTTAGGCGACCGCTTCGCTTCTTCAGATTGGTTCTGCACTCTTCGTTATGATGTAAACATCAGGTTCAACTTGATTAATTTGAGATGTAATTAACCCAATTACTCAAAGTCAAAGGCCGGTGCAGATCATGCGGATATCCTCGTCAAAGGATTGGATGACAAAGGCATCGGACAAGCGTTGATTCGGGTGTGCGTCAGCTACTTCCTGAATTTTTGCCTCATATCTGGCGATAAATTGATCAATGGTTGGACAGCTCACATCGAGATGTCTGGCAATGCCCTGGATGATTTTAATGCGGTAGTAATCTTCCTTGGGCATACGGGGGATGTCCAGTTCCCCTTCGCGGTTCATGAACGTTTGACGGAATGGGACTGCTGAAAAGTCGAAATATTTCCCTTCCGAATCGGGTTCCGAGAATGGATCAATCAATAATGAAGTGTACCGTATGTATAATAAATACTCTTGATGAATGACCTGCAGCTGATTGAAATTCTCGATATCCTGGCGTGATATACTCTCTAATCGAACCGGATAGTTGTCATCCGTCATGAATTGAAGCAGGTTCACTCCCTGAATATCAAGTCGGTCCGTAATATTCATAATCTCCTGCCACTGTGCCCGCATTTCCCGTATCAAAACTTGTGTAATCGGACCTTCAGGATACATCTTGTATACGTATTTCTGAGTATCTGGAGCTCCAAAGATGGCTTCTAATGAGAAGTCATTCATGAACAAGGGTGGATGCACGTACAACGAGATATTTCTCGTTTCCGCCTCCAGTGGAGATCGCATCACTTCCAGCGCAATACCCAAACGTTCATAAACTTGGCGTAACATACTGACCTGTTCAGACGGGTAACGAGTGGAACCGATATAGACCTTTTTCTTCACCCCTGTAGTAATCACATGATTGGACGGATGTTCGTGCATCCAACGGGTATCTCCAAGGTAGGTAGAGAAACTGATCACTTCCGGCGTTGCATTCCGCTCTCTCATATAATGGGTCACGAGTCGATTCGACCCAAACGTTGGAGAAATCAAAATGATACATTTCAGTTGTTTGATGAATTCATTTTTCATTTTTTCCAATACATCGATATAAGCATCGGTGGTAACCGCCAAAATGAGTGTATCCCATTCCCCCTCGATGGTGTCATATCCCTTGAACACATGATCAACGAAACACTCACCTGCGAGCGATTGATGTTTCTCATTTTGAATGCTGACCTGAATACGTTGATTGCTCTGTTCGAGGGCTGAGAATACGGACGCTGAACGAACCGATTGTCTCCCCGCAATGCCTATTAAGCAGTTGAGATGATCTTTGAGCGTTACCGCAAGCTGAATGGATGCAGGCCCGGTTCCAAGTAACAGAATTCGCTGAAGATTGCTCATATAAGCCTCCTTAATTCAAAGTTCAATCTGTAATCCATTTGGACGCACTTGCATACCTATGCTTTCTGGTACAACGCAATATCGAACACATCATCCGGGCGCAGGATGGTATCCACCAGCTTCCATTTGCTGCTGTCCGTCGCTCTCATCGGATAATTGAACAACGACTTCAATTGATCACCGTATCTCATGGCTACAACCACCTGTGCATTCGTCAGGGCATGCAGTTGATCAAGCAGCTCATATTTAGGGGCCACCGTAGAGCTGAAAATGATATGGGTTGCTTCCCTGGTATAATCCAGATTCTCCAGCAAGGTTGACTCCAAACGAATCTTCAAACCCGTGCCCAGTGTCTCCACCACTTTTCGCCCGAGTGTAATGGACTCTTCATCAATATCGATCCCGACAACCTGTGCACCTGTTCGCTTGGCGATGAGTAATGGTGTCATTGGGAATGAACCTGAGCCTACCAACAACACTCTGGAATCGGAGGTGACATGGAAGCTGCCGAATTCTTTATCGATACACTCTTCTATGTTTTTGAAGTAATCGGCAATCTGCACATCCCCGTTCTCTAACTTTAATGCACGATATTTCTCCATGATCGCCACACACTGGGCGGATTTATTTCTTAACTGCCACACAAGCGAATCAAGCTCTTCCAGCTCGGAATGCTCCAACTGTTCCCAGGCTGCCTTATTCTCCTGATCGGTCACAAAGCGGGAGTAGTCATTGATCACAGCTTCCAGCTCCGAACTATGCTGAATCGTATGATCATACTTGCTCGCGAGCTTATCAAATTTCTCTGCAAATTCACTCAAACATGTCTGAAAATGAACCAATGTGATCATTTCTTTTCCCCCAATACGTTGTCTCGATCATGTCATGTACCTCATGCGTTTATAACGCTCCATTCTGCTGGAGCATCTATGTAGGCTTTGCCCTGTGCCACGATGCCTACCGATCCCTCAATCGTAATGCTCCCAAGTTCTGCGCCATTCCACTCAGCTATCACTTTGATCGCACCACCGGGTTGCTTGATATACTGTGTAATCTCCCTCTGCTGGCTCCATGCAAGATAGGCTCCCACAGAGGCCGTACCCGAACCGCATCCTCTCTCCCACATCAGACTATCCAGCTCTGGAACATAGATGAGTGGGGCCATTTCTTCCAAGTGTGATTGATATAACAAGATACCGATCAGCTTATCTCCCAGGGTTAGTCCCAGTAACCTTGCAAGGGTCTGTGCCCTCTTTTTCATCGTATCGTCGAAGTCATCCACTTCAATCACGATATGGATGAACTCAGCGTACCGGATGATCACCATATCGAGCTCGATGCCTTCATATCGGATTGTTCGTTGTTCAATCTGCTTCGGAACCGGCATGGTTACCTGGCAGTTGTATTCGTTCTGCTGCTTCTTCACATGGCACATGATCAATTGATCGGTTCCGGAAACCTCCAGCATGATATCCATAGACTCCTGTTGTACCAGTACTGCTTCATATGCGAGGTGTGCTGCAAGTGCCATGCAGGCATTGCCACAGAACTCTCCTCCGGCCATTTCCAGACGGGCCACAGCTTCCGGTCTCCTCGTTGGTTCAATGAATCCCACTTGTTCAGCGTAAACGTTATCATACGACATTAGACGAGTTGCAATATGATTGTATTTCTCTGCTGCATGATCCGTTTTAACCAGAATCGTCATGTTTTGAGTGGGACTGAACTTGATAAAATCGATCTCCTGTTTCATCGAAGCGACTACTCCTGTTCTTCTTTTTTTATCTAATAGTAATTATTACGATTAAAGGTCGAGAAAAATATAGCACATCCTTTTGGGGAGCGTCAACAAATATTTCCATTAAAAAAAATAAAATTTAACAATACCTTTAGCTGCCCTTCCTGTAAGAAAACCCAAACAGAGCTGACGCTTTTGCGCCAACCCTAGCCATAACTACACCATATATTAAGATTCAACGACTCGTCGTCCCGAGACCGCTCTTATCAAAAAAATACGAAAAACGGTTGCCGTCGAACGGAACCGTTTCGATCTGGATATGACCCAGAGATTAACAATACTCATCACTCTTGATGTGCTTGCACATTGTGCAGTGCTTTCTCAGCCAGTGCAGCCAGAAGATGTGCTCCGAGCGGCAGTGCCTGTTCATCCACATCAAAGCCAGGGTGATGCCACTCGTGCGGGCCAGAGGTGCCCAGGAAGAGAAACAGGCCGGGAGCTTCTTTTTGATAAAAAGAGAAGTCCTCACCTGCTGGAGAAGGTAGCGGTCTAACACTATTCAATCCAATCTCACTTGCAACTTGCTCCGCCGCAGATACGAGAGACTCATCGTTGACCACGGCAGGTGGTCCCTGAATCCAGCGAACCGTAGCACGTGTGCCATAGGCTGCCGCAACACCCGCTACCACCTGATTGAAACGCTCGCGAATCCGTGCACGCACTTTCTCATCAAAGGTACGCACTGTGCCGTCGAGTATCGCTTCATCCGGAATAACGTTCCAGGCTGTGCCGCTGTGGAGCTTGGTGACGCTGATTACAGCACTCTCTTGTGCTCCCACATTGCGACTCACAATGGCCTGTAATGCCGTAACAATATGTGCGGCAACCACGATTGGATCAATGCCGGCTTCAGGCACGGCTGCATGGGTCCCTACGCCTTCCACTTTGACAACAAAACCGTCTGCTGCTGCCATCAATGCGCCTTCCCGAATGCCCACCGTACCTACCTGGAGATCAGGCTTGTTATGTAATCCAAATACCGCCCGAACATCGGACAATGCGCCGCTCTGGATCACTTGCCGAGCACCCGTTGCTTTTTCCTCCGAAGGCTGGAATATCAACCGTACTTTTCCCGGCAAACTGGACTCGCGCTGTTTCAGTAATCGTGCAGCACCAATCAGAATTGCCGTGTGTGCGTCATGTCCGCAAGCGTGCATCTTTCCATCTACCTGGGAGGCAAATTCCAGCTTAGTCTCTTCCTGAATGGGCAGCGCATCAATATCTGCTCTTAGGGCAACAACAGGTCCGTCCCCTTGGCCTACTTCAGCGACAAGCCCTGTCCTCAGCGCATATTCGTCTGCAATACGGACGCCTTCCTCTTCCAGCCAACTGCGAATGGCTGCTGTCGTCTCCTTTTCCTCGCCGGACAATTCCGGGTTGCGATGCAGATGTCGCCGAATGGTGATTAAACGTTCCGCAAATTCTTCCGCCCGTTCACCGTGAAGTTCATGCTCGGGGCCCTGTACTTGTTGCTCAGCCTGTTGTTTAGGCTGTTCCAGATCACTTTTCATCACATGGCCTCCCATTCATATATATTCACTGCTATATTAACTGCCTACTTCTATCCGATTGCAGCTTCCTGTTCCTTGGATTCCAGTGCAAATTCACTGAGTCCCTGCTCTGCCAGAATCTCACGCAACAATTCGAATGAACGAATTCGCTTGGCAAAGTCCCGTGTAGCTGTAGTCACAATGAACTCTTCCACGGCAAAATCCTGCTGGAACTTCAATAGTGCCTGACCTACGGTTTCTTTTGTACCCCGGGTCACACTTGGCTCCAGAATTTCGATCCGATAGGTTTCGTTTGATTGACGTCCGAATTCTTCCGCCTGCTCCACAGAACCAACGGTCAGCACCTTTCCACTCTCCAGATGAATCTTCACCAGCATATGCTCACTCGCAAGTCCTTCTGCTTCTTCCTCACTCTCGGCCACAATTAACGATATGGCTAATGCAGCGTAAGGCTCCCGTCCCTGGGAACGATCAAATTGTTCACGATATACACGGATCGCTTGAAGCGCTACCTCTATATTACTGTTAATGAACAGTGAAAAGACATATGGGAGTCCCAGTTCCGCAGCCATGCTTGCACTATCAACACTGGCTCCAAGTACGTACAGTTCCGCTGGAATGTCCGACACAGGCGAAGCGCTGAGACCTGCAAGTGGATGTGATGGATCTTCAAGCGGCTCATTGTGGATGTATCGTTTCACCTGAACAATTTTCTCTTGCAGAGATGCAGCTTCCTGAATACCTTCCTGTAACGCCTGTGTTGAACGGGGTAATCCACCTGGTGCACGACCGATTCCCAGGTCAACTCTTCCGGGTCCGAGCGCTGCGAGGATATTGAAATTCTCGGCGACTTTGTATGGACTATAATGCTGGAGCATTACTCCGCCAGACCCCAGCCGAATCCGCTTTGTATGCGCAAGCAAGTGGGAGATGAGTACCTCCGGGGAGGAACCTGCAACATGCCCGGAATCATGGTGCTCCGATACCCAGAACCGATGGAATCCAAGCTGCTCTGCCCGCTGTGCCAGCTCAATTGTATGCCGAAAAGCATCCACTGCCGTTTCCCCTTCATAGATAGGGGTCTGATCCAAAATGCCAACACGAATACTCATATCCTTCTCCTCCTTGATTGTGCTGAACCGCTGTTCTTGAATCTTACAAACAATCTATAACTGCCGCAGCAGTTCCCCGAAGGGCTCTGCCAATGGCGAATATTCTTCCTTTAACGTGACAACGCTGATCTGCAACGATACACCTGCTACCTCATGTACCTGAATGGGGAACAGCTCCTGATTCTGCACTTCCTTCTTCACCGTGAGTCCCGGGAGAAAGGCAATACCTGCCCCTTGCATAACCAGCTTCTTAGCCGTCTCCGAATTATCGACATGATATGTAATATTCGGCGGATGTTCCAGCGAGTCGAAAGCCCGGTGAATGCGAAGCCAGTCCAGTGAACCACATTCAAAAAAGACCAGTTGCTCATTCCGGATGGCTTCCATGCTGACATGCCCGCTCTCAATGAATGGATGCCCTTTGTACACATAGAGCTGGATCGGATCTTCATAAAAAGCAACCGTACGGATCGCAGGATGCATGACCTTGCGCACAAAAGCAAGATCGATCTCTTGACCAAGCAGTTTGGCAATCAGCTGATCCGTCGTTGCTGTCGTCAATTTGATGTTAATTTCGGGGTAAGCTTCCTTGATCTTGGGTAGAAAATCGGGAATAACATAGTTAGATACCGATACTGTACTACCGAGCCGAAGCGCATCCGGTGTTGATCGCCGTTGCTGAATCTTCTGCTTGCCCTTCTGAATCACTTGCAGCACTTGCTGCGCATATGGCAGGAATTTCCGACCTTCCTCTGTCAGCACGATTTGCTTGCCAAGCCGATCAAACAACTTACAGCCCAGCTCCCTTTCCAGTGACTGAATGCGAGCTGTGACCGAAGGTTGGGACAAGAAGAGTACTTCGGCAGCCTTATTGAAGCTTCCATAATGATTGATATATACAAATGCTTCAATATTCTCGATATTCATGAGCGCCTCCGTATCCACGTCCGCAGACGTTTGATCTTATATTGATTTATCCAATACATTTACTTGGTTTTATGATATCGTAATCCCATCCTTTTCCAGTGTCAATATCAATTCATCCAGCGAGCGATCCAGACGTGTAGTAATATCCGCCGAAAGCACAAATTTCCCATCATCCAATCGTTCGATTCCCTGATCCACAGCATACACGCCACCCAAGATATGTCTTCCACCAAGGGCTGCCAGTACAGGCTTCAATGCATAATCAATGGCGAGCAGATGAGCAATGGACCCACCAATAACGAGTGGAAGTGTCAACTTACACCGTAACCCTTCTTGTGGAATCAGATCCAGGAATAGCTTGAGCACTCCCGAGTAAGATGCCTTATATACCGGCGTAGCCACAATAACTGCATCCGCCGCTTCCACGACAGCAAGTGCATCACGAATGAATGAGCTGTCAAACCGGGCTAGCACCAGATCCTCAGCGGGCAGATCCACAACATGAATGACTTCAACGGTGATGCCTGCCTCCGTTAATTTCTGGCTGCTGTAATCCGTCAGACCTGTCAAACGCGAACGTTTGGAAGGTGATCCGGCAATAATGACAACATGTGACATAAAGTATTCCTCCTTGGGGTAGCGGTCAGGCCGCTCCTTTTACTTTGGGGTCCAGCCGATCGCGAATATCGTCTCCAATCAGATTAACCGCCAGTACAAACAAAGTGATCGCCAGACCCGGGAACGTACAGATCCACCAGGCAACCGTCAGATAACCTCTTCCTTGTGAGAGCAATGCGCCCCAATCCGGTATTTCCTTCAACACCCCAAGTCCCAGAAAACTGAGTCCGGAGCCCGTTAGAATTGATGTCCCTACGCCCAGCGTAGCCATGACCAGCAAGGGTGACAACGAATGTGGCAGTACATGTTTCCAGAAAATACGTGTATTGGAACCGCCCAGTGAACGTGTCGCTGTAATGAAAGGCAGACCTTTAACTGATATGACCTGCCCACGCATCACCCGTGCGTAGCCCGGAATGGAGGAAACCGCAACAGCCAGTGCAATATTCATCAGTCCTGGCCCGAGAGCAGCTGCAACAGATAATGCAAGCAGTACGCCGGGTACAGCCATCAGAATATCAACAGCCCGCATGGTGATGGTATCAACAATACCTCCGGCATAACCGGAGATAATACCAAGAGCACTGCCAACAATCCCGCCTACAAGTACCGAGGCGAATCCAATGAGCAATGAATCTCTGCTCCCATGCACAACCACGCTGAAGATATCCCTGCCAAAATAGTCCGTCCCGAACAGGTGCGCAGCAGAGGGAGCCTGCAGGATGGCATCCGTCATCATCTGAGTTGGATCATAGGGCGCAATCCAGCCTGGCACAATCGCACATGCCACGGTAAATACCACCACCAGTAATGCTGCATAAAAGAATAATCGGGATACCGCGAATGAAACGCGATAACGCCAAGGGCGGCGATTCCACAGACGGATACGTCCTACACTGCCCGCCCATGCTTTTTTGTCACCAGCCAAAGGTTTCATGCTCATGAGCACCAACTCCTCCTTTCATACTCCGCGTCAGGACACTTCTGACTGTTCCATCCAATATCATGTGCGGACTGCACGCCGAACCCGAGGATCAATGTACGAATACGAGATATCCACCAGCAAGTTCAAGACGACATAGATAATTGAGGTAAAAAAGACGACACCTTGCACCACTGGCAGATCCTTGGCCATTAGCGCATCTGCAATAATTCGGCCGATTCCTTGTCTGGAGAAAACGGTCTCCACCACCACGGTTCCAGCAAGCAGATCACCGATCAGCATGCCGATTACGGTTACGGCAGGGATCAGTGCATTACGCAGCGCATGGCCATACATGATGGCGCGCTCCGAAATTCCTTTGGCCCGTAAAGCCACGATAAATGGTTCATTGATCACTTCCAGCATGCTGTTCCGCACCATTCGTACGATAAACCCGGCACCAACGAGACCCAGCGTTGCTGCCGGAAGAACCAGTGAGCTGAATCCGTCGGAACCCATCGCAGGGAACCAGCCAAGCTGTACTGAAAATAACAGGATAAGCAGTATCCCCGTCCAGAAGGTTGGCATGGAGATACCGAACAGTCCAACGAGCCTGGCGACGAAATCAATCACGCCATTGCGATGGATCGCAGACAGTACACCAAGTGTAATTCCAATCGTGATGGCAATGATTGAACTGAGTGCGGTCAAAGCCAGTGTCGCTGGAAAATGTTCCAGTATTTTTGGCAAAACCGGATCCGAATTGATCATCGATTTACCGAAATCCCCACGCAGCATATCACCAAAATAGTTCGCAAACTGGATGTAAAACGGCTGATCCAGTCCAAGCTGAACCCGCAGATTCTCGATCATCTCCGGGGTAGCCGAGGACGGGTCCAGCATGAGTAGAACTGGATCACCCGGCAGGAGATACATGATGCAGTACACCAGCACCGAAGCTCCGAAAATAACCAGAAGCGATGTTGCGAGTCGTGACAGTATCGTTTGAACCATACCGGGATATCTCCTTCCTGAATCTGGATTGGTCGTTCCTGTTAGGGCTGAATGCGAACGTCGTTAAAGAGTGGATACCCCAGTGAATCAAACTTGATGCCTTCGACCTTTTTGGATGCTGCGACGGTGTACGGGAATACATAGATCGGCAGAATTACCGCTTGCTCAATCAGATATTGTTGAATCTGATTGTAGATCTCGACACGGTTATCCGCGTCACTCTCCACGGCTCCCTGCTCTAACAGTTCATCGATCTTCGGATCAGACAAACCGGATAAGGTCGGACGCTGGCCCTCTGCGCTCGTATGATAGAAAGCGTACAAGGCATTTGGATCAGAATTGACCTGACTGTTGCCATAGAGATCATAATCCCAGTTCTGATAGATAACCGTTGCCACGTCTTTTGTAATTTCTACTTCAACAGCGATACCAACCTGTTTCAACTGCTGCTGGATAATGGCGGCAATGTCATTACGTTTCTCGCGATTGGGCGAACCATCGACATAACGCAGGGTCAACTTCTGGCCGTCTTTTGCACGAATACCGTCAGCGCCTTTCACCCAGCCTTGTTCGTCCAGCAGCTGATTAGCTTTGTTGATGTCCGGATTGATGCTTCCTTCCAGCGATGCATCATAACCCAGGATTCCAGGAGACAGTGCAGACCACGCTCGTTCGTAGTTGCCCAGATACAATGTTTTGACAATCGATTCCACATCTACAGCGGATTGTACTGCCTGCCTTACTTTCACATCATCCCAAGGCGCTTTGCGCAGATTAAAGAAGAGTGTGTACGGCAGTCCAACCGTATTGGCCTGTAACAATTGCTGGTTCGGATCGTTTTTTAATGCAGCGATATTCTGCGGTGGAACCGTCTCGGCAGCGAGTACCTGATTACTCTGTACACTTCCGATGCGCGTCGCTTCTTCCGGTACAATCTTGAATGTGATCGTATCCACATGGGGCGCGGCTTTATTTTCAACCGTCTCAGGTCCCCAGTTGTAATCCTTGTTTTTGGCAACGACGATATCCGCATTTTCATCCCATTTCACAAAGGTATACGGACCTGTTCCCACCGGATTTTTACCCAGCTGGTCACCATATTTTTGAGCAGCTGTTGGGGATACGATCCCCAGAAGCGCCTGGCTTAAGTTGCCGAGAAAGGCTTGCGATGGTGATTCCAGATTTACCTTGATGGTATATTCATCAATGACTTCGGAGGAGCTATACGGTCTAATCAGGGCCAGAGAATTGGCAGCTTTGGTGGCCGGATCAATCACCCGGTCCAGATTGTATTTCACGGCTTCCGCATTAAAAGGTGTACCATCATGGAACTTCACGCCTTCACGCAGCTTGAACGTATAACTCTTGCCGTCCTCGGATACGCTCCATTCCGTGGCGAGCCAAGGTTTGACGGAACCATCAGGCAGCTGCACGACCAGATTGTCGTAGATCGTTCGGATGGCGCGTACTGTTACGGCAAGCCCACTGCGATGAGGGTCTAGTGTGTCCGGTGAAGTCGCGAGTGCAAAAGTCAGGTTGCCTCCTTCAGCTTGCCCGGCCTGCCCCCCGCCTGATGCTTGTGCCGTACTGTTCGTGCTGCCTCCCGCCGCTCCGCAACCGGATAATACCATCACCAATACTGCTGCCAATGCCATATATTTCATCCATGAGATAGACCTGTTCATATCGCTTCCCCCTCTGTGTATACAGGTGTCATTAAATTGATGTTTATACCAATACTCTATATATCCTATGAGTTAAGTTGGTTTTAAGATAGTGTGAATCGTAGTAATTGCTTTTTTTACGGTTGGAGAAAACAGCAGACAAAATCAGATACTCGTTCGCTCCCTATCCGTCATGCCAAATCAGATACAACTTGCTTCTTCGCAGCCGTATAACGGTTAACCGGAATCTGTACCCCAAGATTCCCCCGCAATGTATCGTGTTCATAGTCCGAACGATACAGACCGCGTTCTTGCAGAATTGGAACAACCAGTTCCACAAAATCAGACAATCCACTTGGCAGCTCAGAAGCAATAATGAAACCATCTGCTGCTTCCGTCTCAAACCATTCCTGAATCTTGTCAGCGACCTGCTCTGGTGTGCCCAGGAATTTGCTGCGTGGTGTTGCTGCCCGCAGAGCCACTTCACGCAAGGTCAATCCCTGCTCTTTGGCATCCTTCTTGATCTTGTCGGTTCCACTGCGGAAACTGTTGCTTCCAATGCCATTCAGCTCCGGGAACGGTTCATCCAGCGGATATTGGGAGAAATCATGGTGTTCGAAGAAACGTCCCAGATAATCCAGCGCTTTATCAATGGTAACCAAGCTCGCAATCTCCTGATATTTCTGTTCCGCTTCCTCTTCGGTCTGTCCAACAATGGGATTGATGCCTGGCAGAATAACAATATCCTGTGCAGAACGTCCATAGGAGGCCGCCCGTGTTTTGACATCCTTATAGAATGCCTGTGCATCTTCAATCGTATCGTGTCCGGTAAAGACAGCATCCGCTTCTTGCGCCGCCAGCGTTTTGCCATCTTCCGATGAACCTGCCTGGAAAATCACCGGCTGTCCTTGCCGTGAACGGGCAATATTGAGCGGCCCTTGTACGGAGAAAAACTCTCCTTCATGATTAAGCGTGTGCAGCTTGGATGGATCGAAGAATACGCCGCTCTCTTTGTCTCTTACAAAGGCATCATCTTCCCAAGAGTCCCACAACCCTTTGGTTACCTGTAAATATTCTGCGGCAATGCGATAACGTTCCGGATGCGAAGGGTGACTGCTCTTACTATAGTTCTTCGCTGTACCTTCCAGCGGAGAAGTCACAACGTTCCAGCCTGCACGGCCATCGCTGATCTGATCGAGGGAACCGAACTGTCTGGCTACGGTGAACGGATCACTATAGGATGTTGAGAGGGTACCCACCAGTCCAATGCGTGAAGTAACGGCAGCCAAAGCGGAGAGGATACTGATTGGTTCGAAGCGATTCAGGAAATGCGGAATGGATTTCTCGGTAATATACAGACCGTCTGCGATAAAGACCAGATCGAACTTGCCTTCCTCCGCTTTCAGTGCCTGACGTTTGTAAAATCCAAAGTTAACGCTGGCATCCGACAGAACCTCCGGGTGTCTCCATGTGGTGTTGCTTCCTCCAACCCCATGAATAATGGCTCCAAATTTCAAACTGCGTTTCGCTGTCATATGCACTCCGCCTTCCTTGGATTAGAATCTTCAAAAGAATGATCAAGGGCCAACTGAACTGATTACGTATGCGAAATAACTTAAAAGTTAACTATTCCTATGAGTTTGGTTTGTTTTAATTTCACAAATCTTATCACTGCCCCGTAAAAGGGTCAACAGCGTGACTAATAGATTTTTTCTATATGAACATTGAAGATGTAAATAAGACCATTTACATCCCAAGTGAGCCATAACTTATGAACGTTCCAGCTGCTGTACAAATGCGATCTTGCATCATGCAACAGCCGGAACGGCTTGCTTCAAAGGTATATATTAACTCCCGTTAGACTGCTGTCGCTTCGTCCGTTCGTGCCAGAAGTTCCGCCAGCTTCTCCAGATCAGGTTCCAGCAAGGCTTCAAATTTGCCGTCCCCTCCCACTTCAATAACGGGTACATGCCGAATGCCATATTTTGCTTCAAGCACATCACGCAACACGTCATTTCCCTGCACTTCAATGTTCTCAAAAGGCTGGTTTCGCTCTGTCAGAAATGCTTTCACTTCCCCGCAGAAATGACAGCCTGTTTTGCTCCACAGCACGACTTTTTTGGTTGATGATGACATCGACATACCTCCTGATTGGTTTTAAGATCAAGGTCTGGGTGATTAACTATGAACGCCCTAGACCTTCAATTCCCATCTGATAAATAAGAATTATGGCTCTAAATGTACTCCTGCGCCCTTCCTGCGTCAATGGATCTGCTAATAGAATAAACCTATAACCAAATAGAAAGATTAAATTATAAATTTGAAAGATGGCTTATTTTACAGGAATGAATCGCTCTGCTTCAGTAGTCTAGCTAACAACTCATATGTAATATTCGGATGCGGAATGAATCAGAGCGATTACACAGGGTACCGCTACATTTTCCATTCCGCATCATACTGCTAATCTGGATAAACAGATCGCCTGACATTACAGATCTGGGTTCAAGAGCTGAGGTGGGGCAATAATGGGCCATCCTTCTTCCATCGAATCCAGTTGGTCTGCAGACACGCTGACAATATGCCCAGAATGTACACCCCAACGTTCTGCCGCATAGACCGAAACAAATCGTCTCCGCTTGTCTCCGCTGATCTGATATCGAATCTCGGGTGCATCCACTGCGGCAACAATACTTCCTTCTGCCCAGCCATTGTGAGAACCATGAACCGCTGTCGTATGCACCTGTTGTGATTCCCTCGGCCATCCTTGCACGTCCCCCGCTGATATCAGTGCTTCTCCGGCAGGAATGGCGAGCAGGTCCGGCTTGGCAACCTGAACAGGTGATATTCCACGCGGTACAGGGATGTTCAGCTTACGTCGCCGACCGCCGGTTAAAGTATAGACATCACCTTTGGCATCGGACAGGAACGAACCTTCCGGGTAGAAGTCATAACTGTGTCTGAACTGTAATGCTGGATCTTGGCTACCCTGCGTTGAGATTCGCTGACGCGGATCCATTGGGTTTGTGTCACCATCCTCTTGTTGACCGGATGGGGTACCAGAGGTTTGTTGTCTAGCCAAGCGGGAGGTTTCGGCAACCAGCGCATGGGGATCTCCCCACTTTTGGCTATAAAACTGCTCGTTATCCTTATTCACTACAGCAAAGTCTTGCTCACCCAAGGCTTTCATACTGACACTTCCGAAGTGGTGGATAAAGGCATCCCCGGCTACCGCAAGCTGGTATCCTGCCAGCTTCACCCGGATGATCCAGTCATCATCTTCGAAATTGCCCACCGCGTACCCTTCGTCCAGATAACCTACCCGTTCCAGCAGCTCCCGTGAGAACAACCAGCAGAACCCGACCAGGCGATCGGTTATTCGATGTTTGTCTGCATCCGGACGATTATGTGTGGCTGCAAAAGACCACATCTCTTCTACCTCACGGTACGGAACCTGAATCTGCTGATCCCCGCCAATATAGTTGGTCACCGGACCCACCACACCAATCTTCGGATCACTGGCAAGACAAGTCATCATGTTATCCAGCCAGCCTGGAGTAACGAGCGTATCGTTGTTCAGCACGATGATATGTCGACCTCTCGCCATCATCAGCCCATGATTGACACCTCCGGCAAACCCCCGGTTCTTATCCAGGGCAGCCACCCTCACCATGCCGCCTTTGCGGAGCATGGCCTCGGCAGTTCCATCCTTGGAGGCATTATCCACGACAATGATTTCGAAAGGGGCAGGGGTATGCTTTTCGATACTGGACACACATTTCAGCACATACTCCCGCTGATTGTACGTGGGGATAATAATGCTAACTCCTTCAAAAACAAGACCAAACGAGCTCTGTCCCTGGCGGACACCTTCGTTGTATCCTCTGGTATACCCCTGTTTGTAGAGCCTCGCGCCTTTGGCTGTGCGCCTGCTTTTGCCTTTACGTCTGGATTTCCGCATTGAGCGACGACCTGCTGCATGCAGGACTGCCATATCAGATCGCGAGACATCGTGCTGTGTGGCACGGCGTGCCGCTTTTTTTTCATTGCTTATGCTGCCATTCCGGTTGTTTTCACTGCGGCTGTTGTCACTGCGAGTGCTGATATTTGGAATGATGTTCAGATGACTGTGACCCTTTCGACGGACGACGTTTCGAGCCTTAACCTTGTTGCTGCGGCTATGACGTTCTTCCCCGCGCTGTTGATCGGGTGTGCTCATGTTGCTCCCTCCATTTCCACTTGTCCGTGAGGCCAACACGCACATAACCAGCCCCCGGACGGTCCACTAGAGTTGAAGCTCTCCTGTTACCAGTTTGTCGGCCAAATGTCCAAAATCCAGAGCGACCTTGCCGAGTTCACCTGCAATTCGCCGACACAGAATGACCGCCGGAATTCCCGCCGCCACCAACGCGATATCAAAAGCATGTTCTGCGGTTTGTTGCATCACCCTCGGTATATCCATAACTCCTGCTACAGAACCAATGATGCCTGTGACATGAATCCCTCGGTTATGCAGCAGTGCCGCAAGCTCTGGTGCCTGGCTGCCTATGAGCAGAACCCGCCGTCCTTGCAGCAAGGGCAACACCAGGCCGGACTGATGCAGACTGTAATTGATCGTGGAACTGGTCAATTTCAGCCGGGACCAGTCGATCCCGAAGTGGCGCAATACCGGGAATAACAGCCCCTGGAATGTCGGCGCCCGCGAGATCGGCACGCCAACCCAGTCGGCGGCCTGTATGGCTTCCGCAAGCATCGCGCGGATGTCGGGGGTTGAGCATGGCACCCCTGCATAGGGCAGAAACGGTGCCAGCTCCTGCACTTCCTGGCCTGGCAGCACCGTATCGGCTGCCAGCGTGAGCAGTTCGCCATCTCCGAGGCGAACGACAGACAAGGGGCGCTGCGCATCCAGCGCCGCCGTGATGTGTCCAGCCATCTCATGCGGGCTGGACAGCCGGGTCAGGCTGGGCGCGTATTGGCGGAATCCCGCCGCGATCAGATCTGCCGCCGCCACGGCAGGCAGAATGTGATCCGGCGGGATGTGCTGCGCCACCAGCGCCTCCCCGCCGGCGAATACGCCGTCGCGGTAGCCCTCGGCGTAGCCGCCGGGCACGGCCTCCGCCTGCACTGCGTGCTCCGCGGGCGGAGGCGGCAAACCCTTCGCGCTGCCCGCATTCGCGCCGGCAGCGCCTCCCCGCCCTGCGGGGGCGACACCCTTCGGGTGTGTCGCCTGGCGCGGGGCGGGGCCAGCACCGCTGGCAGGCATCGCCTGTGGCGTGCTGGCTTGCGGTGCTGGCATGGGCGCACGGCGCATCGCCGTGCGCTGCTTGGCGCGGGCAGCGGCACGCCGGCCCCGCGCTGATGCAGGCCTGCGCCCAGCAGTGGCCTGGCGCAGACCGGCTTTGCCTTTGCCGGTGCGGCTGGCTTTTGCCGCTTTGCTCGCGCTCGCAGAGCCAGCTTTGCCTGCTCTGCCAACAACACTGCCTGTGCTGCTCGCTTTCCTTGCACGGACCTTATGCGATGCGCCGGCAGATGTACCCGCTTTGGTCAGGGTACTACGTTTCCCTGACTTCACACCTCTGACTCCAGCAGACCCTGTATCTGCTGCTGCCGGAGTGCCACTGCCCATAAATACGGCCGGGTGGATGCCCCGGGGTTTACCTGACACGGTGGCCCTAGCAGCCCCGTTGCGTGTCACTACTCTCACGCCATTCCCTCCTTTGGCATGCACGAGGATTGTCGCTGCGCAAAGCGCCGGAGCATCCTTCCAGCTCCGGCGCAGAGTGTTCTGCTCCCATGGGGCACCGCACAGCGGCAGCATCAGTCGCATATATTTTAGGGCAATTGTCCTTTCATACGGACAGCTGCTTCCTGAAGGGATTCAAATGTACCTGCATCACTCCAGTATTTCTGCAAAATGTCGTATTCAAGCCCTCCAGCAGATGCGTAGTGATTATTCACATCCGTAATTTCAAGTTCTCCGCGCGCAGACGGCGCAATGTTGCGAATCAGGTTAAATACATGATCGTCATACATGTATATGCCCGTCACACAATAAGAGGTTTTCGGCTGGCTTGGCTTCTCCTCAATGTACGAGATTCGCTCTGGATGCTTTGGATCAAAAACAGGCACCCCGTAACGTCGTGCATCATCCACCTCTTTGAGCAGAACTCGCGCTGTACCAGCAGGCTGCTGCATGTAACGGTCCACATAAGGCTTCAGATCATCGCTGAAGAGATTATCACCGAGAAGCACTACAAATTTTTCGCCAGGAAGAATAAAGGAAGTTGCCAGGTCCAATGCTTCTGCAATCCCGCCTGCCTTTTCCTGAATGCGATAAGTCAACTTCACCCCATGATCCGCTCCGCCACCAAGATACTCTGTGTATAAGCCGGCGGAATGTTTGTTGATCACAATCAATAGTTCATCAATGCCTGCCTGGCGGAGCCTGTCGATGCCATACATAATCATCGGATGTTTACCGACTGGAAGCAGATGTTTGTTAATGAGCCGGGTCAGCGGATACAGTCTAGTTCCTGTTCCGCCGGCAAGAATTACACCTTTCATTCCACGTTCCCTCCTTCATCGGATATGTCCATATATTCAAGCGGATCGACATGCCATTTGTTCATAAAAATCGAACGATTACGCTCAAGCAGCTGTTTCCACGCTACCGGATCTGTCTTCTGGAAGCTGGCACTTCCCTGATGATGCACGAGAACATCTCCACATACCAGCAGGCGATATCCCTGCAATCTTGCTCTATAACAATAATCGTCATCCTCATAGTGTCCCGGAGAATATGCCTCGTCAAGCAGTCCAACCGATTCCACGACATCTCGTTTCATCAGCATGCACAGACCAACGATCCGGCGTACTTCCCTCCACCTTGAAGAATCCGCAATATTATTGGAATTGGCCAACTCCTGAAAATGTTCCATATCCCGAAACTGCAGTTCAATCTGCTGGATGCCGCTTGCATAATTCGTAACAGGACCCGTGATCCCAATACTTGCGTCACTGTACAGAGCCGTTCGCAGGTTCTCCAACCAACGGGGCGTGACCGTAACATCATTGTTCAACAGCAACAGCTCATCCCCGCAAGCTGCACGAAGTCCAGCGTTACACGCTGCCGGAAACCCCCGATTGTCCGGGAACCTTACAAATCGAATTCGCTCCAGCGCACAATATTCAGCCGTTCCATCCGTCGAACCGTTATCTACCACGATAATTTCATATGACGCAGGATCGCCCGAGTATTGACGTATGGCATCGATGCAGGGCCTGATCAGATCCAGACCATTGTAAGTTGGGATAATCATACTCGTCAGTGTCATTAGGCGTTCCTCCTGTAAGCCACTTCTACGCGGGAGAGTGTATGTGCCTGGGCTGGATTCCAACCTGTACCCAGCAATGTAGCCAGTGCCTCCAGATGATCTCCGATGATCAATTTGGCGACATCATTCCCACTTCCCGTGTTACCAGGACGCAACCGATTGGAACGAATAACATCCACCTGACTTGGTGCCGAGACGTTCATTCCATGCTGAATAGCTAGACTTTGTGCCTTAGGTGGAACGGCCAGTGATGCTGGCTTCACGGTCTGAATCATACGACGAGATAATGCATGAGGCACGGCTGTCATGGAATTGGAACCAAGATCTGCCCTGCCTAATGTTCGGTTCAGATATGCTTTGATCCGGCTCACCTCATCCTGCCCGGCAAACGCAGGAAGCAAAGACGTCAGATTATTCAACGCCACATCCTGTCCCTGATCAACCGCGAACAGAAAGGGTGCAAGTTGTTCAGCCGAGACGACCATATCTCCATCCACAAAAAGTACCGTCTCCGCATCCGTCATCTTGGCTCCAAGTGCCCGGCCCACATCATGTCCTGCCCGATCCGGTTCATAGATTACTGTAAGTCCCGGCTGCCTTAGTACCTGCTTCAAACTGTCATCTGTCGTTCCATTCAGTACCACAATAATATCCGTCAGAGGCAACCGCTTTAGTTGCAATAACACCTGCCCCAGTGTGTGTTCCTCATTACAGGCACAGACAACGGCAGCAGCCGAATGACGAAGAGGTAGCGGCACGATCTGGAATGAATGTCCCGAGGCCTGAGTATAACCCTGCATAAATGCCTTACCTGCCTTCAGAGCTAGCTCGAAGTTGTTTAGCTCCCCAACGTTCGCCGCGTGTGCATTCCACACGAGACGTGCGTGTTTTTCTGATACTGTGTTGTTTGCCTTTGCCTCGCTTCCTGCAACTTGCCCCACTTTCCACATCAAGTGCAGATCTACTTGGCCAGACTTTACTCGGCTTCTTCTTGTTTTTTGAATATCTACATGTTTCTTGTTCCTAAGACGCTTGTTCATTACTGTTCTTCCTGCTGTCGTTTGTCTATTTGCTGTCCGCCTGCGGCGGACAACCCCTGAACGTCCCTTCATTTCCTCACCTCCAGCATGCTGCATCATCCGATGCGACATGCTTACCTCGCCAAGTTGCGAACACGTTTCAGATCGGTATAACCTCCGCGAGGACCGAGCGTATCCGTAATCCACTTAATCGCTGCCATATGATCATTGAGTACCACTTGACTTAGCGGATCAGCTCCGCTTCGCTTTTTGATTCGTACTGCATTCATTCTACCCACAGGTACGTGATGAACAGCGCGTACCCGAAGTCCGCCGATCACTGCCTTGGCTTGTGCGAGTGGCGGAACTTCCAGTGAGGATATCCCTATGACCTCAAGTCCTTTTCGGCTTATTGCATGTGGAATAGCTGTCATAGATGCCCCCCGGAGATCGGATCTTGCGAGTATGCTGTTCAACATGTGTTTGGCCTCCACTACCGGATGAACGGGATGATGAGTGACCGGCCCATGGTAGTCGTTAAGCGCCACATCCGTTCCCTTCAGCACAGCCTTCACGTAAGGTGCGAGGTGCTCTGCGGGAATTGCGATATCGGCATCAGTAAATAACAATACCTGACCGCGCGCCTCCGCTGCGCCTACTTTTCGTCCTCCATCATGCCCCAGCGCTTCTGCATACGTGAGCACTCGTGCTCCAGCCCGTTTGGCTGCTTTAGCCGTACCATCTGTTGAACCATTCACAACGACAAGCACTTCAGCATCACGGCATATCCGCAGCGCTTCACGTACAACTGCACCAATCTTTTTCTCCTCATTCATAGCAGGGATAATGACCGAGAGTATCGGTCGCTGAGAAACATCCCTGTGTGAAGGAGCATCACTCATGCCATTTTCCGCTCCATTCTCTACTCTATCCTCAGCCTGTGACATCAGCTGTTTGGATGGAATAACGAACGTATAGGCCTTTGTACCCTTTTTGTGTCCAGACTTCCATCTTCGTTTCTTCAGCACTGTTTTTCTTCGTGTCACATTGGATCGGGTTGCATAACGTGCTGTGGTACGGGTTTTGCGCAACAGTTTCACCTCCCGCATTCGATCATCGGCATGCCAAGGGAGTACACGTTATTCTATGTATTCGTGGAGCAGTGGAAACGGCGTTTGTCCTTGCACTAAGCAGGTTCTCTCTGTGATCACGAGGGTACAGGCCTTGCTTTTAGACAAAATACGTCAAAATATGTGAAAAACGCTACCTCTCCCCTACTTCAGACACAATTTTAGCAAAAATCTAAATTTGTATCTTTTCCAAAGTTTTACATTGTGATAATATACGTTCCAAGCAGTTTTATTTACAAAAATAACCTTGTGGTGAACATAAGTTCCCATATATTTTTTAAATCAATTTATTGACCTTAGGTTGATTAGATTATGACCTCATTCGCAGAACCTGTAAGCAGATACATTTTACTCTTGAGAGGAGTGATGCCGTTCAGAACACACTGCCTTTGTCATTTACGCAAACCCGGATTGAACACCCCAGTTTTCCGTGAACGTATCTTCTACCTGCGCAATTGGACAACCCCCGGCTTTCTGAAAGAGGAACACAATAGACGATTAAACCTTCGGGCTGAACTGAATAAACGGTTATCCTTTTCGTTTGGTGTCGTGCTTAACACTTCCCGAGCTAAGGCCAAGCCAATTTTGTTCCAATCGTTTCTTGTCTCATTCCACGCTTCAGGTTCAGCCCCACGCTCCGCGCTGCCCAAGTTGCAGACGGAATTCCAACCGAGACTGGCATGAACATTTTCCAACCAAAAAATAAGTTTAAGAATGGGAGAGTTTACTATGAAATTCGCTAAAGTTATGCCAACAATTCTTGGAGGAGCTCTTTTGCTCGCTTCCGTATCCTCTGCTACTGCAGCTCCAGTGTCTGATCAATCCATTCCACTTCAGGCCCCTTATGCCTCTGAGGAGGGTATTCCATTGAACAGTGGAACAGATGACACCATCTTTAATTATCTTGGACAGCAGGAACAATTCCTGAATTCCGATGTGAAATCCCAGCTCAAAATTGTCAAAAGAAACACAGATACATCTGGTGTAAGACACTTCCGCCTGAAACAGTATATTAAAGGTATCCCGGTTTATGGTGCAGAACAGACGGTCCACCTGGACAAAACCGGAGCCGTGAGCTCCGCACTTGGCGATCTTCCACCGATTGAAGAACAGGCCATTCCGAATGATGGTGTAGCCGAGATCAGCGGAGAAGACGCGATCCGTATTGCAACCGAAGAAGCAACCTCCCGGATTGGAGAGCTTGGTGCCGCGGAAATCACACCTCAAGCTGAATTGAACATCTATCATCATGAAGAAGATGGTCAGACGTATCTGGTTTACATTACGGAAGTAAACGTACTGGAACCAGCCCCTCTACGGACCAAATATTTCATTAACGCAGTGGATGGCAGTATCGTATCCCAGTTTGACCTCATTAACTTCGCCACCGGAACAGGTACAGGTGTGCTTGGAGATACCAAAACCCTGACAACCACCCAATCCGGCAGCACCTTCCAACTGAAAGACACCACTCGCGGCAATGGCATCCAAACGTACACGGCGAACAATGGCTCCTCACTGCCTGGTAGCTTGCTCACAGATTCGGATAATGTATGGACCGATCGTGCAGGTGTAGATGCTCACGCTCATGCGGCTGCTACGTATGATTTCTACAAAAACAAATTCAACCGTAACGGTATTAATGGTAACGGATTGTTGATCAGATCAACCGTGCACTACGGCTCCAATTACAATAACGCCTTCTGGAACGGGGCACAGATTGTCTTTGGTGACGGAGATGGAACGACGTTCCGATCCCTGTCTGGTGATCTGGATGTTGTGGGCCATGAATTGACACATGGTGTTATTGAATATACAGCCAATCTGGAATATCGCAATGAACCAGGTGCACTCAACGAAGCCTTTGCCGATATTTTCGGTAATACGATCCAAAACAAAAACTGGCTGCTCGGTGATGATATCTACACACCTAACATTCCAGGAGATGCGCTGCGCTCCCTCTCCAACCCTACATTGTATGGTCAACCTGACAAATACAGCGATCGCTACACAGGCACACAGGACAACGGCGGTGTTCATATCAACAGCGGTATCATCAACAAAGCCTATTACCTTGCTGCTCAAGGCGGAACACATAATGGTGTGACTGTTACCGGAATCGGCCGGGATAAAGCGATTCAAATTTTCTACAGCACACTGGTGAACTACCTGACACCAACGTCCAAATTTGCCGCTGCCAAAACAGCTACCATCCAAGCAGCCAAAGATCTGTACGGAGCGAATTCTGCTGAAGCTACTGCCATTACCAAAGCGTATCAAGCTGTAGGCCTGTAAAATCTTATTTTATTGTGGTTGAACTTATAATGTACTCATCCTAATGGTAACAAAACGTTCAGACACCCCTCACCGTCCGAACGGATTAAGCTTATATCAACCAAAAGCGGTGTCCCGGACAACTCTGGACACCGCTTTTGTCATTTTTGTATTACAGATACAACAACCGGCACTATTCTTGCGAAGGTCCCGCAGCAATCCATGACAACAACCCGTACGTATGCTTGCAATCTGCCGTACGTGACACCTCAAGTACCGCTTCGTCCTCACTCTGCGAGAGCAGGGAGATTTGGAATCCCCGATCATTGCTCATGCCCACAATCACATAATGTTCTGAAGCAAATGATTCTTCAAAAACAACCGTTACCTCTGTGCTTACTTCACTCTCTGGCAGTACAAAAGCTTCCATTCCGAATTGTTGCACAACCGGTTGTTTACTTACGCTGCGAACGGGCTGGAAGGCCAGATGGTTGGCCTGAACTGCCCCCGATTGCAACTGGCTGCTGCCCACGGCATCATCACACAGATGCTCCTGTGTAATCGATTGTTTACTTAACATAAGCTCCGTAATTTCAGCGATCTCCTGTGACCGTTCAAGCTGTGGTTGCTGAGCCTGATCTGCCTGATCCGCCTGATCTGTCTGCTCTGTCGTGAACAAAGCTGCCGGTGGTTCGCCAAGCTGATCTGTTTGGGATATCAGCTCTTGTTGTTGCTCCAGACCAGCACTCGGTAATGCCTCGACGATTACCTGCTGTGATTGCTGTACACCTTCATTTTCTGGTTGAAGCAATCCCTCTTGTCTTTTGATAGCTGCCAGTTGCTCCAGCGTTTCTCCACTGAACTGACGAATCGCATTCCATATCTCTTCGCTCAAATGCGCTGGACCTACAATCCCCGCATTCAAGTGATTAGAGGTAATACTCTGCTCACTCAGTTTGCTGCCGTTCACGCTGCCATCGGCCAATTTGGCACTTGTGACAGACCCATTTTGCAGATGAACCCCGCTTACTGCTTCCTCTTCCAGATGAGTTGTGCGAATACTGCGTTCTTGAATATGATCAGCATGTATGGTTCCATCCTGAATATGACGAGTTTGCACACTTTTGTCTGCTATGTGGACAGCCGATACCGCACCTTCAAGCAATTTATTACCGTTTACACTGCCGTCAGCCATTTTGGCACTTGTTATGGAACCATTGTGCAGGTGAATCGCACTTACCGATTCCGCTTTGAGGTGGGAGATCCCAATGCTTCGCTCTTGAATATGGTCAGCATGTATGGCTTTCTCTTGGATATGACGGGATTGCACACTTCCATTGGCAATATGGATATCCGACACCGCATCTTCAAGCAGTTTGTCGCTGCTCACACTGCCATCCGCCAGTTTGGCACTCGTTACGGACCCATCTTGCAGATGAATCTCACTTATTGCTTCCTCCTCCAGATGGGACGTACCAATGCTATGCTCCTGAATATGATCAGCAAGGATCGCTCCTGCCTGGATATGGCGAGTTTGCACACTTTCCGATGCGATATGGCTCCCCAATACAGCATCTTCGAGCAATTTGCTGCCGCTAATGCTACCATCAGCCAATTTGGCACTTGTGACGGACCCATTTTGCAGATGAACCGCACTTACTGCTTCCTCTTCCAGATGGGCTGTGCCGATGCTTCGCTCCTGAATATGATCAGCTTGAATGGCTCCTGCCTGAATATGCCCGGATTGCACACTTTCCGATGCGATATGAATCCCGGATACCGTACCTTCGAGTAACTTGCTGCCAGTTATACTACCATCCGCCAGTTTGGCACTCGTTACAGATCCATTTTGCAGGTGAATCGCACTTACTGCTTCCTCCTCCAGATGGGTTGTGCCGATGCTCCGCTCCTGAATATGGTCAGCATGAATGGCTCCTGCCTGAATCTTACTGGATTGTACACTATCGTCTGCAATGTGGATCTCTGATACTGCTCCTTCAAGCAACTTGCTGCCGGTTACACTGCCGTCGGCCAACTTGGTACTTGTTACAGATCCATTTTGCAGATGAATGGCAGTTACTGCTTCCTGTTCCAAGTGAAGCATGCCAATACTGTGCTCCTGAATATGGTCAGCAAGGATTACTCCTGCCTGGATATGGCGGGATTGCACACTTTCAGAGGCGATATGGATTCCTGACACCGCATCTTCGATCAACTTACTGCCGGTTACACTGCCGTCGGCCAGTTTGGCACTGATGACAGACCCATTTTGCAGGTGAATCGCACTTACTGCTTCCTCCTCCAGATGGGTTGTGCCGATGCTCCGCTCCTGAATATGGTCAGCATGAATGGCCCCTGCCTGAATATGCCCGGTTTGCACACTTTCGGACGCAATATGAGCACCCGATACGGTTCCTTCAAGCAATTTGCTGCCGTTTATACTGCCATCCGCCAGTTTGGCACTTGTTACAGATCCATTTTGCAAATGAATCGCACTTACAGACTCCTCATCCAGATGAACTGAGCCAATACTGCACTCTTGAATATGATCAGCAAGGATTGCTCCTTCTTGGATATGACGGGTTTGCACACTTTCATTGGCAATGTGATTAGCCGATACGCTTCCTGCGGCTAATTTGCTGCCATCCACACTACCCGTTGCTAGTTTGGAGCGTGTTACAGATTCATCCTGCAAAATAATCGTACTTACCGCTTCTTCTTCCAGATGAGATGTTCCGATGCTGCGTTCATGGATATGATGAGGAAGAATCTCACCATCTTGAATATGACGGGAATGCACAGCTCCTTGCTGCAGGTGAACAGCACTTGTCGACTCTGCCTGAAGATGCAAACCACTGATCAAACCTGGCTGAAGGTGAGCTGCTGTAATGGATAAAGGTGCCAGATGGTCTGTTTCGACAGATCCGGGTGCCAAGTGATGCGATGTGACCACCTGTTCAGCAATATGCTCCTCATGAATGATGTCTGGCTTCAGATGCTGTGAGCTCACTACTTGAGTCCCCAAATGATCAGATTTCACGCTGCCTTCAGCCAGATGGACGGATTGTACAGCGGATGGCTGCAAGTGCTCGCTACCTACAGCAGCCTGTTGCAGTTCTGTTCCGGATACCGAGTCTGCTGTCAAATGGTCCGCACTTATGGAGCCATGCCGAAGTTTGTTGCCGGTAATACTGCCATTAGCAAATAATTCCGGTGAGCGTATCTCTTCCGACAAATGTTCCAGTGAAACGGAATGCTGCTTCAGGTGATACCCACGAATGGTTCCTGCTGGAATATGTTTGGCGTTAATACTCTCTGCCATAATCTTGGAAGAAGTCACGCTACCGTCTGCCAGTTTAGCCGACGTGACAGCAAAATCCGCCAGTTTATCTGTGGCAACACTTTCTGGTGAGAGCTTGGGGGAAGTAACCGCATGATCTGTTAGATGAGGCGGAAAAATGGACCCGCCAGCCAGCTGGGCTGAAGTTACACTATCAAGAGCCAATTTGTCAGTTGTGACCGCGGCCCGTGCAATCGCATCCGTTTCAACACTGCCCGGCTGGAGATGAGGTACACCTACGGCATGTTCTGTCAGATGTTCTGATTTCACTGCATAAGGTCTCAGGGCCTCGGAACCCACGCTGCCTGGAGCCAGATGTGTACCTGTGACTCCACCACTCGCAAGATGCGAGGATATAACACTTCCCGGGGCAAGCGCTCTGCTACTTACCGATGCCGTTCCAAGCTTTTCTGTTGTCACACTTCCATCCGCGAGTTTAACGTCTGTAACGGCAGCATCCTGCAATTCATACGTACCCACGGCCGACTCTGCAAGATGCCGCTCACACACCACGTCGTCTGCGAGAGCATCTCCAGACACACTTCCGGCAGATAGATGAGTTGCCTCGATGCTTCCACTTGCAATGTGAATGGAGTGAATTGCGGAATTGTCCACATGTACCGGTGTGATTCCCCGATTCGCAATGTGTTCCGCACGAATGGACCCCTTGGCAAGATGTTTACCTTGTACGGCTTCATCCGCAATTTTGGAAGAAATGACGCTCTGATCAGAGATCTTGGATGCCGTAATAGACTGCTCCAGCAATTTTGCTGTTCCCACAGACTGGTCTGCCAGTTTGCTGCTGGTTACTGCACCTTCCGTCAAATGCTCATTGCCCACTTCTCCATTGCCAATCTGCTCCTTGCCAACGGAATGAGCACGAATCTGACTTGATCCGATTGAACCGTCCAGTAGATGTCTTCCAGTTAATGAACCCTCAGCTAAATGTCTTGTTTGTATGGATCCATCCTCTATCTGGTCACTTCCAATACTGCCATTTAATAGTTGTGAACGACCGACAGACCCTTCTGCCAGATGTGTCTGTTTAACAGCACCTGCCTGAATATGGTGAGACTCGATGGAGTGTTCTTCGATTTTGCTGCCTGTGACAGCAGCTTCCCGAATTTTGGATGTAGTCACTGCATCGTCAGCCAGTTTGGAGGTATTCACAGCTCCTCCCGTGAGATGCCTTGTATCCACGCCGCTAATCGCGATCTTGTCTCCAGTTACGGCATGATTCTTGATTAATTCTTCCGTTACCAGCATGCGGCTGAGATGTCTTGTGCTGATGGAACCGTCGGCAATTTTGGCCGAATCGATGACCTGGTTGCCAAGCTTCTGAGAAGTAATACTGCCATCTCTGATTTTCTCACCGGCAATAGAAGCATTTCGTATTTTATTACCAGACACAGAGCCGTCAATCAGGTGCTCCTCAGATACAGACGCTTCCGCTAGTTTCGCCGAAACAATGGCCCCGTCTGCAATGTGAATGCTGGTCACCGCATAATCCTGCAATGCTTCACTGCCGACCGCATCCGGTTTCAGCTTGGAAGCATCCACAGAGAAAGGAGCCAACTTGCTCTCCGTAACAGCAAATTCACTCAAGTCGTCCGTGTAGATGTAGTGTCCGGTATGACCCGGCATCTGGTTTTGGTTCAAGATTTGCAGCCGATCCTTGCTTGTTATCTCCTGCTTGTTGATGTCCTGCTCTTCTTCCAGAGCAACCGGAGCCACGCTGCTAACCTGAATCTGCTTTTCCGAGCTATCTTGTGTCTCAACTTCCTTGCGATCAGACTCTACGGGTTCCGACTTGATTTTGGCTTCGATCTCTAGCTCTTCCAGCTCGTTTGTTGAAGCAGGTAGCTCCGTTGATTCGAATAGGAATTCTTCCGACTCCTGAACAGCTCTCGAATCCCTTTTATTCGTATTCAAGCGTTCTTCCCTATTCACAGTGAAACCTGAGTTCATCTTATCTGCCCGGCGATCAGTCAGTTCCAATTCCTTAAATTTCGGGCTCACATGCCGCAGTTTCGGCGTCGGGACCTTCTTTTTGCCATTTTTACTCATGCAGCTTGCTCCTTCCTCTAACGTTCGTCTCCGGCATCATATGCTTCCATATGGGCATCTGCCACTTCATTTATGACTTTTGCGGATTCCAGAGCACGAATGTACAGGCGTCAAGACAGGAACGTTCGATGATCTCCGTGGAAATAGGCGTGTCAGGGCTGCAGAGGAAAGGCGGCTGTCCACGCCCCCGTCCCAGTCATGTCATAGGATATTATGTCTAGGTCGTGTCTGAAAACTCGCTGAAGTGCATCTTTCACCGTCTTTTCGCCCCCTGCTGCGTCACTTTCCCTTAACGTGCCCCGGCATGCCTGCAGAAAACTTCCTTGCTTGGAACGAAAATTCGGCAAAACCTGCTTCCTTCGGAGTCTTAGACACGCCCTGAGCAAGCACTAGTGCTTGGCGATGCATCTTATACACCGGTCTGCGTTATCGCGATGTCTGAGCCATGCGGTGACAGGCCGGCATTCCATGAATGGACGATCCATGGTCGCGATAACATCGAAGGAGGAACGGTCATGCTCCAAGAAACGATCGGCATTATGTTCGATTCACGCATGTACCGGGGGATACCGGCCGGAAGGACCGGTCAGGAATCACTCGCGAATTATGAACAGGCAGCGGCCAGTTATGGATTAACCCCCTGCTTTTTGAGGCTGGAAGATATCGATTCGGATCAAAAAACATGTCTTGCCTATGTTAAAAAAGAAGGCAGATATGTTCGTGAGCGCATGCCACTGCCCTCCGTCATTCATAACCGATCACTCCAGCTTCGCCGGACGGAACAGCATCAGATTACCAAGCTCATGTTGCAGGGTATCCAGGTATTCAACGTTCGCAACCGGTATCGTAAAGATCACATTCATGACATGCTTCATCAGGACCTCGCCTTGCGAGAACACCTACCCCATGCAGTTAAAGCTACGCCAGAGTCTCTGGCCTATATGATGGAACAATATGATGACCTCGTCATCAAACCATGCAGCGGCAGCATCGGTCATGGTATTATGCGAGTCTTTGAGCGAGATGGACAGTGGAAACTAACCTGTGAGACGAAGGCTGCACGCAAAGGGTGGGCTACCTTCCGGTTGAGCAAAGGACAGCTTCCTTCCGCCACCCTAAGGCGGATCTTTCGCCATGCCTACCTCATTGAAGAGCGTATCCCACTGGTACGTTATGAGGGCAGGCCGGTAGATTTGCGGGTATCTGTACAACGTGGCAGCGACGGTCTTTGGGGAATAACAGGCATGTTTGCCAAAGCGGCTCCTGCCCATACATTTGTCAGCAATATCGCCCAGGGCGGTAAAGTCATGAAGCTCGCAGAGGCCCTTGGATTAGGAGAATCTGGCTTCGACCTGGCTCGACTGGAATACAGAATCGGACTCGTTGCACTTCGAATTGCCCAGAACCTGGCGGCCAGTCTGCCACATCTGGCTGATCTGGGCCTTGATCTCGGGATAACGCGCAGCGGTCAGATCTATTTTATTGAATGCAATGGACGGGATCAGCGTTACGGATTTCGCAAGGCGGGAATGTCGGAACACTGGAAGACAACGTACAGCAAACCGATGGCTTATGGGCGTCTGCTGCTGGAACAAAATTCGATGATACCGAGACAACCGCAGACATACGATAGGAGACTATATTGATTTCGTGTGCATTCTGTGTCAATATTATGCAGAACGGCCGGTCTTGCCGGCCTTGAAGTTCGCATTAACCCTAAGGGGGATATTCATGGCAAAAACGCTGTTGCGATTAATGACCGAGCTTTCTTCGCGCAAATGGATCTCCCGGACTGTGGGAGCCTTTTCCAAAAGCCGGGGAAGTAAGGCATTTATCCCTTATTTTGTCCGGACCTACGACATCCCTGTTCAGGAGGCCGAGAAAGACTGGAAGGAATACCGTTCACTGAACGATTTCTTTACCCGCAAATTAAAGCCGGGCATGCGCCCGTTGGAACTTTCAGAGCATGCACTGATCAGCCCGGTAGATGCCAAGATTACGGCAGCCGGTCCAATATCTGCAGGGACACTCCTGAATGTTAAGGGACAAAATTATACACTTGCTGAATTATTAAACCATTCTCCCCATCTGGAGAAGTACAAGCACGGGTACGGGTTCGTCCTCTATCTCAGCCCTCGCGACTATCACCGCATTCATGCACCTGTCAGCGGCCGCAAAATAGAGAGCGAACACATCAAGGGCAAAGTTTATCCCGTGAATGACTTTGGCCTGACCCATATGAGATCCGTGCTTAGTCGAAATGAACGACTCATTACGTATATCGCACACGATTACGGTGAAGTGGCGGTTGTCAAAGTAGGTGCGATGAACGTGAGTAGCATACAGTATGCTGATACGGACACAAGTACCTGGGCACAGGGCGATGATCTGGCCTATTTTGAATTCGGTTCCACCGTTGTTCTGCTGACGCAGAGCGGCACATTCGAACCAAACCCGGGCTTACAGCCAGGCGATTCGGTCAAAATGGGCGCATTGCTTGGTCGTTTGAAACCGAAGAACTAATGAGTCCATACGCAAATAAAGAGGATGGCGCAGCACCTGTAACCAGGTATTGCGCCATCCTCTTTATGCTTTCATATTCATCCATGTATACATGCAATACGAAGCTTCGCTCCGTCGTTATTGGTCTGCTGAGTTCTCCTCAAAACCACACATCTTGCAAGTCCTCTGCCGGTTTGAAGCGACGCAGACGGTTCCGGAAAATATTGCATCCCTTCGTAGAGCATCCCCGGTTGCGGACCCGACGTTTTCCGTTCATCACAAGTTCCCCCTTTTGGTCATCTGGAATGCTAGATAATTACCCTTGCGTTCCAGACTTGAAACGGTTTCTTGTTTTTCTCATCAGAATTTTAACGAATCTCGGACGGGCTTTTGCCGGTATATTGCTTGAACTGACGACTGAAGAAGAAAATATCCCGGTAACCCAGAGCATCCGCCACTTCGGTCACATTCATGCCGGTATGCACCAGCAGATGTTCCGCCCGTTCAATACGCATGCGGATAATATAAGATTGCACCGATGATCCCACCAGTTCCTTGAACTTGATCGAGAAGTATCGGGGCGATAAGCCAGCCCGCGCAGCCAGATCTTCCACCCGATGCGTAATCCCCGGATGCTGACGCACATAATTGGCGACCTCCTGGATGACATCAGACAACTGATTGCTTACCTTTTTCTCCACAGGTTCTTCCGTATCGGCGCGCAGCAAATGAATCATCAATTGCTTCAGAATCAATCGGCTCTCTTCATCACGTCCGTACACATCCGATAAGAACAGTCTTACATAACGTGCCAGCAAATGCTCAAACTCCACCGTTTCCTGTACCTCGCGATAGGACTGGGGAACATCATCAACAGGCACGTCCACATCAAAGTGAATATACGTAAGTACCAACGGTTTTTGCTTATTATGTGTTGCAGTAGGATGATCTCCTGGCCTGAACAGAAAACAACTACCCTTGCCAACTTCATACGACTGGTCATTCAGTACAAGCGTTCCTTCACCACTCCATACATAAAATAAATCATAGTTTTGCATCGGTTTTTCCCGTTTCTGCCACTTCCAGCCCGGTTCACAGACAATTTTGGCGACAGCGGGCAAAATAACAAATGATGACGGCGATGCCTGCAGCATGTCGCCACTCCCCCTTGATAGTTAATCTCTCTGCATATGGCATCATGCTGATCTGAATCTCACTTCTTCAATCAAGGCCATATGTATTTCAGCATCTTGCATGGTTCAATACAACTTGCTCATATATGATCTCTGCTCCTACAGGAGCGAAATGTCTTATCCCATTATACAGCGGAATTCACCGAAACGAAAATGTGCACTTCTCCCAGGCTAGCCGCATTCGCCGGATTCCCTCTGTCATCTCTTCTTTCTCCAGATGTGCAAAAGCAAAACAGGCCGCCGGATGACCTGAAGTCAGCCGATATCGCTCTGCATCACGGAACAATATGCCATCCTCCTCGGCAAGCTTTTTAAATCGCTGATAACTGTCCACATCGCCATTCCAGGTAGCATAGATATGCAGTCCTGCATCACCAAGTTGCATCGTGAATGCTTCAGGCAACTGTAGTTCCATCTCTCGCACAAAAAAATCATGCCGTTCCCCGTATAACCGGGTTAACCGTCGTAAGTGCCTCAGGTAACCTCCTCGGGTCATAAACTTCGCCAGTGCGCGCTGCTCCAGCAGTGCGGGAGGTACCGGTTCATACAACGCCTTGGCGGCAAGGAGAGGTTCTACCAGACCAGGTGGCAGTACGGCATAGCCAAGTCGGAACGAAACAACCATCGTTTGTGAGAATGAACCAACGTAGATGACGCGCTGTTCACGATCAAGCACTTTGAGGGGTTCAATTGGTCTTCCGCCCCATCGGAATTCACTGTCATAATCATCTTCAATAATGACCGCATTACGCTTTGAGGCCCACGCAAGCAAGGCACGTCTTCTGTCCAACCCCAGCACGGCCCCTGTTGGAAACTGCCGGGTAGGGGTGACAAATAACGTCTGTGCCTCCCAAGGCTGAGGAATAATGCCTGCAGCATCCACCTCTGCCGGGATGATATGCCCACCACAGGACTTGACGGCATGGGCGATACCCGGATACCCCGGATTCTCTAATACAACTGCTGTATTCTCCGTTATCAGCAATTGAGATAGCAGGGTGATGCCTTGCATTGAACCACTGAACAATACAATCTGAGAGGGTTCAGCCTGGATACCACGTGTCCATCTGAGATGGGAGGCGATGGCCTCACGCAGCTCCGGATCACCGGCTACACCGCTCGATTCTCGCCAACCACTGCGATGAACCGCAGCGAGTGCACTCTTCCACTCCCCTAACGGGAAATGTTCTGCAGGCATGCGCTGCATTTGAAAATTAATGACGGACGGCTTCGTTGAATACATCTGAGTCCGCAGGACTTCATGTTGCGTATTCAACCGCTGTACTCGTTCGCCCCAGGCAGACAACTTGAGAACGGCTTCCTGTTTTTTATTTTCCTGAGTGGATAATGTTTCGGTTACAAATGTACCTCTTCCCCGATGTGCATGGACATAACCATCTGCAAGCAGCATGTCGTATACCTGAGCTACCGAACCACGTGACATCTCATATTGCCTTGCCAACTCACGGGTGGAAGGAAGCCGCGTGCCTCCTACCAATGTGCCTGCATGAATGGCATCACGTAACGCATGGTACAGTGCCTCATACTTGTATCGATGCTGAAGTTCATAGGTATCCATGGGCAGCCACAATTCCATCATGCACCTCTCTTCATTTTTCTTCATTATGTGATCCCTGACGAATTGGCCTACTAAAGTGAATGTAAATTGGATCTATTTCATTGTCAATGTATGAACTATTGTTATCCATAAGATATGGCGTTCTATTATACATTTCAATGATGGGGGAATACACATGAGACGGAAAGAATTCACAGTAGATGAAGAACAGGAGATTACCGCATTTCTGGATCAGTGCTCCTTCGGGTTTCTGGGAACGGTCAGTCCGGACGGACAACCACGGGTTACACCGCTGAATTTCGTATATATGGACGGTTGCTTTTATTTCCACGGCAGTCTGGCTGGTGAGAAGATGAAACAGATCAAGCAGGATTCGTCGGTCAGTTTCACAGTAGCTGAAGAGTTCTCCCTGATTCCATCCTACTTCAGTGATCCTGAGCTTGCTTGTCCGGCGACTTCTTTCTTCAAAAGTGTCATGGCCTTCGGTGAGGCTGAACCGGTTAAAGATCTGGACATCAAAGGTAAGGTACTGCAACGATTTATGGAGAAACTCCAGCCGCAAGGCGGATATGTACCCATTGACGCTACTGACTCGCGTTACACAGGAAACCTCAAAGCTGTAGCCGTAGTCCGAATTATTCCTGAACGGATTAGTGCCAAATTTAAATTTGGACAAAACCTCTCCAGTGAACGATTTGATCATATCAGTGGTCAGTTAGAACAGCGCAATGAAGGAAGAGATACTGAAACTGCTGAAATGATGCGGAAATACTGTCCTTTTCATCAGCAATAAGTTTCATTTCTTGAGGATTACTCCAAGGTTGAATTCAACGATAACCCACCCAAAAACCTTCTGCAACAACGCGGTAAAGCGATATAACTGTCATATTGCGTAATTTCCGTGACGGGGGCATGTCAAGGTGATATAATGTTAGGCAGTTGAATCACAAAGACTTGGAAGGATGAAAAGAATGAATCCACTGGCTGAACAGTTGAACGAAAGTATTCAGACAGGCAGCAGTCACGTCTACTCCATGCTGTCACAGCTTGGCAAAGAAATTTATTTTCCTAAAGAGGGGATCTTGAGTCAATCTGCTGAAGCAGCAAGCTTGGCCAAGACCCATAATGCCACGATTGGTATCGCCCTGGAGGGTGGTGTGCCGATGCATCTTCAGGTTATTCAGGAGAAGCTGTCTGCATTCCAGCCAAAGGATCTGTATCCTTACGCTCCACCTGCAGGCAAACCTGAATTGCGGACCGTCTGGAGAGACAAGATGCTGAAGGAAACGCCTTCCCTGAAAGGCAAAACGTTTGGCAATCCAATTGTAACCAATGCATTAACCCATGGACTAAGTATCGTAGCCGACCTGTTCGCCGATGAAGGGGACGCTGTCATATATCCAGATAAAAACTGGGAAAATTACGAGCTGACCTTCGGAATTCGTCGTCATGGCCAGTTGGTTCATTATCCCCTGTTCGATGATCAGTTGAACTTCAACAGTGATGGTCTGCTTCAGGCTTTGCTTGATCAAAAGGACAAAGGTAAAGCGATCGTGCTGCTCAACTTCCCGAATAACCCTACAGGTTATACGCCTGGAGCCGAAGAAGCAGATGCAATTGTGAACACGATTCGTCAGGCAGCTGAAGCCGGCGTTAACGTGGTTGCTGTAACAGATGATGCCTACTTCGGACTGTTCTTCGAAGATTCCATTCATGAATCCCTGTTTGGCAAACTTGCCAACATTCATCCACGTGTGTTGACTGTAAAAGTGGATGGTGCAACCAAGGAGGAGTTCGTATGGGGCTTCCGCGTTGGATTCATTACGTATGCCCATGAAGATGCAGCCGTTCTGCACGCATTGGAACAAAAAACACTCGGTATTATCCGGGCAACGATCTCCAGTGGCCCGCATCCTTCCCAGACTTTTGTACTGGATGCGCTCAAAGCACCGGAGTTTGAAGCACAGAAACAGGAGAAGTTCGAGATTATGAAAGGCCGCGCCAATAAGGTAAAAGCCATTCTCGATAGCGGCAAGTATGGAGATGCATGGGACTATTATCCGTTCAACTCCGGTTACTTCATGTGCCTGAAGCTAAAAGAAGTTGGCGCTGAAGAACTTCGAAGCCATTTGCTGCACAAATATGGTGTGGGTACAATCGCGCTGGGTGAATCGGATCTGCGAATCGCCTTCTCCTGTATTGAAGAATCCGGATTGGAAGATCTGTATGAAACCATCTATCGTGGAGTTCAGGATCTGCGGACGACTTAGTTAACACAGACCTGTACCCTGAATGATATAAGAACCCTTTGTATAACGGCGACGCTTCATGTCTCTGGATATACGAAGGGTTCTTTTGTGTTTTATCAGCCCAAAAGCGTCAATTTCTGGCTTTACCGGGCATCGGCCCAATCAGCCTACCCCCAAGGCACATAATATACGATGTACGCAAGGGCGTGCCAAACAACCACTTGAAAGGGGAATGACCATGTCTGGAGTTGAAGATACAAGAGGCGGTTATGGATGCGGCGGTTACGGAGGATTTACTAACACAGGTGCCATTCTCGTTCTGTTCATCTTGCTCGTGATTATCACTAAATCGTTCCTCTGTTAGTACCAATACACACTTGCGCGAGAACCAAGTGATCTGATTACAGCAGTAAGAAGGGTATTCCGGGACACAGCCCGGAATACCCTTCTTTGTTAACTTAAGTAGAAGTCACCCTCCACCTCGAACCACCATCTTGGCTGGCGAGAGGTACGAAGGTACGGTCTCTTGTTTACTCGTCTTCTTCTTCCTTCAACCACTTGTTACCTTGCGAACGCCGCATGATCACAATCACCAGTATACCCAAAATAAGTGCTACTCCGGTGACAGTCAGTCCGCTTGCTCCGGCAGCCAGCATAGGCAACCACATGAGCAACGCAGCCAGTGCATGTAGATGGAATATGAATCCCAACACCTGAGAGCGACGACTCTCACCCGAGATCGGATAGATCATAATCCAGAACGACTCACTATGACTGCGACGCAGCGCACCTAACTGAACACCTGCAAGCAACAGGAAGAACAGATACACACCTACACCAAAGTAGCTGCCTGCTGTCCACCAGGATAGTAACATGCCCAATACAACTAGGCGTAACACGATTGAGAACACTTCGGTTCGAATAAACGTTTTGGTAATCAGATATCGGTAAGCTTTCCCTGCATTCCAAGGAAGACCGCTCCCCCATTTGCTAAGCCAGCGACGCGAACTTACTTTCTGTCCGGATGAAGGTACATCCACAAACCAGCCAAGCGTCCGCATAACCCTGCCAGCCTGACCCTGCTCCACCTGAATCAGTCTTTCCCACGCTACCCGATGTTTCACTGGTATACGCAAGGCGACGATGTAGACGACAGCCAGCAACAACAGGAACCATATGCTCCGCTGCGGTGGCTGCCATAGCCATGCGCCAACCGCCAGCACTGCCAGAGCCCAACGCAAGAGACGATATCCTCTTGCTGCCCCGACCTGTACCATTCTTAGCTCTTGCCATGCTCCATAACTGGACAACCCTTTCCACAGCAGCAGGAATACAATGAACCAGCCAAATGGCCGTGCATCCAGATCTGCTCTAACATAGAGAGGCCACAATGTAACAAACACAAGTAACAGGCCCAGACTTTTATAGATAATGCCCCGGGCAAAGCTGTTCTTCAAATATTCCTGCATCCGGTATTCCTGTGGTCGCAGGAACACGATATCTGCCGGAAGCAGATATGTACGATAACTGCTAAACAGCACCAGTGGTGCCAGCAGCAACAATGCAATCCAGCGAATCGGAAATTCCGCCGGAATGTTCTGGACAAACGATGTATACCAGGCGGAGAACGCAATGACGAGAAATAAAAAAACCATAGCTACACCGCTCTGGATTACATATCCCAGATAAGGAAGAATTCCGTTCCAGAATCCTGTGCGTCTTTGCTTCCATAGCAGCTTGAGATCCATGCTCAATCCCTGCCTTGTACGAGGGAATAGAACATGTGCTCCAGCGTGGCATCCGATTCCCCGAATTGGGAGCGCAGTTCATTCAGCGTCCCTTGAGCAATAACCTGCCCACGGTGCAGAACGATAAAACGGTCACAGTAATTTTCAATCGTGGACAGAATGTGTGAACTGAGCAGGATGGATGATCCCGAAGCTTTCATCTCCAGCATAAAATCAAGCAAAGAGCGAATACCCAGCGGGTCCAGTCCCAGGAAAGGCTCATCAATGATGTACAGTGGTGGTCCTGCCACAAAAGCACACATGATCATGACCTTTTGTCTCATCCCCTTGGACAGGTGAGTCGACAGACTTGTACTTTTCTCATTCATACGGAACAGTTCCAGCAGTTTCTCCGTACGTTGTTTGAAATCAGACTCCGACACATTGTACGCTCTTGCCGTAAACTCCAGATGCTCCATCACCGTCATCTCATCATAAAGTTCGGGTGATTCCGGTACAAATGCCATGGCCGATTGGTAGATCTGCGCATCCTCGTCCCGCTTCTTGCCCATCACTCGTACTTCGCCCTGTTGAGGTGTCATCAAGCCGAGGATATGTTTCATGGTTGTACTTTTGCCAGCACCGTTTAAGCCGATTAGTCCGACCATCTCTCCACGTCCGACTTCCAGATCGATGCCGTGAAGGACCGGCCGTTTGGCACTATAGCCTCCGCTTAAACCGCTGATTTGCAGAACAGGCGTTTGAACATTTTCCATCTATCCCTGCACCCCTTTCGTCAGATTCTATTCTTCGGAGCGTGGCGTTTTGTCTTTACTCCACTTGGGTGCTCCCTTGTTTTTACGATCCTGATCGCGCTCCGTGCGGCCAGTATTGCCAGTTGGTTTGTTACCCGCTGGACGCGAATTGGAGATTGTAGCCCGGGTACCGCCATTGCGGCTGCCCTGACCTAGTTTGCGATCTCTGGATTGTCCTGGTTTTCTGGAGAACGAATGTCCCTCAGGCCGCGTGTCCGGACGCGGATCAGCCTCCAGTACTTTACCACCAAAGAGTACACGTTCTGACAGTTCGATTCCGAGTTCGCGTGCGAATTTACGCATAATAAAGATCTGTGTTTCATCCACAATGGACAAAACGATCCCCGAGCGTCCCATCCGGCCTGTACGACCTGCACGGTGAACATAGTGCTCCGAGTCAAAGGCAGGGTCATAGTTAATGACCATTGGCAAGCCTTCGATATCCAGTCCTCTGGCAGCGACTTCGCTGGCAATCAGCAACTGAAGTTTGCCATTACGGAAGGCAGACAATACGTTACTGCGGGTCACTTTGTCAGCATCCCCATACAGCGCAGCAGCGGACAAGCCCAAATGATTCATTTTTGCTTCAACTTCACCAATATCTTCGGTTGCATTCACAAATACGATCGCCCGATCCGGATTGTACTGTCTGACCAGACGACGCAGCATGTCAATTTTGTTCCGGTTTTCTTCTACAAAATAATAATGCTCCAGGCCCGCAGCCGTAGCTCGATCCGGTTCAATTCCGATCTGAACAGGCTCTTTCATCTCACGCTTCGCGAGTCCGGCCGTATTCTCATCAATTGTTGCTGACAGGAAGATCAACTGACGATCCCGCAATGCGCTCTTGAGTACAAAGTTCACGTCACTTACGCCGCCAAGTTGGAACACTTGGTCCGCTTCATCGATAACAATTGTAGAGACGTTGTGCATTTTCAGTTTTTTGAGTGTAATCAATTCTTTCAGTCGTCCCGGTGTACCCACAACCAATTGTGGATGCTCACGCAGCTTCTCGATCTGACGTTTAGCCGCTGCGCCACCAATCAGACCTAATACGCCGATCTTGCGTTCTTCCCCGTAGCGCTGTGCCTCACGTACAATCTGCATCGCCAGCTCTTGTGTAGGTGCAATAATGAGTTTCTGCGTACCTTTGATATCCATTTTGATGGATTGTAACAGTGGCAGCAGATATGCCAGCGTTTTTCCTGTTCCCGTCTGGGATTTGGATACGACATCTCGACCTTCCAAAATAACCGGGATCGTCTGAGCCTGTACAGGTGAGGGTTCGTTTATGCCATGTTTCGCCAAAACGGCCTCCAGATCCTGTTCCACGCCAATTGAAGCAAATGTTTGATTCGTCATGTATGTCCATCCTTTTAATTTTATTCATTTTGATGCTAGCCCTGCTTGTACTTACTAAAACCGAAGCCTGTCATCACATTACCTTTCATTATATGCGAAAAAAGCCCGTGTACCAAATCTTATTCCAGAATTGTATGTATACACGCCAAAAAAAAGAAAAGCCCCTCGGCGGAGCCTTTCTTTCATTCCGTATATGATGCCTCGTATCACATTTACTTCTGATTCATTACACCGTGCGACAATCGATCTGCAAGACGAGGAAATAGCTGGTACAACCATATGCCAGCAGAAGCAAGTCTTGGCAGATTCACTTCTTCCTTGCGCTTTTTCATCGCCCGAATCATATGACCCGCAACGTCTTCCGGTTTCAACATCATCCAACGTACATTATTCACATAATTGCCAGATGGGTCAGCCCGATGGAAAAATGGTGTATCAATCGGACCAGGATTAATCGTTGTCACCATGACGCCAGTCTTGCGAAGCTCTTGACGCAGCGCATTACTAAATCCGAGTACAGCATGTTTTGTAGCTGTATAGGAAGCGGATTTGGCTGTACCGATTTTGCCAGCCATGGAGGCCACGTTCACAATCTGACCTTTGCCCCGTTCCAACATTTGTGGAAGCACTGCTTTGGTGCAGCGGACAATGCCCATGTAATTAACGTCCATCATCTCATCGAATTCCTGTACAGACATCTCTGTCATCGCTGCGAATTTCCCGTAACCTGCGTTGTTCAGCAAAATGTCAATTCGTCCGTATTTATGCAATATCGCCTCCACAGCTGCCTGAACCTGCTCACTATCCGTAACATCTAGCGTGAGTAATTCATGCGGCCCTTTCAGCGAGGCACCAATCTCTTCCAGCTTGTCCCGTGAACGGGCAGCCAGAATCGGGATGGCTCCTTCTTCTATCAGCATCTGCGCACACAGCGCACCGATACCACTCGATGCACCTGTGATAAACACTACCTGATCTTTCAGCATCCGTGATGTCCTCCCGTATTGAACACATATTGCCTCTTGAGGCGTATGGCTCTATTCTACGAGATCATGACCTGAATATCCATCTCACCAATGCCGTCCATCAGCAAAGGAATGCTAAGTGCTTTCGTTGCACTAAATGTAGTCAGATGTTCGGACTTCATCACTTGTGGAGGTGTAATATCAACCACAACACCCTGGTTTGACAGGATGGTGCTGGCATTACCACTGATCATATTACCCAGTTCCGAAATCGCACTTTTACTCATTTCATCCATTTCTGTAATGACAAAACCACCCATCATCGCAGATACAATTTTCAATGCAACTTGTTCATTGATTCCAAATACAATGTTTCCGCTAAGTTGTCCGGTCATTCCGATCACGATCCAGACATGGTCTGCAATGTACTCTACATTTTTCACGCCAAGACTCCCGGTGGAAGGCGAAACCTGGATGAGCTGTTCAAATACGTTCCGTGCCGATTCCAGGAAAGGATTAATCACTTCCGCTTTCACTGTCTATGTCCCCCTCACACTGGGTTATTGGTCACACACCAAAAGTCCCATATTCATTAAATTTATTATACTTTATCACGTACAAGAATTCATTAAGAATTCGTTAAACCATGTGTACTATAATTTATCGTCATCCGTGGGGCAAATGTTTATAGCTGATTCTAGCGAATAAACAGAGCTTTTTACTTCTTTTGAAGAAAGCTTTTCGTTCATCGTGCGTGGCAAAAGGCATTTAGGACTTTATTACTGCTTCTCACAACTGTTAAAAAAATCAAATTCTTTTATTCGCGTTTTTTTCACAGTCTCTTGAACTACTTTTGATCCTTACAATTGCCTTCATTGCTCTGCTGTCCTGAATCACCTATAATTTAAGATAACGGAACAATAACCAGTTACGGGATTTCATCGCACCAAACACTACATAATCAAGATACTTTGCCTGCAAGGAGGTCACCTATGAACATAAGCCAACTGGAGACACTAATTACCATTTCCAAAACGATGAGCTTCCGCAAAGCGGGAGAACTTCTGAACCTGACCCAGCCTGCCGTCTCGGCCCAGATCAAAAGTCTGGAGGACGAATTCAGCACCGTTCTTGTGGATCGGAATCAACCCGTTACCCTGACAGACCGTGGACAGGTATTTCTGGAGCACGCTGAACGGATGCTCGATATCGTTGATGAGTTGAAACAAAAATTGTCCGATCTCGATGAAACGCCTCAGGGACGTATCGTGTTAGGCACAACAACTTCCATTGCTATTCAGATCTTGCCAAGGGTGTTATCCTATTTCCAAGATCAATTCCCGCTGATCAAAACCAGTATCCAATCCCTTCCGTCATCACAGATCTATACCCAGGTCGAAAATGGTCTGGTTGATATTGGTATCGGTTATCTCACGGAGCGTAATCCCAACCTGAATACATCTGTACTGTACTATGACACATTTGAACTCGTGGTATCTCCTTCCCATCCGCTGGCAAAGAAAAAACATGCTGCAGTCGATGTGCTCCGGAGTACACCATTGATTCTGCTATCCCCTGATACAGTAGGCCGACGGTTTACAGAAACCATCTTCAAGAAACATAATATTGAACCTAATATAGTAATGGAGTTGTCGAGCAGCGAAGAAGTGAAACGGATGGTCGAGATTGATCTCGGGGCAGCTGTCATTTCCAAACAATCTGTTGCGCATGAGTTGCGTCAAGGTACATTGCGAATGATACCCTTAAGTGAGCTGGAGGTCAGTCACCCTGTTGGTGTCATCTATAAGTCCAGTCGATACCTTAACTCAGCAATGCAGCAATTCATAAGTGACCTCAAAGGTATGCCGGAAACCCAATTCATCAGTTCAGAATGACAATGAGCCATGAGAAAGGAAGGATTCCATATGAAATTTGATCTTCATACACATCATTTTCGTTGTGGTCACGCAGACGGCAACATCCGCGATTATATAGAGGCGGGTATTAAAGCAGGACTTCAGGCCATCGGTATCTCGGATCATACGCCATATTTTGGAAGTGAGCTTGAGCAGGCATTTCCACGGATCGCAATGGGCAAGTCTGAATTACAGCATTATGTGGAAGAAGTCCTTGCTCTGAAAGAAGAGTACGCTGGTAAAATCGATGTGCTGCTCGGCATTGAATCCGACTACTTCCCTGCTTATGCAGAATTGTACCGTACCACACTGGGACAGTATCCTTTTGACTATATTATTGGTTCGGTTCATCATACCGAGGATGTGAGTATCTTCAACAAAACCCGGTGGAATGGACTGAGCAATGCTCGCAAAGTTGAAGTGAAAGAGAGTTATTATTCATTAATCCGGGAATCGGCTCGCAGCGGTATGTTCCAGATTCTTGGACACATTGATGCGATGAAAGGAAATTATCCACCTTTCTCCGAAATTATCGCTGATCAGGCCATTGATGAAACTTTGCAGGTCATTGCAGAATCCAACGTAGCGATTGAAATTAACACATCTGGCAAAACCAAACTCAGCGGTGGCTGGTATCCCTCGGATGCCATTCTGGAACGCGCCCATCATTATGGAGTGAAGGTGACATTTGGATCGGACGCTCATAAACCGCAGCGGGTGGCAGACGAGTTGGATGACGTTCGTACACGTCTCAAGGAGATCGGATTCACCGACTGGGTATACTTCAAGCAGAAACAGATGCAGGTTGTACCACTGTAAAAAATATCAGACCACATAGTAACCCCCACAGCGCGCTTGTTCACGTTGTGGGGGTTTAGGTTTAATTCTAAATTAAAAATATTATATAAGTTAAACTACATATTTACACGATAACGGAGAGGACAGAAATAACCAGAAGAAACGAAGCGGTCGCCTAAAAGCTTTCTGAAAGAAAGCTACATCGGAAGCATACGCTATCAACGGATTTTCCCTTTTCAAAAGGGAATCAAAAAATCTGGGGATAACAGCGATCAGAAGGTTATTCTGTCATCGGAGTGGCCAGTGTAAATCCCCCACAGTTAACTTATATGGACAAAAAAAATGAACCCGCTCGCGCGGGTCCCAACAGCATTATCTATTATCAAAAAGGGGGTCATGAGATAAGTTTACCCCCTGTCTGTTAGAGTTCAATTGCAGCTATATTTCAATTGTGTAACAAATGATTGAAGTTCGATTCATTCACGTTTGACTACTCTTACTCTATGTCATTGCGGCTTGTCAGATACCAGGGTTTGCAGGTATTTTTCCTGAAGAGGGCGGGCGTATTGTTCCCGGTACATACTGTACACTTTAACATCCATCAGGGATTCTGATTCCTCGTCATCCTCATCATGCAGTCCGAAGGAGGGAAGACTCCGCTCATAGGACATCCCTATTTTGCTTAACACCCGTTGTGAAGATACATTGGCCTCATAACACCGTGCCTCCACCCTCCACAAATGAAGATCGTCAAATCCAAACTGCAACAGTCGCTGTACCGCCTCGGTAGCCACACCCCTGCCCCAACAGGACCTGTTCAGGATGTAACCAATCTGTGCGGTACCATTCTGATCATTCCAGTGCTGGAATGAGGTGATCCCAATCACTTGTTCCTTGCCTCTCCAGCAGATCCCATAATGTAACGAATCCAGCTTGGCGCTGCTGCTCCGTATCTGGTTCAATAACCGTCTCGCCCTGATTGGCGTGGGCTGGCTTCCCCTATTCACATATCTTATGACTTGAGGATCGGAAAAAAGTTCCGATAATGTGCTGTAATCACTTTGACGTAATGATCGCAGGACAAGACGCTCTGTCCACAAAGCCGGCAGACCTTGAACCAGCATTTTTCGGGTAAGCATGACAATCGCTCCTTTTGCCTAAACGGGCTCTAGTCCGGTAAGACAAGCATGCTCTGATGATGATCCGGCGTAATACCATTTGAACTGATCCACGAACTTTAGTATTCGCATTTTAGTATTAATATATTGCATCATCCCAATTCCTGACGCTATAGAGCCCAGATGCTGACTACTCCTGCAGCCCGCGATAGATACCCGTACGAATCTCACGGATATAGAAATCCAATGCAGGAACATTCGCCGACTGTGCAACCTGCACTTCTCGCTCAATATCATAAGGTACCCGCACAAATTGAACATTGAACGGGGTATTGTTATCGTTGCTGTCTTCACCCTCCAGAATACAGTAGGAAGCCTGGGGAAGATCGAGTGGATTACCAACACTGCCTGCATTAAACAGTAACTTGCCGTTCATATACTGCAAGTATGCGTTATGCACATCCCCATAACCTACAACATCTGCAACACCTTGCTCAGGCTCATCAGCCGGAGGATCAAACATTGCCAACCTCTTTTCTATCGCGTCCCACGGCTGTACACGATGGTATACACTTTGAGGTGAAGCATGGACCAGACGGATGGTGCGACCGCTCAGTTGAAATTGATGGCTGAAGGGTAGGCCCGCCAAGTACGCCAATCGTTCCTCACCCAGCCGTTCTGCTTGCCACGTGAAATTCTCGTTGTCTTGGTTAACCGCAACCAGTTCATCCCAATTGCCACGGATAACAAGTTCGCACGTTGCTCTCACCTGATCCACAACCTTTACCGGTTCTGGCCCCTTGCCCACGAGGTCACCAAGACAAAAGATTCGCACCACGCCACGACTTCGGATATCTTCTAACACTGCTTCCCAGGCAGTCATGTTGCCATGAATGTCGGATACAATCGCAATTCTTTCCATCTGGATAACCTCCATTCATGTTGAATCCTTTATGTTTTATATTCATCTTATATTCTTTTATGTGGTTGATCCTTTAAGCTCAAAAACCGTTAATTCTGGTCTGCACAGAAAACGAATGGGCAGTTGAGTCATGCCAAAACCACGATTCACATACACAGGCATCTGTGTCTGGGTGGTGTAATATACCCCCTGGACATCCGTGTAATACAACCCTTGAACATACTTGTGTGAACCTCGTGGAGTTGTCAGTGCCCCGATCCAGGGAAAACGTACCTGTCCACCATGGCTATGACCGGAAAGTTGTAATCCGAAACCATAGGGAGTGGCAATGTCGGCATAATCCGGTTCATGCATAAGTAACAATTTCCACACATCATGATCCAATCCCTTGATGGCTTGGGCAGGATCAGGCCTGCCTGTAAGTGCGTCATCCAGGCCAGCTATGGCCAGACGTTCGCCCCCTTGTTCAATCACCACATGTTCGTTCCGTAACAAAGTGAATCCGGCTTCACGGAACATGGTTGTCACTTCATTCTGCTGTCCGCCCCGATAATCATGATTCCCCAAAACGGCAAATTTGCCATACTTCGCTTGCATGGAGGCGAGTACCGGAATACATTCACGCATCGGCTCTGCTTCCCTCTCGACGATGTCTCCGGTAAAACAAATCAAGTCCGGTTGCTGCTCCTCAATCGTTGCTGCCAGCTTCTTCAGCTCTTTCACCCCGGTATGAAAACCAAGATGGGCATCGCTGAACTGAACGACACGCAAGCCGTCAAATGCCTTTGGAAACTTCGGAAGTTTCAGCTCCACTTGCTTGATCTCCAGACGACGCGGCTCCCAAAGCCAGGCATAACCTCCTGTGAGCAAACTGGCACCCGCTGTCATCAAAACCATGCGCAATAAGAAACTTCGGCGAGAGGGATCATGATCCTTTTCTTCTCCAGGAAACACAGACTCTTCTGCACCTGGTGCTTTGTGCGAGCGCTGGGACGGCGAGTTGTTGCTGCCCTGACGCGGTGTCTCTGCCATATCTCCCCCTCCTTCTACGCTCTTAATCCATCCCCTTAGTATATCATATTCTGCATGGGTAGCCCGGTTCCTCTGCTTCATTACAAAAAGAAGCCGGGATCTCCGGCATGTTGCTGCACGGGATCACGACTTCTTCTAAGTTGCAGATTACACTTCTGCACATGTTATGACGAGATTATACACCCAACCAGCGTTTGAACATATGCTTGGTCGTTTGTTTGTTCATTTCGGCAATGGAGGTTGTCAGTGGAATGCCTTTTGGACAGGATTGCACGCAGTTCTGTGAGTTACCACAGCCCTCAATGCCTCCATCTTCCATCAACGCTTCCAGACGATCGTCGGCGTTCATCTCCCCTGTCGGGTGAGCGTTGAACAAGCGCACTTGAGACAGTGCTGCTGGACCGATAAAGTCTGTTTTCTCATTGACGTTCGGGCATGCTTCCAAACATACACCACAAGTCATGCATTTGGACAGCTCATATGCCCACTGACGCTTCTTCTCAGGCATCCGTGGACCTGGACCAAGGTCATAGGTACCATCGATCGGAATCCATGCTTTTACGCGTTTCAGGGCGCTAAACATCCGGCTACGGTCGATGACCAAGTCACGAACTACCGGGAATGTCTTCATCGGTTCGATACGAACGGGCTGTTCGAGCTTGTCGATCAGGGCTGCACATGCTTGACGTGGCTTGCCGTTGATGACCATGGAGCAGGCACCACAGACTTCTTCGAGACAGTTGGAATCCCAGCACACGGGAGCAATGGATTTGCCATCTGTATTGACGGGGTTCCGCTGAATCTCCATCAGGGCGCTGATCACATTCATGTTGGGACGGTACGGAAGCTCAAATTCTTCGTTGTACGAAGATGACTCCGGGCTATCCTGACGGGTGATGATAAACTTGACGGTTTTGTTGGCTGTAGCTTGTTCCGCCATATCGTTGTCCCCTCCTCTGTTGACGATGATTGTATTGCTGATGCGCAAAATGCTTTGGTGCACTGGAGACGCTTCGTCAGCGGAATGCCCCTCTGATCGCTGTTATCCCCGGATTTTTTTGATCAACCCTTCCCAGGGTTAAAATCCGGTGATAAAGGCGAGCGCTTCGCTTCTTCTGGGCATTTCCGCTTCCTCCGCTACGTCGTGCACGCAGGGTCACTTTGCTGGAAACTGCACTCCATTCATGCTGGATGGGCAGTATTGAAGTGCTGAAGCATCGCTAAGCGCTTTGCTTCTTCTGGACATTGCTGTTTCCTCCGCTACGTCGTGCACGCAGGGTCACTTTGCTGGAAACTGCACTCCAATTCATTCTGGATTGCGGTAATTTTAGATATGCAAGCTTTGCCAATGCGTTGCTTGCTTATGAACAGGTATTTTGGCTTCCTCTGCTGCTTTGTGCACACAGAGTACCTTTGCTGAGAACCTTCACTCCATCACGTTGATGGCAGTAACTTTGAAGAAGCTTTGCTTCTCCAAAGTTCTCCTGCCTCTCCCTTCAGGTGTCTAACTATTCATTACATGAATAGTGTGGTACTTCTTAATCCTTGGAGTAATCCCGGATACGTGGTGGGATCAGGGATACGTCTACTGGCTCGTACGAGATTTTCGGGCCTTCTTTCGACCAGCTCGCGATAGTCGTTTTCAGGAACTCTTCGTCATTACGTTCCGTGAATTCCGGTTTGTAATGCGCGCCGCGGCTTTCGTTACGCAGCAGTGCGCCCAGTGTCATTGCTTCTGCCAATTCAATCATGTTCCACAGTTGGCGAGTGAAAGCTGCGCTAGGGTTGTTCCAACCGGAGCTGTCGTACATGTTGATTTTGCCATAACGTTCTTTCAATTCCTTGATCTTGCCAATCGTGGCTTCAAGCTTGTCGTTGTAGCGCACAACCGTCATGTTGGCGGTCATCCACTCGCCAAGCTCTTTATGAATGACATAGGCATTTTCCGTGCCCTGCATTTTCAAGATGCCTTCGTATTTATCGCTTTGTTGTTTGGTGTGTTTCTCAAATACGGAAGATGGGATATCAGCGGATGATTTTTTAAGTCCTTTGATATATTCAGCCGCTTTTGGTCCAGCCACCATACCACCATAGATCGCAGATACCAATGAGTTTGCACCCAGACGGTTCGCACCATGGTATTGATATTCACATTCACCAGCTGCGAACAGCCCCGGAATGTTAGTCATTTGGTTATAATCTACCCACATACCGCCCATGGAATAATGGACTGCCGGGAAGATTTTCATTGGGATTTTACGCGGGTCATCGCCCATGAACTTCTCATAGATCTCAATGATTCCGCCCAGTTTAACGTCCAGTTCCTTCGGATCTTTGTGCGACAAATCGAGATAAACCATGTTCTCGCCGTTCACACCCAGACCCATATCTACGCAGACGCTGAAGATTTCACGAGTCGCGATATCACGTGGAACAAGGTTACCGTAAGATGGATACTTTTCTTCAAGGAAGTACCAAGGTTTTCCATCTTTGTACGTCCAGATCCGTCCACCTTCACCACGCGCGGATTCAGACATGAGACGCAGCTTGTCATCCCCTGGAATGGCTGTTGGGTGAATCTGAATGAACTCCCCGTTGGCGTAATTTACACCTTGCTGATACACCGCACTTGCCGCTGTACCTGTGTTAATTACAGAGTTGGTCGTTTTACCGAAAATGATCCCTGGACCACCGCTCGCCAGAATAACCGCTTCTGCCGGGAAGGTCTGTACCTTCATCGTTTTCAGATCCTGAGCTACGATCCCGCGACATACGCCTTCATCATCCAAAACCGCCTGCAGGAATTCCCAGTTCTCATATTTCGTAACCAGGCCCGCTGCTTCCCAGCGACGTACCTGTTCGTCTAATGCATAGAGCAATTGTTGTCCTGTTGTTGCTCCAGCAAACGCCGTACGGTGATGCTTCGTTCCCCCGAAACGACGGAAATCAAGCAAACCTTCCGGTGTCCGGTTGAACATGACGCCCATACGGTCCATCAGGTGAATGATGCCAGGTGCTGCTTCGCACATCGCTTTAACAGGAGGTTGGTTCGCGAGGAAGTCACCGCCGTATACCGTATCGTCAAAGTGTACCCATGGGGAGTCACCCTCACCCTTGGTATTCACCGCTCCGTTGATGCCGCCTTGTGCACATACAGAGTGGGATCGTTTAACAGGAACCAGTGAAAATAAATGAACATGGACTCCGGCTTCAGCCGATTTGATCGCCGCCATCAATCCCGCGAGACCGCCGCCCACAATAATTACATTCGTTGATGCCATTGCTGTTCACTCCCTTATAAGTCAGCATTTATACGCTAAATGCTTAAATTAGAACTGTTTTTACTACATCAACCATCGAAGTTACTGCTTGGAAATCCATGCTCCGGAAAGCGAACAACGAAGCAATAAACATAATGGAAATAATACCAAACAAACTCATGCACACATAAGAGGACACACGCTGCGCACGCGGACCCACGGTAATCCCCCAGCTAACAAGAAACGACCACAGACCGTTGGCAAAGTGATAGGATGCCGCAACCACACTGATCAGATATAGAATAAATGTTACCGGGTTCATCACGATCTCATGAATGACACCACCAAGTTCTTCGTGGGTGACTGTACCCAACGCAACCTGTACCCGAGTCTCCCATACATGCCAGATTACGAATACAAACGTAATGACACCACTGACCCGCTGCAACGTGTAACGCCAGTTGCGCTCATTGCCATAACGACCCACGTTAGGCTTGGCCTGATAAGCAATATACAGACCATATACACCGTGATAGAACAACGGTAACCAGATGAGGAGCGTTTCCAAAACAATAACCAGTGGCAGACTGTTCAAGAATGCAACAGCACCGTCAAAAGCCTCTTTGCCGCCTTCAACTGCCGAGAAGTTCGTCACCAAATGCTCAACAAAAAACAAACTGAGCGGAATGACGCCAAGCAAGGAGTGCAGCTTTCTGGAGTAAAACCCTTTCATAAAATGTCGATCCCCTTTCGCTAAATACAACGTTTTCATAAATGATTTCACTTATCATGACACGAATCCTTTTCCATGAAAAGGTTCGACAAATTGTTCCGTTTTCCCCAGGTGTGAACAACTTGTGTCACGATTCATGTTACTCCTTTTTTTCTTATAAGGGAATTGCAATATAATTATTAAATGTTATACCCTATAGGTATAAGCAGTGAAACATTGGGTTTACAGGCTATACAACATGGAAAACGATTAAGCAAGGGCAAGAATCACACTCATGGAAAAGAGGTTATTGTTCATGTTTGAGGAGTTAAATGCATTTGCAGCGGTCGTGGAGCAGTCCAGCCTGAACCGTGCATCCAAGTTACTGAACTTGTCCCAACCCGCACTCTCACGAAAAATTGCCAAATTGGAGGATGAACTTGGGGTTGCCCTATTTCACCGCCGTGGCAAACGGCTGGAGTTAACCAGTGTGGGCCAGTTCGCCTATACCTTCGCGGTAGAACAGAAGCAGCAGCAGCAGAAGTTCCTCACCATGCTTGCCCAGTATAAAGACGAAGAACAAAGCACCATTACACTCGGAGCCAGTCTGACGACGCTTCAAACTACATTACCACCTCTCGTCAATGCCTTTATGGAGAAACATCCAAATGCCGAACTGAAACTGTTGACGGGTAAAACACATGAGATTGTCTCGTTTGTGCGTGACAAAAAAGCCGATGTGGGCATTGTCGCCTCCTCCATCAGCGAAGTGGGGCTTAACTGTGTGCCGCTCTTTGACGATCACCTGGAGCTGGTTGTGCCGCTCACACACCCCCTGTCCGGTAAGGAAGCCGGGATGGAGCATTTGCAGGATCTGCCGATGATCACGTTCTCCAAAGGCACCTGGTACCGCAAATTAACGGACGACCTCTTCCAGCGCTGTGCCGTGATGCCGGATATTCGCATGGAAATTGACTCCTTTGAAGCGATTATCCGACTTCTGCCTTCCGCCAAAGCTGCTGCTCTATTGCCCAAGTCCTATCTTCGTCCACAATTGCTCGCGGACAATGATCTTGTTTCTGTTCATTTGCCTCAACTACAGCAGACCCGCAGAACAACCTGCATGATCTATGGGGAAAAAGAGGACCTCAGCGAGACCTCCAGACAATGGGTCAAGGAGACGGCTGCGCTCTTTACAGCAAAGGCGCCATTGCCCTCAAGGAGGACTACGACGCCTTAGCTTTGATCTGAATCAGCCAGGCTCTAACGCCTGGCCTCCCATATTTAACTCATCTTAATTATCAGCTCTCTTGGCTGATAACCTCTTCTTCAAATCGGTCGATATCAGCATTATTACCAATAATGACCATGATATCCCCCATCTGAAGCGAGTCCAGTGCTGTCGGAGCAATAATGACCCCGGCTTCTTTCTGTAACGCCACAATGCTGCAACCAAAACGTACACGTGCATTCAGGGTCGAAAGGGTTTTGTTGTGCAGACAGGCGGGAACCTTCATCTCGACAATACTGTAATCATTGGATAATTCAATGTAATCCAGCAAATTCGGGGTAACCAGCTGATGGGCAACCCGAATGCCCATATCCCGCTCAGGATAAACGACACGATCAATCCCCAGTTTATCCAATGCTCGTCCGTGAAGGACGGATATGGCCTTGGCCACGACCGTCTTGACGCCCAGCTCTTTTAACAGAATCGCGGTGAGAATGCTCGTCTGAATATCATCCCCGATGGCTACGATACCACAATCAAAATTGCGAATACCCAGAGAGCGCAACACTTCCTCATCTGTGGCATCAGCTACAACGGCATGGGTGACCAATTCACTCATGTCTTCGACGACTTCTTCATTTTTATCGATCCCGAGCACCTCGTAGCCGAGTTCCATTAATTCCTGTGCCAGACTGGAGCCAAACCGCCCAAGCCCAATCACCGCAAACTGCTGTGTTTTCATTGTTCTTCACGAACCCCTTATCCAAATCATTTTCATAACTCACTAAAAATTGATTTATCCAATAATCATTTTGCCTTCCGGATACCTGTATAACTCTTTACCCTTTTTCTGCCCAAGTGCATACGCTAATGTGATCGGTCCAAGCCTTCCTGCAAACATCGTAAAACAGATCAGGAGCTTGCCCAATGTAGTCAACTTCAGCGTTAGTCCAAGCGATAATCCCACGGTACCAAAGGCTGATGTCGTTTCAAATAAGATCATCATAAAACTGGCGTCTTCTGTGGTACTCAGTGCCATCGTTACAGCTATGATGAACAAGAGCGCCAGCAATGTAATAGTAAGCGCCTTGAAAATCCGTTCCTGTACGAGCCGGTAGCGGAAAAATACGATATCTTCACGTCCACGCATCATGGCGATGACCGCGCCAGCCATAATCATAAATGTCGTTGTTTTGATCCCGCCTCCCGTAGAACCTGGCGAAGCACCAATGAACATCAGAATGATCATAAAGAACTGTGTTGCCTGTCTCAGCCCGGCAATATCTACCGTATTGGCTCCTGCCGTTCGCGGCGTAACGGACTGGAAGAATGAACCGAGAATTTTGCCACCCCAGTTCAGGCCACCCAGTGTCCGCGGATTGCTAAATTCAAATACGAAAATGACAAGTGCACCAAAAACAATCAACAATCCAGTCATTAACAGTACAACTTTGGAGTGCAAAGACAGCTTCCGCGTTTTGCGGTAATCCACCAGGTCTGACAACACCACAAAACCGATACCGCCAGAGACAATCAGGAACATCGCTGTAAAATTAACCAATGGGTCATACACATAACCGGTCAGACTGCGGAAATCGCCAAACATATCAAAGCCCGCATTGTTGAACATGGAGATCGCATGCCAATAGCCATAATAAATCGCCTGTCCGACTGGCATGTCGAACGACCAGCGGATGGCAAACAGTGTGCCACATATGCCTTCGATAATGAGTGAGTAGATCACAACTTTACGAATCAGCCGGACGATTCCCTCCATCGTGCTCTGGTTCATCGCTTCCTGTAGAATCAACCGCTCTCTAAGCGAAATCCGCCGTTTGAACGCAATGGCAACCAATGTGGACATTGTCATGAAGCCCAGTCCGCCAATCTGAATCAGAATTGCAATTACAACCTGACCCAGCACCGAGAAATGAGTCCCTGTATCAACGACAACCAAACCAGTGACACAAACAGCCGAAGTTGCTGTAAAGAGCGCATCAATAAATGCAAGACTGTCTCCGTTACGGCTGGATGCCGGAAGCATTAATAGCAGTGTGCCTACCAATATGATGCCAGCAAACCCTAACACAAGAATACGGGGTGGCGATAATCGCATCCATTGAACATTCAGTTTCACTTGAGTATCTTCCACCTCTTCTAAAATGAAAATAACTCCACACCCGTGGAGCCTTCTTCATTTGAAATGCTGTTGCCAAACGTTAAACAAGTATGATTCAGATTAAAACGACATATATAATGAAGTTGGAATATATTCTATTCGTTCCCTTGTTGGGCGAAAGACATGCGAATCATTGCACATTTGCTTCAAAATTATAAGCGCTGCGACGTTTGTAGACAAAACGTTTTTTGTGTAAATAGCATCGAATTCAGCCAAAAAGGGAAGAACTCAGATATAGCGACGGATAGATCAGATTCTTTCGGTGCTTTTCATTCATTTTCAAGGATTTACACCTGTTTTCGTTACATCATTGGCATTCGGTGCTTGGCCTGTGCTATGTTAACTTTAATATCCATATTAGTGCGTGTTCAAAAAGGACGGTTTTCAGTACCAAGAAGATGGGATGAAGCTAGAAACTTTTTGAACTACCTCTATCAATAAAGGAGGAACACCATTACATGAATCCCTTAGGGCAGCCTTTGCAACTCAAGGCTAACTTCAAGCGGCTAGGGTTGCTTGCTGCGATTGGCCTGATTCTATTTTTTGTATTTCAGATCTTTCCAGCTACCTCATCACAAACGACAGAAATTTCGTCCACGTCCTTCATAACCAAGGAGCAGGCGACACAATCCGCACGATCATTCGCAGCTTCTGTGAATGACTATTCACTGCCAAATGATGATGAAAAAACTCTGGTAACCTACCAGACACATTCCGATATCTACGGGTATATGGCTAAAACCAAACAACTTGATACCTATAACCAGAAATGGGAAACAAGCTATCCTTACGATGTATTCCGCGTTCGTTTGCCTGATCAACACAAAGGCGGTTATCTTAATGTTGACGTACATATGAAAACAGGAAAAGTAGTCGGCTTCAAACGGGAACTGCCTTCCTCCCTCTATACTGCCATTGAGGCGGAGCAAAGCACGGGGAAAGCGACCACATCACAAGTGCTTGCCGAAGGTAATATGTCCCTGGATGAGAAAGAACGGCTGGCGGCTGGCGTTCTGACTGAATTCGGTTATGAAATGCCAACACTTCAATTGGATACTCGCGATGGTGAAGCGGGTCTGAAATATACAGATTCTGCAAAAGCCATCGGAGACTCCAAGCTTGAACTGAATTTTACGTTTGAAGAGGGTGCGGTACGATCGTTCGATCCTGGCTTCTCGGTCCCGGAATCCCATACTGACTATGTGAAAGATCAAACACGTCAGGCCAATTGGATGACCTATGGCGGCTATGCATTCCTGACCTTTGTACTGGGCGTGCTGGCAATCATCTATAGCATCCTGACCCGAGCACATACGTCTTTCAAACGCGGGATCATTCTCTCGCTGGTGTATTTCGCAGCTTCGGTAATTGGTACGCTGAACATGATTCCACTCTTTCAGGCACAAGGGCTCTCCAATTTCATGTTAGCATTCCTGATGTTAATGCAGGCAGGTATTACACTGGTCATGAGTGCAACCATCTATCTGTCCCTCGTTGCCGGTGACGGCATGTGGCGTAAAATAGGTCTGAACCCATGGCCTCGTGCCAAAGAACCCGGATATGGAAAATATGTACTTCACAGTATGTATGCTGGTTACCTGTGGGCATTCATTCTACTGGGTGTGCAATCCATCCTGTTCTTCATTCTGGAGCGAAGCATCGGCACATGGTCAACGACGTCAGCAGATCAATCTACATTTAATATGACCTATGCCTGGCTCTTCCCGATCATGGCCTGGATGGCCGGTATTGGTGAAGAAACTGTCTATCGACTGTTCGGCATTCGCATGATGCAAAAGATTGTGCGTAACACGTTTATTGCCTGTCTGATCCCAACCATCATTTGGGCACTTGGACACACTTTGTATCCGATCTATCCAGTAATCACCCGTCCCATTGAGCTGATGGTGATTGGATTGCTGTTCAGTCTGATCATGCTGCGTCACGGCTTTATTGCCGTTGTATTCGCCCATGTGATCTTCGACAGCTTGCTGATGGGACTCAGCTTGGTCTTTATGGGCGATGCCCTGAATATGGCTGCTGGACTCTTCTGGATTGTACTCCCGGCCATCGTTGGATATGTGGTCTACAAATTCAATCCAAAACAAAAAGAGAAGCCGTATGTTACGACTCCTCATCACGAAGTGCTGCAATAATCTGATTTGCCAGTTTGTCACCAATAGATAGAGGCCGGAAGTCTTCGACGCTGGCCTCTTTTATTTTGCGCAAAGAGCCAAAATGCTTCAACAGCAGCTTACGCCGCTTCTCTCCAATACCCGGAATGGCATCCAAACGTGATGTCACCATCGATTTGCCACGCTGTTCCCGGTGGAACGAGATCGCAAAACGGTGGACCTCTTCCTGTATCCGCTGCAACAGGTAGAATTCCTGACTATCCCGAGGCAGGGAGATGACTTCCGGTGGATTACCGATCATCAACTGTGAAGTCTTATGCTTCGCATCCTTCACCAGACCACATACCGGAATAAACAGCCCCAGCTCATTTTCCAAAATATCGACCGCAGCCGAGATCTGTCCTTTACCACCATCGACCACAATCAGGTCAGGCTGGGTCAGGTTTTCTTTTAATACCCGCTCGTAACGGCGACGGATGACTTCTCGCATGGTTTCATAATCATCGGGTCCTTCAACCGAACGGACCTTGTACTTCCGATATTCCTTCTTATCCGGTTTACCATCCGTAAATACAATCATGGCAGATACCGGGTTCGTACCCTGGATGTTCGAGTTATCAAACGCTTCAATACGGTGAAGCTGATCCAGTCCAATAAAACGTCCCAGTCCTTCAGCAGCTTTGGATGTCCGTTCTTCATTTCGCTCAATCAGGCGGAACTTCTCTTCCAGTGCTACACGTGCATTATCCACAGCCATGGTGATCATCTGGCGTTTCAATCCACGTTGCGGGATGAGCACTTTGATCTCCAACCACTCCTGTAAAGCAGCAGCAACCTGAGTTGGGTCTTCCAGTCCAGCTGGAAGCTTTTCAGTTGAATCAGTTGTATCCATTATTGGAGCATCCTCTTGCATACTGTCAGGTTGTTCACCTTCTGCCTCAGTGGAACCTCCGTAAGCTGCACGAGTCTCAGCAACCAGTGGCTGGGAAGCGTTACTATGCTCCACTTGTCCCGTCTGCTCAAACTCAACCGTAACTGCGGCAGGTACCGATCCATCAGCATCAGAACCCGTATCCAAATTGTCGTTATCCGTTGCAAGATCCTTGGGCATTTCCGGCAACAAAATCTCTTGTGGCAATGCCGGATTATCACTGTAGTACTGTGTTACGTAAGACATGAAATCACTGTACGCCTCACCGTAAAACGGGAAGGTTGATACATGACGTTCAATCATTTTACCCTGACGCATATATAGAATCTGGACACACATCCAGCCTTTATCAATGGCAAAACCAAATACATCACGGTCTCTGGCATCGGCCATCGTAATTTTCTGTTTTTCCATCATCGCATCGATGGCGATTACCTGGTCGCGCAGTTCCTTGGCACGTTCAAAATAAAGATCCTCCGCAGCCTCTTGCATCTTACGCTGCAAATCCTTTTTGATCTCTTCGTGACCACCGCTCAGAAATGAACCAATCTCTTGGGAAATCTGGTCGTACTGCTCCTTCTCCACTTCCTTCACACAAGGGGCAAGACACTGTCCCATGTGATAGTACAGGCACACTTCTTTGGGCATTACACCACATTTGCGCAGTGGATACATGCGGTCGAGCAGTTTTTTTGTTTGATGTGCCGCATATGAGTTCGGATAAGGTCCGAAATATTTGGCTTTATCTTTCAGCACACGCCGGGTTACTTCCAACCGGGGGTGCTTTTCATTGGTAATTTTAAGATACGGGAATGTCTTGTCATCTTTGAGCAACACGTTATAACGCGGCATATGTTTCTTGATCAAGTTACATTCCAGAATGAGTGCTTCCATGTTACTGCCCGTCACAATATATTCGAAATCACGGATTTCGGACACCAGACGCTGGGTCTTTCCGTTATGACTGCCGATAAAATAAGAGCGTACGCGGTTCTTCAGCACTTTGGCCTTACCTACATAGATAATCGTACCTTCACTGTTCTTCATCAGGTAACATCCAGACATGTCTGGCAGCAAAGCGAGCTTGTGGCGAATCTGCTCCAATGCCTTTTCCTGATCCTGCAAATCATTCATGAATTGATCCATAATTCGGTGAATCCTCCTTCCCGAAAAAACTGAAATCCTCACCTTACATGAGTGACTCCGATGACAGAATGATCTTTCGATCGCTGTTATCCCCAGATTTTTTCGATTCCCTTTTTTAAAAGGGAAAATCCGGTGATAAAGGCGAACGCTTCGCTTCTACAGTTCATTTCTGTCTTCTTCGTTAAACATGTAAATTTCCAGTTTCATTTTATAAAAAATATATACTTTATATTGTCCTATATAAAGGTATTCGACGCAAAACGCCCCCGGCATGTAAACCGGAGGCGTATGTGTAAGCCTGTAAATTATTGGTGTTTTGCGATAATTCCTTTGAGCGCATCTTTCGAGTTCAGACCAACCACTTTATCTACCGGTTGACCGTCTTTGAAGAAGATCAAAGTTGGAATGCTCATTACGCCAAAGCGGGAAGCAGATTCCGGATTTTCATCCACGTTAACTTTAGCAATTTTCACTGCATCGCCAACTTCTGTGGACAGCTCTTCCAGGATTGGAGCGAGCATTTTACAAGGACCACACCAAGGCGCCCAGAAATCAACAAGAACCGTTCCTTCGCCTTCTACTTCAGCGTTGAAGGATTGATCGGATACGTTAACAATAGCCATGAAATTGTCCTCCTTATATATACTTACGGTTTATTTTAACCTGTAACGTCGTGAACGACACTTCCAGTATAACACAGGTACGTCAAACTTGTGAATTGAACGCTGCAATGTTCATCTTCCCAACATCAAATCTTCACAATTACAGGATGTGGCATACCAACTTCAAAATCTTTACAAACGCTTTCTTTTCCAAGTATACTAAAATTACTCCGGGTTTCAGCCCCCATACGGGCAAGCTGTATTCCCCATAAGGAGGCAATAACATGGATGCAAATGTGCGGATCAGCGACCCGCGTGAACATGTGAACGAGGAACCCCGCAACGATCTGTTTGATCTGATCGTGGGTGTTGCCGGCATGGCCGGCCTGATGACAGTGATCTTTTTCGGTATGGTTATCTTCAAATTCATCACCGAATAGGATACTCACAGGTCTCACGCAGGACCAGAAAAGCCCGGTTTTCGCGACAATGCGAAAGCCAGGCTTTTTTTGGGACTACTTATTGCTTAAAAAGTATAATTTGTAGATCAGACCCATAAACTAACCGATTAACGTTTGCCGCGCTGATTCTCACCCCGAACGGAGATGACATCCACGAATGGACGAATCCGGTCCATGAGACGCTGGCCTTTATTCGATTCCTCGCCGTCCCGATTGGTGAAGCTCAGATGTTTTTCAAGCCCATCCAGATTGTAATTGGACGTATAGAAGGTTGGTTTGCGATTCATCCGATAGTTCAGAATGGACCCCATCACATGATCCCGAACCCAAGGGTTCAGATTCTCTGCCCCGATATCATCAAAGATGAGCAGATCACAACTTTTCAAAATATCCGTCATTTCCTTCAGCTTCTGCCCTTCACTGATCATGGATTTCAGATCCTCCACAAAGTCAGGCATATAGATAATGACACCCGTGTGGCCTGCAACCGCCAGTTCATGCAGCAGATAACACATCAGGAACGTCTTGCCTGTCCCGAAAGTTCCTTCCAGAAACAGTCCTTGCGGAGATAATCCATTCTCCTTGGTCTCCCTAATATAACGAAGCACCTGATTCACTGCTGGAGCACGCATCCGATCCTTGCCCATAATCTCCACATCGTTGTATCCGGCACTGAGCGCACGCTCGTCCACATAGAAACTACGAATACGTTGCTTAATGATATGTTCATTTTGCCGGGCGATATGTTTGGAACAAGGCGCTTTTATATCTATGATTTCGGGTTTACCGTTAAAATGTTCTACTTCCAGTTTGCAAAAGTGGCCCTGAAAATCGTTAGGACAGTTGTCGAGTCCCGGACAATTCGCACAGTTCTTAGAGTCTTTGGCGTACTGAAACAGCTTGCTCAGATCGGTCATGAGCTGTGCATCTTGCAGTTCAGGATGACCTGCGCGGAATTCGCGTACGTACGGGTTTTCCATCAAATCCGCCGCAATCCGCCGCGATTGCTCACGAAAGGCAGGGTTCAGCTGCTGAAGCAGTCCTCCCAAGGATTCCATGGCTTCAAGCCCCCTTAATGTTTCAATATAGAATGAACAATGAAGTGTACCTGCGACCATCTTGATGGCATAGGTACTTTCGATCATTAGCAATTCTACTGTTCATTCTATAGAAAAACAACCAATAACTCAACAGATACATCTGGTAAATAGCGTAACCCTTCCGCCAACGACGTAGTGCCTAGTTTATAGTACACTTGCAGTCCTGTACCTTTTAGTGTGTGTTCAAAAGTCTGTTTTTCAACTCTTTAAACAACTTTTATCAGCGGCGCAAGCCGACAGTAACGATCTCGCATGAACCTGTCTGTATGTTCCATTCCTTGTTGGCAAATGATAATGTCGATGCCTCTTCTATGCTCCGGGCATGAAGCCTTTCGCCCTCTTCCTCCAGGATGTTGCTTTTGTATGCCGTTTCGAATGGCTGTGGATTCGCTTGTGATGCAGCAAGATTCAACGTGGCAGAGTCAGTGGTCATATTGAACCAGCGTAGCATGACATCGCCGGAATCTTCATTCACCTTGAGTGAGGAAAACGCCAAGCCGTCCCCTTGCCATGCAAACGGTGTGTTACTAGGTGTCAGATAACCCGGGTGTACTTCAGTCTGTGCCAGCGTCCAAGGAACCTGGAACTGATACGCCTCGATATATGCACCTGACGCTGCACCATTTCCATCATGCGGAATGATCTCGATTTTAAACGTATGTTCACCAAGGCATTGTGCTTCAGGTGTCGGGAACAAGCCCCAGTCTCCAAGTTCGCCCACAGCACGAAGCAGCGTTACGGCGATGGTATTGCGGCCATCCTGAAGGACTTCATATTCATTCAGGCCCAGATTGGCAACGACCAATCCTGCGTTTTGTTCACTTACATCTACAAAACTCTGTTGATGCTGTGTATTGCTTGGATTTTGCCACTCCGGTGCAGGCGTGTTATCACGTGTTGCAATTTCGAACATGGAATCCACATGATGAACAGCAGATACAAGATCCGTTGGGAAAAGAGCACGCACCCGATGATCCTTCGCCTGATTGTTGAAGGTTGTTTCCATTTGTACTCCTTTTCCATTACGACTGAGGGATACAACCGTGCGAATCTGGAGCGGAACCATTTTAGTTGAACGCTGGGCTTTGCGATGTGGATAATAAATCAGTTCTCGCTGTTCCTGATCCAGCATCTCATCCGCCGACTCCGGTATTTCCCAATGATGAATCACTTCGAACGAGGCCAAATATGATGTATCCTCAAGGATTCGAATCTCAGCCTGAAGTGCTTCAGTTGTCCGAGCCACTTCGTTCTCTGGCTGCTTGAACATGTATTCATTGCCGATATCACCCGCATTTTCGTACACGCCAAGGTCCTTGTAAGTCCGGCCTGTCCGTTTATCCGTGAGGGTGAATGAACCATTGTCTGCAATCGTGACAATCAAATGTTGATTTTCCATGCCACGTTCACCACGCAACAGCGTAGTCGTTTTCGACGGAGTACCACGCTTAGCATCATCCGCAAAGTTGATTAATGCATAGGTTTTCAGGCCAAATGCAGCTACATTTTCTGTTTCAAAACGAATACGTACTCGCCGACAGCTATACGGCTGACGGAAGCGATCATCTGGCAGATCATAGCCAAATTGCAGACCCAGATCCTCCACCGTACATGGAATGTGGTTACCATCTTCATCTACAAGTATGCGATCTGACAGTTCAACGGCTTTCATCTGTGCCGCCATCTCTTCCAATGTATATCCATCCCGGAAATACAACCGAGCCGCATCCAGTTCCATCTGAACTACACCGCTTCGTTCCCAACCCGTTGTATTAAACACCACAACAGGCCGAGCCCCCTCACCGTAACGCTCAAATATGGAGGTATCCACGGCTGTAGCAATCTGGCTGGTGCTCTCTTCAATTAGAGCCTCTGCTACATGACGGCTCTTATCAAACCGTGTCACCATCTCGCGGTGCACCTCATCCACACTGCATCCACAGATGCTGTCATGCGGATGATTTTGCATCAGCGTTTTCCAGGCATACGTCAGTTGATCATGTGGATAGGCATGTCCAAGCAGATAGGCGTAGGATGCCAGGGGTTCAGCCACTTTTTCCAACATGGTCTGGCCTAGCTGGTTCATCTGTTTCAGATACACACGAGCCGAGGCGGTGTTCACCAGAGTTCCCCAGCCATCGGTACGCTGGCTGCGCAGTTCGCCTTTGACCGTGGACAGTTCATGTTCAGACGATGCTCTCAAAGCTTCCAGATAATCTGGAAAATTCGAGTGAATGAACTCGATATCCGGATATAATTGTTCAGCCATGCGAATCGCTTCTGGCAGGTCTCGCTGAATCGGCTGGTGATCACATCCGTTCATGTACAACAGCTCATTCGTTGATGCATATTTCTCAGCGTCTGCCAGTTTGGTTTCCCAGAACTTACGAGCCGAAGCCTCATCTACAGGAACTTCATTCCCGTTGGAATACCAGTTTGCGAACAATACGCCGAGCACTTTCGATCCGTCTGGCCCTTCCCACAGCAGCTCCGAGAAGCTTGATTCATATCCGGCATCCGATACCGTATTATTGAACCCCGTAGGCTTGACGCCACGTCCAAAGAACACATTATCAATGCCCGATTGCTGCATCAGCTGCGGAGTCTGCCCGACCAATCCAAATGTATCGGGAAAATAACCAATTTTCGAAGGTATGCCGTAACGTTTGGCGTCCTTATGTCCAACCTGCATGTTGCGCACATTGGCTTCTCCGCTCGTCAGAAACGCATCCTGCAAGATGTACCATGGTCCAATCACAATCCGTCCATTGCGGATATGCTTCTCCAGTCGTTCCTTCTGCTCAGGGCGAACCTGAAGATAGTCATCGATGATAATTGTTTGTCCATCCAAATAAAAGCTTTTGTAGTCTGATCCTTCATCCAGCTGATCTAACAGTGAATCGACGAGCTGAATAAGTCGCATATGATGCTTCTCATACGGCAAGTACCATTCCCGATCCCAGTGGGTATGCGAAATAATATGTGCTCTCTTTTTCTTGGTCATCGTGTGATCCCACCTCTTTCCACTTGTTGTACAATCTCAACCTCATCAGGGCGATACACCGCAGTCAGGTTTCCAGAAGCATCCGTGGCAAACAGCACCGAACGATTTTTCTCCAATTGGAACGAGTACGATACACCTGTACGTTGATCTCTCACTTGAACTTCATGGTTAAAGGCAAACTCCGATACAAATACATACAGATTCCCTTTTGGAAAACTCAGCTTCCGGCCATAGATCCCTGCGATATCCCCACCGGATATCCATTCCAACTCCTGTTCGACGCCCGAAATTTCAGTCGCATAACGGTACAATGCAGCAAGTGGTTCATCCCGTCCGTTTAACTCCACCGGCAGTGGTGTCCAGATTAATTTCCCTTTACCCAAAGGCAACACGGTTATTTCATCTGGTATACCATTATCCCCATGAAGCAACGTCTCCTTCGCCACCTCGGCGATCCGACGCCGTCCATAGGTCACCCGGTGATTCACGCCATTAATATTCAGCAGTTCTTCCCGCTGCACGTTACCCAGACTGCGTTTGCCTACGATATGATCTGCCCGGTCACTTGCCTTCCAGTACGCATCCAGCCCCAGTGGTCCAGTAATAAGCAGGCTCGTGCCTTCCTTCTCTGCAAACGTGAGCAATTGATGCAGTGCGTCGCTGTCCATATTATGCGGACTCGGCACGATAATCAGTTTTGGTGGCTGCTGCTCCAACGCTTCCAGATGATATTCAGATAACGCACGGAACGGTAGTTTCAGATCATAGGACATCACTCGAGTAAGCTTTGTTGTGGCATCATAGGCCAGGGCACGGTTAGAGAAGTCATTGGAATACGGGAACACCACCGCAATATCCTCCAGCTCCCGGTCTTCAAAGAGATCACGAATGCCATGCATGAATCGGCCAAAATCATAAGACACATCCGCCTCTGGTTTCTCCGTACCATCTGCACGCAGGGCTCCAATATGAGATTCATTGGCGTTATCCATATAGAAGTTGGTGTTCCAGATCCATTGCACCGCTCCAGCGCCACCTGTCGAGAAAGCATAGGCATACTTGCGTTCAAGAATGCCACGAAGCTCTTCTTCGGTACGTTTGGCTCGTCCATCCGGGGTTTCCACATACATGGTGCCCGTCTCCTGAATGAGATTGGGTTTATGAGGCGTTTTGGCGAAAATGCCGTCCCAGATCAGATCATCGTTCAACCACCAGGAATGCACCGTTGTGTAGTCCACTTCACGTTCATAGAAGAAAGGTGAAGGACGCTGCGCACCAAGGGCTTCATCCTGCCCCACGGTAACCAGATGATTCGGTACCAGATCCTTGATCGTACCTACAAGCTCTCTAGCCCAACCATTGTGCATCTCCATAGAGAAGAGACAGTAATCAAGCCAGCGTGTTCCTTTTTTGGCCTTGTGCATGTCCTGTACATCAAAATTAATCTCTTCCGCCTCCGGGATGACCGCGGCTGCAAAGTTCGGAAGCTGCTTCGGTGACATATTCCATGCCTCCTGCAACGCTTCAATCGTCTGATGACGCTGCTCAAGCCAAACGATATAAGCCTGCTGTTCATACGAATCCCTCGCCGAGCGTGGACCAGCTGAGAAGATACGCACCGGATCAAACATGGATGGCTCGTTAATCAGATCCCAGTCCACATGTGTTGTATGCGTGTGACGACTGACAATGCTTCGGATGAAACGTTTCTGAGCCTCGACACTCTGCGGGTCCAGATACGGATTCGTGCCTTCCCATGTCTCCGGTGTAAAGGAGAAGAAGGTGAACGTGACCTGCAAGCCGTGACGTTTTGCCGTTAAAATAAATGCATCAATGGCACGAAGCACATCCTCTGCCATATGTCCGTCTACCTGCATCATGTTGCGATAGGCGGTCCAGATTCCGGTCCGAATCCAGTTGATGCCGGCTTTTGCCATCTGAGCCATGTCCCGATCCCAGACATCCGCATTCGGTAGAAAGAGAAATTTCCGTGCCACATCGGAGGTCATGTAGGTCATGCCTACAACAGGGAGAGGACGTCCGTCTTTTACAAAATAGTCCCTGCTGCGGGTAATCACTTCCCCTTCTGCCAGCAATGCTGCATCCTGTCCCCAGAAGCCTTGACGCAAGGTTCGAACTTCTCCGTCAGGTGCCTGCGCGTGGCATACGATCCGATACAGCCCACTTTCAATGGAAACCGGGAGAAGTATGCGTTCGAAACGCTGCTCACCGGAAAGTTCCATCTCCAGTTGATGGCTCCATACCTTCTCCGTCGTTCCACTTATGCGATCCTCATGCTCGACCGTTATGTCGAATGTCCACAGCTCAGACGCTGTACGCCTGCTGCCTGCACGCTGTAAAATCTGGCCTTGAAGTGTAAGTACAGCCCGTTCATCTGGCTCATACGAAGCATAATTTGTTTTCAGGGATAACTCCGTTACACCTTGCGCACAGAATTGCGCCCACTTCACAATCTCGTCAGCGCCATCCTGCGTCCAGAATGAGGTGGTCAGCGGCAGATGCACAAACATCCAGCGTGAACCAACAAAAGTCCCGCGGGAGTTTTCCCACAGAACGACCGGAGCGGCGATGCTACGTCCATCCTTGCTCATGCCACGAAGTAACGGATAAATCTGCGTACTCATGGGGCCGGATGAACCCATCTGGTGGGGCAGATCACTTGTTTTGGTTGTATGTGGAACCAGATTCCATGTATCTGGCTTCTCGAACAGCCCCTCTTTCCCAGTGAGAAGCGGGATCTGTTCAGATGACGTGTAGGATTGCACATTGGCAGCAGATACGTTCAACGCCTCATGAATATAGAGTTCCTGATGATACGCGGTCTGCTCGGACTCTACAACCCATGCCCCATTCTCATATCGAACTGGACGTTTAAAGGGTGCGCCCCCCACACTGATCAAGCTTCCGCCCTGATGCAAGTAAGCTGCAATCTCCGTCCAGGCGGATTTTGGGAAATAAGGTGCATGCAGATTCACTAGACATCCTTCACCAGCCGTGGCCTTCAAAATCTCTGCAAGTTCATCGGCGTTTACAACGGTGATCTCTTCTACTGCTTTCCATGTATTCAGAGCCTCATGAGTTGGAGAAGCACCTTCCATTGGAAACGCAGGATCAGCGAAGATAATCAGCTTTTTATCATTAGGTTGGATACTCATAACAGGCCATCCTTCATGGATTTATAGACCAACTGGGAGAACAGGCTGTTGGACCATGCAAACCATTTTCTTGTAAAAATCGTTGGATCATCGGCGTGGAAGCCTTCATGCATATAACCTGTATCTGCATCTGTCGCTTCGAGCATGCGAATAATCTCCAGTTTCTCCTCGGCAGACTGCGCAGTCAGACCTTGCATGGACAATCCCATATGCCAGATGTAATCTGGTGGTGTGTGCGGGCTACCGATCCCTTTGGCAACCTTGCCCTCATAATAGAACGGGTTCTCTTTGCTCAGAGCGAAGCGGCGCGTATTCTGGTAGATCGGATCATCCGCTGTGACGTAACCCAGATATGGAATGGACATGAGTCCCGGTGTACCCGCATCGTCCATGAGACAGTGGTTGCCATAACCGTCCGTCTCGTATGCATAGATCGGTCCAAATTCCGGATGACGATAAATCCCGTACAGCTGAATACCGTGATCCACGTCCTGCTCCAGATCCTTCAATTCCTGCAAAAGTTCCATATCACGGAACACCCACTCGGCAAACTCCTGCATTTGGCGCAGAGCTACAACCGCGAACATGTTGCCAGGGATATTGTAGTGGAAATCACACGCATCATCACTGGAACGGAAACCGGACCAGATCATACCCGTGTAGTTGACTGGCATACCTTTTCCGTGATTGCGCAGGGAATCTGTTGGAATACCGTTATTGCGAGTAAAGCGATATGGAGATTGTTCCATGTGATGCTGTTCGACTTTGAACAGGTCCACGATTTTACGCATCGCTGCTTTGAAGCTTGAATCAAAAATGTCGGTCAGCTCGGTTTCCTTCCAATATAAATAGGCCAGGCGTACAACAAAACATAATGAGTCAATCTCAAATTTGCGTTCCCACACCCAAGGTGACATCTCGGTTTCGTCCGTGGTGTTCCAGTGCCAGTCGTTGGCCGTCTCATTGAAGGCATTGGCATATGGATCGATGTGAACATATTGGATATGACGTTTGATCAGCCCGCCAATAATGCGTTGCAGGTCCTCGTCTTCTTTTGCAAACGGAATGTAATGTACCACCTGCTCCACGGAATCACGCAGCCAGGAAGCCGGAATATCTCCCGTGATGACAAAAGTCGTACCGTCCTCCATCAACTTGGTTGTTGTTTCGATGGTGTTGGGGAAGCAGTTTTTGAATAATTGAAGCAGTTTTGGTCGGTGAGCCAGTTTCTGTTCTGCTTCTTCGAGTACAGCCTGAATGGATTGTGGCAAAGCAACAGGTGGCATTGGTATTTTGGGTAATCTGAACTGTTCCATGGATGAGTGCAACTCCTTAAACAAATTGAATGGTGTAGCTATACAGGATCAAGCTGAGAACATTCACACTAGACCACTACGATGACAGAATAACCTTCCGATCGCTGTTATCCCCAGATTTTTTTGTTTCCCTTTTCTAAAGGGTAAAATCTGGGGATAGCGTATGCTTCCGATGTAGCTTTCTTTCAGAAAGCTTTGAGGCGAACGCTTCGCTTCTTCGAATTCTTTCTGTCCTCTCCGTTATCGTGTAAATGTTTAGTTGAACATGTATAGCTCAAAAATATTTCAAAAAGGTTTACCGCAGTAGCACGGTTTGTATTTGGTAAGGTTTAAAAGATAGTGTAATCTGGCCATGGGTATGGGCCAGTGGTTGGATCGGTTCTTCAAGTGCGTTGGAGTGATAGGCTTGCTCAAACGCATGTGGCCATTGCAATGTGATGTTTTCGCGTTTGCCTGATGATTCATAGAAACGAAGGACTGTTCCGCGCCCATCCTCTGCCATTTTGACCGTATCGAGAATGACATGATTACTATTAAAATTAATCCATGCTCCGGTTGCTGGACGTACAGGTGCCGCATTTGCAGTTGCATCTGTGGTTGAACCGACTTCAGTCCCTCCGCTTTGCTGTACCTGCTCTATCTGCTGCTCTTGTTGTATCTGACCCTTTTGCTGCTCTTGTTGCACCTGCTGTACTGTCACCTCATGATTCAGCTCGGCGGCCTGACGTACGGTGTGTGCAGTTCGCCAGTCTCCGTCGTGTGGGTACAGGGAATAGGTGAATTCATGTTCTCCCAGATCGGCGGTGCGATCAGGCCATTTTGGTGCTCGCAGCAAGGACAAACGAATGGTGCTTCCTTGCACGTCGTACCCATATTTGCAATCATTGAGCAGGCTCACGCCGTATCCATATTCGGATACATCCGCGAAGCGATGTCCACAGACTTCATACTGGGCTTGCTCCCAGCTTGTGTTGCGATGTGTTGGACGTTCCAGTGCGCCAAATGGAATCTCGAATGTGGCCTTGGAAGTCACCACATCAATCGGGAAACCAACTTTCAGAAGTTTGTGATTCTCGTTCCAGTTCACCTGTGTCTGGAAATCAATTCGCCGTGAGTCATGATAAAAGACGATATCTTGTGTAATCACCGATTGATGAAGCTTCCAGTGGAAACGCAGGATATCCTTCGTTGTACCCGCCAGCACCAGCTTTTTCTCCAACAGTTCCACTTCGCCAGCAATCTGTTCTTCATAACGACTGTCGATATCCCATGCATCCCAGAGCGTTGGACGATCGTGGAAGAAGTGAAGTTGATTGCCCCGTTCACCCGGCTTCAACATCTCACGCTCTGCGGTTTTATCCCACAGGCGGATGATCTCCCCACGTTTGTTGAACTGCACATGATAAAAGGCCGTATCCCATGTATCATTAAAGGTTGGTTGTGTGGCAAGGTTCTTCATTTCCCGTACATTCGTTTCCCTTGTATTTTCCGGTACCAGCCAAATCGTTTTATATCCAAACGCCGGAATGTCTGTCACGAGAATAGACATACTGCCATCTTCCCGATCCATCCGCAGGCGCTGACCTTTTTCATCGATGCCGTAGCGATCCAAGCCATCCTGCACAGCCAATTGAACGACTGCACTTCGTTTCCAGCCCAAGCTGTTGAATACAACATAGGCTACTGAACCTTCTGGCCCCTCTGTGTTGATACCCGTTGTTAATGCTGAAACGCCTTGATCCAGTCCGGTTCTGCCCAATTCAAAAACCTGTACATATTCCTCATTCGAAGTCACGTAGGATTCCGTAATCGCCGATCCCGGTATAATATCGTGGAATTGATTCAGCAAAATTAATTTCCAGCCGTCATGCAGTGCTGAACGCACTTGAACTTCGGTATTCGCCTCCATATCTGGCAGAGCGAGTGTATTCCACAGCTCAGCTTCTCGATATAGAACCTCCGCTTTCCGGTTGTTGCGCTTATTGCGCGCATGTGTCGTGTAGGTTCCCCGGTGTAACTCCAGATACAGATCGCCATGCCACTTCGGCAGTACAGGTTGCTCCTTTTCAATTCCGGCAAAGAAAGCTCCAGCTGTGCTATATCGACTGGCGGGCTGACCTACCATTAGGTCTGCGCGATCCACATACTCCAGCATCTCGCGTGTTACGCCACCGCCTCCATCTCCGTGTCCGTACAGAAGCATGTGCTCCGGATGCGCGGCTTTCTCACGGTAGGACTGCCAGTGATCATGAATGTCCTTCGGCAACGTATGCTCGTTAACACCATGATTGAGGTAAGACAGGATCGGTGTGCCGTCAATACCCACCCAGTGGAAGAGATCGTACGGAAACACATTTGTGTCATTCCATCCGAGCTTTGTTGTCATGAAATACTCCACATTGCCATGCTTCAAAATCTGCGGCAGTGAGGCACAGTACCCGAATGTATCCGGCAACCACTCAATCTGTGACGTCTTGCCAAACTCCTCCATATAGAAACGCTGACCATACAACATCTGGCGTATCAGGGACTCTCCGCTCGGGATGTTCAGATCCGGCTCAACCCACATGCCGCCAACCAGTTCCCAACGTCCTTCTGCGATCCGTTGCTTCACTCGTGCATACAACTCAGGATCATGCTCTTTCAGAAATGCATATAATAAGGGCTGACTCTGGGAATAGACATAGTCGGGATATTCATTCATAAGTGCATCCACGGTGGAGAAGGTACGGCTCGTTTTGCGAACCGTCTCACGTACAGGCCACAGCCAGGCAATATCAATATGGGATTGTCCCACCATATGCTCCAGACCTTCTGCGTTGCCGCCAATCTCACGCACATGATGCTTCAGATTATTCTCAATCTGACGAATACCCTCTCCCTGCTCAATCTCTTCTGCAGACATGCCTACAAATTGATCCATCGCACGATACACCAGTTCTAACAGGCGAACCCGCCGAAAGTCACTTTCCGGTAGCAACACAGCCGAATCACGTACAATAATGACGGTATACATCAGACTACGAACCGCTTCATTGGGTCTCACCAGCAAGCTCGTAATTGATGTGATCGGTGGCTGAATAACCGCCTGTTGATTCAACGGGTCTACAGGTTCAGGTACCGGATCAAACATCTCAATCTCAAGTTCCGGAGCGTTTCCGACTTTGGACGGATCAAGCGTGACGTAGGTATGATTGCGGTCAAGGCCCTGATAAGAGTGCCCATTTACCCGAAGCAAACCTTCTCCGCCTGTTTCAAATACAAGCCCATAAGGTGCTTGCTGCCATGTAGCAGGGATCTCCAGACGTGTTCTAAAAAAATAAGTCGTTCCCTGTTTGCTCGGAAAACGATCAAAATCTTGGCCTTCCGGGTACTCACCCTGATCCTCATACTGTCCTGGCACATTATAATAAGCGCGGGTAATGCCCCAGCTGCGCAGCTGCAATTGCTCCAGCCACTGATGTTCGGACAACTCGCGAATAAATCGTCTGATACGTTCCAAAATCTTACGCCTCCCTTACGGTCAGTTCGGCCATTTGCGTATCGTTTACGCTGCTGCCGATATGAATATGGAATTTTCCCGGTTCAACAACAGGCTTCAAGTCACGACCAATATACTGTAACTGCTCGGCTCCGATTTGGAATTCCACGGTCTGTGTCTCTCCAGGCTCCAGGTTCACTTTTGCAAAACCCTTCAGTTCCTTGGCGGGACGAGTCAGTGAGCTGACCACGTCAGCAATGTACATCTGTACAACTTCTGCACCTGCATAACGGCCGGTGTTGGTCACATTCACCGATACCGTAACTGAATCATCAGCTGTCATGGACTCAGCACTCAGCTGCGGTTCACTGTACTCAAATGTGGTATAGCTAAGTCCGTATCCAAATGCATAACGTGGCTCCAGATCCTCTTCGAGGTAACGCTTGCCTCGGGAACGTTTGCCGTTATAATAGATCGGTAATTGGCCGACATGCTTCGGAATGGAGATCGTCAATTTGCCTGACGGATTCACATCACCGAATAAAATATCTGCAATGGCATGCCCTCCCTCTTGACCCGGATACCACGCCTCCAGAATTGCATGTGCATGTTCATCCACCCAAGGTTCAGTGATGGGACGACCGTTAATGTAAACAACGACAAGTTTCTTGCCGAGCTTGTGAATCTCCTGAATGAGTTCCAACTGTACTCCGGCAAGACCCAACGTCATCCTGTCGATCCCTTCGCCGCACTCCATATCATTCCAGGAGTTATCCGATACATTGGAAGCACCCGTCTTAAGATCAATCGTTCCTTCTCCAAAGTCACGTGCACTGGAACCGCCAACCACCATAATGACCGTATCCGCTTGACTGGCAACTTCGATCGCACGCTCGAATCCTTCTTTCGAATCACCTTTGATCCGGCAGCCTGGTACATATAACACCTCATCCATACTACTGTCACCACTCAAAGGACCAACAGAACTCTTCTCCGTTTGCCCTTCCACATGATTAGCCAGCTTACTGCGAATCCCATCCAGTACCGTCGCCACTTTCGACTTCGGTTGCGGAGACGTGTAATCACCCAGTTGATTGTAGGCCTGATCCGCATTGGGACCAATGACGGCAATCCGACCCACATTTGCTATCGATAGAGGTAGCGTTTCAGCCTCATTTTTGAGAAGTACAACGCCTTCCGCAGCCAACTGTCGTGCCAGCTGAACATGCGCTTCACTGCCAATGACTTCTGCTGCACGATCGGCATCCACGTAAGGCTGATCGAATAAGCCCAGTCTGAACTTCAACGCCAGCACGCGAGAGACTGCCTGATCCAGAACCTGCACATCAAGCTTGCCTTCTGTTAACGCCTGCACCAGATATTGCCCAAACATCTCACCGGACATCTCCATATCGATGCCTGCTTCAATCGCCTGTATGGAAGCTTCCATTCCATCTGCTGCGACATCATGCCCACTTGCCAGCATGTTGATCGCACCACAATCCGTAATGACCAGACCGTCAAAGCCCCAATCCTTACGCAAAACATCTTCCAGCAGTTCCGTATTCACGGTGCAAGGCGTGCCATCAATTTCGTTATACGCCGGCATGATCGACGCCGCGCCAGCTTCCACCGCTTTGCGGAATGGATACAGATCCACTTCCAGCAGTTCACGCCAGCCCATATGTACAGGCCCTGCATTACGTCCACCTTCGGAGCTGCCGTAACCAACAAAATGTTTCAGCGTTGCCGCCACTGTATCTCCACGGTCCAGACTTTCACCCTGAAGCCCTTCCACGGAAGCAACTGCCAGTTCTCCAATGAGAAACGGATCTTCACCGAAACATTCCTCGGTACGTCCCCAGCGCGGATCACGCACAACATCCAGTACCGGAGAATAGGTGACCGCACCACCTTGAGCACGTGTCTCCCTTGCTACTGCCTGGCACATCTCCCGATACAGATCCACATTCCAGGTGCTCCCCAGTAAAAGGGGGACAGGATAGACCGTTCCGTCAATGGCCATATGACCATGCGAGCACTCTTCCCCAATCAGGATGGGAATCCCCAGTCTGGAATGCTCTACCGCATAACGTTGAATCAGATTAACCGCCTCAGCGCCTTCTCTGGCGGATAGTCCATTTTCCAGCGTAACGCCAGTCCACGGATCTGCCCGAAGCGCACCGTAAAGGGAGCCGATGCCCCCATTTTCCACTTGCTGCTTAAAGGATTCATTTAACGTAATGTTCCCTTGATCATTCGTATAGGTCTGCCAGCCAAATGGCTGCGTAAGTTGGCCTACCTTTTCTTCCGTAGTCATCAGGCTAAGCAGGTGTTGTACCCGTTCCTCTACGGATTTGCTTTGGTCCTTGTAAGTCATCAATCTGCATCTCTCCAATCCTATAACGTGATCCGGTTATTCTTTGACCGCGCCCACCGTCAGACCCTGTACGAAATAACGCTGGAAGAACGGATAAGCGAATATAATCGGCAACGTAGCAAGCACAACCATCGCCATTCGGGACGTATCCTGCGGAATGGACTGCATGGCTGCCAGACTCATCGAACTGTTAGCAGAGTTCTGCTGGATAAACTGGATACTCGACTCAATCCGCATTAACATGGATTGCAGCGGTACCAGATTCGGATTATCGATGTATAATAGCGCATTGAACCAATCATTCCAGTAACCGAGTGTACTGAACAACCCGATGGTTGCAAGTCCCGGCAAGGAGAGTGGAATCACGATTTTCATAAAGGTATAGAACTCACCGGCGCCATCAATTTTGGCCGATTCAATGACTGCATCCGGCACACTAGTGGAGTAGAATGTACGCAGGATCATAATATAGAAGGCATTCATCGCCAGCGGCAGAATCAGTGCCCATAACGTATCTTTCAACCCAAGCAGCTGGGATACGACCATATAAGTTGGAATCATCCCGCCGTTGAATAACATGGTCAGAATCGCAAAGATGGAGAAAAATCTCCGGTATCTGAAGCTCTTGCGTGAAATCGCATACGCATACAGCGACATGAGAATCAGACTGATGATGGTACCGAGTACCGTCACCAGAATGGTCACTCCATACGCCCGCAGCAGCGTGTCCCCACTCTGCCAGACAAACTGATATGCCGCGAGACTCCATTCTGCCGGAATCAGACGATACCCATCACGGGCCAGTGCTTTCTCGTCCGTAAACGAGATAATGACTACAAATACAAAAGGAAATACACAGATCAGAGCGAATAGACCGGCGATGATGTTCATGATCACGTTCCAGCCGCTGGATACGTGGTGGAAGTCGCGTTTTTTAACGAGCCTTGCTTGAGCCATATTGGTTCACTCCTTTCCCTTGTCCTAGAATAGGCTGCTGTCTTTATCGATTTTGCGGACCACATAGTTGGAGATAATAACAAGCACAAAACCCACCACGGATTGATACAATCCGGCAGCTGTACTCATCCCAATCTCACCACTAGTTTTCAAACCACGATATACATACGTATCAATAACATTTGTCACGGAATAAAGCGTACCCGAATCCCTTGGCACCTGATAGAACAGTCCAAAGTCGGCATAGAAAATGCGGCCTACGGCCAGCAAGGTCATAATCGTGATGATGGGCGACAACAACGGAATCGTAATATTGCGAATCTGCTGCCATTTGCTTGCTCCATCAATCATGGCTGCTTCATACAGTGATTTATCAATCCCCAGTATGGAAGCCAGATAGACAACGCTGCTATAACCGATGGTTTTCCATAACGCTACGAATACCAGAATATACGGCCAATATTTCGCCTCGGAGTACCACTGAATTGGTTCCATCCCAAACCAGCCGATAATCTGATTCAACATCCCGCGGTCCATGCTCAAGAAGCTGAATGCGAAGTAACCAACAATAACCCAGGATAGAAAATACGGCAGAAACATACCAGTTTGATACAGTTTGGCGAGTCGTTTATTCACTAGTTCCGAGAGCAGGATTGCCAATGCCACAGCAAATACCAGTCCCAGGAAGATAATGGCGATGTTATAAAAGAGGGTGTTGCGTGTAATGAGCCATGCGTCACTTGTGCTGAACAGGAATTTGAAATTGTCCCAGCCAACCCATTCACTCTTCATCAGACTTGCCCAGAACCCTTCACGGCTGAATCGATATTCTTTGAAAGCAGCCACTGTGCCCACAAGTGGCAAGTAGGAGAAGAAGAAGAACCAGATGGCGCCTGGCAGCACCATGAGCAGCATGACTCGGTTTCTAATCAGGTTTTTCAAAAATGTAGTCATTGTGGAGATCCTCCTTCAGGCTTGAATGAAAAAGGACCGGACGCGATAAGCAGCCGCCCGATCCTTACGATGTACTGTTACTTGTTTTCCGCTCTCCAGGCATCCAGCTGGCTTTGGGCTTCAGCCATTACTTTCTCCAGTCCGGCTTGATTGAACTTCTCAATCACTTGATCCAGATTGGCTGCCGGGTCCAGTGTACCTGTCATCAGTGCTGCCCAATATTGCTCTTTCACGTTCTGTACCGCCGTTAGTTCGGCAGATACATTGCTTGCATCAAAGTTAAAGCTGAGGATCGGGGAATTGACACCTTCAGCGTTGAACTTCTTGAACTCATCCCATTTGTTATCCGGGTCATTGCTGTTCAGATAGAGCAGCATGTTGTTCCCAAGGGAGTATGAAGGCATATCGTAGTTTTTCGATTCAGGCAGATTTTCCATATGCGTGTCATCCACTTTTTTGTAGTGTGTGCCCTCGATACCGGAATCCACCATATTACGCAGCACAGGATCTGTATTCAGCAGGTTCAGGAACTCCATCGCTTTCTCCGGATATTCCGAGTTGGCAGAGATCGCCATAATGGAGCCTTGTACAGATGTATTCGTTATAATTGCTTCACTTGCAGGTGTTGAAACAACTTGATAACCGTAACTTGCAGACCATTGATTGTCCGCGAGCGGTTGAGTCTGTGCACGATCCAGGAACCAGTTGCCCGATGTTGTCAGGTCGTTCGTGGAACCTGTTGTTGCCGCTTCTGCCGATACATAACCGGCTTTGTAGTACTTGTGCATCGTGGTTAGTGCTTCTTTCATTTCAGGCGTTTCCAGTATGTTTACAAGCTTATAGTCTGTTGTATCCAGCTTGATTGCCATTGGCAGATTCTGAATGACATAATCATATGGCACGTAAGGAACGTAGTTTTTATCCATGGCAAATGGTGTTACACTCGCCTCGTTTTCCTTGATCGTTTTCAGTAAAGGCTCCAGACTGTCTAACGTACGAACGCCAGAGATGTCCAGCTTGTATTTATCAACCAGCATTTGGTTAAAGCGCCATACCTCTTGTTGAGGCAGCTCTTTGTTGGCTGGAATTCCGTAATTGTGTCCGTCTACCTTGGAACCGCTGAGGAATGCAGGATCAATGGTCTTGGTAAGATCCTGACCGTATTCAGCAAGCAGGTCATCCAGTTCAAGGAATGCACCTTTTCTGGCATTTTGTACATAATCAAATCCACCAGAAGAAGTGAACAGAATGTCCATTGGCTCACCGGATGCTACGTTAACCTGCATCTTCTGCGGGTAGTCACCCCAGTCAACCATCTTCATTGTTACCGTGGCATTAATTTTCTCTTTGGTATACTTGCTCACTTCTTCCATCACTTTGTTGACGTCTTTCTGAGGGGTACCGATGGTATACCAGATCAACTCTACCGCGTCATCTCCAGCTCCCCCAGATTCCGAAGCATCTTTGCTTCCTCCACAGGCACTAAGAACAAGTGTAACGGCCATTAACAATGCAAGAACGAGTGAGAAGCGTTTTCTTTGTTTACTCATTTCTTTGATCCTCCCTTTTCGTGTTCCCTTAGGCTCTACTTACTAACTGCTTTAACCTTATCGAATGAAAGCATTTACAAAAAGAAGATAAACTTAAGTTTTCGAGGTACAAATTAAAGAGAAATCATCCTTGGACAACTATTTTGTACCTGTTTAATTAAATCGCTTACATGAAAGAGACATGCCGGGTAACGTATGCCATGATTTTCATCCATGCCATTCCTGTTCCCGATATGTCTCTTGGCTCTCTGTCCGCATAGTTGGATCTACCCGTCACCGAATTAACCAAACACCTTGAAATCAGTCGGTGAAATTCCTACATATTTGCGGAACTGTTTATAAAAATACCCTGTCTCCCAATACCCCACATTTCGGGCGATCTCATGTACCTTCAGATTGGAATTGCGTAGTTGCTCCTTCGCACGTTCAATCCGGTATTTGTTGATATATTCGGCAAACGTCTCCCCGGTCTCCTTATGAAACAATTGTCCCAAATACACCGGATGCAGATGATAGTGGGCACCCAGCAGCTTCAGTGAAAGCTCTTCTGCGTAGTGTTTGTCGATATGCTGAAGCACTTGGTTTACAATCGGATTCTTCAGATCCTGCAATAGGGATTGGATCGTCTGCGACCCAACCTGCTGAAGCGCCCGCACGAGTTCATCAAAAGTACCACTGTCCAGTACAAGTTGAAGCCCTTGTTGGTATATGGCAGACTCATCCGAGTGTTTGATGCTCTCCAGTTCCATTTTGAAGCGAATCACAACTTCCAGTGCGGTATTCTGTAACTCCCCAGGCGTAAGCCCATCGCGATGCTGTTCAAAATCCATACGAATCCGGTCGGCAAGTTGTTCTGTATTGCGGGACAGAATGAGTTTGGCGTATTCCCTCCAATCAATGAAAAAGGTCGCTGTTGAACTTCCGCACCTTTCCAGTATGCCATGGTCGATGACTTTAAGGTCGGGATAGATCATCACATACTGGAGTGCTTTTTTGGCCTCGGCATAACTGGTCGGCGCATGGTACAGCCCTTTCATCATTCTGCCTGCTCCAATGCGCACCGCCGGATGGGTTACGGTTATCTCATCAGATAATGCCTGCAGGCCATCCATCAACTTCTGTTCCTCGTCACTCGTACCCTGAATATTGGCAATAATGACGATGTCTCCATCGATATCATGAAATACGTTCAGATGGCGTCTGTCTCTAAGCATCTCTTCTACACGTTCAAACATGCCGGGTACTTGCCCTTTGTCACGCAGAATGGCCACAGCAACGTCCGGTGCATCCAGCGAAAGGTTCATAAACTGGGCACGTTCTTCAAATTCGGTAGCTGCAATCTGTCCCGTAAGCCATCGATGAAGAATGTTATCTTTCAGAATCTGGATGCCATACGCATCATCGGCTTGAGGTGATACCGTATGATCCAGCTTGGACGCGGTGTTGCTCAGCGTGGATTCCAGTTCCTCCACATTAATCGGTTTGAGCAGATAATTTTCGATCCCCAGCTGCATACCTTCCTTCAGATATTCGAACTCATTGAAACCACTCAGTATAATGACCTTAATCTCAGGTTGTACACGCCTTGCTTCCCGAATCAGATCGAGACCATTCATGAGTGGCATGGATATATCTGTGATCAGAATGTCCACAGGCTGAGAAGAGAGCGCTTGTAAAGCTGCTTGCCCATTACCTGCATGGCTCACAATTTCCATATCAAATGAAGACCAATCCACAATATCGTATAAGCCTTCAATGATGAATGGCTCATCGTCCACAATAAACACCTTGTACATGTTAAACACCTGTCCCTTCTGTATGTGGATAACGCACCCTGATCCGTGTTCCTTCTCCGAGGGTGCTCTCTATGGTGATACCGAACTCTGGCCCATACAGGAAGCGCAATCGACTATGGACACTGCGCAGCCCGAACATCTGACCAGACTCTTCAGGACGTTCCAGTTCTTCAAGGATTTCCGTCAGGCGTGCTGGATCAATGCCTTTGCCATTATCTCTGACTTCCACTTGCACCACATCATCTGTTTCTTCCACAACAATTGATAATCGGTTATCCGAACGTTCTGTCTGAATGCCATGTACGACATAATTCTCAATGATGGGTTGCAGCGAAAGTTTCACCACAGGGTGTTGATAATAAGCAGCATCGATCTGGATCGTATATATGAAAATATCCTTGTAGCGGATTCGGAATAACTCCAGATACAAGCGACAAGCTTCCATCTCATCCTTCAGCGTATAATTTTTCTTCTGCTGTACCAGGCTCTTGAACAATACGGATAAACTATAGATCATCTCGCCAACATCTCTCGCCCCCTGGGATATCGCCCTCATCCGAATCACTTCAAGCGTATTGTAGAGAAAATGCGGGTTGATGCGCGCCTGTAATGCGACCAGCTCGGTCTCCTTCTGTTTGATCTCGGCTTTGTAGACTCGTTCAATATACAGATTCAGCTCATCCAGCATGTCGTTGAAGCTATGGGAGATCTGCCCCAGTTCATCATCTCGCGGATCGTCGATGCGAGCCGTCAAGTTGCCGTATTTCACTTTCTGCGTAAAGCGGATAATTCGACGAGTTCGTTTGGCAAAGTTAATAATGAAAAACGCCGGAACCAGCACAGCAAATAAAATACACACAATACTGATCGAGATGATGGTATTGCGAATGCCCGCATAGGTTTCAGCCATCTCTTCTACCGGAACGGTGCCAATGACCACATAACCCTGATCCGCGGAGACAAACTTGTTCACATACATGTTCTGCTCCTTTTTCATCGAATCCATATCCGTCTGATCAAACAGGGAATCGGCCACATTCACGTAGGGATACTTCTTCCCGTAATAATGATTGTTGGAGTCAAATAACACTGTCCCTTTCGCCGATAACACCACGATTTCTCCCTTGAGATTACTCTCGTAGTTATCCAGCGCGTTACCGATTCCCTCCGAGTCAAAGAAGACAAGAAACTGGCCCAGATTCCGAAGAGTCTGTGTATTGTTAATCGGTACGCGAATGGAGTAGAGCGCAGGGTCCCATTGATTAATCTCTTTGCGAATCCAGTAATTGGGTGCACTGATATTGGGCGTTTCCATCGCCATCACGTCCGGAATATAGGAATGAGCCACATTGGCGTCCAGCTTGCGGAACTGCTTGTGTTGATTAAAGGTAGACAGATCCTGCTGCTCAGCGCTATACAACATGAGTTGGTTAATCTGCGAATTACGATCCATAATGTTCTGAAAATGTTTCAACACATCGGCCGAATAGTCATCCTGATTAGCATAATATCCATTGGTCATGTGCTGAACATATTCAGCGTACGAATGATTCATCAGATAAGTAATGTTGGCGGACAGTGCCTCATTCTGATGCATATCCCTCACCATATTCTGTACCGATTCATACTGCTGATGAATGTATCGATCCACATGTTCCATCGCCGCTTTCTGGATCGCCAGTTCCCGGCGAATCGTGGAGTCGGACACTGACAGGAAGATGATATAAGACAATGTAATGATCGTGACAATGGATATCATCGAGAAAATCAGGAGCATTTTCATAAACATATTATTTTTAAAGAAATTATTGTAAACGCTAACAATTTTCAAGTCGCATGTTCCCTCCGATGCTGTATTCCTGACTATATAAGTAGAACTAAAGATTATTAACACTGACACTACGATGACAGAATAACCTTCCAATCGCTGTTATCCCCAGATTTCTTTGATTCTCTTCTCCCAAGGGAAAATCCGGTGATAGCGTATGCTTCCGATGCAGCTTTCTTTCAGAAAGCTTTTAGGCGAACGCTTCGCTTTTCCAGTTTTTTCTGTCCTCTCCTTTTTCGTGTAAATGATTAGTTTAACTATATAGAATTATATCATCAGGCTTCTGACATTAACTTGTCACCTGGAACTTTTCTTTAGTTTGTACTAGCGATTCTTTAATTTCACCCTATTTAAAAACGCTTTCATCCACTATCGTTAACCATAAGTTTAGCTTTGTGTAAAAGAATACCTTACATTCATTCCACTTGAAGGAGGAACAGCATGACACGCAAACTCAAAGCAAAAGGCATCATTCCCAAGGTAACCGCCATGGTCCTTACTACGGCTCTGCTTGGACAAGTTGTTGCATCATCCGTTTATGCCGGAGACACGCTCCCTTACACCGGTGAAAGTGCCAAAGGGGTGAATCAGCCCTATCAACACGGGTACACCTCGGCCCAGATTCTGAACTGGACACCGGAAAGTGATATCCATGGTGACCTGCTTCGTGCCCATGTTCCCTTGCAGCCCCGTAATGAAGCGTTCGCTGCCACACAGGCATATCCTGAGCTCAGCCCGGACACCCAACTGTTCACAATGAGTGGTGATTACGGCAATGCATTCTTCGATAGCACACCTTATACCAATGAATTCAGCCAGTATCTGTTTAATTATTGGCAATATACAGACTACTACAGCTATTGGCACGGCATGGCCTCTGCGGGAGTACCTGAGGAGCTGTATGACCCGAGTAAAGAGTGGACGGAGAAATACTTTGAGTTTGGTATCTTGAACATTCCGAATCCGGCCTACACCAATGCAGCCCATAAGAATGGCGTTAAGTCCATTGCTAACATCTTTTTCTCGGACAATGACCGTGGGCCTCAAACCTATAAACAAATGCTGATCCAGGATGAAAACGGTAATTTCCCTGTGGCCGAGAAACTGGCCGAGATGGCAGAATACTACAACTACGATGGATATTTCTTCAATCAGGAAGAGGTTGCCCGGGGTGTAGCCCCTGAGGATATCGCTTCCTACAAGAAATTCATGAAATATCTAAGAGATAAAGGCCTGTACGTTCAGTGGTATGATTCCACCATCAATACAACAGGCAAAATTCAATACCAGAACCAATTCAATGGGCTTAACAGCCCCTTTGTACAAGATTCCGTTCTCGGCAGAGTCTCGGATTCCATCTTCCTGAACTATGTATGGAACCACAAGATGCTCCGCGATTCCCGTGATCATGCCCTTAGCTTGGGACTGGATCCACTGGAAACCGTATTTGCTGGTGTCGAAGGTGGACATGACAAATTCGGCCGCTGGAAGCAGTCCTACGACCTGCGTCATAACCTGGATGAGAACGGTCAGCCCATGAATAGTATCGCGACATTGGGTGCCGATTTCACCCACAACGCCCTGGATGAAGAGATGGGCGATGGCAGTACCAATCATCGAGCTGAGGATGAGTACCAATGGATGACCTTTGTACGTGATCGTGCGTGGTGGTCTGGTCCAAATCAGGACCCTACGGATGCACGTCGTAATGCGTCTGCCGATCTGTCCGATGTGTATGCTTCCGGTGCAAATTGGGATGGAATCGCTGCATATCTTACCGAACGTTCCGTCATCAACGGCTCTAATTTTGCGACCAGCTTCAATACGGGCCACGGTCTGAAATATTATGAAGACGGCGCTGTCTCGAACGATAAAGAATGGTCAAATATCAACATTCAGGATATCCCTGTCACTTGGCAATGGTGGATGGATAGCGAAGGCGACAAGCTCAGTGTTGATTTTGACTACGGTCCATCTTATGAGAAAGGCGCAAGGTACAACTATGACTCCATTGGCGCGTTCAATGGCGGTAGCTCTCTCGTGGTGAACGGTACACTGAACTCGGAGAACTTCCTGCGTCTGTACAAAACCGACCTGTCCGTCAACGGACAATCCAAACTGGAGCTCACGTATAACAAACCGTCAACTAGCGATGCTTCTTCCCTGCATGTTGGGCTGATCTTCGAGGATGATCCATCCAACGTGGTCAATGTGGAAGTGCCTCAGTCAGGCCAGCATACTACAGGTTGGAAGACAACTTCGCTGGATTTGAGCGCCTATCAAGGAAAAACCATTGCCGCTATGGGATTATCCTTTGACCCGAATGGCGAGGCAATAGAGAATTACCAGATGAATATTGGCGGGGTCCGCATTTCCGACGGTTCAGCGGCTGTACCGGATGCACCTACCGGATTCCATATTCCCAAAGCACTGACCGACACCAATGAATTGGTTGTCGCATGGGACATGAAGGACTATTCAGAGGTCAAACAATACAATTTATATGAAAATGGCGCCTATGTTGGCGGCGTGTATGATTCTACTTTTTATATCAAATCGCTAAAACAGCCTTCTGGTGAACTGTCCATACGTGCTGTTGGTGCAGATGGTACCGAAAGTGAAGCAACCGTCCTGCCCTACGATCTGAATGCAGCCGTTCAGGATATTGATGTGAAATTCAAAAAGAATGGCGATGCCATCGTAAGCTGGAAAAACCCGAAGAAAGCGAAAGATACGGGCAAAGATAAGAATATGGATAAGGACAAGGATAAAAATAAAGACAAAGGAAAAGGCAACGAGTCTATTCAACTCACACTACAAACCGAATATACAAAAGAACCCTTTACCAAGTCACTTCAGGTCAAAAAAGGAAAACAATCTGCCGTCCTGACCGGACTTCCGATCAACGGTGAACATTATGTGCTGAACATCGCCATTGGCGGGCAGAACCCGGTTACCCATACCGGACAGCTCGCAGATCTTCAGATTACACCATACGCCAAGGAAAAGGTTACGGTAAAAGATGGAAAATATACACTTGCCCTGCCCGATCTGGAAGACTGGTACAAGATCTATGTATATGAAAATGGGGTGCCACGCGAGTTCGGAGTCACTTACGTTTCGCAGAAATTCCCGTATATCATTCGGGGAAGAACAAAGCTGAGTGAACTGACCTTCACACCAGCGTCCAGCAGCAGCTCTTTGAAACTGGTCATTGAGGATTATGCGGGTAATCAGGCCACTACGATTTTGAGGTAACACTACAAGGTATTTTCGCGCCCTCCTGCATACCAGTTGAGATAAAAACGTACAGCCCTTCACTTCCGAAAGGAAGTTGAAGGGCTGTTCTTGTTGATCTAACAATAAATATTCTGCCCAACAGCTATTAAACAGCATTCCCGTTAGCCTAATTCTTCGGATGAAATTGAGGATAGCTGCTTGCGCAACCGCTTTTTGTCTATTTTATCCACAGCTGTTCTAGGCAAGGCATCAACAATGAACAGTTGAGTAGGCCATTTGTACGGAGCAAGGCGTGGCTCACAGAACGCCCGCACCTGTGTCAGATCTAAACTTTCACCGTCCCGTAACACTATGAAAGTGACGAGTTCCTCGCCTTCTTCGGCAAGAGGATGTCCGATTACGGCCGCCTCGCTTACCGCCTCATGAGTCACAATAACATGCTCCACTTCGGCACAAAACACATTGGAACCGCCCACAATAACCATATCCTTCAAGCGATCAAACACATAAAGATAACCTTCGACATCCAGACAACCGACATCCCCAGTTCGAATCCAGCCATCGGGCATGGTCTCGGCAGTAGCCTCCAACTGGCGCCAATACCCCAGCATGGTCTGTGCACCTCGAACAACGATTTCTCCAGCCTCCCCCGTCATTATCTCACATCCGTCCGTATCTAATATCCGAACTTCGAAGGCCTGCTCACCCTGGGCAGCCAGATCAGCAGGACGACCTACAGATCGAAGGCGATGAGGATCCTCCATATGCTGAGCAGGAAAAAGGCGGCTTATGGACATTCCACATTCCGCTTGTGAGTAGTTATTCACAATGATAACTTCAGGAAATTTCGATACGACCTCCTGTAGTGTAACCGGGGAAATGATGGACCCTCCGCAGCCAATAAGCGATAGACTCTTCAAGTTTCTACCTCCTACGGATGCCTCGCGGGTAAGATCACGAAGCAGTTGGCCTACTGTGCTGAGTTGTTTAATCTGATCACGTTCAACGGCTTCCATAATGCGGTGTACATCCGCTGGGTATTCGTCTAGAAATACAAGACAGCCTCCGGCAGCCATGGTCGCCCACAGCTGGAACTGACCCACCAGATGGGATAAGTTGAGCACTAAAACACGACGCTTGAGATCATGACCGAAGCCTGCAGAAGGCGTAAGTTGATTCCAAGCAGCCATTCCGCGATGCGAATGCATGACCCCTTTTGGCCGACCAGTTGTCCCACCCGTATAAATCAGGACTGCCGTATCGTCTACACTTCGTTTGAAATGGTCTTTTGGAGAGAACGCGGGTTCCTGCTGTAAAAGAGCAGCGAGCGAACTGCTCTTCGTCCCTTCTACGTCTGTCGTGAACAATTTTGGATAATACCCAAGAAGCTTTACCGTGGCAATAGCTGCGTCAGCATGTTGGTCATCATGAATAACCATATGTGGTTCTGCATCCTGAAATATCGCAGCGAGTTCAGGCACTGTTAGCAAAGGAGACGGCACGAGTGGTATAGCACCGATTCCAACTGCTGCATAAAACGCAACGACGAGTTGGGGATCTGGATCACCTAAAAGGGCAAATCGATCGCCCGCCCGGAGACCTTCAACATACAGGGCATGACCTAGTCTTTCAACTAAACCGTAAAGCTCCCCATAACTCATCGTTTGGCCATGTCGCATTAACGCAGGTTCCTCAGGGTACAGACTTGCTGCAATCGGCAATCGTTCGGATAGAAGCAAGCAATTACCCCCAATATTTAAATTTCCATTTTTTCCGTTAAGAAAACTATGGAATAAAAAGAGAGTAGCATATATCTGGAATAATAAGTATTCATTATCCCCTATTAAAACCATAAATTCTTCTAATATTACAGTTCCGCCAACAGACGATCCTGCCATTTACCCTACTTGCTAACTTAATTAGGTAGCCCTAATTGGGCTGCTTTGTAAACTGAAATACAACATTTCTTTTATCATTACGTTTATTTAGGTAACGAGTACCAAGGAGGGGTTTGTCATAAAAGTAAAGACAATGTATTTTATTCTCAGTGTTGTAGCGTTATTTTTAATATCAGCTTGCGCAGGTGGTGTTACTGGCTCTAGTCAGCAGAATGAACTAGGTGAACCATATCGTATGGCGTTGGAGGAGTTAATTTCAACAGATACGGCTCTTAATGGAAACATGGAGTATATCTCATTGGATTTTGATAAAGGAATTCCATTAAAGGATTCTGATAAGAAAAGCATTGAGGATTACCTTCACAGCAAATATAACGTAAAAATTTATAGCCTAACCTATGAAGAATTGATTGAAGAAGGACTGTCTGAACAGTCTGAAAACACGCTAAAAGGGATTTTACTGAAAATTGAAAAGCAGGAGAAGCAATCAGATAATAACATTGCCATAGAGGTCAGTAAGTATCGTGCCAATGAGGGGTCGCTCTCTGCAAAAATAACATTAACCTATGAGGAAGGTAAATGGAAAGTTGCTACCCATACTCCTACAAGGGAAAGTTAAAGGATATAATTTTTTTCCAGTGAGAGTGCTAGGAAAAGTTTATTATGACAATTATGGAAGTAGCCCTTTTGGGCTTTTTTTTGCCCGTATTTTCTGGAGTACATCCCCCCCCTAAAGGTATACCAATAAGGATTGTTAGCATTTTTGCAACGATCCCTATTGTCATCCGTTAGTTTAATGAAACTCAATTATGCATTTGAATAATTAATCGAGACCACTCCTGGTAAACTACGGAACGAAGGAGTACCCCAAGTCCCCGAAGAAGAACTTTGGCTCGTGCTCCTAGTTTGTATCCTCCCATAGTTGAACCGAAAAGAAGTATCTTTATATACTAAAAGTGAGGCCTTTACATCTAAAGTAATCTTCAACTTGTTTAATTCTTTTCCAATATACTTAACAAAAAATTCATAACGTCTTTTTAACTATTCAAATAATCTACTCATGATGTTTGTAATAATTATACATATATGAGCGATCCGGTAGGACGTCCAATTTTTTTTTGAAATAATCCCAACCTTTATTTCGCCTGGCACACTATATAATTGTCAGGAATTACAGATGCAACTATGGAGGCAAAAAATGGACTCAATTGGTAAAAACGGAAAAGAAGCGGCGGAAGCGATTCGGAGCTATGTCAAACCGATTTTCGGTTTTGCGTTAAACCGGGTCAAGCAGCGGGCCGAGGCGGAGGATCTGGCTCAGGAGATTATGCTGCAGTTGTTGAAATCCTTCTCTGGGGTGCGGGACATTAGAAGCCTTGACGCTTACGTCTGGACGGTTGCCCGATACACTTGGGTGAATTGGTTGAAAAAGCGTGCGCACGCTCCCCAAGCGATTGAAATCAACGGCATGTCCGAACTGTCTGCCGCCCCTTCCCGGGAGCCGCTTGACCGGCTGCTGGTAACCGAAGCTTACCGCGAACTGCGCCGAGAAGTCGCGTTTCTATCCGACATCCATCGCCGGATCGTGGTCATGCATTACTACGACGAGCTTAAAATCGGCGATATCGCGATTGCTCTGAACATTCCTGTCAACACGGTGAAGTGGCATTTGAGCGAGGCTAAAAAGAAGTTACGGAAAGGGATGAAACGTATGCGTGCAACAGGAACTTTAAGTGTCAATCCGGTCAGCATGGGGGAAATGGGCCATTCCGGTTCGGCCGGCAGTCTGGGCGAAACCAACGATTTTCTTGGACGCGCCTTGGCGCAAAATATCGTTTACGCGGCTTATCACAAGGCGCGTACCGTACATCAAATCGCGGAGGAGCTAGGAATGCCGCCGTCTTTACTGGAAGGCGAAGTCCGGCACCTGGCCGATTACAATTTTCTCACCCAAACCTCTCCCGGCAAATATCAAAGCAATACCATCGTCTGGGACCTCTTCGAGTTGGCTGTAGCCGGTCATCAATTTTGGCAAGATTGCGCCGCCGAAGTGGCCGATGTTCATTTCGACGCGTTAATGGAAGTTCGCCAGCAAGTCGAGGATAGCGGAGTGTACGTTCCGGACGGCGACTATAACTTCCTGCTCTGGACCTTGCTGCCCAAGAACGTCGAGGAGCAATCATGGCGGAGCATGCCGGCGGGCGAAAACTTCGATGCGGTCGCACCAATGCGAAAGGACGGAGGTCAGTATATTGCCTATGCGGCGTTAAACCAGAGCCACAGTTCCGATCCGGGTTTTGATTTGAGTAGTTACGTCACCTTCGGTCCGTCGCTCCGCTACGTCGAAGACACTCCCTTATACTTGTGGCAATTTAATACGTACTGGAGCGACCGCCAGATGGATTGGCGTTTCTTGGAATACCGGAATGTCGAGATTTGTCATGCGTTCCAACAAGGGGAGCTGCCCGACAACGAAGAGAACGCCGAGCAATATTCGTTCCTGCTGGAGAAGGGGTACATCCGCAAGACGGAAGAGGGGTACAAGTTCAATGCGGTTTGGATCGACTCTCCGCAAACGTTGGATCGGTTGAACAAGGCAATGCCTGATTTGTCCGCTCTGTACGCGCCTGCTGTCGGCAAGCTCTACGATAAAATGCTCAACCTGTTCCTGCAAAATCAGCCGAAGCATTTGGAGCCGCAGCTTGCTTATATGGTGAGAGGCAACACCGGCGGAGGCCGGCTGGTCGCTTATATTTTGAAGCATTTGATCGATAACGGGAAGTTGAAACCGCCGTTGCCGCACCAGCAGAAGACGATTTCAACCTGGATGGGGCCGGTCAAGTAAGTCGGTTCGGAAATGTATACGAAGACTGGCCGTTCCCGGACGGTGGCCATTTTTACACAAAACTCTGTCTTTCCACTCTGTCTGTCCAACGAAGTGATTAGGACATCGCTATTTCACCACGGCCCCTCCTGAACGTATGAAAATGATTAAAAACTCCCCATGACGCATGTGCGCCATGGGGAGTTTTTAATCGCAATCGTATCTGCAAGATCTCCCCTTTACCTTACGATTTTTATCTTTCTTGTTTGCAACCAACCGTGAGAGGCCAGATGCTCCACATACTCAGCAGATCTATTCAGCAAAACTGCCCGTTAGTTGAGTAAAAGCAGCCAATCACAATGATCAGCTGCTTTCTTGTTGTTATTGAGCTAACGTTTCCCGATAGCTTCATGAACTATCCTTAACGACTATAATGCTCTTTGAAAATTAAGACTACATTCGTGCGTTGTCGTAGTAACGTAATCCATAAAATTCACAGAACCGTTAAAGTTCAAATAAGCTTCATAACGTAAACGGATTGCAGGTAAAGTAATGAAATCTAGAACATTTTCCTTTGGAACCCACTTGCAATCGCTCGTTTCATCAGAAGTAGTTAGTTCTCCGCCAACAACTCTGCACACGAAATCAAACATGACCTTCGTAGGGACATCAGTCACACCGTCATACCACTTATGGACAGCTGTATTAGATATAACATTAACTAAATGACTCACAGTCGCATCGATGCCACTTTCTTCTTTAATTTCACGCAGCACGCCATCAATTAGGTTTTCTCCAACTTCGGTTATCCCACCAGGATACACCCAACCATCATCATGGGCTTTTACTAAAAGAATATTTCCATTTCCATCTTCTACAATTCCGCCTGCAGAAACGATATGTGTCGGGAACGTCATTTTACAACCTCCAAAAAGATAAATTTGTATATTAATTCCACATAAACATTTATTTACCTTATTTTGTTAATATATTAAATATTCTGTCTACATAATCGAACTATCCTGCCCGTTAGCTTAATGAGGAGCTCATCATCCTAGTATAATTTTCGTGTTCTCTACCGTCCCCAAAGCTATACCAATAAGAATCGTTAGCATTTTTGCAACGATCCCTATTGTCAGTCCGCTAGTTGAAATAAGCAACTGATCACTTCGATACCCTGCCGACTATAAGTCCTAGGGATATTAGATTGCATCTGTTTACCAACAGTATTCCAATCATAGAAAGGAGACCTGAGATGATTCGCCTGTTAGCCTTGATTTTATACATTTTATACATCAAAGGGATTACTTATGTAAGGTCAAAGCCACTCACCCTAATTAGAGCGTCTCAACCAACTTCTGAATCTTTGAGTGGGAAATTAAATATACAGGACCCATTGTTTCTATGTTGCCGTCCTTTACACGTATAGCGCTCTCCTGTTCTGCCGCATAAACATCAATCTCTTCAGACAAGGGGAACAGGTAGCCTTGAACAAACGTGGCGTAGTCGCGTTGAGAATGAGATTCATAGGCAAAATGATCAAAGCCAATACCATCATAAATAGTACTTGTTTCCAGTTCATCAGTGTTATTCAAGCTTAACCATTTTGCTGCCATGTTTAACGCACCGGCGCTGGCCCCCAGGATAACGGCATTGCTATTCTTAATCGCATTCGATAGTTCATAATCCAACAAAAAATCGTTCTGCAGAACAGGATATCCACCACATAAAAAAATGACAGAAGCGTTTCGAATGAATCGCTGAGCATCTTCTTTCTGCATACGGTAATCAATGAAATGATATTCATCAAAAATAATGTTAGCCTGATTCAACCAGGTCCATTCAGAAATATCATCCATGTTAATTTGCTCATCTGTATAACCAGACGGGTCAGCACTAATCATAACAAGCGATTTTCTGTCTTGTATATCCTCTTGCAAACAATGGACCAGCTTCTCAGGAAAAAAATGATTAAACCAACTGAAATAGTAGTGAGTTTTCAAACTTAATTACCTCCATATGTATTATTTACATTCATCCATAGGATTCATAGACAACCTCTTTTTATATGTATTATACAAAATAACCCAATTTATTGATAGTACATTTAACTTAGATATAACCACGTAAAAAAAAGCCCGGTTTATCCCCCGGGCAACATACACTTTTGTCTGGGTTACTTACTTATAAACTCTACCATCTTCTGATGCAATTCCTGCTCGGAACATTGAAAGATACCATTAAAATCCTGAGGGTTACGGATCAATGTGTTTAACTGGTCTATTCCATATTGTTGAACAACAAACTCCACAAATAGGAACGAAAACTGAAAACCCTTCATCGTTTCGAATTCCCAATTATCATTATCTAATTGTTCGAACGTTGGGATCTCTAAATTGTGAATAGCCTCTTCTGTTGTACCATCAATAAAGTCCTGAGTCATCAGCTTGGCTTCATATCCACCAATTCCTTGCCTTATCCATTTCGGAGCCTTCGGATTAATTTCACTTATTAGCCACATGGTGAACAAGTGAACCGTACCTTTAAGAATCGATTGATAGGTATGCTCCGGTCCTGGATTTAATGGAGATACAATTTTGAGAATACTCCCTTCATAGGTACCCATGAACCAATTCGGAGCATCTGCTTCTCCGACCGCTTGGTGAAACGATGGCATATCAGGATATACTTCAATCGTTACTTTTCGCGATGGATGATAATTGTACTTTAGCGAGATTCGTTCAATATGATCACTTAGTTCATTGAACAAATCATGGTGTACTTTATTGGGCTGATTATTCAATCCCTCGTTTTCACCCTTATTAACAATTGAAATCAAATCTTGAATAGACATGATCGTAACGCCTCCCCATTCTTTCAGTTCCTTTTTAAGTTTTTCCAAAGCTCTGTAGAGTCTGTTCTTTACTGCACTTTCACGCATCCCTACGATCTTAGAAATTTCAAGCAGTGTGCAGTCCACAAAAAAGCGTAATGCAATGATTTCCTGGTCGGTTTCATTTAACTTTTTCAGCGCAATTCCGATATCAATTCGAAAATCAACATACTTCGTAAATTCAAGGGAGATCGACTGTGATTCATATCCTGTAAAATCAAACGGCGTTTCTTTTTTTCGCGATAACCTTCGATATTCGTTTTTCACTGTATTCTGAGCAATCTTGAATATCCACGTGAATAAATTTGATTTGCCTTGAAATTGGTGAAGATTCTCGACTGCTTTTAAAAACACCTGTTGAGTCAAATCATCTGCAACCATCGGATTCAATTTCAGGGAAAAGTACTTGCAAATTCTTTGACGATACAACTCATAAGTGTTTTCAAAGTCAGTGATACTTTCCTGTTTATCCGGATAAACAGGTTTTGTGTCATGAGCTCCTGACATGGTAAGAACCTCCTCTTGATTTACAATGAATTAGACACCAGAGAGAGTCAGAAGGCCACATAAATATAAAATAAATATGTATTCAACTTTTTAGGCTTGTTACTTACAGGACCAATGGCTAATCACCCTTTTTGAAATCTGTCTTCAAATCATCTCTATGATTTCATATCTTTACAAATTAACAATGATAAGCAAAGATTGGAGTAGTTCTGGAGGGAATCACATCATGTAAACGCCTTCCCAAAATGAAGGAGAGATAATAATGAAATACACCAATGTTTTATTATCAAGCGTAATTGTCTTAAGCCTGGGCACGTTATCAACTGCATCAGCTTCGTTCCATACTCTTGATAAGTCAGTAGCTCCAATTGCTGCTAAATCAACTTCTGTGAACTCCTCGACATACCAGAGTATACCTAGGTTTGAAAAAACGATAGGCTCAAATAAAATTGTCTGGAAAGGTGACAACATCACGATAACCGCGAACACCTTAAAGCTAGATGCTGCTGCAGATTTTGAGCAAAACATTATTGACACCATTGTAGTTACTCATGGTAAAGAAAAGCACACCTTACAAACGGGAGATTTTGAAGTTAAATTATTGAATATCACTAGTGTTGCTGAATCTCCATCGAATGGATGGATTGCTATTCGAGCAGAAAAAAGTGCCGGCAGCAATCTTATTCTTGTGAACTTTAAAACAGGAAAGTACACGATTGTAAACGTACGTCTTGAAAAAGCAGGTAAACAAGATGTCGAAACCATTTCATCCTATAATTGGTCACCAAAAGAAGACATCATTGCATTTTCTTATGGAAATACGGAGAAAAGCACTCTAGCAATCTACGATACTAAGAGTGACCGCTTTATTTATCTCCCTCGGGCAACCAACTATATTAGCACCAGTTTAATTTTATGGCATAAGAACGGAAAAAATATAGATTACATCAGTGAGTATCCTTCAGATCAATGGATTCTTTTTAGATACAATACAGCCAGCAGCAAAGTTAAACCTGTAAAAAAAATTAGCCGGAAAGAATTTCAACAGTGGTTAAAATTAGATAAATAAAATGATTATTCAACTCTCCTTCCTTTATCCCCTACTGACTGACAACAGTTCTCTCGTCCATGTTTTGTATTAAACAAATTTTCTTTACGACTTTCATGTGGTTTGTAGCGTTCATATTAGTGAGCAGAATATTCTAGTAAATTTGGGTTTTCATAAAAGAAACAGGAGGTGATTGGTTTTTCCCCGTTAGAAGTCTGGTACTACGCAAATTAAAACCGAGGTGTAAAATGAAAAAATCTATAATCCTGTTACTTTTCAGTGCACTGCTACTCATGCTAATTCCCATGCACACCCATGCAGCTACGAATCAAACTAAAATTATTTTAGATGGCCAGGAGCTGGTTTTACCCAATGATGTTGAAGTTGTCAATGTAAGAAACAATATTATGATTCCTATTCGAGTAGTCGCTGAGAATTTAAAATTTAACGTGAAATGGGATCAAAAGACACAAAATGTAACTATCGAACAAGCTTCCAATGCCATTTCTTTGACCGTTGGGAAGGATCAAGCTACAGTCCAAAACAACAACGTCAAACTTAATATCGCTCCACAAATGATCAAGAATACGGTTGTTGTTCCTCTACGTTTTGTTAGTGAAGAGATGGGTCTGAGAGTGGGCTGGAATAACAAAAACAAGATTGTTACACTAACCAGCAATAATGTATCGCAACCAACTTCCCCCTCTAACGGGAATGATACAGCCACTAACCTTGTTCATGATATAACTTATGCCAATAATCAACTCGTCGTCTCATTAGACCGTGAAGTTGCTCCAGTCATATCTACACTAAAAAATCCTGACCGGATTATCGTAGATTTCCCATCCACCAACTTCGGAAATATGGGACAAGTCCCCTCTGGAGGATCCATGGGAAGGTTGGATGTTAACGAATTTCCAAATATTACTGAGATACGTTATTCTCTTTTTAAAAATGATCCGCCTCAGGTTCGAATCGTAATCGAATTAAACAATATAAGTTCGGTGAATTACAAACAACAGACAATCGCCGGTAAATTTATCCTTGATCTAAGTATGACAAATGAACCTGCACCTGCCACTCCTGTTAACAGCGGCAAAAAAATAGTCGTTATTGATCCGGGACATGGAGGAAGTGATCCAGGTACAATAAGTTTTACCAAAAAACATGAGAAGCATTTTGCCCTTGCTTTAGGCCTAAAAGTGCAGGCTCTTTTAGAAAAGGAACCCGACATAGAATTAATTATGACTCGGGAAACGGATATCTACCCTACACGACCGGAACGTGTCAAACTTGCCAACGATCTTAATGCAGATGTGTTTGTATCTATACACGGTAACAGTGTAACCGCTGCTCCTCAGATATCGGGAACTGAAACGTATTATTACCAACGCGAGAGTAGTAAAGCACTGGCGACCCTCATTCATAAAAACCTGATCAATGCCTTGAGATTTAATGATCGTGGCGTAAAGAACGGAAACTACCAGGTCATCCGAGAAACCACGATGCCTGCGGTTCTTCTAGAAATCGGATTCTTAAGTAACCAGATTGAGGAGGAGGCCATGATGTCAGAAACCAATCTAAATAAAGCGGCACAAGCCATTGTGGATGGGATAAAAGAGTATTTGAAGTTATAGGGTAGTGAATAATTTAAGAGGATGTGCTTCTATGAAAAAAAGAATCTATTGGGCTATCACGATTTGTGCCATAAGCATACTAGCGGTAGGCTGTGCTACCAAACCTACTTCTCCTAGTCCAGTGCAGGGTTCCGATCCGGCAAGTACAACACCAGCGCCAATAACTAACCCGAGCGAAGAAAATGAAGAATCTCAAGAAATTGAGGTTTTTTATGCAGATGATCAACTATTACAAGTAGAGCAACGTAAGAAAGAAATTACATTCAAAGATGACTCCGAAAAATATAGTAAGACATATGCGGCCCTTCAAAGTAGCGATCAAACCGAACTTATTCCATTGTGGAGTAATATTGATCTACTTTCTGCTACTTTTGATCAAGGAAAATTAACGCTGGATGTGCATATTCCAGATGAAGCAAGATTAGGGTCTGGCGGCGAGCTTTTAGCGATCGATGCTTTGAAAGGAACTTTTTTTCAGTTTGATGAAGTAACCAGTATTGATTTGCTTGTTGACGGAAATGCCACTGACAGTTTAATGGGTCATGCAGAATTAGAGCATCCACTAACCCGTGAATAAATCCATAGAAAAAATATTCTCTGTTTGAAGTGTAGAAATGCCACAATATAAAAAGCATGATCTAAAAATAAAGATCCATTCGCAAAGTAATTAGGCGAATGGATCTTATTTTTTCGGTTAAAGTGGACTTGCACTTCTTCTATGTCAGGGAGTTAAGAAGTTCCTTTTTGCTTACTCGCCTGCATCTGCTGGGCAAATCTCATCATCTCTTCGAACTCTTCCTCAGATACGGCATCCCCATCGGTGCTTATGTCTTGTACAATCGGAATTTCGGGCTTAGCTTTGGTTCCTTTGCCGTATGTACGGGTACGGGTTCCAGCTGCACCAGCAGCCTGTTTGCCTTTGACCTTGGCCTGATCACGAATATATTGCACAGCTTTCTCATATGAGTTCACCTGTTTAAGCAACATGTTGGAGGCGATCGCCTCAACGAAGTTACGGTTAATTCGCTGCTCTCCGCCGGATACAAGTAATGCCATCAAATAATGAATCAATACATTGATGACTTCACCAGGCAACTTGTAGCTCAGATCAATTTTCTCAAATATATCGATCAGATTGTCCGGTACTGCGCCCGGGAAGAACGTCTGCAACAGACGCGTATACGGCTCATTACGAAGCATCATATTATATTGATGAATATCACACTTGGTCATAAATTGTGGAGGTACTTCGACGTAATATTCCATCTGTACTCCATGCTCAACAGGTGGTTCACCGGAGTCTTCTTTCCGCTCTGGCTCCTCCATATGCTGTCTCAGTGCTACGACCTTCGCGGCCTGTACGGTCTGTTGCTCATGACGCTTCTTCGTCTGTCTGAACTGCATACTTGCTTTATGCTGAAGATCATCCAGAATCAGCTGGCCCTGTGGACTGAAGATATCATCTTCATCCAGCAGACGGCATACATCCTGCACACTGAGGTTGAACTTGTTCACTACATAATTTACAATGCCCAGTTGTTCATGATCGAACCGCAGCTGTTCTACATGACGGCGATTGACCGACTCCCGCGGAAAACGCAAAATAATGTCAGCGTAGTTCAAACTGTTTTCTTCCGCTGCATCATTCGTGCCTGTCCGCTGGGCCGTAGTTGATACTTCCGACAATGCTTGCTCCAACTCGTAATCAATAACATGGGTATTCAATTCAAATATATCGTAAAAGGGAACGGAAATATTCTCTTTATTGGCTGCCGGATAAGGCGCGTCCCCATTTTCCACTGCCGAGAAACCGGAACGCAGGGAAAGCACGGCGAATTTGCCTATCTTGTCACGAAGCAGCAGTGTCAAATGCTGTGTCCGGAAAAACTCTGCCGGAGAGAGCGGCGGTTGCAGCTCATATTCGTAGATGTAGTCATCATTTTCCGGTATATATAGCCGTGAAGTCTGAAGTAGCCCCACCGCTTCAAGCTTGGACGCCTGTTCTACAAGATATTTACGCCCTTTCTCACTTGGCTCTAGCCCAAGCGTCATGAACAGTCTACGTTGCTGTTCAAGCGGCGAATAACCGACCTGTTCACCGGGAAGATGCTGAAACAACAGCCGATACAAGCCAACCGCAAAAGCACCTACCATGGGCTGATATGCTCCTGTAAGCATACGGTCATCCAGGGCGCTAAGTCCAAACTCCCTGTATACGCAGTAGCGATGATGTTCAGTATAATGGTGCAGATTCTTCATGCGCATAGCCTGATCTCCTTTTCCCAAATGTATGTTTATCTATTCTATCATAAATGTCTGATCCTCAAATGTTCAAAAACAGGTAAAAAGACGGCCTGTTCTCGCTCCGTTTCGTCCTAGGTCGACATCATTCACGTTTTCGCCGAATTCAGCAAATTTCTAAAATAAAAATGTCGAGAGCCGCTAGAATACTATAAAAGCTGTAGCCGCAGAATACAAGGGAATATCTAAAGAGAATGTTCTCCAGATGTATATGAAGTACACATGTACAATAATCCTTCTAATATAAATAAACAGCAAAAAAGCCTTCCCTTTGTACTCGTAAGCGTTTACGACAAAGACAAGACTTTCACGCGATTACAGTGGCATGTGTTACCTCGTTCCAACAATCTAAAACATTCTGTACCCACCCAAACGTAACTTCTGGATCGTCCAGCCACTGATTATCGCACCAGCCAGTCCAGCGATGCCCGTCATATAGTCTACAAGCTGGAAAGAACCCAGATGTGACATTAGAGATGACGAATGATCCCATAGAGAGTACACGACGACAGGCAATATCACAATGATGAACAGATAGGAAGGAAACCAGGTGGTCTTCATCAGCATGTTCAGAATGAAACCGATACCAAACATCATAACGAAAAATAATACCATCAATACCAACACAGGTATAAATTGCATCGGGCGACATTCACCTCTTCTTTCACACATTCAGGTTTCACTTCTGGATAGTAGTTAGTGTACCGCAAAAAATGTGGCGAAGCAACGAACTTTCTGGACAAATTTCCCTATATTTATACTCTGTTCATTTGCCCTTCTGCTTCATGTTGGGATACAATGTAAACGATAAAGCAATCACCCGTCCCTTATAGGGATTTGGAAATATACCTTGCAGGAGGAACACAACCAATGAACGAAGCCGCATCAACACTGGAGGGCTGGTATGCCCTGCATGATTTTCGCTCGATTAACTGGGCCGCCTGGAAAGCAGCAGATGATGAAGAACGCGCTGTAGCACTGGACGAGCTTCAGGAATTTTGGAAAGAATGGAAAGAAGTCGAGGATTCATCCAAAGGAAGTACCGTTGTATATACGGTTGTAGGTCAAAAAGCAGACCTCGTCATGATGCACCTGCGTGAAACGCTGGAAGATCTGAAGGCTGTTGAAAACGCGTTTAACAAAACGATGTTTGCTCAATACACAACGAAGTCGTATTCCTACGTTAGTGTAGTGGAACTGAGCAACTACCTTGGCAAAGAAGGCGAAGACCCGATGCAGAATCCGGAGATTATCGCCCGCCTGAAACCTGTTCTGCCACAACGGCAATACATCTGCTTCTATCCGATGAACAAAAAACGTGAGCTGAATGACAACTGGTACATGCTGTCCATGGACGAGCGTCGCACCATGATGCGCAGTCACGGCATGATTGGTCGTAGCTATGCTGGTAAAGTGAAACAGATTATTACCGGCTCTGTCGGTTTCGACGATTGGGAATGGGGCGTTACGCTGTTTGCGGATGATGCACTTCAGTTCAAAAAACTTGTCTATGAGATGCGTTTCGATGAAGTTAGCGCCCGTTATGGCGAATTCGGTTCGTTCTATGTGGGAAGTCTGTTGAACGAAGGAACACTGGAAGACATGCTTAAGCTGTAAAAATAGCACAACGCACAATAAAGCACCGCGACATCTCCTTTTAAGGATATTGTCAGCGGTGCTTTATTATCTATCAATATTCTACTACCTCAAGCTTGATTTAGATCTATATTGTTTGAACTATTTATTTACACAAAAACGGAAAGGACAGAAAAAACCTGAAAAAGCGAAGCGTTCGCCTTTATCACCGGATTTTCCCTTTAACAAAAGGGAATCAAAAAAATCTGGGGATAACAGCGATTGAAAGGTTATTCTGTCATTGAAGTGTATGTGTAAACATCTTTAGTTCAACTTATATCGTCTCTAATCTTGCTCCTCATCTACCGCTTTCAGCGATTCGAGGAACTCGGCTGTGGCCCGATCACGGTCACGCCCCTTCTCTTTAAGCCGCTCAATCGCAGGCATAATGAGAATATCCACTTCTTTCTGCACAATGTAGGCCAGATCATATTGATCCTGTTCCTCGAGATAACCACCGACCTGCATCAGGGCGTTGTATCGATCCAGCTCTTCACGTGTTAATAGTCCCCGGACCTGAACACTACAATGTCTCATCCAAAAAACCGCCCTTTCTTCAGGACTAGCGGAATACCACCAATGATGAACAGATAACGCAGATCAACCAGCTTCTTCAACTGAGCCGCTTTCCAGCCCTTGTATTTCTTGCCGCCTACAACAGCAATGGCTTCACCTTTACCCAATGAAGCAACCGTTCCTTTGCTCGTAAATACAAAAGGTTGCGGCTGTTTCTTGCGAATGGATGCCACGACGTTCTTGGCGCAGTTCACACCCTGCTGCATCGCAATCTGGGCTGTTGGCGGATAAGGCCGTCCTTCCGCGTTGAACACAAGTGAATTATCACCAATGACATAAACATGTTCATGCCCCGGAGCACGCAAGTAGTCATCTACTTTCACACGTCCTCGCATCACTTCAAGACCTGCCTGTTCAAGCAGTGAGTTACCGCGAATACCGCCGGTCCATACAACTGTAGCAGCATCGAGCTTTTCACCCTCACCCACAATAACCCCGTCCGGGAGACATTGCTTGATTGGAACACCAATTTTGAAAGTAACGCCCTTCTTCTTGAGCACATTCATCGCATGTTCTACCAATTCCGGGTCAAATCCAGGCAAGGCCGAAGGCGCCGCCTCTACATTATAGATGTGCACATGTTTCGGATTCACGTCGAACTCCTTGCACAGCTGTGGAATACGATCTGCAAGTTCAGCTACGAATTCTACACCACTGAAACCCGCTCCACCTACGACAAACCGAATACGATTTCGTTTGTTATCGTTTTTGTACATCGCAAATTGATATTCGATGTGTTCTCGAATCAGTCTGACCGAGTTAATGCTGCGGATTGTCATCGCGTGATCGAGCATACCCGGAATCCCGAAGGTCTCGGGTTCTCCGCCTAGTCCAATAATTAGATAATCATAGGATAACGTGCCATCCTCCAGAATAATCTTCCGATCCTGCAGACGAATCTCCTTCACGGAAGACTTGACCAGATCAATCTTGAACTCATCAATCAGCTTCGAAATGGGTACTCTTGCATGCTCAATGGTATCCGTGCCGGCTGCCGGCATATGTAGATGTGTAGTAATATAATGATAATCATGCCGGTTCACCAATGTGACGTCGGCCTCGTTATAGTTCAATTCCTTCTGCAGCCGCTGGGCTGTCAGAATCCCGCCATAGCCCGCGCCGAGGATGACGATTTTGGGAATACTGCTCATGTCTATACCCCTTCCGGTTTCACTTGCATCAGCCCGATCTTGGGTGAGATGCAAAATGCACATACTTACAAATATTGATGAGGTCTTGCCCATTATGACGACAAATGTTAACTTCGCGAATTTATTTAAACGTTTGCATCAATTTCATAACTCACTAAAAATGGATTTTATGAAACTAGATATCGACATATTGAACTTTTTTGATCTATATCTAGACTTGATTGAAGCAACTAAAGGGTTTATGAAATTGATACGTTTGCACGCAAGTTATCGTTTCAAGTTGTGAAATTAACCACAAGATTCTACAAAACACGGGATCTGTCTTCATATTACATATTGACTCTAAATTAGACAAAAAAACACATAGTACAGGTCAAGGATATCTGTATTTCAAGTAAAGATCAAGGTTTTTTTTGTTATTTTTCATAACCTTTCATTTCCAATTTCATCCTATTCTCATCTGATCTTCATCAATTATTCTCTGATTCGTGACACCGCTAACTTTGCAACCCTGAGTACACCGTTTATAATAGGAAAGACAGTTCAGCACCAATGCCAGTTACGATACGTAGCCTGCACATTCTTTCTGTTAACTACCTATTAAAATATGAAAGGTGTTGTTGATTCTTGACTGCACAAAATTCCAGTCATGATATGACTGATTTACTTATTATTGGTGGAGGCCCTGCGGGTCTGTTCGCCGCGTTTTATGGTGGGATGCGTCAGGCATCCGTTACACTGGTTGAAAGTATGCCACAGCTTGGTGGACAGCTTGCCGCTCTTTACCCGGAGAAATACATCTATGATGTAGCCGGATTTCCTAAAGTAACGGCTCAAGAACTGGTGAATAACCTGGTTGAGCAAATGAGCCATTTTAACCCGAACATCCGCCTTGAAGAAAAGGTTGTATCGGTGGAGAAAAAGGATGAACAACATTTCGTCGTGAAGACGGATGAGAATGAATATCATGCCAAAGCCGTCATTATTACAGCTGGCGTAGGTGCATTCGAACCACGTCGCCTGGAGCTTGAAGGTGCTGCCAAGTTCGAGAAGAGCAACCTGCACTACTTCATCAGTGATCTGAATGCCTTCGCTGGCAAAAAAGTACTGATCAGTGGCGGCGGTGACTCCGCGGTAGACTGGGCACTCATGCTGGAGCCTATCGCTGAGCAAGTGACGCTGATCCATCGCCGGGACAAGTTCCGTGCACATGAGCACAGTGTCGAAAACCTGATGAATTCCAAGGTGAACGTTGTTACACCGACCGAAATCACGGAACTTCATGGGGATGACACCATTACCAAGGTAACCCTTTCCCATGTGAAAACCAAAGAAACTCAGGAAATCGAAGTAGATGACGTGATCGTTAACTTCGGATTTGTCTCTTCTCTCGGACCGATTGCCGAGTGGGGTATCGAAATTGACAGCAACTCCATCGTTGTTGATTCCCGCATGGAAACATCTATTCCAGGAATCTTCGCTGCCGGAGATATCACAACCTACCCAGGTAAACTGAAGCTGATCGCTGTCGGATTCGGCGAAGCTCCAACAGCCGTTAACAATGCGAAGGTATACTTCGATCCAGATGCCAAGTTGTCCCCAGGACACAGTAGTAACATGAAACGCTAGTTTTGCGGAAATAACATATATTGATACAAAAAAGGGTATCTTACTCCTGAGTGAATCCATATCAGGAGGGATACCCTTGTCTTATATATGCCCGCTGTGTAACGGTCTGGTTGTACCGGAGCAGGCTTGCCCCCACTGCCTTCAGGGACTGTTAGAATGCGGCAAATTGGATGATTACACCGGACCATACAGCCCCTACGTATTCCAACCTTCCTCTGACACGGCAGACGAAGTCGAAAACGTTTGCAATCATGTGATGTACTGTCACCATTGTCAGACGAGCACGCCATGGCCTGTCTCACTATGGGACTTGTCCGGAAACCTGTAACATTGCCTGCAATGAGGATCTCTAGTGAAGAATGGCAGATACGTCGGTACCCAGTTTGCGCTTATGGATTTCTGCCAACAGCAGTGCGATGAAATCTCGTTCGAGATTCAACTCAATCGCTTTATGGTAGGAATCCAACAACATCTCATCGGATAACATAGCCATTTCCCGCCACAACCTTTCCTTTTTTTTCCTCAAAACTATCATATCAGAGATTCATATAGAGAACAAGCGTTCTTGTTATCCACAACGTTATGTGGAAATCCTGTGCATAGTTTGTTGATAAATGGAAAAAATACAGAGTAATCAACGTGTATAGTGTGGACAATATTTATGCACAGGAAGTTTGTACTACTGTCAGAACGTTTATCAGCGTATTTTTTTTGGAATAAATTCATAGTTTCAAGACTTGTTGCGAGTAAATTACCCAGTAATGTAAAATTTCAAACGGTTTTCATACCGTTTTCTTCTATATATTATCGGTTTTTCTTGAATTTTCTTGAGTTTTCCCATTCATTTTCTATTGAGGTCTGGTATTCACTTCCAAAATCCAGATCTTGCCTGAATAATCCAGTCCATAATCAAATCCAAGCTGACCTACACCAGGGAACTGACTTTCCATAATGTACGTACATGTCAGTGTAAGGGAGCGCATCTCCCGGCGTTTGTGCCGACCGGATATATGTGGCAGGGATAAACCAAGAGCTCGCCTTCCTGATAACATGGTGCCACCCTTGCTCAGATTCGTCACACAGAGTCCGGGACGAGCGAGTCGTCCTACTAAAGAACGGAATACCCAGCCTCGTTCGGTTTTGACAACTTTGACTCTGTAATCAACAGGTCTCCCTTGAATTGTTGCCAGATGAATACCTTGCTGGATCAAGTACTTGCGTCTAGCTTTTACACGCACCAGAGAGCGATACATCTGGCTGAAACTGGCGAAAGAACGGGTCGTTTTCATATGGGTGTATCGATAAGCCCCACCGCTCGCCGATACCCGAATGACACCGTAACCACCGCCTCCTACAATAGGTTTGACATACACCATTCCATAACGACTGAGCATTTGCAGCAGATTACCCGAGTTGAATGCCTTGGTCTGTGGGATATGGACAGCCGCTACCGGGTATTTCATCAGAGCCGCTGTCTTCCGCCATTTGCTTGCAAGTTGTCTCGACATGGGTTGATCTCCTTCCTTGAAACAATAGTCCTTCCTTATACATACTCAACAGAAGCCTTGCTTTCTTGGATGTCTGTCCACGGCAAAGGCCCCTTTTCCATGTAACCTGTCCCAGGGGTGATGGCGGAAACAGGAACAAGCGCCCGGTTTGCTTTTCAAACAAGTCAATCTGTCGTATGCTACTAAGGAATGGCTTGGAAGGGCTTAAATATGAGGATCTAAGGAGCGTTCAGAACAAATGGAAGCATTTTTCAAATCACTTTATGGCGTAGCCTATTTTGCAATGTCGATCGTTCTGGTAGCTGTTACGGTACTTCTTTTTGTCACAGGTATTCGACTGTTTATGCAAAAGCGTAATCGCGGCTTTGCCGTGAGTTGTCTTATATTTGCCTGTTTCATCGTCTTTATCATTGTTGTTATGTTAACTACGCCCTTCTCTGCCACACCGCCAGGTTCACCGGAAGCCATGGCTGCCCTTCTTCACTTCGGGTAGTTGAACCTCTGTAGAAGGAGATGCTTATGACACGTACTAATGAAACCTTAGGAATTATTGATATCGGCTCGAACTCCATTCGTCTAGTTATCTATGAACTGGATCAGGACGCAGCCTATCGCATCATTCATGAAGACAAATACGCCGCTCGTCTGAGCAGCGTTGTTGAGTCCGATGGAACCATTTTGCGCCATTCTCTGGATAAAGCCATTACCATCTTGCGTCAATTCAAAGCGACCTGTGAAGCGTATCAGACCAAGCTGATTCGCGCAGCAGCTACAGCAGCTATTCGTAATGCAAGCAATGTCCTGGAGATTATTGAATGGCTGGAGACAGAGACGGGGCTTACCATTGAATGTGTATCGGGAGATCGGGAAGCCTATTATGGGTTCCTTGGTGTTACTCAATCCATTGATCTGGCAGACGGTTATGTCGTGGATATTGGAGGCGGCAGCACAGAGATCACAGTCTTTCGGGATCGGAAGAGGTTACATAGCATCTCCCTCCCCATTGGTGCAGTGAATTCACATGCCCGTTACGGGGGCGAAGATCAGTGGACCGAGGAAAATGCACATGCATTATGCAACGAAGTCATTGAGGCTCTCCGTGGACAGGATTGGATTCGTGAGCATCCTGGTCTGCCACTCATCGGACTTGGGGGTACAATGCGTACACTCGCCAAAGTGGAACAGAAGCGTACCCAGTATTCTCTGCCTGTCACACATCATTATGAGATCAGTGAGGAAGCGATGGAGAACATTGCTCGCTCCTTGCCACATCTCACCTCAGCACAGCGCAAAAAGGTACCTGGGCTCGCCAAAGATCGCGCAGACATCATTGTGCCCGGCGTACTGATCCTTCGAACTGTATTCCAGTTAATACAGGGAGATCGTTATGTGGTTAGTGGTGCGGGTCTACGAGACGGATTATTACGAGATTACATGGCTGGAGGTCAGCCGGTCGTTCCGGACGCGCTGAAGGACAGTATCCGCAACTTTATCCACTTTGGTCCGCCTATTCCAGAGAAACGTCTGCAACGGATTCATCAGGATACGGTTACCCTGTATACTGCATTACAAGGTACCCCTCCTGATCAAGCAGATGCCCGAATCCTGTATGCATCCTCCATGCTGCACATGGCAGGTAAACAGATTAACTATTTCCGTTATACACAGCACTCGGCCTATTGGATCATGAATGCAAGTATCTATGGACTTTCTCATCGGGAGACCATTCTAAGTGCCAGTGCAGCTGATTATCATCCCAAAAAAAGAACGCCCCAGCTGCTGAATAAGCACCGGGACATTCTGAAAAACTCGGATGAGCGGCATGCTCATCGTATTGGCTCTCTGCTGCGCGTAGCGGAAGCCATCAATCGATCCGAAAGCATCGCTGCGATTGAAGCAACAAAAGAAAACGACTCGCTGCAGGTGCAATTCACCTGTACAGCTGAGCCGTTACTGGAACTTGATGGCCTGGAAGAGGCCGTCAAGGATCTGAAGGAAGCCTGGGGAGTTACGTTAACGCACTCCATTCAGCAGGCTTCCAAGGGATAATACCCATGGCCTCCGTCTGACTTCTCAGCGGGGGCTTTTCATTTTTTACAAATACATAATTGCCACCAGGCATAAGCTCTCTGGCTTTGACATTATCCATAAGGGACAGATTAAGAATATCAACCAGCATCTTCTTCAGCTCTGGATCAAATACGGGACACATCAGTTCAATTCTTCGATTCAGGTTACGTGTCATCCAGTCTGCACTGGAGATGAATACGTCCGGGTTGCCGCTATTCTCAAAATAAAACAACCGTGAATGCTCCAGAAAACGATCCACAATGCTAATGACCCGAATATTCTCACTCAGCCCCTCTACCCCCGGACGCAGGCAGCATACGCCTCGCACAATCAGGTCGATCTGCACGCCGGCTTGAGAAGCCTCGTACAACTCATCAATCATATCCTGATGGGATAAGGAGTTGATCTTGGCAATGATTCTGGAAGGTTTGCCTTTCAGCGCATGCTCCGTTTCTCGACGAATCAGGGCGAACAGTTCATCCTTCATACCATCCGGAGCTACGCGGAATGCCTGCAATGCCTTCGGACCGGAATATCCGGTAATCTCATTGAACAACTCGGATGCGTCTTCCCCAATAATCGGATTGGAGGTGAACAGCCCCACGTCCGTATACACTTTGGCTGTACTCTCATTATAGTTACCGGTTCCTACATGAACATAACGTCTCAGCCCCTGCTGTTCCCTGCGTACGACAAGAATGATTTTGGCATGGGTCTTCAGTCCAACCAGTCCATAAACCACGTGACAACCGGCCTTCTCCAGCTTACGAGCCCAAGCAATGTTACGCTCTTCATCAAATCGGGCTTTCAGTTCCACCACCACCGTGACCTGCTTACCACTCTCAGCCGCAAGTGCAAGTGCCGGAATAAGGCGTGAGTCGCCATTAACCCGATATAATGTCATCTTGATGGCCAGGACTCTTGGATCTTCGGAAGCCTCCAATATAAAATCAGTGACTGGTTCAAACGATTCATACGGATGATGCACCAGTACATCGCGTTTGCGCAGCAGCTCAAAATGACTTTCTCTTGGCAGAAACTCCGGTGGATAGACCGGCTTCACCGGACTGTATTTCAGATGTGAAAAACTTTCCAGACTGTCCACGAATCCCGCCAGAAAACTCAGATCAAGTGGTCCATCAATTTCATATACCGGGTCCTGAATATCAAATTCATCCTGCAATTCCAATAAGGCATCCGGACGAAAATCCTTACAGACTTCCAGTCGTACAGGAGCCCCGCGGCGTCTGCGTCGCAATTCTTTTTCAATGGCCTCAAGCAGATCTTCCGCTTCTTCTTCATTAATAAACAGATCCGCATTGCGGGTCACTCGGAATTCCTGTGCAGCAAGCGAGATATATCCGCTGAAGAGCGTATGGATATGATGTTTGATAAGATCTTCAATCAGTATGAATGTTTTCTTTTTGCTATTCGCCCGAATGGGAGCTTGAACTACTCGCGGCAGATTGGAAGGCACCTGAACAATAGCCATAAACGGCTCGCCCTCTTGCTCCCCTTCCTTCTGAAGCATCACGGACAGATAGACAGACTTGTTGTGTACCAGCGGGAACGGACGGCTCTGGTCAATCGCCATCGGTGTGAGTACCGGAAAAATAATTTCATGAAAGTATTGGTCCATTGCGCGCTGCTGTGTCACATTAAGATCTGTATATTCCTGAATGTTCACGCCTTTTTTGGCTAGTAGACGAATGAGTTCACGATACGTTTTATACTGTTCGGCGACCATGGTCCCGGTTCGTTTGATCAATCTGCGGTACAATCCCGAAGGCGTGTATCCTGTAAAATCTTTTTGCGTGAATCCGGCCTTGATCTTCTCTTTTGTCTCTGCCACCCTTACACTGACGAACTCGTCCAGATTACTAGCGACAATGCCGAGAAATCTCATGCGTTCCAGCAGAGGCGTTGTTGGATCCTGGGCCTCCTGAAGTACGCGCCGATTAAATTCAACCCAACTCAAATCACGATTAACGTAGTTGCCTGTTTTGACGTCTCTATGCATGTATGGCCTCCGAATGTGTTGCATATCTATTCTTGGTTAGAAGTTCTCATATAATTGTACTATTCGTAATCAACATCAAGCGTCAGCGCAGTGTAAACGCTACGTAAAATTTATGTAAATGATACCTCATGGCCGCAACTTTTTCCATCCCTTTACAAAGGTCAATAGACAGAGTAAAGTGAAGTACAGTGTGATTTGGTCCGGTTGCTTGTTCTCATTCCAAATATATTTGATTAAAGGAGTATATAATGAAATCCAACAAACCTAGAACGTTACAAAAAAATATAGAATTTTTCACGGCTGCACTATCCCAATGTATGGTAAGCGCATGGCAGGAAGACCCGGCTGGCGTCTATTGCGAGGTCGGTTGTGGCATTGTGGAGCGGATCAGTGAAGACAGTGTGCGCATCCGAAACAATGACGGAACAAAGAGCCATTATGCACGAGATATCACGATGTTCCAGACTGAAAAATAATTTTGCGTAAAAACGTAAAAAAGACTAGCTTTCCGAAACCAGGTGTTGTATACTCTTGCCACAAGGAAAGGAGGTGCGTCAACATTTCTAATCACATGTTGAACGTGTCCCTTACCCGATCCACTAGCTCAAATTAAAAGAGTCTGGTGGAGGCGCGGGATACGGATCAATGTTTCAAAAAGCGCCACGGGTAGAAAAGCCGTCTTCGGACGGCTTTTTGTTTTCTCATTTTCTGTAGAGAGGTTGAGAAAACACCCAAAATATTGGAAATGGACCCTTTAGTAGAGCAAACCAAGATGGCTATAATTAGGATGCAACTCAACCTAAATCCGAGGAGGCATCTTGTAATGTTCAAAAATGTAAGGGGTTTCAAGACATCCATCATGTTGGCTTTTGTTTTGTTATTCACCTCCATCATGTTGCCCGCAGGTCAGCATGCCAGCGCAGCACCAAGTTTCGCCAAAGGAGCTGACATCAGTTGGGTTCCCGGAATGGAAGCCCAAGGTTACAAATGGAAAGATAAAAACGGGGTACAGCGTGACATCATTGATATTTTGAAAAACGACTATCAAATCAACTCCGTTCGCATTCGGGTCTTTGTTAATCCTTCGAATGATTATGGGAACGGTTACATGAATAAGGATCGTGCGGCTACACTCGTACAACGTGCCAAGAATGCTGGCATGAGTGTAATGCTTACCCTGCACTACAGCGATTCCTGGGCAGACCCTGGTCAACAAACCAAACCTGCTGCCTGGAAAAACTATACGTTCCAACAGCTCATGGATGCGGTATGGAACCACACTCGTGAAGTTATGACAGCGATGCAAAGCAAAGGTGTTACCCCTGACTGGGTACAGATCGGTAATGAAACAAGCAACGGCATGTTATGGGAAGATGGTAAAGCATCCACCAACATGAAAAACTATGCGTGGCTGGTGAATACAGGCCATAACGCAGTGAAATCCCTGAGCAGCGGTACCAAAACCATTGTGCATCTGGCAGGTGGGGATGATAACGCCCTCTATGTATGGAATATTGGTGGTCTGATTAATAACGGAGCTAACTTTGACATGATCGCCATGTCCCTCTATCCTTCAGCTTCCGGCTGGAACACCGCTGTTACAAATACGGTAAACAACGCCAAGGATATGATCAACCGTTATGGTAAAGAGATCATCATCTCCGAAATTGGCATGGACAATAACCAGGCTGCAGCTGGAAAAAGTTTTGTTGCTGCGATGAAAAACCAAATTCGTAATCTGCCAAATGGCAAAGGTAAAGGTGTATTCTACTGGGAGCCTCAGGCTACACCAGGATACAACGGCGGCTACGGCAAAGGCGCATGGCAATCCAATATGATGCCAACGGCTGTCATGGAAGGATTTATTGACTAGAACACGGAGAGGTTAGAAGTTTGGATGGGAGCAGTGGTGGGCGTTCCGGTGGCGGATCGTTCTTATGATCGCTGTTATCCCCAGATTTTCATGAATTCCCCTGATAAGGGGAAAATCCGGGGATAAAGGCGACCGCTCCGCTTCTTCAGAATCGATTCCGCCCCCTCCACTACGTTGCTGCTCTAAGAAGCACTTCTAAAACCGTGGGTAGGCAAATGGATTAGGTAGCAAGGTAAAACAAGGGCTTGAGGCGCTGTTCCCGGTGGGATTAGCGCCTTTTGGCGATGAAGTGCGTTGAGGGGGCCGCGTGGTGGGCGTTCCGGGGTCGGATCGTTCTTATGATCGCTGTTATCCCCAGATTTTTATGAATTCCCCTGATAAGGGGAAAATCCCGGGATAGCCTATGCTTCCGATGTAACTTTCTTGCAGAAAGCTTTCAGGCGAACGCTCCGCTTCTTCAGAATCGATTCCGCCCCCTCCACTACGTTGCTGCTCCTTGAGACACTTCTAAAGCGTGTCGCGATCAATCGAGGAGGGGTGCACCACTCGGGCTGTAGACTGATGTTCTTTTGGCTTATATATGAATATAATAAGTTTATTGAGATATAACACATAGAATCAACTTTTTATTGGAGAGGAGGCATAAGGATGATTTTTTTAAAAGGGCTAGGTCAGTTAGCTGGGGAAGTTACCGGGAAAGTACTCGGCGGCAGCGTGAGGGTTGTTGGTGAAATCGCGGGAAGCCCCTTTATCAAAGAAGTCGGAAACGGCGTAGAGAAAGCTACGATTAATACAGGCAAAACCGTGGGACAACTGGCTAGCGGGACATATGATCTTGCCAGTGGTGCAATTCGAAAAGATGATACCGCCATAGACGCGGGGCTTGCCGATATTGGAGGTGCTGTAACCACTACTGCAAAAGGTGTAGCGATATCAGTCAAGTATGTATATAAGAGCGGTAAAGATGTTGTTGTGGGCATGCAAGAGGAAGATAAGGACAGAGTCAAGCTTGGTGCCAAGAATCTTTTAGCTGCTGCTGCGGTAACAACACTCGCTGTCGGTGTCATTGATGCAGTTGATGGGGCTGAAGGTGTGGATACGTAGGAATTTGGATTAGAACACCAATAACACAATAACTGAAGAAACACAGCCTAGTAGGGCAACAAAAATATGGAGACAACTAAATGAGATTTTTTCAAGTAAAATCCGTTGTCTCTTCTGAATAAAACACGAGTAGATGAACACCGTTATCACAACGGGCAGATATAAATGAAGATCGGGGCCATCCGTGCTCGGGAGCAATTTATTAATAAGCCCACCTATCGTCTCGTTGACGAGCATAACCCCGTATATAACACCAATTATCGCTGAAATAGAAAACTGAAATAATGTCTGAACTACATCATTCTTTGTAAAGAACAGAACACGTTTACGGTACAGGTCATTGACCATCATATATCTGTTGCCTCCTCATTTTCTTATTACTATTTTTGATTAGTACTCCTGTATTTTACCACAAGGTTGATCCAGCTTCCTTTCTGGTTTTGGTCGAGTTTCGTTCCCCTCAAACAAATAGTTGCCCTGTCCACCAAATCGGCAGACAGGGCAACTATGACGATACCAGAATACCTCTAAATTCAGCTTACCTTAGCTAGTCTCGTAGCACGCATTGATGCGGCAGCGTATACGATAAGCGCTGTCCAGATCAGCGCGAAACCAACGAGCAGAACTGGTGAGACCGTTTCCTTGAACACAAACACACTCAGGATCAGCATGATTGTCGGCCCAATATACTGTACAAAGCCGAGTGTGGACAACGACATTCGAGCAGCCGCCCGTGCAAAGAACAGCAGTGGGAATGCCGTCACCACACCGGAAAGCAGCAGTTCGAAGAACATCGGCGCAGGTAGCGTCCATGCCGTTGCTTTTCCTACAACGGCCAAGTAGATCCAGTAGCCAAGTGCGACGGGCAGAACTACAGCTGTCTCTGAAAATAAGCCCACAGAGGCATCTTGCTTGATCTTCTTCTTCGCAAGACCGTACAAGCCAAATGACACGGCCAGCGAGATCGCAACCCATGGGAAACGTCCGTAGTCGATAGCGATGATAAGCACCGCGACACCAGCGATGGCAATCGCGAGCCATTGTCCACGGTTTGGCTTTTCATGAAGGAAGACAACCGCCAGCAACACATTCAGCAAAGGGTTCAAATAATAGCCCAGACTTGTCTCAACGACATGACCATTGTTAACTGCCCAGATGAAGATAAGCCAATTAATAGCAATTAGCAGCCCACTCGCGGTAAGGGACAGCAGGGTCGAACGACTGGTCAGAATACGCTTCATGTCACCCCAACGACGTTGGACGGCAACGAAAATCCCCATAAAGACAAATGACCAGACTACCCGATGCGATAAAATCTCGCCTGCCGGTACATTTTCAAACAACTTCCAATACAGCGGGAGAACCCCCCACATGATATACGCAATGATCGCGTTGATTAACCCATTATTCATAGCTTTTTCCCCTCTTACTTACTCTAATGTCTCAACGGATTATACGCCTCGATCCTTGTTTAAGTAAAGGGGCCATAGGTCATGCTGGACTTTTCTTTGAGCAAAAACTTCGAGTTAGTATAAACTACTAGTTCATTCCCGATCTATAAATCTTGCTTCCCCACCAAATAGTTTATCTGCAACTAAATCTCCATCTTTACTAAAGGCTCTTATTGTCCACGTATCCTCAGAGTACTCATCTAATACAAACAGAACATAATTATCAGTAACCTCTTTCAAATGGTAGCCATCAAGATTTGCTTTGACATTCTCAAGAGATAATTCATAGTTTTCCAAGGGCATAACACTCTCCATGTGATTTCCAAGGGCAACATATTTGATATTTGATTCCCTAGCTGTTTTTACCGCGACTACAAAATAGTTTGAATCACCAATCCCAGCAGCTGTAAATGGTTTGCCCTCCTCAATCCAATAACCATCTGTACTTATACCATAACGATATAGAACCCTGAACTCCTTCTTTAATCCAGCAATCCCAAAAGTCTTATCTTGGTTGTCTTCAAACAACACTGCTTTCCCAAAATCATTAATTTCTTCAGATCGCACAATTTTGACATCACCTGGTATTACATTTATTTCTTTGAAACGTAATCCATCCAGTGACCCAAATAAAAAAATCCCCAGTATCAATAAGCTTACAATAAGTTTTATCTTTTTCATTAACTGTCCCCCTGGGCACAACGATAACGCAACTTCTCAGCGCAAATAGATTGAATTACGAGAAAGGAGATAACGAAAGCATTATATCAGAGAACCAACCATGGTTCACTCAAACTTGATCATCTACTCAACCCTCTACATCAACCTAATGCTCCTGTTATTTGAATCACTTCACTCTTTCAGTTCCCAATTGAATGTCTTCAAATGGTACGTATTTGTTTAGTTCAACTTCTTTATATACGCGTACATAATTGACATCAAAGGTTGGAAAAGGAGCCAATTCCTTAATTGTTAAGAGCTTCATTTCTTCAATGTCACTCTCGTTCAAACCCCAATAGGTTTGCCCCAAGGTTAAATGAGGATGATATTTATCCATTTCAAAGTAACGGTCTAAAAGTTCTTGTGATGGAGAAATCACTTTTACCAAATTTCGATGTAACTTGATGACATTGCTCGTTTCAACACTAAGAAATGTAACAACACTTCCGAACGATCCCGGTTCTGATAATGATAATTGAAAACTTGGCATTAAAGAGCATGTCTGTCTCACACTTTCTAACCAATGAAGATCAACGGTAAGACCACCCTGCGCTTTTACAGTGATATGAGGCTCGACTACATCATTAAGACGATTACTGGACCAACGATCACGAAATGCCACAATTTTTTCTTTATAATCGTCTGGAGGGGTAATTCCAATGAAGTATTTCATATTACCTTCACGTCCTTTAGCAAACTAAATAAGCTTAAAATCAAAAAGCAGCCGACCCTTTTGATCAACTGCCCGAATGGTGGTCATTTCATTAAAGTTTCAAGATAGCGTCATATTTGATCCTAATTTGGTAACTTTCACTTTCCTCCAACATGAAACACACCAATTACGGTTTCACCATCCTTGTCATACAGTGGAATATCCCATCCGTCTGGTGGTCTGCTGTTCTGTATCGCAATAGCTTCTTCAGGTGTTTTTGGTTGCTCGCCATCCATGTCTTTTTTCAGCAGATATCCTTCTGTACCATCCACACCAGTAGCCAGGATTAAATCAGGTTCCGTTTCTGGAGAAGTCGCATATATGGCAGAGCCATATGTTTGTCCATTCTTATTTTTCGGATAAAGAGAAGTGATGTGAATTTGATTCAGCGCATTTTTAACGTTTGTATATTGGGACAACCCTGAACCACTCGATACACTAATCATAAAAACCGCAAAGATCAATAATATAACTCCTTTAGAATACATCTTCACAACTGTTAACTCCCTTGTACATTTGAACTCGCAGAAATTCCAATGAAGAGAAGATGGTTTTCACATAATCACATTTCCTTCCCATCTTTAGAATAATATAACATAGATTCAAAGGAGTAGTTGGAAGTTGAGCGATAATCCTCTAAACTGTCTAACGTTATTGCAGATCATCCCTCTTCGATAACATAAAAAACGGACACCAATCTGTGGAGATCAGCGTCCGTTTGTATGTTCCATATTATAATTTAAAAGTGTTACTTCACTTCACCAACAACGGTAAAGCGCTCGTTTTTGTGTTGTGGATTCTCGATCTCATCAACCAAAGCAATCGCATAGTCTGCATAGCTGATGTAGCTGTTGCCTTCGCTATTCACAAGAATAACGTCGTTGCCTGCTTGATATTTGCCGGTGCGTACACCTTCTGGATTAAAGAAACCAGCCGGGCTCAGGAATGTCCATTGAATACCAGAGGATGCTTGCAGATCCTGCAAGTTTTGACCCTGGTTCGTTGCAGTTGCTTTGTATGCATCAGGGAATCCTGGGGATTCAAAGAGACGCAATGTCTTGGACTCGTCAGTGAACAGGCTTCCTGCTCCACCCACAACGATCAGACGAGTGTTTGGTGCATCTTTCAGGATGTTGATCAACGCTTGTCCTACTTCCACATGCAGGTTTTCTTTACCCGCTGGAGCACCAAATGCATTTACAACCACATCGAATGCTTTAAGATCTTCAGCTGTAAGATCGAATACATCTTTCTCCAGCGTATTCAAGCTTTTATCTTCCAATTTGGATGCATTACGAACGATTGCCGTTACTTTATGACCTCTGTCTGCGGCTTCTTTCAAAATTACACTTCCTGCTTTGCCTGTTGCACCAATGATTGCAATGTTCATCATGATCTCTCCTTTAAATTATCGATATTGTTTATGTTTGAACTTTATATTGTAACTATAGTTGTTACAACTAAGTTTGTCAACCATGCACAATCAGTACACGCAAAAAAGCCCCTGATATCATGCCCGTGCAAAACGGATACAATTCAGAGGCTATCTATTAAAGGGATTGCAAACTGCTTATTTCAAAACAGAATTGGGAAACCGCTGTACAACTCAGTTTCTTAACAATCCTTATCAGGCACACCCGCATCTTCCTTCGTACGGAAAGAAGATCCACAACCACAAGTGGCTACTGCGTTCGGATTATGGATGGTGAACCCACCCGTCATACCGGACTCTTCAAAATCAATTTCAAGTCCATTCAGATATTTCAGGTTTTCCTTCTCGACTACAACCTTCATGTTCTGAATATCCATATACAGGTCCTCATCGGACTCTTTATCGTCAAAGCCCATGGCGTACGAAAATCCGGTGCAACCGCCCGGTGCTACGCCAAGACGCAGGAACATACCAGGTGTCTCTTGCTGTGCAAGCATCTCTTTCAATCTGTCAGCAGCCGTTTCGCTGATGTTAATCATGCCAGGTCACTCTCCTTTTTCATATAAAATCATGTTCAAAAAGGGCGCTTTTCAGTACCAAGAAGATGGGATGAAGATAGAAATGGAGTAGCGGAGCGTAGGCAAAACTACGTGAGCAACGGACATTTCGGCTGAATCCCATATTCGACGCTGAGATGCCGCTAGGCATCCTTCGTAATCAAAAGCGTACTTTTGAACAACCTTTCATTAACTCTTCTTCAAATTATACTCCACCCCGTCAAGGGTCTCAAGTCATGTTTGCCTCTTTCCGCGTTCCCCCTGAACTCCTTTTTCTTCCCAGTGTATTGAACCCCCGCGATACGAGGTTTATAATGAATAGGTGGTCGCACTGAAATGTCGATATTTTGTCATGACTTATTCAGACGATGGTCATAATTGGAGTTGTAATTTTTTTCACATTTCGAGACTGCAACGCAGTCCCCAATGCATATATGAGTCAACAGACTCCATTTTTTGAAAAAATTTAGCTTTCATATGCAGCACACGCTGCACCGGGTAAATAAGAGTTAGTCCTTATAAGGAAGCGGCAGATGACCGCATCTTTGCTATGTAGTTCTGTATACAGATCCTACACACAACTCAAATCCGGTTAAGAACAGGAGGAAACAGTATGTCTACATTGGTAACACCGTTCACAGACAAAAGAATGGCTGAAATCGTTGAGAAAGTGCAGAACGGCGTAAGGCTGAGCGTAGAAGACGGCGTATATCTGTATGAAACAGATGATCTGCTGACTTTGGGCCAGTTGGCCAATGAGGCCAACTTGCGGAAAAATGGCAAGAAAGTATATTTCATCGAAAACATGAGTCTTTATTTTACGAACGTATGCGAAGCCCGCTGCGCTTTTTGTAATTTCCGTAAAGACCAGGGTGAAGAAGGCTCTTATACATTATCCGGTCAGGAAATGATCGATTATGTGGAACAGCATATTCATCCGGGCGTACGTGAGTTCCATATCGTAGGCGGACATAACAACCATGTTCCTTTTCAGTATTATGTCGATTCCCTGCGTGCTTTAAACGAGAAATATCCAGATGTTACACTGAAAGCTTACACGGCAGCCGAGATTGATTTCTTCACCCGGATTAGCGGACTCAGTATCAGGGAAGTTCTGCAAGAGCTGCAAAAAGCAGGTCTGAAAACATTGACTGGTGGCGGCGCTGAGATTCTCTCGGATGAATATCGCAAAAAAATGCGTGTAGACAAAGCCAACGTGGATCGTTATCTTGAGGTGCACCGTACAGCTCATGATCTCGGCATGCGTACACATACTACGATGTTGTATGGATCGATCGAATCCTATGAGGACCGCGTCAACCATATGGTGCAGATCCGTGAATTGCAAGATGAGACCAACGGATTCATGGTCTTTATCCCGCTTTCCATGCAGCCAAAAAGTAAAAACGCGAGCATTATGCGTCGTAACTCGGCTTATGAGGATCTCAAAACAATTGCGATCAGCCGTCTGATGCTGGATAACATCGATCATATCAAAGCATACTTCATTAACATCGGTCCACAGCTAGCTCAAGTTGCCCTTGGATTTGGTGCTTCAGATGCACACGGCACGATCGTTCGCGAACGGATTAGTCATGCGGCAGGTGCACTCACACCTGAAGGCCTTACACGTAAAGAGCTCATATGGCTCATTAAAGGTGCAGGACGTATTCCGGTAGAACGTGATACGTTCTACAATGAAATTCAAGTGTACGAATAGGACATAACTCCATCCACAACCAATATTGCACCAGCACCACTCCAGAACGAAGCTTTCATTATAGGGAGACGTTTGAATTCGAGTGGTGCAAACTGCTGAATAATATCTTCAATTTTCAACGTCTACTTTTTAATTATTCAAATCATAACAAAAGGAGCAGCTATGTTATTGCATAGCTGCTCCACAGTTTACAGCCCCATTTCAGTGGGACTGATGCAGAAAGGAAGCCGAGTCATGAAAAATTTCGTCATTCTTGGAGGCGGCTATGGCGGCCTCACAATCATCAAGGAACTTCTGGAGGGTAAAATTCCATCCGATACACAAATTATTTTGGTGGACCGTAGCCCCTTTCAGGGATTAAAGACAGAATATTACGCACTCGCAGCAGGAACCGTATCTGATTATGACCTGCGTATCCAATTTCCAGTGAGCGATAAAGTCACTTACCGTTATGGAGAAGTTACTTCGATTGACCTGGAACAGCGTCAGATTGAATTTGAAGGCCAAGACCCGCTCGTGTACGACAAGCTTGTCATCGGACTTGGTTGTACAGACCGTTTCCACAACACGCCTGGCGCCGAAGACTACAGCTGTACCATTCAGAGCTTTAGCAAAACACGCGAGACCTACCTGCGCCTTAATGAGGTCAAAGCCTATGGCAATGTGCATATCGTAGGCGGAGGATTAAGTGGTGTCGAGATGGCAGCTGAACTTCGTGAGAGCAGACCCGATCTAAACATCAGCATTTTGGATCGTGGTGAACGTGTATTATCCGCTTTCCCACAACGTCTGTCTGTGTATGTGCATGAATGGTTCAACGAACATCAGGTAGAGACACGCGGGCATATCGCCATTTCACGTGTTGAACCGAACGCCATCTATAACCGGGATGAACAGATCCTAACCGATGCTGTCGTGTGGACTGCAGGCATTCAGCCCGTAAAAGTGGTACAGGATCTGGACGTAACCAAAGACCCTCAAGGACGTGTCGTCCTGAATGAATACTACCAAATCCCGGAATATACCGATGTGTATGTCGTTGGTGACTGTGCCAGTGTCCCTTATGCACCTAGCGGTCAAGCTGCGGAAGTGCAGGGTGAGCAGATCGCCCATATTCAGCATGCCCTCTGGAAAGGCGAAAAGCCCAATCCACATCCACTCAAGCTTCGTGGCACACTCGGCGCACTCGGCAAGAAGTCTGGGTTTGGGCTGATGGGCAAAACGTCCATGATGGGACGTGTACCTCGTATTTTGAAAAGTGGTGTGCTCTGGATGTCCAAGCGCCATCTCGGTTAGTCGAGATCGAGCTCGTCCCAGACATCGGCTTCGGCAATTTTGGCCAAAATGGCGTTATATAGATCTTCCACTTTGTCCGTGATGACAACTTCGCCATTCACCAGTGCAAATGGAGTCATAGAACATTGGCCGCAGTTGGTTAGGCAGCCGTATTCAATCACGTCATAGTCTGGATTTTCTTCCAGTTGATCCATGACTTCATCTGTGCCAAAATGCATATTATTGGCACAAAATTCAATAATCGGTCTCATTTAAGTTCACCTGCTTTGTTTGACCATTTTAATTTGTGGCCATTTGTAATATAATATAGGAAGGAAAGGAGTTGAACAATATGAGCGAAAACGCACAAAGCACCATGTATGATGAGGTATCTGATGTGCTTGATAAACTTCGTCCGTTCCTGCAGCGCGATGGCGGTGACGTGGAACTGGTCGACGTGGAGGACGGCATCATTAAGCTGAAACTGGTCGGTGCCTGCGGCAGTTGCCCAAGCTCCACCATTACCTTAAAAGCCGGGATTGAACGTGCCCTTCTCGAAGAAGTTGAGGGTGTACAAGAAGTCGTACAAGTATTCTAATCAATCCTTCACGAAATAAACCTCAAGAGCCTTTCGCTTCGCATGAAGCGGAGGGCTCTTTTTTTTGTGTGCATATGCAGAGAGTCCATTTCATCTGTCCCTTTGACCCGTTTCCACGTACAATCCTTCAATTCACCTTTTAAGTATCCTCGCGCTGTATGGTTGGACGAATCGGATCAAGTCCTCCAGATACATCCATAATGTTACCTGTTATAAAATCGGAATGATCAAGGCACAGATACGTAATCACTCGTGCAATATCTTCACCGCTGCCTGGTCGCCCTCTTGGCGTTTCCTCGTCGGTGATGCCTGCCATTTCATCAATCGTTTTCTCTTTGTTCGCACCACGAATGTCACCTGGACATACCATGTTAACCGTAATTCCATACGGGGCTTCTTCAACCGCGAGTGTCTTTGTAAAAGATACCAGACCCACCTTGGCAGCTGCATATACGGCGCGATGAGGCCAAGATCTCGCTTCTCCAGCATGACTGAAGCCAAAATGGATAATGCGTCCCCATTGCTTGCGTCTCATCTCTGGCAATACACGCTGATCCAGTAACATCGGTCCCAACAGATTTCCCTGCACAAGCATCTGGACCTCAGCTTCAGAATAATCCGCAAATAATCGTCGTTCACGGACAAATGGACCTGCGTTATTCACCAAAATATCAATGCTGCCCAGGTTGCCTTCCACCTGCTCAACCAATGAAGAGATATCTTCCACCTTGGATATATCAGCCTGGATGGCAATGCACCGCACACCCTTGGCTATAATCTGAGCCTTTAAAGCCTCAGCTTCTGTTCTGCTGTGTACATAGTTGAGGGCAATATGACACCCTTGATCTGCCAGACTGAGGGCCGTCATTTTACCAAGACCTTTGGCACTTCCCGTTATGAGGGCAATCTTTCCCTTCACGTTCATCCCCCTCTTCAAAGAGCAGTCACTATCCAGTATAAAAGATTTATCGTCCTCCTACAACTCGCTTATCCACAAGGGATTATCCACCTTTAATTCCAAATATATTTTGATTGAAATCGGAAGCCTAACCAGCAATAGTGAATTCGGCTCGTGGTATGTTGTGTTTGAGTACGTGAAGACAGGTCATATCCATGATGACGATCAAAATTTGAGTGCACTGTCCTTAATCAACTTAGCAGCAATGCAGGATATACCTACGAAGAGTACAATGCTTCGACTGACAAAACATCCACCATAGGGCTCAACAGTCTTCTGATGGGCGTGATCGGGTACACGGCTTCCCAGAAATTCAGTGCTCTTCTTTTGCTCAAAAAAGGATTGGCCTTGATCCTGGTTGTCGTTCTCGGGCTAATCGGTTGGATCAGATACAAAATCAAAAGCTTAAATGGAGAAGAAGAAAAACTCTGACTTATGTTGATCCCCACCTCAGCACAGATTAGTAATATAAAATAAGCCGTATATCTCTTCTGGAGAGATATACGGCTTATTTTATATAGCTTCACATCATGTCATGCATATCGTGAATTATTCAGTTGCAGGTTCAACTGCACCTTTATAACGTTCTTTGATGAATGCTTTCACTTCTTCGGAGTGCAAGGCAGCAGCCAGTTTCTGAATTGCATCTGCATCCTTGTTGTCCTCACGGGAAACGAGGATGTTTGCGTATGGGTTACCTTGCAGATCTTCGATCAACAAAGCATCATTCGCTGGATTTAGGTTTGCTTCAAGGGCATAGTTGGCGTTGATGAATACCAGATCCGCTTCATCCAATTGACGAGGCATCATGGCTGCATCAAGCTCGATGATATCCAGATTTTTCGGATTTGCTGTGATATCTTGAATCGTAGAAGTAATATTTGTGTTGTCTTTCAGCGTAATGATACCTTCCTTCGCGAGCAACAACAGAGCACGTCCACCATTGGATGGGTCATTTGGAATTGCTACTTTTGCGCCGTCAGCCAATTCATCCAAAGACTTAATCTTTTTGGAGTATCCACCAAAAGGTTCAACATGAACAGGTGTTACAGAAACGAGGTTGAATCCACGTTCTTTATTCTCTGTGTCCAGATAAGGTTGGTGCTGGAAGAAGTTTGCATCCAATTTTTTATCAGCAAGTTGCTGGTTGGGTTGTACATAGTCATTAAACGTAACAACTTGCAAACGAATACCTTGTGCTTCCAGTTCAGGCTTGATGCTTTCCAGGATCTCTGCGTGTGGTGTAGGTGAAGCTCCAACTTTCAATTCAACTGTGCGTGGTGCGCCTGCTGAATTGTCTGCGCCGCTATCGGCGTCCTTATTGTTCCCGCAAGCTGCAAGAACCGCAATCAGCATAAGGCTAAGTAGAGCGAAAGACCATTTTTTCATGTGTAAAACCCCTTCTCTAATCATTTTTTTCATGTGGCGTCCGCATAAATGCATATCCATCATGTTATCTATGTGTTATTTCCTGGTGAAAAATGTAACCAAGCGATCCCCAGCCATCTGGAGAATTTGCACAAGAATGATCATCGACACTACAGATATAATCATGATTTCATTTTGATAACGGAAGTATCCATAGTTAATTGCCAGTGTTCCAAGACCTCCACCACCAACCATGCCCGCCATCGCCGTATAAGAGACAAGCGTAACGATCGTGATTGTTATACCAGCAAGCAGACCAGGCAGTGCCTCAGGCAGTAACACCCGTCTTACAATCTGTCCGGTTGATGCACCCATCGACTGCGCCGCTTCAATGACACCCCGATCAACTTCTCGCAACGTCGTCTCCACCAAGCGAGCAAAGTAAGGAGCTGCTGAAATAACTAAAGGTGGTATAACACCTAACACTCCTGTAGCTGTACCGACGAGTATACGAGTGAATGGAATAAGAGCAACAATCAATATGATAAATGGGACTGAGCGCAAAATATTAACAATCAGAGATAGTATCGTGTACACTGCCCGTGACTTGATCGAAGCAGATCTAGCCGTCATGAACAGCAGAACTCCGAGCGGTAAACCTAAGATAACGGTAAACAAGCCTGATACACCCAAAATTTGCAGTGTCTCAATGGAGGCTTTACCAACCTCTTCCCAGCGAACTGTTGAAAAATCCATCTAACGAAGCACCTCCACATCAAGTCCCTCTGCGGTCAATTCTGATATCGTCCGATCAATCGCAATTGAATCACCCTCGAACCGAACGGTCAGCTGTCCATAAGGCACCTGTTTAATCGTAGAGATTGTACCCTGCAGGATGGCAAAATCCACACCCGTCTTACGTACCGTCCTGGACAAAATCGCTTCATACGTTTTGTTACCCAGAAAGGATATCTTCACAAGTTTGGAAGCAACACCTGCCTGCAATTCAACGCCTGAATTCGCCAGAGCGGTCTCTTCGAGAGCAAGTCCAGCTTCATGGTCACGCATCATGAAGTCCCGCGTAATGGCATGCTGCGGCTTCAGGAACACTTCTGTTACAGGTCCTTGTTCCACAATGCCGCCTTGATGAATGACAGCCACTTTGTCACAGATGTTCTGAATGACATGCATCTCATGTGTAATCAGAACAATCGTAAGGTTGTACTTTTCGTTAATGTCGAGCAATAACTTCAGGATTGAATTTGTCGTCTGCGGATCAAGTGCCGAAGTGGCCTCATCACAGAGAAGTACATTTGGGTCACTTGCAAGTGCTCTCGCAATCCCTACACGTTGTTTCTGTCCACCCGATAATTGAGCCGGATATTTGCTGCTATGGTGTTCCAGACCAACCAGTGCGAGCATTTCCTTCACTTTGCGATCAATGGCATCTTTGGGTGTATTCACAAGTTTTAGTGGAAAAGCTACATTGTCATATACCGTTGCCGAGGATAACAGATTAAAGTGTTGGAAAATCATCCCGATCTTGCGTCTCTGTTGCTGCAATTCGGTTTTGCTCAGTTCAGTCAGGTTTATTCCGTCAACCCATACTTCACCCTCCGTAGGGCGCTCCAGCAAATTAATACAGCGAATCAATGTACTTTTGCCCGCTCCAGAATGGCCAATCACTCCGTAGATTTCGCCCTTTTGGATGCTCAAATTCAGCTCAGATAACGCTGTTGTAGATTTTGCCCCTTTGCCGTACGTTTTTGTTAAACCTTTTAATTCAATCAATCGCACTTGCCCCTTTCCAACCACCTACATGTATCTTTACCCGATCTAAAGGAAAACTCCCCTTAAAGTACAAAAAAAGAGCCCTTTGCAGATACAAAGAGGGCTCTTCACGTGAAAGAATATACCTTCTCATCTGCCAAAATCGTGTCTTGCACCATTTTGTAGGAATTAGCACCTAACATCTATAACGAATGATACAAGATCATGTCGTTACAAATCGGTTGCCGGGCTTCATCGGGCCTGTCCCTCCGCCGCTCTCGATAAGAAATATGTTATTGTAGGATTTTATAAGTTCATGTAGTTTATGCTTTATAATGTGAACGTAACTTCCGAAATATCAGTTCTATCCGTGTAACATTCGATTGAAACTCAGTATATTCCAAGTATTCCGATTTGTCAAAGGGAATTATTTCTTTTCCATATATTATTGATATAACTATAAGAGGCTGTTAACGTTTCACAGACCATATCGACGCCTTGACGCATTTCCTGCACATGCTGATTCAGATCCTCCAACTTCACTTTACCTTGCAAGGTCTGGTGTAACTGCCACAGGTCATCGTGCATTTCGGAGTTCATGTAGTGAATTTCCATATTACGACGTTTGCGCAGCTTGCTCATCGGCTCACGATAAGAGTCCTTGATCTGAATCAATCGCAACGCAAGATCATGATGCTCCCTCGCATAATCGAACTGCCTCAACACAGTAAAATAGGAAAAATGCGCTTTGGTATTTGACGTATTCAGTTGGAATATTTCATTTAAGACGGTGCCGACTTTATCCAGAATGGCAAAGCAGCGGATAAAGCCATCTTTGTAGAAATACACATACCGAGCATACTCGGCTTTTTCAGTCGGCGTCATATCATCCGTTGAACCTGCAACGACCCTTTTGCGAAAATGAGCAGCAGCGAAACAGCTTTGCTCCAGTTCATCCAGTGAGGAGATGAGTCCCTGAGTCCACACATACAGCTTCCGATAGTCATGCGTGGGATCATGGTCCACATGCATTTGTCGTTGAAATAGCTCAAGCGTATGCGCCATTGCGTCCATCGCTGCCTTCAATTTACCTTCGTTTATACGTGGCTTTTCCCCCAACAACGTTCGCAGCATATCTAACCTCCTCTTTTCCAAATCAACAAGAATTCATCACCTTAACACATCATCCAATCCGTGTAATTGCTGCTTGCCATAGGTTGCCCTGATCCCCCTGACATCAAACAAAGTCCACCTGTCCAATGATGTACATCACTGGATGGTGGACTTTCATATTTAGCCCAAGTACCTTTGAAAAAGTGAATCTATATCTTAGAAACGATTAACCGGGCGATACAGCTTGTACACCAGGAAACTCATATACGTTAAGACTCCGAACAATATGGCGATATCCAGCATATGAGCAAGAGCTACGAACATGTATACTTCCGGACGGTTCATTGTCACCATCATGAAAATACCAATGACTACTTGCATCAGAATAAGAACAACGGATACCACACCCAGAGTACGCATTTCCTTATTGTCCGGATGATTACGGTAAGCGAAGTGACCCAGGATTGCAATAACAATCACGAGCGACGCAGCTGCTGCACGGTGAGCAAAAGCAACCGCTACCCCACCCGAAAGCTCAGGAATAATCTGCCCGTTACAGAGCGGAAATCCGGAACATCCGCCGGCAGAATCCGTGTGACTCACAAATGCACCCGTGTATACCACGAGATATGTGTAAATGGTGGAGAACCAGACCAGATTCCTGAATTTTTTACTAACCCGAGGGTATTTATTCAGTCGCTCCAATCCGCCATCTTTTGCCTCTTGCCTGATGCCCAGCGCCATCATTAGAGAACTGGCAAAAGCAATCAGTGCAAAGCCAAAATGCAGTGCCATGACTGCTGAAGATTGGGAGAAGACAACGGCAAAAGCCCCCATGATTCCCTGGACGATAACAAATACCAGAGTTAAGAAAGAAAACAATTGCAGGTCACGGCGTGACTTGCCAAACCGCAGAAAAGCAACAAACGAGGCAATGGACAACAGTCCAGCCAGTGCACTTACAGCGCGATGGGAATATTCAATAAGTGAAGCCACAGTATGCGCCGGAACGAGTTTTCCGTTACATAAAGGCCATTCCGTTCCGCAGCCAAGGCCAGATTCCGTTTTGGTTACGATGCCTCCACCAAAAGTGGCCAGAAACATGACAAGACAGGTTAATACGGTTAACCATTTAAACAAAGTTAAGTGTTTCAATTTTTTCTCACCCGCTGTTGGTTTAAGATGGCGGAGAATATTCTCCGCTTGTTTCGGTACTTTGACACTTATTTCACAACTAAATTCATTATACCGGATAAAATGTTCATTGACGTCGCGCTTTGTGACAAAATGTTAACGTCTGCTGAAATAATGACCCACAGGTCATTGGAGTTATGTACAGAAACGTCTCTTGCATAGAACATGCCGAACATACAAACGCCATTTCCCTATTTCAAGAGAAATGGCGTTCTTTTAGTATACCCTTTTACAACATGAACCTGTCATACTTTTATTATCATTTATGGATCGTGTTGTACACTTCGACTGCGCGATCCAAGAACTGCTCAATCTCTTCTCTCGACTTGCGCAGCTTGTTCACATACCGTACGAGTTCGCGGCCATCTGTATACGCCACAAAGCTCGGAATGCCAAGAATATTCTGCTCTTCACTAACCGTTCCAACCTGATCTACGTCAACCTCAATCAAGGTCAGTTCACGTGCATATTTCTCTTCAACCTCAGGCATAAACGGATCGATGTATTTGCAGTCACCACACCAGTCTGCCTTGAATACGGCAATTGTCAAACGTGGGGATTGGATGGCTACATCAAAAGCCGGTTTGGAAGTAATCTGTTCCATTCGGTTCATCTCCCTTTCTGTACCTTGTCTTACCCTAAGTGAAGCAAATTGGCGAGTGGAAGTCAAATAATCAGCGCATACTTAGAATAAACCACATGGTCTGTGAATTTAAACCCAGAACATCATGAAAGGATGTCACATCATGACTTCCACCAGAACCGATTCTTCCAGCGAACAACATCACGGGTCCCTCCTGCAGATGGTCCGTTCTATTCCGGGTGCTGCCCGGGAAATCTGGCGTGGCAAACAGGCTGCATGGCAAGCTTCTGCACAGCTTCGTCACCCATTGCGTGACATCGAGTGGGATACAGATACGGCAGCTGCCTTACAGTCTGAGGTGGAGCGTTTGTTACCTGCCAGCAACAAATCTTTTGCACGCACGGACCAGGTTCAAAGCGCACTCGTCTGCGAAGAAGATTGCATCATTCTGGAAGAGATTAAGACACTGACTCAGGAGCATAATCGGAGTAATATTACTCGCACGGCAGCCTACCTGGAATGTTATGAGCAATATCCCGAACTGCATTGGGCACTGTTGGCCCATATGGTCTCTCGCAACGGTGGATATCACATGACAGATCTTCAGAGTGACTTGATGCATAATCTACAGAATGAGAGCGATCGCGAGCATATGTACCGGCTGCTGGAGCGGTGTAATGCACTCATTTTCCAGGATGCATATCCCCAGCTTCAGCTGTATATGAACAGTCGCCGGATCGGACGAAGCTGTTTCCATCTCTTGTCGCACTTTCACGTATCGGCGTTTATGACGCCATTTTGGGAACGCTTTTGGCTGGAACGGTGCAGTTCACTGCTTAGTGTGGCATTAATTATTAATGAGCAGAACTATATCGAGAGCCGGGTGGTGCAGCATCCTTATTTTCAAAAAGAAATACTCTCAAAACCCGCATTCCATCTGCATAATTTGGCGGGTCTGAATCATATCGTCTTCCCTCTTGGACGGGGAGCAGGACTCGCAGGACGCGTCATTGAACATTTTGGCAAGCTGGATGAGCGAATCATGTTTGGCAAAGGGCTATATGCCCTGTTGTTTGGCGTGGAGCAAGTACACACACAAGTGTTGGAGTTTGCACGTTCGGTTCCCCATCGTGGCTCGCGTGCCGAATATTGGCCTGGGCTGTTTACCAATCGTGAAGACGAGGTGGGCGATCATACATTATACGCTCAGGCGTTACTGGATGAGGAATGGCTTCCAGAAGGGCAACGATTATATAGTCCGGAACTGCTCGCCGTATGGGGAGACACGCCGTATGAACCGATCACCAGACATGACTGGCTTCAGACTCGGGATTGTCTCGGTTATCTGACGGCACCGCGTCGGCCATGGCTGTTTGAGATGAGTCACGAACACCGGTATGGCATGCTGAAAACAGCACTGGCTCATGATGCTAAAGCCATCACACACTAATGCTGAAGATCATATAGAGCAGACAAAGACGGATGATGTGATACCCGATGTACCGCTAATCCTCGCTTGCTGGGCTAATGTCGAGTTCAGTCGCTCAGCTCGCCTTAGCTAAACAAAAAGCCCTGTCCGCTTAACACCAGACAGAGCTTGTATCCTATTTTCACAAAATATTGGAGCATGGATGATGCTTTTTGCATTTTTAACCTCTTTGCCCAGCTCCACGTTGAAGACGCATAAGTGGACGAAGAATTTTTTGCAGAATACGGGGGTAACTGCCCAGCTCGTCCTTGCGCAGTACACGCAGCACAACCATGAGAACCAGATACACCACCACAACAAGCACGCCAACCACAAGGCAGGTAAACAAGAAAGATACACGCGCTGGCAGGAACAGTCCAAAGATCGTATTCCCAATCCAGTTCGTTGCAAATCCTACACCTGCTGCAAGCAAGACCGTAATGATAAACCCTTTCCAACGATCTCCCATGATGGAGAAATCAACGATTTTGCGAAGGACCCGCAGATTCAGGTATGTGATAACCAGGAAACAAAGGGCCGTTGCTATAATGATGCCGTAAATGCCAAAGATCGGCGCCAGAATCAGACTTGCGATCAGTTTGATCACAACACCTGCTGCGACACTGATCATCGTAATCCGCGGTTTCCCTACCCCGAGTAAAATGGAGTTAGTGGTCATCATCGTAATCTGAAAAATTGTACCAAATGTTAGCAAAGCAATGATCGGCGTTCCATCCAGATTGGTAAACAGCAATCCGTTGACCGAATACGCTGCCGCACAAAGCGCAATGACAATTGGCATACCTGTCAGAATCGAAATGCGCAACGCAAGTGTAACCTGACTCTTCAGATGAGCTTCATCCTTGCGGGCAAATGCTGCCGATATGACAGGCACCAATGATTGACTTAGAGCGATAGCCAGAATCGGAGGAATACCCGCAATACTTTGGGCCTTCGCACCAAGGATCGCAAGTACGCCAGTCGCTTCTTCGAGTCCGATCTGGCCACTAAGCAGTGGTACCACAAGGGATGAATCGATGAAGTTAATGGCTGGAACCGCAAGTGAAGACAGCACAATTGGAATAGACAGCTTGAAGATATCACTGTAGATACCTCGCATCGGTAACTGCTCTGCACGCTCGTAATTTAATTGGGCCGCACGGTCGCTACGACGCAGCTTCAAGGTGAAGTACAGCATGACACCAAAGGCACCAACACTTCCTAATACCCCACCAAATGAGGCACCCGCAGCAATCGTCTGGTCATCATAATTCCATTGCAGCATGACATAAGCCACGATAATGGCTGTACCTACACGAGCGAACTGTTCCACGATTTGTGAAATACCGCCTGCTGTCATGTTGCCGCGTCCCTGGAAATATCCACGCATCATCGCAATGGCCGGGAACAGTAGCAAGGCTGGAGCCAAGGCGCGAATGGCGCTGACTGACTCCGGTACTTTGGAGACATACGTAGCATAATAAGGTGCTGCGAACCACAACAAAGCAGACATGACTACACCGGCAACAGCGGCAAAGATAAGGGCTGCACGGTAGATCTGTTGGGCTTCACTCGCGCGTCCGAGCGCATAGCGTTCCGATACCATTTTACTCAGAGTACTCGGTATGCCCGCCGTTGCTACAGTTAACAGCATTAAATATACCGTATTGGAGATGGTAAACGATGCATTACCGATATCGCCGAGGATATGCTCCAGCGGCACCCGTTGAACCAATCCGAGTACTCTTGCGATCAGCGCAGCGGCCGCCAGAATGAGCGTACCCCTAATGAATGTTTCTTTCTTAGACAAACGAATTCCCCTTCTTTCCTCCACACCGGACGTGCATCCCGTTGAAGCTAATCCTGAACGTTTAGGCGAATCTTACCACCCAGATAATAAAGAGAACAATCATGACGATTTGCAAAATAATTTTCATCACAGTACTCGTAAATAGCCCCACGACGGAACCAAATCCAACTTTCGACGCTTTGGAAGGTGAAGATCCTCCGATCAGTTCCCCGATAAAAGCACCGATAAATGGTCCCAATACCAGTCCGAATGCCGGAATGACAAATGGGCCAATGATAACACCAATGGTACTCAGCGTGGTCGATAACTTGGAGCCACCGAACTTCTTCACGCCCCATGCACTGACGACATAATCAGCCACAAACAACACAACAACAATCAGAATCTGAATGATCCAGAACCACACACCAAACGGATCAAAGCTGAAGAACCAGCCGTAGACCAGAAACGCGAAGAAAATCGCTACAGCACCAGGCAGTATGGGATATACCGTTCCAGCCATCCCCACTGCAAACAGCAGCACAATTAAAATCCAGGCAATGGTTGCGAGCAAAGGTTACTCCCCCTTCAAAATATGTTCACGGATCACTTCGACGATGCCGTCTTCATTGTTACTCGCTACGATCAGATCAGCCGCTTCCTTCACCTGCTCTTGCGCATTACCCATCGCTACACCAAGACCTACCGCCTCAATGACAGCCAGATCATTCAAACTGTCTCCGACAGCAACAACTTCGGTCATCTCTATGCCCAGCAGCTTGCAGACTTCCGCTACACCACTTGCTTTGGATACCCCAGCAGGGTTGATCTCAATATTAACCGGTGAGGAATTCGTCATTTGCAGACCACCCATTTGTTGCAGTTCCATCATGATCTGGTGACGCACTTCATCCACTTCGGTATTGAAGCCGAATTTTAACCATTCCAGACCTTCAATATTGTCCGTCCAACGGTCACGGTTGAACAGCTCTTCCACGGAGTATGCCCAGTACCAGCTGTTATATTTCTCACCGATCTCCTGCATTTGGCGAATCAATGCCGGGTCCATCAGATGACGCATATGCAGATCATGCGGGGCTTTCCAGACCTCACTACCGTTAACGGTAACCATTGGTGTCTCCAGTCCAAGCTGGACCGCATAAGGCATTGCGTGGAATACGGCTCTTCCCGTGGAAAGGCACACATGCACACCCCGACGAATGGCAATTTGAATCCACTTGGCGGTCTCCTGTGTAATTTCATGATTATCGTTAAGTAATGTTCCATCCATATCCAATGCAAGCAATTTGTATTTCAGTTCACTCATACAGTAGTTCCTCCTAGGTTGTCTCTCTCCAAATTGAACTCATGGATATCCGTTCAGGCACTAAGCGGGCAGAATACCTTTCGAGTCGTATTATCTTTGTTTTAGAATTACCTTTTTCTTTAGTGTATTGAGATTATACGAGGTAACCGTTACGTGTACGGATCGTCTTCCGATCGCTGTTGTCTCCGTAATTTCTAGATTCTCTCTTCTTAAAGGTTAGAAATTCGGAGACAAAGGCGAACGCTATCGCTTCTTCAGATCGATTCCGCCCCCTTCACTACATCACCTTTGTATTAAGAGCTCATAACACCTACCATCAAGAAGGAAATTCATAAACAAATTTCCCTTCTCTAGATCCTTTCTGCCCTCTACGTTCCACAATGGTTCTCCAGTTCAACTTAAAGGTTCTCTTTATCTAATTATAAACATTCTCTCACAACAAGATCGCCCGGCATCTGTAAAAACGGACGCTCCGGACGTCACAGCTAACGACATTTTACCACAGATCATCTGTATGCAACAAAATAACCCGCTCAGGATTACACTTCGAAGTTATTACATTTTATGTAATGTATAATTTCCTAAATAAAAAAACGATCCACCTGCTACAGGATGCATCGCTTTTAGCTTAACCTTTTTCACTCTGCCTGTTTTCCCAGCCTAACCCGTAGCCAAGATTTAATCCATTATCCCCTGTCCACTCCTCTGTCTGGCTTGAATACCGCAAACAAGGATTGGGACATCAAATTCATGGTTTGTTTATATACGTTATGGGCTGCTTTTACATCACCAAGGAACCCGCCCATATGCAGGTGGATTACACCGTGCAGCGATGCCCATATAGTACTGACAAGAGTTTCGGTCACTTTCTGGCCCGAAATCTGTCCTTGCTTCTGGGCAGTGCTAATTAGAATCAGCAAGCGGTATATGGCAGTCATCGTTCCCTGCATACTTTCTGCATCCGGCTTGAACTCGGCAAAAGCCCCCCGAACATCAGCTTATAGTAGCTGGTATAATCCTGCGCAAACTGCCAGAAGGCTTCCCCCAAATCCATTAAATACTGCAAGAAGTCAGAGGACGGCGGCACTTCTTCCAAACGCTTGGCGAGCAATTTGCAGCCCTCCAGATACAACTGCTGGGCCAGACCCTCTTTATTGACAAACAAACTATAAATGATCTGCGGGCATTTTCCGACTTCTAAATACAGGCATTCTAACCATTTGCAGAAAAGTTGTCAATGAAGGTCATTATGATAAAAAAAGAATTTGACACAATCGTTTCCTTTTGGTTACTATGATTCTTATAAGAAACAGTGTTACCAAAAGTGGTCTCATGCTCATTTTTTTTAAATTTTCATTATTTTTTTGGAGTTAAGGTAACATTGTTTCCTTAAAAAAACAACGTATTATAATTGATGCTCTTTGGGTGGAAGAATCGTAACCGTGGCGTGCAATTTCTCATTCTGTGCCAGCTCGACGGAGATAACTCTCTCAACGTGAGTGGTACAGGGGGAGAACGCCTCTGTCGGTGCGAAGGACACGCCAGAACATGTAGTGGCAGTTAACTGCACGCTATGACAAAGGACAACAGAAACACTATTAGGAGGATTAATATGTCAACAGAACAAAAACAACGCAAACGATCCACTGGCCAACAAATTCGTAGATGGAGCCTGACCCTGCTAGGGGTAATTGTGCTGGGAATCGTTGTATTCCTGCTAATGCCCGCCCCGGTAGAACCCGCTGTTTGGTCTGCACCTGCTGCTCCTTCTTTTGAGAAGGAGGGTCCCTGGAAAGAGAACAACAAACTTAGCTCCGCTGAATTGGTTACTGACCGCGCGAAGTTCCCGGAATTTATCACTTTTGATAAAGAAGGGCGGCTGTATGCGGGTGACTCCGACGGCAAAATCTACAGAGTAACCTTTGACGTCGAGGACAAGGCACAGCCAGCAGAGGTATTCGCTGATACCCACGGAACACCTAACGGCCTGAAATTTGATGCTACAGGGAATTTGATTGTGGCGGATATTCAGAAAGGGCTGCTGTCCATTGACCCGAACGGAGATGTCGAAGTACTAACCACTGAAGTAGATGGAGGGCCGATCTACCTGGCAAATGAGCTGGACATCGCCCAAGACGGATCGATTTATTTCTCCGATACCTCTAACTATGGCAAAGTCATGTTCAAAGAAATTGCAGAGAATAAACCGCATGGACGATTATTGAAATATGATCCGGTGACCAAGCAGACGACCGTTCTGCTTGAGGATTTATATTTTGCCAATGGGGTCGTATTGTCTGCCGAAGAAGATTTCGTGCTTGTAGCCGAATCATATCATTATCAGTTGACCCGGTACTGGCTGAAGGGGCCCAAACAAGGTACCTCTGATATTTTTGCAGAGAATCTGGCTGGGTTTCCGGACAATATCACACGTGACGCTCAGGGACACTTCTGGGTAGGGGTGTTCACAACCCGTCTGCCTTTTGCCGATTACATGCATAGTCATCCTTGGTTAGCGGCAACAATGTCCAAAGTTCCACAGTCCTTGTTAAATGGAGCCAGTGCCCCGGTGAAACACGGACTTGTCGCAGAATATGGACCAGAAGGAGAACTTGTGAATAGCTGGCATGATCCTGAAGGAACATTGTATGGCATTACCACGGCCGTAAGCCAAGGGAAATATTTATATCTCGGAACCGCAACAGGAGGAAGCCAAGGGGTTCATCGGGTGCTTTTGAAACCGTAAGGATTGTTATATTCATCTACCTCATAGACACCCTTTAGGCATCCCAATAGCAGCTCACTCCAGCAGGAGGGGCTGCTATTGAATTTTTCATCGTTTACAGTCCAATCAAAAAAGCCGCCTGCAAAGCAGGCGGCTGACAATCTCTATGAATTAACGTGCCGCGAATTTGCGACGAGCGTAACGGAATACGATGCCGTGTTTCGGTGACAGCAGCAGTGCAAGAACAAACAAAATTCCAGCAACAGCTACCATGCAGCCCGCAATGGAAGCATCCAGGGCGTATGCCATGATGTAACCTCCAACCGAAGATGCTGCTCCGATCAGGACGGCGTAAAGAATCATTTTGCCCAGACGATCTGTGAGCAGATAAGCCGTTGCCGCAGGTACAATCAGCATGCCCACCACGAGAATCGAACCAACACTTTCAAATGAAGCTACGGATGTCATGGAAACGAGTCCCATGAGCAGATAGTGGAACAGTACCACTGGAATGCCGCAGGCCGCAGCCAGCGCCGGATCGAAGGCACATAGCTTGAACTGTTTGTAGAACAGCCCAATGACGACGAGGATGACTAGCAAAGTGATACCCAGCATCCAGACCGCCCTCGGCCCGACATCCGTACCTCCAAGGGTTAGCGTATCCCACTGTACATAAGCGATCTCACCGAACAAGACACAGTCCAAATCCAGATCAATATGCTGGGCGTTCAGACTAATCAGAATGACACCTACTGCGAAGAGTGCTGTGAACACAATTCCGATCGAGGCATCAGACGAGAGTCCACCCGCCTGCAAACTCTGTATGAAGAACACCGTCAGTAGTCCAAACACCGTTGCGCCGAGCAGCATCCACAATGAATCTCTGGAACCGCTCCACAGGAAAGCAATTGCAATACCGGGGAGAACCGCATGGCTGATCGCATCACCGACCAGGGCCATTCGTCGCAGAATTAGAAAACAACCGAGGATGGCGCAGGCAGAAGATACCAATACGGCCGTCAAAATAATCCAAAACGTTGCCATTACATCTCCCCCCGTTCCTGCTGATTTCGCTGTGTGGCAAGAGTCTGAAGTGTTGCCCGCTCTTCACGCATATACGCGGATTTTGCCTGAATACTGCGCAACCGTCGAGCTAATAATCCACGACGCGGAGCTAGCAAGGCTGATCCGGCAAACAACACCGTAGCCGCAAGAACGGTTACAGGCCCTGTCGGCAGATTAGGTACAAGCGTGCTGAAGATGGTTCCTGTTGCCCCGCTCAATGCACCAAATATGCCTGCCAACACCACCATCAGTGCGAGTGAGTCGGTCCAGCAACGTGCTGCTGCTGCTGGGGTTACCAGCAAGGCCGCAACAAGCACGACACCAACGGCTTGTATTCCGGCCACCACCGCGATTACCGTTAAGAGCAGGATGAGCTGCTCCAACATCGCAACTGGCAGTCCCATACCACGTGCAAATCCCGGGTCAAAACTCACCAGTTTAAATTCCTTGAACCAGGCCAGACAGGCAATCAGTAATACGAGACATACGCCTCCCATGACATACACATCCGTCATGACCATGGATGCCGCCTGCCCAAACAAATATTTATCGAGTCCGCTTTGGCTTCCGCTCGCCCCATGCTGGATGCGCGTCAGCATCACTACACCAATCCCGAAAAATACGGTCAGCACAATTCCCATCGCCGCATCCTGCTTGATTCGGGAGTAGCGCGTAATCCACGAGATTCCGAAGGTAGCGACAATGCCAGCCACCAGAGCACCGAACAGGAATAATCCGACGGACTTCGTTTCCGTCAACATAAATGCAATACAGATCCCAGGCAGAGCAGCATGAGCAAGGGTGTCCCCCATCAGGCTCTGTTTACGAAGAAAGGTGAAGGAGCCAATAATTCCGCTACTGAATCCCAACAACAGACAGCCAAGCAATATCCAACGTGTATTCGGGTCAGATAAGATGGCAACGATCCAGTTCCACATGCACTACACCTGGCCTTTCTCCGTCCGGCTTCCGATCATCGCAATCCGGCCTCCGTACGTCTCTTGCAGTGTATCCGGTACAAATACTTCACTTGTCGGCCCACCTGCCACCAATCGTCCATTGAGCAGCAGCACATGGTCGAAATATTCCTCGACTGTCGCCAGATCATGGTGAACAACCAGTACCGTCTTGCCTTGTTTCTTCAACTGTTCCAAAAGCGAAATGATCGCTTTCTCTGTGGTGGCATCGACACCTGCAAATGGCTCATCCATGAAATACAGATCTGCGTCTTGTACGAGTGCCCGCGCCAGAAAGACACGCTGCTGCTGTCCACCGGACAGCTGACTGATCTGGCGGTACATGTAATCGCCCATGCCGACTTGCTCCAGGCAGTGTGCAGCCAGGTCCCGCTCCTTTTTCCCCGGACGACGGAACCAGCCCAAATGACCATACCGTCCCATCATCACCACATCAAGCGCATGCGTAGGGAAATCCCAGTCTACCGATTCCCGTTGGGGCACATAACCGATGCGGCGACGTTGTTCCCTGTACGATTGTCCGAAGATCCGAACCTCTCCATGCATCTTTGGTACCAGTCCCAGAACGGCTTTGATCAGTGTTGATTTCCCTGCGCCATTTGGGCCAAGAATACCGATGAGCTGTCCTTCCGGAATATCGAAGGATACGCTGCTAAGCACCGGCTTTTTGTGATACGCAACAGCCAGATCCCTCACACTAAGAGGAGCTGATGTTGGCTGCGTTCCCTGCAAGTGACTATTATTAAGTTTCGTAGGAGTTTGTTCCAATAAAGTTGTATCTTCCATAATCCTGTAACTCCTCTCTTCATGTGATTCATTATTTCAGGGCTTCTACAATCGTCTCAACATTGTGGCGAATCATACCGATGTATGTGCCTTCTTCCGTTCCCTCAGCCCCCATGGCATCCGAGAACAGTTCTCCACCAATGCTGACCGTATGTCCTTTTTGAGCTGCTCCGGCAATGATGGCTTCCATCGCTTTTGCAGGCACACTCGATTCAACAAATACTGCTTTGATATGGTTATCTACGAGATAATCCCGCAGTTCGCTAACATCTTTTGCCCCATATTCGGCTGCTGTACTGATGCCCTGAAGCCCCATCACTTTCATGCCATAAGCCTGACCAAAATATCCAAATGCATCATGCGCCGTAACCAATACCCTGCTTGCTTCCGGAATCTCCAGAATCTTCTCACGTACCTCGGCATCCAGTGCTTCGAGCTTCGCCAGATACGCCTCTGCCTGAGCTTTGTATTCTTCCGCATGGTCCGGGTCCGCCTCCACGAGCGTATCGCGTACGGCTTCTGCCGCATGCATCCAGTGGCTGACGTTAAACCAGACGTGTGGGTCATATTCGGTGCCGCCTGTATCTTTGCCTGAGTGTAACTCCTCAACTGGAATAGTCTCTGTAACGGCAGTAACCAGTTTGCTTGAGGACATTTTCTCCAAAATATCTGTCATTTTGCCTTCAAGATGCAGTCCATTATAGAAAATGACTTTGGCTTGTTCCAGCTTGCGAATATCACCTTGGGATGCCTTGTACAAGTGGGGGTCAACTCCCGGGCCCATTAGCCCGGTAACATCAACATATGCCCCGCCTACCTCACGTGCTACGTCAGCGATCATTCCCGTTGTAGCGGTTACTTGAAGCTTGCCACCACTGCTCGTCTCTGCATCACTGGAACATGCCGTAAGTACAACAACCAGAACCAGAGCCGCTAGCGTAATGAACCCCCTCTGAATACTCCTCATTTTCACCATTAACAATTCAACCGTCCCCTTTCCCTCTCCTAAAATACTTGTCTACATCTAATTTTGTTGTGCAAGGTATTAAATTTTAATCAAGACTAATAATGTTTCCCTTGTGCAAATTTTATCCGAAGCCAAAAAAAAAGGCAAGGGATTATTTCCCCTGCCTGTCCAAATTCATATATTGTTCACTTCATTAACCTATTAGATGTGATGTAAAAGCGCTACATCTGCCGCATTTCTTTTACATTACTCGTTGTCTTTTCCTTCGTCTTTCTTACCTTTTGGCGTTCCATCGAGACCATACACTTCATCGTATGCATCGAAGATTTTCCGTGCAATCGGCGAGGCACTGACTGACCCGAACCCACCTTCCGGTACAACAACAGCTACAGCAAGCTTCGGATTATCTCGTGGTGCAAAGGCAATAAATACACCATTCTCTTTTTTGTTCGGTCCTGTCCCCTGCTCTGATGTTCCTGTTTTCCGTGCATAATCGTATGGGAACCCGTCAAATGAGCTTACTTTGGTAACCATTCCTTTGTGCACTTCATTCCAGTGCGCATCGGCAAAATCAACTTCATTAAGCACCTTAGGTTTGATCTCTTTCACCACATTGCCATCCGCGTCACGAATTTCCTTCACCAGATGTGGTTCCATCCGTTTGCCCTTATTCGCAAGCATGGTCGTGTATTGGGCAAGTTGCATGGTGGTGTACTTGGCTTGCTGTCCAAACGAGGCAAACGCCAAACGTGTTAGAGCTGATTCGTCTTTATTATTATATTCTAGCCTACCCAGAAATTCATTAGGCAGATCTACACCAGTGGACACACCCAAGCCAAATTCCTTCATGTGTTTGTCCCAGATATCAATTCCTTTATCCGAGCCATATTTGCTTAACAAACGTTTACCCACCATGTCGATCATAAACGCATTTGAGGATTTCTCAATCGCTCTTCTCGCCGTAATAGAACCATTATAAGCAGAATGTGAGTTCTTCACTTGTCGTCCGTCTTTCCCCAAGATAGCATATCCCTGATCGTGATAGGTCTGTCCTGCTGTAAATAATCCCTCTTTCAATCCAATCAGGACACTTAACGGCTTGATTACTGATCCAAGAAGTATAACAGATTCCGCCCGACTAGGCTTGGCATCATTCGGTGGGAACGACTCGGTGGTTCCGTTCCGGAATACATATTTGATTTTGTCATAATCCCAATCGTTCGGATCATAATCCGGCATACTTGCCATAGCCACCACATTCCCCGTATCCACTTCCATGGCTACTGCGTATCCGGTAATTGCCTTAGGGAGTCTTCGCAATTCGTCCGTTATTGCTTCTTGTGCGGCCATCTGAATTTCCTTGTTAATGGTGGAAACCAGACTGTAGCCTTTCTCTGGTGGCGTCTGTAACATCGTTCCATCTGGAAGATTGCGTGCGTCAATATCAATGGACTGATATCCGCTTCGTCCACGAAGTGCTTCCTGATATTGAAGCTCCAGCCCATCGAAGCCAACCTTCTCTTCTTCATGGTACACAAGCCCAGGATCACGCTGGGTACTTGCCCCCTCGCGGATGGCCTTATATTTGGTAATGGAATCTGGTGCTCGCTTGAACTCTCTTGTGTAACCCACAACCTGAACCGCTACGCCATCCGGGTCATATTTTCTTATGTTTTCTTCCAACACCATAACGCCTGGATATTCTGCTTTTTTCTCCATGAAAAAAGCAATTTCTTTAGTCGATAGATCCGACTTCACAAGCCTCGGCACATACCCGAACGTTTTCTGGTAATCCAGATCCAAGCGTTTAATGATCTCTTCCGCATCCGGCTGCTCTTTATCCCCGGGATTAAACTGCTTAAACACAGCCGCCAGATCATGAGCCAGTTCCTCTGCTTCCTGTCTACGTTCATCATTCCGATAATCCTCATACAACAACACATAGAGGGACTGCACAGGTTCCGAGTAAGCAAGCGCAATTTCTCCCGTAGCATCATAGATGGGACCACGAACAGGTGCGAGCGGAATATCCTTGGTATTACGACTCGTTTCCATATACGTCAGTTCAGGACCCTCCACAAACTGTACAAAGGCCAACCTGAAAATAAGGATACTGAATATGACAAATGCCGCGAAAAAAAACAGATTCAGCCTTGCCGTGGAAGGCTTGTTGACGGGTGTATCTTCCTCAGTCATGGGTTTCTTCCTCAATCGGTTAAACATGTTTTAAGCCTCTCCCGTTCCTTTATAAAAATAAAATATTTAATCCGTCTTGTGAACGTGTTGAATCCGATATTTAATCCTTTCTCATACAAGTCTACCAAAGGTTAGCTGTCAAGTCTTTCAATATTTGGTTACATTTTCGTAAACAGAACCGTTACACTACCCAATCTACCGATTCCAATGTAAACACTGACATATCAACGTTATCCATTTCTCCAGATCGCGTTTCCCCTTCCCTTATATAAACGTGGTACAGCTCATATGGTTACATATTAATGCAACTAATTAGTCCACCCTTACGATCCATTCTCCACGTAAAAACAAAAAAGAGGACCCACGAAGGGTCCCCTCTGTAACCAATGCCTCACATCACTGTGTGCCTGATTCCGATTCTGAATCTTTATTTTTGTCTTTTTTCGGTACACCGTCGAGACCGAATTCCTCGTCATAGGCATCGAAGATCGCACGTGCAACCGGAGCCGCACTGCTCGATCCAAAGCCCCCTTCGGGGATAACCACAGCGACAGCAAGCTTTGGATTATTACGTGGTGCATAGGCGATAAATACACCGTTATCCACCAGTTTACCGCCTACTACCTGTGTCGATGTTCCTGTTTTTCTGGCAAAGTCATAAGGGAATCCGCTAAATGCAGATACCTCGGTTGCCATGCCTCGTTGTACTTCATTCCAGTAGGCATCGTTAAACTCCACCGTGCTGAGTACCTTCGGTTTTACTTTCTCGACCACGTTGCCTTCCGAATCCCGGAACTCTCTAACCAGTTGTGGCTCCATCCGCTTTCCTTTGTTCGCCAGCATTGTCGTGTACTGTGCTAACTGCATGGTTGTGTATTTTCCCTGCTGTCCAAAGGAACCATACACGAGACGAGTCAACGAGCTTTCCGTGTCGTTCATGTAATCCCGTATGCCCAGGAATTCATTCGGCAGATCAACCCCTGTAGATACCCCAAGGCCAAACTGCTTCATGTATTCATCCCATTTGTCAATTCCGGTCGCACCGTATTTTGAGTACATCTTCTTCCCAATCTCATCAATCATGAATACGTTCGAGGAATGACGAATCGCATCACGAGGATACATTGCACCATACACATGCCCTGATGAGTTCTGCACTCTGCGATTGTCCCCACCAAAGGTCGTTGAACCTCTATCCGAATAAACCGTATTGGTAGTGAAGAAACCTTCTTTCAAACCGATCAAGACACTAAGCGGTTTGATGGTGGAACCGAGTAACACGATCGATTCAGCTCGCTTTTTAGAGTCATCCGGAGGGAATGAACGAATCGTACCATTTTGATACACATATTTGATATCATCATACTGATCATTTGTGATACTGCCTGTTCTCCAGATGTTGGTATCATAATCTGGCATACTGGCAGCAGATACGATTTTCCCCGTATCCACTTCCATCGCAACCGCAAATCCGGTCTTGGCATTGGGATGCAATCGACCGGAAACCTGATTTCGATGAAGCCAACTCAACTGATCCAGAATGGCCTGTTCTGTTTTCACCTGGACGTTCTTGTTAATGCTGGAAATCAGGTCGTAACCTTTCTGCGGCGGTGTAGAACCTGCTACACCTTCAGGCAAATTACGCAAATCAACATCAACGGATGTATATCCGCTTTTGCCGCGGAGAGCATCCTGATATTGCAGTTCCAGTCCATCAAAGCCTACAAATTCATTTTCCGTATACACCAGGCCCGGATCCGTTTGCGTTTTATTGGCCTCGTCCACCTCTTTGTATTTGTCCAAGGACTTCGAACTTCTGAACTTCTTCAGATAACCGATTGTCTGAACCGCTACCGTATCCGGATCGTAGAATCGTACACTCTCCTCGACGATCTGAATACCTTTGAACTCATCCTTATGTTGCAGGAAATAAGCGACTTCTCCCTCGGACAGATCACTCTTGATCAGACGCGGCATAAAACCGTTCGCTTTGCGGGAGTTCAAGTCCATCTCTTCAATAATTTTCTCCACTGTAAGTGACTCTGAATCCTTCAGCTTGTACTGTTCAAATACATCATGCAACCGGGTTGCAATATCCTGCACTTCCCCTATGTTAGGACTCGGTTTCCCATCAACATCCCCATAGTTTTTATACAGTGTCAAATAGAGAGACTGAATGGGCTTGGAATAAGCCAGCTTCACTTCACCTGTAGAATCATAGATCGTGCCTCTCACAGGAGGAAGCGGTACATCCTTGGTAATGTTACTTGCTTCTTCCTGACTAAGTTCAGGGCCCTCCACAAATTGCAAAAAGGCCAAGCGTACAATAATAACGCTAAAAATAACAAAGGAAGCGAAGAAAAATACGTTCATTCGGTAACTGAAGCGCCGTTTGTCTGTAAGTTCATCCTTCTCATTGGAATGCTTTTTCATCCATCCTACCTCTTTCATGACTTGATGCATACCACTCAAACTGATTCTTCGCGGCATGATAACCTGGCAACGTCGTCATATTCCGGACCCATGTCCATTGTAATGTTAAGCTGACTGATCCTTTAGATGGGTGTCGGCAAAATTCGGAGGATTAAACCAGTCTCCACTGATCGCCCATGTCGGGTCAAGCGGAACCCAGCTCTCGGAATCACTCAAATACACCTCATTCCACGCATGCGGACCGTACCCTCCCTGGCCGTTATAACCAAGTCCTGTAACAACTTTGACTTCAAGTCCTTGTGAACGGGCCATCACGGCATAGAGACGGGCATAATCAATACATACGCCTTTGCGTGTATCAAATGTATTCTGTGGATTCTGTTCATGCCATATGCCCTTTTGCTCATAGTCATCCACTTTACCATAGTCATACTGAATACGTGAACCTACCCAGTCGTATAGTGCTCTTGCTTTGGCTTCATCTGTCGATTGGCCTTTAACAATCTCACTCGCTGCAGATTCAATGTCCGTCGGAATATTGTGGTCGATAACTTCATATTTGCGTTGCAGGATGCCGCCCAGTTCCTTCTGCACAGCCTGCGTAAATACGGGAAGCTTGTCCTTGATAAACGTTCCAGACAACGGTTCGATAACCGATTTGGCCCCTTGCATATAGATCGGAGACGCCTCCACATATCGGCTGAACATACTCCCGGGATAAAGACTGACAATCATGAACAAGACTGCAATAACAATCATTCCGCGGACGGAGCCTATGATCGTGCCAATTAATGCACCCGTCAACCGACTAAACATACCTTTAGGCGCACTTTCCTCGGCTGACCCCTGCCTGCTGCTAAAAATAAATGAAGAGAGAAACCCGAGAATCAGTCGGATGAGTCCATAGCTTAATACAAATAATACAGCGAACCGCATTAGTGGAAAATCTGCAATCGCCGTAACCATCGTATAATACATCTGTTCCCACCGGTTCAACTCACGATTAGGCATGGCAGAAGCATACTCAGTCAGCCACTGCTGTACATATGGTGCAAGCCACAATGTTAAACCGATCGACAACAGAATACCAATGACCGCCATAATGCCATCCATCAGGAACCCAAAGAGTCTGCCTGCTGAACGCGAAGCCCCTCTGGACCAACCCTGCAATAATGAAGCAGCCACAATCAGCAACAGCATAATCGTGATGCCATTCAATTCCTTCAGGCTGTCCAGCCAATTCTGCAGCACGTACCGATTCCCCCTTTACTACGATGCTGGTGCTGTTTTGTTCTCCTGTGCCTGTTCGACAAACGTACGTATGGTTTCATTGTCGAGTTTCCATTCGCCAAGTGAAATTCCGCGGAAGGTCACATCAACTTTATCTGATTGAGTTCTTCCCTTAATTTCCACATTGGGACTTGTGATGGTGAACGCTCCATCCTGTCCTTTGACGTATTTCGCTTTGGAAGCTTCCTTAAGCATCATGCTGGTTGCTTCCTTCTTCAACGTGTCCATCGTACTGGATTGTACGTCTGTCACTGTCTGTTTGATCTGATCAATGGAGATGCCGCTGTATATCAGTAGAGCCGCAATAATGATGATGGCAATCGCCCATTTCAATACGGTTTTGACCACATTCAGAACAAAGAACAATATGATCAATGCAACCACGATCACCAGCCAGTTCTGCATCACAAACTCTTTGATTACTTCTATGTTCATGACTACACCTTCCGTATTAGAATTCATTCGTAACACTCCCGAATATTATACATGATTTCCGAAGCTGCTGTCAGCTAAGCCCTCTCCCTTAAAAATAAACGGTCTAAGTTCGTCCCGCCGGGCGTACAAGTAGTACCATGAGGTTCTGCCGGGCGAACGGGGAACACGTTCAAGACCTGTAGTTTGAACATGCATCGCTTAACAAGGAGGGGCTTATGTGAAAACGGCCATCTGGCTATACCTGTTTTTGTTCCTTGCCGTATTTGATTTGCACGCCCAGTATCCCATTCTGACCCCTTTTGCCATCTCGCTGGGAGCCGCCCCTACTTTCATTGGCTGGATGATGGGCATTTATTCCTTAACGCATCTTCCTGGCAATCTGATTGCTGGAACACAAATCGATAAACATGGCAGTCGCCGCTACATTGTATTCAGTCTGCTCGGAGCAGGATTGATCCTGCTCCTACAAGCCTATGTCCAGACACCATGGCAACTGCTGGCGCTGCGTTCCATCAGCGGTTTTGTACTGGCCTTCCTGTCTCCTGCATGTCTCGCCCTGCTTGCACAGTTATCCAGCGATCCGGTGAAACAGGGGAAGTATATGTCGGGTCACGGGGTAGTGCATACCCTCGCGTCTGTGGTATCGCCAGCAGCCGGTGCGATCATTGTGGGTTCCATGGGATTCTCTGCTACATTCTCAGGTTTGGGTTATTTGCTTATTCTCACAGGTGTCATTGCTTTCATGACGATGCCCCGTGGCATCATCAAGCAGCATGAGAGAGTAACTGAACCTGCCAAACCTGACGTTTCACCAGCAGATGCCACAAGTGCATTCCTGCCGGTGTCCTGGCGATACTTTGCCTTGCCGCTGGTGATTGCCTGTGCTCAAGGGATTCTCTTCTTCGAGTTGCCCCTTCGAGGAGGAGGGCATTCGTCCATCATGTCTACCGGCCTGTTATTTTCCGTAATCAGTATCGGAGCTCTCTTCACACTGAGCATGTTATTTCTCAACCGGTATTCCCCCAAACTGCGTCTGGTTGCGGGTGTGCTGTTAATGTCCTTGTGTTTTTTTGTAATGGCCGCCATTCCGCAAATCCCGTTGTCTACCGTATTATTTGTACTCGGGATGTCCAAAGGCATTATCTTTCCAGCTATGGCTACCCTATTTATCCGTCTGAGCGGAGGAAGCAGATTAGGCCGCATATTCTCGCTGCAATCCATCGCCACTTCCATAGGCTCTTTCATCGGCCCCATCACAGCCGGGCAACTTCGTGTTGGGTTATCACCCTATTTCATCGCGTTTCTTTTGTTAATGATTGGTATGCTACTGCTTCCATACTATACAAGCAGAGGTGAAGCTTCCCTTGCCGATCCCAAAACTATATTAAACTAAATTCCGATCAGTCTCTGTCTCCTTACCGTTATGGCATCAATTAGGCCAGTATTTTCATTAGCTTTGCATCATTCCCCCATTTACAGCTAAACTATATAAAATGGACTAACGTTTTACACACGAACGGAGCGGCCTAGGGATCATCAGCGCTGTCTTTAAGATTTCATTTTTTTCTTGAATACCGTCATCGGGTATGGATGATCATTGGAAGTAGTGAAGGGGACGGAATCGATTTTGAAGAAGCGATAGCGTTCGCCTTTGTCTCCATATTTCAACCTATAAAAAATTAATCAGAAATTTGGAGACAACAGCGATCGAAGGAACGATCCGTAACCGTAACGGCCACTCCTGATCAGAAATTAAACCCTGAGGTACGTGAAAAGAATTTAGAAATCAGAGGCGCTCCTATCCGCGTGGTGAACAGTGTAAAGAAAGGAGTCCATTTTATATAATCAGTCGATTTTCGCTGCAACATTTCCCGGGGAATGTCGACATAAGCTCTCGAACAAGAGGTGAATATCATGCCTATTCATGTCATTGTGGAAGGTAAGAATGACCGAAGCAAACTGAAACGTCTGGTTGGACCCGAAATCAACATTCTATGTACGTTTGGAACACTTAATTCCCTCAAGTTGGAGACCCTGCGCAAGCAAGTCGGTTATGATGAAGTCTTTTTATTTATGGATAATGACAGTTCCGGCAAAAAAATTAGAGGTGTACTTCGGGATGCTTTCCCGGATGCAGTACAGATGTATACACGACGAGGATATGCGGGTGTGGAAGGAACACCTGATGAGTATATCATTGCCCAGCTGGAAAAGGCCGGGTTAGAGACATACATCCAATACCCTGAACATCCTTCCTTTTAAAATGAAACACCAAAAGGCTGCCTTTGGGTTGATATCCAACCTGAAGGCAGCCTTTACAGTATGATGATCAGATGATTATTCGTTGATCAGATTGCGAATATCCTCGGCAATGACAGCTGGCACAACGTCCTCTGTATTAAATGCGTTATATACCTTGCGCAACTGGTTATTCTCATCCACCAACCCGATCATGTTCATATGGGCAAAATCGTCCTTATTCTCCCCTTCGATCAGGATCTGGAATGAATCCCTGGCGAACTGTTTGGTTTTGTCCATATCCCCTCGCAAGAAGTACCATCCGGAATAATCCGCGTGGAAGCGGTCCGCAAACGTCTTAATCTTCTCTCTTGTATCGACTTTCGGGTCGAATGAAATAGAGACAAATGAGACATCTTTACCGAAGGTGTCGTCCTCTTTCAACAGATCCTGCACCTGAGATAACGTAAAGGTCGTAATAGGGCAGACATCCGGACAACTGGTGAAATAAAAGTAGAACAATCGGACTTTCCCTTGAGTATCCTCCAGTGATACCGTACTGCCATCTACATTTTCCATAGAAAAGGATTGGATTTCACGAATCTCGGGTAATTTTTCCTTACTGGCAAATACGGTGCCCCACATCAGATACACAGCCATTATCAGTGCGAGCCCGAGCAGCATCCATGTCCATTTGTACTTTTTCAGCATCTTCCTCGTCCCTTCTGTATCTCCTCTTATGAATACGCATACATATGTGAACCTAAAATCACGTTTGTTTCGCTTCATCCATCTACTGTGACATATGTATTCAAAGAAACCTACTTTTTATGAGATTCTATATTATTGTAACGGTTTAAAGGAACAATGCCCATAAATTATTTTAGCGTTATATATCATTCGAATAGTATCGTACGTTCTCTGGCGATTTTTCTCACTGTATCCGATATAAAGTTTATCATAGGAACTGCCAAAATAGTTTGACAAACTACGTACATTTATTGGGTATGTCACAGGTAATTGTCATAACTTTGAAATTAGGGATGTTTTGCATCCTGACAGACGGATATTATACACTATATATGGGTATCACCTAGATAGAGAAGTAATATGCCTTAGAACGATACACCACACAAAGGAGACGTTTATGGATACCTCTACACATTTTGTCATGGGGATTGGTCTAGCCGGTCTGGCTTATGTCGATCCTGTTGTCGCGGCTAGTCCCATGCTTGCAGCTGCGGTAATGGTTGGCACGATCGCCGGTTCTCAGGCCCCAGACATCGATACTGCGTTACGTCTCAAAAGCAATTCGCTTTACATTCGGAATCATCGGGGCTTGTCACACTCTCTGCCATTTCTCCTGTTATGGGTTTTGCTCATCACCGGCGTCATTGCATTGATATTCCCTGGTGTCCCTATTGGACACGTTGCCACGTGGACCGCTGTGGCCGTAGGCTTTCACGTATTCACCGATCTGTTCAACACCTATGGAACCCAAGCCGCCCGGCCTTTTACGGAACGCTGGATCGCCTGGAACATCATTCATATTTTTGATCCGTTTCTATTCACTACACATGTCATAGCTATCCTGTTATGGGCCTTTGATCTGATCGCCCCTGCACCACTCTTCGTTACGTTGTATAGTTTGACCGGTTTATATTATATATGGCGAACGATTGCTCGTGCACAAGCAGTCAGAAAAGTAAGACGTCTCGACAACAGCCCAGAGCAGGCAAGATACATCGTCATTCCAACGATATCCTGGAACCGCTGGCATGTGGTTAAACGAGTTGAGGACGGCAGTTATGTGATCGGTAAAATGGATGGTTCTAACCTGGTATGGAGTCTGCACGCCTCGTCTTCTACTCATGCGGCCGTTGCTGCTTCACGCAAATCACCGGAAGTCAGTGCCTTCCTCTATTTCACCTCCTATGCGGTGGCAGAGGTTGAAGAACTGCCTGCCGGTTACAAGGTCCGCTGGGCAGATGTACGTTATCGACACCGGAAACAATATCCATTTGTCGCTGTAATTGTGATGGATCGGAATTTTGAAACGATTGATACGTATGTAGGCTGGTTAAGCGATGAGAAAATGGATAAAAAACTTTTATCTGCACGCCCTTGACGAAGTGAGCATGGCAAGGCACAATCAGACATAGGAACTGATACGCGAGAAAGCCCGGAGCGTTTCCGCTCCGGGCTTTCTGTTTATCCTGTTTTGTTGCTGTTGGTTAAAATAAATTATTTGCCAGACCCAGCCAGAGACTGCTCAGCGATTTGTACCAGACGTTTGGTGATATATCCACCCAAAGATCCTGTTTCACGGGAAGTGTAGTTACCATAGTAACCGTCTTGTGGGATAGTTACACCCAGTTCCTGTGCAGCCTCGATTTTCAATTGTTGCAGTGCTGAATTTGCCTGAGGTACCACCAAGTTGTTAGAACGAGATCCTTGAGCCATATTTATAATCTCCCTTCAATCTGTGTCTGTAATGTAATTGCAAGCTTGCAAGATTATTATGGCTCGTAGGCTACAGGTTATACGGAGTTTTACTAAATTTGTAGATGGAGGTTTTTCCCAATGAGTAAAGGCTTATCCTTATGGTTCGCATTCTCTTCGATTATCTTGTTAACGGTTTCAGCAATTATGATCTCCTACTCCGGTTGGTTTGCTGCACTACTGTTTGTCCTGTCCATTGCCAACATTGGCTGGGGATTTGTGATTCGCGCCAAAAAAGAACGTCAGGAAGTTCGCTCGGCTGCTTCAGAGCCCACTTCTTGAGCAGGTCATTTGATAGTTCAATAATGAACGCACAAATAAAGAGGAGTCCTTCAATAGGACTCCTCTTTATTTATGTTAACTATTCATTGCATGAAATGAAGATCTTTGTTCAGGACTACTGTTTACGTCTCGGAACAAATCCCATACGTTCTTTCACCGCATCCAACGTTTGAGCAGCAACTTCTTCTGCACGACGGGCTGACGTATCCAGAACATCCGCCAATTCGCCAGACTCACGAATCTCATTATATCGTTGTTGTAGCGGTTCAATCACAGATACAACCACTTCAGCCAATTCCTTTTTGAATGGACCGTACATCTTGCCTTCATAACGCTCAGCTACTTCCTTAAGCGTCATACCTGCACATTCAGCATAGATACTCATCAGATTGCTGACTTCCGGTTTGTTAGCCGGATCATATACGACTTCACGTCCCGAATCTGTAGTGGCACGGCTGATTTTTTTGCGAATCACATCCGGCGGATCCAGCAGGGCAATATAGCTGCCAGCATTAGGGTTACTTTTGCTCATCTTCGAAGAGGCATCGTCAAGTGACATCACCCGTGCACCTACCTGTGGGATATACGGATCTGGAATGGTAAAGTACTCCCCATAACGGTGGTTAAAGCGTCCTGCCAGATCACGTGTCAGTTCCAGATGCTGCTTCTGATCCTCACCTACTGGTACAAGGTCAGCATTGTATAACAAAATATCCGCCGCCATTAATGATGGATACACGAACAGTCCGGCACCAACGGAATCTTTACCGGATGATTTATCCTTAAACTGAGTCATGCGTTCAAGCTCACCCATGGAGGTCAGCGTTGTCATCAACCAGCCCAATTCAGCGTGCTGCGGTACATGGGATTGCAGAAATACGTTAGATTTCGACGGATCAATACCTGCTGCAATAAACAGTGCAGCTACCGCTTCCGACTGTTCACGTAATGCTGCTGGCTCCTGAGCCACGGTGATGGCATGAAGATCCACCACCATGAAATGACATTGATAGTCATGCTGGAGTTTTACAAAATTTTTGATGGCACCAATATAGTTGCCCAATGTGAGCTTACCGCTTGGCTGAATACCTGAAAGTACTGTTTTCATTGCACATAACGCCTCCCTGATTGTATATAAAAAAACTCCTGCCATTCTCTGCGAACGCAAAAAGGCCCCACATCCGCAAGGGACGTGAGACCGTGGTGCCACCCTTATTCGCTTTTCTTCGACTGCTCTGACCCTGAATCAAGTCAAGCCGAAGAAATGCCTTCATTGTTCCGTAACGTGGATTATACGGCAGACTCTAGTGGGGCAAGCCCATCTCTGGCTTAACCTGTTCAAACCTACACTCAAGGGTCCATTCGGTAAAGAGCTCACACCGGTTCACATCAACCACCGGCTTTCTGAAGAGGATTCTCTTGGCCTACTTATCCCTGTCATCGATTTCTTGTCATTCAATTCTAATAAATGCTTTCAGAGTTCCATCTTAATGCGCACAGGCGCGAATGTCAAAATGAGTTGAACTTTTTTACCCGAGACATCAAAATCTGTTATGATGGAATTGCTTATCCTGTTGCCTGCTTCACACGAAATAGCGCAGGAAATAGCTGGCATGTACACAACGACACGCCTGCAGCAGTAGCTTCATCACAACTGCTTGCAGACAGATTTCAAGTGGGAAAAGGAGCATCGATATGAAACAAGTGACCAAAGGCCAATGGAATGGTTACGACACGTATATCCTACATAGCCGTGAATTGGAAATCACCCTGCTGCCGCGTCTTGGAAATAATATTATTTCTATTCGCGATTTAGTGCAGGACAGAGATGTCGTCCGCCGTCCGGATGAAGACGATCTTGCCTTTTATCTGCAGAAGCCGTACCATTTTGGCGTTCCTCTCCTGATTCCACCAGGGCGCATTCATCGTGGACAATTCGAATATGAAGGCGTTCGTTACCAGTTCGATCAGAACACGGCGAATGACAACCATATTCACGGTCTCCACCGTACCCAATCCTGGTGTGTCAGTGACATTGAGGAAGATGAAGACGGCTGTGCAATTACGACTGAATTACTGACCGAAAATGAAGAGCATTGGATGGCTCAATTCCCGATTCCCCTGAAACTTGAGATGACGTTCAGTCTGCAAAACGCTGTATTTAGCCAGCGTCTGCGAGTCACCAATCTGAGCTCGACACCTGCTCCTTTTGGGATGGGATATCATACATGGTTTTTGTTAGACGGCAAACCTGCCGACTGGACACTGCAACTGCCTGTTTCCGGAATATACGGACAGAATGAAGAACAATTACCGACAGGTGAACTGGAGTCCCTGGGCGAATGGTCTGCTCTTAACGAAGGCATCAATTTGCAGGGACGTAACTGGGATACCCTGTTGAAAGCTACCGAAGGTGAACCGGCTACGGCTTACTTACGCAGGCAAGATGGATATACATTGAAATATTCAGCAGATGAAGCATTTTTCAAACATTGGGTTCTCTTTACCAAAGGTGAATCCGATCAGTTCTTGTGCATTGAACCGTACACTTGGCTCCCGGATGCACCTAATTTGGCTTTATCGGATGAACAAACCGGGTTGATTCGCTTGGAACCGGAACAGCCTGTTGAGTTATTTACACGTATTGAGGTTATACCTCCTACAGACTAAACGAGCTGATCATCCTCTATTTTGCTTTTACGCTATCACCATATATTTGGATATCCAAATACAACTTGCCGACCCGCATTGGGTCGGCTTTTTTATGTGTCCTGTGCACTGATATTTATCCATATTTTTCCTTACGCCATATCATGTATATTTCCTTATTCTCTAACCATACTAACATCACCAACCCATAAGGAGGTGACACATATGTACGGAAGTCAAAACCAAGGTAGCGGTAGCCGCTCCAATAACCTGGTCGTTCCCCAAGCAACAGCAGCATTGCAACAATTAAAAATTGAAGCTGCTCAAGAGCTGGGTGTAACTATTCCACAAGATGGTTACTACGGTAACTATACTTCCCGTGAGACAGGTTCTCTGGGTGGATACATCACTAAACGTCTGGTGCAAATCGCTGAGCAGCAATTATCGGGTCGTTCGTAAGCTCGTAATTATTGCTTGAGCCTAAGCAGAATCCAAAAGTAAAAGCGGCCTTCTTCGGAAGTGCCGCTTTCTCTTGTGCAACTAATTAGGAGGTCGACTCCATATCTGAATCCTTGTATGTATTGGTTCTAGGGTAACGAATCATCAGGCTTGCCATATTGTAATTAGACTCCATTGTTGCATCTACCAAAATCATACCTTGTCTTACTGTGAAGTCGTATGATATCTCGCCATGCGTCCAATTGCGTTTGAATTTCAACGTCTCCAGTGCCATTGCCCGGAAAGAAGTTCTCTGGGTTTTGTTTAGCCCCCCTTCCTCCACATCCATCTGCCCATCTCGTCCAGCTATCGGATTATGTCGAATACCGAATTTCCCAATTACGTTGTTTCGTATTTGCACAAAAACTACCCCTGAATCTAACCCTGATAACTCATGATCAAGTTCTTTGAATACCAGATCCAACTGTCTCGCTAATGAAAGCTCATCAATTTTCATATTAACACTCTCCTTATATGCTTATAGTCCTATACATCAAGGACTTACGACTCATTATATGGCATCATATGTGCTCATTCAACAAACAAAGTCAAAGTTGGGTATTTCTAACTATTATTTGCACAATTAATTGCCATTCCACTCCCTTAAACTGAGCTTTTTCACTCAATTACGACAAAATCTTCGAGAATCGAAAATGAGGACTCAGTACAAAAAGAGGCTGCAATCCCGTGTCTGTTAACAGGGGATTGCAGCCTCTTTCATATATATTCAACCTATTTTTCGGTCGCCGTCATCTGTAGAAACTGCTCAATATCGGCAATAACCAAGTCCGCAGCATTTTGCCAGAATTCCGGTTGTGTCAGGTCTGTACCCAGATGTTTCTGGGCAAGTTCTTCGACCGTCATACGCCCTGTATCCCGCAACAAATCATCATATTTATCTGCAAATGCTGTACCTTCCTGCTGCGCTCTTGCATAGATTCCCGCACTAAACATATAACCAAACGTGTATGGGAAATTATAGAATGGCACACCAGTCAGATAGAAATGCAGTTTGGATGCCCAGAAATGAGGATGATCTGATGCAAGTACACCGCAGAATGCTTCCTGCTGCGCCTCCACCATTAATTTGGATAATTCATCCGCGTTGACCAGGCCTTTTTTGCGTTGTTCATAGAAACGATTCTCAAACAGGAACCGGGCATGGATGTTCATAAAGAAAGCCACACTTCGCTGTATCTTGTCTTCCAGCAAAGCTAGCTTCTCTTGCTCATCTGTTGCCGCCTGCACCAGGGCATCTGCTACAATCAGTTCAGCAAACGTGGATGCTGTCTCAGCCACATTCATCGCATAACGTTGATTCAATGCAGGCAACTCTTCCATAATGTGTTGATGATAACCATGACCAAGTTCATGCGCAAGAGTCGACACATTAGATGGTGTCCCGGAGAAGGTCATGAAAATTCGGGTTGCTTTGCTAAGTGGCAAAGACGTACAGAATCCGCCTGGACGCTTGCCAGGACGGTCTTCTGCTTCGATCCAGCGTTTCTCAAAAGCCATCTCTGCAAACGAGGAAAGTTTAGGACTGAACTTGGCAAACTGTTCAACAATATTGATGGCTGCCTCATCATAAGTGATTTTGCCACTCGATTTACCTACAGGTGCATCTACGTCGCTCCAGCTGAGCTTGTCTACCCCCAGCAGTTCTGCCTTGCGCTCCAGATATTGAACAAGCGCAGGTTTGGCACCATTAATCACATCCCACATCGTATCCAGTGTCTGACGTGACATCCGGTTGATAGCCAGAGGTTCTTTGAGGATATCATCCCAGCCACGTTTCTCATATAACTTCAGACGGAATCCCGCGAGGTGATTCAGCGTGTCAGCGCAGAAATCTTCAACATCGGTCCAAGCCTGCTCCCAGTTTGCGAATACCGTCTCACGTACATTCCGATCACTATCGCTCAGCTTGTTGGCAGCCTGTCCTGCGGAGAGCATCACCGTTTCCCCATCTTGCTCAAATGGAATGTTCACCTTGCTGACGATCGTGTTGTAGAATTTGCCCCAACCATGGTAACCATCTACACCAAGATCCAGAGCAAGACCTTCCAGTTCAGGCGACAGCTTCTCACGAGCCAGCGTGCGACTCTCGTTCAGTACAAATGCCAGCGGCTGAATATCTTCCCGAGCAATCCAAGCGTCCCACACCGAATCTGATGTCTGACTGAGTGTATTATCGAACTTCGATTTACTGCCGTTCAGCATCGCACCAAGGGAACTGATGGCGCCTTGAAGCTGCGTTGCCTTTTTGTCCTTCTGGTTTTGCGATGAGAGGCAGGATACAAACGCAGAACCTTCCGATACGCGCATATAACAGCTTTGCAGCAGTTCCAAAATCGGATCAAATGCAGCCGTCTCTTCTAATGAAGTCGGTGCAAGTGTTTCGTTCAACAGATGTTGCAGTTTACGTACATCCTCTTCCAGTTCAATCAGATACGCAGCAAATGTCTCGGAGGAAGAACCTCCACTAAAAATGGACTCCAGATCCCATACGGGGTGTAATGGCGTTTTCATTTAATAAGGCACCTCTCTCTATAAATTGGATGGTTAGGATTGAATTAAAAATTGGTTTTCTGTGTGCTGTATCTCTATACTAGAGAAATAGCTACAGAGGTTGTTCAAAAAGTCCACTTTTGATTACGAATCATGCCTAACGGCATCATCAGCATCGAATATGAAATTCAGCCGAAATAAGCGGATGCTTACGAAGGTTGTTTCCTTTGGAAACAATGTAGTTGCTCACGTAGTTTGCCTACGCTCCGCTACTCCATTTCTAGCTTCATTCCATCTTCTCGGTACTGAAAACCAGACTTTTTGAACATGTATTTATAGTAACTTTCAGGAGGTAAACGTATGAAACCTTTACAAGTATCGGCTGATACAGCCGTCAAATTAGCAGAATCCCTGGGCGTACCTTTGGAGCACCTGATGCACATGCCCCAACATATCCTGATGCAGAAGATTGCGGAACTCGCCAAACAAGAATCCTCCAAACCTTCCGCACCAGAAGGCGAACAAGAATGATTCCATTTGAGAACAGCTGGCCTTACGATATTGTGATGGGAGACATCTATGTACAGCAATGTCCCTACTGTCATGCAAGCAACGTGCTGCTCCCCCTCAAACCAAAAGAGCTTGTGCTCATTCGCGAAGGCAAAAAGAAATTACTGGTCTTTCCCTGCTGTAATACAAGCATGACCGTGATCGACAACGACAGTGACTATTTGTTATCCAACCGTCCTGTCCGTAACTAATGCAAGATCAACTTAGAGGGGGCTGCGCTTCGCAGCCTCTTTGTCTGTTTCCAGCATCTCTTCAGGGAGTTCCAACTTACTTGAAATCATCTGCTCACGCAGCACAGCCCACTGTTCCCTTGAAGCACGAATCATGGCCGCATCAGTGATCCGCTTGTCATGAATGACCTTGCTGAACCATTGCACTGCTTCATTAAACCGTCCTACCCTACGGTTCAATTCCCCGAGCAAATACAACAGTTTGGCTTCATTGCCACCCGTTCCTTCACGTTCGAACACCTTCACATAGGCTTCAAGGCTAAATTCAAGAAAACGATGTTCCTGTGCATGGTCTTCCATATAACGATACAACCAAGCTATATGATGCAACAGACCAGCGACGACACGATCTTTCTCCTGGATAACCTGTGCGCATAACAAAGCAAGCTTGTACGTAGCCAGCGCCTGGTCCAGTGTCCGTGCTCCGCTATAATCACGTTTTACCCAGCGATTACCGACCTGTTCCTTAAAAGCCTTGCGCTGAGCATCATTCAAATGCTCCGTTGCGTTCTCCGTGGAGGCAAACCCGCACTGCGGACAGATTCGAACCACATAAAAATCTGGATTCTCCAGCTTGTAGTACGCACAAAAATCCGAATCCGTCCGGTAGGGCCTTTTCAAACTCGGTCTTACCCGAGAGGTTTCATACTCGGTTTCGCAATAATGACAGGTCACCTTCACCTTATATAGCGGCTCTAATTCCAATCTCTTCCATCCCTCTCCCGTACGCTTATAATCATATTCGGAACTACGGTGTATTCACAAAATGATGTGCAGGCCCAGATAAACGCTGCAGGATAAATGAATGCAAGGGCTCCTCCACACCGATCTGTGTTAAGGCTTGGTCCATACACGCAAGCCACGCCTCAGCCCGTTCAACCGTCACTTCAAAATGCATATGACGGGCACGCATCATCGGGTGTCCAAACGCCTCGGAAAACAGCCCTGGTCCTCCAAAAAACTGAGACAAAAACATATACTGCTTGTCGATGACCGGCTGAATATCTTCCGGGAAAAGCGGAGCCAGCTGCTCATTCTGCTGAACGATCGGATAGAAAGCCTCGACCAGTGCGCGAACACCTTTCTCACCGCCAAGATTGTCATAAATACTCAAACTGGGATTCATTCGTCTGATTCCCCTTTCTGATGTCGAATTTTGCCATATATTACACGTTCCGTGAACATTGTGAAAACAGTAACAATATCCAGGCCCCAAAAGCCTTTATCTCCATTCTATCAAAAAAAACCAAAAAGTCCTATATAACATGAAATCATCAGCACATGTAACCTGCCATCTGTATATAGGACTTCTTCAAAACATAACACAAAAAAAAGCGCCAACCGCATAGGTAGGCGCACTAGATATTCCATTAATAACTCCGCCAGTCCTCTTCCTCAGAGCGTACCAGCGAGGCACGTATCACATATACAAAAGCACAGACCAGGATTCCGGTGACAAGACTCATGATCATCACTCCATCCGAATTGAATTCCACCTTGGAGACAATTAGGTGACGTTCAGGCGTTTTTCTCATTTTAGCATACATCACTCAAAAACACAGCCACTTTTGCAAGCGCTTTCTACGTATAATTTTGTACTGTTTGTCCACTTTTTTTCATATATTGATGGCAATAGACATCACAGACTTCCGCACACCGACCATTCCAAAAATAAAGGAGAAGAATTCATGGCTGCTTCACAACGACTCACCCATGTCCTGGTCACACTCGCTCTCCTGATCCTTTGTGTGTTAATGGTCTTGTATCCAGCGGAAACCTGGCATGCAGGTGTACGCGGACTGTCCATCTGGTGGGACGTATTGTTTCCCTCCCTTTTTCCTTTTTTGGTGCTGTCCGAGCTGCTGCTCGGCTTTGGCATTGTTCACTTTCTAGGTACCTTACTGAATCCACTGATGCGTCCATTGTTTCGTGTTCCCGGAAGCGGTGGTTTTGTATTTGCCGTAAGCTGTGCATCCGGTTATCCTACAGGGGCAAAACTGACCGCTCAGTTATGGGAACAAAAGCTGGTTACCCGGGAAGAAGGAGAACGGCTCGTTGCCTTCACGACATCATCCGATCCGATCTTTATGATTGGAGCCGTATCGGTTGGGTTCTTCCATAATGTCGCCATCGCTCCAGTATTGGTTGCGAGCCATTACGCTGCAGCTTTTCTGGTGGGTATGCTCATGCGTTTTCACGGGGGTACAGCAAAAGGCTCACAGCCAGACATCTCTTCTGCATCTCCATCGGAGGAGACACCTCGAAACAGACTGGTACGGGCCATCTATGCGATGCATGAAGCCAGAAAGGCTGACGGACGGGAATTCGGTGAACTGCTGCGCCAGGCAGTCTCCTCATCCCTTCGCCTTATTATTATCGTAGGAGGGCTGGTTGTATTCTTCTCGGTCATGATGGAGCTGCTTGTACAGACCGGTTGGCTTGGCGGATTATACGGGATAACCGAGCAATTGTTACGACATAGCGGACTGCCTCCATCCTTATCTCCTAGCTTGGTCGGTGGGCTGTTTGAAGTAACGCTGGGGAACAAAGAGGCTGGGAGTGCCGGGGCATCCATCCCACTCGTCTATAAAGTAGCAGCAGCAGCCTTTGTTCTCTCCTGGGGTGGATTATCCGTCCATGCACAGATTATGAGTGTTCTTAGCAACACACCCATGAGATACGGTCCATTTCTATTTGCCAGAGCGATTCATGCGCTAATCGCACCTGTGCTGGTCCTGCTGTTATGGACACCCATGATGGGGCGTTCCTCTTCACCCGTTCTCATGGAGCCCGGTTTCATCCCATCGTTATCAACATATACACCGGACTGGGGACTGATCTTTTTGTCCGGAATGATTGTTTTTGTAAGCCTCATCGTGTTGTTGTTATTCCTTGCGATATTAAGTTCCATTCTCAAGCCTAGACGACATGCCAAAAATAAGTGAACGATTCATCTATATTTAACGGAATATGCGCCCAAACGTTGTGTTCTTTCGCGGAATTGATTATCATCGGTAGTATAATGACCACAAAGGAGCTTTCATCTTGAGATACTATGTTCAAGACCGCGGAGACCAGTTATCGATTGATCTCAGTCAGCAGTTTCATGCGCTGGCGAAGGAAGAAGGGTTCAAGCTGGATGCAGAATCGCCGGAGATTGTTATCTCCATCGGGGGCGATGGTACGATGCTACAGGCATTTCACAATTTCATCGACCGCATTCCGGATATTGCTTTTGTTGGGGTTCATACAGGCCATCTCGGCTTTTACGCCGATTGGAAGAAGGAAGAATTACGCGAGTTAGTCAGGCTGATGAGTGGCAAAGGAGATCCGGAACGTCTCAAACCACGCATTGTACAATACCCGCTATTGGAGCTTGAGATTCGGAAAAAGTCAGGGAATTCCTCTTACATCGCCCTTAATGAATTTACGTTAAAAGGTGTAGACGGTACCGTCGTGGCCCAGGTCGATATTAACGATGTGACATTTGAGATGTTCCGTGGGGATGGCATCTGTGTATCCACGCCATCAGGCAGCACCGCATACAACAAGGCCCTTGGCGGTGCCATGGTTCATCCAACCATCGAGGCCATTCAGATTGCGGAGATTGCATCGATTAATAACCGGGTCTATCGGACACTTGGTTCACCGGTTATTTTGCCCAAGCATCATCATTGTGATATTTTCTCCCGCAAGGATCAGCGGTTATTGATGACCATTGATCATGTGAATGTGATGGTGGAGGATCTGATCTCCGTCCGTTGTCAGGTATCCAGTCACAAGGTCAGTTTCGCGCGTTTCCGCCCTTATCCATTCTGGAACCGGGTTCGCACGGCATTTCTTGACTAAAATAAACACACCAAAAAAGCGGTCCTTCTCAGGAACCGCTTTTTGCTTTGGCTTGAGGCTGATCTTTGCTCTTCTGAAGCACAAAGTACGCACAGCCAAAGTTACAATATTCATTGATATAATCCACCATACTGGCGATCGTGGAATCCTTTGTCGCTTTCGGATGGTTATCACGGTAAAAACCTTTTAACCTTAACTGGCTATAACCCCAGTCTCCGATAATATAATCATAACGCTCCAGCACTTCACTGTAACGATCACGGAAAACCTCTGGATTCCAGCCTTCTTTGTGGTTCTGGACGATTTCATAATTTTTGCCGCCGATCTGTACAATGACCGGTTCTTTGGGCTTTTCTTCAACTGACTCAACAACCGATTCTTGAACCGGCTCCTGGATCTGTTCCTGAAGTTTGTCCTGAATCTGTTCTGTGTTTTTTTCTTCTTCCAATCCGGTATCCTCCATCACGCGTGTGTTGCCGCCTGTTCAGCATGTTTGGTAGCCGATTTCACCTGTTCATGCGCATGGTAGGAGCTGCGTACCATCGGGCCAGATTCGACGTGGCTGAACCCACGTTTTAATCCTTCCTGTTTTAATGCAGCAAACTCCTCTGGCGGATAATACTTTTCAACATACAGATGTTTCTCCGATGGCTGCAAATATTGACCAATCGTCATAATATCACAGTTCACCGCACGAAGATCATCCATTGTTGATAAAATTTCATTATATTCCTCACCTACACCAAGCATAATGCTTGATTTCGTTGGGATGTTAGGTTGCATTTCTTTGGCACGAGCAAGCAATTCCAGTGAACGTTTATATTTTGCCTTGGCACGCACTTTGTCTGACAACCGCTCAACCGTCTCGATATTGTGATTCAGGATGTCCGGTTTGGCATCCATTACAATCTGCAAAGATTCCCGATCGCCCAGAAAGTCTGGAATGAGTACTTCAACGCTGCACAATGGCAACCGCCGTCGCACGGCCTTTACCGTCTCTGCAAAGATCGTAGCTCCCCCGTCTTTCAGATCGTCACGGGCTACACTTGTAATTACGCAGTGTTGCAGATTCATCTGCTCTGCTGCTTCAGCCACACGTTCTGGTTCCTGCAAATCAAGCTCCGTTGGCAAGCCTGTATTCACCGCGCAAAAACGGCATGCCCTTGTGCAAATATCGCCCAAAATCATAAAAGTGGCCGTTCGATTGGCCCAGCATTCATAAATATTCGGACACCGCGCTTCCTCACATACCGTATGCAGCGTTTTGGAACGCATCATCGTTTTCATTTCCTGATAGTTATCGCCGGTTGTCAATTTGATCCGAATCCAATCCGGCTTCGGTTCTTTAACACGTTTAGCCAATGCATAAACCTTCTTTCTACTGAAGTTAGGCTGTTGCTCGGAACATATTATACCATGAAAGCGCTGGAAAAACCCCCATTTGTCACATCTTGTGCATTCATGCCCGATATGGACAAGTTGTATAATTCGATTCCCCCCAAGAGCTTACATGGATAAAATGAGAACTTTTGAAGAACGCTAACCTTTAGCTTGGTTCATCGGGTACCTTGTATCATTCTAATGGAAAGGGGCTGCTTCCCAGTGCAACAACGCTTGACCTTCAGGCACACGTACCGCTTTTGGATCAAAACATTACTTGCAGTTACTCTGCTTCTCCCATTCTTGCCTGTTGAAGTTTACAGTGAACCCGCCCAGGCCACTCCCAAACCACAGGCTGCCGAGTTAAAACCCGCAGAAATTTTCACTGCACGTCGCCATTTATATGAAACCATCGGTCAGATGACCCAGATTCCCTGGTACAGGCTTGCTGCCATTGATCAGTATGAACGAACGATTACTCGCGCGCATCCAAAGGATCGCAAACATCCGGAGCGGCTTACGGGTATCTTCATGACCCCTCCGGCCTGGAGAGGATGGCTAAATCCCGATGAGACGGATCAACATCCGGAATCCATTCTTTTTTTCAAAGGATATGGACGTGATGGTTCAGGAGACGGTATAGCAGATGCCAACAATGATCAGGATGTGCTGTACAGCATGGCTTCTGTTATTCAAGGTTACGGGAACAAGCAAGAGGACTTCAACATTGCCTTGTGGGAATATTATCACAATTCCCGTGCTGTGCAACGGATACAGCAATTCGCGAAGTTATATGAGCATTTTGACAATCTGGATCTATTCGGACATGCCTTTCCAGTCCCGCTTGGAACCAACTACTCCTATCGCAGTACCTGGGGGACAAAAAGAAGCTGGGGTGGTTATCGCATTCATGAGGGAACAGATATTTTTGCTCCGCATGGCCTGCCTGTGCGCAGTACCTGTTACGGGGTCGTGGAAATCAAAGGCTGGAATCCGTTTGGCGGCTGGCGCATCGGAATTCGGGATTTGAACAACCATTATCACTATTACGCCCACCTCTCGGGTTTTGACAAAAGTGCACGCATTGGTGAAGTTGTGATCCCTGGTCAGGTTGTAGGTTGGGTTGGCAGTTCAGGTTACGGGAAACCTGGGACACAGGGCAAATTCCCTCCACATCTGCACTATGGGATCTACCGGGACAGCGGACTGCACGAATGGTCGTTCGATCCTTATCCACAGCTGAAACATTGGGAACAGGATGAACGCAAACAAAAGAGCAAGAAAAGTAAGTGAGACGAGGATATGCTCTGTACGTGGAAGCAATTTGCAGTACACCACATGTCTTGACCCAAACCTGTAAATTGGCGGGATTAAGTCGATTCTCTTCGGCTCAGAGTACGATAAGTATTGGAAAAAGGGACCTCTTAGATAGAGGTCCCTTTTTCGCTTTGCTTTAGATATTTGTGTGTATCATGGGTGCGCGTCCTTATTGAGCTGAAATCCCCCATTCACATCAGGCAGATCATCCGGCTCAATTTCAAGTTCATTCCCTTGCAAAGGGTTTGACGGCGTCTGTTGCTGGTTCTGGCTAGGGGGATTCGTAGTTACTCCATTATCGCTTGATACACCCGTATGACCTGATGGCAGCGCAATAGCTGGGGCATTACTGCCGTTACTGCCCACTGGCTTGCCCTGATTATCGTAATAATACATTGGCACATCCCCGACAACCAGCAGGTAGGAAATCGGGATCTCCGTATCGACCGTTTCGGGCTCCATGTCAAATGGCACCACGACCGCGACCTCAGCAATGATGTGAATGTACACTTCCACCAAAATCATGTTAATACCCGCATTCTGCTGACGGGTGTTCAGGTCCACTTTGACAGCGCCCTGGGGCTCTATACGAACCGGTATACTCGGGCCAAATGAAGCCAGCACCGGACTGCCGAGCGCCTGCCCCAGCGGGATTTTTTCTTTTAACATGTGTACATTCTGCAGCGTGGATTGCACGATATTCATCGTACTTGCGGTGATTCGCATATGCTCATTGTAGTTCAGCATAAAACCGGACACTTTTCCGGCGGTATCCGTCTTCCAATCAATCAGTCCTTCGTTGGTTTTGCCATCTGCAACCTGTGCTGTAATTGCCTTGTTGATCGCTTCAGTTGCAATCTGCTTCACTCTGATCTTGGCCAAGTGCATGATGGGGGGCTTCATTTTCTTATCTACATAAGCAAAGCCCTGCATCAAACAAAACGCGGTGACCAATAAAATGATTAACCACATTTTGCGTTTGCCGCTTGGCGGCTTACGGCGTCTCCGGCTTCGCCATTTTCTTCTCATCATCGAAGTGTCCCTCCCCTACGGGATGAGCTATAGGCTATATGTTAACCTTATGCACCGTTGTCCCGAAAAAGAAGGACAGTACGTGGACACTGGATAGAAAGTAACAACCACATTAAAGGGACAAGTACTCCTCGTACTCCTCATTGGCTAAACTAACAGGAAATCGGAAACTACATAAACAGAGATAAAAAAACCTTTCACCCGCAGATTACTCTGCAAGGCGAAAGGTTTTACGTTCAGACCAACCAAAGATTCAGGCCATGTCTATCCTTTTATTTCGGAACAGATTCCCAGTCTTTCAGGAAACGTTCAATTCCGCTGTCCGTCAGTGGGTGTTTCCAAAGTGTCGGCAGAAGCGAACCCGGAATGGTGGCAATATGCGCACCGGAAAGGGCTGCATCCTCTACATGTTTGATATTGCGAATGCTTGCTGCGATAATCTCGGAAGGCAGATCATACATGTCCAGAATAAGACGCAGATCACGAATCAATTTCATACCATCCACCGCAATATCATCCAAGCGACCAACGAATGGACTGATGTAGGTTGCACCGGCTTTCGCCGCCATCAGGCCCTGTGCTGCGGAGAAAATCAGCGTGACATTGGTTTTGATCCCTTTTTGCGTCAACTCATGACAAGCGTACAGCCCATCTTCGGTCATCGGCAATTTAATGACTACATTTGGTGCCCATTCTGCAATTTCATAAGCTTCCTTCAACATATCCTCGGCTTTGAGACCGATGACTTCAGCACTGACCGGGCCTTTAACAACGCCACAGATCTCCTGAATGACTTCTTTAAATACGCGACCTTCTTTGGCAATCAAAGACGGGTTAGTCGTGACTCCATCCACCAGACCCAGACGTTCGATCCGTTTGATTTCTTCCACATTCCCTGTATCCAAGAAAAATTTCATGATATGTTACCTCCACTTGATGAATTCGTAAACACGATATAAGTCATTACCCGATTCTCATCATATGTTAACAGTTATATATAAAATTAATTTTTCTCTACAGCGTGACCGCCAAATTCATTACGCAATGCTGCTACCACTTTACCTGTGAATGTGTCTGTCTCCAGGGAACGGTAACGCATCAGCAAGGACAACGCGATAACCGGTGTAGCGGTTTGAAGGTCAAATGCCGTTTCTACCGTCCAACGTCCTTCACCGGAAGAGTGCATTACGCCTTTAATCTCATCGAGGTTTGCATCTTTGGAGAAGGCACGTTCTGTCAGCTCCATCAACCAAGAGCGGATAACGGAACCGTTGTTCCATACGCGAGCCACTTGTTCGAAGTCGAAATCAAATCCACTTTTCTCCAATACGTCAAAACCTTCACCGATGGATGCCATCATACCGTACTCGATACCATTGTGAACCATTTTGAGGAAGTGACCGCTGCCCGCTTTACCAGCATACAGGTAGCCATTCTCCACGGAAGTATCTTTGAATGCCGGTTCAACGATGGCCCAAGCTTCCGGGTCTCCACCGATCATATAACATGCTCCATTACGTGCGCCTTCCATACCGCCAGATGTACCTGCATCCATGTAGTGAATGCCTTTAGTTTTCATCTCTTCGTAGCGACGGATGGATTCTTTGTAGTGGGAGTTACCCGCTTCAATAATGATGTCGCCTTTGGACAACAATGGGCTAACTTCAGCCAGCACAGCGTCTACCACGTTGTGGGGAACCATGATCCACAATACACGTGGGGATTCGAGCGAAGCCACCATCTCTGCGTAAGAAGATACGCCTTCAGCGCCGTATTCTTTCATTTCATTTACTGCTTCAGCGTTCAGGTCAAAAGCAACCACTTCGTGTTTGTGATCAATCAGGTTTCTACCCAGGTTCAATCCCATTTTTCCTAATCCGACAAGTCCAAGTTTCATTTCAAAATCCTCCTGTTATGAACAATGTTTAAATTTCATGTGCGCTCAAAATTAAAAATAAGTGCTTAACGTTTGGCGAAGGTAACCGTTCCGGTCACGAATCGTTCTTTTGATCGCTGTTATCCCCAGATTTTTTTTGAATCTCCTATATAGGAAAAATCCGGGGATAAAGGCGAACGCTTTGCTTCTACAGAATCGATTTCGTCCCCTACACTACATTCGCAGCGTTCAAGCCAACCCATTTTCAAAACTGAACAGCTAATCTATATTCAAAAATTTTCACGGCCTTCCGGCAAACATAACCGGAAGGACTTATGCAAAATTGGAACGGTATAAACGGTATAATTCGTAAGTTACTTTGTTATATCAGCAATTTGCTTCCATCCAACTCGCTTCTGAGTAAAGCTCTAGGGGAATAAAACATTTCGTTCTATATCCTGTTGACTTGGAAGAAGCATTTGGATTGTGCAAAATGTTCATGGGTGAGCAGAACGGATTGTACTGTTGTTTTTACTATTGTGTTCTCTTATGCTCGCTTTTTCGTTTCACTTACCACCAACGGTAACCGTCTGCTGCTGTCAGGCGATCTGCTGACTCTGGTCCATGCGAACCTGCACTGTACGTATCCAGTGGCACGCTGCCAGCTTCGAATGCTTCCTGAATCGGTTGCACCCATTGCCATGCCAGCTCCACTTCGTTCCAGTGAGCAAAGAAGGTGGAATCTCCACGCATCGCATCAAAGATCAGATTCTCGTATGCTTCAGGGATATTACGTTTACCGGAGTTGAAGGTCATACGCATTGGTTCCACTTCACCATGGTTCAATGGATTCTTCGCATTTAATTGAAGGGAAATACTTTCTCCCGGACCAATTTCAATCGTAAGCAGGTTAGGTTCCGTTGTATTCTCGGATTCATGCCCCGTTTTGAGTGGAGACTTGAATTCAACAACGATTCTGGTGGATTTCTCAGCCAGGCGTTTACCTGTACGGATATAAAATGGAACCTCGCTCCAGAACGGATCATCGATCCAAAGTCTTGCGGCAACATAGGTCTCGTTCTGAGATCCGGCTGGGATGCCAGGCTCGTCCAAATATCCAACAACCGATGTCCCTTGCAGGTCACCTGCTGCATATTGCGCACGAACAACTTCAGAAGCGATATTTTCTTTTGTCAACGGACGAAGTGCTTCAGCAATTTTTTGTTTTTTGAATTGAATTTCTTCCGGTGTGCAACGTTTTGGCAAATGCAAACCAATCATCATCAGCAACTGAAGCATATGGTTCTGGAACATGTCACGAAGGGCACCGCTTTGGTCGTAATACGCGGCACGTTCTTCAACACCCACCGTCTCACTTGCCGTGATTTGTACATTGGCAATATAACGGTTAGACCACAACGCCTGAATTACCGGATTTGCATAGGTGAGCGTCTCAATATTTTGAACCATCGGTTTACCAAGGAAATGGTCAATGCGATAGATCTCTTCTTCCGCAAAGGTATTGCTCAGTTTTTCGTTCAGATCACGAGCCGATTGCAGATCGTGTCCGAATGGTTTTTCGATAATCAGTTTCTTCCAGCCTTTGGTGTTACCCAGGCCACTTTCTTGAATGTTTAATGCGATTGGCTCAAAGAATTCCGGTGCCACCGACATGTAGAACATGCGGTTTTCGGGAATGTTAAGCTCTTGTTCACGCTGTTGAACCAACTCCAACAGTTTGGTGTAATCTTCAAGCTTCGTATTATTTAAAGAACAATAACGGAAAGCTCCAATGAAATCACGAACCTGAGATGCTTCTTCTGGCGTCTGACGTGAGAATTCGTGCAGTGACTTTTCAACATTGGCCTGGAAGTCCATATCCGACAATTCACGTCGTCCCAATCCGATAACGGAGAAAGATTTCGGCATTTTCTGATCCATGTACAAGTTATATAATGCAGGGTAAATCTTGCGTTTGGCTAAATCGCCTGTTGCCCCGAACAGGACAAATGTCATTGCATCCATTGGAGTGCCTCCTGTGATCTGTGCAGTATAGTATATGATGTTGCAAAATGTTCAAATCCAAGCATGACAAAAGACGGAATAAGTGGGTGTGTTCCCCGCCTTGCCTCCGTTTATATAGCGCACCTGAATTCAACCATGGAACATTCCTTCTCTCCACAACCTGTTTATAGGTTATAAATTGTAACCATTTGAATTAACGTTACCCATATTACACCTGTCGTCACAATTCGTCAACAATCGTGTCGAACCTGTGAACTCCAGTGTTTATAGGGTTTTTATTTGATGATAACGCTTTATGTGGTAAGATTAAGAACAATTGGTATGTGACATTTTACACATATGGCCTGTGGACAAGTAGGTTACAATAAGTATACTAATGATATTACAAGCAATACTAAATCAAAGGAGTACAATCATGAGCGATGATGAGAATGCCAAGCAAATATGTACAAAAGTGGAACAATCTTATCAGATCATTGGCCGAAAATGGGTAGCCCTCATTATCCATGCGTTGATGGAGGAACCCAAACGCTTCAGTGAGATTCACGCTTATATCCCTGACTTGAGCAAACGTGTGTTAAATGAGCGAATGAAGGAATTGGAGGAAGAAGGACTTGTGGTTCGCCATGTGGTCACGGAACGTCCAGTTCGAACTGAATATATGTTGTCACGAAAAGGCACGGAACTGGGGAGAGCATTAAGCGCCGTGGAACGTTGGGCTGATAAGTGGCTGTAACAACTTGAGGAATCCTTAAGGTTTATTTAGCTTGAAGGTTACCGATGTGCAATCCCGGAGGTGGAGTATCGCATTTAGCAACTGGCTAGTGCAATCCACAGCCGGGATTTATTTACTTCAAACGGTAAATACTAATTGTATATATTGAGACGTAATAACGCTACTTTTTGCAAACCAAATGAATGCTTACTTATCTGTTCAAATTGTTGCCGATACTGCAGCAGGGTCATCTCCGCAGATTTGCGAAATAACTGGATGAAATACGATCCACTTGAAAACCCTGCATGTCTGCCATTCTCGTCCACCGAAAGTGTTGTTGTCTCAAGGAGCGAGTAGGCATACTGCACATTCAAGCTTTGACGTATTCCGTAATGCTGCTACCTGTGTCTTGATGAAAATGCGGTAAGCATACGATTTGGACAGATGAACATCTGCCGCCATCTGGTCCAATCTGATCTCATATTTGAAATGCTCTTCAATCCATTGCATCCTCTTCTCCAAGTTTCTCAAATGACGTGAATCCGCTAACTGCGAAAGCGTTTCATTTGCGCTCTCTTTTTATTGATCCAATCCATGACTATGGAGATTATTATCTTGAAGCGATTGCGAGTTAAATGGATGGGAAAACCGGGTGTATTAATTTTTTATCGTGAGGTAGGTGTAATGGATCTAGTACAAAAAAAAGATGCCCATTCTCACTTATGTGAGGAGCATCTTTTTCACGTAAAATACTACGAATTCAACTTGCTCCCAAGCGTAATACTCGAATCCTCAAAGTTCTCCACCGTCGTCTTCTTTTCATAAAAGTGTACGGCATGTTGCATAATTCCTTCTCTTGTGTAAAACGCGTCTTCCGCCCCAAGTGGAAAAACAACCTTTTCTCCCGTACTTGCCGACTTATAGATACCCACAATCAGTTCAAGTGTATTCCGGCCACTTTCTCCATCTACCAGAAGGGGTGATCTTGTCTCAATAGCGTTTAACACATTCTCAACTTGCCCAGCGTGACCGACATGAACAACATCCGGTAATTCGTCAGCCAGCTTCTGAATCTGCTGTTCCAGCTCTTGATTGGATTCTGGAAATCCGTTACTCCGTACGGTAGAAGCAACCACTTTCCAAGGTGCAGATACTCGGGCTTCTTTCCCCTGAAAAATTAACTGCTGCTCCTCTCCGTGATGTACGACGGAACTGGTAATCATGCCAAGCGCCCCTTCCTGGAAGCGAAGCATCGCCATGGATATATCCTCAACTTCGGCATTATCATGTGCCGTATTAGCCATCATGGCCTGCAATTCCACTGGAGGTCCCATCATCCAAAGCATGGCATCAATATGATGCACTGCATGATTGAGGGTGCAGCCTCCGCCTTCTTTTTCCCATGTCCCGCGCCACCACAGATCATAATAATTGTGACCCCGCCACCAGAAAGAATCAACCTGCACATGTACGATGGGGCCCATCCGTTTACTGTCTAGCACACCTTTCAGTTTCATCATCGGTGTTGTAAACCGATTCTGTGCTACTACAGATAGTAACTTGCCACTTTTTTGCGCTGCTCTCAACATCAGATCCGCTTCCTCCAGGGAAGAGGCCATCGGTTTTTCGACCAACACATGCGCACTTGCTTGCATGAAATCACACGCAATTGAAGCATGTGTATACGGCGGCGTACAGACTGATACCAGATCAATGTTTTGGGCAAGTAACTCTGTGTAATCCGTGACGGCTTGTGCACCTTCCAGACCATATTCATTAATTCGCTTCTGTGCTTTTTCAACGTACATATCGACCACAGCAACAATCTGACATCGCTCTGGGAATGCCAAATATGCTGAGATATGTGCCCCACTAATTGCACCTGCTCCGATAATCGCTACTTTTAACATCGTTGCATACCTCCCTTATTCCCTTCACAATACACAATAATAAAGCGCTTTTATGCGTTCATCTTGTGCTAAAATAAAACTATCTTGCGCATGATAAGGGAGGCATTCATGATGTCTATCATCCTGGGAGAACAATTTAATCTGGCCTGTCGTCGGACATCCAACACTACGTTTCGCGAAGTGTTCCATGCTCATTCGCAGCTGGAGATAACCTATATTCACGAAGGATATGGGCAGTTGATAACCGAAGGTCAGGTTTTCTCCCTTGAACCCGGTATGCTCATGATTTTTCGACCTTTTCAATTGCACCACATCCAGATTCAGGTATCCAGACAGCAGCCTTTCATTCGAAATGTACTCATGGTTGAACTTGATCTACTGAAGGCACATTGGCCCCAATTTATTGTTACTCACGACTTCATACAGGATCTGCTGGAAGAGCAATCCCCCATTCAGCCCATCCGACTTGCTGCCACATCCCCACTCGTTCAACGAATGGAACAATATGCAGATACGTATCCAGGTCTGCTTCCTCATGAAATAGAGGAGGATACACGCCTCTTTTTATTGGATCTGCTCGCACAACTTCGCTATCTGTGGCAGGACGGGCAGCAACACCGCTCCCAAGATGTACTCTCGTCCAGTGCAAACGTTCTTCACCCTCATGCCGAAGCCATCATGCAATGGATTGAGGAGCATTACCAAGAGCCTTTTCGTTTGGAGCATATCGCAGATACACTTCATCTGTCCCCCTATCATCTATCTCATGTATTCAAAAAAGCGACTGGCACCACGATTGTTGCTTATGCTCAAGCTACCCGCATTCGTCATGCCTGTGTGCTGCTCACCCGTTCCTCGCTCACCGTTCCCGAAATCGGTCACCGTGTCGGTATGACCAGCCCCTCCTACTTTTGCAAAGTATTCCGTACTGCCACAGGTTCTACACCACATCAATATCGGCTGAAGGTGCAGGGGAGGAAGTAACATGTCGGAACATAAAGAAAGAAGGAAAGAATTCACTTCTCCACTTCTTCTCGTACAAACCGTTTTTACTTCCTTCACCGCACATCAAGCCCCAACTTCTCCAAATACGGAATAAGTCGCTCTCTTAATTGCATCAAATCATCCTTCTGTTCCACTGACAAGCGCTCATCATGAATGCTTCCATCCTTGTCCACCACCATCACTTCATACGCCTTCATTTGTTCATACACAGATTTGAACTCGGTAAACTCCTCCTTAGATAACATCGCCTCCGCCCGCGCCAACTGCTCCGTCCAGAATTGTTGATGATCATTCATAGGATCCTTTTGTGAAGCAGTGCTCACAGCTTCCAGCTTTTCAAAAAACGGTTTCAGCTTAGCTGCAAGAAGGTTATATCGTTCCTGCTCCACTGTACTCCACTGCTCTGGATGCATATTGCCTTGAGAATCGGCATGCTTCACGGCCATTTGTCCCATTTGCTTCAGCAAGTCCATATATTGAACAAATTCTTCTTCGCTGAAGTGGGCCTTGGCCGTCTGCAGCTTCGCTTCCAACCTCATATAATCCTCAGCTGTTCCCCCCATAGCTGTGATGTTTTCCTGTGAACCATATATTCCGTCTGCGAGATAGGTGTATCCTGCGTAGGCTCCGGTGGGAACAATTAGTACAACAGCCAATAGCCCAGTGACCAGCCATTTTTTTCGATTTTTTCTGATGTGTGAATCATTTCGAATACTAGCCATCACTTTATGTTTAATTCTCGCAGGAACGGACCAGTCTATGGTCTCTTCCCGATAGGCTGATCGCAACTGTTCATCGAGTTTCATGCAGATTCTCCACCTTTCCCCGCAATCTCGGATTCATCTTCTCTTTCTGTCTCAACTTCGCCAGCGCCGCATGTATACGCGATTTTACGGTTCCAAGCGGAATCTCCAATATGTCAGCAATCTCCTCTTGCGTGTATTCATTCAAATAATGAAGGGTGACCACCTGCTGCAGCTTGTACGGCAAACGGCGCACCTGTTCCAGCAGAGGACGATTAGCCAGTTTGTTGATCAGATCAGTGGAAAAATCATATTCTAGTCCCACGTCAGATTTTTCGATCCGCTTGCCAAACCGAAACTGCATCAATCTTTTGCGTCGATAACTCTGGACCTGCCGCATCGTAACACCCATTAACCAGGGACGAAAAGCACGCTCCGCATCATATCGCGCTAATGATCGATACGCCTGAATGTAAATCTCCTGTACCACATCCTCCGCGTCAGACTTGTCCTTGATGAGAAATCGCACAGTTTGATATACCCCCTTCACTGTTTTCTCATATAAATCTCCATATGCTTCTTCATGCCCCGCACGTATTAACGTTACAAGTTTTATGTACTCATCATGCTCACTCATTATCCATCCCCTTCCTCCTTACACTATATATTGGCATGCCAGTATTATTTCGTTCGATTTATTTATTGAATGAGTAGGTATGGCTGAATCTGATACAAAAAGGTCCTCTGGTTGTTTATCATGATATAATATACCTAATTTTGATATAACTGGAGGTTTTTCGTCTGAGTTATAAGATTCCCTTTGGTCTTTTGATATTATCTATTTCGATCATCGGATTTGTAATCGCCAGAAGCAACCTTGAGGCCTACGCTACGGTATATAGACTTATTGGGATCTTGGTTATCTTATCTTCTTACTTCTTTTTCTTGCGAGAGCGGATATAAGGGAGTAACTTAGCAGGGGTGGTCACTACTGTAATGAAACTTTTCAGCAAATTGTACTCAGAATATCTCCTGATTCCACGACCTTTACGTTTACTGTTTCTATGGGGATGGATTGTTTTGTTTTTTGTTGCTGGTATAAAATTCAACTGGTTCTATTTCCTACAATAATCTGATTTCAAAAAATCCTTGCTTATCGGACATAAAAAAGAGCTGAGTCGTCATTATGACGTCTCGGCTCTTCTTTGATGCTCATCCTCTTCCTTGCAGATAAAGATATAGATAATCAACTCGAGCTCACTTATAAGTTCCTTTTCGAGACAAGCTTTATTTGATATTCAGAAATTCATATCACTTGATCACCGCTCCTGAGTATGTCCACCTATTCAAGTCTTGCCAGTACGTTGGCAAGGCTTTTTTCTCTTTAACGTAGTTGTGTGGCTTTGCTTATGTATTCTTTAGATTTTCTTCAGATTTATGCTCATTAATTCCTTAGTTTTTTTCATTAAGATTGCTATATCAACAAGAGAGGAGGCAAAACAATGATCAGTAATACGATCTTAGAGCTACTTCATCAGTATGGATATCTGATTTTTTATTTTGCCTTCTCATTGGGGCCTTTCGGGATTCCAATTCCAAATGAAATCACGATTATCAGCGGTGCCATTCTGAGCCACACAGGAGTTATCAATTCATGGATCACATACTTCTGTATTTTATCAGGACTATTAACGGCCATTACCTTTGCTTATTTTGCAGGGAAGTTATTTGGAACCAAGATAAAACACAGATTTCAACATCATAAACACTTTGTCAAAGCTGAACTGATTCTGAATAAGAGTGGCAATTGGGCGATGTGCATCGGTTTGTTCATTCCAATCGTGCGATATGTTCTCCCTTTGGTCATTGGGCTGAGCGGCGTGCAGTATAGAAAATTTGCTCTCATCTCCTATTCCAGTGCCTTGTTATGGACCATAACGTATTTTACAGCGGGAATCTACTTCGGCGGTCCCATTCTTTCTACGCTGCAATTATTACATCTCTAACTGGTTTTGATAACAGACCATCACATATACGGAGGAACCACAATCATGAATTCCAATGAATCCATTTTATTTCTGAAAAGCTTTCTTCAAAGCCCTAAACATGTTGGCAGCATCATACCCAGTTCCCGGTTTCTCGCCAGCAAAATGGTGAAGCAAGCCTCTTGGCTAGAGGCCAAAGCAGTCGCTGAACTCGGATCGGGTACAGGTGCTGTCACTCGTTATATTCTACAAGAGGTGCAGGGTTCAACGAAGGTGTTGTTGTTTGAGATGAACGAAACGATGAGGAATACTCTTAAGACGGCATACCCGGAGTTCTCCTGTTATCCAGACGCCGCTCGATTAGTGGAATCCATGAAGCAAGAGGGCGTTCAGCAACTGGATTACATTTTTAGCGGATTGCCCTTCTTCAACTTTGAGCCTGAATTAAGAAATACGTTGGTAGACCAGATCCATAAGGCACTCAAACCTGGAGGGTTATTCATCGCCTTTCAATATTCACTTCAAATGAAAAAAACATTATCGGAGCACTTTATCATCGAAAAAATAGAATTAGTGCCTTTGAATATCCCACCTGCGTTCGTTTATGTCTGTCGCAAAAAGGAAACAATTTAAACATCTTAGGCTATCGTTTACACTGATATTATCCTCTTTATAAGAAACATAAATTAATTTAAAACAGGTCATAAAAGGAGTGTTGAATTGTGAATACCGTTCTCGTGGTTGATGATGAACCCGATATCCGGGATGTCATTCATGTCTATTTACGTAACGAAGGATATCAGGTCATTGAAGCAGCCAATGGTGAGGAAGCGCTAAATATTATCAAAACAACATCGGTCCAACTCGTAATACTGGATGTCATGATGCCCATCATGGACGGAATCAAAGCCTGCTTCAAAATAAGAGAAATATCATCCACTCCGATTATTATGTTATCCGCCAAGGAAGAAGACATAGATAAAATCACAGGCCTGACTACCGGGGCTGATGATTACATGGTCAAACCGTTTAATCCGCTAGAATTGCTGGCTCGCGTTAAAGCTCAGTTACGACGTCAAACACTGATCGGGAAACCAGAATCTAATTCACTTATTTTGATCAAGGACCTTGTCATTGATACAAGTAAACATTCCGTGAAGCTCAAAGAAAATGATATTTCGCTTACACCACTGGAGTTTTCCATTCTGGTGTTGCTTGCCAGCCATCCTGGACAAGTATTTAGCTCCGAGAAGATTTACGAAACCGTATGGAAAGAACCTTACGGGTATTCCGATAATACGGTGATGGTTCATATTCGTAACCTGCGAGAAAAGCTGGAAGTGAATCCACGGGAACCTCAGTATATTAAAACGGTATGGGGAGTGGGTTATAAAATTGATTAAACGATTACCACAGTTTAAAAAAAAGATACAGATTAACATCCTATATCGAATGTTGATCAGTTTATTGATTTCGTTTGTTGGTTCTGTGGGTGTAAATAATATGTTGATAATAGGTGCCGCAAAAATTAGTGAAAAATTTAATTGGCCTTCACTTCTCTACATCTTTCCTTATGTTCTAACACCAATTTTCATCGTAATTTTCACGTTAATTTTTTTGTTTTCCACACGAAAAATTGTGAGAGATCTCATTACATTAGAGCAAGGGCTTCAAATCATATCCGAAGGAAATCTGAATTACAGGGTGCCCGTTGATCGAGAAGATGAACTTGGGCGAGTCGCTTCCAATATTAATCACATGACAGAACAGTTAAAGCAACAGATTGCCAAAGAACGTGAATTGGAGCAATCCAAGATGGATATGATCACTGGCATCTCACATGACCTGCGTACACCGCTTACTAGCATAATTGGATATATTGAGCTACTAAGAACAGAATCCTTTCAAGACAAAGCAGAGTATGACCGCTTCATTCAAAACACCTATAACAAAGCAACGCATTTGAAGAAGTTACTTGATGATTTATTTGAATACACACGTCTTAACGAAGTAAACACCCAATTGGATTTGAAAAATGTTGACCTCTGTCAGCTATTGGACCAATTGTTGTTTGAATTCGAACCTTTAGCTCAGGAGCATGGGATTCTTATTGAAAAAACACTCGGTAATGCTCCAATCATGGCCTGCGTGGATAGTGATAAGATCGCTCGAGCCATCGACAATCTCCTCATGAATGCACTAAAGTATTCCTTTAAACCGGGCACGATTTATGTCCGAATGAGGGTGCAGCATAATCACGTTACCATTGAAGTAGAGAATAAAGGCATACCACTAACGATAGAACAAAAAAACAGACTGTTTGATCGCTTTTATAAGGTGGATTATTCGAGGAATAGCGAAGGTATTCAATCAGGATCTGGTCTGGGACTTTCTATTGCGAGAAACATTGCGGATTTACATCAGGGGACTTTAACACTAAAACATACGCGTAACGTATTTATATTCCAACTAAACTTGCCTTCCAACATCAAGTGAACCATCAATGAATTCAACCATGGAGGATACCGCGATGAAAACATCCGAACCACTTCTTTTCCTGCAAGGATTTCTGAGGAACCCCAAACGAGTAGGCAGTCTCCTGCCCAGTTCCAAATTTCTAGCCCGTAAAATCGTCCATTCTGTACGATGGGATGAGGTTAGAACCATTGCTGAGCTGGGGCCAGGAACAGGTGCCGTCACACGTCTCATGAGAGCACATTTACCGAAATCTGCAACCGTGTTTTTATTTGAAAGAGACCCCAAGATGAGAAGTAATCTGAAGAAAACATATCCTGAATTCATGTTCCATTCAAATGCCTCCTATCTGTTGAAAAGGATCAATCAAGAACATATCCATCAGTTGGATAGCATCATTTGCGGACTGCCATTTTTTAATTTTTCCAGAGAAATGAGACAAAACATCCTGTCACAGATTCATACAGCGCTCCGACCTGGAGGCACCTTAGTTTTGTACCAGTACTCACTTCATATGAAGAAACAATTAGCTGAATTATTTGAGATGGAGAAAATTCAATTTGTGCCTTTCAGCTTCCCTCCTGTTTTTGTGTATGTTTGTCGTAAAAGAAAAGATGAAGAACAACGTGAAGCGATCGACTTGAGGAAGACTTGATTTATCCTCTTTATATGTTTAATGTCCTGTCTTGTCTTGTGAGGATCTAATCATTCGAGTCATCATCTTACGCGGCAACAACCGCGGCATAAACGCGATGAATCGGTTTCGAGCACCAGGCATAATTAACGTCTTGCCACGTAAGAAGCCTTGATACCCTTCTTCAGCGACCTGTCCTGCTTCCATGATCGGGCCCTGCAACATCTTCGAGACACCCATACCCGAACGATCAACAAACCCGGTGGATGTCAGGCCTGGGCACAGTGCCGTCACCGTAACGCCAGTTCCGCTTACTTCATTCTCCAAAGCCTCGGTGAACGAAAGCACGTATGCCTGTGTTGCATAATATACCGACATCATCGGTCCAGGGAAAAATCCTACCAACGAGGCCACATTCATCACACCGCCGTGCCCACGTTGGATCATATCCGGCAAGAATAACTTTGTCATGATGGTTAAAGCCTTGATATTCACGTCAATCATATTAACTTCTTGTTCCATATCCGTTTCCATAAACGTCCCGAACAGACCGAAACCTGCATTGTTGACAAGATAGTCAACAACAATTCCCTTTTCCTTCAGCTCATGATAAATCTCCTGTGGTACCCCAGGTGCTGCTACATCTTTGGCAATAACCGTCGCCTGAATGCCATACTTTTTCTGATACTCCTGAGCTAGATCCTGTATTTTACCCTCACTTCGTGCCACCAGCACAATATGATGTCCACCTTTGGCAAACCGATCTGCTAACTCTTTACCAATCCCACCCGATACCCCTGTGATTAGAACTGTCTTTTTCATATCGTTACCTGCCTCTCTTTTCTATAAAATATGTTTCATCTGGAACACTCATATTAGAACGAACATTCTTTTAATGTAAAAAAATAGACTACGTTAGTATGAAATCTGTGGATAGCATCGCTATACGAAGAAGTTTTTCCTTGGTCATCGAAGTCTTGGCCATCCCCCTTAACCCAATGCTAACGTTATGCAGATATTCCGCCAATACCTCGGCGTTGTACTCCGTTGTGAATTCACCTTCTTGCTGTCCCCACACAATAATGTCCTTGATTAGTTTCTCCGTATTTGCAAACATCTCCGTCGATCGGTGGTTCATGTCTTTATCGCGTGCCGCCAATTCTACCGTCGAATTAACAATAAAGCAGCCTGATGCTGGAGATTCCTCTCCATGAATTAAAGAAAGAAATATAAACTGAAGTGCTTCCGTTGCCGTTTGAGAACGCTTTACGCCTGCTGCAAGGGCTGAGCTGATTTTGTGATCATACAGATCTACTGTCTTTAGAAATAAGGTGTGTTTGTCACCAAATGTGTCATACAAACTTTTACGATGAATTCCCATATGATTAACCAGATCCGTCATAGATGTCTTCTCATAGCCTTGTTCCCAAAAAAGTCTCATCGCTTTATCCAGTACAACAGACTCTTCGAACTCTTTGCTTCTCGCCATTGGCTTCCCTCCTGTTCAGAAAACGAACATTGAATAGCATGAGCATCATCTTAACGAGCCTTTAAAAGGTAACAATGACTTTGCCCTGGGAGTGACCCGTGGATACTTTAATCAATGCCTTTTCAATGTCATCAAACGTATACGTAGAATCAATCGAAGGTTTAATGTCTTCTTTTTCTACAAGAGCTGTGATTTCTTGCAATTGAACTCCACTGGAGTGCACAAATAAAAAACGATATTCATTTTGATTCTTACGCGCTAAAGAATCCAGGCGTGCACCTACGAGACCAAACAATGCTTTTTTCCACAACGGGAATTGACTGTCCACTGCAAAGCGATAATTGGGTCCTGCCTTCAAAGAGACTAATTTCCCCTGTGGTTTCAAAATGCTCAGTTCAGCTTTGATCTCGTCCGCACCCAAGGTGTCGATCACATAATCGATATCGGACAGAATATCAGCATACTGCTCGGTCTTATAATCAATGAATTGATCTGCTCCAATGGATAAACTACGTGCTCTGCCCCTCTCACTACCACTTGTAATAACCGTTAATCCCATGGACTTGGCAATCGGGATGGCCATCGCACCGAATCCACCAGTTCCGCCAGGTATAAACAACTTTTTATTCGGTTCAGCTCGGAGTACATCATGCAATGCTTGATACGCGGTCAAGGCAGTAAGGGGTACCGCAGCAGCTTCGATAAAAGACAGATTTTCAGGCATTATGGATAAGGCATCCTCATGCACAGCGGCGTATTCAGCAAAAGCACCAATTTTATTCAGTGGCAACCTGGTATAAACCTTATCACCCACTTTAAATTTCAAAACATCATCACCAACGGCTTCGATGACACCCGATAATTCATTCCCTAAAGTTAGAGGTAACTTATAGTCGGCAATCATCCGAACACTGCCATTCATATTCAAGATATCCAGCGGATTTACACCTGCAGCTTTCACTTTGACAAGGACCTCACGGCTATGAATCTGAGGTATCTCAATATTATTGATTTCCACTTGGATTTTTTTGGAGTATTTCTTTATTTGAGCTGCTCTCATCATTTATCCTCTTCCTTTGCTTGTAGACTATAAAAGTTGAACTCAAGATTATTTACACTGACACTACGATGACAGAACAACCTTCCATTCGCTGTTATCGTGTAAAATGATTAGTTCAACTTATGTTAGGAACATGGCGCGCAATGTTCAGTTGTACGCCATGCTCCATGGTATGTGCTAGTGCTGCCCCTCTTGTGACTGTAATTCTTCCAACGTGGGATAATCTGTGTAGCCTTTACTTCCCAATCCAAAGAATGTTGTCGGATCTGCTTCATTCAGTGGCGCACTTTGTTGAAGTCGTTCCACCAAATCTGGATTAGCTAAGGACCATACACCTACAGGTACCACATCAGCGAGACCACGATCTATATCGACACTGAGATCATCCAACGTTCTTCCAGCCCGATTGACCAACAATGGATTTTGCCAGATCGAACGAATGTCTTGGAGTAGGTTCTCATCTCCAAGATGCATAACATGAAGGTAAGCCAAATCCAATTGAGCTAATTCTTTTACAAGGTAGCGATACAGATCAGGACCTTGTTCGCCATCTTGAATTCCACCCAGCGGTGTCCCTGGTGAGATACGGAAGCCTGTTCGTTCTGCCCCTATTTCCTCCACGATGGCTTTGGTTACTTCAATCGCAAAACGAGCACGATTTTCAATAGATCCGCCATACTCATCTGTGCGTGTATTCGAATTTTCTCCTAAAAATTGATTGATCAAGTATCCGTTGGCCCCATGAATCTCAACGCCATCCGCCCCTGCTTCAATCGCTGCGGCTGCTGCTTTTCGGAAATCGGCAATGGTCGTTTGAATATCCTCCTGACTCAATTCACGGGGAACGGGGATATCCTGCATCCCTGTAGCCGTAAACATTTCTACACCCGGTGCGATTGCTGATGGAGCAACCGGTTGACGATGATGCGGGGTATTGTCCGGATGTGACATGCGACCCGCATGCATTAATTGGATGTAAACATATCCGCCAGCTTCATGCACCGCATCCGTTACCTTTTTCCATCCTTCAATATGCTTATCGGTGTAGATGCCAGGTGACCACAAGTATCCCTGTCCATCATCGGAAGGTTGTGTTCCTTCCGTAATCAGAAGTCCCATCGTTGCACGCTGAGCATAATAAAGTGCCGCCAACTCTCCAGGTGTACCATCTTCTTGTGCTCGACTGCGTGTCATAGGTGCCATCGCTAGTCGATGAGGCAATTCCATGTTGCCAATCTTTGTTTTACTCCATATCTTTTCCAATTGGATGTACTCCTCTTCTTATTTGAGATTTTGTAGATGTATCCTCTAGATTCTGCTGTATTAATTCAATTCTGAAATCACCGGGTAGATTGCACCTGTCAGTTGGAACTCATAGTTCTGGTCTACAATTCCTACGACCACTTCATTGTGATCATACAGATCAATCATGAAGCCAGCCATTTCTTTAGCTGTATGGTATTTGGGCATATTCGCTTTGTAATCAAATCCTTCAGCATCTATTGATTTTTGTACAAATTCTGTTTCCGTGATCGCTGGTGCCAGGATCTTCGCTTTTAGTTTTGCACCTTTCAGTTCCAGTTCTTTGGCAAGACCTTCTGTGAAGGCACTAACGTAGTATTTTGATGCAGAATAAGCAACACTGCCTACAGCAATGGCATATCCGAGTGCGGATGAGACGTTAATCAATTGAGTGCCTTCCACATTCCCATAATCTCGCACATACAGTGTAGATAGAATGGTCAAAGATTCGATGTTAACACGCAACATGGTCTCCACTTTATCCAAATTCTGTTCAGCAATGAACGAGCCTTCTCCAAGCCCTGCATTATTGATCCAAGTCTCAATTTCATATTCCTTCAAATCGTTATATAGCGTGTACGCCTCTGCGGTAACAGACAAGTCGCTTGTATGAACGATAACATTTACTTTAGGGTCGATACCCTGAATAGTCGATTTAAGGTCTTCCAGCTTATCCAATCTTCTAGCTACCAAGATCAAGTTTTTACCCCGTGCTGCAAATGCCAATGCTGTTTCATATCCAATTCCTGAACTTGCTCCTGTAATCACTGTGTATTTCATCATATTCTCTCCCTCATATTCTTTAGATTAGTGTAATTCCGGTTTTTAGAACGATCGTTCTTTAATGTGTAAAAAAAACAGTTAGATCTAACTTGCTGTTAGCATATCATTTCTAGAACGAACAGTAAAGAATTATTTTATATATATAAAATAAGCTTGGAACATACTTAAATGTGAATAAATCACGCTATATAAACTATTTTTATATCATAAGTTAAGAATTCCTATACGTTTCATAAGTTCTTTCATTGAATAATCTAATATCAGGCCGCTGACCACAAGTATAACCATCAACCTTTCCTAGCTAGGCTAATCTGAATTCGACATCATCCATGCCAGAAATTCTCCAAACGAATCGGATACCTTTTCAACCTCTTCAAATTCAGGTTCACATCCACGGACAATAGCTCCACTGTCGGTTGTTAAGTCAATGGCATAGAAGGAATACCCATCTTCCAGAGACATTACGATCGGTAAGTGACGATCCCACCAAGCCGTTATCTCTGACTGCCAAATAGAATCACCCTCTGCTGCCTCCAAACTAAGCATTTCAAATTCATTCCATTGGAATGCGGTCTCCGTGCTATTGTTGAACTCACCCTCACAAATAAACCAGGTTTGCTCATCCGGTGCAACGCATTTTTCAACTACATTTATAAATTCTAAATATTCATCTGGAAGTCCTTTGTATCTTGAAGTAATGCTGCTGTTTAAAAGTGACTGCGAACCGGATTTTCTCATTATATCCCAGCCCTTTTCCCCAGCCCAAGTCATAAATTCCCTAAAGAGAGTGTTTCCTTTTCCATTATTCATTTCCAAAATGAACACCTGCCCATCAGCTTAAGAAATAGAAACTATATCACCTATTCGGGATTTGAATGGAAAATCCCTGCTGTGGTGCTTCAAAGAGAAAGACAAAAAGACTGGAAACATGGCCCGAGAAAAGCGGCAACCAGGTTCCAGCCTTTGGTGGTTGGGGGAAAGTTAATTTTAGTTAGGGACAGTTAATTTTAAATTGGACAGGAATTATTAGTTAGTTAAACATCCGCTGTCTCATCGCCTCAAATAACAGAATCGTTGCCGCCATTGCGGCGTTAAGCGACTCTGCCTGCCCCTGCATCGGGATCGTAATCGCATCATCTACCAAACGTGCCGTAGCATCCGAGATGCCTTTGCCTTCGTTACCAATGACAAGCCATACCGACTGCGTAAAATCATAACTATAACATGAATGCTCTGCCTGCAAAGAAGTACTTACCAGCTTCACGCCCGCGGCCTTCGCTTCGGGAAGCAAGGATTCCAACTGGCCCTCCACAATGGGCAGATGAAACAATGACCCCATCGTCGAGCGAATCGTCTTCGGGTTATATACATCAGCACAGCCAGCACCAAGTACAACCCCCGCTGCTCCAGCTGCGTCCGCACTACGGATGATCGTCCCCACATTACCCGGGTCTTGCACTCCGTCCAGCACCACAACAAGCCCACGAGCTCCGGTCATTAGGCTTTCCAGTGGTTCACTGCCTTTACGCACAATTGCGAATACAGGCTGTGGTGTCATCGTATCCGTACATTTGGCGATAACCGCAGGAGATACACTAACCCACTCTACACGCTGTAGCGGGTTCTCAAGCCCGGCGAGTTCGCTAGGTACGCCTTGCTCTCCATCGTAGACGATGCACTCCAGATCCGCTCCGACCCGCAATGCTTCCTGTACCAGATGAATGCCCTCAATAATATATTTATGTTGACGGGTACGATGCTTTTTCTCCAGCAGCTGTGCCCATTCTTTTACACGTGTATTTTGCGGTGATACAATATCCATCTTTCCATCCTTCCCATCTGCATCCATCACTTCGGATACGCAAGCTCCATTTTCGTCAAATGATCCTTGTGACCTACAATGATCAGCACATCTCCAGCTTCGATCCGATCCTCCGCGTAAGGCGAGATGTTCATCGAATTCCCACTGCGAATCGCCATCACGTTACAACCAAAACGTGCACGGATGTTTAATTCCATCAGGTTTTTACCGATCATTTGCTCAGAAGCTCTCATCTCCAGAATGCTGTAATCCTCAGACAACTCAATATAATCGAGTATATTCGGCGAGGTCAGATGATGGGCTACACGTAGTCCCATATCCCGCTCAGGATAGATCACCTTGTCTGCCCCAATCTTCTGCAGCACCTTACCATGAAGCTCATTTTGAGCTTTTACGATCAGCACTGGTACACCCATATCTTTCAATATCAAGGTTGTCAGAATACTCGCCTGTATATCTTCACCAATTGCCACAACGACAACATCGAAATTCCGTATGCCCAGCGCTCGCAGCGCTTCTTCATCTGTTGAATCTGCCGATACCGCATGGGTCACCACATTGGACATTTCCTGGGTCCGCTGCTCGTCCGCATCAATTGCCAGCACGTCAAATCCCATACCACTCAGTGCATTGGCAACACTTGATCCGAACCGTCCCATGCCAATTACGGCATACTGTTTCTTGGCCATTAGGGTCTTAACCTCCCGCTGCACTTCAGCATGACGCATCATTACGGATACCCATGCTAACGTAAATAATCCTTCGTAGTATACCACAAAGCCCGATAAACTTGAATGCGCTCGCGCTTCCCAGGGAACAGTATTAGAGCAGCCGAATATACGAGGAGGGAATTGCGATGCCCATTACATTAAGCCTGCGTGAAGCGATTGTTCATAAAGTTCATGACAAGAGTGATGATCAGCTCCGGGAGATGATTGAAGGTTCAGTAGATGGACCGGAAGCTGCATTACCTGGACTTGGCGCCATTTTCGAGATGATCTGGAAGAACACAGAACCTGCCAAGCAGGAAGAACTCATTCGAATCGCGCAGGAGCATCTGCACACCATTCCCGTTCAACCGCTTCGCTAATCGAAGCATTGGAGGGTAAGGTAACCATCACACCGTTTGTTCTGTCTGCAAAAGAAAGCTTTCCCTTATTCGGCTGGATCATACCCGCCTCTCAGTAAGGTGTATAGCAATAGATCCCTCCGCCAATTGGCGGAGGGATCTTATTTTTAACAAGCTCTATCTCATCACATGAACTTGTCACGTTTAACTAACACATTAACTGATTACCACAGAATACGTGGACCGTCACTTAAGGTGCAGTCTCCAAGAATTTAGCAGTAGGATTTTTATCCATAGCCGTTCTCATGGCATACTCATTTTCGAAGAGCACCACATAATTCCCTTTTTTGTCTTTTACAAGCGCAGAGTTAATCCGGAATTTGCTTGGGTCCAGATTCTCGTCCACAATCCAGCGAGCGAACTGATAAGGCATACGCTGCAATTGCACGTCTACCCCATATTCACCTTTCATCCGGTATTCAAATACCTCAAACTGTAGTTGACCAATTACGCCGAGGATTGTCTCGTCGAAACTTGCCGTCTGGAACACCTGAATGGTTCCTTCCTCCGTCAACTGGTCAATTCCTTTTTGGTACTGTTTATGTTTCAACGCATTTTTAACGGTAACTTTAGCGAAAATCTCTGGCGAGAACGTTGGCAACTCTTCAAAGATAACCTCGCTGCCTTGGCTCAGTGAATCGCCAATCCGGAAGATACCCGGATCGAACAAACCGATAATATCGCCGGCATACGCCTCTTCCACAATATCCCGATCTTGTGCCAGGAATTGCTGTGGCTGTGACAGCTTGATCTCTTTACCCACACGAGTATGCTTCACACTCATTCCACGTTGGAACTTGCCTGATACAATACGCAGGAACGCAATACGATCCCGGTGTGCCGGGTTCATGTTCGCTTGAATCTTGAATACATAACCGCTGAATTTCTCATTCGTTGGCTGAATCTCTCCTGCCGTACTGCGGCGTGGTTCAGGCTTCGGTGCCAGTTCCAGGAAATTCTCCAAGAAGGTCTGCACGCCGAAATTGTTAATCGCACTACCGAAGAAAATAGGGGTCAATTCGCCGCGTTGAACCTTCTCCATATCAAACGGATCTCCCGCAACGTCCAAAAGCTCCAGATCCTGAATTAACTGATCATGCAGATATTCTCCTGCCATCTCACGGATAATTGGATCTGTATAACCGTTTACTTTCTGAACTTTAATTGTCGAGTGATCGTCCCCTTGGAACAATTCCACCTGATTTTTCATCCGGTCATAGACACCGCACAGCTCGCGACCTGTACCAATAGGCCAGTTCATCGGAACCGAACGAATGCCCAGTACATTTTCAAGTTCTTCCATCAGGTCAAATGGGCTTTTACCCTCACGGTCGAGTTTGTTGATAAATGTAAAGATTGGAATCCCACGCTTCGCACATACCTGGAACAACTTGATCGTTTGTGCCTCGACACCTTTTGCCACGTCGATCAACATTACCGCGCTATCGGCAGCCGTCAGTGTACGATACGTATCTTCACTGAAGTCCTGGTGACCCGGTGTATCCAGAATGTTAACGCGATGGTTCAGGTAATCAAATTGCATTACGGAAGAGGTAACCGAGATCCCCCGTTGTTTCTCAATTTCCATCCAGTCACTTGTTGCGTGTTTGCTGGCTTTCCGAGCTTTTACCGTTCCCGCAAGGCGAATCGCGCCCCCGAACAGCAACAGTTTCTCGGTTAATGTAGTTTTACCCGCATCCGGGTGAGAGATAATGGCAAACGTCCGGCGTTTGTCCACTTCCTGTTGAAGAATATCATTTGCAGCTTTGCTCATAGGTTTAATCCCTTTCGTCCGTTCATTCACGTTAATCCGGCATGGCCGGTCCATCATTCAATCTTTATGCAATCCGGCGAGGCCGGTTGATTGTACACGAGTTTTTACGTACTAGGTATTTACTCACTAGATTAATTTTACACATTTACAATGGAGTTCATCCTCCTCAAATCTGTGCTTTCATGTATACCGTGAACTGCTTCTTAACCCAACTCTCCTATTGTACCATAATCTGTACCGAAAATAACCGATTACTACCGCAGATTCTTCTCTTTTCACTTGCAAAAAAAAAAGCACCCTTCAGCCATTTCCATGGCATCCAGGCACTCCTCATTCATTTTATTTATCGGGTTTAGAAAATCAATGCATCCAGCGCGTATTGTCCGCCACCTGTCAAGGCCAGCGCTACACCAATCACCAGAATCGCGAGATTATATTCGAATCCGTTCTGTGTGGACCAGTATCCGTTCGCACCATGGACTTTCACAATCGCGATGACCATCGTCAATGCAATCAGAATGCCACCTACCGGTGTGAGCAGACCCAGAGCCAGCAGCAATCCGCCACCAAATTCCGCGAGTCCAGCCAGCAGCGCCACCAATGCACCGGGCTTCATGCCCATCGACTCAAACCAGCCGCCTGTACCCTTGATCCCGTAACCTCCGAACCAACCAAACAGCTTTTGAGCCCCGTGCGCCATGAACGACAATCCAATCACCAAACGAATCAACAACAACCCTACATCCAACATCATTTTCTTTTTCCTCCATTCAATATATACAAAATAGTATTCTTAGATTAAAGATATTATGCATATTTTTTTCATGATTCTCTGTGACGCAAACCCCTTCAACTGGTTTACATTTTATCTCATGAATGATAACTTATCCGAAACGTTTGCCCGGATGAAGTTTGTCATTTGCGTAACTCTTTAACTCATGTGTTGAGTATAAGTTATATACTTACTTTTTGTCAACAACTTAATTTAAATTACTTATTTCCTTATGATGGATACCTCCCTTTTACCCGCTAAAAAGCCCGGAGACACCGCAAAATTGCGAAGTCTCCAGGCTCAGTCATAGTGTTTATGTTGTTAATTCCCTTAACCTAACCGTTCACTTGCCAGATCACGCTGTCCTCGTCCTGACCATTCACCGGCCACCAGTGGAATCCGTCCTGCTCCAGCAGCTTATCTGTCGCTTCTGGTCCCCAAGTTCCAGCAGGGTACGTATGAAGCTCTCCTTGATTCTGCCCCCAGGCTGCTGCGATCCGATCCACAAAGGACCAGGCTGTTGCCACTTCATCCCAACGGGTGAAGTACGTAGAATCACCCTCTGCTGCATCGTGCAGCAGACGTTCATACGCTTCAGGCGAGTTAATTCCAATCATGCAGCTCTGACAGAAATCCATTGCAAGTGGCTGAATTTCGGAATCAGAGCCTGGTTTCTTGGCATTAATTTTGATATATATGCCTTCCATCGGATTCACCCGAATGACTAGCAGATTTGGTTCCAATTTGTACTTTTTCCCAAGGTACACGTTGTTTGGCATTGACTTGAACTCAACTACGATCTCGGTTGTTTTCACCGGAAGACGCTTGCCTGTCCGAATGTAGAATGGAACACCCGCCCAGCGGAAATTATCCACGAATACACGTGCTGCAAAATAAGTTTCCGTATTCGACTGTGGATCAACCTTGTCTTCCTGGCGATACCCCGGAAGCTGCTTGCCACGGTACTCCCCTTCGGCATACTGTCCCCTCACAACGTTGTTGCTCACTTCCTCATCCGAAGTAAAGGCTCGCAATGAGCGCAATACCTTCACCTTCTCATCCCGAATGTCCTCCGGAAATAGGCGACTCGGCGGTTCCATCGCAATCATCGTCAGCATCTGAAGCATATGATTCTGCCCCATGTCACGCAGTGCGCCAGAGTGATCATAATAACCACCACGTTCTTCCACGCCTACCGTCTCACCAAGCGTAATCTGAACGTTGGCAATATGTTTGTTATTCCACAGCGGTTCAAAAAAAGCATTTCCGAAGCGGATCACTTCGATATTTTGCACCATTTCCTTGCCCAAATAATGATCAATCCGATAGATTTCCTCTTCACGGAATACCTCACGAATCTGCTCATTCAGATGTTCGGCCGATTGCAGATCATAACCAAATGGTTTTTCGATCACCAAACGGTTCCACCCCTGACTTTCCAACATACCGCCGTCCCGCAAACTGTACGAGACACTGCCAAACAGCTCAGGTGCCAATGCCAGATAGAACAGCCGATTCCCCGGCGTTTTAAACTTCGATTCCAGATGCTCCGTCTGCGCACGCAGCTCTTTGAATCCTTCCACATTATTGATATCCAGTGCTTTGTATTCAAAATGATCGACAAAAGCGTTCCACTCATCAGGTTCCCCCGCTGGATAACGGCAGAACTCTTTAATGGATTCATAGATGTCTTCCCGGAATTCTTCTGGGGACCTCGGACGACGTGCTACGCCAATAACCGCAAAGTCTTCGGCAAGCTTGCCTTCACGGTAAAGACTGTAGATGGCCGGAAACAGCTTCCGGCGGGCCAAATCACCCGTTGCTCCAAAAATGAAAAATACTGCGCCTGGTGTCTGTACTTCATCTTGCGATTGTTTTTCAACCATGGGCTCCTCTTTCTTCCGGGAAGATAACCTTCATGCTCTCCCCGAGCTATGTAATGGTGTTATATATGCACGACATACAACTGTCAATTACCAGCAAGTTCCTTCTTGGATGTGATGCCATTTTAGCATATCAACTGAATGGATGCACTATTTCAAACTCATTTTTCTGATAAAGATTCTCAATATTGGGTCCTAATTCATGAAAAATTCATCCCTTAATATTCAATCGTAATCACCGGAAACCCCACTGTAATTCGATTGTCGACCTCGTCTCCAACCTGGTGAACTGCGAGTTGCATATTCAACATGTGCGAGCCACTCTTGATCGATAGGGGCAGCTCAGCCGCCTCATAAGAGACACTTGCGCTGGCTACATCCGTATAACGTTCAACGGAGGCGATATCCACATTTTTGGACAGGTCTTTCTCGATGAGTGCTAACTGCTGACTCGCATCACCTTCAATAGTAGTAGCTGCCGTACCTTGCACAGATATATTCCAGTTTGCCTTCATCCCTGAGTCTACAAGCAGTTGATCCACCTGTTCATGTACTGTAATTAATGCCTTCCGATCCGTGCGTGCATCCGCTGAAATTTGTACGATGGCGTAGTAACCGTTATCTCCTGTCTCGACGACATTGACCAACAGGCCTGCTTCTCCACCAGTAGCCTCAACTGGTACTACTTCACTGCGATACACATCATGGCCCGTCTGGCTTCCCCGTACTGGTTGTTCCAGTCCCAAGTGACTGGCCAGTAATGCTGCTTGTGCTTGTGCATCTCCCCGGCCTTCTCCTTGCCATTTAATCACCAGACGATCAACATTATCAATCACGCTGTCAGCTGTATAGATTAGCTGTTCCAGTTGAGCAGCTTTGGATTCGTTCTTCTCTGCATATACCTGTGTCACACCGATAAGAATAATGATTGCTATTGCCAAGATACCTGCTGTCATCCAACGATTTAACATTTGAATCCCCCACTTCTTTCTTGCATTCTATGAATCTATCAACAGCATGCCCCTTTCCCGCATTAGCTATACTTCTTCTTCACACAGCAAAAAAAGCCCCACCCGCCACATGCATGGCAGATCAGAGCTTTCCATTCATCCTTATAGAGGTTGTTCAAAAAGTCCGCTTTTGATTACGAAGGGTGCCTAGCGGCATCATCAACATCGAATATGGAATTCAGCCGAAATAAGTAGAGGCTTACGAAGAATGTTTCCTTTGGAAACATTGCGGTTGCTCACGTAGCTCGATCTACGCTCCGCTACTGCATTTCTAGCTTTATCCCATCTTCTTGGTACTGAAAATCGATCTTTTTGAACACACACTTATATATAAATCATCTCTTATCTATAACTTCCGCACATTAATGCACGGTTCTTTGGCTTGATTATGATATTGCATATGATCCTGCTTACTCTGCAAGTCCGTTTTTATAAGCATAGATCGCAGCCTGTGTGCGGTCGTCTACGCCCAATTTTGCCAGTAGGTTGGTAACATGGAATTTGACTGTCTTAATACCAATGATCAGATCATCAGCGATGTCCTGATTCGACTTGCCTTTAGCAAGTAACCGGAGCACATCCATTTCACGGTCCGTCAATTCATCGTGCAAAGGAGCTGCTGCCTGTGGCTGCCGGAAGCGATTCATCATTTTCGAAGCCACCTGTGACTCCAGAACGGATTGCCCGCGAGCTGCTGCGCGAATCGCATCTGCCACTTCATTGGCTCTTGATGTTTTCAACAAATAACTGAATGCGCCTGCTTCAATGACAGGGTACATTTTTTCATCATCCAGATAACTGGTCAATACGATGACTTTGCACTCTGGATACATTTTAAGTACCTGACGAGTAGCCTCAATGCCATCCATGCCTTCCATAACCAGGTCCATCAGAACCACATCGGGCTTATACTCCTGTGCAAGCCGAATGCCTTCCTCTCCACTACCAGCTTCACCAACAACCTCAATTCCATCTTCGGTATCCAGTACCGCTGCAAGACCAATACGTACCATCTCATGATCATCCACGAGCAATACTTTGATCGACGTTTCCGTCTCCGTTTCGACTTCCGGTTCCATTGACATGTTCTTCCTCGCTTTCATCGTTCATCAAAGGTATCGTAATCTCAATCCGCGTTCCCTTACCAGGCGCTGTTACAAATTGTATGGCCCCGCCAATCTCCGTAACACGTTCACGCATGTTAGCCAGACCGTAGGAAGCTTGTTTATTCTCATCCAGATCGAAGCCTTGCCCATCATCACGAATTAATACCCGGATCGCATCAGTACGGCGCTGGATCCGTATCTCCATTTTTTCCGCCTTTGCATGCCGTAACGTATTGGACATAGCCTCTTGAACGATTCGAAACAGATGATTCTCGATGCCTTTGATCAGATCAATGTCTTCGTCCATTTCGAGCACAATGTCCATGGGTACTTTTGTTTTCAGTTCCATCACCAGATCACGCAGACCTTGTTCGAGATGTTTACCCTCCAGATAGACTGGCCGCAGATGTAACAGTAACGCACGCATCTCGGACTGAGCTACCGAAGCCATCTCCTCAATCAAAGCCACCTGCCGCTGAGCACGTTCAAAATCCTTCTCCATCTTCCGTCCAACAGCCGTTGCTGTCATGGATATCGCGAACAATTGCTGCGATACCGCATCATGCAGTTCCCGTGCCAGCCGCTGCCGCTCTTCCACAATAGCCGTAATTCTGGATTGTTCAGCAAGCTGTGCATTATGAGTAGATAATCGCTGGAGCGAAGATACCTGATCTTCCCACTTTTTTCCGATTCGTCCGAGTTGCTCACTTAAACGACCCACATCATCATCGCCCAGATCAGGTACAGTGCGGGATAGAGAGCCCTTCTCCCACAGTAGAAGTGTTTCCCGCAGCAGTTCAAGCCGGCGTTTAACCCGATAACTCTGATAGAACCCAAAGACCGCTCCGATTCCAATCAGAAGTAGCAATAGAGCCAGACCCGATTGAATCAGATGACGCCAGCCTGCAAACGGAGCAAGATAACCATATGTATACAATACATACAAAATAACAGCAAGTACAATGAAAACCAGGAGGATCCCTTCACCCATACTTCGGGTTACCATGTCGGTATGTCGTTTTGTCTTCATCGGGGTCTCCTCCTTCTCTTCATCTATTTTACTACGGATTACTGATGCTTAGGTCGCCAACAATATAAGAAATGACAAATTTTGCTTTATGTTCACTGGATTCATATCCAGGTGTTCTCCATACTAATTTGTTCATCATGCCGCTATCTTGTTCTCCAAGAAGATTAATCCGGCCAAAAAGAACCGATGCTTCAATCTCCACACCATAATCTTCTGGTAGCGTCAGGCGAACATTACCCATAACTCCTTGCAGCAGCACAATCGTTTGTTTCTCCTCCGGAATCGAGAGAGACAGATCCGCGTTAACCTCACCTATGGCATGCCACAGACTCATACTACGTAACGTCCAGGATGATTGATCCCAGTAATACCGAGCCATGAAATTCTGTTTCTTCATAACGCCTTCGTCCAGTTGAATCTTTTTGTTTTTTGAATAAAAGTAAGCTAAAGAAGCCAGTACAATCAAAAATACAATCATTAAATTATCCAGCAATAACAGTGCCGCACCAATGCCAAGATACCGATGACCTTTGCGGGTATCCCCTTTGCGGACTTGAAGCATTCCAACCGTTAACAGAATCAGTGCGGCAGCGGTCAGCAAGTTAATATTCTGATTCAATAACATCATTATGCCAATGATCATAATGACAACTGCAAGCCATTTACTCTTTTGATTCATCCCCGCCGCACCTCCTCTGTAAGTTAATCTCTCTTTATTCAACGGAAAAGCCATACCAGGCAATGAAGTCCTGTATGGCTTAACTTTTGTTCTACCAACCGTACATTATACACGATTTATAGAATATCATATTGTCCACTAAGCGAACAGTTATTCTTTTGAAGTTCCGTTCGCTTCATTCTTGGAACCATTGCCCATTTTGTTTTTGAGGGCTTGTAATTGCTGATCCACTTTGAATTGTTTTTCCACATCTACAGGATTTGTGTAAGTGGATGATGTGTTGCGATAAGGTGCACGAGCTATGTCAGCTTCAGCTTCCAGCTGCATGATTTTCTCTTCCATGCGGTGGAATCCAAGTGATGCGCCGCCACTTTCGATCGAATGCAAACTGTTGATGGAAGACATTTGTTTTTTGGCTTTTGCCATTTGTGCACGGGATACGAGTTCATTACGTTTGTTACGCATTTTGTAGAACTCATCTTTCATATCATGCAACTGTTGCAACAGATCTTTTGCTTGTGCTTCGGACTGTGCGTGCAGTTCGCTGTACTCCGTAATTTTTTGATCAAAGTAGATTTTCTCTTCCAACAATTTGCGTGCCACTTCTTCCTGACCGTTAGACAGAGCAGCTTCTGCTTGGGACTCACGTTGTACCGAAGTACGCTCCGCTTCATCCAAACGTTGTTTCATGCGACGCTCATTTGCCATTTGTTTGGCAACAGTTACCTCTGCCTCATGAATCTCAGCCTCCATATCACGCAAGTACTGGTTCAACATTACAATCGGGTCCTCTACTTTATCCAACATATCATTTACCGATGCTTTCGTCATATCCTTAATCCGTTTAAATACTCCCATTTTACTTTTCTCCCTTCTCGTAACGAGATAATTTTTGGCGAAGCTCTTCAACTTCTTTTTTCAGTGCTTTTTTCTCGATATCTTTCATCATGGAATCAAGTTCACTTTCTTGTGGTGCACCTGCTCCGTAGGCGTTGTTGTCATAAGAACGCGGACCAGATTGAGGTCTGCTGTTGTATCCAGGGCCGGGACCGAAGTTACCAGGACCTTGTTGGTTGTGATTATTTTGAAAAGGACCTCTTGGTGGCTGGTGATCATAGTTGTTGTATCCTCTGCCAGGACCAGGACCTGGGCCCGGACCGTAGCCATATGGATCATAAGGCGGATACGGCTCTTTTGGTACCACCAGTGCTGCAATAAAGTATATTAACAACGACGTGCCGCCAGTTACGAAGATACTGATAACAAAGATGATACGCAGCAGGGTGGAATCCATTCCGATGGTTTCGGAAATTCCGCCGCACAAGCCGGTTAACATCCGGTCACGCGTTGAGCGGTATAATTTGCTCATGTGCTTGCTCCTTTCGTTTACTTGTATCCTCTTACGTTGGAATCATAAGCATATGGATCAACGTGGTTGGATTCCTTTGGTACCACCAATGCAGCGATGAAGTAGATCAACAATGATGTACCTCCCGTAGCGAAAATACTGATGAAGAAGATGATACGTAGCAGCGTGGTACTCAATCCGAGATTTTCAGAAATGCCGCCGATCAAACCTGTTAGCATTCGATTACGCGCCGAGCGGTATAATTTACTCATGTGACTACTCCTTTCTGTCATTGTTCAATTTCTGTCTTAAGCGTTCCAGTTCCTTATCCAGCGTAGAGGATGACATGCTGCCAGTCACTCCTGAACCATCTTGACTCATCCGCCGGATATCGCGGAGACTTTGTGCTTCATATTCGAGATCAGAGACTTGGTCATCCAGTCGGTTAAACATACGGGGTACATTCTGACCGTTGTGATTGCCTCTCTGGTTCATACGTTGTTGTAACTGAATCGTCTGCATACGAGCGTAGTAATATTGACGTTTGCTGTATACATTCTGATATTCAACCTTCAGCTGGTCGATCTGTTCATCCAGCTCCTGTAATGCCGCATAACTTTGTGCATACAATTCATTGTACTGTTCCATTTTTTCCTCGTGGAGGATTTTCTCCTGCAAGGCCAGCTTAGCGAGATGTTCTTCCCCTGCTTTCAGAGCCATGGAAGCCTGTTCTTCCCGTTTGTTCACCATACCTGCTGCCTGATCGGCTTGTTGTTTCATTTGTCTGGTATGGCTTGCATATTGATGACGAAGTTTCTCGGCTTCACCGATGTCTTGGCGGGTCGAGACCAGGAACTGATCAATCAGTTTGACTGGATCCTGACTTTGCTCCAAATGTTCGTTCAGATTGGCTACGGTAATATCCCGCATTCGACGAAATACACTCATTATGTTCTGTCCCTCCTTTTCATAATCGTGAAAACTTAGTACCGACCACGACGACTGCGGTTATTGCTTAGCATTGAGATACCAAAGATGATTAACCCGATCGCGATGATCGGTCCGATCAACCATGCCAGTTTACCCATCAGTGAGATGATACCGATGATGAGAACAATCCAGCCAAGCATCACATTCCCTCGTTTAACTCCGTAGTATCCCAGTGCAATCATCAGGACCGGAATCAGATAACCCATTAAGTGTCCAAGAAGTGGAGTTAACTTTCCGAAGAGGAGTAGTGCACCCAGCGCAATCAATACAATCGCCCAGCCATTTCCCTTATTCAATCTCATAATTGTTGTTCACCGCCCTTTCCATTCGTTCGTTTTAATGTGTTGAGTCATTTGTTCGTTTGTTTCTTGTTTTTTTGTTTCCGTGTTTCTTGTTTAACCTTATGTCCTTATTCTAGGGGATTCCGCGACTTTTCAAAACAGACCGTGGACGGTTTTTCATCCTAGACTCAGGTCGGGGATCTAGTTGGACCTTTGACTGTCCCTGTATAAGACCAACGTTCCACCTAAGCTGAATAACACTCCAGATACCTTCCATTACCCGTATTCAGGCTGCCCTTTAGCCGATATCGACCTGTAGAGAGAATGATGTCCATGTCTCTATTTACGTTCACACTGCAATTTCGTTTCTCATGATTCCGTGTTGGATAGTCAGTCCAAGCCGTTTCTGCAAGATCATCTATCAGCAATCCCTTATCTCTACTTCTATACCCTCTCATAAAATTACTTATTTATCCAAATAAACAAAATTTAGATTGTTCTATATGTAAGCGTTTACTAAAATAGAAAGTGTTACTATTTCTAATGTCAGGGGTGGAACTGAAACTGTGCGACCAATCAGCTATCTCCATAAAATGATCATCTTTGGAATCCTGTTAAGCACCCTGCCCATTTTGTTAACGGGAATTGCCGCATTTATCTATTCATCGAACCAAACTGAGCTGCATCGTACGCAGGCCAACAGACAGTTGCTGGAACAAATGCAATCCAACGTAGAGCACAAACTCGCTACAGTCAGTTATATGCTTGATCAGGCCGTTCGCTCTCCAGTAACCCTCCGTTCCCTGTCTGCTTCTTCTTCACTGGAAGGGAAAGGGCCTTTGCTTGCCGACAAACTGCAGAGTGAATTTAAGAATATGAGGTCATGGGAACCTATGCTGGATATTACCCTGGTGAATCAATCTCAGAATTGGCTTATTGATCATGCCGGATTATATCGTAATACGGATTTTCCGCTGGCTCTTCCCATGAAGGAATTGATATCGGATACGCTAACCTCTGGATGGCAGCTCTCCCCTTCATCGGTGTTCAGTAATGATGAGCGTTCACCCGGTACAGGCTGTATTTATCATATTGCCCTTGCGAGATCTATTCCGGATCTAAATACGTCTTCCGATGCTGCTCTGATTGCGGGAATTCCTGCATGCTCTTTGCAAAATACACTTGGAGAAGCCTTCTTAGGCAATGCTGCCTCAGGACTGATCATCTTGAATCGGGAACAACGTATTTTGGTCCATCCCGATCCTGTATACATTGGACAACCTTTGTCTGCCTTAGGATTACAGGATCGGGATACGGAAGACAACATAACCAAACTATCACCCATTACATTTTCAACAGGCTTTGAAAAACGGGAAGTCAAGATCGCAGATACACATTATTCCCTGACATATAGCCCTTCTACCTTAAAAGGATGGACATATGTTCTAATCTCACCTACCAATATTCTGACACAAGAATATATCGATATCGGCTTACACACCTTGTATATCAGTATCTTCTTACTTTTACTTTCATTATTACTCGCCTGGCTCGGCTCCAAGCGAATGCATGTCCCGATTCGTAAACTTTTAACCCAACTTGGTGACAACCATCTGTCCAAAGAAGGAAAAACATTAGCTCAGCAATCACCACCATTTTCTGATGAGTTCGAACAGATTAGAGCAGGAGTCTCACAATTATCTGCCTCTCGCTCCCAATTAGAGAACACACTTAATATGCATCTGTTGCAGATTCGCACTCATTTTATGATCAATCTGTTCCAGGGTAAGATCCCTGTTCATACTCTTCATGACACCTTGAATGAATATGGCTACACGCATCAGGTTCGGGAATGGCAACAAATTGCTGTTATTACATTACAGGCCGATCTCGTTAATCATACAAAATATAGAGCTAGTGATCGTGACCTCTTATTATTCGCTATTCAAAATATATTGGCGGAAACGGTTGTGCATAACCAACAATTGCTTCCCATTGTGCTGGAACATACGGTAGTCACGGTGATTGGGACCGTTGAACAGGATCAGTTTATTTTTTCACAGCAACTATATGTATTAACAGACCAGTTACAACAACAGATGGATAAGATTCTAACTCTTCAAGTCAGTATAGGATTCAGCCAGCCGCACAGCTCTATATATCACATCCCTCAAGCTTACACAGAAGCTATGGAAGCATTGAGGCATCGGATGAAGCTGGGAACAGGCATTATTTTTCAATATGAGAACATAGATCATTACGCTCCCACTTGGCCCATGACCTACCCGGAATCATTGGAATATTCATTGATCCAAGCTATTCAAAGTGCGGACGAAGTCCAGGCCTCTGCTCTTCTGCAACAACTGCTTGAAGTGATCTTTGGTATGGAGGTTACACCCGAGGAGTATGAGGTGGCTCTTACGAGGCTACTCACGCATATTTTGCAAATGACTCAGGAATCCGGCATACGACTCGGACAGATCTCCCAAGGTCGGGGCTCGATGTTTCATGAACTTCATGGTTTGCAGTACGCTGCTGAAGTTGAGGAATGGTTTAACCATCAAGTCATCTTGCCCATCATCCAGGTTTTTAAAGCAAGACAGTATGCCCAGTATCAACATATATCTGAGAAAATGATTGCCATGATTCATCAAGATTATGATAAGGATCTGACGCTTGAGGAATGTGCTGTTAAGCTTCACTACAATGCCAACTACTTAAGTAGTGTTTTCCGCAAAGAGACAGGCTGTGCATTTAGTGAATATCTGACCAAGTACCGATTTAATATCGCTAAAAAATGGCTTGACGAAAGTGATCTAACCGTTAAAGATATCGCAGCACGACTTCGGTACAACAATCCACAAAACTTTATCCGATCATTTCGTAAATGGGAAGGAATCACCCCCGGCCAGTATCGGGAGCGTAAGCAGAAAGCAGAAGTGTCGAACCGAAATTAGAAAAGGAGTACGATTGTAAGTCGTACTCCTTCGGCCAGCTTGGATACCTCTCCATATGGCTCCCCGAACAGGGCCAGGGCTCGGACCTGTGACAACTCGATTAACCGTTGATTGCTCACCAACTGAAATTTCAGGGAATATGCTTCAGAGATCATCTCTGAAAACGAGGTATGTGTTTTGTTTTTCGTTGTCTCGAACATCTCTAAATAAATGAGGGTCTGGTTCAAAGCGGTCGATGAATTAGTGGCTTCAAAAAAGAGGGAGCTTATAACCTGCACCCTTCACCTACAACTTCACTTCTGCAATCTTAACTTCATATGTTTCACACGTGCATCTTCTTGTTTGGTAGTACGATGCTTCCTAGTGTCATCTTAGACGTTAGACTACATTGTCCGTCTCAATTCCTGATTATCAGTACACGTGCCAAGCTTACGCGAATTATCGCTTATCCTTAGTGCGAACTGTTTTCATATTGGGTTGTTCAAGTTGAATTAGAATTTTGCCAAACCTTGCTCCACGTGAGAAGGTCACCGTACTATCCCTGTACGTATCCCGAATGTACTTCTCAGCCAATCTGAGAGAATCTTCATCGGATGGGAACTCATACGTATTAAGCCATTCTGGCAGCTGCTCGATAATCTCTTTCACCGGTAATTCAAATGAGTTAACTTCTCTCGTAATAATCATCGTATAAGAATAACCCTTCAAATACAGCAACTGTTGGATATACCCCATATCACCGGCCATGTATGAAGAAGTTACTCCCAGTACATCCTTAAGTTCATCCATTAGTGTGTGTTCCTTCTGTCCCGCCATAGTACTTATATACACATACTTCCGGGCACAATTGATCGCCTGCTCAATCGTTTCCCAATCCGACATCGCCGGACACATGGATGCAAATGCAAAGTCATATTTCTTCTCCCAGCCTTTATCCTGAATAGAGATTTCCTCATATCGTTCGTTTACGATTTCAATTTTGGATTCCAGAGCTGAAGGTATCGTCTCTTTCATAAGGGAGACAAGCAACTCAGAAGGCTCAATTGCTGTCACATTTGCCCCCTTTTCCGCAAAAGGAATGGTAAATATGCCTGAGGCCGCTCCAATGTCCAAAATGGATAACCCTGAGAATTCCACACCCTGGTTTTCAATCCAGCCCATAATGCGTTCAGAACGCTGCTTTCCTTCTTCGGTGAACGACTGTGCATGATAATCTCTGGCCCACCGCTCAAATGCTTCTTCTGTATTAAAGGGGGGGCTCTTCTTCTTATATTTTGAACTTCTCGGACGATTCTTCCATGCCTCTTCCCATACAGAAAGATCAAATAACAGATCGGTATCCAATACATTTTTTCCATTAGTCACTCTACTTCACTCCTTTACATTAAAGACTTTATTTATCTACAATATACTTAATATAATCATACGTCAATCTTTATTAACGTCCAACTATCCTTACAATACAAAAAATCAATTTATATAAAATGAAAATAGCCCTACACATTGCATAAGCAACATGTAGGGCTATTCAATATACCGGCGAGAGGACTCGAACCTCCACGGTTTCCCACTCGATTTTGAGTCGAGCGCGTCTGCCATTCCGCCACGCCGGCATATGCTGGAGGCGCCACCCAGATTCGAACTGGGGATAAAGCTTTTGCAGAGCTGTGCCTTACCACTTGGCTATGGCGCCATATTTTGGAGCGGACGACGGGAATCGAACCCGCGACCCTCGCCTTGGCAAGGCGATGCTCTACCGCTGAGCCACGTCCGCATAATGGCTGGGGATATAGGATTTGAACCTATGCATGACGGAGTCAAAGTCCGTTGCCTTACCGCTTGGCTAATCCCCAATAAAAAATGAAAAAAACAAAGGGGCGATCGAGGGGAATTGAACCCCCGAATGCCGGATCCACAAACCGGTGCGTTAACCACTTCGCCACGATCGCCACAAAAGGTTATTATCTAAAAAGTTAATTGGCAGGGGCAGCAGGAATTGAACCCACACCAACGGTTTTGGAGACCGTTGTTCTACCTTTAAACTATGCCCCTAAAAACTGGTGGAGGATGATGGATTCGAACCACCGAACCCGTACGGGAGCAGATTTACAGTCTGATGCGTTTGGCCACTTCGCTAATCCTCCAGGATTACATGGTGCCGGCGAGAGGACTTGAACCCCCAACCTACTGATTACAAGTCAGTTGCTCTACCAGTTGAGCTACACCGGCATATTAAATTGTTTTGAAAATGGTGGCTCGGGACGGAATCGAACCGCCGACACGAGGATTTTCAGTCCTCTGCTCTACCGACTGAGCTACCGAGCCATAATAAAGTCTAATCTTAATTCCTTACACTTTATATAGGGCATCAGTGCCATACAGCAGATGTAGTGAACAGTTTGCCTCATGTAAAGATTAAATGGCGGAACCGACGGGATTCGAACCCGCGATCTCCTGCGTGACAGGCAGGCATGTTAGGCCAACTACACCACGGTTCCAGATCACTTTCTCAAAGGAAAGTATAATTGCGGGGGCAGGATTTGAACCTGCGGCCTTCGGGTTATGAGCCCGACGAGCTACCGGGCTGCTCCACCCCGCGTCGTTATAAAGTTTATATGGTGGAGGCTGAGGGGATCGAACCCCCGACCCTCTGCTTGTAAGGCAGATGCTCTCCCAGCTGAGCTAAGCCTCCGAACAACACATTTATGATCATACCATAATCTTGTTGTAAAAATCAACTTCTTTTTTCGAAGTTATTATGACCCGTAGGGGATTCGAACCCCTGTTACCTCCGTGAAAGGGAGGTGTCTTAACCCCTTGACCAACGGGCCTTAATATTATGGCGGAGAGAGAGGGATTCGAACCCTCGAGACGCTTGTGACGCCTACACGATTTCCAATCGTGCTCCTTCGGCCAGCTCGGACACCTCTCCATATGGCTCCCCGAACAGGGCTCGAACCTGTGACAACTCGATTAACAGTCGAGTGCTCTACCAACTGAGCTATCAGGGAATATGCTTCAGAGATCGTTCTCTGAAAACTAGATTCGAAACGAAACACGCGAATTAAAACTTGCTATTGGATAAGCCCTCGACCGATTAGTACTGGTCAGCTCCATGCATTGCTGCACTTCCACCCCCAGCCTATCTACCTCGTCGTCTTCA
>NZ_FMZN01000007.1:0-160364 GCF_900101225.1 Paenibacillus sp. CF095
CGAGGTAGATAGGCTGGGGGTGGAAGTGCAGCAATGCATGGAGCTGACCAGTACTAATCGGTCGAGGGCTTATCCAATAGCAAGTTGTAATTCGCATGTTTCGTTTCGAATCTAGTTTTCAGGGAGCAATCCTTGAATGATGTTGAAGATTGTTATTTGGAGAGATACCCAAGTGGCTATAAGGGGACCCTCTGCTAAGGGGTTAGACTGCGTAAGCGGTGCGAGGGTTCGAATCCCTCTCTCTCCGCCATCTTTACCTAAAGGTGGACAAGCAATCGAGACACAATTAATATGGCGGTGTAGCTCAGCTGGCTAGAGCGTACGGTTCATACCCGTAAGGTCGGGGGTTCGATCCCCTCCGCCGCTACCATATTACCCAGGAGGCTTAGCTCAGCTGGGAGAGCATCTGCCTTACAAGCAGAGGGTCGGGGGTTCGATCCCCTCAGCCTCCACCATATACGCCGGTGTAGCTCAACTGGTAGAGCAACTGACTTGTAATCAGTAGGTTGGGGGTTCAAGTCCTCTCGCCGGCACCATTAATGCCTGGAACCGTGGTGTAGTTGGCCTAACATGCCTGCCTGTCACGCAGGAGATCGCGGGTTCGAATCCCGTCGGTTCCGCCATTAATCCTAAAAATTAAATATGGCTCGGTAGCTCAGTCGGTAGAGCAGAGGACTGAAAATCCTCGTGTCGGCGGTTCGATTCCGTCCCGAGCCACCTTTAATCCCTGGAGGATTAGCGAAGTGGCCAAACGCATCAGACTGTAAATCTGCTCCCGTACGGGTTCGGTGGTTCGAATCCATCATCCTCCACCAGTTTTATGAGTCATTAGCTCAGTTGGTAGAGCACCTGACTTTTAATCAGGGTGTCGAAGGTTCGAGCCCTTCATGACTCATCTTTAAGAAAAGAGTGATTAATCATTAATTTGATTAGTTGCTCTTTTTTGTTATGTAATTTTCACGGAATATGGATATTTATTAATGCTGTGCAAGATATGATAAACTAATAGAAAACATGCAGAGTGGTGACGTTCATTATATGAAGCTCATACCTGATCTAAAACAGCAAATTGAAGTCATTATAGGCACAACTTTGGACGAATATGAAATTACAATAGAAGAATGGATGCAATCCGTTGCCAATCTGGTTGGTAATCATGAAAATTCAGAGACCGTTGGTCATAAAGGTGAGCGTCAGGAGGTATCTGATCAATCTGCAACTCCAATTTCATCCGATGTGATCAGTCTGAATACGGGAAAGCGTATATTTTTTAAGGTTCGGATGAATGAGCAAGAAGAGACTGTTGTGTGTTGGGGATGCCCTGCAAAATCAATTACTGTGGAAACACGACAATTGATTGAGCTTTTAATCCGTACTAACACGGCTCTACCCGATGAGGTACAACCTGTTGTATATGAGAATGATAGGGAGCAGTATTTGACTGAATTGGGTCTCTGGCTTAAAGAGCAGATCGAAGAACCAACCAAGCAGGAATCTGAAGCGGTTCCTGATCGCTTTGTGGTGCCCGCAGGATTAAATGCTGAGAAGATTCTATTTTTGCTGCAAGGGGATACACCGGATGCACATCGTTTACGATCCAAGGAACTCAACAAGTTGCTTGAGAGTTACTTTGGCGAGGAAATTGTCTTGATTCCTTTGGGGGAGCAAGAGTGGATTTTCATGGGTGATAAAGAAATTGTTACAGAAGAAGCCGAGGAAGATACAACGGAGGCCAAAAAGGATTCACTGAACGCTTTTTGTCTGGGGTTGCATGAATTGGTTGCCAGTGAGTGGGCTGGGGTGTTCCATCTGTCTGCATCTCTGCCATGTATTCCTGCACAACAACTTGTATCGGTCACAACTCTTCTTAGAGAAAGTGTTCACTTAGGGAGAGCATTCCATGTTACGCAGCATATTCATCTCCCATGGGATCTGCATCTGGAACGGTTGGTAGCGAGCATTCCAGATGATCAACGTATACGTTTTATAAAGGAAACTGGCAAAGACACGTTAATCTTCAATGACAGTGAGACACTTGCTACGCTGGAGACTTTTTTTAGCCTGGACTGTAATGTCAGCGAGACAGCGAAACGACTTTTCATTCATCGTAATACGTTGGTATACCGTCTGGATAAGATCAAACAGGAGATAGGCTATGATGTGAGGCACTTCGAAAGTGCTGTTCTAGTGCAGTTTTTACTACTAATGTACAAAGTGACGAAAAAGCATTGATATTTTTGTGCAGTTTGCGAATAGTCAAACCTCACGTTGATAGGGTATTATAAAAATACAAATTGTATTCGATTACAAAATGATCTCTGAGGAGGCAACAATCATGGCTGGAGTACGTTTAGAGCATATTTTCAAAAAATACCCGGGTTCTGATAAAGCAACTGTAGTTGACATTAACCTGGACATTAAAGATAAAGAATTTCTGGTACTGGTAGGTCCGTCCGGTTGTGGTAAATCAACAACACTTCGTATGATCGCAGGCCTTGAGGAAATTTCTGAAGGTAAACTCTATATCGGTGACCGTGTCGTTAATGATGTTGCACCTAAAGACCGCGATATCGCGATGGTATTCCAATCCTATGCCTTGTATCCGCATATGAGCGTATATCAAAACATGGCGTTTGGTTTGAAGTTGCGTAAGGTTAAAAAAGATGAGATCGACAAACGTGTACGTGAAGCAGCTAAAATCCTGGATATCGAGCATTTGCTTGAGCGTAAACCTAAGGCATTGTCCGGTGGTCAACGTCAACGTGTCGCTTTGGGACGTGCGATTGTCCGTGATCCACAAGTGTTCTTGATGGATGAGCCTCTCTCCAACTTGGATGCCAAACTGCGTGGTCAAATGCGTGCAGAGATCACTAAACTTGCGAAACGTTTGGAAACAACTGTTATCTACGTAACGCATGACCAGATCGAAGCTATGACGATGGGTGATCGGATCGTTGTTATGAAGGATGGTATCATCCAACAAGCAGCTTCTCCGGAAGAGTTGTATAACCTGCCGGCTAACCTGTTCGTAGCTGGTTTCATCGGTTCCCCGACAATGAACTTTATCTCGGGTAAACTGGCTGAGCAAGGTGCTAACCTGCACTTCGTAGCTCCAGGCGTGGACGTTGAAATCCCGCAAGGTAAAGCACAAGTGTTGAAATCTAGAGGATACATTGGCAAAGAAGTGATTCTGGGTGTTCGTCCAGAAGACATTCACGAAGAGCCAGTATTCCTGGAAGCATCCCCGAACTCGGTATTCTCTACACACGTAGATGTTACAGAGAACCTGGGTCACGAAATGCTCCTCTACTTGAGCGGTGTTGGTAACGATACAACAATCGCACGTGTAGACGGACGTTCTAACACTCGTGATGGTTCGACAGTTAAAATGGCCATCGACATGAACAAGGTTCATATCTTTGACAAAGAGACTGAAGTGAACGTACTTCTTCAAGACTAATATTACTGGGATTCCTCGGTGACGATGGAACCTGACAGTTAATGCAATTATACATTGTAATGAGAGCCCCTTCCGTTATTGCTGGAAGGGGCTTTTTTAAGATTATTGGAACTATAAGTTTCGGCGGAGTTGAAGGATTAATAACCGTAAGAAAAACAGCCGCTAAACTACGAATGTAATATCCTAGAAGGTGCTTCGATCAGAGGACTTTTCTTACTAATGGTTGTCGGAGGCTGCGATTGCATTCATCCCGGAATTCATTTAAGATTATTTGAAGGTCTGTCTTCATATATTTGAGAGAATCGACTGTTGGAAGGGTATGCAGGCTGTACCCCATGTTGTGAATGCGCTAATAATGGAAATAACTGATACACGATCTGATGTACATAGAGGGACAGCTAATGCTGAAAGGAAGAGACAAATGGCGAAAAAAGTGAAAGTATCTGAACTCGTGCAGCAATTTCAGTTGGAGGTTGTTTCTGGATCTCACGGATTGAAAAGAGTCATTACGGTAGATGACCTGAACCGTCCTGGTCTGGAAATGGCCGGTTATTTTGAATACCATCCACAAGAACGGGTACAGCTACTTGGAAGAACGGAGTTAGCTTTCTTTGCAATGTTACCTGAGCAAGAGCGGCGCGATCGTATGCAACGTCTTTGTACGGAAGAGACGCCTTGTATCGTTGTCACGCGTGGACTGGAAGTTCCGCAAGAGCTGATTGATATTAGTGAAGAACAGAATCTGGCTGTACTTCGCAGCAACATGGCTACAACGATTTTATCGAGCCGGATTACGGGATTCCTGGAAAAGAAATTGGCACCAACAGCAACCATTCACGGTGTACTTTGTGATGTCTATGGCGTAGGTATGCTGATCACAGGTAGTAGCGGTATTGGTAAGAGTGAAACAGCACTTGAACTGGTGAAACGTGGACACCGACTGATTGCCGATGATGCGGTAGAGATCCGCCAAACGTCAGATTTTCAGCTGCACGGTACTGCACCTGAATTGATCCGCCACTTGCTCGAAATTCGAGGTGTCGGTATTATCAACGTCATGACATTGTTCGGAGCTGGTGCGGTTCGGAATAACAAACGAATTACTTTGGTTGTGCGTCTTGAAGCATGGCAGCAGGATAAACAATATGATCGTCTGGGTCTGGATGAAGAGACTACACGTATCATTGATACGGATGTACCTCTTGTTACGATTCCTGTTCGTCCGGGACGGAACTTGGCGGTTATCATTGAAGTGGCAGGTATGAACTATCGTCTGAAACAGATGGGTCTGAATGCTGCACTGCAATTCACAAACAAGCTGACAGCAACCATCTCGGAAGATATGGAAGACATGGATTAAGAAATATTTTATACAAGGAAATGAAGATAAATGGTTGACATGTACTGCTTCTCTTAAGGCGCAGTGTATGCCAACCATTCGTCATGCGTGCGATTGATTGAATAAATAGGAGTGTGAATGAATGGATACATTATTACTGTTGAACCCGATTGCGTTCTCTATTGGAGCGTTAAAGGTTCACTGGTACGGGCTTATTCTTGGTGCCGCGGCGCTTATAGGACTCCTGCTCGTAATCCGGGAGGGCAAACGATACAATATTCCACAGGAAGTGTTCATGGACATGGTCCTGCTGGGTGTGCCTTCTGCCATCATTGGTGCCCGCATCTACTACGTCGCATTTAAGTGGGAAGATTATAAGGATAATTTCTGGGATGTCTTTAAAATATGGAATGGCGGTATCGCCATTTATGGTGCCCTTATTGGTGCAATCATCTGTGCAGTTATTTTCTTCCGTCGTAAAGGGTATAACTTCTGGCGTATGGCCGATATCTGTGCGCCTGGACTGCTCGTTGGACAGTTGATCGGACGCTGGGGGAACTTTGTGAACCAGGAAGCCTACGGCGGTCCTGTAGAAGAATCATTTTTGAGAGACAAGCTTCATCTGCCGGACTTTATTGTGAATCAAATGAACGTAGAAGGCGTATTCCACCATCCTGCATTTTTGTATGAATCGATGTGGAGTCTCGTTGGTCTGGTCTTGCTCTTGGTTCTGCGTCGTCAGAAGTTTCTGCGTTCAGGTGAACTGTTCATGTCTTATTTCATCTGGTACTCTATCGGTCGCTTCTTCATTGAAGCTCTACGTACGGACAGTCTTGGCTTCCAGGCTCCGCAATGGGTTGCTTCATTAGTGAACGGGCTGTGGTCTCCAATGACTGCAATGGGCTTTGAACAAGGATATCTGGATCCTGCTTATGGTAATGTAAGAATCTCGCAACTGCTCGCGATTGGTATCATTATTGTTGCTGTTGTATTCATTGTGGTGAGAAGAGTGACAGGTAAAGCAGATGTTCGTTATAGTGATCCGATTGTATCGTCCAAAGTTACCTCAGATGATATGGAGCATACGGGAACAGTTGCTGGCAAAGAGAATAAGGTAACACCTCCAGCCAAAGATGATCCAAAGCAAGTTGATGATAAAAAGGAGTAATGCAACATGATTGACACGGTATTGTTTGATCTGGACGGAACGATTATTGATACCAATGAGTTGATTATCAGCTCATTCCAGCATGTCATGGGGGGATGGGATCATTCAGCGCCATGGACACGTGAACAGATTATTCCACATATGGGTGGAACACTGGAGCAGCAGATGCGCACCTTCTCTGGCCAGGAGGAAGTCTCCGAGTACGTGAAAGGTTACCGTGCTTATAATGATATCCATCATGAAGCAATGGTTCGACCTTTTCCGCATGTTATTGAGGTAGTAGAGGCGCTGCATCAGGCTGGCATTGTGATGGGTGTAGTCACAACCAAAATTCGTCCATCTACACTAAAGGTACTAGAACGTTTTGACCTACTGAAATATATGAAGACGATTGTAACAGTGACCGATGTAACGAATCCGAAGCCACATGCTGAACCGGTACTGAAAGCCATGACGGAACTGGGTGCAGATCCTGCCAAAACGTTAATGGTGGGTGATAGTCCGGTGGATATCCAATCGGCACAGAATGCGGGCGCTCTATCGGCGGGGGTTGCATGGTCTCTTAAAGGAGAAACGATCCTGAACGGATATGGACCCGACCATATGTTGCATGACATGAGAGACTTGTTGAAACTCATCCGTATTGAAACGGGACGTTCATGAGAAAAGTAACCCGCTATCCGGTAGAGGACCAGAATGCACTTTGGCATATCTACAAGACAGTGAGTCCGTGGAAGGGCGTTCGTAATTTTATCTGGATCCAGTTGTCACGCTACTGTCCGATTCTATCGGTGAAGAACTGGATTTACCGCCGAATGCTCGGCATGAAGGTGGGAAAACACACGGCTTTTGGCCTGATGGTGATGGTGGATGTGTTTTTTCCGGAGAAAATAACTGTCGGCGAAAACTCGGTCATCGGTTACAACACAACGATTCTCGCTCATGAGTATCTCATTAAGGAGTACAGGCTCGGTGAGGTGATTATCGGGGAAAATGTGCTGATTGGTGCCAACACAACGATTCTGCCCGGGGTAACCATAGGAGATGGAGCCGTTGTGGCTGCTGGAGCTGTCGTACATAAGGATGTTGCCCCAGGAGCTTTTGTTGGAGGTAATCCACTGCGTGATTTATCCCGTGCGGCAGCTTCTACGGAAGAGACTGTCTTTAACACGGATGATTCTTCTCAGGGTAGTGTGCATTAAGGCAATAAAGTAATGAATGAAGATGGTTGAAGTAAAAAGCTGCTTATGGCAGCTTTTTTCGTATATAAATACCGATTGGTGAGCGTAACGGTGTGTATATAAAACGATATGTCGATCCAAGGGCAATCAAGCTTGGGTATTGTTGACGGTAGTGCGGATTTCATGTTATCATATCCCATATCCTTTAGTTTGTTAGCACTTTACCATGTGAAAGCATTCTTGGAGAAATGAAGCATGATAAAGATTGAACTAAACCAATAGTTTGAAGGCTTATGCGATAATACTGTGATTCAAGTTTATAAGATAGAATGGGGATTTACACTACATAAATCCTGTTGAAATAGAACGAGTGCGACTCTTAAACTACTGACTCGGGGTGAATATTACCAATGTCCAAACCAAAAGGTTTTGAAAAACCGACCGGATTCCGCGACTATACACCACATGTAGTATCCAAGCTGCGGACGATTGAACGCAATGTACTGGAATGTATGGAACGCTGGGGTTACCGTCAGATCATCACACCAACGATTGAATATTACGATACGGTCGGTGTAGCAAGCTCTACATCAGATCGCAAATTATTTAAATTGCTAAACAGCCGGGGAACCACGCTGGTACTCAGATCGGATCTAACGGCTCCAATTGCACGCGTAGTTTCATCGATGCTTAAAGATGAGCAGTTGCCGCTGCGTCTGTCCTATCATGCGAACGTATTTCGTTCCATTGAAGAGGAAGCTGGGCGTGAGGCTGAATTTTTCCAGACGGGCGTGGAGCTGGTTGGAGACGACTCACCTGAGGCGGATGCAGAAGTTGTTGCGCTTGCGATTGCCTCTTTGCAGGCAGCGGGCGTGTCTTCTTTTAAAATAGCGATGGGTCATATGGGATTCCTGAACGGATTACTGGAGGAAGTGATTCCAGGCCAGACAACGGAGCAGGAGCAATTGAAGGAAGGGCTGCTCGGACGTGATTATGTGGGCTATCGCCAGTCCATCGAAGCATTAAATCTGGAGCCTAAGTTGAAAGAACAGCTTGAAGCGATCCTGCGCCTGCGCGGTGGCAAGGAAGTATGCACACATGCGGTAGAGCTAAGTTCAAGTGCTGAAGCGGCGCAGTCGATTGCACATCTGTGTGCGGTATTCGAAGTGTTGGAAGCGTACGGTGTATCCGAGCATGTGCTGATTGATCTGACGATGATCGGTGATTTCTCCTATTATACGGGCATGACGTTTGAAGGATATGCAGCAGAACTGGGATCTCCGGTATGTAGCGGCGGACGGTATGATAATCTCTTACAACAGTTTGGGCGCTCGTTGCCAGCTACAGGGTTTGCACTGAAAACCAACCGGATTATTGATGGAGTTCACGGCATTACCATTGAAGAGAAAAAACCGGTGCTTATCCAATATAGCCCGAAACGTCGGGCGGAGGCATTAACTGAAGCGGCAAGATTACGCAGTCTGGGACAAAATGTAGTGACACTCCTTCTTCCTGAAGACGGGGTTGGGGCAAGTGCTGTATCTGCTGGAGCAACAACCGTTCAGGCTGAGCAGGTTATTACTTACGGATCTGAAGAAGGAGGACGCTGAGATGTCGGATATTCTGAAGGTGGCCATGCCGAAGGGCCGAATCTATAAAAAAGCCTCCAAATTGTTTCGTGAAGCGGGGCTGGATATTCCAGAAGACGTAGACGATACACGCAGATTGGTCATTGAAGTGCCGGAAGCGGGAATGGAATTCATTATGGCGAAGCCAGTAGATGTTCCAACGTATGTGGAGTACGGTGTTGCCGATATCGGAATTGTTGGTAAAGACGTGCTGCTGGAGGAAAATCGCGACGTGTACGAACTGTTGAATCTGGGAATCGCCCAGTGTCGTATGTCTGTGATCGGACTTCCAGACTGGAAGCCAGGCATTCAGCAACGTGTTGCTACGAAGTACCCGAGGATTGCTTCACAGTATTTCCGGGAGCAGGGGCAGCAGGTTGAGGTTATCAAGCTGAATGGTTCCATTGAGCTTGCACCCCTGATTGGTCTGGCAGACCGGATCGTCGATCTGGTGGAGACCGGTCAGACACTGCGTGAGAACGGATTGGTGGAGATGACAGGCATTCTGGACATCACCAGCCGTCTTATCGCCAATCGGGTAAGTTATCGGATGAAAAATGCACGAATCCAGGCTTTGTGTGATGCACTTCAGCAGGTAATACCGGCATCGAATGAGATATCGGCGGGAAGCTTTCGGGGATAAACTATTGCGTCAGAAATATAGATGAGAAACATGTAGAGCAGAAGCAGAAGCAAAAGCAAGAGTAAGAGTAAGAGTAAGAGTAAGAGTAAGAGTAAGAGACATAACAAAGAAACGAATTGGCCATAAAAAGGCAGGCATTACAGGGGATAAGGAGGTTGTACGTATGAAAATTGTACCTGCACGGGAGTTTGATCTGAAGCGGGAAGTGGAGTATGGCACGCCAGAGCAAAATGAAACGGTACGGCGCATTGTCAGCGACATTCGCCGTGAGGGTGATGCGGCACTGCTGCGTTACACGGAGCAGCTGGACCGCACAAAGCTGACGGCCGCGGAATTGCGCGTGCCGCAGGAAGAGCTGCAGGCGGCTTATGCAGCCGTGGAGCCATCCTTTGTGACGGCGATTCGGCAAGCCGCCGCCAACATTCGTGCGTTTCATGAGAAACAGAAACGCAACTCGTGGATGGATTGGCAGCCGGACGGCAGCCTGCTGGGCCAGGTCATCCGACCGCTGAAGCGGGTCGGGGTCTATGTACCTGGCGGCAAAGCAGCGTATCCATCGTCTGTGCTGATGAATGTGATTCCGGCACAGGTGGCAGGCGTGCCGGAGATTGTTCTTGTGACACCGCCGTCTACGAACGGTGGCGAAGGTATTAACCCGTACATCCTCGTTGCTGCTGCGGAAGCAGGCGTGAGCGAGATGTACCGGGTTGGCGGCGCTCAAGCTATCGCCGCCCTGGCTTACGGCACGGAGAGTATTGCACCGGTCGACAAGATCTGTGGACCGGGCAATATTTACGTGGCGCTCGCGAAGCGCGAGGTGTACGGTGCGGTCGATATCGATAGTATCGCCGGACCGAGTGAGATTGTGGTGCTCGCCGATGATACGGCGAATCCGGTGTATGTCGCCGCCGACCTGTTGTCGCAGGCGGAACATGACGAGATGGCATCGGCCATTCTCGTCACGAATTCGGCCACGCTGGCGGAAGCCGTGCAGGGCGAAGTGCAGCGGCAGCTTGAAGTGCTGCCGCGGCGCGATATCGCTGCTGCTTCGATAGAGCAGTATGGCGCGATTATTGTGGTTGATTCCATCGATGAGGGAATCGATGTGGTGAACCGGCTTGCACCGGAGCATCTGGAGATCATGGTGCAGGAGCCTATGGCTTACGCTGGCCGGATCGAAAATGCCGGCGCGATCTTCCTCGGCCCGTACAGCTCGGAGCCAGTAGGAGATTATTTTGCCGGACCAAACCACATTATTCCGACCAATGGAACTGCACGGTTCAGTTCACCGGTGGACGTGGATGATTTTATCAAAAAATCGAGTCTGATCTATTATAGTAAAGAAGCGCTGCTGCAGAACGGAGCGGCTATTATAGAGTTGGCCCGCCATGAGGGTCTTGAAGGGCATGCCCGTGCAATCGCTGTACGGTTAGAACAGGAAGGAAAGGCGGAATCGGACAATGGATAAGCAAAATAATGGTGTGGAACTTGAAAACAAAGGTGCAGTGCGCCAAGCAGAGGTGGACCGCAAAACTAATGAGACCAATATCCAATTGGCCTTTACTGTAGATGGCGCAGGACAATCCACGATTGAAACGGATGTACCTTTCCTGAACCATATGCTGGATCTGTTCACGAAGCACGGACAATTCGACCTGAACGTGCAGGCCCGTGGAGATATTGATATCGACGATCATCACACGGTTGAAGACATCGGAATCTGTCTGGGACAGACATTGCGAGAAGCGTTGGGTGACAAACGCGGAATTAAGCGTTACGCCAGTGTTTTTGTACCGATGGACGAGGCACTCGCTCAGGTTATTATTGATGTGAGCAATCGGCCTCACTTTGAATATCGTGCAGAATACCCTTCCCAACAGGTAGGCAGTTTCTCCACGGAGCTGGTACATGAATTCCTGTGGAAATTGGCGCTGGAAGCTCGGATTACGTTACATGTCATTGTACACTATGGTCAGAACACCCACCACATGATTGAAGCGATCTTTAAGGCATTGGGACGTGCACTGGATGAAGCTACGATGATTGATCCACGTGTAACGGGTGTGCCTTCCACGAAGGGAGTGCTGTAGACGATGGCGATTGCAATTGTCGATTACGGTATGGGTAACCTGCACAGCGTCGGCAAAGCGGTCGAACGTCTTGGCTACGAAGCGCTGGTCACGGGTGACCGGGAAGAGATTCTTGGTGCAGATGGTGTTATTCTGCCAGGCGTAGGTGCTTTTGGTGATGCGATGGTTCATCTGCGGGAGAGTGGACTGGATACGGTGGTGAAAGAAGCCGCTGCCGGGTCCAAGCCACTGCTCGGGATCTGTCTGGGGATGCAGTTGTTGTTCAGCTCAAGCGAAGAGCATGGCGAGCATGAGGGACTGGATATTTTGCCAGGTAAAGTGGTGCGATTCGCACCAGGAGAACTGAAGGTTCCTCATATGGGATGGAACCGTTTGGAGTTCCTGCACGCGGAAAACCCGCTATTTACGGGGCTTGAGGCAGGTCACGTCTATTTTGTCCATTCCTATCATGCGCTTACTGAAAACAGGGACGATCTGCTGGCGGTAACGGATTACGGACATCCGGTGACAGCCATTGTAGGCAGAGGGTTCAACTTCGGCATGCAATTCCACCCGGAAAAAAGTGGAGAGCTTGGCATGAAGCTGCTCGGCAATTTTCTGGCTCTGACAGGAGCGCCTGTACAAAGGTAAAGCATCATCTCTTCTTAACTATAGAAAGCGCACAAATCTAATTCATATTCAGGAGGCCTTGTATGTCATCTTTTATCCTATATCCGGCGATTGATATCCGGGACGGCAAATGTGTAAGACTGGTGCAGGGAGATTATAATCAGGAGACCGTGTATAACGATGACCCGGTTCAAGTGGCTCTATCCTGGGAGAAGCAAGGCGGTACATACGTTCATCTGGTGGATCTGGATGGTGCGAAAGCAGGGCATCCTGTTAACGATGAGCTGATCGGGCGGATTGCCACAGCTGTGAACGTACCTGTTCAGGTGGGCGGCGGACTTCGTACAGTAGCGGATGTAGAGCGTTTGCTGGGTCTGGGTGTTAGCCGGCTGATCATTGGAACAGCAGCGATTGAGGATCGTGCTTTTACAGAGGAAGTATTGGGACGTTACGGCGATAAAGTGGCAATTGGCATCGACGCTCGTAATGGTTACGTAGCAACCCGCGGATGGCTTGAAACATCGGAAGTACAGGCAGAGGTACTCGCGAAGGAATTGGCGGCGTATGGGGCAGAAACGTTTATCTTTACGGATATTTCCCGTGATGGCATGATGCAGGGTCCTAATGTGGAAGCGATTGTGTCTCTAGCCAAGGCAAGCGGACGGACGGTTATTGCTTCCGGCGGTGTGAGTGTAATGGATGATCTGCTTCGTCTGAGTCGTCATGCGGATGATGGTGTTGGTGGAGCAATCGTGGGTAAAGCATTGTATACGGGAAGCATCGATCTGTCTGAAGCGGTACGTGCAGTAAATAAGTAAGGGATATTCGGATAGAGAGGAAGAGGTAGCATGCTGGCAAAAAGAATCATCCCCTGTCTGGACGTGAAGGACGGCCGGGTCGTCAAAGGCGTCAACTTCGTTAATCTCCGCGATGCGGGTGATCCGGTAGAGCTGGCGGCGCTATATGACCGCGAGGGCGCGGATGAATTGGTATTTCTCGATATCTCCGCTTCGGTAGAAGGTCGTGAAACGATGGAAGAAGTCGTGCGGCAGACGGCTGGCGAGATCGCTATCCCCTTTACGGTAGGTGGTGGCATCTCCAAGGTGGAGGACATGAAGCGGATTCTCCGTGCAGGAGCGGATAAAATTGCAGTGAATACAGCCGCGGTACTTAATCCGCAGTTGATCGCAGATGGTGCACGTCGCTTTGGCTCGCAGTGCATCGTGGTAGCGATTGATGCCAAGTATAACGAAGCTTGGGGCGAGTGGGAAGTCTATACCCATGGTGGACGGAAACCCTCCGGGATCAAGGCGCTGGAATGGGTTAAACAGGCTGAGAGCTTGGGCGCGGGAGAGATTCTTCTCACAAGTATGGACGCGGACGGAACAAAAGACGGTTTCGATCTGAAGCTGACGGCAGCAGTATCCGAATCTGTGCGTATTCCAGTCATCGCATCGGGCGGTGCGGGTAAGGAGTCTCATTTCTATGATGTATTCACCACAGGCAAAGCGGACGCAGGGTTGGCCGCAACGATTTTCCATTACAAAGAAATCGCCGTACCGGCGTTAAAACAACATTTGAGAGAACAAGGGGTGGAGATCCGTGACTAAAGTGAGCGATGAAATCAAGGAACAGTTGTCCTTGGAACAGGTTGTGGAACACATTCGTTGGAGTGATGGTTTGGTTCCTGCCATTGTGCAGGATGTGAATACTCGGGAAGTCTTAATGATGGCTTATATGAATCGCGAATCTCTGAAGTTGTCGCTTGAATCCGGTGAGACGTGGTTCTGGTCACGCTCGCGTCAGGAGTTGTGGCATAAAGGGGCAACATCTGGCAACGTGCAGACGATTACTTCCCTAAAATATGATTGTGACGGCGATACCTTGTTGGTTGAGGTGAAACCGAACGGTCCAGCTTGCCATACAGGGGCGGTAACTTGTTTCCATAATGAGATTATTGGTTTGCCAGAGAAGTCGGCAGATAAGGTTTCGGATGAAGCGGGTGCGGCATCTGCTTCGGCAAATTCCGGTTCCGAAAGTCGCTTCGAGGTATTGGCTGAACTGGAATCCGTTATTGCAGAACGTGAACGTGAACGCCCTGAGGGTGCATATACAACATATCTGTTTGATAAAGGTGTAGACAAAATACTGAAAAAAATCGGTGAAGAAGCGTCCGAGACGATCATCGCCGCCAAAAATAAAGATAATGACGAGCTTCGTCTGGAAGTCAGTGACCTGATGTATCACCTGCTCGTCCTGTTACAAGAGCGCAAGCTGCCGCTGGACGACATTATGTCAGAGCTGAGCCGCCGTCATGAACGGCCTCGCCGCGATTAGGAGGCGAGTTTCGTGCGTATAGACTATCATACACACCATGAGCGGTGTGGACATGCCGTTGGCAAACTGGAAGAGTACGTGCAGCGTGGTGTGGAGATCGGACTATCCCAGATTGGATTGTCCGATCACATGCCCTTGTTGCATGTCGATCCGGCTCAATATTATCCGGAAATGGCGATGCCTATGGATGAACTGCCGCGTTACGTAGAGGAGTGTTTCTCCCTGAAAGAACGTTACCGTGGGCAGATTGACGTACGTGTTGGTCTGGAAGGTGACTATATTGAAGGCTGGGAAACAGAGATCCGTGCGATCATTGAGCGTTATCCATGGGACTATGTGATTGGCTCCGTTCATTTCCTCGGGGAATGGGACATTACGGATTTCCGCCAGACCCATCACTGGGAGGGCAAAGACATCCTTGAAGTATATCGTCAGTACTACGATGCCGTAAGCAAGGCAGCCGCCACGGGCATGTACGATATTATGGGCCATACGGATGTCATTAAACGCTTCGGTTTTGCTCCTTCAGCGGAGCAGACAAATGAACGTATCTCACTGGAGAACGCAGCGTTGCAGGCTATTGCCAAAAGTGGCTGCGCCATGGAACTGAATGCTTCCGGGTTATCGAAGCCTTGTGCCGAGATGTTCCCTAGTCGCAGAATGCTGACAGAAGCCATTCGCTTGGGTATTCCATTAACCATGGGCTCTGATGCACATGACCCAATGAAGCTGGGGGATTATTTGCCTGAAGCTGAAGCACTTTTACATGAGTTGGGCTGTACGGAAGTCGCTGTTTTTGAAGGCCGTCATCGCTCGTTCATTCCTTTAAATGTATAAGCCATTAGAGTATAATGAGGGTAGGAAATAACCTTTTAGATAAGGGATTATATAGGGACTTCAACCCTCGGGAGGGCATTATGCAGCATTCGTTACGTATTTTTTCCGGTTCATCGAACCCTAAGCTGGCAGAACAGGTATGTGACAAGCTGGGTGTACAACTGGGCAAGATCAAGCTGTCCAGGTTCAAGAGCGGAGAAATATACGTTCATTATGAAGAAACGATCCGTAATTGTGATGTGTTTCTGGTACAGTCGTTGTCTCATCCGATCAATGAGCTGTTTGTCGAGCTGTTGGTGATGATTGATGCTGCCAAGAGGGCTTCAGCGCGCACTGTGAACATCATTGTTCCGTATTACGGTTATGCTCGGCAAGAGCGCAAATCCGCTCCACGGGAACCGATCTCGGCCAAGATGGTAGCAGATGTATTAACTACGGCTGGCGCCAATCGAGTGGTAACGATCGACCTACACGCAGCGGCCATTCAGGGATTCTTCAACATTCCGGTTGACCATATGACATCACTGGATCTGATTAGTGATTATTTGTTAAGCAAAGGAATCGAGAACCCTGTTGTCGTCTCCCCGGATGCGGGACGAGCATCGATGGCAGAGAAGCTGGCGAACCGTCTGGATTCTCCATTTGCCATTATGATCAAGAAACGTCCAAGCCATAATGAATCGGTGATTACCCATGTCATTGGTGATGTAGAAGGACGGACACCTATTATTATTGAGGATCTGATCGACACCGGAACAACCATTCTGAATGTTGTGGAAGGGTTGAAGGAACGTGGCTCCAAAAATGTATATGTATGTGCAACACACGGATTGTTCTCGGATGGGGCAGTAAGTAAATTGAATCACCCGTCAATTGAAGAGGTGGTAGTTACGGACTCGATCGCACTGCCAGATGACCACCCTGAATGCTTCAAAGTGTTACCTGTTGCACCAATGCTGGCCCGCGCCGTACGCATTATTGTGGATGGTGGCTCTATGGCCACATTGTTTAAAGATTCTGGCATTTAGAGCATCGAGGATATAACGGTGTGCTGCCAGATGAACTGTTCCGTGTCTGAGTTGTTGTCTGCTCAGCACGGTTTTTTTGTTTTGGCTCTTTGAATTCAATTCTTGCTTTGCTGCTCAGAGGCTTGTGCTATAATAACATAAAATCAGTTATGATAGCGTTATCATATAGTATTCAGCCCCTAAGGTGAGATGGATGCTGAACAGTAGAACCACGGCTGAGAACATTGGCATCGTGGAGTGAGGAGTGGGGTCTATTGTCTCGTAATTGGTACTACCGGTTATTGTTCTCGTATTTCCCAATTTTTTTTCTTACGGTGACCATACTCATTTTCATCGCGTTTGTTTTCATCAATGACATCTCTAAAGAGGAAACTAAAAAAGCAGACCGGATCTCCTCCAGTTATATGATAGACACAGTGGATCGTACAATCAGGGATATTGAACTATCCATCCTGGAAACGGTACAGAGTCAGCAGGCATACAAACTCTATTTTAATAACACAAACCTGACCAGCTCGGACACGGTGTATGCAATTGCGCAGAATTTACGTGAGCTATCCAATTCGTCCTCATGGATTCAATCCATCTATCTATATGACAAGCGAAATAAACATGTTCTGACTGTAAGTGGTTCCAGAGAAGTGGAAGGTTTCTCGGATAAGGCATGGATTGATCAGATGGGTAACGGTTCTATCGGTTCAGGCTGGCAGCCGGTCCGGGAATTCGATGCGGACTCTGTTCAACGTACCCCTATTCGCGTATTAACCGTGAACAAGGACATGCCTTTGCCTTTTGGCTCTCAGGGCACATTGGTCATTAATATCAAGATGAGCAGCATTGAACAGAGTGTAGATAGTATGGTTAATGGTCAGCTCTCATTCCTGACGATTACGGATCGGGAAGGTAAGGTTGTGTATAATGCACACTCGGACCAAGAGGGCTCGATAGACGGTCAGGAACTGAATAGGCTAGCGCTAGAAAGACTGGGCTGGACAATATCCAGTGGAATTAAGGCCGGCAACTTATTTGGCTGGGTATCTGTCATATCTTATGTATGGGTAGTCATTGCTATTGTGACTGTCATCTGTGCGATTGTATATATCGTGTACATTACTCGCCGTAACTATAAACCCATTCAGATCATCATGAACCGGATTGAGTCTCATCAGATTCGGGCGTTCGAACACTCAGGTGCTCGCACGGATGAGATGAAGATGATTGACGGTGTTCTTGAGAATCTGATTAATCATATGATGGATTATGACAAGAAAAGTAGGGAAAATGTACTCATGCAGCGCAGCAAGTTGTTCAATGCCCTGTTGCATGGTGAACAGATGGATAATGCAGCAGAGCAATTAAAAGAGCTCTCTCCACTGAATGACGTGCATGACTCGTCGCGTTTTGTCGTTGTTGTTGGAGAGATTAACCGATATGAGAAGGGATTTCAGGAGAGATACACGAGAGGTGAACAAAATACTCTGAAGTTTGCCTTGATGAACGTTTTGCAAGAGCTGTCACGTAATACGGGAGTCCAATGCTGGACGGAATGGATTAGTGTGGATCGAATTGCAATCCTTTTTGTGTTCAAAGAACAGAATGATAACAACTTGGATATGTCTGGGCAGATTCGTGTTGTAGCTGAGGAATGCAAATCTTGGGTAGAACAAAATCTACGCATTTCCTTAAGCTTTGGCATTGGACCTATGGCTCAGGGAATCGGTGCAATACGAGATTCCTATGCGGCCGCAGAAGCGGTAATGCAACGCAAACTGTTGATGAATGGAGATGTCGGCCAAGCCGACTGCGGTGAACCACAGCATCCTTTGCTGGATACCTATACTTATCTTCAGATGATTGCGGACTTTGTTAAGCGGTTCCGGATGTCGAGTGGACAGTGGCGGGAACAGTTGGAGGAGATCTTTACAGCATTTGAACAGAACAAATTACCGGATGACGAGATTCGTTCTCTGATTCAGGCCATGTTACAGATGCTCAGCCGAGAGGTGGCCATGATGTCGGAAGGACTCCAGGAAGAGCTGTCTGAGGAAAACATCAACAGATGGTTGAGTGCTGTGGAAGAGGCAGAGACGCTTGCGGATGTGAAAAGTCTTTTGTTTGATGGTCTGACGGACTTGTTCAGAACGTATGTAGCGGTAACGGAAACCAAGAGTTACAAAGCCATGGTCAACGAAATGAAAAATTATATCGAAGAACAGTTTGCGAATCCGGATCTTTCATTGAAACATCTGAGCGATCGATTCCAGATTACGGGCAAACATGCGAGTTATTTGTTCAAGACAGAATTCAACATGAAGTTTGTTGATTTTGTTACAGAGCTTCGCATGAAGGAGACGGAGCAGCTTCTGCTCAATACCGATTACTCTTTGCAGGATATTGCCCTGAAGGTTGGGTATGCAAATGGAATTACGTTGGGACGTGTATTTAAGCGGGTAACGGGTATTACACCAGGAGATTATCGTCGTTTGAAACGTGAACATCGAGAACCCGAAGAGTAACGCAAAAGTGAACATATTCTGAGATCTGTACATCAGGATAACACAGGGTGAATTTCATGCAGTCACTTTCCACTTAGGAGAGAGGCTTGCAGAGGTTCGCCCTGTTTTCGTTGAACAGTTCTCTGCTGCCCGAGATCGATGTAACTGTTTTCGCAGGATAGCAAGCTAATATTCCTGTTTTTTCACCGTTTACGAATATAGGCAGTGTGTGAAAATGGTTTATTCGACTTGGGACAGGCAGTTCCGATCCTTGAGGCGAAGAGAGCCGCCAAAGCCTAGAGCAGCGCAGCTTTGGGAAAAGAATCAGTCTGCGAAAATAGGCTTAGCATATAAACCATAATCCGTTTGTAAGCGCTTCCGAAAGTGGTTTATTGCAGGATAACGGAAAAATGTGAAATACTCTGGGCAAGCTTTAAACATTCACGCAAAGCCAAAGGGGATGACAAAATGAGAAGCAAAGCAACCAAAGGGAGTCTAAAGAAATGGATGGGTTTGGCGCTGACGATGGTAATGGGCGTTTCTTTACTTGCGGGATGCTCATCAGCATCAGAAGAATCAGCTGAAGGCGGAACATCAGGCAATGGCGAGCGCGTTACCTTAAAGGTGGAGATTTTCGACCGTGGTAACAGTCCTTCACCGTACACAATTACGAACAACTATCTATCTAAAATGATTCAGGAGAAGTTCGGTGATCCCAACAATATTGATGTACAGTTTGTACCCGTTCAGCGTTCTGAGGAAGTTACCAAGCTGAACGTCCTGATGGCTAGCAATACGGATGTCCCTGATATTGTCTTTGTTTATGACTCAAGCGTGTTTTATCGGTATGCCCAGCAGGGTGGTTTGACTGATGTTGGAGAGTTGATTGATCAGCACGGTCCGAACCTGAAGAAGTTCCTGGGTGAAGATACTTTGAAGTTCGGGCAAGTGGAAGGACAACAGTTTGCTGTTCCGGGTAAACGTGCGATCACAGGCCGATACAGCTCTTACATTCGTCAGGATTGGCTCGATAAGCTGGGATTGCCAGCGCCGAAGACCACAGATGAATTATATACAACTTTGAAAGCGTTCAAGGATAAAGATCCTGGTGGTCTTGGAAGCAAAAACATCCCAATGGGTATGGCTCTTGCACCAGCTCAATTCGAAACGCTCATCTACTCATTCATTAAGCCAGTTAGTGGCGACCTGACCTATGGTCAAAGGTATGAATTGCCGTTGCATGAAGGATTCAAAGAATCGATGCAGTTCCTGAACAAACTGTACAACGAAGGTTTGATCAGCAAAGACTTCAGTTTGGATGAAGACAAAACGCAGTTAGGGAAAGACATTCAAAACGGTAACGTAGGTTACTGGTCTGAAGATGTGGATGCCATGTTCTACGGAGATGGCACACTGGATAATTTGCGTAAAAATGTGAGTGGTAGTGAAGTGTTGCCGGTTGATGTATACACCAATCCAAATGCAGACAACAAACATATCAAGTCACGCTACGGAACAAATGGTATGTACATTATGATTCCGAAGAGCAGCAAACGTTCTGTCGAAGCGATCAAATATCTCGACTGGATGGCATCTGACAACAATCTGATTGATATCTACAGTGGTGTGGAAGGCGAGAACTATGATCTGGTAGACGGCATTCCGGTTGTGAAAGAGGATGCATCCCAGGAAGCGCAGGATCGTCTGTTTAACGCAGGGGATACAGCCATTATCTCGAACGGTAAAAACATTGGTGATCAAGCGACGAATGAAAAAGCATGGATTATGGGCTTCCCGCAAAATAATCAGGAGATGCTGAAACAATCCATTGATATTGCTAACACCGATACGGTAGGACCGATCATTTTCGACAAACCGATTGAAGCAGAGATGAAGTACAGCACAGCTCTCAAAGACAAATTAAATGTCATTATCGTAAAAACAGCGATGGCTAAGCCAGCGGAATTCGATGCGGTATATGAAAAAGAAATGGCTGATTTCATGTCTCTGGGTGGTACTGAACTGAAAAAAGAACTTGAAGAAGCGGTTCAGGCACTCCCTGCAAAATAAGTAACTCTACACTTCAAGATCAATGACAGATACCCATACTACGGCTTAACTAGAAAGGAACGTGTGCCGCCGGACTGGCGGCACAGCCGTTTCCTTGTTGATAGGAGGAAACCGACTTGACCACCACATACTTGAAGAGGTATTGGCAATTATACGCTCTGATTTCGCTGCCCATTATCTACTTTTTAATCTTTCGTTATGGACCGATGTACGGTGTACAGATCGCCTTTAAGGACTTTAACCTGTTTCAGGGAATCAGCGGCAGTGAGTGGATCGGTTTTGATGCTTTTCGCGAAGTATTTGGAATGCGGGACTTCTACACGACATTGCGCAACACCTTTATGCTGAATTTTCTTGATCTGGTCGTTTCATTTCCAGCTCCTATTATTCTGGCGATCATGCTCTATGAAGTTCGATTCAAGTGGTTCAAAAAAATCTCACAAACGATATTGTACATTCCTCACTTTATCTCATGGGTAATCATCGGGGGAATTGTGTACCAATTGTTCGGTAATCAATCCGGTATGGTTAACGGTGTACTGGAAAGCATGGGCTTAAATTCAATACCATTTTTGACAGAAAAAAATCCATGGCTTGTGACGTATCTCTTCACAGGTGTCTGGCAAAGTGCAGGATGGGGAACCATTCTATATCTGGCCGCATTAACCGGCGTCAACAAGGAATTGTTTGAAGCAGCTGAGATTGATGGAGCATCGCGGCTGAAGAGAATCTGGCATATTACATTGCCAAGTATTAAACCAACCATTGTGACCCTGCTCATTCTTAATCTTGGACATATGGTCAGCATCGGTTTTGATCGGCCTTATATCATTGGTAATACGGCCGTGCGTGAATATTCCGATGTACTCAGTACCTTTGTATACAGAGTTGGTCTTGAATCAGGACAATACACGCTGGCAACTGTCGTCGGACTGTTCCAGGCAGTGGTGGGACTCATATTCGTGCTAGGATCTAACTATATTTCGAAGAAAGCAACCGGTGAAGGTATTTTGTAGGTTGTGGATGAACGGAAGAGACGCCAATCGGCTTGTTTGTATAGACCATCAGTAAAGGAGCTGTGCGCATATGAGTGAACGCACCTCAAACCGGATTTTTGATATCGTTAATATCTCCTTTATCACCTTGTTTGTTATATTCTGCCTGGCTCCATTTCTGCACACGATCGCGATTTCATTCAGTTCTAACCGTGCGATTACGTCAGGCGAAGTGACCATATTCCCGAAAGAATTCAATTGGGATGCGTATATTCAGGTGTTCTCTGATCAGTCGATGATCTACTCGCTGGGTTACACGACAGTTCTGACAATTGCTACTACTGTCCTGTGTATGATGTTCACACTGGCAGCTGCATACCCGTTAACCAAGAAAAAATTGAAAGGGCGCAAGCTCTTCATGTATGTCATCATCATTACGATGTTCTTCAGCGGGGGGATCATTCCCGAGTACTTGCTCATTCGTGACTTGAACTTGCTTAATTCCGTGTGGGCACTGATTCTGCCAGGACTGGTCAGTCCGTTTAACCTGATTATCCTGATTTCTTTCTTCAGAGGCATTCCAGAAAGTCTGGAAGAGTCCGCTGAGATTGATGGCAGTTCCCATGTACACACGCTCTTCAAAATCATATTGCCACTATCCATGCCAGTACTGGCTACATTAGCTCTTTTCTATGCGGTTGGACGCTGGAATGGGTTCCAGGATTCCCTGATGTATATTAATGATCCGAAGCTGTACCCGCTTCAACTGAAGTTATTCCAAATGGTACAGAACAATATGGTCAGCGAGCTTACCCAGATGGAGGGTGCTAACCGTACGCCATTGACTCCCGAGAGTCTCAAGGCCGCGACCGTTATTTTTGCAACCGTTCCAATTCTGCTCGTTTATCCGTGGCTGCAAAAGTATTTTGTCAGCGGTGCGATGCTTGGCGCGGTAAAAGGTTGAGTTAAGGCTGATGTAAAAAGTTTAGCTAGAGGGAGGAGAAGGGAAGCAGATGCAGCACATAAATAAGGGTATATATTCGTTCTCCACATGCTGGAATATCCGAAAACATGATGTCGGGGAAGATATGATTCGGGAGATTTCGGATCTCGGCTTTCGTCGGGTGGAGCTCAATTATAATGTGACGAAGGAGATGCTCACGACGATTGAGCCCATGATTGAGCGTGGAGAGATCGGAATTTCTAGTGTCCACAACACTTTTCCACATGACCCTGATCCGGACTACGGTACGGATTCCATCTTGCTCGGCTTCGAAGATGAAGTGAAACGTAAGCGGGCGATCGAATTGCTGGTAGAGTCGGCTGAATATGCCCAGCGTTATGGGGGAGAAGCTGTTGTTGTACACCCGGGAGAGGTACCTTTTCCTGAGGATATCAGCAAAGACCTTGGAAAGATCTATAACGAGGAAGGTCCGGATTCACCGAAGTATCGCAGCAAATGGGCTGAATTGATGGAGCGGCGGGAAGCCCTCAGTTCAGGGTATGTGGAGAAAATTATCGCCAGTCTGGATGAGGTATGCAATTGGGCGGCAGCTAAAGGTCTGGATGTTCGTTTTGGTATCGAGACGAGATCCCGACCACAACAGATTCCTACCCTTGCCGAAGCCAAGACCATCATCACGGCCCTCAAAGGGGCTCCGGTTGGTATCTGGTACGATACCGGTCATGCCATCATGATGGACCGAATGGGCCTTTATGACAGTGTGGGAGAAATGCAAGGCCTGATGGATGATATCGTTGGGGTCCATATCCATGAGACACTCGGTCTCTCTGATCACTGGTGCCCGTATGTACACAGTAAGGATATGAACTTCTATGATGCCTATCTGCCGATGATTCGCCGCGCACAGGTGAAGGTGTACGAGTTGAAGTCTGCCTGTAAGGCAGAAGAGATCCATGAGAGTCATGACTTGCTTATGAAGAAGCTTGGAGTGACAGAGTAGGCGCGGTGATGTGGAAACAGTTTGCATGTTCACAGCATGTGTTTCATGACTGTTTCCTCAGTGACGGAGACCCATAAATATGTAGTAAAACAAGCACAGATTTTCTAGCGACTTTTGTAGAAATATGATATATACTGACGAGAAAAATGAACTCACCTACGGGCGGTATGAGTAAGCTTCCGGTCTGAATTGAAGGCGCTGAAGCAACATACTCCGCACATCGGGAGAATGCATTGGTATGGAGGGGACTGCACATGTACAAACAACTGGTGGACAGTAATGACAGAGCGGTAGAAAGAGGCATATCCCGGCAGATGCTTGACCCGGAAAGCCGTTACTATGGAGGGACAATTGATCCCTTCACAGGTGTTGCCTGGGTCAACCATACGACTGGAACGCCCACGGATATGTGTTACTGGGGAGCTGCGCTCTCCAATCCGGACTCTATCTATTACCGGGATGAATCGTTGTTAAATCGACTGCTGTTAGCTACGGAATTTGTACTCCGCTTCCAGCATGAAGACGGTTCAATATCGCCTGGCTGGACCAATTACCATTCCCCTCCGGATACTGCATTTGTCATTGTAGGGTATTCACAGTTGTATCAGCTTCTTCAGCAGCAAGAATGGGAGCCGCTTCAACCCGTATTGAACAATATGAGGATATTCTTGGAACGTACAATCCCAACCATGCTTACGGGAGGTTGTCATACGCCTAATCATCGCTGGGTGCTATGCGCGGCGCTTGGTTTCCTGCATGAAATATTTGATCTGGAGGAAGCTGTGCAGCGCGCAGAGCAGTGGATGGATGAAGGCATGGATATTACACCCGATGGGGAGTGGACAGAACGGAGCAACGGGATATACAGCGCAGTTAGCGACATCATGTTAATTCATGCTGCGCGCCTGCTCAATCGTCCTGAACTGCTGGAACCAGTGAGGCTAAACCTCCGCATGATGGTGTATCTGGTCCATCCAACGGGTGAAATTGTTACGGATTATTCAGGGCGACAGGATCTGGGCAGTATTCATGATCTGTCACCTTACTATCTGCCTTATGCCATTTTGGCTCGGCTGGACGGTGATCCACTCTTTGCAGGTATGGCAGCCTGGGCTGGAGATACATTGACCGATCCGGGAGTATGTTCGGTGAATACACTCATTCGATTAATGCTTGAGCCGGAGCTTCAACAGGCGAATGATACACGTGATGCATTACCGGAACAGTATGAGGTCATGCTGAATGAACATTTTGTACGTGGAGAATATCTGGAGCAGATGGACTCAGTAGGGCATCACGGACGTATCTCGCACAGTCGGATGCATACGGACTTTGGTGCTCCGGTAGCCCGAATTCGGGATGGTGCTACAAGTGTGACTGTGATGACAGAAGTTCCTTCTTTCTTCGCTCTTCGTCATGGCAAGGTGCGCCTGCTGGCTGTGCAACTGGCCTCTTACTTTAATCCAGGGTATGTACCTATGCAGCAAATGACGAGGCTGTCCGAAGGGTATCGACTAACTGGTGAGCAGAAAAAAGGTTACTACGGCCCAATCCCTGCGAACCTGCTGCCAGAATCGGCTGCATCAGCCATCAGTCCATGGTACTTGTTGCCTCATCAGAGTCGTCAGCTTACTCATGAGCAGACCTTCCGTGTAGGAGCAGAATTACAGCCAACGGAAAATGGATGGAACATGCATCTATCTGGACAGGAACCGGAAGACATTATGATGCAGTTGTCCTTTGTATTCGGAAGCGAAGGTGAACTGACCTGTGAGGACGCAATTGAAACGAGTGAGGGTCATTATTTGTGGAAAGGCGGTACATTACGCTATACCTGCGGAGAAGACTGGCTAGAAATCACCGGGGGCGAGCTTGGGCATCTGGCGGCAACGGTACGTGAGGCAAAACTGCCGGACAAGTGTAAGGTTGTGCTGGTCAATTTCATGACGCCGTTTGATAAAACCATTCAAATTTCACTTTCTCCTTCGATGGGGTTAAAGCTTTAAATCTGTTGGATCTTTAAAGCCATAACATTAGAAGACCGAGCCTATGGAATCGGTCTTCTTTTTTTTACGAATGACGAATGACTGCAATTAACGTCCTAAAATGATATTCCCACTGTCGAGCTCAGTCCAGTAATGTATGAACTATTATCATTTCAGTTGCTTGAACGCAGTTTCGATTGGTTTAGTGAACAGAGGATTATCTTTGGTTTTGCTCCAGTAAACGCCAAGAACATTTCCTTTCTCATATAGAAAAGGGAATGTTGTGAATTGGGCGCCTTCCATGTGTCTATTGAATTCTTTTGTCCCGTTGATGCGATCCTTTTCAGAATTGAAAATATAAAAATGTATAAACTCAGGGCTATAGGGTTCTTCTTCCACGGGCACTTCAACAGAATACACCTCAGGTACAACATCATTTAATTTCAAAGGATACCCGGTTATACCAAAGGACACTAAATCCAGTTCTTGAGACTCGAGCGCTCTCAGTACATCATCTAATGTGAACTTATTTTCTATGTTTTCTATATCTTTTGAACATCCATTCAAAGCAAACAAGCAGATTAAGATGAATATAAGTGGTTTTATCTTCGAGATCATCAATATAACATCTCCTTAAAATAATAATGATGTGTCTTTATTTTTAATTACATACGCAAAAAAAGGCTGACGGACAGAGCTAATGTACGTTTGATTTTTAATGGAGATAAACCACTAAAAAGGACAATAAGGATAATAATACCATAGACTACACTCATCTCATCATAACTGGACCAAATCCAGTTAGACGACGCATAACCGACAAGAATGGATTAATGTAATACTGCAAATAGATCCTTGGCAAGCGAGTGCAGGAGTCTCTAGGAAAAGATGGGTTTCCTTTGAAAAAACAACTGAATAAACAACGCTCCAAGGTGATAGGTTTCCGCAAAATGGAATATCACCTTCTTTTGCATTTTTTTCATAAACGACATGAAACTACATATTGAGAAGTGGGCCTTAAGATGTGGTATACTGAAGAGTATGAATGAAATGCAAAGAGGAGGTGCCTTGGAAGATGAAGGGCAAGCTAGTGCGGGCTGAGGGACACCTTGCCAATATTATACCGATTCACTTGGATGCTTCTTTCTTCTTTGAAAGAGCTGTCCGCTCGCTGGACCGAAATCATGTCGACAAGGCATTAAAATATTTTCGCAAAGCTGTTGAATACGAACCGGAAAATCCGGTAAATCATTGCAATATGGCGGGTATATTATCGGAGAAGGGGGATTACGAAGCCTCCAATGCCATTCTGGCTAACGTGCTGGAAGTGGTAGATCCGTCGATGACGGAATGTTATTTCTATATGGCGAACAATTATGCAAATATGGATCGGTTTGAGGAAGCCGAGCAAGCACTTGTTACCTATCTGGAGGAGGACACCCAAGGTCAGTTCATGACGGAAGCCGAAGAGATGATGGAGCTTCTGTACTATGAGCTGGATCGTCCGACCAAACTGAATCGAATCAAATCACGCAAAGGTGTAGTGGAGCACGATCAGGCACGGGAACTGCTGGAAGAAGGAAAATTTGCACAGGCTGCTGAATTGCTCGAGGGCATGTCTTCTGATTATCCTGATTACTTGGCTGCCCGTAACAATCTGGCACTCGCCTATTATTATATGGGTCTGTTTCCCAAAGCAAAAGAGACCATTGCCGAAGTGCTTGAACAGGAACCAGGTAATCTGCATGCACTCTGTAATCTGGCCATTTTCCATCAAAATGAGAACCGGGCTGATCAAGTGCTGCTTCTGATCAAAAAATTGCGGGTCATCGTGCCATTCCAGCACGAACAAGTCTACAAACTGGCGACAACGATGGGAATTCTGGGCCAACACGATACGGCTTATGTTCACTTCCGGCGTTTGCTCAAGGACGAAGAGACAGCTGCTGATCCGGCACTTGCTCACTATGCAGCCGTGGCGGCTTATAATACAGAACGGTATGATGCTGCTGAGCGTTTATGGCATCACGTGTCCAAGCTTGATCCGGGTTCCGAAGTATCCCGGTATTATCTGTCAGGTCTTGAGGCTGTAAGACAAGGCGAGCAAGATCCAGAGAAGCTGAGCTATCACTATCATCTGCCATTTGATGAGCAGTTCAGACAGTGGGAGAACTATGGTAGTGGCATACCTGAAGAAATGAAAAATGATCCACTGATTCGCTCATCCTTCTTCTGGGCATTGCGTCATGGTGATCGGGCAACCAAGCTACAGGTTATTCATGCGCTTGGGATGATCGGTGACTATGAGGTGCAGCAGGCTCTGCAATCCTTTATTGAAGAGCCTGGAGAAGAAAAGGATCTGCTTGAGGCAGCACAAGCTGTACTGAACGGGTTGAAATCGGCTGAACATGAGGATCGGAATTCTCAGGTGGTTCGACCCTTTTCTCCTGTAGCCTTGAAGTCTATTGGGAAGGTTCCATCCACATCAGAGCAATCGGACACTGGATCAACCTCCCATTGGCAGGCTGTTGTTGATCGTGCGTTACAGATGTCTGAAGCAAAGGCTGAGTTGCAGCAAGAGATGGAACGGCTCTGGACGGATTATGTATCCCGGGTACATCCGGAGGTTCCAGGTACGAAGCAGATTGAGGGTTGGGCTGCAGGACTTGAATATTTGGCAGCGAAGAATCACAGTCGGCCCGTTACCTATCAAAGCATTGCTGAGCGGTATGGGATATCGGCATCAACGGTTAGCAAGTATGCTAAACAGATTCATTCGGTTTGTAACAGCAAGCCACCACTTGTATAGAAAGTTCGCTTCAACTCGTTTTCAGAAAGACATCATCAGGTGAAGGATACAACAACCGGGAAAACGGGTAAACTTAACGAATGGGCCTCGTAAACGCCTGTAGGATATCATCTTGGCAAGTTCATCGCTAGTACAACACATTCTCACCTTAATTAAGGAGGCTGTATCTATATGTCTAAATACAGAACGATTGTGATCGGAACGGGACCTGCGGGTCTGACAGCAGCGATATATCTGGCTCGTGCTAATCTGAAACCACTGGTTATCGAAGGTCTTCAGCCGGGTGGTCAATTGACGACGACAACGGAAGTTGAGAATTTCCCCGGTTTCCCGCAAGGTATCATGGGTCCGGAACTGATGGACAACATGCGTAAGCAAGCTGAACGTTTTGGAGCGGAATTCAAAAACGGTTGGGTGGAAGAGGTTGATTTCAGCAAACCGCCCTTCAAGGTCAAAGTTGGAGGAATCGGTGAACTGGAAGCTGAATCGATCATTATCTCCACAGGTGCTTCCGCTCGTTATCTCGGTATTCCGGGTGAGCAGGAAAATGTGGGACGTGGTGTAAGTACATGCGCGACATGTGACGGCTTCTTCTTCCGAGGCAAAAAAATCGTGGTCGTGGGCGGTGGAGACTCTGCGATGGAGGAAGCGAGTTTCCTGACTCGTTTTGCAACAGACGTGACATTGGTTCACCGCCGGGATGAATTGCGTGCATCCAAGATTATGCAGGATCGGGCTCGCAGCAATGAAAAGGTGAAGTGGGCGCTGAACCGTACTCCACTCGAGGTCGTACCAGAAGCTTTGGGTCTCAAAGGACTGAAGGTGCGCAACAACGAGACGGGGCAGGAAGAGTTGCTTGAAGCAGATGGCGTATTCGTTGCCATTGGTCACACACCGAATACCGGATTCCTGGGTAATGCGATTGCACTGGACGAACATGGCTATGTTGTCGTTAAACCGGGAACAACGGAGACCAATATTCCGGGTGTATTCGCCTGTGGTGATGTTCAAGATACGAAGTATCGTCAAGCTATTACGGCTGCAGGATCAGGATGTATGGCCGCGATGGATTGTGAGAAGTTCCTTGAAGGAAGCATTGTCCATGATTGGAGCGAAACGTTGGATAAATAAGCATTACATGTGTGAGGTTAGGCATATGCTGGGAATAAGAGACAACGGGAAGTCTCATGAAATGAGAGAAGCCGGAAGGCTTCTCTTTTTTTGAAACTACAGTGGGCATGAGTTCGTATACATATAGGGCATATTAGCTGTGAGGTGAAGATTTTGGGGGAAATGATAAAAGATTGGTTACAGAATGCGACAGTGAGACGATTTTTGATCCTGCTCTTGTTCTGTTTAATTTTGTTCAGTATGGGGAGTATGCTGCACATGATTCTGCTGTTGTTCCTGGTGACGTATGTCATGAACAGGTTACAGCATTTCATTACAGGTGGTTTGAATCGGTTGTTTCCGATCAATTATAAAGTTGTGGTCATCCTGCTCTATATGATTGTGATCGCAGTCATTGTGCTTGGCATTTCCAGATATTCACCACGGATCGTGGATCAGGTCGTTCAGTTGACGAATGAGATTATGAAATTTCTGGATAGTGCAGACGGTGATAATTTTGCATCCAAAATTGCGGGTTATCTTCAATCCTTCGATATTAAAAATTACACCAATGATGCATTGAAATATATTTTCGCTTTGAGCAAGTGGCTGGAGTTTATTCTGCTCGTTATCATTCTGAGTCTGTTTTTCTTGTTGCAGAAGCAGGAGATATCGAAGTTCACGTCCAAGTTCAAAACAAGTAAAATTGGATGGTTCTACAATGAAGTGGCTTATCTGGGAGACAAATTCGTGTCTTCTTTCGGTAAAGTCATTGAGGCACAGCTTCTTATTGCGGTGTTTAATACGGTGCTGACGATCTTGGGCTTATGGATTCTGGGTTTCCCGTATCTGTTCGCTCTGACCATTCTGGTGTTCATGCTCAGTCTGGTTCCCGTTGCGGGGGTTATCATCTCACTTGTACCGCTCTGTCTGATTGGGTATCAGATGGGTGGACTGAAATTAAGCATTATTGTGATCATCATGATTATTGTTATTCATGCTTTGGAGACGTACTTCCTGAATCCAAAACTGATGGCACACAAGACCAAATTGCCAATGTTCTACACCTTTATCGTACTAATTCTGTCGCAACACTTCCTGGGGATCTGGGGACTGATCATTGGTATTCCGATCTTTGTTTTCCTGCTTGATATTCTGGATGTGAACAAGATGGAAAAGACAGAAGAGCCGGTACGTGTGGAATCGAAGTTATAACGTAGAAAATCGACCGAGTTTAATCGAGCTCAACCAAGTTAAATAACATCAGATTTTGTTGAAAAAGTAAGGGTGTCTTCCAACTATGGAAGGCACTTTTTTGTTGGCAATACCGCCATTATATAGCTTTCTGCATGACAATGACAGGTGGCGGTGTGCATAAGATGAGTCACCATTATGAGGGGACAATGATCATCTTTTATGAATGGAACGAGTGAAGATGCAATATCATGAGTTGAGGCTTCCTCGGCTATGGAGGAAGGAATAAAGCGTGCGTTAATAAATAAAGGTAATGAGATTGTATACGTATTCAAAAATGCTATGTGATGTGGTTCACAACCCTAACGGAGCATGGTGTATCCGAGTTCTTATCGTCTTGACCCAGGCGTATCCTTCAATTATAGTTGGTACGTAGGACTTAAACTATTTTAGATAGATAAAGGTGGCTTGCAGCATGTCTGAGAAAATCTACGTTGGGGTCGATCTCGGCGGAACAGCAATCAAGGTCGGTATATGCGATGAACAAGGTCAGCTAATGCATACGTATGAAGGACCGACTGAAGTGGATAAGGGCGTAGACACGGTCATCGCCAACATCGAGAAGTATGTCCGACATATCGTAGCCGAATCACCTTACAGTTGGGAACAACTTGAGGGTGTAGGTGCTGGAGTGGCCGGTTTCACGAATGTACGCGAGGGAATTATCGTTCATGCCCCTAACATCGGATTTCGGAATGTGGCCATTCGTTCGATTCTGGAAGAACGTCTGGGCAAGCCAATCAAAATAGATAACGATGCAAACGTGGCTGCACTGGGTGAAGTCTGGGCAGGTGCCGGCAAAGGCGTAGACAACTGCGTATGTTATACACTCGGTACGGGTGTTGGCGGGGGCTTGATCCTGAATGGCAACATCTATCAGGGTTTCTCCGGTATGGCGGGAGAACTGGGTCATATCAGTGTTGTACCTGATCTGGAGGCCATCAAGTGCGGTTGTGGTAAAATGGGATGTGTAGAAACAGTATCGTCTGCAACAGGAATTATCCGTATGGCGAAGGATGCCGTAGAACGTGGTGATCATACGTCACTGGCACTCGTTGACAAGATTGCAGCCAAAGAAGTATTTGATGCTGCCAAGGCAGGCGATGAAGTGGCACAGCGCATTGTAAACCGTGCGGCCTTCTACCTGGGCAAGTCCATGGCTACTGTAGCTGCTGTCATTAACCCGGAGATGTTCATCATTGGTGGTGGCGTATCCAAAGCGGGCAACTTCTTGTTCGATGAAATACGTACCGTATTTGCTAAGCTGACACCGGAACCGCTGCAAGAAGGGGTTCAGATTCTGGAAGCTACACTTGGTAATAATGCAGGTATTGTGGGTGCGGCAGGTCTTCTCTTGCGTTCCTAGTAACCTCGTAACAATATATGAAGACAGCAATATGATAAGGAGGGGACATTTATGCTTGAAGGTGAAGGCTCACCAGGCACAGGCGCCACGCTCATTATCATTACGGGCATGTCCGGGGCAGGTAAAACCATTGCAGTACAAAGCCTGGAGGATCTGGGTTTCTTCTGTGTGGATAATCTGCCACCGGTATTGATTCCGAAATTTGCGGAACTAATTGAACAGTCAAACGGCAAGATTGGTAAGGTTGCATTGGTTATCGATCTGCGCGGGCGTGAATTCTTTACGGCTCTGTCCGAGTCTTTGAACTATATTAAAGATCATTTTACCATTCATTGCGAAATTTTATTCCTGGATGCTACAGATTCTGTCCTTGTTCAGCGTTACAAAGAAAGCAGGCGCAGACATCCTCTGGCTCCTGAGGGCATGCCACTTGACGGCATCCGACTGGAACGCAAGATGTTGGAGGAACTCAAAAATTCTGCGACTCAGGTACTGAATACAAGTACAATGAAACCTGCTCAACTGAAAGAACGCATCATATCCCGTTTTTCTCATCTGGAGAGCCAAATGCTGTCGGTGAATATTACGTCGTTTGGATTCAAGTATGGCATTCCGATTGATGCTGATCTGGTGTTTGATGTACGTTTTTTACCGAATCCGCATTATATTGATCATTTGCGACCGAATACGGGACAGAATAGTGATGTGTACGAATATGTTATGAAGTGGCCAGAGACACAGGCGTTTCTGACCAAGCTGCTGGATATGCTGCATTTCCTGATTCCGCAATACCGGAAGGAAGGCAAAAGCCAGGTTATTATTGGAATCGGCTGTACCGGAGGCAAGCATCGTTCGGTAGCAATATCGGAATATTTGGGCAAGATGTTGGGAAGCAGCGAGACAGAAGCTGTCACCGTGAGCCATCGCGACGCTGACCGGGACCGTCATTGAAGAGGGTGAAGGGATGAAAGAGGCCGGACCACGAAGAGAACGTCCGAGAATAGTTGTAATGGGCGGCGGAACCGGATTATCCGTGATGTTACGCGGTTTGAAAGAGAAGCCGCTGGATATCACGGCCATCGTCACGGTTGCAGATGACGGTGGAAGTTCAGGCATCCTGCGCAATGAGCTACAAATGCCGCCTCCGGGTGACATTCGCAACGTGCTTACGGCACTGGCTGATGTAGAACCATTGCTTTCAGATATGTTGAAGTACCGTTTCAATACAGGCGCGGGGCTTGCAGGCCACAGCTTGGGGAATTTGATTTTGGCTGCAATGACGGATATTTCGGGCGACTTTGTGACCGCAGTGCGGGAGCTTAGCCGCGTGTTTGCCGTTCGAGGTGAGGTATTACCAGCCGCAGGCCAGGCCGTTGTGTTGCATGCCGAGATGGAAGATGGGACAATTATTACAGGTGAGTCCAAAATCCCTGAGGCGGGTGGACGCATCAAACGTGTTTTCCTTGAACCGGATCACGTGGAGCCGTTGCCAGAGGCGGTAGAGGCCATTCGTCAAGCTGACGCCATTCTGATCGGGCCAGGCAGCCTCTATACAAGCATCCTTCCCAATCTGCTCGTACCAAAGCTGGCTGAGGCTGTGGTAGAGGCTGATGCGGTGAAGATGTTTATCTGTAATGTCATGACACAGCCGGGAGAAACAGATAACTATACGGTAAGTGACCACCTTAAGGCGGTACACGAGCATATAGGTCATCAGCTCTTCGACTATGTTATCGTAAATAATGGTGATATTCCGCTGCAAGTGCAAAATAAGTATGCGGAAAAAGGAGCAAAACCGGTTGTACTGGATATGAATGTACTCGAGAGTGCCGGCTATCAGGTGGTTGCAGATACTCTTGTTCTGTTCAAAACCTATCTGCGTCATGATGCCGACAAGTTAAGTCATCACATCTACCAACTGGTACAAAATTGGATGTTACGGAAGAGGTGAAGTCCCATGTCGTTTGCAGCACAGACCAAAAAAGAGTTAACCATGATCGAGAGCGAACCGTGCTGCGAAAAGGCGGAACTTTCAGCCCTCATCCGTATGCTTGGTGCAGTGCAGTTATCGAATAAAAAAGTGATCTTGGATATTTCGACGGAGAATGCCGCCATTGCAAGACGGGCATACTCTCTGCTTAAAAAGCATTTTCAAGTGCATACGGAATTACTGGTCCGCAAAAAAATGCGGCTGAAAAAGAACAATGTATATATTGTTCGTATTCCAACCATGGTACAGGAGATTCTCAATAGTCTTCATATTGTTTCGGAAGGTTTTCTGTTTACGCCAGGGATCAATACGGAGTTATTTCAGCAGAACTGTTGTAAACGGGCCTATCTTCGCGGTGCATTTCTGGCCGGTGGATCGGTTAATAATCCGGAAGGTTCCTCGTACCATCTGGAGATTGCGTCCATGTATGAAGAGCACTGTCAGGCACTAGTTGACCTGGCCAATGAATTTCATCTGAATGCCCGGTGTATAGAACGGAAAAAAGGATTCATCCTATACATCAAGGAAGGCGAGAAAATCATTGAGCTGCTCAGCATCATTGGTGCTCATCAGGCCTTGTTCAAGTTTGAAGATGTACGAATTATGCGAGACATGCGTAACTCCGTTAACCGGATTGTCAATTGTGAGACCGCCAACCTGAATAAAACCATTGGAGCGGCGGTAAGACAAATCGATAATATCCGGTTGTTACAAAAGGAAGTTGGTCTGGAATCGCTGCCTGAGAAACTTCGCGAGGTGGCGGAGGTTCGACTTGCTCATCCAGATATCAATCTGAAGGAAGTGGGCGAACTCCTTAAAGGTACAGTTAGCAAGTCGGGAGTGAATCATAGGCTTCGTAAAATTGATGAGCTGGCTGAGAAAGTACGCACAGAACGTTATGGTTAAGACGGAGTAGGGTAAAGTAACAAGGTCGACTGTTTCTGCTGAACAGAAAGGTCGGGAAAGTCAACCGTTAAGGATCTAGAAGACTTACTTAGGTCATTGGATGTGCTGTTCAAAAGATGAAATAGGGCAAGATAACGTCCGTCAAAGCACCCTGAGTTTTTTCTTCTAGTGTCCTGCACGGGTTAATGGTATAATGTTGTATAAATATAATTGTGTATTTAATGTCCAGATTTCATAATAGGGGGTAAGTTTCCATGACAAAGCACCCGGTAGTTGTCCGTTTGAAAACGGGTCTCCATGCCAGACCTGCGGCACTGTTCGTTCAAGAAGCGAATAAGTACTCGTCTGAAGTGTTCGTCGAGAAGGACGACAAAAAAGTTAATGCAAAAAGTATCATGGGGATCATGAGCCTTGCAATTAGCACAGGTACGGAAATCCAGATTAGTGCAGAAGGCGCGGATGCCGAACAGGCTGTAAACGCTTTAGTTAGTCTGGTAAGCAAGGAAGAGCTCGAAAACCAATAAGATATGTTCAATCCAATGAAGAAGTCCCGAAAGGGGCTTTTTTGCGTTATTGACGTATTTACTATCGTCAAGTGCAACATTATGGAATTTGTCCCGTCTGTTAAGGTATCAAATCGATTAAAGTTTGAGATGTTAAGACATAAGGAGGCTATCGTGATGGGTAAACAATGGATGAAACCGTTTGGTGCGGTGCTGGTGGCAAGTACGTTGCTTGTTGGAGGAACGGCATGGGTTGCACCAGGTGACTATGCTTACGCTGCAGAGGTTCAGGGAGTACAACAGAACGTGATTAATGTTGTGGGTAAAGGTGAGATTCAGGTGAAACCTGATATCGCGTATCTGTCCATTGGTGTGAACAGTACTGCAGAGACAGCTGCATCTGCTCAAAAAGCGAATGCTGCGAAAGTTCAAAAAGTATCCAATTTGCTGAAGAACACGTGGAAGATCAGTGCAGACGACATTCAAACGAGTCAGTTCTCTGTACAACCCAACTATACGTATAGCGAAAAAGACGGACAGCAAATTAAAGGATATACAGCGCATCATACGTTGACTGTCACATATCGTGAGATGGACAAGATTGGCGAGTTGCTCGATGCTGCTTCGGGGGCAGGTGCCAACAATATTGAAAACGTGCGCTTTACTGTAGAAAATCCGGAAAGTTATGAGTCCCAAGTGATTGAGAAAGCTGTTGCCAATGCAGATGTGAAAGCTGGCGCCATTGCAAAAGCAGTTAAACGTCAACTCGGTGCTGTTCTTTCCGTGAGCCAAGGTGATGCCAATGTGCCTGTATTCTATGCAAGCGAGGCGTTGATGTCCAAAGCACAAGATACAGCAGGTGGCACTGAGATTGAAACAGGCCAGGTTAAAGTAAGCACAATCCTGAATATCACGTATGAAATGAAATAAACAAGAGTGAACTAGGATTGTAAACTCAAGTAACCTTTTCATGAGTCATTTGAAGGGGTACAACGAAATAATGACAAAGACTTTGTCCTGTGGACAGAGTCTTTTTTGTTGGATAAGCAAACTTTGATGAAGTTGGATAGGAGGGTACCCTTTTGAAGCTACATGAAATGCTGGTTATTGGTATCTTTTTTGTATAGTTGTTCGTGACAAAAAGGTCATATCCCCTTATATTTTCGGTCTGATATTCATCAACATTGTAACTCGAGCTGTAAACCTTTCCGAAATCGGGTTAATTATAATAGAGAGGTGAGGGTATGAGATATGCGATCAGATCAGGATTACATACGCAATGATCCCTAATTGTGAATTTTGAGAGGAGTTTTATATATGACATCATGGAAAAAATGGACAAGTGCATTGCTTGCAGCAGGAATTATTGTAGGTAGCGGTTCGGTATGGCAGGATAGTTCGGTTCAGGCAGCATCGGTATCCTCGAAAGTGACAACCCCGGCTGAGGTAACTCTGAAATCGGGTGGAAAAACACTGACTCAAAAAGGACTTCTTCAAGGTGGCTCAACTTGGGTCTCTCTTACGGCAGTTAAAGATGTGGCAGGTGGATCCCTGAAATATGATGCAAAAGCCAAGTCATATACGGTAACAGCAGCCAACAATGCGATGACCGTTAGCCTGATGGATGGACAGCCAAACGTTTATATTAACGGTTATTATCCTCAGGTGGAAGCGAAATTGATTCAGGGTCGATTGTATATTCCATTCTCGGCAATGAGAGATTATCTGGGTGTACAGGGGAATTGGGATGGCAAAACCAAAACGTTGACACTTAGCAAGGTGAAACAAAATAACGTGAAAATTAAAGCGGCAACAGTTAATGTCACTGTGAAAAACGCTGAAGTAGATGTTCAATATCCACAGGTGAGTGGACTTGCCAGCAAAGAAGCTGAAGCGGCGATCAACAAAGTGCTCAAAGACGAAGTGGATGCTTATGTAGCTGACTTCAAGAAACAGACATCTGAATTCGGCGGTGCAACAGCCAACCGTCCATATGCATTTGAGAGCTCTTATGTAGTGACGTACAATGAAAAAGGCGTGTTGGGACTTATTACACAACGATACGAAGATTATGCTGGCGCTCATGGTATGACATACCGTACGGGCCACACCTTTGCACTGGACACAGGCAAGGAGCTCACGTTAGATGATGTGCTGCAAAATAATAAAACCATGCGCGAAACGTTGGGTAAAAAAGTGGGCGAGCAACTGAAAGCCCGCGGTGGATACCTTGATGGGTATAAAGGGTTAAATAAAGATCAGGATTTCTATGTGACACCAACGGGTGTGGTTGTGTTCTTCCAGCTGTATGAGTATACGGCGTACGCAGAGGGATTCCCTGAAATGCCATTTACGTATAAAGAGATTCTCCCTAAAGGCACAGAACCATTTAGCAATGTAACGGGAACCAAATAAAGAATCATTATTGTGCACTGATCAGTTATCTTTCTTATAAAATGAAAAAAAGAAGCCCACATCATGATTATGATGTGGGCTTCTTCTCGTATAGACAACACAATGAGGTGTTGCTGATTACGTTAGGTGTTATTATGTCAACGCGTAGACCGTGGTCTACGTCACACTTAGATACCTTGGGAACCTACGTTTTCAATAACTTTATCAATGATACCGTAATCGGCAGCTTCAGCAGCGCTCATGAAGTAGTCACGATCTGTATCTTTCTCAATCCGCTCAAGCGGTTGACCTGAACGCTCAGAGATGATGCGGTTCAAGGTATCACGCATTTTCAGGATGCGGCGAGCACGAATTTCGATGTCTGAAGCTTGACCTTGAGCACCACCAAGTGGTTGGTGAATCATGATCTCACTGTTAGGCAACGCAAAACGTTTACCTTTTGCACCGGCATTCAGCAAGAATGCGCCCATGGAAGCCGCCATACCTACACAGATGGTAGATACATCCGGTTTGATGAATTGCATTGTATCGTAAATGGCCATACCGGCTGTAATCGATCCGCCTGGGCTGTTAATGTATAAGTGAATGTCTTTCTCCGGATCTTCCGCAGCCAGGAACAACATCTGTGCCATAATGGCATTAGCCACTACGTCATTAACATCGCTACCAAGGAAAATAATACGATCCTTCAGCAATCTGGAGTAGATGTCGTAGGCGCGCTCACCCCGGTTGCTCTGTTCAACGACCATTGGAATAAAACTCACGTGAAAAACCTCCTTGGAATGTAAATGTTATTGGTGTTTATAATTAAACTGTTACCGTATTACCCACATAATAAACAATTCCAAACAAAAAGTCAAAGAAAGTCAAACTAACTTACAAAAAAAAGAAACCTTTCCGGTTTCATTGGTTAAATGGGTTATGAGCTGTTAAATAAAAATGGCGCGCCCGCCAAGAATCGAACTTGGATCTCAGGCTTCGGAGGCCTACGTCATATCCATTGGACCACGGGCGCACATTATGTGACAGCAATATTGATTATAGCTCATGAAATATTTAATTGCAAGCAGTTCGTTGTGGTATTGGTTTGGATTAACCCAAAAATGATCATGATGAAGAAGAGTGGATAAAGAGTGCATTTAAGTAAATGCTATTAGAGGTTTTGGACATGCCGTATGAAATGTGTTTCTGAGCGATATGTAGATGGAATTCTTTCGTTTCTTCTATATATGGTATGTATGAGCTAGTCCTTGATCATGGAAGTCTAGGATTGTGAAAATAGGCGCGTACAAACGCTGAATACGTGTCGAAATAACACGTTGAAACACTTGCATGTCACGTCAGTTTTAGGTAGAATAGACGTGGGACTTAAAAAGTTAACCCGGGACGTTTTAGGGCCACGAAAGAGAGCTTAGAACGAGAACTTGCGGGAGTGGAAAGCATGCGAACGATTTTAGAAGTACAAAAGCAGCTTCTGCCTGATCTCATGGATATCTTAAAAAAGAGGTATACGATTCTGCAACAGATCATGTTATCGGATGTGATCGGACGGAGAACGTTAGCTAATTCCATGCAGATGACCGAGCGGGTTCTGAGGGCTGAGACCGATCTGTTAAAGGCTCAGGGACTTATTGAAATTGACAGTGCAGGGATGAAGATCAGCGAGGCAGGGTATGATTTGCTGCAGCAGTTAGAGCCCGTAGCCAAAGAGTTGTTCGGATTATCCGAGCTGGAAGAGCGCATCAAGCAAGCCTACGGTCTGCAAAAGGTAGTTGTGGTTCCTGGTGATTCGGACGTTTCTCCATTTGCCAAAAGGGAACTGGGCAGAGCCGGAGCGAAGGCTCTCGGCAATATCATGAGTGACAACGACGTTGTCGCCGTTACTGGCGGATCAACAACGGCCGAAGTCGCAGAGCAACTGACTCCGCCAACATCGCTCAAAGGTGTCTGGTTCGTACCGGCACGCGGTGGACTTGGAGAAAGCCTTGAAATTCAGGCAAATACGATTGCATCCACAATGGCAAAACGGGTAGGAGCGCAATACAAACTCCTGCATGTACCGGATTTGCTAAGTGATCATGCCTATGAATCATTAATCCAGGACCCCAGTGTTCAGGAGATTCTGCAGCTGATTCGGCAATCGCGCATTGTTATTCATGGAATTGGTGATGCCGTGGAGATGGCGACAAGACGTAAACTTGCGACGGAGATTATAGATGAACTTCAGGAGCAAGGAGCCGTATCTGAATCTTTCGGTTATTACTTTAACGATCAGGGTAAGGTGGTACATACCATGCTTACACTGGGTATGCGACTTCAGGATATTGAACGAACCGATGTTGTGATTGGAATTGCAGGTGGCAAAAGCAAAGCTGCTGCTATACATTCCGTGTTGCGATTTGGTCAGGAAGATATTCTGATTATTGATGAGGCTGCTGCCGAAGTCATCGTTGCTGAAATGGAATAAGGGTTTACTTTGCAACACAACAATTGTTGTCTTGACGGACTTCACCGTCTGTCTTGAATATATAAGTTTCATAAAAAATTAATCAAAACTTGGGAGGAACTTACTCATGATTAAAGTAGGTATTAACGGTTTTGGACGTATTGGACGCTTGGCATTCCGCCGTATTCAAAATGTAGAGGGCATCGAGGTAGTAGCAATCAACGACTTGACTGACGCTAAAATGCTCGCTCATTTGCTCAAATATGATACAACTCAAGGTCGCTTCGATGGCGATGTTGAAGTACACGATGGCTTCTTCAAAGTGAACGGCAAAGAAGTTAAAGTATTGGCTAACCGTAACCCAGAAGAACTTCCTTGGGGCGACCTGGGCGTAGATATCGTTCTGGAATGTACTGGTTTCTTCACAACTAAAGAAGCAGCTGAGAAACACTTGAAAGGTGGAGCTAAGAAAGTTGTTATCTCCGCACCAGCTACTGGCGACATGAAAACCATCGTTTACAACGTAAACCATGAAATCCTCGACGGTACTGAAACTGTAATCTCCGGCGCATCTTGCACAACAAACTGCCTGGCACCTATGGCAAAAACACTGCAAGACAAATTCGGAATCGTTCAAGGTTTGATGACTACAATTCATGCTTACACTGGCGACCAAAACACGTTGGATGCTCCACACCCTAAAGGTGACTTCCGTCGTGCTCGCGCAGCAGCTGAAAACATCATCCCTAACACAACTGGTGCTGCTAAAGCAATCGGTCTGGTAATTCCAGAACTGCAAGGTAAATTGGATGGTGCAGCTCAACGTGTACCAGTAGCTACTGGTTCCCTGACTGAACTCGTAACAGTTCTGGGTAAAAAAGTTACTGCTGAAGAAGTTAACGCAGTAATGAAAGAAGCTTCCGATCCACAAACTTTCGGATACACTGAAGACGAAATCGTATCTTCCGACATCCAAGGTATCACTTTCGGTTCCCTGTTTGATGCAACTCAAACTAAAGTTCTGACTGTTGGCGACCAACAATTGGTTAAAACTGTAGCTTGGTATGACAATGAAATGTCCTACACTGCACAATTGGTTCGCACTTTGGAGCACTTTGCAAAAATGATTAAGTAATATCTGCAATAACATAGAGCGGAAACAGATGCTATATTGTTTCCGCTCTTTATATATCAATATTTTGCAAATTTCTCAAAAACACCAGGATTGACAAGGGATTTCAGCCCTTGATGGGTCCACCAAATACATGGGTGCGGAGGAAATACAGATGAACAAAAAAAGTGTACGCGATATCGAATTGACAGGAAAACGGGCTTTTGTCCGTGTAGATTTCAATGTGCCGCTCGAAGATGGTAAAATTACAGATGACAAACGTATTCGTGCAACGCTTCCTACAATCAACTTCTTGATTGAAAAAGGCGCTAAAGTCATTTTGGCAAGCCACATGGGTCGTCCTAACGGCGAAGTGGTTGAATCCTTGCGTTTGACTCCAGCAGCTGAGCGTTTGTCAGAATTGCTTGGTAAAACAGTTGTTAAAGCTGACGATTCTGTTGGTGACGCTGTTAAAGCTCAAATCGCTGAACTGAACAACGGCGACGTATTGTTGCTTGAAAACGTTCGTTTCCACGCAGGCGAAGAGAAAAACGATGCAGAACTCGCAAAACAATTTGCTGAACTGGCTGACGTTTTCGTTAATGATGCGTTTGGCGCGGCACACAGAGCACACGCTTCGACTGAAGGAATCGCTCACTTGCTTCCAGCAGTGTCCGGTTTGTTGATGGAGAAAGAACTTGAAGTGTTGGGTAAAGCAATCTCCAACCCTGAGCGTCCTTTCACAGCCATCATTGGTGGATCCAAAGTTAAGGACAAAATCGATGTAATCGACAACCTGCTGAACATTGCAGACAACGTGATCATCGGTGGCGGTCTGACTTACACGTTCTTGAAAGCACAAGGACATGAAATTGGACAATCCTTGTTGGATGATTCCAAACTTGATGTTGCTCTCGGTTTCATCGAGAAAGCGAAAAAACTGGGCAAAAACTTCTACCTGCCGGTAGATATCGTAGTGTCTGACGATTTCAGTGCGAAAGCAAACACACAAATCGTTGACATCGACGGCATCCCAGCAGATTGGGAAGGTATCGACATCGGTCCTAAAACACGTGAGATCTATGCTGACGTAATCAAAAACTCCAAATTGGTTGTATGGAACGGACCAATGGGCGTATTTGAAATCGAGCCATTCTCCCACGGTACTCGTGCAGTAGCGGAAGCTTGCGCTGAGACAGAAGCTTACACTGTAATTGGTGGCGGTGACTCCGCAGCAGCAGCAGAGAAGTTCAAATTGGCTGACAAGATGAACCACATCTCTACAGGTGGCGGTGCATCGCTCGAGTTCATGGAAGGTAAAGTACTTCCAGGCGTAGTGGCATTGAACGACAAGTAAGTTTTAGTAGTCTATAGCATGAAGGAGTTGAAACCCATGAGAACACCGATTATCGCAGGTAACTGGAAAATGTTCAAAACGGTTTCCGAATCCAATGACTTCATTCAGGAAGTTAAAGGAAAAGCGGAAGTTGAAGGCGTGGAGACTGTAATCTGCGCACCGTTTACAAATCTGCCATCCCTGGTAGAAGCCGTTAAAGGCACAAACATCAAAATTGGTGCACAAAATCTTCATTTTGAAGATAACGGTGCATTCACAGGCGAAATCAGCGGTGTAATGCTGAAAGACCTGGGTGTGGATTATGTCATTATTGGTCACTCGGAGCGCCGTCAATATTTTGCGGAAACCGATGAGACTGTCAATAAAAAGTTGCATGCAGCATTCCGTCACGGATTGACTCCAATCTTTTGCCTTGGTGAGACGCTTGAAGAGCGTGAAGCGAACCAAACAAAAGACGTATGCAAAGTGCAAACAGTAGCTGCTTTTGCAGGTCTGTCTGCAGAGCAAGCGGCACAAGTTGTTATCGCTTATGAGCCAATCTGGGCGATTGGTACAGGCAAATCCTCGACTTCCCAAGATGCGAATGAAGTTATTGCTTACATCCGTACGCTGGTGAAGGATCTGTACAACGAGACGGTTGCGAATGCAGTTCGTATTCAATACGGCGGCAGTGTTAAACCGGAAAACGTAACAGAATACCTCGGACAAAGCGACATCGACGGCGCACTTGTTGGCGGTGCCAGCTTGCAGCCGGCTTCGTTCATCGCGCTTGTTGAGGGGGCGAAGTAAGATGACAGCTCCAAAACCTGTAGCACTGATCATCATGGATGGCTTTGGTCTGCGTAACACGGTGGAAGGCAATGCGGTAGCGCAAGCCAAGAAACCGAACTACGACCGTTTCATGAGCCAATTCCCACATACAACGCTCACTGCTTGCGGTGAAGCTGTAGGTTTGCCAGAAGGGCAAATGGGAAATTCCGAGGTGGGTCACCTGAACATTGGTGCCGGCCGGATCGTATACCAGGATTTGACCCGTATCTCCAAATCCATTCGTGACGGCGAGTTCTATGACAATGAAACACTTGTCAAAGCTGTTCGCGAAGCGAAACAAAGCGGCAAAAAGCTTCATCTCTACGGTTTGTTGTCCGATGGCGGCGTACATAGTCACATCGACCACCTGTTTGCTATGCTGGATCTGGCCAAAAAAGAAGGAATGAATGATGTATATATTCATGCCTTCATGGATGGCCGTGATGTTATGCCAGACAGTGGTAAAGACTTCATGCAGAAACTGATCGCTAAGATTGAAGAAGTCGGTGTAGGTAAAATCGCAACGGTTCAAGGTCGCTATTACGCGATGGACCGTGACAAACGTTGGGAACGGGTTGAGAAATCATACCGCGCCATCGTTTATGGAGATGGACCAAAATACACTGACCCACTCAAAGCGGTTGAAGAATCGTATGAGAAGTCCGTATTTGATGAATTCGTTGAACCAACGGTTATCGTCAAAGCGGATGGTGAGCCGGTAGGTTTGGTAGAGAGCGGCGATTCCGTTATCTTCCTCAACTTCCGTCCTGACCGTGCGATCCAGTTGTCGCAAGTATTCACCAACCAGGATTTCCGCGGTTTCGATCGTGGTCCGAAGTTCCCTGTAGGCTTGCACTTTGTATGCTTGACTTTGTTCAGTGAGACTGTTGAAGGTTATGTGGCTTATTCGCCGAAGAACCTCGACAACACTCTGGGTGAAGTTCTGGTACAAAACAATAAAAAACAACTGCGTATTGCAGAAACTGAGAAATACCCGCACGTTACCTTCTTCTTCAGCGGCGGTCGTGATGTGGAGCTTCCGGGCGAAACTCGCGTACTGATCAACTCACCAAAAGTTGCAACGTATGATCTGCAACCAGAGATGAGCGCGTATGAAGTGGCTGACGCATGTGTTCGCGAGATCGAAGCAGACAAACATGACGCCATCATTCTGAACTTTGCTAACCCTGACATGGTTGGACACTCCGGTATGCTGGAGCCTACCATCAAAGCGGTTGAGGTAACAGATGAGTGCATGGGCCGTGTTGTGGATGCAGTACTTGCCAAAGGCGGCGTTGTACTGATTACTGCGGATCATGGTAACGCGGATATGGTGTTCGATGAGCAAGGACGTCCGTTCACAGCTCATACAACGAATCCAGTTCCATTCATCGTTACGGATGCCAATGTAACCCTGCGTGAAGGCGGAATCCTGGCAGATATCGCGCCAACGATCCTTGACCTGATGCAATTGCCTAAACCGGAAGAAATGACAGGTACATCCGTCATCGCTACCCGTAAATAAGTTACGCAACAACATATATGAAATTGGGAAGTTTGGAGTTTACCCCCGAACGAAGGAAGCAGAAATTGTCCGAAGAAGCAAAGCGTTCGCCTTTATCACATGATTCCAACTTATGAAAATAAGTTCAAAGGAATCAGGGGATAACAGCGATCAGAGGACGATTCTGCTGACGTAGTGGAAAAGGGAAAACACAAGTGGTCCTAATTTATAATAAATTTAAATTTAAAGGAGATTATCACAAATGACTATTATTTCTGACGTGTACGCTCGCGAAGTCCTCGACTCCCGCGGTAACCCTACAGTAGAAGTTGAAGTATACCTGGAGTCCGGCGCAATCGGACGCGCAATCGTTCCATCTGGTGCATCCACTGGTGCCCACGAAGCAGTTGAGCTTCGCGATGGTGACAAATCCCGTTACCTCGGTAAAGGCGTTCTGCAAGCTGTTAAAAACGTAAACGAAACAATCGCTCCAGAAGTTATCGGTATGGATGCATTGGATCAACTGGGTATCGACAAATTGATGATCACTTTGGATGGTACGCCAAACAAAGGTAAACTGGGTGCTAACGCAATCCTGGCTGTATCCATGGCAGTAGCTCGCGCAGCTGCTGACGCTCTGGACCTGCCATTGTACGTTTACCTGGGCGGATTCAACGCTAAAGCACTGCCAGTTCCAATGATGAACATCATCAACGGTGGTGAGCATGCTGACAACAACATCGACGTTCAAGAGTTCATGGTTCTTCCAGTTGGAGCACCAAGCTTCAAAGAAGCTCTTCGCGTAGGTGCAGAGATCTTCCACAACTTGAAATCCGTATTGAGCTCAAAAGGCTTGAACACAGCTGTAGGTGACGAAGGTGGTTTCGCACCGAACCTTGGTTCGAACGAAGAAGCAATCACTACAATCATCGAAGCTATTGAAAAAGCTGGTTACAAACCAGGTGTTGACGTATTCTTGGGTATGGACGTTGCTTCCACTGAGTTCTACAAAGATGGTAAGTACACACTTGCTGGCGAAGGTAAATCTTACACTTCCGCTGAGTATGTTGACCTTCTGGCTTCATGGGTTGAGAAATACCCAATCATCACAATCGAAGACGGTATGTCCGAAGATGACTGGGATGGTTGGAAATTGCTCACTGAGAAATTGGGAGACAAAGTTCAACTCGTTGGTGATGACCTGTTCGTAACAAACACTGAGCGTCTGGGCAGAGGTATCGAAGAAGGTATCGGTAACTCCATCCTGATCAAAGTTAACCAAATCGGTACATTGACTGAAACATTCGATGCAATCGAAATGGCTAAACGTGCAGGATACACAGCTGTAATCTCTCACCGTTCCGGTGAGTCCGAAGACAGCACAATCGCTGATATCGCTGTTGCAACAAACGCTGGCCAAATCAAAACGGGTGCTCCTTCCCGTACAGACCGTATCGCGAAGTACAACCAATTGCTCCGCATTGAGGATCAACTGGGTGAATTGGCTCAATACAATGGTCTTAAAGGATTCTACAACCTTAAAAAATAAGCTGGATATCCAGCTTTTACAGGCAAGCCGGGTAACCGGCTTGTCTTTTTTATTGCAACGAAGTAATGGGATACGTAATGATCACGCAGATGGTGAAATTTAGGGCATTGTATAAACTGTACTACTTGTAGTACAACCATAGCTATGTTACAATTAAAGTAACTGTTTTTATGGTGAGATGTATGCCCACATGGGTAGGAGGTGGAAAGAATGGATATTGCTTTGAAATTGCTGCTCGTTGTTTTCTCGATCGGTCTAATCACTGTAGTATTGCTGCAGCACGGGAAAAGCGCTGGTTTGGCGGGTGCCATCTCCGGTGGTGCGGAACATCTTTTCGGTAAAACGAAAGCGCGCGGATTGGATCTCTTCCTGCAACGTGCAACGGTGGTACTGGGTGCAGGATTTATGATTTTGTCTATTATTGTTACGGTGGTTTCCAAGTAAGAATTGGAACTGCTGTTCAATGAATAGCTCTAAGCTAATGGCTTAATTGATAAACCTTCGTTTCGTGTAGAAACGGGGGTTTTTTAATAAATTCTTACGCGTCCAAACTTTTCCAACAATCTAATCTATAGACTCCATGATTTTCGGTCTTCTTCTCACTTCTGGTCGGTTTTCCTTCCTTAACATGCAACACACCCCTATCATGTATGGTATGTCCCTCGCTTATTCGTTACGCGAACTCACTCCCTATAATGAATGTCATGTGTACAGAAAATTTTCGGATGTAGTCCTTTGCCAGATGCGTACAGCACGTGTATCGCATAAAATGTCTGTAGAGATCCGTGAAAGCGTGATTTTAGAGGAGCGCCCGGCAACTGTGGTTTTTTTGCGAGGTACGGATGGGCTGGATTGAATTCGTGTATACTAGGGTATGAGATAGTATGGTTGCACTACTACGCTCTTTACAACAGTGAAATTGCATTGCATGAAAATGGTAATAATTCCGATACATAAAGAGATGAGACTTGCTTACACTTTTATGTTTCCCGAGGTGAATATACTAATGATAACAGAACAACAACTGCTCGACTTCATGCGGGAAACCGCTTATAAACCTATGACTTATCAGGAGTTGGAACAGCACTTCGCTATTGAAGATGCAGCTGATTTCAAAGCCTTTTTGATTATGCTTAATACGCTGGAGGAATCCGGTAAAGTTTTGCTGACCCGTAACAATCGTTATGGCATGCCAGAGCGAATGGATTTGGTACGTGGACGTTTACAGGCTCACGCCAAAGGTTTCGCTTTCCTTATCCCTGAGGATCGGGAGCACCCGGATGTGTACATTCACGCCAATGACATGAAGAGTGCGATGAATGGTGACACGGTACTGGTTAAAGTCACATCTCAAGGACCTTCTGGCGGTCGCCTGGAGGGTGAGATCGTTCGTATTGTTACTCGTGCTGTGACACAAGTCGTTGGTGTGTTCCAAAGCCATGAGGTGTACGGATTTGTCATTCCGGATGACAAACGGATTAATCGCGATATTTTCATCCCGCGTACCAATTTTGCTGGGGCGGTTGATGGACAGAAGGTCGTGGCAAAAATCGTCAGCTATCCGGAGGGCCGTGCGGCGGCTGAGGGTGAAGTGATCGAGATTCTCGGTCATAAGGATGAGCCGGGTATTGATATTTTGTCCGTCATTCGCAAGCATCAGTTGCCTGAAGCTTTCCCCGATGAAGTGGTAGAAGAGGCGGAAAAAGCACCTGAATCCATCACGGATGAAGAGATTGTACAACAGGGTCGCCGTGATCTGCGCGGACTTAACATTGTCACAATTGATGGCGAAGATGCCAAGGATCTGGATGATGCTGTTAACGTAGAGAAACTGCCTAACGGTAACTATCGCCTGGGTGTTCATATTGCCGACGTTGGCTATTATGTACAGGAGAATTCCAAGCTTGATCAGGAAGCTTACAACCGCGGATGCAGTGTGTATCTGGTGGATAGGGTTATTCCGATGTTGCCACAGCGTCTGTCCAACGGGATCTGTAGTTTGAACCCACAGGTAGACCGCCTGACCCTGTCTTGTGAGATGGAATTTAACGACCAGATGAAGGTTGTGAAACATGACATTTTCACGAGTGTGATCAAAACCAAAGAGCGGATGACTTACTCCAACGTCCGTAAAATCCTTGAAGGTGAAGAGCCGGAATTGCTCGAGCGTTATAAGGATCTGGTAGATGATTTCCATCTGATGAAAGAAATCGCCTTGAAGCTGCGTGCTATGCGTATGCGCCGTGGTGCGGTTGACTTTGATTTTGAAGAATCCAAAATCATTGTGGATGCAGAATGCAAACCAATAGATATCGTAAAACGGGAGCGTTCGATTGCCGAGCAAATCATTGAGGAATTCATGTTGGCAGCGAATGAAACCGTGGCAGAGCATTTCCACTGGTTGAAGGTTCCGTTCATTTATCGTGTGCACGAAGATCCCGATCAGGAAAAACTGCAAAATTTCCTCGCCTTTGCGGCGAATTTTGGACACCAGGTCAAAGGACGTGGCAATGCGATTCATCCACGGGCGCTTCAATCGTTGCTTGAGGATATCAAAGAAACAAAAGAACAAACCGTTATTAGTACGATGATGCTCCGTTCCATGAAACAGGCGAAGTATGATTCTGAAATGTCAGGTCACTTTGGCCTCGCGGCGGAATTCTATAGTCACTTTACGTCTCCAATTCGTCGTTATCCCGACCTCGTCATTCACCGGGTGATTCGCGAAGTCATTGAAAATAATGGTGCTTTGCCGGAGAATCGTCAGGAGTATTTGGCAGCACGTATGTCCGATATTGCGCAGCAGTCTTCGGAACGTGAACGTGTGGCGGTAGAAGCTGAGCGGGATACGGAGAAAATGAAAAAAGCCGAGTACATGCTCGACAAAGTAGGCGAAGAGTTCGAAGGCATGATCAGCAGTGTGACCAGCTTTGGTATGTTCATTGAACTGGAGAACACCGTTGAAGGCCTGATTCGCTTGAGCGCGCTCACGGACGACTACTACCATTTTGACGATCAGCATATGGCCCTGATTGGTGAACGTACCTCAAAAGTCTTCCGCATCGGTGATGAAGTGAAGATCCGTGTGGCACGTGTAAGCATGGAAGAGTATACGATTGATTTTGAAATGGTGGATATGAAACCTCGCGCTGAACGTCCTGGCGGCTTCGGTGGCGGACGTGGCGGTAAAGGTGGGCGTCCTGGTAGCGGCGGCGGACGAGGCGGTGCCAAAGGTGGACCAGGTGGATTCAGCGGTTCACGTGGCGGCAAAGGCGGCTCATCTGCTGCAGGAGGCAACCGTGGTGGCAGATCAGCGGAAGAGAGCAGCAAAGCTGGACGTGGAGGTCGCGGTGGAGCAGCGAGTGCAGGTGCGGGCACAGGTTCCTCCGGTGGCTACGCAGGTAAAGGCGGCGGCAAACCAAAAGGTGAGCGTCGTGCCGGTGATGCTGGAGGATCAACTGGCCGGGGCAAAGGCGCGGTGAGCTTTGGTTTTGGCTCAGGTAAAGGCGGATATAGCTCTACATCGGGTGGATCGGATACTAGTTCAACCGGTGGACAAGGAAGTGGCCTGAACAGCGGCAGCGGTCGCGGTGAAGGAAGCTTTAAGTCCGGCAAGGGCGGCGGTAAAGGTGGCAAAGGCGGAAGTGGACGCAAAAACACTTCGCCAAGCGGCGTATTTATTGGAGAGAATGCAACTCCTGGTGGAGCTCAGGAAGGCGGAGCACCACGACGCAAGCGGAAGAAGAGCAAAGGTGCAGCTGGTAACGGCACGGCAGCTTTTGTACGGAAAAAGAAAAAATAAAGTTAACGTAACTTGGAGAGATGAATTACAATTCGTTCCTCCGGTTTAGCGTTGGAGAAAATAGTCACTTCAGCGGTGTGTTGTTTCGCACAGTCTGAAAGTAGTGTAATGAGGAGGGGCGGCAGAGGTCGCCTCTTTCTTGATTTTAACAGCCGTACTTGCTACAATTAAGGTCTGGCACGTGGTACCTTGGTGCAACATTGGGTGCGCTGCTATAGAGCATGGTACCGGCTTATTTTACGGAGAAGGAGTGAGGACATGGGCAAGAATGATGGACAGAGTAAAGTGCTCGCACAGAATAAAAAGGCTTCCCATGACTACTTCATTGAAGATACGTATGAAGCGGGCATGGTGCTTACCGGAACGGAGATCAAATCTCTTCGTAACGGCCGTGCGAATATTGGTGATGCATTTGCCACCATTCGAAACGGTGAGATTCATATTCACAATATGCATATTAGTCCTTTTGAACAAGGGAACCGAAATAATCCGCTCGATCCGACACGTACGCGCAAGTTGTTGATGCATAAAGTGCAGATTCACAAGCTGCTCGGGCTGTCGAAACAGGATGGGTACAGCATTGTGCCGCTGAAAATCTATATCCGCAATGGTTATGCAAAACTTTTGCTTGGACTGGGTAAAGGTAAGAAGCAATACGACAAACGTGAAACTGCCGCGAAGCGCGATGCTCAACGTGATATCCAACGGGTACTGCGCGAGAAGCAGAAGGTTGCGCGTTAAGTGGAGCGCTGTGCGTGAAAAGCTTTACTTTAGGTGTATAGGTTGGTTTTTGCGATGGAGTCATGAAGAGTCATATATGAGTTAAGGAGTCTCAGGGCTTGTCCTGCAATGGGCAAGACTGAGGCTTTTTTATTTGTATTGGGGAAGGTGATTTGATGTGAGTTGCCGAAGTGTGCAGTGGGCTGGTTTTTATTGATATGGCTAGATGCAAGACACCGGGAGTATGAGCTTTATGCGGTGCTGGAATATAATACGTCAGTATGTTGCGTAGTTTGTCAGGGTCGTGGGTAAAATACTTAGGTGCAGTTGTTCGTAATCCGATCTGGGTAAACTTTACTTCCGATTGGTGACGCGGTATAATATGTAGACGATTGAGCCTGTTGTATTGGATAACCTTGTACACATGCTCAGCCTGCTGGAATGTCTTCCAGCAATCTGTACTATTTCGGTGATGTGTCCTGTGTTATGATTACTCATGTAGCAGACAGGAATGCCGAGTTTGAAAGAAGCATCTTTTTACCTTGGAGGAAAAAGATGTGCAGCACCTTTGCTCCGTATTCACGGATTAATCCTGGAGCCCTTCTTCATTGAGGGGGCGTTTATGGATTCGACGGGGATAGTTCGAGCATGGGTAGCGGGTAGTGGGGACGCGTCCGCTTTATCAACGCTAAAGCCTATTAAACGGCAAACAACAAACAAACTACGCTTTCGCAGCCTAAGAAACTGTGTGCGTGCTTCTACCCTGCATCGCCCATGTGACAGGGATAGGGGCTAACTAGTAGTGGGATACGCTGTCACATCTCCGCCTGGGGTGTGCTGAAGAAGACAATCAGGCTGACCCAACGTATAGCCGGTTACGGGGCGATACTCGGGTGACATCAAAACTGTGACTACACCCGTAGAAGCTTATGTGCCGTTATCTTCGGACAGGGGTTCGACTCCCCTCGCCTCCATTAGAGTCAAAAGCCATCAACCAGTGTTCTGGTTGGTGGTTTTTTAGTTTATGATATAATAAACAGAAATTTAAATTGGTTTTTTTAAATAAATTTATAGTACATACCTACGCAAAGAGATGGATGATAAAGTCATATCAATCGGGTTAATTCTGATGGGATTCTATAAGAAGTTAATTTTATTGAAAGGAATGTTAAATAAGTGAAAAAAAAGTTTTAGTCATTACTGGCGCCATTATATTGTTTATATCACTTATTATTGGAGTATCTATTGCTTGGAAAAGTAATATGGATTTAAAATTTGAAGAGGAAAATGAAATTACTGAAATCAGTCCTAATACATCTAAGGAAACACAAACACTAACTTGGGATTTGATGGGTGATCAAGTAGACCCTGTGAAAGATTATTTTGTTTCAATAGGGTATCCACACATTAAACTTAATGTAAAAAATACAGGAGTACACTCTTTTAGAGTAGAGGTAAAGCACAACATTAAGAATACAGTTATTTTTGATGAGAACGTTACAGCAGGAGCAACAGCAGAATTGATAAATAATGATCATATGCCGCTCGTTCCTTCAGGTGCCTATACAGTAACTATTTATGGTGGATTAGGATTACCCAAAGGACAAGTTCTTCTTACACAATCAAAGGAACCACTCTAAAAGATTGTGATCCTGTATTTTTAACATACAGATTAATATGTGGATATCCTATCTGTATTGTCCAATCACCATTAGGGTCAGCAGTAGTGTTTTTTAATAAATCCAATTCGAAGTTTTTATTTTGGATTGCATAAGGAGTAAATACATTATCCTTAGTCCCTACCTCAGATAATGCATTTTCATTTGCTGTTTGATGGCATTAGCTTTAAAAGTTCTGTATCTAATGGATATAACCTTGTATTGTTTGATGCTAATGTTTGTAAATATACAAGTGAAGAATCAGATGTTTTGTTATGTGAAGAGGTGAAGTACAGTATTCGCGGAATTAATGAGGATGTGGTATTTGACGAACAAGACTTTGAGGAGTATTAATTGTATTACAGGGCGATACTCGGGTGACATCAAAACTGTGACTACACCCGTAGAAGCTTATGTGCCGTTATCTTCGGACAGGGGTTCGACTCCCTTCGACTCCATTAGTAGTATCAGTGACAGCCACCATTTGGTGGCTGTTTTTGCATGTTTGGATTCGTGGTGGTAGGGTAAACCGCTTTGGCTCTAGGGCTTCGGGATTCTCTGACGTCGATTGCGATATATCTCTGATGATGTACATGGCGGTACTCTGTAAGTAGCAGGTTTTGATGTCACCATAGGTGGCCCCCCGCAACTGGCTTCTAAGCAGTTCAGCTTATTATTTTCTTCTGTTCACCTCAGGCAAAGAGGAGATTTGATTCACCTAGCTAGCAGAAAAAAACGATTTATTAAGTTTCATAGTATCCTGTTAAGGATACCGCTGTGATTGTAGGAGATAAAGTAGGCTAATTAATGTTGAAACGGTCGTGGATTTGGACAAGAATGGTGCGGTTGATGTGATGGCTTATAGTCTGTTTAAATATTCACTAAGAATATATTTTGTTATAATTAAATATGGGACTAACTATTATCTCAAAGAAATGGAGTCTAATTATATGCACTTACTGGATAAAAGCCAACGTGTTCTTTTAGGGGACGAATGCCTTTGTCAGTGATTAGAGGTGAACACTTACTAGTGGAAGGTGGAGTAAGTCCGTCTTACAGTGGTTGATACAAAACTTGAAAATCAATCGTGGTCCGGATCAAAAGATGAAAGATGCTTTTGTGAAGTAGGAACTAGAAGTAATCGTTTTGCAAAACAAGACGGTGAATTTGTCACTTCCCTTTAAAAGCCTGAAACTATCTTGTGATAGGAAAACTAAACGGAACCCTTTCTTCAGATGAAATAATTCATCTTGGAGGAAGATACGTTGAGTAGAAAAACTGAAAATACAAGTTTCCGTTGTGAAAACTGTCATGCATATGTTGAACCATTAACAAACGGAAGCTTTAGAAATCATTGTCCAATTTGCTTATTTTCTAAGCACCTAGACAATAGACCAGGCGATCGTTTAAGTAGTTGTAAAGGATTAATGAAGCCCATTCAACTCGAATATTCTAGTAAAAAAGGATATCAAATTGTACATGAATGTACATCTTGCAAAAAAATGCAGCGTAATAAAATCGCTGTTGATACGAAACAAGAAGACGATATTTTAAGCTTCATGGCTTAAAATCTTCCATATTAGAGTATTAGATGATGGTTAGTCCCACCCCTTTTAGATTCAGAACTGAAAGGGGTATTTCTATTGGAAATCTATTGACCTGGATAGTGAGACAGACAAGTGTAAGTATCAACGGTAAATCGCAACGGGGTGATACAACGACAGCTGATCCACGCAGTGAGAATTTAATCTCAGGGTCTTTCATATGAAAAACTAATTTATAATGTTTAACATTAAATATCATATTGTTGATGCTAACTGAGTAAAGGAGTAGTTATTTTGGATCCGTACTTGAAAGAAGCGGGTTCTAACTTTATTGAGGGAAAATATGATGGAAACCTTCATATCTACAAAGAAACCACCAATGGTCAGTGGGAGGAAGTTATACCGCAATAGTTTGCTACAGCTTCTATCCACCACTAACCAGTGTTCTGGTTGGTGGTTTTTCTGTTTATGATATAATAAAACATAAATTTAGATTGGGGGACTCAAGATGGTTGAAAATCGAGAACAGCTCCAAGAAATTTTAAAAAAAGCAAATCAACATGCACGGAAACAAGCTAAAGAATCAGGTGCCTCTATTTATTATATAAAGAACAACAAACGCGTTCGTGAGGATGCTGCCGGTAATAAATTCGAAATTACATTTGATGCTACTGGAAAACGGCAGGAGTTTAAATATCATGAGTGAAATCAGACCAGTCATGACTGTGTTTGCGGGTACAAATGGAGCAGGGAAAAGTACACTCGCATGCAAATGAGAGAGTGGCTTGGTGAACTTGTTGATCCAGATCAAATTGCAAGAGAGTTGAAGCCAGAGAATCCACGCAGTGCTGACCTGTCTGCTGGCAGGGAAGCTGTAAAAAGAATCCGATCACTCATTAAAAGTGGTGTAAACTTCGCTATTGAAACGACATTGTCCGGATCATTTGTTTTAAAACATATGGAAATAGCAAAAGAAAACAATTATGAAATTGTCGTTTATTATATCGGTCTTGAGGATGTTCAAATGCATATAGATCGTGTAGCTTCTCGTGTTGAACAAGGTGGACATTGGATTTCAGAAGCAGACATTCGTTATCGATATGGTGAGTCATTGAAGAACCTTAAACCGGCTCTAGCCATCGCAGATCGGGTTATCATCATTGATAATACATACGAGCCTTTAATTGTTGCGGAAATCATCCAGAGTAATTTGATCTATTGTGTTGAGTCCATACCTGCGTGGGCTAATCCTGTTCTTGTGGGTTACTGATACTTGGCTGACATCAAAACTGTGACTATACCCGTAGAAGCTTATGTGCTGTTATCTTTGGACGATTGTTCGATCCCCTCGCTTCCATTAGAGCGAAAACCATCAACCAGCGTTCTGGTTGGTGGTTTTTCTGTTTATGCTATAATCTTTGTAAAATAAGCTGATGCAAGCCTGATGTACTCTGGAATCTCCCAAAGGAGGCAAAAAAGCATGAGCCAAACGCAGCAAGAGATCCGCGAGTTTGTTGCAGGGATACAAGCATATGTGTCGCCAGTAAATGTGATTAATCCTTGGAGAGATTATGTGACGGGCTATGATATCGGCCCCGAAGCGGTGAAGATTCGCTCGGAACATTTGGTCAGGTATTTGGAACCAAGAATGTCCAAGGCTCGGTACATTTTTATTGCTGAAGCCGTGGGATATCAAGGGGCGAGGTTCTCCGGCGTACCTTTGACGTCCGAGCGAATGGTTACCGGTAATCACTCGCTGGTGAATCACCAGATGATTTTTGCAGGTGAGCCGGGTGTTCGAACAAGCCTGCCCAATATCGCCAAACCTAACCAGACTCAGGCACTATATGGATTCGCAGAGCCGACAGCATCTATTATATGGGGTGAAGTGTTATCCAGTTCAAGGTGGAAACCAACGGACTTTATATTTTGGAACATCTATCCCTTTCATCCTTATCACTCTTCTGAAAACAGGATGACGAATCGAACACCGACTTTGGCAGAGTTGGAGGATGGTTTGCCATTTGCCAGACAGCTTATGCAACTGAATCCTGATGCTCAGATCGTGGCTATTGGCAGAAAGTCAGCAGACACGTTAAGCTCCCATCTCATTAAACATCACCATGTTCCTCATCCTGCAAATGGAAGGGCAGTACAATTCCAAAAAGCAGTAAGGTCAATGATCTAGCCCATTTTGAACTGGAGGAGTGTAAGGCTGAGATATGAACTCTTATCGTCTAAGTGTCCGCACATAACGTAATGCCCTATCATATAAAGATTGGTTGGTGAAGCTAAATGAGTGAAAAATACTGGCTTGTGGTGCAATATCCACTGAAGAGCGCGCAGGGCAGCAAACGAGATCATTGGTTGAAGGAAAAGGTGATGGAATATCTGGAAATCGTTCTGACCCAAGCTGAGTTGGGAGAGGTGGATGGATGTGATATGGGTGGCCGTGTGGCTGATCGAAAGGAATATGTAATGAACATTTTCTGTGTGGTAACGGACGAGGATCGGAGCATAGCGCTAGTTAAAAAAGTGCTGAGAGAGAGTCGATTGGATTACACCCGCATCCAAATCGCTACGATGCCATATGGCACAGAAGGAAGCTACACGCTGAAATATACCTCCAAAAAAGGCGTTACCGAATTCTCGCTTTGATCACGATTCGCTGTATCCTACCATAACTAACTCTGTGCTTGTCCTGCCCGAGGGCAGGATGCCCCGACATTTTCCCCACTTCAATTCATCATACGAGAAAACGATAATTGGATTTTCCCAACCTTAACCACTCGATCAACACACTGTCAGTTGCAAGAATTATGCTCGTATACATATCAATTTTGCTCAAAAGTATGCGCATCTCAAGCTAGATGTTTATCATCGTCTTTTGTGTATCAAGATTCTCCGCGTGTCCCGCTTCACTCTCCATCCGGAACAAACTACAACTTTTTATCTGTACCTCCAACATTTTATAAAGCAGTACTCCTTGCGGCTCCAATTACGGGGGCCTCCACTCACAGCATTCACAGCAATCGTCTTCCCAAAGCCTCATTCTACTTCACTTAGTCAAGCCATCCGTAAGCGATAAAAAGAGTTGAGCCTGCTCCTTACACCGTCCTATAATATACAATTGTATAAAATCCGAGAGAGTGTTGGATATCACAACAGGTCATCCGATCACAACCGATAAACCCATCACACATCGGAACCAAAGGAGGTTACATTGAATCAAAGAGCAAACGATGCAACAACAGATGCAGGAGCAGTAAAAGAAGGAGATGAAAAATAGAAGTGAAAGCAACAGCCCAATCAGATATTGAGACCGATGCAGAAGAAGTAAACGCAAATACAAAAGCGAACACCAGTGCAATGAAGAAGGGTTGGACTCCCCGTTTCAAAGCGTTCATTCAACGCAAACCCAAGACACTGGCTTTTAAAATCCCGTTTGCCTACTTTGTCATTATTCTGCTAACGGTGGCGTTCAGTGCGTTGGTGCTGAATCGAATCTCGGAAAATGACGCGCAGCGAAAGATCAATGAAGCATCACTACAGACAATTACATCCATTGAGACCAACGTTAATCTGATGATCGAGAACGTGAACAATTATTCGAAAATGATTTTCTCCGATCCCAACTTGCAGAACCTGTTGCGGCAGGGCAATGTGTACTCCAATTTACAGACACAGTCCAAGGTCAGCGCTTATTTGACCAATCTTATGCAAGCGGTTCCAATTATCGATTCAGTCTATATTTACGATAATTCGGGGCACCGATTCTCGGTTGGCACACAGGAATGGCCTACGTTTATGGAAGCAAATGTGAAGGAAGCGCTGTGGTATGAAGAGGCCTTGAAGCACAACGGACGATATCTGCTCAGGCTGAATGGTGGCAACAACGACAGTGGGGTCTCGACGACGGGGGAGAATGATGGGCAAGACGTGGTTTCGTTTATTCGCCTCATTCGGGATCTGGATGATACGTCTCCGCTTGGGTTTTTGGTCATGAACATTAAGGGAAAATCCATTGCTCAAGCCTATGCTAACCTATCTGCACCGGATTCATTTCAGGTCGCCATTCTGGATGAGCATCAGCGGGTGATCGCAACCAACGCAACCGATGGAAAGAAGGCCGTGCCTGCTGTATCCGACGCATCCATGTCAGCGGCTTCTGGACAGGATGGGATGCACGAGATGTTAGAGGCCAACCAGGCCAAGTTAAAACAAACATTTCAAGAGCAGCCCTCCGGCTTCATCACTTTACATTCACGTGGTCAGGAATATGCGGTGACCTATCGTTCGGCTGGTGATGATCAGTGGAAATTCATCAGCATGAGCCCATACCAGGCTACAGATACCCGTAATAAATCCATGGTGCTGCTTGCACTAATATTACTCGCAGTGAACGGGACTGTCTTTTTCATCAGTTCGTTCATCATCTCGCGCAGCGTCATTAAGCCGATTCACAAGTTGCTTCGTTCCATGCAGAAAGCGCCAAGCGGCAACTTCCGCAAAGTGACAGTTGAGCTAAACAGCTATGAGTTCGCACAGCTATATGGAGGATACAACCAGATGATTGAGCAGATTGACCAGATGCTAAAACGCATCATTCAGGAGCAGCAGACGATCCGCCGAGCAGAGCTGAATACACTTCAGGCGCAGATCAAGCCGCATTTTCTATACAACACCCTTGATTCCATTAACTCCCTGGCGATGTCGGGTATGAACGATAAGGTATGTGAGCTGTTAGAAGCGCTTGGAAGTTACTATCGGCTGAGTGTCAGCAAAGGCCGTGAACTGATCACGCTGCACGAGGAGGTTGAGATTGTACGCAATTACCTGACGATCCAGCAGGTGCGATACCCCGGTGTATTTGAGGTGCAGTACGATATCGATTCAGACTGTGAGCGAGTAATGATTCCCAAGCTCGTGCTCCAGCCGTTGGTAGAAAATTCGCTGTATCATGGCATACGCCCTAAAGGCAGCCCAGGTATGATACGTATTCAAGCTCATCGATCCATGGAGGGGGTACTTCTAACGATCACTGACGACGGAGTCGGCATGTCCGGGGAAGAAGTGCAGCAGATTCAACGTACAGAAGTGAACAGGTCTAACCGTTCTAACTCTTCTAACTCTTCTAATACTTCTAATCCTACCCATAACTCTAAACACAATCCAAGCTTTGGCTTATGGGGAACGATGGAGCGGCTTCGCATTTTTTATGACAGAGAAGATGGACTCAAGCTGCAGAGCGAGGTTGGAAAAGGAACCACCATTATCATAACGATCCCGAAGGGAGCCGATGAGTCATGGAATTAACTGTGGAACCATTAAAGGTATTGATTGTGGATGATGAGTACCTCATCCGAAATCTGCTGCGCATGCGTATCGATTGGGAGCAGCATGGCATGACCATCATTGGCGAGGCCTCCGATGCTGAAGAGGCTTTGAACCAGGTTGAGCTGTTGCGTCCAGACATCGTATTCACAGACATATACATGCCAAAGATGGACGGCATTGAACTGAGCGGCATTCTCATGGGGCGTTACCCAAACATAAAAATCGTGGTTGTGACGGGACATGATGAATTTGAATATGCTCGTCAGAGTGTGAAGCTGGGCATCTCCGATTTTATTTTGAAACCCATTCGTGCTTCTGAGTTATTACAGGTTACGGCGAAGCTGCGAGCGGCAATCGAGCAGGAGATCGGGCGCGAGTATGAGCTGATGAAGCTGCGGGAGGAAATGAAGCAGAGCTTGCCGTATCTCAGGGAGCGATTTGTGAATCAATGGTTAAGTGATGTGATACCTGAGGATGAACTACAAGAGAAGGCGCGATTCTTTGGCATTCCCATCTCTTCAGGTAAACCAGGGTTGCGTATTGCAGTCATGGAGGTGGAGGTTGCTGTACCGCAAGCGAAGATAGCTGCACCAGAGGTATATTCACATCTATCCGAACCATATCACCAAACAAACCAAACATACCAAGTACAACGAGGGCCTCAGCAACAACAACATCAACACGGTCAGCCCCAATTAAGCCAGCATCAGACAGAAGCCCATCGACAACCCGCTGAGGAAATACATATTCTGCTGCGAATGGTAGGCATGAAGCAGGTGCAGGCATTTTATCCCCAGGATTCGCAAACCATTATCGTCATGGACCCGCATAACCGGATAGTTGTACTCTCGCTTGGTGCGGATACGGAATTTGCCAATCAGGTACAGCAGCTTCAGGAAGAACTTCAACATACGCTTAAGCTCGAAGGGTGTGAAGTTGATGTGACAGTAGGGATTGGGCAATGGCAATCAGCATGGGGAAGGGCCTGTGTGGGATACCGGGAGGCGTGTCGTGCACTCGATTATCAGGCATTTGTGGGAAAAAATCAGGTCATTTGCTTCGAGGATCTGGTCATCGAAGGCGGGAAAAAGCCCTACCACTCGGATGCTCAGCTGCTCCAACAACTGCAATTTTACGTCAGTGTTGGTGCGGGGGAAGAAGCCGTATTGTTGCTGGAGCGTATGCTGTCTGTGCCGTTTTCGGACGTTTCACAGTTTCGGATGGCAGCCATGGATGTGGTTACGGAGTGCCAGCGTGCTGCCATAGAGCAGCAGATTGAGGGAGAGCACGCATTGAACAAAGAGGCCGTTGCGGCCATTTTTACAGCAGATCATCTGCCCGAACTAAAAAGTATGCTGGAGCAGCATGTCCGCACCGTATCGGATGTCATACAAGCCAAGCGACAGGCCAAGGAAGGCAATCTGATCGACCGGGTGATCGCTTATCTTGAAGAGAACATGGGCAATGCGGAAGTGGGGCTTTCCAGCACCGCGGCTGCTTTTTACGTAAGTTCAGGCCATCTGGGGCGGCTGATGAAAAAAGAAACCGGGCAGACATTTGTGGAATATCTGACTCAACTCCGCATGAAGAAGGCTGAAATGCTGCTGAAACAGACGGATATGAAAGGATATGAGATTGGGGAGCAGGTAGGCATCCCGGACCCACACTATTTCAGCGTCTTGTTCAAAAAACATATCGGCCGATCCATGAATGAGTATCGGAATGTAAAAACCTGAAAAACGAGAATTCAAAAATGCGGTGTGTGGGGGAGTGCAGAGATGGTTTGAGCGTAAACGCACTTCCACTTCCAGTTCCACATATGTTCGAATATTACAAATCGATGCCTGTTTTCTAAATGGAGAACAACGCACAGTTTGCCTAAAATATGGGCTAGAACCAACTAAAACGCATAGGGAGGTCCATAGAGATGAAAGCGCTATTAAAAAAATCAGCAAGTCTAATTCTGACTCTGGGCATTGTAAGCAGTCTGGTGGCATGTTCATCCGGTTCGTCCGGCGGAGCACAGGGGGAAAGTAACGGCAAGATCAAGCTGACGCTGTGGGATCAATCGGTCGGCAATACCGATCCTTCGGCCAAGTTACTGCCCGAGATTGTTGAGAAATGGAACAGCGAGCATCCGGACATTCAGGTTGAACGTACGGGCACGACAGGAGAACAGTACAAAACCAAAGTCAAAACATCGATTGCAGCTGGTGAAGCGCCAGACCTGTTCTATGGCATGGGTGGCGGCAGCTTCATGCAGCCGTACATCAAATCCGGCAATGTGCTGGAAATCTCAAGTTACCTGACGGACGATATCAAAGAACGAATGGGGCCGGGTATGGCGGAGGCCATCAATATGGACGGCAAAATCTACACATTGCCCGTGTATACCCATATCGCCAACCTTTACGTGAATACGGAATTGTTCGAGCAGGCAGGTGCCAAGATTCCGACCACATATAACGAACTGTTGGATGCAGTCACCAAGCTGAAAGCGGCAGGAATCACCCCGGCTGTGATTGGGGAAAAGGATCGCTGGCCGGGCATGTACTGGTACGACATTATTGCGATGCGTCAGGCAGGCAATACTGCGGTGATGGAAGCTTTTAAAGATCCGTCAAAGTGGAATTCGCCCGACTTTGTTGCCGCCGCGACCAAAATGCAGCAGCTTGCACAAGCAGGAGCGTTCAACAGCAGCATGTTCAGCATGAGCTATGACGAGATGCTCGGGGCATTTAATGCAGGCAACGGGGCGATGATGTTCCAGGCCAACTGGGTGAATGCAGGAATTGAGGACCCGTCCTCCGCAGTCAAAGGCAAAGTGAAAGTGATTCCGTTCCCGGTATTTGAAGATGGCAAAGGCACAAATACCGAAATCTTCGGCGGAGCCGTCGATGGTTTCTACATCAACCAGAATACCAAACATCCGAAGGAAGCCGTGGAATTCCTCATGTATCTGAGTGAGCAGCTTGGTACGCAAGGTTTCCTGGCTGGAGCGGGTCTGCCAAGCTGGAAAACCGATGCACTCGACACAACCAGCCTGTCCTCCCTTGATCTGTCTGCGGCGGATATTATGAAAACGGCGACCTCATTCATCGCGTGGTGGGATAACATTCTGCCAGCGGAGTCTGCCGAAGCGCACAAAAACCTGATTGCCCAGCTGCTTGCCGGCGATATAACACCGGAGGAGTTCTGCAAACAGATGGCACAGCTCAAACCAACAGAGCTAAGTCTATAGAAAACAGGTAGGAAGGTTTACGTGCGTGCAAGCTTAAATGCTTACAGGCCCTAGGTCTTTACACTACAAGGCTTTGCAAATTGCCTATGAATATCTTGCGCATAGACCTTGTGAGCTTGCAATGCTACCGCTTCTAACACTGAAGATGAACCCAAACAAGGCGTGGTCCGGCATATCCCGGTCACGCCTTTGAGAGGAGAACAACAATGAACTCTGTATTTTCCAATAAAGGCACGATAGCTGTCTTTGTACTGCCCACCCTGCTTCTGTTCTGCGGCATTGTGCTTATTCCGATCTTTGTCTCCAGTTATTACAGTCTGCTGGACTGGAACGGCGTGGGCAGGGGTACATTTATCGGCTTGGACAACTATGTAGAGATGTTTAAAGATACCCGTGTGCTGAATTCGATCAAGAACTCCCTGTTATTCGCGGGAGCTTCGGTGTTCATTCAACTGCCGATCTCGCTGGTTCTCGCACTGATTCTGGCGTCCAACGTCAAGGGGGAAGGCTTCTACCGGACCGTGTATTTCATCCCGGTGTTGATCTCAACGGTGGTTATTGCCCAGTTGTGGTCAAAAATCTACAATGCCGATTATGGCCTGCTGAACGTGCTGCTGCAAAGTATTGGCTTATCCAGCCTGGCACAGGACTGGCTGGGGCAGAAGGACACCGCCCTGGCGGCATCGTTTATTCCGACCTTGTGGCAGTACGTGGGGTATCACATGTTGCTGATGTATGCAGGAGCAAAGTCCGTGTCTCAGGATGTGCTCGAAGCTGCTCGAATGGATGGTGCTTCCCGTATTCGCACGGCGTGGTCCATTATGATCCCGCTGATGAAGCCGATTCTGAAGGTAAGCCTTGTTTTTTCCGTCATCGGTGCGTTCAAGGTGTTTGACCTGATCTATGTGCTGACGGGAGGCGGTCCATTTTACACCACTGAAGTGCCGAGCACACTGATGTACGCTACCATTTTTGATACGTTTCGGTACGGATATGGCAGTGCGATCTCGGTCTTTATCATTGTGGAGTGTCTGGTGTGTACGATCCTCATTAATTCATTGTTTAAAACGGAGTAGAGGGAGGCATAAGGCATGAGTACCGTAGAAGTTATGTTGCAAAAAAAGCTCAAGCCGAGGTCCATCTCCGGACCGATCGGGAAAGTGTTCCTGCAAGCGTTTCTGATCCTCGTTGCGATCGTGCAGATCTACCCGCTTATCTGGCTGGCGCTGTTTTCCCTGAAGGATAACAGTGAGATTTTCAGCGGTGATGTGGCCGGGTTGCCCAAAGCGTTTTTGTGGAGCAACTACACCAAAGCAATGTCCGACGGCCATGTGCTGACCTATTTTATGAATAGTGTGCTGGTTACTGCGGCTTCCATTGTCTTGGTACTGATCTTGTCCTCCATGACGGGATACGCAATCACAAGAATGAACTGGAAGCTCAGCGGGTTCACGATGACAATCATTTTGCTGGGCATGATGGTGCCGATTCATGCGGCGCTGCTGCCATTGTTTATTATTTTGAAGAATCTGAGCCTGCTCAACAGCTACTGGTCTCTGATCATTCCCTATGTGGCATTTGGCATTCCGATGGCGGTGTTCATTCTGGGCAGTTTTTTCAAAGGTATCCCGAGAGAGATGGAGGAGTCGGCGGTTATCGACGGCTGCGGCATATACCGGACGTTTTTCTCCATTATCCTGCCGCTTGTGCGTCCGGCCATATCAACTGTAGCGATCTTCACATTTCTATCTTGCTGGAATGAGCTGATGTTTGCTGTCACGTTTATCAATAACACGGCTTACCAGACATTGACGGTGGGCATGATGTCGATGGTGGGAACGTACATTACGCAATGGGGCATCATTGGTGCGGGACTGATGATTACAACGGTGCCAACGGTAGTCATCTATCTGCTGTTGAACAAACAGGTGCAGAAGAGTATGATCGCAGGTGCGATCAAGGGTTAGCTGAAGGCTGGACTGGAGGCTTGGCGGTAGAAGGGCTTGCTGCTCGCTCGCTGTACTCTCTTTCTGGTGGATATCGGCTTGATTCAGGATTTCGCAAGGTGTGATCTCTGGACTAGACCAGAGCCTGTGGTCATGGAATAATAAGGGGGTATGTAGCCAGGTAGTTGCAGAGAGGGGTCATTATTTATGGTCAATATCACGATGGTAGAGCAGGAGTCTGTTCGGGAAAAGGTTGTGGCGTTCACGTTTGATGATGGACCGCATCCGGTCTATACACCTCAAGTGCTTGAGATATTCCGGCTTGCCGGTGGGCAGGCGACGTTTTTCATGATTGGCCAAGAGATGGAGAATCACCCGGAGATTGCGGCGGAGGTGCATCGTGAAGGGCATGAGATCGCTAACCATACGTACACGCATCCAGATCTGACCAAGTTGACGCTAAAGGAAGCCGGGGGGGAACTGCAACGCGCAGAAAATCTTGTTCAAAAAGTTACGGGGCAACCTGCCCGCAGCTTCCGACCGCCGTATTTTGGCGTAAACGATGATATACTGTCTCTGGCAGCGGAGCGTGGATATCGCACGATCGGTGCGGTCAACGGCGATGCGAAGGATTGGGACAATCCCGGTGTTGAACACATCCTGGAGCATACCCGGTCTGCGGTGAAACCTGGCAGCGTGCTCATATTCCATGACGGGTACGGGGATCGTTCCCAGACGGTGGAGGCAGTTCGTGTGCTGGTGGATGAGCTGGTCGCGGAAGGGTACCGATTGGTGACGGTGAGTGAGTTGTTAGACATTTCTCGTGAGCATGATATAAAGACGACATAATCAAGTGGGACCCATCATTCTTTGAATGATAGGGTCCTTTTTTAAATATATATAATGCATAGGAAGAACGGAGCGGGAGCACAAACTTTGCTTGCCCTCTCAAACTACTTTATAATAATAGGCTAAACTAGATTATGTCAGGAGGAAACAATGGATTTTATCAGAAATCAACTAGAAGAAATCGGCATGAGTGAACCCTCCATTGGATACCTTTCGAATGTGATTATGATTATTTTTATCGCGCTAATCTCGGTACTGGCGAATGTTATTGCCAAGCGAGTGGTACTGAAGACGGTGCATCGTATCGTGAGTAACAATCGTTTCAAGTGGGGCCACATCGTGGTGCAGAAAAATTTATTTCAGAAGCTGTCACATCTCGTACCGGCCATTATTATCTATTATTCTGCTTACATTTTCCCGCCCTATCAGGCTTTGATTGAAAAATCAGCTATGACGTACATGATTGTCATCATGATTACGGTTCTGAATGCTCTGCTGAATGTATTCGATGATATCTATCGTACCTATGAGGTATCGAAGATTCGCCCAATCAAGAGTTATATTCAGGTAGCCAAGATCGTCCTTTTCATTATCGGGGGCATTATCGTCATCTCCAGCCTGATCGGACAGAACCCGCTCATTATCCTCAGTGGACTTGGGGCGTTATCGGCCGTATTAATGCTCGTATTCAAAGACTCGATTCTGGGTCTCGTGGCCGGGGTACAGCTATCGTCGAACGATATGGTGCGTGTCGGTGACTGGATCGAGATGCCAAAGTATAATGCGGACGGTGACGTCATCGACATTACTTTGAATACGGTAAAGGTTATGAATTTTGATAAAACCATTACGATGATTCCAAGCTACGCCCTCATTTCGGACTCGTTCCGTAACTGGAGAGGCATGCAGGTGTCCGGCGGCAGAAGGATTAAGCGGAGTATCTATATTGATATCAGCAGTATCCGTTTTTGTACGGAAGAGATGGTGGCTGAATTTGAGAAAATCCACTACCTGACTGATTATGTCACGGCAAAATTAAGGGAAATTCAAGCATACAACATGGAGCACGAGGTGAATACCGAAAGCAACGTGAACGGCAGACAACTGACAAACGTCGGTGTATTCCGGGAGTATATCCATCAATATTTGAGGAATCATCCAAAAATCAATAAAGATATGACGATGATTGTGCGCCAATTAGCACCGGAAGATCGCGGGCTGCCTCTGGAAATCTATGCATTCAGCAATGATATCAACTGGGGGGTATACGAGAACGTTCAGGCGGATATCTTTGACCATATCTTCGCGGTGGCGCCAACATTTGGACTGCGGGCCTTCCAGAATCCAACCGGACATGACATTGTGCAACTGAAAGAAAACAAACAATATTCGAGCGGATATTGAGATCCGAAGCACCGTAAAGGTGCTTTTTTTATTTAAAAAGTGACATATTTACTATTTACAAAAATGGAAATTATTTATAGTATGTTTATATGGGTTTTATTTCCATACCCTATTTTTCTTTATCTTCTCAATCATATGGATATACAATGTACCGCTTTGATTATTGGAAAATTTGATGGAGGTGAGCTTCGTGGCACGTGTGTTAGTTGTGATGATGCCTGCAGAAGGGCATATCAATCCGTCGCTCGGGTTAATCAAGGAGTTGATAGAGAGCGGAGATGAGGTCGTCTATTGTTGTACTGAAAAATACCGGACGAAGATTGAAGCGTTAGGTGCTCAATTTAAAGCTTACTCCTTCAACGAGGCAACCCTGCTCAACAACCCCAATATGAAGCCATTTGAAATCAAGCATCCGTACCAATTCTTATATATGATTTTGAAAAAAATAATTCAGCGGTTTATTCCGGATGTTCTGAATCTGATCGAAAATGAAACCTACGATTATATTATTTTTGACTCCTTAATCGGCTGGGGCGGACAAATTTTGGGCGAAAAGCTGGGGATACCCACGATCTGCTCGACCAGTACCTTTGTTTTTGTAGAGCCTCTCGGGTCAGGTAGTCATAATCTGAAGGATTACAATGAGGAGGTCCAGGAGCTATATAACGGCATTATGGAAATGTCTCAACAATTAGCTTCCCGGTTCAATGTGGCTGCGCCTTCTCTGGCGGAACTTTCAGGGCATCCAGGACAACTGAAGATTGTCTATACAAGCCGCTATTTTCAACCCATGGGGGACAAGCTGGACGACAGCTTTGTGTTCACTGGCCCGTCCATTATTCCTCGTAAGGATGCGCCAGCTTTTGCAAATGAATCTCTGCATGCTCTTTATAAGCAGGTCGTTTATATTTCGATGGGAACCATTTTAAATAAAGATCTCGAGTTTTATAAGCTTTGCTTTACAGCCTTTCGTGATTTGCCTGTGCAGTTTATTTTGTCTTCTGGGAAGGATACCGATTTGGAGCCCATTGCTGAGCTCATTCCTGATAATTTCATCATCAGGCCCTATGTCCCCCAACTGGAAGTGTTGCAGTGTGTAGATGCTTTCCTGACACATGCAGGCATGAACAGTGCAAGTGAGGCTTTGTATTACAATGTACCGTTGATCATGCTCCCGTTAACCTCGGATCAGCCTCGTGTAGCAGGCCGGATACAGGAGTTGGGCGCGGGAGTAATCTTGGATAAAAATAATCTGACGCCTGACATACTGAGAACCGCGGTGTTAGAGGTGCTCAGCAATGATTCCTACAGGGAACATGCAGGAGTGATTGGGAACACACTGCGTGATGCTGGCGGGTATAAGCGGGCTGCTGCTGCCATCAAAGAATTTTTGGGTAATCGACCTTTATCAGCCACGACTATCTCTTCCCTTGAATGAAGAGGCGACTTTCCTCTTATTAGAGAGGTTGACTTACCGTGTGAACAGAGCGAGAGGTCGAAGGGATTCTCGATGATGGTGTACAATTGATTCAAGCGCTTGAGGAAAGGTTAGAGATAACCGAGAGCACATGTCATTTTGTCGCATTAAAATAGGAAGCAGACCTTTCACAAAGGAGAGTTCCCACATGAATCATACAATCCCTGGATACACATTGAACGATGGCTTGAAAGTACCGGCAATTGGATTTGGTACCTATAGTTTAAAAGGTGAAGAAGGCGTTAAATCGATCGCGTCCGCAATGGATGCGGGTTATCGATTAATTGATACGGCGTATAACTATGAGAATGAGGCAACCGTGGGCAGAGCAATCAAGCAAAGCTCCATCGCCAGAGAAGATCTGCTCATTTCCTCTAAGCTGCCGGGGCGTTATCATGCTCATGATAAAGCACTTGTGGCGATCCAGGAATCCCTGTATAGAGCGGATCTGGATTATTACGATCTGTATCTGATTCACTGGCCCAATCCTAAGAAGGACATGTATGTCGAGGCATGGCAAGCGCTGATTGAAGCGAAAAAACGCGGGTATATTCGTTCCATCGGAGTGAGCAACTTCCTGCCTGAACACAATGAACGGCTGATTAAGGAAACGGGGATAGCGCCGAGTCTGAATCAGATTGAGCTTCATCCGTTCTTTGATCAGGCCGATCAGCGGGAACAGGATACGAAGCATGGCATCGTGAACGAATCCTGGAGTCCGATTGGACGTGGCAATGATGCCGTACAGGATATTCTGAAGGATGAGAACATTCTTCGGATTGCGGAAACGCATGGCAAAACGCCAACCCAGATCATTCTGCGCTGGCATGTTCAGCTGGGTTCCATTCCCATTCCGAAAGCCGGCTCCTTGCAGCATCAACAGGAAAATATCGATATATTCGATTTTGAGTTGAGCACAGAAGAGATGCAGGTCATCTCTGCATTTAATCGTCCGGATGGACGGTTGTGGGATCAGGACCCAAGCGAGTACGAAGAATTTTAAAGAACGACAAATGAAGGGCTGCTCTCATGTCAGATATGACAGGAGGCAGCCCTTTGTTGTTGAAGCATATTAAGCAATGTTGCAGTTTTTCATGTTGCGTAATTTCTGTTTACTGTTCCGCAGGGATACGGAAGGTCAGAATCTCATAAGGTTTGATATCAAAAGAAATCCGACCATTTTCCACGGTGCATTCCGCTTCGTTGTTCTCAAGCAAATCACACGCGTATGCCGTAGCACCTGCCCCCTCAGGCAATTGCAGGGAAGCACGGCTGCGGCGGCCGTGTGCTTCATAGAGACGGATGATCATATCATCGTTGTTCTCGGCTTTTTTAATAACCTCCAGCACGACATTATCCTGATCGACCGATGCAAGTGACCATGTTCCCGGCAACGTACCGGTTTGCGGACTTACTTCACGGGCAACCAGCGGACGGTTGAGATCATAAGCGGCTTGGATGACACGTCCTTCACGGAAGTCGCCCTGATGCGGATAGAGCGCGTAGGTGAATACGTGCTGCTCTTTGTCGGCATTTTCATTTGGATACGTTGCACTCTTGATCAGTGACAGTCGCATCACCGAGTTATGAATATCATATCCGTATTTGCAGTCGTTCAGCAGAGCAGCACCGTACCCGTTCTCCGCCAGATCGGCCCACTTCTGCCCGCATACTTCAAACCGGGCTTGATCCCAGCTCGTATTACGGTGGGTAGCACGCTCAACGTTGCCGTACTGGATTTCGTAGACTGCTTTCTCACTCCAGATATCCAGCGGGAAAGCGGCTTTCAGCAGCAAATGCTCCTGCTTCCAGTCCACAAACGTACGGAAATCAATCCGGCGCGTGTGCGCATAGAAGATGATCGTCTGCTCAATGACCGAGTCCAGGAACTGTCGCTTCACTTGAAGCACGGAACGTACCGGCCCACTTTCAACCCACTCCATCGACTGCAGGTCATTAATCTCCCACATATGCTGTTCATAATAATCGTCAATGTTCCATGCCTCGTATTCCGCAGGTCGATCCTCGAACACTTGCAGCACGTTACCACGCTTGCCAGACTGAAGCAGCTCACGACCCTCCAGCTTGTCCCATACGGATGCGAACTCGGCACTTTCATTCAGGTGAATATCGTACCAAGGTGTATGGATATGGCGCCGATCAGCTTCCCACTGTGCAACCGAAACTCCCGCGACAAGCTCGTCTGTGAGATCCGTTGTGATTCGGAAGGATTTATACCCGGATGCAGGTACGTTTTCTGCAAGGAATATAAGTCCGCCTTCGGGAGTCCGCTGGCTTGGTACAGGGCGATCTCCATCGTAGACGGTTACTTTTCTCGCAAAAGCAGGCAGTTCAACCACATCCGTCCGTACAAATCCGGTGGTGTTAAATACCACAATGGCTTCGCCATCAGATGTAATTCGGCTGGTAATGCCGTTCAGCGCGCTGTCTTTCAGCTCATCCGTGACACGCAGGACTTCTTCATATTGCTCCTTGGAATCCACATATACCTGTTCAATGGAGCTGCCAGGGAGAATATCATGGAACTGGTTCAGCATCGTCAGCTTCCATGCATGCTCCAGTGCATCGCTTGGATAGGCCGCCTGTGCATTCGCCTGACGATGAATCATGGCATACAGCTCGGCATCAGCCAGCGCAAATTCGCTATGACGGTTGTACCGTTTGTTACGCGCCATGGAAGTGTAGGTACCCCGGTGATACTCCAGATACAGCTCACCTGACCAGCGGGGAACGGAAGGAACATCCGCCAGATTTTGCTCCAGCTTCTCGAAAAACTCGCGTACAAAGGTACGTTTCACCGCAGGTACACCCGGCAATCCGACATCAAGTCGTCTGCCATGCTCCAGCATCTCTTCGGTTGGTCCACCGCCGCCATCTCCGAATCCGAAACATTGCAGGACATCTGCATTGATGTTTTTGTTCTGGTATCGCTGCCACGTACCTTTTACTTGCGAAGCATTAAACCGTCCATTATAGGTCGTTTCAAATCGGCGCTGCCTAAAATCGGGATGTTTGTCATAGTCTGTGGCTGTGATGAAATGGGTCAGGACCTCTGATCCGTCGATTCCTCGCCAGTACATCGTATCGTTCGGAATCTGGTTTGTATCATTCCAGGCAATTTTGGTTGTCATAAAATAATCAATGCCGCTCTTGCGCATAATCTGCGGCATCGCTGCACTATAACCAAATACATCCGGCAACCAGAGCACACGGTTCTCCACACCGAACTCTTCCTTGAAGAAACGTTTGCCGTAGATAATCTGACGGATCATGGACTCACCCGAAATCAGGTTACAATCGGCCTCCAGCCACATTGAACCTTCCGCTTCCCAGCGGTCTTCGGCCACCTTTTCTTTGATTTTCTCATATAGGGATGGGTAGTCTGCTTTCAGGTATGCATACAGCTGGGGCTGAGAGGACATGAAGGTATACTCTGGGAACTTGTCCATCAAGTAGAGTACACTCGCAAAGCTGCGAATGACCTTCTCCCGAGTCTGATCCAATGTCCACAGCCATGCCACATCGATATGCGTGTGTCCGATACAGTGCACGGTAGGGATGTGATCACCAGCAGGGCGGATATCACCATAGACATGGTCTTGCAGATATCGGCGTGCTTCCAGCACCGACGCATGGAATTCTGCGCTGTTTTCCTGGCGCAAATCCAGCAAATTCACGGCTTTATTCAGATGTTCGATAAGCTTCAGCCGCTCCAGATCATCCTCACGCAGCAGATCCGCAGCATCCAGCGCAGCCTTAAGATCGTAATATAGATCTGTGACAGGCTGATGATGCTCAGCGATATATACATTGAGAAAGACATCAGCTGCCGAAGTACTACAGTACGCATATAATGCCAGTTCGAATTCATCACCTTTTGCCGCAGCGGGTGTCAGGTCGATCTCCGTATGGTTCACATCCAGACCGCAGATCAATTCCCCATTGAGGAATGCCAGAAATTGCGGATTATCGTAATTCCAGATGTCATCAGCACCAGTGACGATGGCACAAACGACCTTTTTTCCTTCCATCTGATCCGGAATTTGAATCCGGGTTTTGAAGCAGCTGTGTACGTCTTTGCCGCCCCAGCCATCACCCTTACGGAATACGTTCCAGGAGGAAGGGTCCTCATGCACCAGTTCCCAGGAGTGGTAACCACTTTCTTTATGATAAAGCTCAGGGATATATGTCTTTGAGGTTAGTCGTGCACGTTCCAAGTGTTTAACAATGGTATGGATTCGAGTATACAAGGAATTCATTTTCATGTTGGTTTCCCACCTTGGTTTGTAGTAAGTACAGGCTGTGGTCGTTGTTGGAGCGAGAATACTGCAAGCGCTAACATATCAACTTTATCATAACAAAAGAGAAATGGCCGAAACTACGTATTGTATGCTGAAAACAACGTCTTTTTATTGCATTTCATGCTAAAATAAACTCATTAGAACCAGGATGGGGGCATGTTCATGACACAATCGGTTTTGGCATACGAGCAGGGATATGCGGTCCATGTGAACCAGCCTGGAGATTCGCTCTTTTATCATCTGGATTATGACGAGCGTTCTCATGATCTAAATATGGAGTTTCAGCATTTCCATGATTTCTATGAAATCTGTATTCTTCTGGATCGCACGGCTGCCCACATCATTGAAGGCAGTTTGTACGAGATTCAACCTTATGATATCGTTCTGTTGCGGCCTTCCTTACTACACAAGACGCAATATCCGAAGGGCGCCCCACCGAAACGATTGATGATCACCTTTGCCATACCACGCAATACACCTGGTCTTGAGAGCGATTACAATGAGCTATTTTCGATTTTTGATGAACCCATCCCGATATTCCGATTTACAGAAGAAAGACGAAAGGAAGTCCTCGCGCCGATCAATGATATTTTTGCTATATCGCAGCAGCCTTCTGCACTTCAATCGGTAATGATTCATAGCAAGTTCGTGGAGTTTCTCTGTGCTCTTCATCGTTACTCACCAGAGAACGGGTATGTGCGTGAAGAGACTGGATCAACGATGTCCAGGCGCATGTATGCCATTGCCTCTTATATTCACAGCCATTATCAGCAGGATTTATCTTTGGACGAGGTATCCAAGCGTTTTTATGTAAGTGCCCATCACTTGTCTCGCCAATTCAATAAGGTTACAGGCTTCACCTTCACGGAGTATGTGCAGATGACCCGTATTCGGAATGCCCAGCAATTGCTGCTGAATTCGAGTGAGAAAATCACAGATATTGCTGCACAGTGTGGGTTCACAAGCTTTTCCCAGTTCAATCGCATCTTCAACAAACAGAACGGAATGTCACCGAGTGCATATCGCCGTAGCAGACATTCGCAGAGTGAGCGTGAACTGATATCCATGGGTAGACCTGAGCGCTGACTGAAGACAGAGATAATCTGGGGATGTCAGTGGAGATGTGTTGCATGAATGGCGATGGCCACAAGTATCTGAATATATGAAGATATAGAAAAAGGCAAACCCTCTAAGTTACAAAGGGATTGCCTTTTTCCTTCTATTATATAGATTACGTCACAAGTATTTCATCTAGGAACGTAATTAAAGTTGATCCTTTGGCGCCAGCTCAATAGCAGAGCGGATGGCGGCCAGCATGCTTTTATCATCGGCGATATTTTTGCCAGCGATATCAAAGGCTGTACCGTGGTCGACAGACGTACGGATGATGCCACCTTTCAGACCAACGGTGATGTTCACGCCTTCCTCGATACCCATTACCTTGATCGGTGCATGGCCTTGGTCGTGGTAGCAGGCAACAACGATATCGAAGTCACCGCGACCAGCGCGGAAGAAGAGTGTGTCCGCCGGGAGTGGACCAACAACGTTAATGCCTTCCTGCTGTGCACGTTCGATGCCGGGCTGCAGCTTCTCTTCTTCTTCACCATTACCAAACAAGCCGTTCTCTCCGGCATGAGGATTGATTCCGCATACGGCAACGCGCGGATTCTCAAAGCCTGCTTTTTTCAACGTATCATGAGCAAGCTTCACAATGGTGTAGGTTCTTTCCGGGTTAATACTCGCAATAGCATCGATCAGACCCATGTGTGTTGTCAGGTGAATAACGCGCAGATTCGGCGTGGTCAGCATCATCGAGAAGTCTTGTGTATCCGTCAGGTCTGCCAGAATCTCGGTGTGCCCCGGATATAGGTGCCCGCCCTGATGCAGAGCTTCTTTGTTCAAAGGCGCGGTGCAGATGGAGTGAATCTGCTGTTTTTTGGCAAGATCAATGGCTTTGGCGAGAAACTGGAATGCTGCATCCCCAGCCACGGCAGATACTTTACCGTATTCCAGATCCGCAGGAACGAGGTTCAGATCAATCACATCCACAGTACCGAATTCATACTTGGCTTCGGAAGGCTCTTGAATCGCGTTGACGTTCAGAATTGAGCCGATGACTGGCAATACACGCTCCAGAATCTTTGCATCACCGATAACGAGTGGATTGCACTGATCGTACATCTCTTGATGACCCAGTGCTTTCATAATAATCTCCGGTCCAATACCTGCTGCGTCGCCCATTGTAATTCCAACTGTAGGTTTCATACGAGAATACCCCCTTTTAATTTTTGAATCGCATGAATAAAGACATCCGGTTTGCCGAATCCGCCTGCTTTGGTAATCACATGCAGATCATCAATCCCGATAAACTTGGAGATCGGCACGCCGATTTCAAGCTCATCCAGCAACTCGAAGCCGCTAATATTCCATTTCAGACAGATTTGTTTAGCTGTATCACCGCCGGTCATGGATACCCCTTTGAAAAGTCCCTCTTCCAGCAGTCTGGCACAGATCTCACCCATCGCAAGTACAATCTCGTTGCTGACTTCCGTGTGATTGAGACCACGAACTTCGCCCGTTGCCCGTGCGAGTTCGATATCCACCTGTTCAGCGGTGGAGTAGAGAACAACATCTTGTCCTTCCAGCGCTTTGTCTCGGACCTCCTTATAGACACGTTCCATCTCTTCCGCGCGGTCTGCGGTTGCGGATACCGCTTTGAAAGAATGGAAGGAGACTGAAGCTACGCGGGAGTTGCGCATCAAGCGATGCAGCTGCTCACGTGAGTTTTTGTTCACGCTGCCTACCACTGTTAGGATTGGACCGGAATTCTCCGGGATATCAAGTGACGTAGCCCTGGATTCCAACTCGTAATGTGCGGGGAGGTAATTGGCAATGCCCGCCGAACCTGCCCAAGTAAAGGTATACTCCAACTCGCGAGTCATCTGCAGAATCAGTTCCAGATGTCTTTCTTCGGTGGAGTCCACCATTACATACGGGATGTTATTTGTTTTCAACTGTTCTAGCTTGGTGCGAATATGATTCTGTCCGGCTTCCAGATCGGCGACGGTGATCTCGCCAACTTCATACTTGGTCTGTTGTTTCAACAAGTCGGGAAGGTAGGAAATCGTTACAGGTGTCTTCGGATCATGGGCAATTTCAGTATCTGCCAGCGGAACGCCGTTCAGGTAATGAATTCCTTCCAATATCGTCCGGTTATTTTTTGGATAACCCGGGGCAATCATCATAAAGTCCGGCTTTACGACATCATATACAGCATCAATCTCCATGCCGATATTACCGCGCATAGTGGAGTCCATTTTTTTGAAAATCGTCTCAAATCCATTGTTCGTTAGCAATTCAGCAGCCCGATAGACACGGTCATACGCTTCCTGCGGGGATATGGAACGACTATCTGTATCAAAGACGACAGCATCGTATCGTGTAAAAGGTCCTTCATCCATATTAAAAAGAACACTGGTCTTCAAGCCATGACGGGCAAGCTGCACCCCGCTGTCATTGGCACCGGTCAAATCATCTGCAATAATGGCTAATTTCATGCAGTCATCCCTCCTTGTAAGCACAATTTAATAAAAAGTCCGTTCAGATCATCCATTAAGCACAGATTATGCACATTAAATCAGGTGATACCCATTTATGTGGTTGGTCGTTGATTGTATTTCTCGACTCCACCTGATTTCTCCAGTCGTTTGGAGAGGAACCCGATGAAGATCGGCAACAGGATGGCTGTTGTTACAACACTCGCTGCAATTTGCACCGTAGCAATCTCGGCAATCGGGCCAAATGAAGCATTAGCAGCCACGATGGCAGCAGGTGTACCTACGGCATTCCCGGCAGTTGATCCTTCGGAAGCACCCACGATGGGGTTCCAGCCGATGGCTTTAAAGAGCAGGAAACCGATTCCGCCCGTTAATAACACGGTTAACACACCCAGTAAAATTCCGCTAAGACCACCTTGAATGATGGAGGAGAAGCTAATGTTCATACCCAGAGCAAATGCAAAGAACGGAACAAGTTTGTCGCTGCCTTTATGCAGCCATTCCGCCAGATTGCGGTCCAGATTACCAATAATGACACCAACGATGAGCGGAAGCAATACTGCGACAAAGGCCATAGGGGAAAACATACCGTTCGCAAAACCCATCGCACCAAAGACGGAGAGCGCTACCATGGTCAGGAAAGGACCATCACTGAGTGCCAGGAAAGGGTAGGCTGCTTTGTCGTCTTCTTTCCCGTATTGGCCGGCGAGAGCAATGTACAAACCTCCGTTGGAGTTAGTCATTGCAGCAATAATGGCAAGTGGGGCAAGACCGAGAAATAACCCGTTTGAATCCGCGAACAAAATAGCGATAAAACCAAGGGCTGCACCAATCACCCATTTGAACGTAAGCAAGGTCAAACCTTTGCCGACAGAGGAACCTGCTGTTTTAAACGTAATCTGTGTACCCGCAATAAACAGGAACAGGGCAATCAAAGTACTGGCACTGTTGACAAAAAGGGCTTCCGTGAATCCGCCAATGCGCAGGGCATTTGGGAAGAATGTATTGATGGTTGCACCAAGTAACAGGGGAACGACCATCATACCGCCAGGGATGCGATCTAAAGTTGCTTTAATGTTCATAGTAGTAGCTCCTTATGAAGTAATCGTTTTTATGAAGCGCTTGCAGGGATTATATTATCCCATATCGTTTAATATAGCAACAATAAATTATTGTAAATTTTAAATACTTGGTTAACTGTTTAAAAATGCAACACATAAAAGCGATAAAAAAAGACGTAAACTTAAAGTTAATCTTTAAGTTTACGCCATAATGTGGCCCGGTTAATCCCCAGACGCTCTGCGGCCTTCGATTGATTGTTATTTTCCTCCTGAAGCACAAATTGAATAACTTCCTTCTCAATCTCCTTCAGCGTACCGTTCAACTTCATTGGGCTTGAAGAAGGTTGCTGATCCAGCAAGCGGGACAAGGTAGCCGTAGTGATTACATAATCTTGTTCGTTGAGTGCAGCCTGCTTGATCAGATGTTTCAGCTGGTTGACATTCATATGTGTGATCTGATCCCGGATCAGCTGTAGAGCATCTTCTTTGATTCTCACCGCAGTAGTTCCGTATTTGTGGTAGTAACCTGTAAGGAAATGCTGCATCAATGGAGCCAGATCCTCTGGTCTATCCGCAAGATTTGGCATCATGATTGTATTAAGCTCCAGATCGAGTGACCACTGCGGGTTCAATATCTGTTCCCCGAGTATAAACACCCCAATCTGATTTTGAAGGCAACTCTGGATAAAGGCGAGCAACTCCGGATCTTCCATACGTGTTTCCATGTGGTTAATCTCTACATTTCTAACCTTGGCGAGTGGTATCTTGTGCAAATGACCGGGCGGAACTTGCGTGAGATCCATCTGTAATAACAGTCCACCACCGGAGTACATCTGATGAATATGTTTGACCAGAAAAGATTTACCGGAATCCGCTTCACCTAGCAGATAGATCGGTTCATGATTCTCGTAAAGTGCTCGAATGTTCTGTAATACCGCCTGCATGGCAGGGGATTCGGCAACGATAGGCTCCATCGATGCGTCCGTAAACGTTGTTATGCCGAATTGTGCAAAGGCATAGGGTTGTCCTTTTTCCAGCATATATACCTTGTAGTTCTTATTGTCCAGGGTCGTTTCATAGGCGTTAACCGTGAGCTGGTAATCGTCCACCATGAACACATTTTGGATGTGGGATTGATGGAATTCCAGACTGGTATTTGTCAGATATATGTGATTATCGGTCAGCGGATTTTTCTCAAAATCAGTCAGGTTCTCGAATACAACTTCATTCCGTTCATTTAAAATAAGTAAATTGGGATGTTCCCGTGTAACCAGGTCATTCAGGATGATCGATATCGCATGATTTTTGCTCAAATAACGGTAGACCAGCTGTGCATCCTCCATCGCTCTAAGGATGGATTCCTGGCCAGATTGGATTAATAATCCCTCCAGACCATAGGTCTTCGCGGTGTTGACGGTGATCACATCTCCAACAATCTGTCGGTACCCGGAAGCCTTCAACTCCAGGAGCAATCGTGCCACATCTTCCGAGCTATGTATGGTATAGACCTTGAGGGGCAGATCCATCAGATCAATAATCGATTGTGCACCAGAGGTGATGTTGGAGAAGCCAACAATGGCTGTTTGGCCGTTAAACTGGCTTGCCAGGGTAAGTGAACGAATCATATCATAGCCCGATAACTGCACATCAATGACGGGAATAGTCACTGCTTTTTTAATCAATTGGGCGGTTCCACCGCGGCTGATGATAATCTCTGCACCGTTTTTCTCTGCTAGAGTTGCTAATTCCACACCGTTCGCCAAATCGCCCACGTCCGTCTGAATGGCTAACTGGGGAAAACGAGGAATGCACTCTTGTATGATAGGAATCATCGATTCGTAGGGAGCAATAAAGTGAACTCGTGTACGCATATTTTTCCTGCCTTTATAGAAAACTTTGATCCCCTTATTATAGCCAACTTGCGAAGGAATGGCACCTATGGGGGAACCAACACGGTTGTGTCTGCAAAATGCCTGTGTGATATGCCTTCATAACTCTCCCGAGTGGAATGTGATGAAGTACACTGAATCGAATCGTTACGTATTTCAAAATTAATGCATAATTGCACACGATAAGTATAGAGAAATGAGGAGATTTCATATGGGAGACATTCATAAAGTAGCTGAGCCGGATCACATCATTAAGGATGTTGTCGGGAAGTTCCCGTGCAGGGTGCTGTGGAGTGAGGGCCGTCCATGTCTGGAGTATCAAAGGGAAGAGGATGTGGCGTTAATAACCGAATACGTCCATAAAACGTATAACGTTGAACTATTGGATGTGTTTTTCACAGCGGTGGAGAGCCTTCCAGTCGAGCCGTAGATTAGGTAGGGATTTGTGGATTGCGAGAAAGGATTAGTACTTGAGTTATTGTGTGTTTATACAAGGTCATAAGGCGACACTATAGGTGTTCGTCTTTTCTTTTATTACTCCATCATTAACTTACTTTGGAAAGGAGAGACTCCACTTGCCATCGTGAAATGTGAAACGTATGTGGGCGTATTCATGTATTATAGTATACATATGAACTTTTCGGAGGAGGAACAAGTAATGGGAATCTTATCGAGGTTTAGAGACGTGATGAAGGCGAATGTGAACCATATGCTGTCTCGGGCGGAAGACCCGGAGAAGAGCGTGAATGAGTATATGCGCAGCCTGAATAGTGATCTGGGTCAGGTAAAAGCGGAGACGACGGCGGTATTGTCGGATGAGAGCCGGGCGAAGCGAGCATTGGATGAGTGTAGCGCCGAGGTCAAGAAGTTACAGCGGTATGCGGAGAAATCAGCGGAGTCGGGAGATGAAGACAAGGCACGTGGTTTTCTGGAGAAGAAAGTGAAGCTGGCTGACAAATTGAACGAATTACAGGCTGCCTATGAACGTGCTTCTGCTAAAGCCAAGATGATGAAGCATATGAACGATAAACTGGTTGCAGATCTGGGGCAATTGGAAGCTCGGCATGCAGAACTGAAAGGTCGTATGGCAGATGCGAAGGCACAGCAACAGGCCAATGAACGGAACGCATCTGCGGGCAGAGCTGATGCTGCATTGAAGGCCATGGAAGACAAGGCGAATCAGGCGCTGAACGAAGCAGAGGCTTTGGCAGAACTTCGTGCTGGGGCACAGGAAGATGATTTGGACGAATTAATAGCCCAGTTGGAGAGGGACATGAACGCAGATGCGGGTAATAATGAGAATGCGTCGCCAAGTGCAGAGGAAGAACTCGCAGCGATTCAGGAAAAGCTGAAGAATAAATAATACGTTACACCATTTCGTTGACATTGAGGTGAGCAGATGCCGGTTATTGAATATAAATGTCCAAACTGCGGCAGTGGTATGATCTTTGACAGTGTGTCAGGTGCACTATCCTGTCCCAGCTGCGGCCGCCAGGACAACATAGAGCAGATCCCCGATCCCTTGAAGAGACAAGTATTCACCGAAAATGAGGTCAAAGAATACCACTGTAACAGCTGCGGAGCTGACATTGTCACGGAGCCAGAGACCAGTGCGACGACATGCAGTTTCTGCGGTGCGGCGGTTGTACTCAGTGATCGGCTGACGGGCAATCTGGCCCCCGCGATGGTGATTCCCTTTTCGATCAACAAGGATCAAGCCAAGCAGGCTTTCAAAAAGTGGTGCAAAAACGGCCTGTTAACACCAAGTGGTTTCATGTCCGCCGATCGGATTCAGAGCATTACCGGCATGTACGTGCCGTTCTGGTTGTATGAGTTACATAACAAAATCGAAGTGCATGGTCGTGGCACCAAGGTCAGATCCTACACCCAGGGTGACTACCATTACACCGAAACACAGCATTTCGATATATACCGCCGAATTCGGCTGAATTACGTGAATCTGCCCATTGATGCGTCGGAGAAAATGAAGGATGAACTGATGGATAAGCTTGAGCCTTTTCCATATAATCAGCTGAAATTGTTCAAAACCCCGTATCTGGCGGGGTACATTGCGGAAAAATATAGTTATACGGACGAGGAACTTTTTCCACGGGCCAAGGATAAAACGAGATCGTACATTGATTCTTATATTGCCTCAACCGTATCCGGTTATAGCAGCGTGAGCTACACGGACAAACAGATTGATACTACGCTCAAAAATGCAGACTATGTGCTGCTCCCGGTGTGGATGGTCAACTATGACTATAATCGGGCACAGTATACCTTTGCCATGAATGGTCAGACAGGGAAAGTGGTCGGTAAACCGCCGATCAGCAAAGCCAAAGTGGCCGGCTGGTTCGCAGGAGTATCTGCGGTGTCGTTGCTGTCACTGAAGCTGGTTTCCTGGATGATGGGAGGTGGATTCTTATGAGAAAAAGAACCCCTCTGGCCGTGATGGCTACGCTCATTTTACTTATGATCACCTTTGTCGCACCGTCGATTTCCATGTCATCGGCATCCGCAGCTGATAGCAAAAACCTTATCTACGATGAGGCCAACCTGCTGAGTGAGCAGGAGAAAAGTGAATTGAATCTACTTGCGAATCAGTATGGTGCGGAACGGCAGACGGACTTTGTTATCTATACAACAAATAATGTTGAGAATCAGGATGTTATGCTCTTAACAGAAGATTTTTATGATAAGCAGGGGCTAGGGTACGACAAGAAATTTGGCAATGCTGTCATATTAACGATGGATATGAATAATCGCGAAGTGTATCTGGCTGGATTTTATAAGGCAAAAGAATATTTGAACGATCAGCGGCTTGATGCTATCCGTAATCGAATTACCTCTGAATTATCCAGTGGGGATTATAAACTCGCATTTGAGAAATACATTGAGCTCTCTTACAAATATATGGGGTATGAACCTGGTGTGAATCCGAACAACATTTTGTTCAACGGCTGGTTTCAGTTAGGAGTATCTGTGGTTCTTGGCGGTATTGTTGTTGGTGTGATGACCTATCGTTCTGGGGGACGTGTCACGGTCAATCGTGCGACTTATGAGGATTCAAGCAATTCCAGTGTCATTGATCGTCAGGATCGTTATATCCGTACGACCGTAACCAAGCGCAAAATCGAGAAGAACAATAACAACGGTGGCGGAGGAGGAGGCGGGGGTACCTCCCGAGGCGGTCATTCACACAGTGGAAGTAGAGGTTCGTTCTAGTCACTACGGAGTATGCGGATTTTTTAATTAGAAGGGATGGAAACGAGTATGGGATTTTTCAGAAATCAATTTTCGAATGTGGTGGAATGGGAAGAGTTCAGAGATGACATGATATTTTGGAAATGGAGCAACCGGGAGATTAAGAAGGGGAGTAAACTTATCATCCGTTCGGGTCAGGACGCCATTTTCCTGAATAACGGTAAAGTGGAAGGGATTTTCGAGGACGAAGGATCGTTTAATATCGATTCCGAGATCATTCCGTTTCTTTCTACCTTAAAAGGGTTCAAATTCGGATTCAACAGCGGCATGCGGGTCGAAGTATTGTTTGTAAATACCAAAGAGTTCACCGTGCGCTGGGGCACGCAAAGTCCAGTATTAATTCCAACACCACAGCTCCCGGGCGGTATGCCGATTCGGGCCAACGGAACATTTAATTTCAAAGTAAGTGACTATGTGACCCTGATTGATAAGATTGCAGGCATCAAACAGAGTTATCTGGTCGAGGATGTCAAAATCCGAATCACTTCAGTGCTGGATCAGCTTCTAATGAAGTGGATTAGCCGTGAAGGGAAGGATATGTTCAACCTGCAGGCCAATGCATCGGATATTGCCAAGGGGATTCAGGAAGATCTGGATATGCAGATGATGGACATCGGCATTGGGATTACCGGTTTCCAAGTGATGAGCTTCAACTATCCAAAAGAGATTCAGGATATGATTACAAAGACCGCTTCGCATGAGATGATTGGTAATCTGCAAAAGTATCAACAGGTCAGCATGACAGATGGCATCTCATCCGGTAAAGTACAGGGCGGCGGCGCAGCTTCGGATATGGCGGGTATGATGATGGGTATGAATATGGCCAATGAAATGATGAAAAATATGAACCAGAACCAAGGCCAGAATCAGAACAACAATGCGGGTTCGTCTCAGAATCAGAATGCTGACCAGAAGCCAGCGGGCAATAGCAACGGTGATTCAGGTAACTCTCCATCTACAGAAGGCAACAAGAAGCCAAACTTCTGCCCGAACTGTGGAGCCAAAAATGAAGGAGCCAACTTCTGTCCGAACTGTGGTCAAAAGCTGGGCTAATAAAATAAATACATGTAGGGCTAGGTTCGTAGTAAGTGAAATTACTGCGGAGCTAGCCCTTTTTTTGTTTGGAGTCATACTTAAAGCAACATGGAGTAGAGCAGAGGAACGGGTGCAGTCATTTAATTTTTATAAAAGAGTTGACAACCGATCATAAATCATTTATCTTTAACTTAAGATATTTAATTTAAACATAAATAACAACCAAACAAATATCTTTAATCCATTACACAAGGAGAGATCAAGATGATTATCCCAACATTGACCAGAATAAATGAACTTTCAAGAAAAGCCAAAGAGGGCGGATTGACGGAGATGGAGAAAGATGAACAGGTTCGTCTTCGCCAGGAATATCTGCAAACTTTTCGCGGTTCCGTCAACGACATTCTGCTGAATGCAACCATCTATGATCCAAACGGCGATGACGTGACTCCTGATAAATTGAAACAAGAACAGGCCAATCAAAATAACAACTAGAATACAATTCGCTAGATCATATATCTTAATTTAAAGATAATACAAATTACTATAAATCAACTATCTCAACTATCTTTAACACCTACTAAATTTAAAACATGCTTACCAAACCAAGGAGGAATTAATCATGACTATTCAAACAGCAGGTATTCACCATATTACAGCTTTCGCAGGAGATCCACAGGCCAACGTTGATTTTTATGCCGGAGTTCTGGGACTTCGTCTGGTGAAAAAAACAATCAATTTCGATGCACCTGATGTATATCATCTGTATTTTGGCGATGAACACGGAAGCCCAGGTACCATCATTACCTTCTTCCCATCGGCTGGATCACCACGGGGCAAAATTGGCGGAGGTCAGGTCGGCATCACTTCCTATGTCATTCCTCCTGGGTCGATTGGCTTCTGGCAGAATCGGCTGGAACAGTATAACATTGAGGTAACCAAAACAAGTCGCTTCAATGAAGACCTGCTTCAATTCGAAGATGGCGAAGGCCTGCGGCTTGAGCTTGTTGAACGGGAAGAGGGAGCAACCAGCACTTGGGCGCACGAAGGAATTCCAACAGATAAAGCAATCAAAGGCTTTGGTGGTGCTGTCCTGTTCAGTGTTAACCCACAAAGAACGATGGATGCTCTTGAGAAAATCATGGGATTTGTCAGAGTGAGTGAAAATGAAGAGTATGCTCGTTTCCGGTCCAGCGGGGATATCGGTAATGTCGTAGATGTTCCAGTGACCCGAATGGCTCTGGGAATGGGCGGCGCAGGAACCGTGCACCATATTGCATGGCGTGCCAAAGATGATGAGGAGCATGCACAGTGGAGCGAAGCTGTACGTGATTACGGGTACCAACCGACTCCAGTGCGGGATCGTCAGTACTTTAACGCAATCTACTTCAGAGAAGCTGGCGGCATTCTGTTCGAGATTGCTACCGATCCTCCGGGCTTTGCCAAAGATGAACCTGCTGATTCTCTTGGACAAAAATTGATGCTGCCAGAGTGGTTTGAGAAATACCGCCCTCAAATTGAGGACAATCTGCAACCAATTGTGGTAAGAACGCTCGTACCTGCTACAGCTGCGAATTAATAAGAGTTCTATTACTATATAGGTTGAACTATCCATTTACACAATAACGGAGAGGACAGAAAAAACCTGAAAAAGCGAAGCTACAAGCTTTCTGCAAGAAAGCTACTTCGAAAGCATACGTTATCCCCGGATTTTCCCTTAGGAAAAGGGAATCAAAAAAATCTGGGGATAACAGCGATTGGAGGGTTATTCTGTCATCGGAGTGTATGTGTGAATTAAAACCTAAAGGAGCAACGAAGGATGATGGAGAAAAAGGTTACCTGGCTGGAGCTGTTTTACGATCTGCTCTTCGTAGCAGCGGTCTCCAAAGCGGGTCATGTCTTGTTACATGCCGAACATGGAGTAATTACGTTTGAATATTTAATGAAGTTTGTGCTTATTTTTATCCCTGTTTGGTGGGCATGGGTCGGTCAGACCTTGTTTATTAACCGCTATGGTCAAGATATCCTGATCCATCGAATATTCCTCATCCTTCAGCTTCTGTCCGTTATGGTCATGACGGCGAGCCTCTCTACCCATTTTGACCAATACTACCTGTCCTTCTTCATTGGATATATCGGCTCAAGGGCATTTACGGCGATTCAGTATCTGACAGCTCACAAGTCAAAAGGCGAGCATCAGCAGCAAGCCGCTCGTTACTTGGGTACATGTTTCCTCATTGGTATATTGATCTCATCGGGTTCATTATTCTTCGATTCCTGGCTGCGCTACTTGATTTTGTATGTGGGGATTGCAGTGGATATTGTGCTTCCGCTGATCGGACGCAAAAACTTGGTGAAAGTGCCAGTTCAGACCCATCACTTGTTGGAACGTTTCGCGTTATTTACACTCATCCTGCTGGGTGAATCGGTGGTGAGCATTATCGCTGTGTTGCAAGCCGATCATTGGGATATGAAATCGATTTTGTTTGCCGCCTTTACGTCCATCTTTGTCATTGCGATGTGGTGGCAGTACTTTGACAACGTGGAGAAAAAGGTCAGCAAAGAGATCCAGACTGCCGGGCAAGCGATCATATACGGTCATCTGTTCATCTACATCTCCATGAGTATGATCGCTGCTTCAATTCAGCTGTTATATCAGAATCAGTTAAACTATGTGTTCATGCTAGGGTTTGTATTTGGATCAACGCTGTTGTATTTCTTGTCAACTTCCCTTGTGTTTCATCGTTACAGACACGCACATCTGCGGCTGGGCCCGCGTCATCTGGCGGTCATGGTAGGGTTGCTTGTGGCATTTGTCCTTGTGGATCTGGTCTACCAGGTTCCGGGTTATGTCATCATGGGCGAAGACATGTTATTCTTCCTGGTGTATGCGAAACTTACGACTTAATATGAGTAATATAAAATCAAGAAAAGTCACGGACAACAGGTGTCCGTGGCTTTTTATTATGCTGCTAATCCTAGACATGTTTTAATTAAATAAATAAAGCACAAATCTAATTTAATTTCTTCTATAGAATCTGTTAATATGAGACTAGGTACAAGTGAATCTACCAGATCATAGAATATCTTTTTATAAAATGAGTGTACGTTTTGTTATATAAATTGAACTAAACATTTACACGAAACGGAGAGGACAGAAAAAACCTGAAGAAGCGAAAGCGTTCGCCTTTATCCCCGGATTTTCCCCATATAAGGGGGATTCATAAAATCTGGGGATAACAGCGATCGGAAGGTTATTCTGTCATCGGAGTGTCCAGTGTAAATATTCTTTAGTTCAATTTATATAGTTCATTTTATATATAGCGATTCGTAGGTATGGGGATGACAATCAGGAGGGAAATCATTGAGCACACATCAAATCGGAGTTCCATTGGAAGGGTTTGCAGAGTTTAGTCGTACGGTTGCCGCAGAAGGAGCCGTTTTACTCAGAAATGAAGGCCAAGTGCTTCCACTTCGTGAAAACGAAAACGTTTCAGTTTTTGGTCGGATTCAAGTCAATTATTATCGCAGCGGCACGGGTTCAGGCGGTAGCGTTCATGTGGCCTATACAACAAATCTGTTGGATGGTCTGCGCAGCAAAAAGAATATTACAGTGAATGAAGAACTGGCAGCTGTCTATGAGAAGTGGATCGAGGAAAATCCATTTGATGATGGCGGAAAAGTATGGGCGGCCGAGCCATGGAATCAGAAAGAGATGCCTTTGACGGATGAACTGGTTGCACAAGCCAGAAGCAAGTCTAGCAAAGCCATTATTGTAATTGGACGTACAGCTGGAGAAGATCAGGATAATGCGGATGCACCAGGAAGTTACCAGCTGACAGAAGATGAGAAAGCGATGTTGAAGCAAGTTACTTCGCAATTTGAACACACAATCGTTGTGTTGAATGTCTCAAATATCATCGACATGAGCTGGTTAAACGAAACGTATCTACATCCAATCCAAGGCGTAATTTACTCCTGGCATGGCGGTATGGAGGGTGGCAACGCGATTGCCGATGTGCTGGCGGGGGACGTTACACCAAGCGGTAAACTGACAGATACGATTGCATATTCCATTGAAGATTACCCTTCGACAAGCAACTATGGCAATGAGTTCAAGAACCTGTATCAGGAAGATATCTATGTAGGTTATCGATATTTCGAAACGTTTCGACCTGAGCGCGTTCAGTTTGAATTCGGTTACGGCCTGTCTTATACGACGTTTTTGGCCCAGCACGAAGAAGCAAAATCCGTGTCCTCCAAAGACGGTGATACCTACATTGAAGTTCGTGTAAATGTGACCAACTCAGGTACAACATATGCGGGCAAAGAGGTTGTGCAGGTCTACTATGAAGCACCACAAGGCAAACTGGGACAACCGGTGAAGGCTTTGGTGGCTTTTGGAAAAACAGGATTGTTGCAGCCGGGCGAGTCAGAACTTCTGACGATCAGTTTCCCGATCCATGCGATGGCATCTTACGATGATGCAGGTGTTACAGGTCATGCTTCCGCATACGTTCTGGAAGAAGGCACATACCGACTGCACGTAGGAACCAGTGTGAAACAAGTGCAGCATATCAGCATTGATGGCCAGGATGGCTATAGTATTGAATCTCTTCAATTGGTGGAGCAACTGCAAGAAGCGATGGCCCCAACTGAAGATTTTACACGGATGAAACCAGGTTCGCGCAAGGAAGATGGATCTTATGAACTGACTTATGCAGAAGTACCGAAACGTAAGATTTCCATGTCGAACCGGATTGAGCAGAATCTCCCGCAAACGCTGGAGCAGACGGGCAACCAGGGCCACAAGCTGAGTGATGTTAAGGCTGGCAAAGTGAGTCTGGAAACCTTCATCGCTCAACTGAGTGATCAGGATCTGGCGGCGATTGTCCGTGGCGAAGGTATGAGCAGTCCGCTCGTTACTTCGGGGACGGCATCTGCATTTGGTGGTGTCAGCGACAGCCTGTTTAACTACGGTATTCCGGTAGCATGTACGGCAGATGGCCCGTCCGGTATTCGTATGGATAGTGGCGAGAAGGCAACACAGGTATCCATTGGTACGTTGCTTGCGGCGACATGGAACAAGGATCTCGTTGAAGAGTTGTATGTGATGGAAGGACAGGAATTGCTGAGAAATCAGGTGGATACCCTGCTCGGACCTGGACTTAATATCCGCCGGAGCCCGCTCAATGGCCGGAACTTTGAGTATTTCTCCGAAGATCCACTGATCTCGGGCGTATTTGCCGCAGCATGTACAAAAGGTATCATGAAGGGTGGTTCCAATGCCACACTGAAACACTTTGCCTGCAACAATCAGGAGAAACACCGCAGTAAAGTAGATGCCGTTGTCTCTGAGCGCGCACTGCGTGAAATTTACCTGAAAGGGTTCGAAATCGCTGTAAAAGAAGGCGGAGCGAACTCCATCATGACTTCCTACAACCCGGTTAACGGACACTGGGCGGCATCTAACTATGACCTGAACACCACAATTCTGCGCGGCGAATGGAATTTCGAAGGAATCGTAATGACCGACTGGTGGGCGATTATGAATGATGTGACCGAAGGTGGAGAAGCTGATCGCAAATACACCAACTGGATGATTCGTGCGCAGAATGATCTCTACATGGTTGTACCGAACTACGGCGCAGAGATCAATGGCTGGGACGACAACACGATTGAATCCTTGGAAAATGGAACATTGACTCGCGGAGAGCTGCAACGCTCAGCGATTAATATCTGCAAGTTCATCATGAATGCACCGGTGTCCGGTCGAAAACACGAAATTGTGGAGAACGTTGCTTCGTTCCAAGCGAATGCATCTATATCTGCTGCACAAGCTCAGGCGCTGGTTGAAAACGCACAGGTGAAACCTGCGGTAGCTGAACCCGTCTACATGAAAGTGGATGAGGCAGGCCATTACCGGATTATCGTACAGATCATGTCCCCTGAGCCGGAACTCGCTCAAAGTGCATGTAACCTGCTCCTGAATGACCAGTTGGTAACCACCATTCAAACGAATGGTACGGAAGGCAAATGGATCAGACAGAAACTTGTCAAAGTAGATCTTGAAGCAGGACTGTATGAATTGAAACTGGACTTCACCAAACCAGGCCTCGAGATTGACTGGATCGAATTCAAACAGGTGTAGAAGTTAATCGGAAATATCAGGTGATAAGAGCAATCGAAAGGTTGTTCTGTTCCAAAGCAGAATACGTTGGTATATCACAAAGGACACTGTACGCGGGTGTCCTTTGTTGTAACACAGAATAGCTACTGTTATGATAGTGTTATGAGATTCGTAGTTCTGAACAATGGGGTCAGGGGTGTTGCGAGGAATGAGAAATTATAATTTTTTGAGTCCAATCCTGCTGGTTGTGGTGGCGCTGATTGTGAGAGGCCTGGTGACTAACCTGGGAGTGCTTTTCGGATTATCACAAGAAGTGGCGAGTAATATTGCCATGATAGCCATGATTATTGCTGCTCTGATTATGTTTAATCGAATGACGAAGGCTCGGCGTAAAAAATAGAAAAAGCTCGGATAACCAGAAGGTTATCCAAGACACGAAGACACCCTCCGGGTGTCTTTTTTTGTATTGACGTTCTGATCCTAACGTTTTAGACTATTGCTAATAAATGATAACATTATAAATAACAAAAATAACAAATTAATTAGATGAAGTGATGAAATCCGTTGCACTCTCTATTTGCCAGCCTCCCCCATTCCGGTCCTCAAAGGAGAATCCAATCATGAAGATCATTGCCTACAAACAATATATCTTTCAGGAAGGTCAGCCTATTCGGATTGCGTTCCGAGAAGCTGACCGTCGCCCATAATGATGAAGAAGGACCGCAGGAGCGCTGATGAAGCGTTCAGTCGGTCCTTTATGTCATGGATCAGGCTGTGTGCAGTTCGAGTGATGTCTATCGATAAGGGTTAACGGTTCTGGAATAATCTACGATGAAGTGAAGGGAGCGATCCTTATGAAGAGACAGCCTGTATTGGAAGTCATTGCTGTGGATGTGGAAGATGCCAAGGCAGCTGAGGAGGGAGGGGCTGATCGGATTGAACTGGTGTCTGCGATGTCTGAAGGAGGACTTACTCCCAGTTATGGCGTCATGGAGCATGTGCTGTCTCAAGTCTCCATCCCAGTGTATGTCATGATCCGTCCGCATAGCCGCTCGTTCTGCTATAGCGCAGATGACATCCACGCTATGACCAGGGATGTACGCGTGGCGAGGGAACTTGGAGCCGCTGGCATCGTGATCGGCGCTCTTACAGGAGCTGGTGAAGTCGACCTCATATCCTTGCAATCATGTATGGCCGAAGCACAGGGTTTGGGCGTTACGTTTCATCGGGCAATTGATGTGAGCACAAGCCTGACTGAGGCGCTCAAGGCCATTAACACATTGGGAAACGTGGAGCGTGTGCTTACATCGGGAGGGAAACAGACAGCGCCTGAAGCCATACTGGAACTGAAACAGCTCCAGGACCTGGGGCAAACCTTGAACATCGCTGTCATGGCAGGGTCGGGGGTCACCATAGAGGGAATTCAAACGCTAGTGAGTCAGACGGGTATCACAGAGATACATATGGGATCAGGCGTGAGGTACAAAGGCAGCTTTAATTATCCCATTGATCCACATTTGGTTGAAGAAGCTAAGCAGCAGTTATTGCTTGCATCACAGCCATTCATGGACAGTAGTGTACTGAGTAGCGGTCCAAGCAAGGGTGGTCCAATGATATAGGGATGCGCTAAATAAAAGGAGTGATACGCCATGAATTATGAACTGCAACCAGCCGAATGGATTAAGTCCGCAGCACAGGTCAGCCCATCCGAACGCCAGCTGAGATGGCAGGAGATGGAGTTCTACGCGTTTATTCATTTTACGGTAAATACATTTACGGATCAGGAATGGGGCACTGGGGAGGAAGACCCGGCGATTTTCAATCCTTCTGAACTGAGCGCAGCGCAATGGGTGCAGGCGTGCAAGGCTGCGGGGATGAAGGGGCTGATTTTGACATGTAAGCATCATGATGGATTTTGTTTGTGGCCAAGCCAGTTTACAGAGCATACGGTTGCAGCCAGTCCGTGGAGGAACGGTGCGGGGGATTTGGTTCGGGAAGTCGCGGATGCCTGTCGTGAGGGTGGATTGAAGTTTGGCGTGTACCTGTCTCCTTGGGATCGGCATGAAGCCACTTATGGAGATTCCGAGAGGTATAACGAGTTTTTCCTCCATCAGTTACGCGAGCTGCTCACCAATTATGGTGACATCTTCTGTGTATGGTTCGATGGAGCGTGCGGAGAAGGGCCGAATAGCAAAAGGCAGGTCTACGACTGGGACACCTATTATGCGCTTATTCGTGAACTTCAGCCCGAAGCTGTCATCTCGGTATGTGGCCCGGATGTACGTTGGTGTGGCAATGAAGCGGGACATACGCGTGATTCGGAATGGAGCGTTGTGCCAGCGCATATGCAGGATAATGAGAAGATTCAGGAGCAATCGCAACAGGTGGATGATGGTGAGTTTGCCACAAGGATCAATACGCAGGACAGTGATTTGGGAAGCCGAGAGGTCATTCGTTCCCAAGGTGACCAACTGATCTGGTACCCTGCCGAGGTGAATACCTCAATTCGCCCGGGATGGTTCTATCATGCCAGTGAAGATGATCAGGTCAAAACACTGGAAGAACTGCTCGCCGTCTATTACGGCGCAGTGGGGGGCAATGCCACCTTTTTACTCAATCTGCCACCTGATACGCGTGGTCTCATTCACGAAACGGATGTTGAGCGACTACAGGAATTGGGAGATTCGCTGCGCACCATTTTTCAGGAAAATTTCGCCTTGCAGGCGCTGGTAAAAGCATCGGAGACGATGGATGAACAACATGCCGTATCGGAAGTGCTGACGGAACGCCGGGAAACGTATTGGTGTCCTCACGAAGGAACGGAGCAGGCTTGGATCGAGCTGGATTTGCAGGAAGAACGATCATTTGACCGGGTGGTGCTGATGGAACATATCCAGACAGGCCAACGGATTGAGCGTTTTACACTGGAGTCGCAGAGAGCAGATGGTGGTTGGGAAGAGTTTTACACGGGGACGGTGGTGGGGTATAAGCGAATTTGCTGTTTCCCACAGGTCACATCGAGAAAGATGCGATTAACCATTCATGAATCCAGATGGTATCCTACGTTGTCCGGGTTAGGCATATATCTGAGCGAGCGGGGAGGGTTGTAAAATGGCGGTGCTGACGTATAAAGGTTCACAATTTATGTATGATGGCGAGCCTATTCGGATTTTGTCGGGTGCCATCCATTATTTCAGAGTGGTCCCCGACTATTGGGAGGATCGGTTACTCAAGCTAAAAGCCTGCGGTTTCAATACAGTAGAAACGTATGTGCCGTGGAATGTTCATGAGCTCCAGCCGGGGCAGTATTGTTTTGAAGGCATGGCTGATCTGGAACGTTTTATTCGCATTGCGGGAGATGTGGGTCTGCATGTGATTGTTCGCCCAAGTCCTTATATATGTGCTGAGTGGGAGTTTGGCGGATTACCTGCCTGGCTGCTTGCTGATGATGATATCCGTCTTCGTTGTAATGATGCAAAATTTCTGGCGAATGTGGATCGTTATTATGATGTGCTTTTGCCCAAATTGAAACCTCTTCTGAGCACCCATGGTGGGCCGATCATTGCAATGCAAATTGAAAATGAGTACGGCAGCTTCGGGAATGACGCGAGTTACCTGCAATATTTACGTGATGGCATGGTGGAGCGAGGTATGGATGTGTTGTTATTTACCTCGGACGGGCCGACAGACCACATGCTGCAAGCGGGATCAGTGGCGGGGCATCTGGCTACAGTCAATTTTGGATCAGGGACGCAGGGAGCGTTTGCCAAGCTGCGTGAATATCAGGCAGAAGAACCTTTGATGTGCATGGAGTATTGGAACGGCTGGTTCGACCACTGGGGTGAGTCGCATCATACCCGAGAAGCCGCAGATGTGGCTGTTGTGTTTGAGGAGATGCTTCGAGCAGGAGCTTCGGTTAACTTTTATATGTTCCACGGTGGAACAAACTTTGGATTTTACAATGGGGCGAACTGTCAGCAGAAGGATCAATACGAACCCACAATTACAAGTTACGACTACGATTCACTGCTCAGCGAATCCGGGAAGCCAACAGCGAAGTTCCATGCGGTGAGGGACCTTATTGCTCGGTATAGCGACAGCGGTCTGGGTGAGCTTGTGCTGCCAGAATCGAAGGGGACTATCGGCTATGGGCGATTGGAGTTAAATCAGCAGGCGCCATTACTGGCGCAGTTGGACCGGATATCAGTCCCGTTGCATCGTACGAATCCAGAACCGATGGAGAAGCTGGGTCAAGATTATGGATTTATTTGTTATCAAACCCGAATTTCCGGGCCTAGAGAGCGACAGGAACTGGTGATTCAGGAGGTGCGTGACCGTGCGCTTGTGTTTGTTGATGGGCAATTTCAGGGCGTGCTCGAACGGGGGAATACGGAATTATCGGTATCCTTTGCAGTGCCGCCAGAGGGCGTAGATCTATTGATCCTTGTCGAAAATATGGGACGAATCAACTATGGCCCGTATCTGAGAGATCCGAAGGGGATTACGGAGGGGGGGCGACATGGCTTTCAATTTTTATATGATTGGACGATTCATTGTCTGCCATTAACTGATCTGTCCGGTTTACAATTCAGCGATGTGATTAGCGAAGCAATTAACGAAACAATTAATGAAGTACCGGGACCAGCCTTTTATAGGGGAAATCTTCAGATCACGGATGTAAGAGATACTTTTCTGCGACTGGATAACTGGACCAAGGGAGTTGTATTTGTAAACGGATTCAATCTGGGACGCTACTGGAATAAAGGACCGCAAAAAACGTTGTATGTGCCTGCCCCGCTTCTTCGTGAAGGTGAGAATGAAATCATGGTATTCGAGCTTCATCAGACGGCTGAACTGGCCGTAACGTTTGTGGATACACCGGATTTGGGCTAGGAAAAGGAAAATAGTAGAGCCAAACGATTATTGATAATTGTCGTGTCCGCCAGAAAAAGGTATACGTTGGGTATGGACATCGACTAGGGCGTGTCTGAAAACTCCGAAGGACGCAGATTTTCCCGAATTTTCGTTCCAAGCAAGGAGATTTTCCGCAGGCGTGCCGGGGCACGTCAAGGGAAAGTGACGCAGCAGGGGGCGAAAAGGCGGTAAAAGATGCACTTCAGTGAGTTTTGAGACACGTCCTACAGGAGAGGATGAGGGAAAATGAAAGTTGGACTCAGCACTTACAGTCTGCAACAAGCATTGGATCGTAAAGAATTAACCGTGCCCGATGCCATTCGCTGGATTGCCGATCAGGGCGGGGAACATGTGGAGATTGTCCCGATGGGATTCAGTCTGATCGATAATCCGGAGTTGATTGATGAGATTAAAGCTGTGGCAAAAGAGGTAGGAATCGATATTTCCAATTATGCCATCGGTGCTAACTTTGCTGTGCAGGAGGACGCCGAAGCGTTGGAGCAAGAGATCCAGAATGTAATGCGACATGTGGATGTGGCTGCAGCGCTCGGCGTGAAGTTGATGCGTCATGACGTGGCTTTTCGCCCTGCACCAGAAGGAACCGTAGCACAGTTCGAGATCGACCTACCGGAACTGGTGAAAGCCTGTCAGCGGATAGCCGATTATGCAGCAGGTTTTGGAATCACAACAAGCGTCGAGAACCATGGGTACTATGTGCAGTCGAGTGAGCGAATTCAGCGTTTGTTACACGAAACAGCGAGGAGCAACTTCAAGACCACACTGGATGTGGGCAATTTCCTCTGCGTGGATGAAGATCCGGTGAGTGCCGTAAAAAATAACATTCCGTATGCGTCGATCGTGCACGCCAAAGACTTCTACTGGAGACCTTCCTACCGGAACCCCGGTGAAGGCTGGTTCCAAACCTCGCATGGCAATTACTTGCGCGGTGCCATTGTGGGCCATGGCGATATCGACATGCCTGAGGTATTCCGTGTGTTGAAACAATCCGGGTATGACGGATATATCTCGGTTGAATTTGAAGGCATGGAAGATTGTAAAACCGCCTCACGCATTGCCATGGATAACGTCCGCCGCCTATGGGAAGAGGCATAGGGCTGAGTACTTGTTTTAAATGAAATATGACTTGTTACGTATGGTTCAAACAGAAAGTTAGTTCAGTCAGGAAAAGTAGTGGAGGGGGCGAAATCGATTCTGAAGAAACGAAGTGTTCGCCTTTATCACCGGATTTCCCCTTTGCAATAAGGGGATTAAAGAAATCTGGGGATAAGAGCGATCGGAAGAACGATTCGCAACCGGAACGTCTACCCGCTGGACGTCAATTATTTTATTTATGGAGGAATCAGCACTATGTCCAAATTGAAAGTCGCCGTCATCGGTGCCGGATCAATATCCGATTGCCATTTGCAAGCCTATGCCAGTAACCCTGACGTTGAAATATACGCCATCTGCGACCTGAATGCAGAACGTGCCACAGAAGTGGCAAAGCAATATGATGCTCCTCATGTGTTTACCGATTATAAGGAACTGCTCGCACTGCCCGAGATCCATTCCGTCAGCATCTGTACATGGAACGACTCCCATGCAGAGATTAGCATTGCTGCTCTGGACGCAGGCAAAAATGTGTTATGTGAAAAACCACTCTGCCAAACGGTGGAGGATGCCCTCGAAGTAGAGAAGGCGGTTCATCGCAGCGGAAAGCTGCTGCAAGTTGGTTTTGTTCGCCGCTATAGCGACAATGCACAAATTCTGAAGAAGTTTATTGATGAGGGTGAACTGGGCGAGATCTATTATGCCAAAGCCTCCAGTCTGCGTCGTCTGGGCAATCCGGGTGGCTGGTTCTCGGATGTCAAACGCTCCGGCGGCGGCCCGCTGATTGATATCGGGGTGCATGTGATCGACATTTGCTGGTATCTGATGGGCAGACCGAAGGTGAAATCCGTCTCCGCTAACGTATCCAACCGTTTGGGGAACCGCTCGAACATTAACAATCTTTCGTTCTACAAAGCAGCCGACTATGACGCGGAACAGAACACCGTTGAGGACATGGCGAATGCCCTAATTCGTTTCGAGAACGGAGCAAGCCTGCTCGTAGACGTCAGTTTCACACTTCATGCCAAAGCAGATGAGACTTCGGTCAAACTATATGGCGACAAAGGCGGTGCCGAGCTGGAGCCGGAAATTTCGATTATTGGCGAGAAATTCAACACTATTTTGAACATGACCCCACAGGTGGATTTCAAATCATTCGACTTTATGGGTTCGTTCCGCAATGAAATCAACCATTTTATCGATAGTACACAGGGCCGCAAAGAAACACTTAGTCCCGTCGAGGACGGCGTCGAAGTGATGAAAATGCTCTGTGCCATCTACGAATCAGCCCGTCAAGGTCGCGAAATCACGCTGTAAAAGGGCTTTGCAATACGGAGATGCTCCAAGTTGATACTTTACTACTCCCGTGGCATTGAACGTTATGAGCAATTCGCTCCTTTTCAATGAAAAGCTCCACTCCGGGCGGGATTTGGGGTCGTCTTCTTGGCCCGCGGTTGGAGCAGAGTAGGGAGTGAACTAACGAATCTGAGGCGTCTTATTTAAGGCTCTGAAGCACCGTAGAATCTAAGAAACCTGAGACACGTTATATGAGAATAAACAGCAGTTTACAGCGTTTTTACCACCTAATTTCGGGAAATAACGTGTCTGATGTTCCTTACAATTTAAAAAGAGGACCAAAAGGCTAAATAAGACGCCCTGTGTTCCTTAGAAAATTCTCTACCCATTCGCTAGGATCAGCCAGTCTGGAATTCAAGACGTTATGAACGCGCGGACATGCATCATCGTATATCTTCCTAAACTGAAGTTGAAGAGACGTCCTATAATACTTACCGTTTACACCAAAACGGAGAGTGCAAAACCAATCCAAAGCAACGAAGCGCACTCTCTCTGCCCGTGAATTTCCCTATAGAAACGAGGGAAATAAGGGTTCACAAGTAATTGGAGATGGCAGCGCAATCGAAATAACAAAGTTACTACGCCTCTTAATAGTTAAACTAAGCGTTTACGCCAAAACGGAGAGTGCAGAACCAATCTGAAGAAGCGAAGCGCTCGCCTTTATCACCGGATTTCCAACAATTATAAAGTGAAATCAAAGAAATCCGGGGATAACAGAGATCGAAAGATGGTACTGCACTCGGAGTGACCAGGCGTAACATGCAAGGTTTATCTTTTATCCAATCCAAAGGAGATGAAACAGGATGAGCGAAACCAAAGAAACCGTACTGGAGCAGGAAGAGCAGATTGTCGAAGCCGGGGTGCACAATTTTAGCAAAGAGGAAGAGTGGATCAAACCGGAGGACCCGTTGCTGAATGAGCGGTTGGAGTGGTTCAAAGACCAGAAGCTGGGGCTGATGATGCACTGGGGGCCGTATTCCCAGCTTGGTCTCGTGGAATCCTGGGCGCTGAGCGACGAGGATGGCGATTGGTCGCGCGATGACATCGACTGGACGGATGACATGGAAGATTTCAAACGGGAATATTTCGATCTGAACAAAACTTTCAATCCGATTCGCTTCCAGCCCGAGGAATGGGCACAGATGGCGGCAGATAACGGGTTCAAATACTTCCTGTTCACCACCAAACACCATGACGGTTTCTGCATGTGGGATACCAAGACGACGGATTACCGGATTACGGGTAAGGACACGCCTTTTCATACCCATAAGTATGCGGACATCTGTCGATCACTATTTGACGCTTTTCGGGCCAAAGGACTCGGCATCTCAGCGTATTTCTCCAAAGCGGACTGGCATACCCCGTATTACTGGGCACCGGGCATGGAGCGTGGACGTCATATGTGGCGCGGGCCTTCGTATGATCCCCATAAGTATCCGTGGCTGTGGGAGAAATTCGTGGAGTTGACGCATGAGCAGATCATGGAACTGCTGACGAATTACGGGCGAATCGAATGTCTGTGGCTGGATGCTGGATGGGTGCGCGAAGGTCGCCATGGTCAGGATATCAGGCTGGGAGAAGTCGTGGAACGGGCGCGTCAGACCACACAACCTTGGCTTCTGTCCGCAGATCGCACCGTGGGTGGGCCGTATGAGAATATCGTTACCCCCGAGCAGACCATACCGGAACATCCGATGAACATTCCATGGGAAAGCTGTATTACCGTGGGCAACTCCTTTGCTTTTGGTTTCGATGATCAGTATAAAACGGGAAGACAGCTGGCACATATTCTGCTCGAAGTCGTGTCCAAGGGTGGTAACCTGGCGCTGAATGTAGGACCGCAACCCGATGGGCGTCTGCCAAAAGGGGCAATTCGAGGCATCAAGGGCCTCGGTGAATGGTTGGGTACTCATGGAGAAGGCGTCTATGGAACCCGGATCTGCGGGCCATATTTTACGAAAGATTGGGCTTTCACACAGAAAGAAGAGATCAACACCGTATATGCCTTCCGTATATACCGAAATGAGAATGAGACCGTACAACCACAGTTGGTCATTCCTTATCTGGAAAAGGTAGAGCGTATCGAACTCATCGGTAGCGATGACGTACTTTCGTATCAGCATACGGAAGACGGACTTCTCGTGGAACTGCCACAATCCGCTACAACCATTGAAGCGCCGATCACACATACGTTCAGGCTGGTCACAAGCGCATAGAATGCCATGTCAATTCCGGGGGAGATATAACCACCTCCGGGATTTTTTTATTCATACATAAGGGACACAGTTCCCAATAGAAACGGCTCGCAATCGCTTGTCACACAAGGGTTTGTGGAATAAAGAGAAGTCGGAGAAAATTGCAAATTGATAAAAGTTTACCGTGCGATGTACTATCAAATCAAGAAAGCGCTACCTGATATGAATGTTTACATCATTTGTGTTTAACAAGGAAACGAGAACAGAAAAAAGGATGTTTAAGGGATGTAAATGTAATGTATTATTACACTTGAGGTGTAGAAGGAGTGACGCAAATGAGTCGAGCTACGGAAAGCATACCCGCCAAGATGGAACTCCAGCAGAGGAAACATGTGGAGCCCAAGCGGCAGCATCCATTCATCAAAAGCCTCAAGAAACACTGGGAGCTCTACCTGCTCGTGCTGCCCCCGGTGTTGTATCTGTTGATCTTCAAGTACATCCCTATGGTGGGTGTCCAGATCGCCTTCAAGGACTTCAGTGTGGTCAAAGGAATCTGGGGAAGCCCGTGGGTCGGATTCAAACACTTTGAGGCCTTCTTCCAATCTCCAAACTTCTGGCTGTTAATCAAAAACACGATAGGCATCAGCTTTTATTCCTTAATTGCGGGTTTCCCTATTCCGATCCTGCTGGCCCTGGCGCTGAATGAGATTCGAACGGGTTACTTCAAGAAGACCGTACAGATGGTCACCTACGCTCCGCATTTTATCTCAACGGTTGTTATGGTATCCATTATCATTCTGATGCTCTCCCCACATGTGGGCGTGGTAGACAAGCTGTTCACACTGCTCGGCTTCCCGATGACCAATTTCATGGGCATCCCGGAATACTTCAAATCGATCTATGTCTGGTCAGGTGTGTGGCAGGGCATGGGATATTCATCAATAATATATATCGCAGCTCTTGCTGGCGTTGATCCATCTCTCTATGAAGCAGCAAAGATGGACGGCGCATCAAGGCTTCGGAAAATATGGCACATCGACCTCCCATCGCTCGTTCCAGTCACCGTTATCATGCTGATTCTGAGTCTGGGCAGCATTATGGGCGTGGGCTTTGAGAAAATATACCTGATGCAGAATCCACTCAACACAAGCGCTTCGGAGGTCATCTCCACGTATGTGTACAAGGTGGGTCTGATCGGAGCGAATTTCAGCTTCTCCTCGGCAGTAGGGTTCTTCAACTCCATTATCAACCTGATCCTGCTGGTTATCGTCAACGGCATATCTCGCAAAGTATCCCAGAACAGCTTGTGGTAAAGGAGGAGCTTATCCATGTTCAACCTGATTAATCGTAACCGGATCAAGGACCCGCTCGGTGACCGCATTTTCATGACACTTAACTACATCTTTCTGTTCGCCATACTGCTAACGGTGTTTTATCCGCTCTTGTATATCATCAGTTCTTCGTTTAGCTCTTCACGAGCCGTGACATCCGGTCAGGTGTGGCTGTTCCCGGTAGACTTTAACATCAAGGCATACATCTCCATTTTCAAAAGCCAACAGCTTATGCTCGGTTTCTATAACACGATCATCTACACCGTGGTGGGTACGTTCATTAACGTGGTGCTGACCGTCATGCTGGCGTATCCTTTGTCACGAAAATCGTTTTATGGACGAGGAGCCATCATTATTTTCATGATGATCACGATGTTCTTTGATGGTGGTCTGATTCCCACCTACCTCCTGATGAAGGACTTACACCTGCTGGATACACGTTGGGCGATGTGGTTGCCCGGGGCGCTCGCGGTGTTCCAGGTCATCGTGGCAAGGACGTTCTTCCAGTCTTCCATCCCGGAAGAGCTTGGAGAGGCCGCAGAAATGGATGGTTGCCGGGATATCCGGTATCTGATCAGCGTGGTTCTTCCCTTATCAAAGCCCATTCTGGCGGTCATGACACTCATGTATGCCGTAGGTCACTGGAATGCGTACTTTGATGCACTGATCTATCTGCGTTCCGAGAAGTTGTTCCCTCTGCAATACGTGCTTCGCAATCTGCTCATCCTGAACGCGGCTGATCCGGCGATGCTTGCCAATACCAGCCAACAGATGCGGGACCAAGGGTTCGAGCAGGTGTTGAAATATGCACTGATCGTTGTCGCGAGTATTCCAATTCTGATCATGTATCCATTTGTACAGAAGCATTTTGTTAAAGGGGTCATGGTGGGTTCCCTCAAAGGTTAATCCTTGTGAGTTAAGCCCGGTTGCCTCTTGAAAGGAGGTGGAAGGAACACGCCGGCTTCCGGGGTCGATTTTATATACGTGCATGCAGTACAAGTCAATAATTTGCCGTTATAAACAAAAAGGAGGAGTCAGATTGAGAAAATCTTGGATTTCGATGTTGTTTCTGGTCTTTGCTTCGATGGCTTTGTTGTCCGCATGCAGTTCATCCGAGGAATCGGGTGGAAGTAGCGACGGTAGCGGGGAGAGCGGCGGTCCTGTAACCATGACCCTCTTTGCTCCGCAAGGCAAAGCTTCCATGGAAGAGAATGAATTTACCCAATTTATCGAAGACAAGTTCGACGTTACCCTAAAATGGGATCTGGCCCCAACGGACGCTTTGCAGGATCGCAGACAATTGCTGCTGGCCAGTGGTGATTATCCGGAAGTGTTTCTTCACGGCAAGTTCACCACCTCAGATCTTCAAACCTATGGAAAACAGGGCGTGTTCCTTCCGCTACAGGATCTGATTAAGGAGTATGGTCCGAACCTGACCAAGATTATGGAAGAGAAGCCATACTTCAAAGAAGCCATCACGGCACCGGATGGCAACATCTATGCTTTGCCAATCTTCAATGAATGTTACCACTGCACGTATGCACAGAAATACTGGATCAACACGGAGTGGCTCGATAATCTGGGTCTGAAAATGCCAACCACAACTGATGAACTGTATACCGTTCTAAAGGCGTTTAAGACACAAGATCCGAATGGTAACGGGAAAGCGGACGAGATTCCACTCACGGGCGCACCGAACAAGTATGTATGGAATGGCAACATTGATGCCTACCTGATGAATAGCTTTATATACAATGATAACGACAAATACCTGATCGTGAACGATGGCAAGGTGAGTTTTGCCGCCAATCAGGAAGGCTGGAAGAAAGGGCTGGAGTACATGAACAAGCTGTATGCAGATGGCCTGATTGATCCGGCTTCCTTCACGCAAAACGATCAGGCGATTGGACAGCTGGGGAACAAGGAAGGCGATGAAGTGGTCGGTTCCATTACGACGGCGCTGGTCAGTTATCTCGTGAATACCTATGACAAAGACATCACCCGTCACCAGCACTGGGAGATCGTTCCTCCATTGAAAGGACCCGATGGAGTGCAGACGACAGGCGCCACGCAGAGCGTAGGTGAGTTTGAGTTTGCCATCACCAACAAAGCGACAGAAGCACAGCAGATTGCCGCTATCAAAATTGTAGACTACATGTTCAGTGAAGAAGGTGCGCTGTACGCGGAGTATGGTCCAACTGAAGGCAAAGGCTGGAAGAAGGCAGATGCCGATGAGAAAAACATCAATGGCGAGCCGGCCAAATACAGCTACTACAACCTGCCTGAGCGTGATCCGAACGTTGTTGTGAACGAGAGCTGGTCACAGATCGGAGCGCATGACTTATCCAACACGTTCCGTAATCTGTTTGCGGAAGGACAGAATCCTCTAGAAGCAGAGGGTTATGGTACACGTCTGGCTCAAGCTACCAATGTGTATGAACCTTATGCCCCCAAAGAAGTATACCCTGCGAACGTATTTATTCGTCCAGAGGATACGGAATCAGCTGCACAACTGACTACGGCCATCAAGGATTATGTGCAGACAAATATGGCACAGTTCATTATTGGCAGCAAGAGCATTGATAAGGAATGGGATTCGTATGTCAAAGGCTTCGATGGTCTCGGACTGAGTAATTACCTTGAGATCTACCAGCGTGCCATTGAGAAGAATCAATAATTGAAGGATTCAATATAGAGGCTGTCCCGTCTGTCACCCGTGACCGGGACGGTCTTCTCCTATGACAACCCCACGTCATCCGATATAATGTACTGAATATTTATGGAAAATTAGCGATCAGCACAGATGTTTGTTTGTCGTCATTCAGCATGAACAGTAACGGTGGGGGGATCTCGGAGATGAACAACAATTGGTTTAGGCGTTTGCTGTTATCGTATCTGCCTGTTTTCTTTATTGTGACGACCATTCTATTCTTTATTTTCTTTCAAGTATTCAATGAACAGAACCGTAGAGAAGCGCTCAAGGCCAATGAATTTTTGGCCTCACAGGTTACGCAATATCTGGACAACTCCCTGCGTTCCATCGACTTCAAGGTACTGCGTGAGATTTTGACCAACCCTAACTTGAAGAATTATTTCTCGGTATCTGGCAGCGATGATGTGTATGCCGGCATTCAGGCGGTCCAGGTGGTTGATGAATTGAAAATAGAGTATCCGCTGATCGATTCAATTTATCTCGTTCGTTATGGTGATGGCACGGTCTTCAGTAACGGGAAGGCTGTTCCGATTGAAGAGTTCCCGGATGCAGACTTTATTGCAGATAGCCGGACAAGGGATGAACAAAAGTGGGCAGGGGCACGAGCGTTCCGGGCTTTCCCTTCACAAGCGACGGAGCAGGTGATTACGATTGTGCGAAGTGTAGGGAACGGCAAAGGACTTGTAGTCACAAACGTGGACCTGAGTACCCTGAGGAAATCCATCATGCAGATGTATGATCCGGAATTTACGTTTGTGAACATCTTCAACCGTTCAGGCGGCAATCTGTGGGATAGCAGCATGCCAGGAGGGGTTGCAGCTTCTACTAAAACCACGTCGGGAGAAGTTTTCTCCGAATTCACGTCGAGTTATAGCGGTTGGAAGGTGCAGACAGGTCTCAATAATGGAAAAATCGTCAAATGGACTCTGCAATTTTATAATATCTGGTTTGCCTTTGCTGTAGTGGTTGTGTTGATCGGGGTGGTGTGGGTGATCTACGTGACCCGTAGAAATTACAAGCCGATTCAGCAGATTGTAACGTTAATTCAGACCGTCTCTTCGCAGAAGCAATCGGGGCTCAATTATGGCAAGGAGAATGAGTTCCGATTCATCCATACAACGCTGGAACGCATGATTGATCAGACGAGACAATATCAGGAGGAGCATGAAGAGAATCTGATTTTGCAGAAAAAAATGTTCTTCCAGGAGTTGCTGGAGGGCACACGAGACTTTACGAGCACGGAGCTGACAGCGGAGATGAAGAAGTTCAAACTGCCTGAGCTGGAGCATCGTTGGGCCGTCATGGTAGTTGAAATGGATCGGTATGATGCATTTGTGACGGAGTATCATGATCAGGACCAATCCCTCCTGAAATTTGTGTTATCCAGTATTCTGCAGGAGAGTGCACGTCATGAAGGAACGGAAGTATGGGCTGAATGGATCTCCGATCAGCGTCTGTACGCCATCCTCTGGATTCCGGACATGGAACAGGCCGAGGAGACTGAGCATCGATTGCTTGCTGGTTATCTGGACAGAATCGATCAGTATCTGAACTTCACCGTGACCATTGGTGTTGGTCGGGTTGCTGTCGATATTCGGGGGCTGAAAGCTTCATTGAAAGAAGCTGTGCACGCGCTGGAGTACAAGGCTGTACTGGGGATAAATCGTATCATTCCGTGTAGCGATGTGCCGAATTCGACCAATGATGTGTATGAGTTCCTGAAGACCATCTCCCTGCTGGTACAGGCGATGCGTTTATCGGACGATGTGTGGGAAAAGCATTTTGAAAGACTGTTTGAACAAATCAGTGAGTCCGTCCTGTCCCGTCAGGAGATTATGAATACGATCCAATTGTTATTTCAACATTACAATCGGGAATTTGCCGAACTTCCACGGGAGTATCAGGATTCGTGGGCCGTTATATTCACCCCGCTTCTCCCAAGGCTTGAGGGCTGGGAGACGTTAGATGACCTGCGTGAGCTGTGCTGGGAAGGGTTCAGAGAATTGGCGCTGCAGATGCAGACGCTGCATTGTTCCCGAAAACACAGATCACATATTCTGGAGATTCGCAAATACATCGAAGAGCATTACAACAATCCTGATCTGTCGCTGAACTACCTTAGTGATCTATTCGATATTAATCCGAAGTATCTGAGCAAGCTTTTCAAGGATGAGATTGGGGAGAAGTTTGTGGATCTGCTCATTAGTCATCGCATCGAAAAAGCCAAGCTGCTCATGCAGGAGACCGATAAGGCCATTCAGGAGATCAGTGAAGAAGTGGGATATACGAACTATAATTCCTTCAACCGGGCTTTCAAGAACGTGGTGGGTGTGGCACCAAGTGACTACCGCAAAGCCATGTGAGTGCATGCGCCTAACTAATTCCGAACGCATAAGGAGAATGTGCATATGGACTATAAAGATGCTTCGCTTCCCATTCAGGAACGGGTTCAGGATCTAATCGGACGGATGACAACGGCAGAGAAGATTGGACAACTCATCCAGCCGATGGGCTGGAAGACGTATGATAAAGCAGCTGATGGTACAGTACGGGTGACGGAAGAGTTCAAAGCGGACATGGAACAGGGCGGTGTCGGTTCTCTGTATGGTGTGCTTCGGGCCGATCCATGGACTGAAGTGACGCTGGAAACGGGGCTTACTCCACGGCAGGGAGCCGTTGCCACAAATGTCATTCAGCAGTATGCCATGGAGCATTCTCGGCTAGGCATTCCCATCTTGTTCGGAGAAGAATGTTCCCACGGGCATATGGCGATTGGGGCGACAGTATTTCCGGTACCGTTAACCGTGGGCAGCACGTGGAATATGGAGTTATACCGCAAGATGTGTGAAGCCATCGCTGTGGAGACCCGGAGTCAGGGGGGAGCGGCAACGTATTCCCCGGTGCTGGATGTCGTACGTGACCCGAGATGGGGACGGACCGAGGAATGTTTTGCCGAAGATCCATACCTAATCGGTGAATTTGCAGTGGAAGCCATGAAGGGACTACAAGGTGAGCGTCTCGATTCCAACCGGACGATTGTGGCGACACTTAAGCATTTTGCGGCTTATGGCAGTTCAGAGGGTGGGCGTAATGCAGCACCTGTGCATATGGGCTTACGTGAATTGCATGAAATAGATCTGTTGCCGTTCAAAAAAGCAGTGGAAGCCGGAGCTTGCTCCGTCATGACCGCTTATAACGAGATTGATGGTGTACCTTGTACGTCCAGTACGTATCTGTTGAATGACCTTCTGCGTGAGCAGTGGGGGTTTGATGGATTCGTGATTACTGATTTTGGCGCCATTCAGATGCTGGTCCATGGACATAACACCGCTGAGAACGGGGAGCAGGCCGTAGCACAGTCCCTTCAGGCAGGTGTAGACATGGAAATGTCCGGGTACATGTACCGCAAACATCTTGGTCAGGCGCTTGAGCAGGGATTAATCGTAGAGCAGGATCTGGACTTGGCTGTGTGGCGGGTGCTGGAGATGAAATTCAGACTTGGGCTATTTGAACAGCCTTTCGTAGATCCAGAGTTTGCCGAACAAGTCATCGGATGTGAAGACCATATTCAGTTGGCAAGGGAAGTCGCACAAGAGGGAATTATTTTACTGAAAAATGAAGGGGCTACCCTCCCACTCGGCAAAACAGGTACGAAGCTAGCTGTCATTGGTCCGAACGCGAACCATATCTATAACCAACTTGGAGACTATACCTCGCCACAGCCGAGAGAACAGATCGTTACCGTACTGGATGGCATTACGCGCAATCTTGGCGCGGATTCGGGTCAGGTGCTGTACGCACCTGGTTGCCGGATTAAAGGCGATTCCAAAGAAGGTTTTGCACAAGCGCTCGCCTGTGCGGAACAGGCCGATGTCATCGTGATGGTGATGGGCGGGTCCAGCGCCCGCGATTTTGGTGAAGGTACCATAGACTTGCGGACAGGAGCGTCTGTGGTAACGGATGATCCATGGAACGACATGGAGTGTGGCGAGGGCATTGACCGGGCTTCCCTGAATCTCATGGGTGTTCAATTGGAGCTGGTGCAGGAGCTATATAAGCTGGGAAAACCCGTTATCGTGGTCTATATCAACGGCCGTCCCATTGCTGAACCTTGGATTGATGAGCATGTCCATGCGATTGTGGAAGCGTGGTACCCCGGGCAGGAAGGTGGTAACGCGATTGCGGATATTCTGTTCGGTGATGTGAATCCATCTGGCCGTCTTACCGTCTCCATTCCCAAGCATGTTGGGCAACTTCCGGTCTATTATCATGCCAAACGCACTCGTGGCAAGCGGTATCTGGAGATGGATCTTGCGCCGCAGTATCCGTTCGGATATGGACTGAGTTATACCGAATTCAAATACGAGAACGTAAGGGTTATACCGGATGTGATTGGGCCAGAAGATGAGGCACAGGTGATGGTTGAAGTCACAAATACCGGAGCGGTTGCGGGAAGTGAGGTTGTGCAGTTGTACATCGCGGATGTGTCGGCTTCGGTTACGCGGGCTGAAATGTCACTTAAGGGTTTTCGTAAAATCCATCTGGAGCCAGGACAGACTCATACCGTTACGTTCCCTGTGCAAAAAGAACACCTCGCACTCATCGACTCTCGTCTCCAGTCTGTCGTGGAACCGGGTGAATTCAGGCTCATGGTTGGCCGCAATTCGGCTGACTGGACCGCTTGTAGTCTGCATATCCAGAAGGTGGGGGTAGAGGTATGATTCGAATTCAGCGATTCATTGAAGATATGAACCGATCGCAGTGGCTGGATACGATCGAGCTTACGGCGTGGGAGATGCAGAAGGCCAGATACATTCGACCAGGGGAATACGAGTACGAGCAGGTATATGAAAATAAAGATGAGCAGTCTCACAAGGCAGTGCAAAACTTGAATCCGCTGAACAGCGTACACGGAACGACGTATTTTCTGAGCAAACGTATGGAGATTCCGGAGGAATGGCAAGATCAGGCTATTGGTCTGATCTTCGAGGCCGGAGGAGAAGGGCTGTTGAAGGTGAATGGCATGCCTTATCATGGATTGGATCGGAATCACTGGTTCGTACCCCTTCCGAGGAGTCGTGTTGGTAATACGCCGCAGTTGGAGATTGAACTCTATGATCCGATTCCAGAGCCGCATGACCCACTCAACCGACAAGCTGTTATTCAGCCGCCTATTCAGGGCATTCGGGCAGCATTGGTTCATGTTAATCAGCCACTGCAGAGCCTGATGTACAGCGTGACGGTACTCGCTGAGTCGCTCCGGGCATATAACGAGAAGGAGCCCAAGCGGATGGCTCTTATCCAGGCCATTCATCAGGTGATGGATGACATGTACAATGACCCGGAACGCTGGAGTGATGCAGCTTGGATACAGAACTTCGAATATGCATTAGCACAGTCGGTACAGCAGGAAGACCCGGAGGAATATCGAAGTGGCTTCATGCATCTGGTTGGACAATCCCACATTGATATTGCCTGGCTGTGGCCTGTACGTGAGACGGTTCGCAAGTCCAGTCGCACGTTTTCGACCATGTGTACCTTGATGGACACGTACCCGGATTTTGTGTATTCCCAGAGCCAGCCGCAGTTGTATGCCTTCGTGAAGGACCATTACCCGGAGTTGTATGAGCGAGTAAAAGCACGCATTGCTGAAGGACGCTGGGAGCTGGTCGGAGGCATGTGGGTGGAGCCGGATCTGAATATTCCGAGTGGTGAGTCGTTGGTTCGGCAAATTCTGTATGGACAGAACTTCTACCAGGCGGAGTTTGGCAAACGCTCCAACATCGAGTGGTTGCCCGACACCTTTGGCTACTGCGCTTCCTTACCGCAGATGCTGAAGCTTGCGGATATTCCTTATTTTATGACCACCAAGCTGAATTGGAATGACACCAATGCGTTTCCGTATGACCTCTTCAATTGGGTAGGCATAGATGGTACTTCGGTGCTGGCGTATCTGAACCATGGAGTGAATGAGCATACGCGGCCCAAAGATGTGGATGAACACTGGCAATCGTATAAACAGAGGGATGTGCATCCTGAGCAGATGTTGCTCTACGGACATGGTGATGGCGGTGGCGGTGTGACGAATGAGATGGTGGAGTTTGCAGAGCGATCCCACTTGATGGTGGGACAGCCAATCAGCAAATTCAGCACAGCAGGGGCTTTTTTTGAAGACATATCATTAAATAATCCGACGTTGCCAAAGTGGCACGGGGACTTGTACCTGGAGCTGCATCGAGGAACCTATACGACCCATGCAAGGAACAAACGTAGCAACCGTAAGGCAGAGGTATTGTACCGGGAAGCGGAGATCTGGGGGCAATTTGCCGGAGCTTGCGCCGCACACACGAAGAATGATCTGGATGAAGGCTGGAAGCTGATCATGCTCAACCAATTCCATGACATTATTCCGGGAACGTCGATTCCAGAAGTTTACGTAACGTCCACCGAGGAATACACGAAGGTATTTGCATTAGGTACATCCGCACTGCGGGAAACGCTGGATACCCTTGCGGAGAACATTACAACAGATGAGGTGGATGGTCTTCCCTACATTATATTCAACAGCCTTGGCTGGGAACGCGGAGAGAATATCACCATTACAGGCGATGCCCACCTCGCCGGGGTGGCTGCATTCGATCGTCAAGGGAACCGTCTGGCCTGTGATCTTGAGCAAAAGGAAGACAAGTACACGCTGCTCGTGTATGTTCCATCGATTCCTGCTTTTGGGTATACAACCATATGGCTGCGCGAGGCATCGGATGTTATCCTTCCAGTAAGGGAAGAAGAATCTTTCCCTTCCACATGGGAAACCGAATTTTACACTCTTGAGTTCAATGACTTGGGAGAGATCACGAGGTGGTATGACAAAACGGCAAGACGCGACTGGCTGAAGCCCGGTGATCGGGCGAATGAGTGGCAGTTTTTCCATGACAAACCGACGTACTGGGATGCTTGGGATATCGATCCGCGGTTTGAATCCCAGCGCGCAGGTGCGGTGCAGTTGATCTCCAGAGAGATTGTACAGCACGGGGCTACGCGAGATGTACTGCGTTTGGTCTGGAAGCTGAATCAATCCGAGATCAGCCAGGATATCATTTTGCATCGTTACCAGCGGCGTGTTGATTTCCATACAAAAGTGAAGTGGAATGAAAGTCATAAGCTGCTCAAGGTAGCATTTCCGGTGGATCTGGTGGCAGCCAAAGCAGCCTATGAAATCCCGTTTGGAGCGTTGGAGCGTCCAACCCATAACAACACCAGTTGGGAGCAGGCGCAGTTTGAGGTCTGTGGACATCGCTGGGCGGATATCTCGGAGGGCAACAGCGGTGTGAGTTTGCTGAATGATTGCAAGTACGGATACGACATCAAGGATCGGACGATCCGCCTGTCCCTGCTTCGTGCCCCGAAATGGCCGGATGAACATGCCGATCAAGGCCATCATGAATTCACGTATTCGATCCTGCCCCACCAGGGCGATTGGCGACAAGCTGCCGTCGTTCGCCGGGCGATGGAGCTGAATCATCCGGTGGAGGTTGTGACAGCGAGTCCATCTTCGGGTCACTTGCCATCTGAACACGCTTGGATGGAGTTTCGCAGTGAGCATGTCATTCTGGATGTAATCAAGCCCGCAGAAGACGGCTCGGGAACGGTGCTGCGTTTCTACGAATCATCAGGAGGTCGGGAAACAGTACAAGTTGAGTGGGCTGAAAAGGAAATTAAGGCGTCCATCATTAATCTGCTGGAGGATGAGATCCATCCGTTGGCTTGTCCAAACGGCACATTCGAGCTGACATTTAAACCCTATGAAATTAAGTCGGTGAAACTTGTTCCAATGAATCCAAATACGTAATCTTCAGGAGGTATGACATGAAATTAACGAATAAGATCGGTGTCATCGTGGATAGCTTTGGCGTAGGTGTACGGGAAGGGTTGAACAAGGCCAAAGACGTAGGTGCAGAAGGTGTGCAAATCTATGCCGTCAAGGGAGAGATGGACCCTGAAAATTTGTCGCCTGCGGCGCGCAAAGAGCTGAAGAGTTACATCAATTCGTTGGGTCTCGACATTTCAGCCCTGGTTGGCGATCTGGGCGGACACGGGTTTCAGGTCAAGGAAGATAATCCGTGGAAAGTAGAAAAGTCGAAGCGGATCGTGGATCTGGCCCTCGATCTGGGCACCAACATTGTCACAACACATATCGGTATTGTTCCACATGATCCTTCATCGGAAGTTTATGCTACGCTGCATGCTGCTTGTGAGGAACTGGGCCAATACGCCAAAAGCGTTGGCGCATACTTTGCCATTGAGACAGGACCGGAAACGGCTGCTGACTTAAAAGGATTCTTGGATACGTTGTCCACCAACGGAGTATCGGTGAATTTTGACCCGGCGAATATGGTGATGGTGACCGGAGATGATCCGGCGCGGGGCGTTCATCTGCTCAAGGATTACATCGTACATACCCATGTGAAGGATGGTGTGCGACTGAAGGAAGTTGACCCACGAGACGTATACGGAGCGGTCGGTTATGCGCCTATGGATCACGAAAAGATTGCCGAGATGGTCTCGTCCGGAACGTTCTTCCGTGAGGTGCCACTGGGCGAAGGTGGCGTTGATTTTGACGGATACTTTGCAGCGCTTCAGGAGATTGGCTACACCGGTTATCTGACGATTGAACGTGAAGTAGGCCATCAGCCGGAGCAGGATATTCGCAAGGCTGTTCAATTTATCCAACAATATCGATAGGGAGCTGAGCAGATGAAAGTGGGCCTGAGCACGTATAGTTTGTTGAACGATTTGAATTCGGGTGAGATGACGGTGCTGGATGTGATCGACTGGATTGCGGCGAACGGCGGCGAGCATATGGAGATGGTACCTTACGGTTATACCGTGGAGGATAATCACGATCTGGCGGATGCGATTCGGGAGCGGGCGGCGACTGCGGGTATTGAACTGTCCAACTACTCGATGCCAGCGAATTTTGTGCAGGAGACGGAAGAGGCTTTTGCAGAAGAGATGGCTCGGGTCAAAAGGCATGTGGATGTCGTACACCGAATGGGTGTAAAACATATGCGGCATGACGTCACGGCGTTTACCCTGCCAAAGGAGAAGATGACCATCACCTGGTTCGAGGAACATCTGCCGCTGATGGTGAAGGGAAGCCAGATCATTGCGGACTATGCCGCGCAGTTTGGCATCACCACAACCATTGAAAATCACGGCTTCAGCGTGCAGGCGAGTGATCGGGTGCAGCGTGTTCTGCATGCTGTAGATCGTCCGAACTTCAAAACAACACTCGATATTGGCAACTTCATGTGCGTGGATGAGAATCCGATCATCGGTGTCATGAAAAATCTGCCGTACGCTTCTCTGGTTCACTTCAAAGATTTCTACTTCCGTCCTTATGATGAGCATCCGGGTGAGGGTGAATGGTTCACGACAGCCTACGGTAACTTCCTGCGAGGGGCCATCGTTGGACAAGGTGACATTCCAATTCGTAAAATTGTAAAGTTGATCAAAGACTCCGGCTATGATGGCAACATTACGGTGGAGTTCGAAGGCATGGAGGAATGCAAATCCGCATCCAAGATCGCCATGGACAACCTGCGCCGCTTCTGGGAAGAGGCGTAACGAAGCATAAAGAGGGAATGGATCAAGGGCCACTTTTCGAAGTGGCTCTTATTGTTGATCATCAGGATTCTGGACTGCCCATCGATCCAGGATCATTTCGATGTAACGCATGGTATCCGTTGTCATACCATATACACGAGCTGACTGATCATCCTCTGGGTTGATATAATCCCAATATTTTTCTGCCAATTCTGCATTCCCGTGAAAAGTCCTTTCAGCATAATCAGAGATTCGGATGGCCAGTAACCGTGAGGCTTCGGAATCCGGAGGTTCCATCTTGCATGTATGAATATCTTTAAGAATATCAGCCCATTCCATGGATAATGAATTGTTCTGATTATTCAGAGGTAACGATTCCATTTCTTCAGGTGTAAAAACATCTTGACGGAACCTGCCCGGAGGTTGATCCAGTTCACGGATGAAACCCAACATCTCATCCAGACTGATTGTACCGGAGGCTCTGATGGCATATAGGGTTGAAAAAAGAAGATGCTCGACCTTGCTTAATCTCTCCTGCTGTTCCTTGACAACGGCCAGTTGTTGTTCCAACGTATTATTCCATAAAGTGAGGGTGCTCTCTGGTTCGGAACGAGCAGCATCCTGATCGAGGAATTCTCCAATCTCATTCAATTTAAAATGCATTTTCTTCAGAATGGTAATCTGCTGAAGCCGTAAAATATCCTTTTCACCATATAAGCGATACTGATTGTTCTCATTACGGGCCGGTCGCAGTAAACCCAGCTTCTCATAATAATGCAGTGTTCGGATGGATACTCCGGTATGTTTGGATAGTTGTCCAACGGTATACAACAGGCAGATCCCTCCCTCATGATTTATGTATTCTCCACCAGCGCCATGCATTGAGCACCGCCAGAATGATCGCACCGACAAAGATTATCATCATATACAAAATAAATATTTCGGCTGACCCGTTATCTTGCGCGGTATAGTTTAACAATGCCGGTCTATCACCTGGCATAACAACGAATCTGGCTACTTCCAGGTAAGCGATATGAAATCCGATGGAGGCCCATAAAGATCCGGTCAAACTGCGCAGAAGCTGTAACGTAATACCATAGGTCAAGAGCAGGATCATATAATCCAAGGTTATCCGGTTTCCGGCATCCATACCGACGAGTTCTTGTGATAGGCTGACACTCATCGGAACCAGCAGAAAGAGTATGATTTGAGTTAAATAAGCGAAAAACACAGGAAGTCGCAGTCTGAAGCGTAATCCATCATAGACCATGCCTCGCATGGATAGTTCCTCTGGCAAAGCTTCATACAAGAAAGCAATACAACTATTAAGTACGACAGCAAGGAAAAACTCGGCTGAGAAGTGCCACTCCGTAATCGTAATCCAGTTGTTCATACTGGCTATCGCTAACCCGATGAAGGCCAGAGAAGTGGCAAATAATGCGCCAGAGAGCAAGTGAATTATGCTTTTTCCTGTCAGAGGAAGAAGAACGGACTTCATATGGAAGTGTCTTCGAATGACGAATAGTACGGGCAAGACGATACTAATAATGACAACAGCTTGGGTGAGATGAACCATCCAATCAGCAGCACCAATAGTGCTGACAAACTTCCCTGCGAGTGTAGCAAAAAACAGACCCAATGTCATCGTTAACCAACTCATTCCAATAATAGCTATTCCACTGCTACGTCGTTTCTTGGTTACATGTTCAGGTGACATACTCATGCTAATCCCCTCCTGAAGCCAGTATAAACCCTCGAGTTAACGTCAGGGTCAAGCAGGAAATATGCCTATCAGAATATGGTTCTGCGCAAGGATTAAGTTACGAGTAGCACAAGTGTGGTATACTGGATATATTCAGCCTGATAATAACTGGCTATGGATAGGAGATGTCACTGATCTATGCAGGTATTCGAGGACTGGAATCAGAAAGTAAAGAAGACGTTTAATGCTACGAACCCAGAGGTAGTGTTGACGGTATCGGAAGCTGGAAGTTTGCTTGGTTTGACCAAAGACCAGATGAAACTGTACGTGGACAAGAACAAACTAACGAAGGTCCCGATCATGAGAAGTGTTCACCGATACCTCTTATTGAAAAGTGAAATAGATAACATCGTTCAAGCTCGATAACTTCATAGGATTGAACACAACCATTTTACCGACAGGATTCGGGAGAGTGGTCTTTTTTTTATCGGAAAGGGGACAGAACGTGCTGAAAAAAGTGTCAAATTGGTTCTATCAGCGGGTGAATTGGAAATGGGTTGCAGCTGCGGTTGTTGTATTTGCTTGTTTTATTGCATTCATTCTGCCCTGGCAGGCGGCAAAGTCGGAGGAGGCCACAGGTGGTGGGCAGTCCCCGGATTCCTCTTTTCTGTACACTGCAAATGATCTTTATCAGATGGCTGAGCAGTATGGTGAAGCAGGGCGGAGCGCCTATATTCAGGCACGATTCACATTTGACCTCATATGGCCCTTGGCCTATCTGTTGCTATTGGTTGTTCTGTTATCCGTACTCTATCGCTCGCTTCCGGTAAAGAGTCGCTGGCGTTGGGTGAATCTGATTCCGGTCTTAGGTTGGGTTATGGACATGCTTGAAAATATAGGTGCGTCCCTGATCATGTCTCGTTATCCTGAACGTACGCCTGTGCTTGCTGAGCTCACTCCGATATTTACCCTGTTGAAATGGTGTCTGATCTATGCCAGTTTTGCAGCACTGGTTCCGGGTGTTCTGATCGCTGTTCTCTACTATATACGCAGGCGCAAGAAGTAGTGCGAGAGGGATGGATTAAGAATATGTTGGTAACCCTAATCGTGTAAAGGTCCGCAGAGATGAGTGTAGAAATATACGCTTGTCAAAGGACAACCTGTTCATATATACTCATGTCGCAAGTGGCGTGAATCGTATAATTACAAGAGCCCAAGGAGATGAAGAACGCATGTCGATCAGCTTGAATGTGTATCTGGTAACAGACGGTAATGGACGTGAAGCGGTAGAATTCTATCAAAAGGCATTTGGAGCCGAAGTGCTCGCGCTTCAAACATTTGGCGACGGTCCATCTGACCCGAATCACCCCATCCCGCCCGAAGCGAAAGACCGTATTATGCATGCTTCTTTGCAGATTGGCAGCTCGGTATTAATGTTGTCCGATACATTTCCAGGCATGCCGTACACTGTAGGTAATCATGTTACGGTTACGGTGAATACGGATACGGCGGATGAGGCCAAAGCAATTTTCAACCAACTGCAAGATGGCGGCGAAGTGAAAATGCCGATACAAGAGACGTTCTGGAGTCCAGCCTACGGCTCGGTTGTCGACAAATTTGGTGTACAGTTTCAAATTAGCGCTACGCCAGGACAAGCTTAAGAGCGTACTGTGCGTTAATATAACCTTCAAATGGAAAAAACCTCCGCGGTCTGCTTTGAGCAGTTGTGGAGGTTTTTTTGCTTTTTTTGTAATGACTCGTGATTAATTTTCCTTGATTAGCCTTCCTTTTGAATCTTGGAAGGGTTGTTGATTTTATAAGGAACCGGGTTACGTGTCAGCTTCTTCTTGATAATTTTTGCTTCAAACGTAATGACATCTCCCACTTCCAGTTCTTGTTTCTTAACGGTGGCACTGTGGCTCGACCAGGCTTCCCCAACATCGATGACGTCTGGCTCTGTAATGGTAACTGCTTCATAGATAATGACCTCATCGTCATTGTCCGAGAAGTGATTTGGTACAGTGGTGAACTCTTTGACAACGGCACTCATCTTCACTTTACCTTCGGGCAGATCAATCTTAACGGTCTTGGCTTTGCTTGCTGTTTTGGCTTTAGGTTTGGCTTCACTGGCTGCCCCGGTTTGAGGTCCAACATACTCTTCTACGAGCCCATCCGGATCACCCTTCAACCCAGAGGAGAATTCATCTGTGTCCGTGTCGTACGAATCATCCTGATCCGCCGGAATTTCATCCGGGTTAACCAGGGCACCGGGAGTTGGCGTAACATCAGCAGCGACTGGTGCGACTGTATCCGAAGTTGTCGATTCTGTGCTTTGATCTGATCCGGCTGTGCTTATACTTCTGGCATTGTAGCTGGACGCTTGCATTTCTTTCAGATACGACGGGTGAATACAATGCTTTTGTCCATTATCCAGTTGAATAACGGCTGCCATGTGATCCACATATCCAATGATGGTGCACGGCATGTTTAATCCGTTTCCTTTATAATAGAACGTTTTGAGTTTGGTTGCTTTACCTGAAAGCAAGCCCCACTCCTGACATTTCTCAATCAGTTCATCTTCGTTATCCAGCGCAATAAAATCCTGCGGTTCAATCATAAACGCGTATGTCATATGGAATTTCCGCCCTTCCAATCCATTCTTCATGTTCATCGTTTCCAAATTACAACCAGTGTATCACAAATGAGCATTTTGCATAAATCCAAACGCTAAAATCTGTATTCGGAGATGAAGATTCTCAAAGCCTGCTCACAGAGGCCTGTGCTATAATTTGATCAGAATATAAGGGTAGAAGTTGTTACTCTATAATTTTGAACTAAAGATTATTTACACAGACACTACGATGACAGAACAACCTTCCAACCGCTGTTATCCCAAGATTTTTTCGATTCCCTTTTTCTAAAGAAAAATCCGGTGATAAACGCGAACGCTTCGCTTTCTCAGGTTTTTTCTGTCCTCTCCGTTATCGTTTAAATGGTTAGTTCAATTTATATAGCCTTGATATACATATATCAGGAAGGGAAGATTCGTATGGGTAAAAAAGTAAATCATCAAGCCGTATGGCTTGCTATAGGTGTTGCCATGGGAGTCAGCATTGGTACGGCTACACAACAACTTGGACTTGGCATTGCTTTTGGTTTGGCGCTTGGCATTGTGATTGGTTCGGTGGTTAGCAAACGTGCAGGGTCAGACTCGGAACATATGCTCAGCGAACATGTCCGTGAATTGCATAAACCAGATGACTGGGAAGAAGCGCTTCATCGCTCGCAGGATCATCCGGTGCTTATCCTGAAACACAGCACAACTTGTCCGACCAGTGCGAGAGCGTACAGAGAGTTTATGGCGTTTGTAGGCACCAATGCATCGGATCCCAAACAACCTATGGACTACCGCATCGTCAAAGTGATTGAAAATCGCTCGTTGTCCCGCTACATTGCGGAAGAGACAGAGGTTCATCATGAGTCACCACAGGTGCTTCTGCTCGATCAGGGGCAAGTTGTCAAACATACCTCCCATGGCAAAATCACGAAGAAAAGATTATTGCAGTGGGCACAGAATCCATTTGGATAAATAGTACACCTTATAGACCCGTTCTTTTCAGCCCAGAGCTGAGGAGATTGGGTCTTTTTTACGCTTTTTTTACACCTTTGGAGGCATTTCTTTACCTCTTTTTTACAGCGTTTCGTATTACGATTTTACATGTAGCAGGTGCAGAGAACGGTAGAGAGAGGGAGGAAGGGCGCATGGTGAATGATGCCACGATGATTGGATTGGTTGTGCTGTTGTTTGCGGTGTTTTGGGGATTCTTGAAATTCTGCGAAAAGGCTTGAGGGTAGAGAGGGGGAGTGGAATGATTGTCATCGGCATGATTGTACTCGCACTGGTGATTTATCTCGGTTATGTGCTGGTGAAGCCAGAAAAATTCTGATGCTGACGATGTACGTAATGTTGAACAAGGGAATGTCGAATAGGGAGGAAATGCGGATATGGGTATCGGTGTAGTGCAAGTAGCGGTGACGCTACTAATCATCCTGCTGCTGGTGAAACCGGTGGGAAAATATATAGTGAACGTTTTCGATGGACAGCGAACGGGGCTGGATCGGATTTTTGGTGGGCCGGAGCGACTGCTCTTTCGATTGATGGGAGTACGCGAGAACGAATCCATGGGGTGGAAAAAGTACCTCACGGCCGTTCTCCTCTCCAACTTTGTAATGTTGGTATTGATGTTTCTGGTGCTGCGACTGCAAAAATATTTACCACTCAATCCGGATGGCATCGGCAATATGCCAGTGGCGCAGGCATTTAATACGGCCGTTTCGTTCATGACCAACACGAACTGGCAGTCGTATACGGGCGAGAACGCCCTGTCGTACCTGTCACAGATGCTGGCAGTGACGTTCCCGATGTTTACGTCGGCAGCGACGGGATTTGCAGTGGCTATTGCGTTTATTCGCGGGCTGGTAGGCCGCCGGGATGAACTGGGAAACTTTTACGTCGACCTTGTACGGTCGATTACACGTATTTTTTTACCGCTGAGTTTCATCGTGGCCCTGTTCCTCGTGTTCCAAGGTGTGCCTCAGACACTCGCGGGAGCGGTGAACGCAACCACGCTGGAAGGTGCGCAGCAGACCATCTCACGTGGACTGGTCGCCTCGCTGGAATCGATCAAACACATTGGCACCAACGGTGGTGGCTGGTTTGGAACCAATGCTGCACATCCATTTGAGAATCCGACGGCCCTGAGCAATCTGGTGCATATCGTCTGTATGATGCTGTTACCGACTGCACTGGTCTACGCCTTCGGCTTGATGGTCAATAACCGGAAGCAGGGTTGGGCATTGTTCGCAGCGATGAGTTTTCTTTTCCTTGTGATGTTGACCACCGTATTTGTCTCCGAATATCGCGGTGTACCCGCGTTGGATGCAGCAGGTCTGCAGGGCAATATGGAGGGGAAAGAGGTCAGGTTTGGCATACCCGAATCGGCTTTATTCACGGCAGTTACGACAGCGGCTACTACAGGTTCGGTCAACAATATGCATGAATCGCTCACTCCACTTGGAGGCATGGTATCACTGGCTCAGATGATGCTTAATAACGTGTTTGGTGGCAAAGGGGTAGGGCTGATCAACGGACTGTTGTATGTTATTCTGGCTGTGTTTATCTGTGGCTTGATGGTGGGCCGAACACCTGAGTTCCTGGGCAAAAAAATCGAGGGCAAAGAAGTGAAGCTCGCATCCATTGCCTTGCTCATTCATCCTTTGATTATTCTGGCGCCAACGGCAATCGCACTTATGCGGCCCGAAGCTATTGCGTCCATCTCGAACGGGGGCATGCATGGCCTGACTGAAGTTCTCTATGCTTTTGCCTCGGGTGCAGCCAATAATGGATCGGCCTTTGCCGGACTGAATGCCAATACAGACTTTTACAACATCGCGATTGGTATCGTTATGCTGCTGGGAAGGTACGTTTCGATGATCGCCATGTTGGCTATTGCGGGTTCACTCGCTACAAAACGGGTTGTACCGGTAACCACGGGAACATTGCGGACACACACACCTCTCTTTGCTGGGATTCTGGTCATGATGATCGTTGTTGTCGGCGCACTCACATTCTTCCCGTCGCTTGCCCTTGGACCGATCGCAGAACACTTGGCAATGATTCAATGAGGGAAATGACAGGGGAGCAACAGAGGAATTGGTATAAGGACGTAACGTACGGAGGTGGCTGTGCATGATGAATGCAGTCGAACGAAAGAAGGAGCAGACGATGCAACACATGGATACAGAAATGTTTAGTACGAAGGGCAATGAGCCGGATAACAACCGAGGTAATATTCAACGTGATCCCGGATCAAAACGGTCGTTAAGCAAGGAGATGATACTTCAGGCTTCACTGGATGCGTTCAAGAAACTAAATCCGGTGGTCATGATCAAAAATCCGGTTATGTTTATTGTTGAGATTGGCACATTCATTACGCTCTTATTGAGCATCAATCCAGATCTTTTCACCGCATCGGAAGCTGGGCGCGGGTACAACATTGCCGTATTTTTCATTTTGCTGTTCACGCTGCTGTTCGCTAACTTCGCGGAGGCACTTGCAGAAGGGAGAGGCAAGGCCCAGGCGGATACGTTACGCAAGACGAAGTCGGACACCATGGCCAATCTGGTGCAGAAGGATGGAACGGTTAGGCAAGTGTCTTCGACCCAGTTGAAAAAAGGTGATATGGTCCGTGTGGAAGTCGGTGAACTGATTCCAACAGACGGTGAAATTATTGAAGGCTTGGCCTCAATTGATGAATCGGCCATTACGGGAGAATCCGCCCCGGTTATCAAGGAGGCAGGAGGCGATTTCTCTTCCGTTACCGGGGGGACACGTGTCGTGTCCGATTACATCGTCATGCGTGTTCAGACGGATCCGGGTGAGTCATTCCTTGACCGGATGATCTCTCTGGTTGAGGGTGCTCAGCGCCAGAAAACACCTAATGAAATCGCGCTGACAACCCTGCTCGCCGTATTAACTCTGATCTTTCTGATCGTCATACTCACGATGGTTCCAATGGCAAATTACCTGGGTATTCGACTAGATCTGGCGACATTGATCGCACTTCTCGTCTGCTTGATCCCCACCACAATTGGTGGATTACTGTCTGCCATTGGTATTGCCGGGATGGACCGGGTTACGCAGTTCAATGTGCTCGCCATGTCAGGTAAAGCGGTGGAAGCGGCCGGGGATATTGATACATTGATTCTGGACAAAACGGGGACGATCACATACGGAAATCGCATGGCATCTGAGTTTATTCCCGTTCAGGGCATTACTTCGTCAGAAATGACGCAAGCTGCTTTACAGGCTTCTGTGCGAGATGAGACCCCGGAAGGACGTTCTGTTGTGGAACTGGCAGGTAAACAAGGTCAGAGTTGGTCTGAGACAGAGTATGCTAATGCGGAAAATGTGGAATTCACGGCAGAGACACGGATGTCCGGTCTGAATCTGAGCAGCGGAATGAAAATCCGCAAAGGTGCGGTGGATGCGATCAAAAGATATATTACTTCCGAAGGAGGCCGTATACCTGGTGATCTGGATGAGATTGCAAATCGAATTGCGAAGGCCGGGGGCACGCCGCTTGCTGTGGCCATCGATGAACGAATCTACGGTGTGATCTATCTGAAAGACACTGTGAAGCCAGGGCTGAAAGAGAAGTTCGCCGAGATGCGCGCCATGGGTATCAAGACCATTATGTGTACAGGTGACAATCCGTTAACCGCAGCGACCATAGCGCTGGAAGCGGGCGTGGATGATTTTATTGCTGAAGCGAAGCCCGAGGACAAGATTGCGGCGATCAAAAAAGAGCAGCAGGAGGGCAAGCTCGTCGCTATGACGGGCGACGGTACGAACGATGCTCCTGCTCTGGCGCAGGCCGACGTGGGCCTGGCGATGAATTCGGGCACCATGGCGGCCAAAGAAGCGGCCAACATGATTGACTTGGATTCGGACCCGACCAAGTTATTGTCGGTGGTCTCCATTGGCAAGCAGCTGTTGATTACACGCGGCGCACTCACAACCTTTTCGATATCCAATGATATCGCGAAATATTTTGCCATCATCCCAGCCATGTTTATTCTCGCCATGCCGCAGCTTCAGGCGCTGAATATTATGAATCTGGCTTCACCGCAGTCCGCAATCCTGTCGGCGCTGATCTTCAACGCCATTATTATTCCGCTGCTTATTCCCATTGCGATGAAAGGGGTTAAGTATCGGGCGATGTCAGCCGAACGATTACTTGGCCGCAATGTGTTCATCTATGGCGTAGGTGGTGTGATTGTACCTTTTATCGGAATTAAGCTGATTGACATGGTACTGTCGGGGATTCTTTAACGAGATAACAACGCTTATCAAAATTGTTCTTTTATCCTAATGAATTCAGGAAGTGATCTGTATGAACATGTTCTTACCCGCCATAAGGCTATCTGTTGTGCTTATGCTGATATGCGGCTTAATCTACCCGCTTGTAACAACTGGTGTAGCCCAACTTCTCTTTCCTGCGCAGGCGAATGGCAGTCTGATTACGCAAGATGAGAAAATCATCGGCTCGTCACTGCTGGCGCAGGAAATCCAATCGCCGGGGCTGTTCCAGCCCCGGGCATCAAATGCCGGTTATGACCCAACGGCTTCAGCCGGTTCAAATCGCGCTGTAGCTTCGGAGGAATATATCGGCGAGATGAAGGAAAAAATGGCTCAGCTCCAGCAGGAAAACCCGGGATTGAAGCAGATCCCCGCTGATCTCGTGACGGGTTCAGGCTCTGGACTTGATCCGGATCTCTCTCCCGAAGCCGCTGAGGCACAGATCCCACGTATTAGCGAAGCTACGGGGCTTAGTGAACAGCAGCTTGTGCAACTTGTAGATGAGCATATGGAAGGTCGTCAGATGGGTATATTCGGGGAACCGCGTGTGAATGTAACGGCTCTGAATCTGGCGCTGATAGCAGAAATGAACTAATGAACGAACATATTAGCCTGCTCGCGATATATCGGGAGGGGCTTTCTCCATTTTTTTCATCCTATTTTTAAAGGAAAGGGGGAGAGGGACGGATGGAAGAAAGCTTCAAGCGCAAGTCACCGGAAGAGATGTTGAAGATGATTACGAAGCTGCAGCAGGGTACGCTCAAAATCTACATCGGCCCAGTCAGCGGATCGGGCAAAACGTATCACATGTTACGAGAAGGGAATACGTTGCGTGAGCAGGGCATTGATGTGGTCATCTGCGCCGTCTCCACAATGCGCAGACCGGAAACGGTGGAGCAGCTTGGCGCACTCGAACGGATTCCAAGCATTCACTGGTTACGCGAGAGTGATGATGTAGAGATGAAGGATCTGAACTTGGATGCACTACTGGCACGTAATCCGGAGGTTGTGCTGGTGGATGGTTTGGCACATCGCAACAGAGAAGGCGCTCGCTATGCTACCCGGCTGGAGGACATTCAGTTCTTGCTCCGAAACAACATCAGTGTCATGACAACGGTGAATGTGTATGAGCTGGAAGGGTATACCGAGCTGGCACGACAACTTACAGGGATCGCAGCAGAACATACGGTACCTGCCGATACATTGGAGCTTGCGGATGAAGTGAAGCTGATAGACGTCACGCCGGAAACGATACTGAGCCGTCTTGCAGAAGGTCATTTGCAGGGGCATGAGGGAGAAGCTGTATTTCGTCAAGGCAATCTGGGTATTCTGCGCGAACTGGCACTGAGATTGGTGGCAGAAGGGGTGAATGAATCCCTGCGTGAGCATCGGGAAGAGATGGGAATTACCGTCACAACAGGCATCATGGAACGGATTCTGGTGTCCACGCAATATCATTGGAACGGCTCGATCTATATCCGGCGCGGACAACAGATTGCCAAACGGCTGAATGGGGATTTGTGCGCCGTGGTTTTTCGGAATATGAAGCAGCCATTAACCAAGGAGGCAACCGTATTTCGACGGAATATGATCAAACTGGTGGAGAAGTTTGGCGGCCATATGGAGGAGCTGTCTATATTACACCGTCGCAACATCCCGTCTACGCTGGCACGTTACGCCATGGAGCACCAGATTACCCGGATTGTGATGGGACACTCCCGGCGTACGCGCTGGCAGGAACTGTGGCAGGGGTCCGTTGTTAACTCGCTGCTGCGCAGATTACGTGGTGTGGATCTGTTTCTGGTTGCTGATCGAGCGGCCAGGGAGGGTGAACGGGTGGTTCCGGCCAAGGTAAACGATGTGGAATCACTGACATACCGCAGACTAAGCGAGCAGGAAATGAAGGATCAGATTGGCCAGATTCAGCGCGGCACATTCAAAATATATATCGGAGCCGCACCAGGTGTAGGCAAAACCTACATGATGCTGCGAGAAGGCAATGATTTGCTCCGTAAGGGCATCGATGTGCAAATCGGCTTGCTGGAGACACATGGGCGGGCAGAAACCGTGGAGCAGATGGGTCACCTGTCTGTGATCCCTCGCGCGAAGCGCGATTATCAGGGAACTCGTCTGGAAGAGATGGACACGGAGGCCATTCTGCATCTTTGTCCGGAAGTGGTGCTTGTGGATGAACTGGCACATACGAATGTACCCGGGAGTGTCCCACAAAAGCGTTATGAAGATGTCCTGCTCCTGCTGAATGCAGGCATCTCGGTGATTACCACAATGAACGTACAGCATCTCGAAAGTCTGAATGATGCCGTTGAACATATTACCGGTGTTCGTGTCCGCGAGACCGTACCGGATCGGATCATTCAGATGGCGGATGAGGTGCAGTTGATTGATGTGGCGCCTCAGGCCTTGCGGCAGCGCATGAGGGAGGGTAAAATCTATGCAACTGCCAAGGTCGAGCAAGCCCTTGCGAATTTCTTCAAAATTGGCAATCTGATTGCCTTGCGAGAACTTGCTCTGCGCGAGCTGGCGGACGATGTGGATGAACGGCTTGAAGCACAGCAGGCCAAAATTGCACTTCGAGGACCTTGGCGCAGACAGGAAGCGGTCTTTGTATGTGTAAGCAGTGATCGTCATGCCGAGCGGCTGATCCGGCGTGGATTCCGCATGGCTTTTCGTCTAAAAGCCATCTGGCATGTACATCATATCCACATCGGTGAGTCCATGAGTGACGAAGTGAAGTGCCATCTGGAAGCGTTGGAGCAGCTGACGATTCGGCTTGGCGGTCAATTTCATATTCATCACAGTCCAAGGCTGCGCGATGTACCTGAGATTTTGGCAAGAAAGGCATCGGAGGCGAGAGCAACCCAGTTGGTAGTCGGGCAGGCAAGACGGGTGTGGTGGCTGAATGGCTACCGCGGCTCAGGATCGGTGGTCAACCGACTTGTACGCTTGTCGCGGCATCTGGATGTATTGATCGTTGCAGATTACGATTATGAACTGAGCGGGATGTGAATGGATATTGTCTGAACGAATAAAAAAAGAAACACTGCCATCCCATGGGAAACGGATTCCGGCATATGTATGGGTGACCCTTGGGGTGACGCTGCTAACTTTGCTGCTTCATGCCATCGGCATGAGCGGTGATCTGGTTAACGTAGCGCTTGTATACCTGTTTCCCGTACTGGTGAGTGCCGTGTATTGGGGAATGGGGCCAGCTGTATATGCCGCCAGTTTTAGCGTCATTATGTTTGACTTCTTTTTTGTACCGCCGTATTTGAGCTTTACGGTTGAAGACTTGAGGTATCTCATTTCCTTTGTCGTGTATCTTGCGGTGGCGATCCTGACAGCGAGTCTTGCAGGTCGATTGCGACAACAACTGGAGATGGTAAAAGCACGCGAGGCCACGACTAACTCCCTGTACGCATTGAGTCGTCAGATGACAGCCATTACGGATCTGAATACGTTGCTGGTTAACATTGCAACCCAAGTATCGCTTACCCTGGGTAAGCCGGCGGCTGTGTATCTTCCGGATGGACAGGGGGATTTGCTGGTTACAAGCTCTTCCGCATCCACACCCGCATCAGAAGGGGAAAAGGATGGCTGGGGAGATGGGGAGTCGGAGATTGCCATTGCCAAATGGGTGTATCATCACGGACAGGTCGCTGGTAAAGGATCATCCACTTTGCGGGAATCTCTCGGGCTATATGTACCGCTACGCACAGAGGAGCAGGTTCATGGCGTGCTCGCCGTGAGCATGGACGCTGGCGAGATTCATGAGCAGCAAGAACAGCTTCGTCTGTTGGAGGCATGTGGTGGGCTGGCCGCAGGTGCCATTGCCCGAGTGAAGCTGGCTGAAGAGGCCCGATTGGCGCAGATCACTGCTGAATCGGAGCGCATACGCACAGCACTGCTGGATTCCGTCTCCCATGAACTGCGTACGCCCCTAACCGCCATTATCGGCTCGGCTACGGGATTGTTGGAGAATGATACTCTTTTTACACCCGAGGATCGGAGAGAATTAACAGGCAACATTCGGGATGGGGCCTTGCGTATGAATCGTCTCGTCACAAATCTGTTGGGCATGGTTCGGCTGGAGAGCGGCATGTTGCAGCTGAATCGGAAATGGTGTGACGTGGGAGACATGATCAGCGTTGTACTGACACAGGTTCGGGGATTCAGTCCGCATCGCAACATTCAAGTTGACCTGCCTGATGACCCTGCCTTCATTTACGGAGATGAAGTATTGCTGGAGCAGGTACTGGTCAATATCGTCAGCAACGCCATCAAATATTCGCCTGATGAGAGCCAGATTGTCATCACTGTGGCAAGCGATAAGAGTACAGATCAATTGACGATCTGGGTAGCTGATCAAGGCATAGGTATACCGGAAGCGGAAAGATTGCGTATATTTGATAAGTTCTATCGCTCAGAGTCGACTCAACATGTCACAGGAACGGGGCTTGGTCTGGCAATCTGCAAAGGCGTTGTGGAAGTCCACGGAGGTACCATTGTGGCAGAGCCGAATCCGGGCGGGGGAACGAGAATGCGCATAGATATCCCCATGGAGGCTCACGGATCGTCGTTTTCCTATTCAGAACAAGGAGAGGTTGAAGAATAACATGAACGCACCACTAGGGGCTCGCATACTGGTGATCGATGATGAGCCGCAGATTCGCAAATTGCTCAAGGTCACCCTTCAGGCACACCAATTCGAACTTCACGAGTGTGGGGATGGCGAGGAGGGCGTTATTCAGGCCAGTATTGTACATCCGGATTTGATCATCCTTGATCTTGGTTTGCCGGGCATGTCTGGCATGGAGGTCCTTCGCCGGATTCGCGAATGGTCGCAAGTGCCGATTATAGTGCTGACAGCGAAGGATCAGGAGGGAGACAAAATTGCCGCGTTGGATGGTGGTGCAGATGATTATGTGACCAAACCATTCGGAATGGGTGAGTTGGTCGCCCGTATTCGGGTGGCGCTTCGTCATGTAGCCAAAACGACGGATGAGCCGATACTGCACTTCGGATCACTCACGATTGATCTGGCCCAAAGGCAGGTCGAACTGGAGGGGGCTTTGGTCAAATTAACCCCAACGGAATATGAGATGCTGAAGGTGCTTGCCTCCAATGCAGGGAAAATCATCACTCAGCGCCAGCTTTTGCAGCAAGTATGGGGAGGGCATCATCATGAGTCCGACAGCCATTATCTTCGGGTATATGTGGGACATCTGCGTAAAAAATTAAATGAAGATCCAACAAATCCGCGATATATTCAGACGGAGCCAGGCATTGGTTATCGCTTTTTGCTCCCTGCCGAATAAGGTTCAAGGGGGTGAGGCATTTCTGATAAATGATGTGATGCACGATTCAGTTCGTGAGCGCCATGGAACGAACAAAACACCGTCCCCTTTAATAGCAAAGGAAACGGTGCTTTTGTATTATGATGTGTATTTTGGCAACCAGTCGCCGTGAGCCTCAATCAACTCATCACACATGGCTACGATGTCATCGATAGACAGTTCTGCAGCTGTGTGTGGATCAAGCATGGCGGCGTGATAAATATGTTCTTTTTTGCCAGTGATTGCTGCTTCAATCGTCAACAGTTGCGTGTTGATGTTTGTCCGGTTCAATGCCGCGAGTTGTGGAGGCAGATCCCCAATATACGTAGGGCTGATTCCTGATCCATCCACCAAACAAGGTACCTCGACACATGCTTCACGCGGCAGGTTCGTAATCAGTCCGTTGTTCATGACGTTGCCGCCAATCTTGTACGGGTTATTCGTCTCCATCGCTTCGATAATATGCGATGCGTATTCACGGCTGCGGGTATGTTCAATATTTTCGCTGGCAAACAGCTTGGTACGCATTTCTTTCCAGCCCTCAATCTGGTTTACACAGCGGCGTGGATACTCATCCAGTGGAATGTTGAAGCGTTCAATCAGCTCCGGGTAATTCCGCTTGATGAAGTAAGGGTGGTACTCGGCATTATGCTCAGAGGATTCCGTTACATAATAGCCAAAACGCTGCATCAGCTCAAAACGAACCATGTCGTCATGCTGTTCCTTCTGTTTTTCCTTCGCCAGACGTTTAATCTCAGGGTACAGATCCTGCCCGTCTTTGGTAACTTCGAGTAGCCACGCCATGTGGTTGATCCCTGCAATCTTAGCCACAACACCTGTCTGATCGATCCCCAGTGCATCAAACAGATGTGGTACACATACCTGTACACTATGACACAATCCTACGGTTTTGATCCCACCATGTACGTTCATGACGTTGGTAAGCACAGCCATCGGGTTGGTGTAGTTCAGGAACCACGCATCCGGACATACTTCCTGCATATCTCGGGCGAAATCCAGCATAACCGGAATCGTACGCAGATTACGGAAAATTCCGCCAATACCGAGTGTATCTGCAATTGTTTGACGCAGTCCGTATTTTTTCGGAATCTCGAAGTCCGTAATGGTACATGGATCATATCCACCGACCTGGATGGCGTTGATGACATATTTGGCCCCGCGCAGCGCTTCTTTGCGGTCATGATATACGTTCACGACGCAACGACTTCCGAGTGAACGGGCCAGACTGGTCAGCAAACGCTCTGAATCGCTCAAACGTTCAGCATCGATATCAAACAATGCCAATTCAAAATCCTGCAGTGCTTCGGTCATCATGACATCACCCAATACATTTTTAACAAAGACGGTGCTGCCTGCACCGAGAAAAGTAATTTTGTTCATCTTAAGTTCAGCCTCCCTGAAAAATGTTGTACCCCAACTATAGGCCGATTCGGCACATATAACTATGGCTCAACCCCTTTCAAACATGTCATAATCCCATTTTTGTTCCCGCTTTCAACTAATATGGAAGCACTTTAGCTGTTATAATATAAATGGACTAAATGAAGAGGTAAGCGGAACGAAGTCAGGATGGAGGGCGAAAAATGAGTCGCATTGAGATGAATGTGGTTCCCGCAGGCTGGACACAGATGGAGCTGATGTTGTTGTTTTTTGGGTGGGAGTCATGTGACCCTGCGCATTATTGGGGACCGGGTGTACGTGATTCTTACATTGTGCACTACATCCATGAAGGACGGGGCACCGTGTACATGGGGGATCAGGAATACAAACTTAGCGAGGGACAGGGTTTTGTCATTCTCCCGGACACACTTATTCATTATGAGGCAGATCCGCAGGAGCCCTGGACGTATTCGTGGTTTGGTTTTAAAGGCGTACAAGCCAAAGCATTCATGCAACGTGCCCAATTAAGCCCGGAGCGTCCGATATATGATGCCCAGGATACAAATACGATGGAACAGTTGTATACGGAGTTGGTCCAGGCTTCTACGCGTCCAGGAGGCGATGTGATGAATCAGAGTCTCTTGTATCGCTTGGTGGCAGAATTAATCTCTTCTTCGCCTGTGAAGGAAGAAATAGGGCAACTCCTTTCGAACAAAGAGACGTACATCCGGCAGGCGGTGCAGTTTATGGAGAACAGGTACAGCCAGCGAACTTCCATTCTGGATATTGCCCAAGCTGTGGGGCTGGATCGCACGTATCTATCGGGATTGTTCAAAGAGCGATATGGCATGTCGCTACAGTCCTTTTTCCTGGAGTACCGTATGAATCGGGCTGCCGAACTTCTTCAGAATCCAGGGCTGTCGGTAAGTGAAGTGGCACATTCGGTTGGCTATACAGACCCATTACTGTTTTCCAAGATGTTCAAGCGAGTGACGGGTGTGTCTCCGAAGGGTTCGAGAAATCGAGATTAGACGTATTTCAGTGTTTCAAATTTGAAAGAATAGTTTTGATCATTATCGTCGTCCCGCTATTCTGATACAGTAGTGTAATTGAATATGTGGAACTTGGTGCTTTGCCCGTCAGGGTGGAAGCTTAATAGGGAAGTCCGGTGTGATACCGGCGCGGTCCCACCACTGTAACAGAGGAGTCAAGTAGCGATAATCCACTGCTTTAAGCCGGGAAGGAGCTGCAAGTGACGATGATTCTGGAGCCAGGAGACCTGCCAGGTTTAACAAACACAGTAGTACCCTACGGGAGATAGGAAGGTGTCTAGAGAGCATGATTTTTTCTGGAAATCTGTTTATTTAAGGCGTCCTCATCCAGTAACCCGGAGAGGGACGCCTTTTTTGATAGAATTTATAAGTTTTCAGCGGAGCTGTGGACGAAGAACATCATGGAAATCATCATTTTTCTATGAATTTTACTCCTCTCAATTGTGAATTTCACTCCTTGATATGTACTTTTCAGGCCCTCGAAAAAAAACAAAAAAGGCCACTAATCCGCAGATTCATAGCCTTATGCTTTAAGGTCTCCAACATATGTAGTTCCATCAATAATCAATAAATCAAGAATACTCGATTTCCAAACATTTGAAAAGCACATATTCTTCTTACTCCAAATAAAGTCAGGCTATCGGTGTTCCATTAGGTAATGGGCTATCCGGTGAGAGCAAGACAACATCGCCTTCACCAGGCACGCCGCCCAGCACAAGTACTTCAGAGACAAAACCGGCAATCCGCCGGGGTGGAAAATTAACTACCGCAACGACCTGTTTGCCAATGATCATGTCAGGCGTGTATCGCTGAGTAATCTGAGCACTAGAGCGCTTAAGACCAAGTGGTCCGAAGTCGATCGTCATTTTAATAGCGGGTATGCGAGCCTTGGGGAAGGGTTCGGCTTCCACCACGGTACCAACCCGGATGTCATGCTGCATGAACTCTTCAAAAGTAGCCATAGGGGTAGATCTCCTTTCAACTATTGGGGACTATTATAAATGAAAAATCAACAAAAAATCCAGATTACGCTGTATCGTAACCTGAATTTCTGTTGTGTTGCTTTGAAACAAACTAAGCGCCGTTCCAATTTTCCCCTGTGAGGTATTTCTCGGTGAGGATGGATAACATCTGAATACCTACTTCATTATGTCCGCCTTCTGGAATAATGATATCAGCATACTTTTTGGATGGCTCGATAAAAGCATCGTGCATTGGTTTTACCGTTTCGAGATATTGTTTGTATACGGATTGGATCGTGCGTCCGCGCTCTTCAATATCCCGCAGGACTCTCCGTAGAATCCGAACATCAGAATCAGTATCAACAAATACTTTGATGTCCATCAGACTGCGAAGATGTTCATCAATCAGCACATGCAATCCTTCTACAATGACAATATGGTTCGGTGCCAGTTCAACCGTCTCATTGGCAGCACGGTTATCTATGGTGAAGTCATATACGGGAGCATACGCCGCTTGGCCTTTTTTCAACAGGGTGAGATGCTCAATCAACAGATCATTATCGAATGCAAACGGGTGATCGTAATTGGTGAGTCGGCGTTGCTCAGGTGTGAGCTGCGACTGGTCTTTGTAATAATTGTCTTGGGAGATAAAAGTAACTTTAGCTGATCCCAGACGGTCTATGACGGAGCGAGCTACCGTCGTTTTACCGGAGCCGGTTCCTCCGGCGATACCAATAATGAGCATGGTTGTTCCATAAGCCTCCCTAAAATGGCAGCATGATGAATGGATAAAAGTCCATCAGAAATCCTTCGTTCATGGCCTTTATCCACATGTCTGTCTCTGAATACACAATTCTTTCATTGTACCATAGCACACGACTTTTTTCATCTTGGTGTATGGACCAGGTTTTGCCTTCAAGGGGGTTATGCATGCTCATATTCATTTTACTGTATATCTTTGGATGATACTCCCCGTGGTGACTCCCGCAGCGTCATGAGGCGCTGTCCGATGGAACTTTTTGTGAACAGATTTAGGATGACAAAACCAAGTACACTTCCCGTTGTATTGGCAATTATATCGTTCAGATCAGTACTGCGACCGTTGCCCAAGGTTACTCGGAGCAGCAACTGTGTTATTTCAATGAGGATACTTACAGCCAATCCCGCTAATGCTGCTGTTCGCTTCGAATGAATCCAAGGCTTTATGAAAGGAAGCATGAACCCCAGTGGCATAAACAGCACGATGTTTAGGAGAAAGCTAGGTGCATCCGCGGTCAGGAGCGGAATCCATTGAATGCTTTGATACCATGGAGTCTGATTGGCATAGATTCCGATGTTCACGTCGATAGGGAAAAATACAAAATGCATAACGCCCAACATATATATGGCAAATGCGAGCATCGACACATACTGTCTGATCGTGTACCTGGTTTTACTCACCCTGGCGTGGAGCATCAGGGCGAGCAGGACCAGAACGAATAATGGGCCAAGTACGATGGGAGATGAGATTGAATATTGGATGAACATGGAATGGCTCCTTCATAAGGAAATGAGATCAGGCTATTGAAGCTGAATCTTCATTTCCATTCCCTTAATGAATTGTGTGTCTTTAACCTCTTCAGCGAAGTCATCCTTGATCTCGAAAGGTTTCACTATCAGATATTTTACATCCTTGGCTGTTGTGGCATATATGCGTTCCGATTTCAGTTGGTTACCCTCGTATATGCCCTCGCCGCTAAGTGAGGTCAGTTGCCGCCCTTGATCATCATAGACTGCAAATCCGATGTGACTCAGCTTTTCCTGCTCTTTTGCCGTAAGAGTACTCTTATCGTTCAAACTGATAACAGTAGTTAGACGAGTAGTGACAGGGGTAACCAAAGCTTCCGTAACAGCGGCAGTATACAGATCGTTGGTCATGGCTGTGTTAGGCAGAACCTGATGAATGTTTTCTGTTGATTTGGCAAATGGAACCGTCAGCTCGAACTCATGATCAATGCCCTGCAACGTCAATTGAACTTGAGCATCAAACTGATCTGGCCAATGTGCCGTTCCCTGATCGGAGGAAATGACCTGCTCAAAGAGCAGTGTATCTGGCTGCGTTTCTCCTACCGAACTATAGAACAGTCCGCTATTCGGAAGAGACCCGTCGACTTTGAAAAAGACATTCTCAATTCCGCTACTCAGTTTCACGATGTCCTTTCCATTGTCATATTCGCCTTGATTCAGATTAGGCGCAGTGAAATGAACCAGAAACGCAGCACGGGTACCATCATATACCGCTTCAAGCACTTCCAGCTTCACATCCCGGTAAGCGACCTTGCTGTTAACAGGGGTAGTCAAGCCTTCGTTGCCCGCCGTTCGCAGACCCATATCGGCTTCTATCGAGCTGAAGAGACTGCCCACGAGTGGGATATTGCGCAAGGAGGCAGCCATGGCCGGTGATACAAAGCCGGATGCAAATACGGTCACGCCCAATACTCCGGCTGCGATCGTCGCAGCTGCAGCCTTGTGCCATCGCTTGTTCTGGCGACTGGAGCCCGAAGTCTGTTTGGTTTTCAATGTGTCTGATGACGCCGGCAGAGATTCCAGTGTGGCATCAATCCGGTTACGAACGAGTTCAGACATCAGGGGAAGCTCCTTCGCTTGGTTCTTTAATTCCTGATCGATATTAAACGGGTTTGACATGTAAGTTTACCTCCCGAAAATTTTTGAATTTCTGATATAACTCCTGCCTTGCCCGATTAAGTCTCATTTTCACTGCACTTTCGGAAATATTCAGGGCATCGGCGACTTGACGGAGGGACAGGTCTTCAAAATAATGCAAAACGACAACAATTCGTTTCGATTCCTCCAGACGGTCTACCGCTTCTCGCATATCGACCTCATCGTAGGGACTGGAATGCTCCCGCTTTTCTGAAGGTACTTCCGCATAAGTGGTGGAGAGAGAGCGGCGGGACAGCATCGTGTTGCATTCATTGATGAGGATGCGAAACAGCCAGGTTTTGAAATACCGGGGTTCCCGGAGTGTATGCACCGATTTGTATGCGTTCAGGATTGTCTCCTGAATGGCATCGGCCACGTCCTCCTCTTTTCGCAGCATGGATTTTGCCGTATTGTACAAAGAGTTTTCAATGTCTCGAATAAGCCGGATAAAAGCTTCACGATCTCCTTGGATGGCCTGGTTAACGAGATCGGTTGAACCCATGGATAACAGCTCCTTTCGTATTGGAGGGATGAAGTCAGCACTTGGCTGGTTTTTATATGAATTAGACTGGCGAGTAGGGCATATGGTCACATTTTCTTTTTATAGTTTTAAAAAAGGGCGTTGTTATATATGACGTATCAGGTCTCTACGTTCCCTTTAATGATAAGAGTGGCTGATTTTTCCCTAAGATTGGATGATTGACTTTTTCAAAAACAGCACTATAATAAACTTATATTCATAACACGGACTGTTACTGGGGAAACCAGGCATGACCGAATTCGATTGCTTTACTGTAATCGCTTTCGGTCTTTTTTTATTTTTGTTGGGGGGTGAGAACATTGAAGGTTATCAAGAAAGTAAACAATAACGTGGCCATCGCTATTAATGAACATAACGAAGAGGTTTTTGTCGTAGGTAAGGGTGTAGGATTTCTGAAAACGCCCTATGAGCTGACGGAGACGGACTTGGTGGAGAAAATATTCGTAGCACCAAAGAACATCCGGATGTATGATCTGCTGAACAGTATTCCAATTGAGGATATTTATCTCGCGGAGGAAGTCATCAAGCTGGGCAGTCAGATCTTGAATAAAACATTTAACCCGAATCTGCTTCTCACCCTGTCCGACCATATCAGTTTTGCATTAACCCGAACCAGAGAAGGTATCCGTATCAAAAACCCGCTGGAATGGGAAGTGCGGACACTCTATCCGGACGAAACCAAGGTGGGGGAGGCTGCGCTGAAGCTGATTCAGGAAAAAACGGATATCGCTCTGCCAACAGCCGAAACAACACTGATTGCTCTGCATTTTGTTAATGCACAGGTGGGCTCTGGAGAGATGACGGATACCACCAAGGTAACCACAGTTACGGGCGAGATCCTGTCTGTGATCAAATATGCGCTCAAAATTGATTTTCAAGAAGACTCCATTCACTTTATGCGATTTGCCACACATATCCGATATTTCATTCTGAGGCAGATGAGCGGTAAATCGCTCAAAGACGAGAATGAATCTCTGTTCCTGATGGTGAAGGAGAAGTTTCCGAAAGAACTCGCTTGTGTGGAGAAGATTGCTGATTTCCTGAAAAATAATTATGGCTGGACCTGTTCCGATGATGAAAAATTATACTTGATTCTGCATATCCAACGATTGATTTCGAATGAACCAACGGAATGAGCTAGTGAAGGAACTAACCGAATAATCCATATTGGACTGTTACTGATTCGATCAGGCATGACCAAGCGTAGGGAATGACGATTCCCCGGCTTGGTCATTTTTTATATATCCAATTTATTCATGTAGAGGAGAAGGGTCATGAACAACAAAGACTTGGCTAAAAACGTACTTGATCTCGTTGGCGGCGAGCAAAATATATCGGGTCTGACACACTGTGCAACCCGTTTGAGATTCGTATTAAAGGATGATAACAAAGCAGACCTCAAGGCGTTGGATCAGCTCGAAGGCGTGCTCAAGGCACAAAATTCCGGTGGACAGGTTCAGGTTGTTATCGGTGCCAAAGTAGACGCGGTATATAGTGAAGTGAAGAATCTAACTTCTGACAAGATTGGCGAGCTTACGGAGTCTACAGACAGTGGACCGAAAAAGAGACGTAACCCCATCAATGTAGTGCTTGAAACCATCGCAGGTATATTCACACCTGTTCTGCCAGCACTTGTTGGTTGCGGGATGATCAAGTGTTTGGCTACCGTTATAACTGCCATGGGTTACCTGGAAGGCTCCGGTTTCCTGACGATCATTAACATGATTGGGGACTGCATTTTCTACTTTATGCCATTCTTCCTGGCTGTTAGTGCAGCAAATCGTTTCAAAACCAATCCCTACTTGGCGGTAGCTCTTGCTGCGGGATTAATGCATCCAACCATTTTGAACGCTGCGGCTCAGATTGCTGAGACGGGTGTAAATAGTATCGATTTTCTCGGCATGCCGATTCTGTTGATGAAATATTCCTCTTCCGTCATTCCAATCATTTTGGCGGTATGGATTATGAGTTATGTGTATCCGATCGTCAATCGAGTGATTCCCAAGTTTCTGCAGGTCCTGCTTACCCCAATGATTGTTTTGTTTATTATGATTCCAGTGGAACTGATCGTGCTTGGCCCAGTAGGTTCATATATCGGTGACTGGTTGACCAATGGTATCAACTCATTGTTCTCAACCGCAGGTGTTCTTGCTGGTGCCATCCTTGGATTTTTCAAACCAATTATGGTCATGTTCGGTATGCACTATGCGATCATGCCGATTCAGGTTCAACAAGTGGCTACACTTGGTGCAACCGTGCTGTTACCAACAGCACTGGCAGCGAATTTGGCTCAGGCTGGAGCAGCCTTCGGTGTGTTTGTACTGACGAAGAGTAAAACGATGAAATCAGCGGCTGCTTCGAGTGGATTTACCGCTTTGTTCGGGATTACTGAGCCAGCGATCTATGGTGTTACGCTCAAATATAAACGTCCCTTTTTCGCAGGTTGCCTGGCAGGTGGATTAGTCGGTGGATTCTACAGCTTGGTGCATACAACAGCGAATGCAATTTCACTGCCAGGTGTATTGGCAATTGGCACGTATACATCAGATCGTTACATGTATGTCGTTATTGGTTGTATTGCCGCAGTTGTACTCGGGTTTGTGTTCACGCTGTTGGCGGGCATCAAGGAAGATACGGATGGAAATAAATCAAAGCAGCAAGCTACGAATAAAGTAAATAGCAATCAGGCGGCAGTTGCCACAGAGGCAACTCCAGCGTCCGTATCATCACAGACATCCACATCTTCTGACATGCTTATCGTTAGTCCAATGACAGGGGAGATCAAACCGATCTCTGAGGTAGAAGATCAGGCATTTGCCCAAGAGTTGATGGGTAAAGGCATTGCAATCGTTCCGACAGATGGCAAGGTATACGCTCCATTTGACGGAGTAGTCGAAGCACTTTATCGCACTAAACACGCCATCGGATTGAAGGCCGCGAATGGTGTCGAGATCCTTATTCATATCGGTGTGGATACCGTCAGTTTGAAAGGCAAATATTTTAACGCCCATATCGAGCAGGGACAGACAATCAAGGCCGGGGATTTATTGGTGGATTTTGATCCGGAGGGCATTACTTCAGCGGGCTACAACACCATTACGTCCATTGTCGTTACCAACATGCAACAGTACGGAGACGTGTTGACTACAGCGACCAGTGGCCCGATCCGGGAGAGTGAACCTTTGATCAAGCTGATTTCGTAAGAACTGCTCATCTTTTCATTGGTCCAGCTACGAGTTACAAGCTAGATGGTCTTAATAAGACTCTAATAACACGTAATAACAGGAGGAAACTAAAATGACAAATTCCAATTTTCCAAAAGATTTTTTATGGGGTGGTGCACTGTCTGCCTGTCAGGCAGAGGGAGCTTATAATGTGGACGGCAAGAGTCTGACCATCCCAGAAGTGATGAAATTTAACGAGAAGAACGATCGCAAAGTGACCAAGCAGATCAGAGTGAATTGGGAGATGATTGAAGAGGCCAGGAATGACCCGGATACCGTGAAATATCCGAAGCGCCGGGGGATCGATTTTTATCATAACTTCCGTGAGGATATCGCTTTATTTGCCGAGATGGGATTCAAAGTCTTCCGTTATTCCATTTCATGGGCCAGAGTATTTCCAGGTGGCGACGAAGCCGCTCCAAACGAAAAGGCACTAGAGTTCTATGATCAGGTTATTGATGAATGTCTAAAACATGGTATGGAGCCCCTGATCACCATCAGTCACTTTGATACGCCAATTGTACTGATGGACAAGTTCGGAGGATGGTATAACCGCAAATTGATCGATCTGTATGTGAACTATTGTGATGTGTTGTTCAATCGCTACAAGGGAAAAGTGAAATATTGGGTGACGTTCAACGAGATCAACATGAGCGTGAAAGCATCGGCCAAAACGCTGGGAATCATTGATTATGATGCTCCGAATTATGAGGAAATGCTGTTCCAGGGGTTGCATCATCAATTTGTAGCTGCGTCCAGAGCAACCGAGATGGCCCATGAGATTGATCCGAATAACCAGATCGGAAGTATGGTGGCATATTTTACAACGTATCCATACACATGCAAGCCGGAGGATGCCCTTCAGATGCAACAGGATGATCAGATGAAAAATCAATTTTATCTCGATGTGCTCAATAAAGGCGAGTACCCTTACTATAGTAAAACGTATTTCAAAAACAAGGAGATCCAGTTGAACATCGAGGACGGCGATCTGGATAGCATTCGCGCACATACGGCTGACTTTGTGGGGATGTCGTATTACAACTCCATGATTTCCAGCAGTGATACGGAGCAGCTCGAACTAACGGCAGGTAATGTACACAGTGTATATAAAAACCCGCATCTGCCTGCAAACGAGTGGGGGTGGCAGATTGATCCGATTGGCCTGCGTTATACGCTTAATCTCGTCTATGATCGGTATCAGAAACCAGTCTTCATTCTGGAAAACAGCTCAGGTTTCTACGATAAGCTGAATGAGGACGGAACGATCAACGATCCATACCGGATTGATTTCCTGAGCAAACATATCGAACAGATGGGACTCGCCATTGCAGATGGGGTCGAAGTGTTGGGATACACGATGTGGGGGCCAATCGACATGATCAGTTCAGGTACTTCCGAAATGAGCAAACGGTACGGATTTATCTACGTCGATCAGGATGACTATGGCAATGGTACGCTGAAAAGATACCGTAAGGATTCGTTCTTCTGGTATCAGAATGTGATCCGTACCAACGGAGCAGAACTGTAACGCACCATGAACATTCTGGGTCGTATCAAAAAAATACCCGGCGGCTTGCTGATTGTTCCTATGCTGGCCGCCGCCGTCATCAACACGGTGTTTCCATCGTTTTTTCAGATCGGAGATCCAACAACAGCGCTGTTCACATCGAAAGGTACCATGGTGCTGATCGGCATGATTTTACTGATATCAGGAACACAGCTTAACTTGTCACAGCTTCTGGTGACTTTGAAGAGAGCTGGGGTGCTCTGTCTTTCACGTATCCTCATCAGCTGCCTGTTCGGATGGGCGTTTGTATACTTTTTTGGCATAAGTGGGGTCGGAGGAGTTTCTGCGGTAGCCTTCATTGCCGTTCTGACCAGTTGTAATCCGGGATTATATCTGGCCTTGATGAACACGTACGGAGATGATGTGGACCGTGCTGCGTTTGGCATTCTGAATCTGATCGCCGTACCGGTTATTCCGGTTATGATATTAAATTCGGCGAGTGGCGTCGGTATCGATTATCTCAGTGTACTTGCTACGCTAGTACCTTTCTTGATCGGGATACTGCTTGGTAACCTGGATAGCAACATCCAGAAGATGTTCGCTCCGGGAACACTGATTCTGCTGCCTTTCCTGGGTACAAGCTTTGGGTCCAATATTGATCTGCGTATTGCATTTCAATCCAGTCTATCCGGTCTGCTGGTCACGGTATTATTTTTGCTGATCTGCATGCTACCGCTCATTGGGATCGATCGTGCGATACTAAGACGGCCCGGTTACGCAGCGGCTGCGACATGTTCGGTTGCTGGATTGTCCATGGTGGTGCCTTCGATGGCTGCCGGGTTCAATCCGGCGTATGCGCCTTATGTGGACACAGCTATCGCTCAGATTGCCTTTGCTGTGATCCTGACGTCGGTGACCGTGCCTTATATCGTGAAACGTCTGGCTGGAGGAACAACGACGGAAGCTTCTGCATCAACAAATCACTAAAAAAAACAGCACGTGTTCTGTCAGGTCATGACGGATCACGTGCTGTTTTGCTTTATACATCTATATGATCTCCTGGGGGAGGAGGGGGATCGATCGGTTTATTTTACAGACCTAGCAATTGTTTAACACTTTCGGCTACAGCTTTGCTGGATTGCGGATTCTGTCCTGTGACCACGCGGCCATCTGTTGTGACATAAGAGGTGAAGGCAGCCGCTTTATCGTATTGTGCAGCACGTTCTCTCAAAGCATCTTCCAACAGGAATGGAACATACTCGGTTTGTTGAGCCAATGCTTCCTCTTCATTCGTGAAGCCGGAAACGGTTTTGTCGTTGATCAAAAGCAGGCCATTGGACAGCTTCACATTCAACAGGGCTGTAACCCCGTGGCACACGCCGGATACAACGCCGCCTTTTTCATAGATTTCACGAGAAAGCTCTTGAAGTTCGGCATTGTCCGGGAAATCCCACATCGTACCGTGACCGCCTGTGAAGTAGATCGCATCGTAGTCACGTGCATTCACTTCGCTAGGTCTCAGCGTATTTTTCAATTGGTTCATGAACGCTTCGTTCTCGAAATAGGCTTTGGTGCTCTCATCCAGAGAGTCGCCCAGGCTTTTCGGATCAAGAGGCACGTTACCACCATTAGGGCTAACCAGATCGATCTGAACATTGTCATTATGGTCAAACTCTTCAATAAAGTGAGTCGCTTCGCTCAGCCACAAGCCAGTAGGCTCGTCCTTCGTTGCGTATTGATCTACATTTGTTAGAACAACCAGTATCTTTTTCATATAAAAAACCTCCCGTAAAATATATAACATCAATTTATATTAAATAATACAAAATTAAATTGTGTAAAATATATTATTAAATATAACATAACCATTTTTCAAAGTAAAATCATGAACGTATCATCGATCTCCAATGTGACTTTCAAGCGTAGGAGTAAAGAACAATCTAGTCGTAGTAAATATGCCCGTAAGAATGCACTTTTACTTATAATGCCCTGTTTATTTTACTCATATTGTAAGCGGAGGTAGGCGTGTGTAAGGGATCTCGAAATTAATTCAAATTTGAAGTTAATTTGATTGAACAACTAGTACTTTTGATTTAGAATGACGGAAGATACCAACAAAAAAATGGTACATATTACATATGGACTCGGAGGAACAGTCATGAAACGTTCAGGTAAATTTTTCGCTTCATCCGTAGTTGCTGCTGTCGCTGCAGTATCTATCGTCTCTTCAGCTTCAGCGAGCACAGTTTCCGTCTCCAACATCTCTGGCGTAACACCTATCAACTTTAGCAGTATGGATATCGAAACAGCTTTGATGATGGTCCAACAAGAACGTACCAAATTACTGGATGCACAATTGCAAACGCAAATCCAGGAGGTGCAGAACCGTAATCAACAGATCGCGGATTTGAACGCTCAATTGCAGATAGCCCAGCAAAATGGGGATGAAGCAGCTGTTCAAAAGCTTAAAGGCCAAATTGATGCAGCGAGCAACTCCCAACAGATGGACATGCTTCGTCTGCAATCCATGTCCAACAAGCGCAATGAAGCGTTTGATGTTATGACGAACTTTATCAAAAAAATGCAGGATTCAAGATCATCCATCATCGGTAACATGCGCTAAGAACGGATGATTAACTGCAACAATACAAAAAGAGCGAAGCCGGGATTTACTTTCCGAAAATTCGCTCTTTTTGTGTTTCTTATTTATTTGATTTCTCTGAAATCTGATTTTTGGCCTGTACTGTAAATCTTCTATCAAGTTAGCCCGACCAGTCACGACGCCGAGTGAACAGGTCTTTCAGCTCATCCGTCGACAATTCGGTAATCCAGTTCTCGGAGCTTGTGATGATGTTATCGCTGAGCTGCTGTTTGCTCTCCAACATCTCGTCGATCCGCTCCTCCAATGTGCCAAGAGAGATGAACTTATGCACCTGAACATCCTTGGTCTGACCCATCCGATAAGCCCGGTCGGTGGCTTGATTCTCAACAGCCGGGTTCCACCAGCGGTCAAAATGGAAGACATGATTGGCTGCGGTCAGATTCAACCCGACACCGCCAGCCTTGATGGACAGAATAAAGACCGATGGTTGCTTATCCTCAGGCAATGTACGGGATTGGAATTCCTCAATCATACGATCCCTTGCTGTCTTGGATGTGCCCCCGTGCAGGTAAAGCACAGGCTCTTGCAACTCCTGACGCAGTACCTGTTGCAGCATCTGTCCCATACCGATATATTGGGTGAAAATAAGGCATCGCTCGCCCTCGTCTCGTAATTCCCGGACAAGCTCCATCAGTCGTTCCAGCTTTGCGGAGCGGCTGATCAGCATCGCCATATCCTGCGGGCTGTACACGTCATAAGCAGATGTCAGTGCACCGTCTTCGGGCAGTTCCTCCGGCAAAGCTTCTTTCGTTAACAGCAGAGGGTGGTCACACAATTGCTTAAGCTGAGTTAGAGCCGACAGAATTGCGCCTTTGCGCTTAATACCTTCCAGTTCTTTCATTTTATCCATCAGGGCCTGCACGGACTGGTCATACAATGCACTTTGTTCGCCCGTAAGGTGAATATAAGTCTTCATCTCGTTTTTGTCCGGCAGATCAAGCTGGATATTCGGATCTTTTTTCTTTCGGCGCAGCATGAACGGCTTCACGAGCTGTTGCAGATCCTGCATGCGCTGTTCATCTTTATCTTTTTCAATGGCACTGATGAAGCGAGTCTGGAATGCCCGGGCGTTGCCCAGATATCCTGGATTGATAAAGTCATAGATCGACCACAGCTCGGACAACCGATTCTCGATCGGCGTACCTGTCATGGCAATGCGGTGTTTCGCCGGGAAACTGCGGACAGCCAGCGACTGTTTGGTCTGGGCGTTTTTGATATTCTGCGCTTCATCGAGACAGATGCATGCCCAGGTATAGGTTTGTAACATCTCCTGATCCAGTGTAGCCGTAGCAAAGGACGTGATAATAATATCCACCTGCTCGGTCTGCTCCCGGAATTCTTCTCCACTTAATCGGCGTGCGCCATAATGCAGACTGACATTAATGGAGGGTGCGAAGCGGCTAATTTCCTTTTGCCAATTGCCCAGTACGGAAGTTGGGCAGATCAGAAGTACCGGGGCTTGTCCCGGCTTACGTGGTTCATGATCCTTGATGTGTAACAGATACGTGATGAACTGAATGGTTTTCCCGAGACCCATATCATCGGCAAGACATGCCCCAAGGCCAAATCTGCGCAAGAAACCAAGCCATGCAAAACCTTCCTTCTGATACGATCGCAGCTCGGCATGAAGCCCTGTAGGAATGGGCAGGGAAGGCGCACCGCCTTGTCCGCCCCCCAGTTGTGCAATGACCCGGTTCAGGTGTTCGTTAAGTTCAACTTCCAGCCGAATGTTCTCATTAGCCTGTGGTTGCTCTTCCTCTTCGGCTTGTTGTCCTTCCTTCCATTTCTGGTTGCGGTATTCCCGTTGCTCATTATGCAGCAGATGCAGGTGCAGAATATCCTGAAATGAGAGTCCCTGTTCCCGGTCTACACCGCCCATGGCACGACGTATCTGTTCCAGCAGGTCGGGGTCGAGAGGAACCCATTCTCCGCGGAAGCGAACCAGTCGTTCATTACGGGCAACAAGGTCGGCGAATTCATCTTCGCTAAGATCCGTGTCACCAATCGCAATTCGCCAGTCAAAATGAATAATCGAGTCCAGTCCGAAGAACGACTGTCCCCGCTCACTGCCTTCCTCCGGCTGCACCTTAGCACGCAGCTTTGGTTTCTTCTTACGGGCTGCTTCCCACCAACCAGGCAGCAGAACTTGCCAGCCCGCTGCGAGCAACCGCCCGCTATCCTGCGTCAGGAACTGCCAGGCTTCCTGATCTCCCAAAGGATCACTCAGCACATCCCGCCTGCCGCTAATGGAGCTTCCGAGACGCGGTAGATGTGCGCGAAGCTGATCCAACCATCCGGCGGAGCGATCCAGAATGAACGGTGTCCATACCTCTGGCCATTCGCCTTCAAGTCTGCCCCGTGAATCCAGCATAACGGGCACCAATACGGCGGCATCCAGCTTGTTCTGCAATACCAGTCGCAGCCGCCAAGATGGCTCATCCTCGTCTGGCTCCTGCAATTGCAGCATGGGTCTGAATGGGGCGGCATCTGCTTTCCAGCCAATGGATACGAGCCAGGACTGAGCGTCCATCCCTGCTGTCTTGGGTAGAGTGCCGCGCTCTGGGAACAACTGCGGGAATTCACGCCGCAGATCGGTTGCCGCTTCCTCCGAACTGTACCAGCGCTGGAACACAAAGGCGGAGTAGGCTGCCCCAAGTCCTTCGGCATAACTCTCGTCTGTCTGTTGAATCGCTTTGGTAAGCGATGCCCGATCCTGCTTTTTCAAGCTGTCCGGGTCCCACGTCCACTGAAGCTGTCCTGCACGGTAGGCTTCAAAGCTGGGCACGTATTTGCGCTTCTCGATAGATGCTGCGAATGCCGGAGCCAGTCGAATCAGATGTTCCGCTTGCTCGTCCCACTTCCATTCAATATGAAGCAGGGTATGCATCTCAGCAAAGAAGGGGATCACTTCTTCCGCAGGCAGAACAACCAGCTCAATCTCCTCAATCTGCCGAACTTCCAGTTCGGTACCGTAGAAGGAAGGCGCATGCCAGGCGAACAATCGCTGCTTAAGTGACTGTCCTGATACAAAGTGGTGTGTGTTGAGTGCTCCGTAAAACAATGCATCGCCATATCCGGTTAAAGCGACGTGAACCTCAATCGTTTCAGTGTAAGGATGAATTAAGCTCATGAGATCAGTTTACCTTTCCGAAGCTCTTCCTGCAGGGCGCGCAGCCGACTGTTACGAACGGCGAGTGTAGTGATGAATTGCTCCCAGTGCGCTTCTTGCTTCAACTTTTTATAGATTTTGGACAGACGTTTCAGCAGTTTCACCGCTGCTTTGTATCCGTCCCTGTTTTTGTGTCCGATATAACGCTCCACTGCCTGATGATAGAAGGGAAGCAGCAGCTCAGGTGCATCTTTTTCGATCGGTTGCAGCATCGCTACGCGGAATTCGAGAGGTTCTGTTCCCGTACTCAGCTGAAAATCAATCCATCTGCGCCACTGTCCACGCGAATGCATGGCATCCTCGTAGGCGGGACGGGAGTGGGGAAGCATACTGACAAGCGTGTCCCACATGCGGTTCTCTGCATCGGGCAGATGTTGAATGGCCGTATCCCATAGATGCATGTAATCATTCAAAGGGGTGTTACGCCGATTCGCCAGAAGGGGGCCAAGTTGTACCAACCAATCCCCAAGCCGCTTCCATTCAGCCGAATCTGCGAGTACATGGAGAAAATGCAACAGTTGTTCTGGCGGGAAACCGTAGGCCGAGCTTCCATGGATGAGTCGCTGCCATGCCTGATCATCCTGCCCCAGATGGAAGTGCATCCAGCTCTGCGCGAGTACGAGTGGTAAAGGCAGTGTCACTGCTTTGCTTGATCTTTCACTACTACTTCCATTACTCTGAGCACTACTCAAGACACTTCCACCTGACTGGGAAGGTGGCGAAGAGGCGGTTATATTGCGCTCTATATCATCTAAGATGGCCTGTTCCGACACTAACATGTCCCGCGACCCCTGAAGTTCAGGCACAATCCAGTTCAACCACAGTTGTCGATAGATCGGAGTGAAGAACATCATGCTGGCTGTCTCAGGCATCATCTGTTTACGTAAATAAGCTGAGGTTTCAGACAGTCTGTTCCAAAGTTGTTCAAGCTTGTTTCCCTTTAGACCTGACAGGTCTAGTGGATGGTTAAAGATCCGCTCAATGTCTTTCAGAAGTGCATCCACCGCGAGCTGGGCAGGGTAGCTCAAGTATACGGGGGTATGCGTGATGGAGTTACGAGCCGGAGGCACGCAGAATCGGATGAGGTGCAGCTGCACATGTAGTTCAAAAAGCTGGTCCATCGCAGCGTTCAGCCTTGGCTTAATGGCATACAGCTCGTCCGTTGCTTCCTGTACGTAGGATGTGCTTGCTGTGCCGGTACCCAGCCGTCTCAGACAGGAGTGGAATAACTCATGCCATTCCGAGATTTCGAGATCGGCAAGCTCTGTTGCACGCTCTTTGATCTGGCTGTATTGGTTGTCGGGAAAGTCCATATCCTGTTGTTCATCGGCATCTGTATAGCTGGATAGTCCTGCGGACATGGCCCCGACAGGTTTGGTCGTTTGTTTGAGCGCAGTACTGGAGTGCGCATTCACAATCGCATGCACAGGTCGCTCCAGTTGCTCGGCATAACTCATCAAGACAGCCGTCATATGTTTGCATACGGAACTCACCGGGCAGGTACAATGACTTGTAGTAAGGGATTGCATGCTCAATGTTACTTCGTACTCTTCCGATCCTTGTACAACGGCCGAAATCCCTTGTTGTTCTGAATAGGTTAATGGTCCGACACGTTTTTGTTTATAATATTGGAATCCGCGCATGATCGTCAGGTTGTTAAAATGCTCTGCAACTTCCCGAATTAATTGTTGCCACTGCGCATCATCCATCCTCATGTTATTTGGTATGTTCATCATTCCATCTCCTGGGGTAAACATAGGTTCAGTAATCGCCATGTCTATGACGTGATGTTGTAAATTTGTTGTATCCATCATATCAGTTATGAGCCAATCCGTGCATGGGTTATGAAGAATTTGAAGTTATTTTAGACCAACTGGAATCAGGATGAACACGTCGGTTCTGCTGGAGGCCGACATGCAAGAATGCACCATATTGTGTATGCTTATGGTATGTATTCCTATCAGGAACGATGCAGGCCGGGGAAACGGCCATATTACACACAACAGGAGAGAGCATATGAAAATACTTACGTTAAACACACACGCTTGGGCGGAAGAGGATCAACTGAACAAGATCAGTCAACTGGCTGATTTTATTAATACACATCAATTTGATGTGATCTCCATGCAGGAGGTCAACCAATCCATGCAGGAAGCGGCGCTTTCTGGAGAAGAACTGAAGATGTATTATGCTACTGAATCCGATGCTGTGATTAAAAAAGACAACTATGCCTACGTTCTGCTTCAGCAGCTGACAGAGCAATATCACTGGACGTGGATTCCCACGCATGTCGGGTTCCAAAAATACGATGAAGGACTGGCGATCCTTAGCCGGACGCCGATTACACAGGCTTTTGGGGAATACGTGTCCCACATGCGGGATTATAACAATTACCGTACACGCAAGATTGTGGGAATCCAGACGGTCGTCCAAGGTGAAGCAACCTGGTTTGTGAACGGACATTATAACTGGTGGGATGATGCGCAGGAGCCTTTCAAGGGACAGTGGGAGTTGACGGAGAGCAAGCTTGCCCCCTACATGGATCAGCCGTTATATATAATGGGTGATTTTAATAATGTCGCGGAAGTGCGTGATGAAGGTTACGATTATATGATGAGCAAAGGATGGAATGACCTGTACACCACAGCATTGCAAAAGGATGAAGGAGCAACCGTGGTGAAGGCCATTGCCGGCTGGGCAGATAACAAACGCGATCTGCGGATCGACTATATTTTCTCCAATCGTCCGATTCAGGCTAAATCTTCTACCGTGGTCTTGAACGGTAAAAACGGGCCGGTCGTGTCTGACCATTTTGGCGTAGCTGTAGAGATATAACAGCCATTTGACTATAAATAGGATATCACTGCAAATACGAAACAAAGCCTCCGCTGACTTCCTGCAAAGGGAAGTGGCCGGAGGCTTTTCACATTCTAAATCATTTGCTATGTACATTTCATATCTTTTGTTCTTTCTGTTGTGGAACTGCATTGTTATTCGAGCGCCAGCATCTGATGTACGAACTTTTTCAGATTCGCGCTTGTCTTACTAAGCTGTTCGATACTTTCCATGAATTCGGTAACAAGCTTGGCCTGATCCACTGTTGCGGTTGTAATCTGACCGATCTCCTGCTCCATATGTTTCATGGAATCTTGTACACTACCGAGGGATGTTTCGATATCAGCTGCTGCTTGTTTCGTGTGATCCGACAGCTTGCGTACTTCACTGGCAACTACACCGAAGCCGGCTCCCTGATCGCCCACACGAGCTGCCTCGATCATGGCGTTGAGTCCAAGCAGATTGGTTTGTTCCGATACTTCACGAATGACGTTTGTTACTTTAGACACACTGACGGAGTTCTCTGAAGCTTTTTTGGAGTTGCGTAGAATCTCTTCCGATGTCGCGGAGAGTTCTTCGGAATGTGCCGCAATCTGCTGAATGCCGCCGACGAGCGCATTAATGGTCGTTTCATTTTCACGGATCAGCGTTTCCAGTGTCATGTGACTGTCCAGTGCGTAGTTCACACCCAATATACCCACGACCTGATCGTTTTCCTTAATGGGAATAAGGATGGAGTCGAAGGGTCTGCCTTGCAGATCACCAGGCATACGTGCCACGGTACGCGTATCCTTGTTGGTGAGCATTTTGAAATTTTTATAATCGTCATGCAGCTCATCTCCAACCTTTACGCCAATCTCCAGACTTTTTGCTTCGGAAAAATACAATACTTTCTCATGATCATTAATGGATATGGATATGTCGTCACGGAACATTTGGCTAACAAAAGGCATAGCATTTACCAGAGATTCAAGAGTATTCAATGTGCATCTTTCCTTCCCTATACAAAAAGTGGAATTTTTCAATCTAGTATTTATATCGGTAACGTTTTCTCGTTTTTAAACCATTGTTTAAATTTAAGTTAACCTAGAGAGAAAAGGCGACTAAATCCAATATAATTGTAAGCGTAATCAAAAATCTGTAGCCACCACCGAACATGTCAGTTATACTGGGATTATTATTCGGCTATTCAGAAGATAACCAAGGGACATACCTACTTCCCGGTAAGGGGATTACCCACCTAGGTTAAGCGCTATACTTTATTACTGCATATTAGTTTGGTGCTCCAGTGTGGATGGTATGAATGCAATGATATAAGACTTTATTTCAACGGGAGAAGGATGTGTGCCATCGATGACGACCTATTTCAGTGAACCGCAGAGCATGTATTACCGATTTGGAGAAGATCAGGATCAGGTGTTGAAGGTACTGGCCGAGAGGTATATTGGAGCCAATGCACAGGCTGATTTTGTATATCGGGTATTCCAGAAGTCTGGTATTTTGCAAAATGAAAAAGGGCTTTATGATCTGAATTTAGGTAAACGCTTTCCTGATGCACCTAAAGACCATATATCCTACGCAGCTGCACTGGTTTGGGGTGACGAGGACCGAAACCTGGATGTGCTGGTCCGTTGTTATGGCCCTGTTCGTTTCTATTTCAATGAGCAGTTGGTCTATCGGTCTACCGTAATGGATGAGATTAGTCCTGATGCAACGGTGAAGCTCAGCATTGACATCAAGCCCGGTTGGAACACCATTTGGCTGGAAATGAAAAATACTCCTGCCGGATTTGGCTGCCAGTTCGGATCAGATGAAGGTAAAGTGCGAATTTTGAATGTATTTGCTCCATTTCAGGAGAGACAGGGGCAAGCGGGGTGGGTATTCTCCCAACCGAACCCAGCCGCGAGTAAGCAACCAGACCTGCTTGGAACAGAAGCAGATTACAGCTTAAACTGGCTGCCTGAGACAGGCTGGTCTGATGAAGATAAAACCAAGCCAGCTTTCGAACGAATATACGGAAATCTTCCTGGAAAACATGCTTATGCTTGGACCCATCTGAACAATAAAGATTCAACCGGGAATGCGGTGCGATTGTCAGGTCAAACTTCCGGTTCTCTGAGTATTTGGATTAGCGGTAAGCCTGTGGCGCAAGTGAAGGAGCCGGGTTCGTTCGAAGTGGATGTACCAGTCCCATTTGGACGGAGTGACCTGCTTGTCCGAAGTGAATATAATGATACGGCGGGACCTTGGCATTTTAATTTGAACGCATCTGTTTCGGGTAAGCCACTTTCACTGGAACTTCCTCAGCGTGTACACGGTGCTTCCGGAGAGTCTTGGTTATATGTTGGCCCTTTTGAGTCGGAGGTTGAACCGGATTTGCAGGATCTGACTCGAACGGACCGAGTGTATCAAACGGGGCAAGGACAGACATATTGGCGCTTAGATCGACCGGATGCTTGGATCAGACCTTATTATGAAAATGCCATGTTAAGCAACAAATGGACAGTGGGCAGTGTGACCAATTATGGCCGCTGGGATTATCCATTGGGTGTCACTGTATATGGTCTATTACGGACGGGGCGTTATTTGCAGAGACCAGACATTACACGTTATGCGGCTGAGCATGTGCAGGCATGTACCCAGATGTATGAGTACTCATTATGGGATCGGGAGCAGTATGGTTTCCCGGCAGTCAATCAACAACTGGTCATGCTAAAAATGCTGGATAACTGCGGTTCTTTTGGTTCAGCTATGCTGGAGGCGTACTCTGAGTGCCATGAACCAACGTTTCTTCCAATTGCTGAGCGGATTGCGGATTTCATGCTTTCCCGTCTGGAACGACAGGAGGATGGTGCGTTTTATCGCACATGTGTAGGGGAGTATGCCGAGAATACCATGTGGGCAGATGATCTTTATATGAGCACACCGTTTCTCGTTCGTTATGCACGAGTGACAGGCAACTCAACCGCATTGGATGAAGCCGCCAGACAATTTTCACTGTATCGGAAGTATCTGTTTATGCCTGAGTTCAAGATCATGTCCCATGTGTATGATTTCAAATACGGACAGGCAACGCAGATTCCATGGGGACGGGGGAATGGCTGGACACTGTTTTCCTTGACGGAGGTACTGGAAGCTTTGCCAGCAGAGCATCCCGAGCGCCCTGCTCTAATTAATTTCTTCAACGAGCTTTGTGAAGGGTACGCAGCGCTTCAAGGGGAAAGCGGGTTGTGGCATCAGGTGTTGAATGTTCCGCAGACGTATGAAGAAGCCTCCTGCACGGCGATGTTTGCCTATGGTTTTGCGAGAGGTGTACGCTTTGGCTGGTTCAAAGACCCTGAAGTTTACGTCACAGCTGCCGAGCGGGCTTGGAAGGGACTCATCTGCAAAGCCATTGACCGTCAAGGGAATGTGCATGGCGTGTGTAGCGGATCACGATATGCGTTTACGGCAGAGTATTATGATCAGGACTTGCGTACCGTCACCAATGACAATCACGGAATAGGCATTATGATGCTGGCAGGAACTGAGGTAGCCAAAATGAAGAAACATCTGGCTGAGCACAGGGTATCTTCACCTGCCGTCTCACATTCCTGACAGACCATATCTATACGGAATACAACGGGGGTGGGTGGTGACAGCTCATCGCCACGCAATGAGTCTGATTGATGTAAAAGAGATATGAGGTCTGATTTTCATACATTGTTCCTATACAACAAGTTGTCTTCTGCTCCACGTAATACGGTTGTATACCCGTAATCATATCTGAGACGGGAACATCACCGCCGGGAATGGTATTCCCGGTGGTTTTTGATTCCTTCAACTCCTTACTTTTTTGACAGGAAAGCTTACTTTTGTTTATGTCATGTGCAGCAATGGACCGATACAATAGATTTTGTAAGCGATTCCATAGATGCAAGAAGGGGAGGAAATTCATTTATGATGATTACAAAAAAGTGGGTAACCCTGTTCTGCCTGTCCCTGTTATTGTTCGCTACAGCCTGTTCTGGAGGGGCCACCGATACACCATCTTCTTCTGGAGAAGCAAGTGGAAGTGAAGGAGATTCATCAGGCAAGATTGAACTGCGCATGACTTGGTGGGGATCACAGACTAGACATGATTTGACGACCAAAGTCATTCAATTATTTGAAGAGAAACATCCGGGAATCACCATTAAACCTGAATACTCCGGTTGGGATGGTTATTTTGACAAATTGACTACACAGGTAGCCGGTTCGAATGCACCAGATATCATCCAGATGGATTACGCATTTCTGACTGACTTTGCCCGGCGTGGGGCCTTGCTTGACCTGACCCCGTTTGCAGAGAGCAAAGAGCTGCGGACAGAGGACCATGATCAGAGCATGATTACAGCCGGATCAATTGACGATAAATTATATGCAATTACCCTCGGAGTAAACGCACCAGGTGTCATATATGACGCAACTGTATTTCAGGAATTAGGTATTGAAGAACCGCAAGAGAGCTGGACATGGAAGGATTTTGGGGATATTGCAACCAAGATTGCCGCAGCCAAAGGTGAGGGGTTCTATGGATCTGCAGACATTTCCGGTACAACGAACATGTTTGAAGTGTTTATCCGACAATCCGGGAAAGGATTGTTCGACGGTGGCACAATGACCGCTACCAGCGAGGAGCTTCAGCAATGGTTCGATATGTGGGGCGCACTACGCGAGAATGGTGGAGTGACCACAGCGGAGATAACGGCATCCACAACCAATGCGCTGGAGACACGCCCAATCTCGCTGGGTACAGCTGCCATGGATTTTGCCTGGTCCAATCAATTGCTGACATTCCAGCAGGTGAACAAAAACCAGGATCATAAGCTTGGCATACAAGTACTCCCGCATGGTGTTAACGAGCAGCAAATTGGCGAATACCTGAAACCAGGCCAGTTCCTCTCCGGTTATGGCAAAACCAAACATCCAAAGGAAGTTGCCATGTTCATTGATTTCATGGTCAATGATCCGGAAGCAACCGCTATCCTTGGTTCTGAACGTGGTGTGCCGGTTAACTCCAGCATTCGTGAGCAGATGCAGCCAACGCTGCCGGAAGCGGAGCAAATCATTTTCCAATTTATCGATACCGTATCGAAGCACTCCAGTGAGATTGATCCACCGTACCCGCAAGGATTTGCTGAAGTGGACACAAGTTTCAAGAGCGCAAGCGAGCAGATCGCCTTCGGTCAAGGCAATACGCCAGATGTCATTGCTCAGTTTATTGAAGGAGCTAAGGCTACGCTTGGATCGAGTCAATAACGATTGAAACTGTCTCAGACTTCTAATTCTGCGGGGAGGTTGCGAAGATGAACACATCACAAGTCAGTCAAGCCCGAATCGAGCGTATAGCTACCCGGCGGGTCAAACGGAGATATGCGCATAATGGAGCCGCGCTTCTGTTCCTTGCCCCATGGCTTGTCGGATTGTTATTTCTAACCTTGGGTCCAATGTTGGTATCGTTATACATCTCGTTCACCGATTACAGTATCCTGGCCGCCCCTTCTTGGGTCGGTCTGGATAACTACACAACGATGTTTACATCGGATAAACTGTTCACCCAGTCGCTCAAAGTCACCTTCACGTATGTCGCTGTATCGGTACCGGTCAAGTTGATCTTTGCGTTGCTGGTAGCCATGTTGCTCAACAAAGGGATTCGAGGATTAGGTATTTATCGGACAGTGTATTACATCCCAACATTGCTTGGAGGTAGCGTGGCGATTGCAATGTTGTGGCGTAAAATGCTGGGTGGGGACGGGCTACTCAATAGTGTGCTTGCCATGGTGGGCATTAAGGCGCCCGATTGGGTGGCTAATCCGAAGTATGCCCTGTACTCCATCGTCCTGTTATCCGTATGGCAGTTTGGATCATCCATGATTATTTTCCTGGCAGGTTTGAAGCAGATTCCACCTGAATATGATGAAGCCTCAGCGGTAGATGGTGCAGGTCCTCTGCGGAGATTCTTCTATATAACGTTGCCGATTCTGTCACCCGTTATCTTCTTCAATCTCGTCATGCAACTGATTACGTCTTTTCAATCATTCACACAGGCTTTTGTTATCAGTAATGGTAGCGGAGGACCAGTGAACTCAACCTTAATGTACTCTCTGTATCTGTACAAAAAAGGATTCTCATTCTTTCAGATGGGTTATGCTTCCGCGATGGCCTGGGTGCTGGTTATCCTGATTGGCGTATTTACATTGCTCGTATTCCGCAGCAGCAAGCTGTGGGTGCACTATGAGGATGGTGGGAAATCATGATTGGACAACGGAACTCTACAGCATGGGTCGTCAGCAAACATGTGTTAATCTCAGGCATCGCCTTTGTCATGCTCTACCCGATCCTCTGGATGCTGGGCAGTTCATTCAAACCGGGACATATGATCTTTACGGAGACCTGGTTTTGGCCACAAGAATGGAATTGGCAAAATTATATGAATGGCTGGTCGGGTATTCAGGGCAATCCGTTCTCCCGCTTCCTGACCAACTCTGTCATCCTGTCGCTTGGTGCCGTGCTGGGCAATGTCATTTCCTGCTCAATGGCGGCATATGCCTTCGCCCGACTGAATTTTCGTTTCAAAGCCATCTGCTTTGGCCTGATGCTCATGACAATCATGCTGCCCCATCATGTGACGCTGATCCCGCAGTATATCCTTTTCAACCACCTGGAGTGGGTGAATACGTATCTGCCACTTGTCGTGCCAAAATGGTTGGCGACCGACGCCTTCTTCATTTTCCTCATGGTACAGTTCTTCCGGGGATTGCCCAAAGAGCTGGATGAAGCGGCAACTATTGATGGATGCGGTCCTGTGAAAATATACACCAAAATCATCATTCCACTGGCTTTCCCAGCATTGGTGACCACGATGATCTTTACGTTCTTGTGGACATGGGATGACTTCTTCAGTCAGTTGATCTACTTGAGTGATGTGAGCAAATACACCGTGCCGCTGGGTCTGCGTTTGTTCCTTGATTCCAGTTCTCAATCTGATTGGGGTCCGATGTTTGCCATGTCGGTGTTATCGCTGGTGCCATGTTTTATCGTATTTATCGTGTGTCAAAAGTACTTCGTGGAAGGAATCGCGACCTCTGGGCTCAAAGGGTAATTCCAAGACGAAACGAGTTGATTTTTCCATGGGGAAAGGAAGATGGTCTTCATTCATTAATCAAAAGCTGCAACAAAGCAAGCTCTCCACGTTGATGGTGACTTGCTTTATTGCGTTTAACCTGTTGCTTGTCTCGGTTGTTGTCTGGCTGGCATATCAGTCTTTCTCTGCGGTCACATTTGCCGAGATTAGCAAAGCACGTCTGGCTCTTCTGAACGAAAGTACACGTCGGGGATTTGATTTCATCACAGGGGTAACAGGAACCGCCTACGGTTTGGCAAGCAATCGGGAACTGTCCAATCTGCTCGAAAAGGCCGATACAGGCAGGCTTTCACAGATTCACCAGCGGAGAGAGGTCTCTCGAATCCTGGATCATACCATGGTTGTGAGTGAAGGCATCACCTCCATTGAATTGTATACGGATGTCTTTAATGAAGTGACAGTCACTATGGCTGATCGCATATTTCCGGTGGACACCATCACACACGACTCTTGGTTTGCTACGCTGGAAAAGGCTGATGCAGCTTGGGTTCCGTTGCGTGAGAACGAATCGGGCCAATCCCTGGTCGGATACGCTCAGCGGATTTTTGATAGTCGGGGCGGAACGGTTGCCTATGTGCTCATTCGACTGAGCAGAGCGGACATCGTACGCAGGTTTGCTGATGTACCCATGGTGCTTGATGGAAAAGTGTTGTTGGTCGATACGGCTGGTAATGTCGTAATGCAGATGGGGAGAGTTGATCCAACAGGGGAGAATGGACGAGCGGATAGAAGAAATGAAGCGAGTACAATTCAAGAAACGGTTGAAGCTTTAAATTCATCTTCTTCTATTATAGATAGTGCATGGATTCAGGAACATGTCCAACCAGGTGCAGACGGATACGAAGTAGTTTCCGGACAACCCGGAGGTGCACAATTGGTGCTGTACTCCAGGCCAGCCATGCTTCAGTGGCGCCTCGTACAGACTATTCCGGTATATACACTGTTATCTCCGCTTAGACAAGCGGGCTGGCAGATCCTCGGCATCGCGGTGCTGGGACTATTATGCTCAGCTGTGCTTGCGTACCTGTTTGTAAGGCAGATCATCCGCCCACTGCGACAATTGATCAAGCGAATGAGACAACTGGAGAAAGGGGACTTCGATACCCGGGTACAGCTTTCGTTTACGGAGGAATATGCCCACTTGGCTTATGGCTTTAATCACATGGCTTCACAGCTCACAACGCTGATGGAACAGGTGAAGGAGGAGAGCCGGGCCAAGCGTGAAGCCCAGACGGGCTTGCTTGAGGCCCAGATCAAACCCCATTTTCTATACAACACCCTCGACATGATCCACTGGCGTGCACTCGATTACGAAGCCAAGGATATCAGTCGCATGATTGTGCAGCTCAGTAAGCTGTTACGGATCGGACTGAGTGGAGGGAGATTGTTTATTCGGGTTCGAGATGAGTTGGAGCATGCCCGTTGCTACGTGAACATACAGGCAGAGCGGCTGCCGTTCTCCATTCAATATCAGGAGCAGATCGATCCGCGTATTCGCGGTTGTTATATTCCCAAAATCATTTTGCAGCCCTTTATCGAAAATGCCGTTATGCACGGGCACCCTGAAGAAGGCACACTTCGAATTCAGGTACATATGCACGAAGTGGAAGGCCCGCAGGAGGATATCGTCATTCGTATCACGGACAATGGGCGGGGGTTGCCGGAGGGGTGGAAACTCGAAGAGACGTGTGGCATCGGTGTACGGAATGTACATCAGCGCATTCAGTTATATTGCGGGAAGAGGTATGGCGTTCAACTGGGCGATAGAGAGTCAGGTGGCGTGGAAGTGACCATTACGCTGCCGCGTATTGAGACCGACGAGCAATTAAATCTATGGCTGGACGGTGAAAAGTGATGAAGACCATTATGCTTGTTGATGACGATCCTCATATTGTAAAGGCATTAACAGATCATATCGATTGGCCTTCTCTGGGCCTCAGCATTGCAGGCACTGCATCCAATGGCTTGCATGCACTGGAGCTGTTTCACAGCATGCATCCAGATGTCGTTATGACTGACGTCTATCTACCGGGGATGACCGGGCTTGAGATCACACAGACGTTGCGACGTGACCATCCCCACCTGCCGATCATCATTCTTAGTGGATATGACGAATTCGAGAACGCCCGGGCAGCCATGCGCTGGGGGGTGAATCACTTTTTGCTGAAGCCGGCAGAGGTTGAGGAGATTGAGTCTGTGCTGCGGGAGGTGCTACTGGAACAAGATGTGCGAGAGCGGCATGAGCGACTGGAGCAGACGTACAAGCAGGAGGTCGGACGGGTACTTCCGTATTTGCGCAAACAATTTCTTCACGAACTGTTGACTACGCGATATCGGGCAGACGAGCTGCCTAAAGAACGCATGGACTATATAGGCATTCATATGTCCTCACAGACACGCGCAATTAGTCTGCAACTGAATCGCCCCGTATTTTTGACACGAATGAAAGAACGGGATTGGCAGCTTCTTCGCTATGGGGCGGCCGATATTATTCAGGAGACGGTGAAGGAGCAAGCGGCGCGCATGAATGGTCAGGTAGAGATTGTTGATTATTCGGATCAGGTATTTGTGTTGCTTCTATTAGGAGATAAAGATCATCTGGAGGAATGTCTGCCACTTGTGGAGCGGATGATCGATCAGATCTTTACGTATCTGAAAATTGAAGTGAGTGCTGGAATCGGGAGATCCAAGAGTCACCCCTGTGAGGTGATAGATTCTTATCTCGAGAGCAGGGAAGCGGTGGAAACAGCAGAGTTTCAAGGTGGAAGTCGTATCTACCACTATGAAGCGTCCGAGGATACAGAACCAAGTGTGACCGATTATTCAGTATTGCTTCGTCAATGGAATGAGGCTTGGGCGGATATTAGACCTGATCTGGCGGAAGAGGTATGGCATCATATTTGCCTTTTGCTGAAAGAGGGCAACTGTGTTGGCATACAGGATGTACAGGTGGTGGCCGTCAGTCTGTTTGACACGTTGATTCATAGCTGGAACCGACTTCACCCGATGTTACCCCCGCCGCTGACGATGAGTGATTTTTTGCGTGAAATTCAATCGAAATATGCGTTGCATGATCTGGTAAGCTGGATGGATCGTATTATCTGCAACTGGCTGGAACAGATCCGCAAGGAGATGGGCGAGAAGAAAAGCAATAAACTTATCGAGCAGGTGAAACAGTATGTGGAGCTGCATTATGCCGAAGAGATTAGTTTTGAAGCGATAGCCAAGGGATTATTTGTACATCCGAAGTATCTGAGTCAACTGTTCAAAAGAGTGACCGGTGAGAATTTTGTGAGTTATTTGAACGGGTACCGAATTCAGAGAGCGTTGGAACTGTTGCAGTCGGGACATTACATGGTATATGAGGTGAGCGAGATGACCGGGTTCCGTAATGCGACGTATTTCAGCCAGGTGTTCAAAATGCTGACGGGCAAGAGTCCGTCTGAGGTGGGGTAGAGTGATACAGTTAAAGTATTTTAAATAAAGTGGAAGAGGCGGAATGGTTCTTATGATTATCAATCAGCAGGAATATAACATTAAAGGCTTGTCTTACTTCATTAGATTGGCAGAGGAAAAAGATGCTGAGGCCCTGTCTTCACTTCGTGTACAAATGGACGGGGAAACCGAGAACATGGATCGTGAAGAGGGCGAGGCTTATATCGACGCAGCCGGGTTTAGGCGGATCATCCATTTGGACACTGAGAAATCACGGAATCTGTTCCTTGTTGCTGTAGAGGCGGGAGAGATTGTGGGGTACTCCCGATGTGAAGGCAGAGAGTTGAAGCGCTTTTGCCATAAGGTTGAGTTCGGCGTGTGTGTAACCAGACAGTTCTGGGGACATGGAATTGGCAAGAACTTGCTGGAGAAGTCGATAGAATGGGCAGACCAGACTGGTGTAGAGAAGATGACGTTGAACGTGCTGGCATCCAACGATAAGGCAATCGAGCTATATCAAAAGTGCGGCTTTGGGATCGAAGGCATTTTGAAAAAGGATCGGCGACACGCGGATGGACAGTATCATGACACGATAGTGATGGGCAGATTTAAAGACTAATAGTATAAAAAGTGAAAAGCACAATCTATATAAAGCCCACAGGCTATGGAGTTCATTTATTAGATTTGATACCGACAGAATAGATAGCAGCGTTATTGAGTAGAGGTATTATGTTTCTTATTTTATAGAACGAATGTAATGATGTTGAATGGGTCTGTTCACAACCTATATTGAGACAGGTTAGACTGGTGAGTGTATATAGGATATAGTAAGAGGATATTGCCATTGGAAAAAGAGATTATGAAGAGATTGAATCAAATATATAGTTAGTTTGCTGATGGGATATTTTACAAGTAGTAATTGTATTGTGTATATGATATATTCTATTTCCGGCCAAAAAAACACGAGAAACAAAGTGCCGCAGGCAAAACAAATAAGCTTCGAAAGAAACTTAAAAAAAGAGCTTGCTAAGTTGGATCGGAAGTGTTATGATATAAAAGTTGCTGAGGAGAACAACGCTCGGTAACAAAACAAGTTTGATCTTTGAAAACTGAACAACGAGTGAGTAAACATTCTGCTTGCAGAATGAACGCGAAAGTTCGAGATAAGCCTTGGCTTGAATCGGCTGGAGCACAAATGAGATTTTTAATCTCGTCAGATTCAAAATGAGCTTATCGCTCTTTTCAATACTTTATTGGAGAGTTTGATCCTGGCTCAGGACGAACGCTGGCGGCATGCCTAATACA
>NZ_FMZN01000009.1:0-121589 GCF_900101225.1 Paenibacillus sp. CF095
ACACGTACCCATCCCGAACACGACCGTTAAGCCCTCTAGCGCCGATGGTACTTGGACCGCAGGGTCCTGGGAGAGTAGGACGCCGCCAAGCAATATGAAGACACACTTGAATGATTTCGAGTGTGTCTTTTTTTTGTGTTACTATTTTCTGCCGAGAAACAAACTAACTATATAGATAAGACAGCATCAATATAATCATTTATATGTGAAGACTCTCAGTATTAATAATTGGACTACGGATTAATGCTGATATACATACTTCCAATAAAAATGATCAACTTCTGTTTCTTAGCTCCTTCAGCAACCTTTCAGTTGAATTTAACGTACGTTTCAATGGAATAGGGTATAGTGAAGCCAAGTAAAGAGGAGGAGAACTATAATGAATATATCTTCTACAGCCAGCTCCACAACATCATACATATCGACATCTTCGAGCTCCGACAATTCAAGTAGCTTGGAGAAACAAAAGTCGAAGCTTGAGGCTCAACTGGAGAAAGTACAATCCAGCAAGGACGATGAGAAGACGAAGGATACAAAGACCAAACAGCTTGAACAACAGATCAAACAGATTGAGGCACAGATTGCACAGCAAAGCTCTCAAGGAGCCGGTACAACCGTTGCTAAGGAGGCGCCACCTGCCCAACCTCCATCCAATGGAAAGGGTGTAGCTACCCCAAAGGAAATTGCTAATGCAACAACAGATAGTAATGGCCGATTTGATATACGTATCTAGTTGCTTACATCTAATGTAGGATAAAACAAAGCCCTGACCGATCTATATTAATCGTGCAGGGCTTTGTTTATTTGTCTGTTAAATTATTGATGAGGTCTACCTACATGCTACCTTCGTATCATGTATCTTCTATCTGATGCCGCTATATTATCTGTTACCGTTATTCAGACTGCAACGCGTGTATTCGATCCGTAAGGGATCGTTTTCTATAGTACAGGGCTATGGTTGCAAGAACCAGCATTTCGGACAGCGGTACGGCAAGCCATACACCCGTGACACCAAAGAATGAAGGCAGAATCGCAATCAACGCTATCATGATAATCATTTCACGCGCAGTTGTAATCCAGATGGCCATTTTGGCATTACCTACAGATTGGAAGTAGGTGCTCATGACAAAGTTAACACCCATGAATACATAGGCAAATGTAAATATGCGTAATCCGTATACGGCATTATCCGTTACGTCGCTGCTGAAGTTTCCAAAGATTTGCACGAAATAAGGTGCACCGATTTGAACAACAACCAGTAACAACAGACCGCATGCGAGAGCTGTTTTAGTGGCTAAACGTATCGTTTGTTGTACCCGTTTAATCTGATTGGCACCGTGATAATAGCTGATCAGAGGTTGGGCAGCGGATGCCAGACCCAGGAAAGCCAACAATACAACACCATGAATATAGTTCAATACGGTAAAGGATGCTACACCATCCGTTCCCGCAATACGGTCCATGGAGATATTGTGAGAGACAGAGAAGACCGACATGCCGAGTTCAGCCAGAAAGCTGGGGAAACCAATGAGTAGAAGGGAAGCCAGCAGTTTGTTGTTCCATTTGAACCGGGTGAACGTGAGATTATTTATTTTTTTGAAAAAATGAGTGAACAGGACAAGTAGCGCAAGAGACGCCGATACAATTGTACCGAGGGCCACACCGCGTACACCCCATTCGAGTACATACAATGTTATATAATTGATGATGATATTGGCTACAGCAAACGTAATTTGAGCGTACATGGATGTGTTGGGGTTCCCATCGTTTCGTACAAAGACAGAGAGTGCATTCTCAATGGTGAAAACAAACCCGAACAATAACATGATATTCATATAGTCCGAAGCAAACGGGAAGGTCTCGGCGTTAGCACCGAGGGAGTATACCAGCTTGTCTTTGAACGTAAATGCAGTATATCCAATGGCTATCGTAACTAACATAATGAGCATAATAGATTTGGTGAAAATTTGTTTGGCTGATGTGATATCTTTTCTACCCATCGCGTTGGAGTACAAGGTTGCCCCGCCCATACCAATCCACAGTGACATGGCAACAAAAAGCGTGTAGACAGGAGAGGCAATGCCGATCCCGGCCATCGCGGTAGAGCCCAGTTTGTGTCCAACCATAATGCCGTCGATAATAAAATTAAAAGCAACTACCAGCATCCCCAATACAGAAGGCACGAGGTAGCTTATAAAAGCTTTACCTACAGATTGCCCTTCCAGTGGATGCGTCCATTTCGTATTCATATTAACCTCCGTTAATAAACTGAATGTTCATTCTGTATTAAATAATACTGAACGTTCGTTCTGTATGATAACACGGCTTGAATTCTCTTGGCAACTTTTGCGTTTAAATATCGTTTATGTGGTAGAGTAGGTGGATATTTATAAGGCGGGAGGAATCGCTTAATGAAACAAAATAAATACGATGAAGTTGAGTTTTTTGATAACTATAGTAAGATGGCACGTTCCATTCAAGGGCTAGATGCAGCGGGGGAGTGGCATGAACTACAGACTCTTTTGCCTGATTTGAAGGACAAGCGTGTGCTGGATTTGGGATGTGGCTTTGGTTGGCACTGCCGGTATGCGCGAGAGCAACAAGCGAGTTCAGTGATCGGTGTAGATCTGTCTGAAAATATGCTTCAGCGTGCTCGTGAAATGACGGACGATCGGCAGATCGAGTACAAGCAGCTGGCGATTGAAGATATTGATTTTGCAGCTGGACAATTTGATGTTGTGATCAGTTCACTTGCTTTGCATTATATTGAAAGGTTAGACACGGTGTATGCTAAGATCAATGATTGTCTCGTAGAAGGGGGCACATTTGTACTATCTTCCGAACATCCCATCTTCACTGCTCGTGCTGCGCAGGATTGGCATTACGGACCCACAGGTGAGATCCTGCACTGGCCCGTGGATGATTACCACGATGAAGGGAAACGTGTGGCGAACTTTTTGAATCAGGATGTGGTCAAATATCATCGCACACTGGCAACACATCTCAATGAACTTATTAAGGCGGGGTTTGCTATTCAGAAGGTGGCTGAATCCAAACCATCACCGGAGATGATTGAACAGGTTCCTGGCATGCGAGACGAGAATCGGAGACCGATGTTTCTGATGATTGCTGCGGTGAAAGTATAACGATGAAAATGATACGTTAGACTAGAGGGCAGAAAGAAACTGAGGGAGCGGAGCGTTCGCTTAAAAGCTTTCTGATAGAGATCACTAACTAAGTGAACTTGAAGGAATCAGCGTGTTCAGCGATGTTGAACATGCTGTTTTTTTTATTTTGCTACAATAATAAGAAATAATGTCCAAAACAGGGAACCAAACCACATTAGAATCAGTCGTATTAAGTGAGGTGAACAACAGTTGGATGATCAATTACTAGCAAAGGCTCAGACTATAGACAATTACACACTTAGCAGCATGATGGATGACTACGGAAACGATGTGTGGAATTACGCTTATTTTCTGACCAAAAGTGCCGAACAGGCAGATGAATTGTCACAGGAGGTATTTATTCGGGCGTACTCAGGGATCGCTCATTATCGTGGAGATTGCTCACTGAAAACATGGCTGTTGACGATTACTAGGAACACCACTTTTACATATCGAAAATCCAGATTTTTTCGTAGCAGTCTGTGGGGAGAGACGTTACCCATTGAGACAGAGCATGGGGATTCGAACCAAAGAGTCATGATTGCAGAGCAGCCTGCACATCCTTCGGCGGAGATGGAAGTGATGCGTAAGGAGCATATCCATGAAATCTGGGATATTGTTCTGGCGTTGCCAAAGAAGTTCCGGGAGATTCTTTTACTGAATCTGAAATATGAGCTTACGACGAGTGAGATTGCTGAGATGTTGAAAATCAGCTTAGGCACAGTAAAATCCAGACTTTCCCGAGGTAAGGATAAGGTACGGAAACAATGGGAGGAGCGAAGCGAATGAGACACAAGGATGAGCAATGGGAAAAGGAAATCCGGAAGGGACCGTTTGCGTCGTCTCCTTTTACAGAGGATCACAAGCGAAAGGTGCTTCAACAGGTGGAGTGGATGAAGAAGTCGGAAGTGGGAAGCAAGGGAGATAGGCCAGAGAGCAGATCCAGGTTGTCCAGGCCGCAAGTAGGCAACGTGTCACACAAGCGTCGCCCTAGAAGAGGACCTCTTGTTGCAGGCGCGGGTGCATTGGTTATTGCCGCTGGATTGTTCCTATGGATCTGGGATGATGGACAGCTGGTGAAACCCGTAATCGAGCAGGTCTATCCGACAGCAGCGTTACAGTTATCTGATGGTTTGAACACGAATCTGCTAACCGACAAAATGAAAAGAAATGTTGCGACTACGATGCGAGATGATCTGGGTAAACAGCTGAAGATTACGAAAGTGGGAGACTTGCCTGTGTCCGGCAGAATATATGTAGAGGCTGGTAGCGAAAGCGAGAAGGAGTATGCGCAGATATGGCTCGATGCGACAACAGGAAATCTGCGTGAAGTACAGATGAGACGTGAGATGCAGCCAAGCGAACTGGAACACCGTTATTTGCGTCAAGTTCCATCGCTTTTGCAAAGTATAGGCAGCACTCCAACGCTTAAACCTGCATCAGTCCAACGTTTTGTGAGTATGAAGCAAGGGGAAATGGAGCCGATATCACATACGACATTATGGTTAGAAAATGAGACTGGCGATGGTTATGGGGAGATTGTATGGCAACAGGACAAGGCTGTCTCGATCACAGGCGACCTTAGACCTGATCAAGTATCCCAGGCAGCGCTGACGGATGCCAGAAACGCGATTGAGGCTCTGTCTGGTAAAGCCAATCTTGATCTGGTAAGAGTAAGCCGAAGTAAAGATGATGAACTTGGCAAGGATACAGTCTTTTTTTCCTTTAAAGATAACTACTTTGTGCAGATGACCGAAGGAAAAGAGGGCTTGGGCTATACCGTAGGGGATGCTAATTATTATGAGCAACAAGAAATAGGCAACATCGAAGAGATGGAGGCTTATCATGAAAAATTATATAATATTGATGAGTCTCTTCTTAGAGAAAAAGTGGGGCCAATAGTTAAGAAGATATTTAACATTGATTTTGACGCCTATAAACTACACAGAAATGCTGAGCAATTGGGAGTCGTCACATTTGAACTGGAGTCGAGCACCGATGTTTTTCAGGTTGAATACAGGGAAGATGGACGGATCAAGATGATCACCAGAGGCGAGTTATAGGGCTTGATCTTACGTGTTACAATTTACTTCATAGATGGAATGGGTATAAGGAGATAACGATGAAATATTTGGTGAGTTCATGTCTGGCAGGGGTAGCTTGCCGTTACAATGGAACAGCGAGCCTGGATGAGAAGATTCAGGAGCTGGTGGAGCAGGAGCAGGCTAAGATGGTATGTCCGGAGCTGCTTGGCGGATTCTCCACTCCACGGGAACCGGCTGAAATTATCGGTGGCACGGGCAAGGACGTACTGGCAGGCACTGCAAAAGTGATCGAGAAAAGCGGCAAGGACGTCACAGAGCTGTATATCAAGGGAGCCTATCAGACGCTCGAATGGGCCAAAAAATTGAATGTATCGTGTGTGGTACTGAAGGAGTTTAGTCCGTCCTGTGGTACACAGATGATCTATGATGGGAATTTTGCCAATCACAAGGTCACTGGAGAAGGTGTCACCTCAGCATTGCTGAGACAAGAAGGATATACCGTCATTTCTGAAAATGAATGGATGAATCAATTGTAAACTTCATGTGTGAGATTATGCCGTCTAGGAGAAGATTTATGTCCTGCAGCGGCTATTTTCCTTGTTAGGATACAATACTTACTTTTAGAAACTGAGAAACAATAATGTGCGTACTTTTCATTTTCGGATATAGATTCTAAACTAATACTTAAGTAAATCAAAAACTAGAGACTGACGATTCAACATAAAAAATATATAAAAAGGACGTGGAGTTTCATGGAAGTTACAGCAAAGTCAAAGACAAAGGAAGACATCTTAAAAGCTTATCATTTCCGGCATGCAACAAAGATATTTGATGATACCCGCAAAATCTCGGATGAGGATTTCCAATTTATATTGGAAACAGGCAGATTATCTCCAAGTTCCATTGGTCTTGAACCGTGGAAGTTTCTGATTGTACAAAATCCAAACCTGCGTAAGCGTCTGTCCGAAGTCTCTTCCGGCGCTCAAAAACAATTGGCTACAGCAAGCCATTTTGTTGTTATTTTGGCCCGATCAGATGCCAGTTATAATTCTCCTTATGCGGAGTACATGTTGAAGGAAACAAAGGGAATGCCAAATAACGTATTTGAGCTAACAAGTGAGGCTTATGGAAAGTTCCAAAATAACCAGAAAATTCTGGATAATCCACGATCATTATTCGACTGGGCATCCAAACAGACGTATATTGCACTCGGCAACATGATGACGGCGGCAGCTCAAATCGAGATTGATTCTTGTCCAATCGAAGGTTTCAGCCGTGAGGACGTCCACCGTATTATGGAAGAAGAGGGCTTGCTGGAAAATGGCGCATGGGGCGTCTCTATGATGGCAGCCTTCGGTTATCGGGCAGAGGAGCCCGCGCGTGAGAAGTCCCGACAATCCGTTGAGAAAATCACGCAATGGATTAACTGAATTCAGCGTGAATCTAACATGAATTCAAAAACGATTATCTAAGATCTAACATTATAGATCAGGATCAAAGTAGTATCGAAACAGCCCGATGGAAAGGGCTGTTTTTCTTTTTTATGAAAAAGAACTTGAAAATACATAGATGTCTATGTATAATAAGGTCATGCCTAAATACAACGCAATTGCACTGATTGCAAGAATCAGGGACCATGTCAACAAACGGATTGTACACGAATTGGAACAGCATGAGGTAACAGGGATTGTTCCTTCTCATGGAGATGTATTGATGTTCTTGTACCGGGAAGAGACGCTGTCGATCAAGATGTTGGCTGAACGTGTTCAACGCACGCAACCAACGGTAACGGTACTGGTCAACAAGCTTGAGAAGCTTGGCTATGTTGAACGTAGCAAGAGTGCCGAAGATAGCCGAGTGACGATGATTCGCCTAACCGAACAGGGGAAGCGACTCGAACCGATCTTCCATCAGGTATCAGAGCAGATTAATGACATCATCTATAGTGGCCTGTCCGATGAACAGTCGGAGCAATTGGAGAGCTTGCTGTCCATTATTGTCCGAAAGTTATAATGAATGAACTCTTCTGTCTGCAACCCTTCCAGATTTGACTGGGGTGGAGGCAGAGGAGCCAAAATATTTTTTTACCCATATACATAGATATCTATGTATGCGGGAACGTATCAATGTAACCCATTTTCGCAACCTAACTCAAACCAAACCTGGAGGGATTCACACTATGAAACATCTTATCGTATATGCTCACCCACACACAGACAGCTTGAATAACGCAATCCTCAATACTGCTGTAGAAGCTCTCGAAGCTCAATGCCATGAAGTAGTCGTTCGTGACTTGTACAAGCTTGAATTCCAACCCGTACTGACTGAAGCTGACACAGCTTCCATGCGAGCAGGACAGACACCACAGGATATCGCTACAGAGCAACAGTTTGTTACAGATGCAGAAGCCATTACATTCATCTATCCGATCTGGTGGACAGGTCTTCCTGCCATTATCAAAGGATATGTTGACCGTGTATTCGCCTATGGTTTTGCATATGCAGCGGGTGAAGCGGGTATCGAGAAATTGCTGACAGGCAAAAAAGGCCTCATCATCAACACACATGGTACACCAAGTGAAATTTATGATCAAATTGGCATGACTGCTGGACTGAAATTAACTTCAGACGTAGGTATCTTCGATTTTGTAGGCATTGAAGCCGTAGATCATCTGCTCTTTGGAAGTATTGGATACCTGGATGCACCCGCATATCAAGCCATGTTGGATCAGGTTAAACAAACGGTTACAACCAAATTCTAATATGGATGTTGATTCCAAATACGGATTCCATATGATACCAGACCGACTCGATCATGAGTCGGTTTGTTTGTTCATGTGTTTGCAAAATGGTTGAAAGGGGGTATAATCGTACCCATGGAACCTATACTTATATTCAAAGCATTATCGAACGAGACACGTAGACAAATCTTGTTGTGGCTCAAAAACCCGGAGCAACACTTTCCACCGCTGGAACTATCTCAGCATCCGGATGGTGGCAAGAACGGAATCTGTGTTGGCACGATTCAAGTGAAGGCTGGACTGGCTCAGTCGGTTATATCCAGTTATCTGCTGACCATGCTCAAGGCAGGGTTGCTGCTCTCCGAGCGAAGAGGACAATGGACGTATTATCGGCGCAACGAAGAGACGATTCGTCAGTTTGCCGAGTACGTGCAGAACGAGTTATAAGCCGGATGCCGGAACGGAAGCTAGGATGCACATGCAGGCAGGGATTCCGTCCGGATGTAAACGGCTAGTTTATCATCACATCACCCTATCCAGTTGTGATTTAATTAATCTATATATCTGGATATACAAAAATATAATCATCAAGGAGATTAAACGATAATGACTACAGAAAATACAGCTTCATCCCATAAAGAACATATTAATGACGTTAAGCTTTCCATCCTGGATTTGGCTCCTGTTGTAGTAGGTGCAACACCAGCTGATGCTTTGCGCAACAGTTTGGATCTGGCGCAGCATGCAGAGCGTTGGGGATATCACCGTTACTGGGTAGCTGAACATCACAACATGCCGGGTATTGCTTCATCCGCAACTTCGGTTGTTATTGGATATCTGGCTGGTGGAACCAAAACGATTCGTCTGGGTTCAGGAGGCATCATGTTGCCTAACCATGCACCGCTTGTCATCGCTGAGCAGTTCGGCACACTGGAGTCCTTGTATCCTGGCAGAATTGACTTGGGACTGGGTCGCGCACCAGGTAGTGACCGCCGTACATCGCTTGCGTTACGCAAAGATCTGAACAGTGGGGAAGATTTCCCTGAGCTGTTGGCAGAACTTAGAGCATACTTTGATGCTTCGGCGACATCTTATCATGCGCCTGTTCGCGCAGTTCCTGGAGAAGGATTGAATATTCCAATCTACCTGTTGGGGTCCAGTGATTTCAGTGCACGTCTGGCAGGTCAGCTGGGATTGCCGTTTGCTTTTGCCAGCCACTTCTCGCCCGATTACACCCGTATTGCACTGGAGACGTATCGAAACAATTTCCAACCATCTGATAGCTTGAAGGAGCCACATGTGATTGTTGGTGTTAACGCTGTTGTTGCGGATACAGACGAGGAAGCAGCATGGCTGGGTACAACGATGCAACAGCAGTTCCTGAACATTATTCGCGGCACAACGGGATTGGTACAGCCTCCGGCAGAGATGGAAGGCAAATGGACGGATCGTGAGAAAGCTGGTGTTGAGCAGACGCTGAAGGCAGCTGTTAATGGTTCACCAGAAACCGTACGTGGACAGTTGGAATCCTTCATTCGGCAGACGCAGGCAGATGAGCTGATTATTACGTCGATGATCTATGATCATAAGGCACGTCTGCATTCCTATGAGTTAATCGCACAATTGGCGGGAAAAGCTTAATCTTCATTTTTTAGCGTAAAAGCTGGCTTAATGGTAGGGTATAGCTATAAATTTACGGTTCGTCTCCCAGTGAGGCGAGCCGTTTTTGAATAGGGAGAATTTGCAAATGTTTCGTGTGGGGCAGAAGACTCATTTTGGGGTAAAATGACTTTACCGGTTTAATTTGAAACGGTTAATCAGCACCATACGTATAAATCCAGAGTGTTATACATATGTTGGCTTGTACAAGGTACTTTTTTATTCGTGTGTAGGGCATTTATCTAGCTTAATAGTTAAGTTTTGATTAAGGGTCATAAGAGAGGACGACACGCCTATGGAGCAACCTGAGCAACCCCGCGTTTGGCCGGAGCGGTTCAAGCGATTTTTTCTTAACAACAAGTTTGTGCTATTTCTGCTAATTCTGCTGTTGGTGGGACTGAACGTGATGGTTCTGACCAAAGTATCCTTTGTTCTTCATCCGCTAGCAGTACTCATCAAAACCATTGTACTTCCTATTATTCTGTCAGGAATACTCTATTATCTGCTGAATCCGATTGTGGATGTGATGGAAAGGTGGAAAATCAAGCGTGGCTGGTCCATTCTGATCCTGTATCTTGCGATTGGAGGCATTCTGACAGTCGTAGTATTGGCGGTCATTCCAGTTGTGCGTAACCAGATTGTGGGGCTGATTGAAAATTTCCCAACGTACAGTGAGACGGTAAAACAGCAGTTTGAGGAGCTTACGGGCAGTAAATTGTTCGGTCAGTTCCAGGAAACGGTGAATCTGAATTCGCAGGACTGGTGGGGAACAATCTCCCAAAAGGCTACTGAAATTCTGAACTCGACCTGGACCAAATTGGGCGGATTCCTCGGAGCTTTCACGGAGACCGTGCTGTCCATCGTAACGGTTCCGTTCATTCTGTTCTATCTGCTGAAAGACGGCAAAAAGCTACCAGCGAAGATTCTGTCTTTCCTGCCAATCAAGAGTCGTACGGGTGCAATGCATGTACTGGAAGACATCAATCACCAGATCAGTTCATTCATTCGTGGACAGATTATCGTCAGCTTCTGCATCGGTATTCTGCTCTACATCGGTTATATGGTCATTGGTCTGGATTATGCATTGATTCTTGCAATTATTGCATCGTTCACAAGTGTTGTTCCGTATCTGGGACCTGCAATTGCGATTACACCAGCATTAATCGTGGCACTTGTCACTTCGCCGGTGATGCTGCTGAAGATGGTCGCCGTATGGACGATCGTACAGTTAATCGAAGGTAAATTCATCTCACCACAGATCATGGGCAAAACGCTGAAGATTCATCCCATCACGATTATCTTTGTCATTTTGACTTCGGGTAATCTGTTTGGAGTCGTGGGAATTCTGCTCGCTGTTCCAGGATACGCGGTGCTGAAAGTATGTGTATCGCATATCTTCAACTGGTTCAAGGACAGATCCGGCCTGTACGATCCAAACAAGAACAATCTTTTATAACCGAAGTGGCAAGCTCCAAGAGATAGTTAATCAGAAGATATAGTAACTTTGAATCCTGTATAAAACGGTGCCCTTACCAAGAAGAACCCCCGTCCATCGGCATATAGCCGAGAGGCGGGGGTTCTTCTGCATGAACAAGCTTGGCTGCAGCCTAGCTGTGTTTAATATGTTGGAGCGTTTGCAGGAAAATCTGCTCAATATGAGCATCATCCAGAGAGTAGTACACGGTCTTGCCTTCCTTGCGCCGCTTGACGATCCGCATGTTGCGGAGTGAACGCAGCTGGTGTGAAATGGCCGACTGCCCCATGTCGAGCAGAACCGTCAGGTCATGAACACATAATTCCTTCTGTAACAGTGCATCAATAATACGTAGACGTGTGGGGTCGCTGAATGCCTTGAACCAATCTGCCATCTCGGAAGACGTCTCCCGATCTATGAGTGAAGTGCGAATCGTCTGCACGTCGGCTTCAGTACCTGAGCAGGCTGCATCACATTCGCTTGGTGCTTTAACCGGTTGTTCCATTTCCTATCACCGCCTATGTTAACTCAACATTTTGCATAATTCGATTTAACCATGTGTAAGTACATTGTTGATTGGAATTCACTGGTTCGGATTTATGCAAAAGTTTAACTATAGCTCTATTATATCCAAAACCCGCCTAAAGCGAAATGATTACTATTAGCATAATCTGTATGAAAAATCAACAACGATTGTTGACACTCATGTTTAGGCGTGCATATAATAGGGGTAACCAAACATATGAATGAGTGCTCATATATTGAATACAATTGAAATATAACATCGTTTTTGTACTGCAAAGGGGAGAATTCACATGGGAACCGGACAGGAACAGGTGAAAAGGGAACTGCTGCTTGATGGACTGGATTGTGCGAACTGCGCATTAAAGATCGAGAATGGCGTCAAAAAAATTAAGGGCATTAACGAATGCTCTGTCAATTTTGTTACCAAAACATTATCGCTACACACCACTTCCGACATGGATGAACAGGTAGTGGAAGAAGCAAAACGCAAAGTGCTTCGGCTGGAGCCGCATATTCGCATTTCGGAAAAAGGAAAACATGTGAACGGACATGTGCACACCCATACAGGGAGTGCAGGTAGTGCAAATAACCACAGTCATGACCATACTGGACATGATCATGGACATTCACATTCACATGGCAAACACTCGCATACTCATGATCATGGACATTCGCAGGGCCACGCACATGGTCATGTGCATGAGCACGGAAGTCATGCTGGACATGATCACAGCCATACCCATGATGATGCCCATGCAGGCCACTCGCATGAACATGGTGCAGGACAGACAAAAGTGTTGCTTGCTCGTCTTGCTGCAGGTTCTGTGCTGCTCGCAGCTGCGATCTGGTCGCCGCTGGAGGGCTGGGCACAGTTTACGCTATATGCGCTCGCTTATCTGATTGCCGGGGGAGACATCGTGCTCCAGGCGTCCAAAAACATCATCCGCGGTCAGGTGTTCGATGAATACTTCCTGATGTCCGTCGCTACCTTGGGTGCCTTTGCTATTGGAGAGTATCCGGAAGGGGTAGCCGTCATGCTCTTTTATCAGCTTGGGGAGCTGTTTCAGGGCATGGCGGTTAATCGGTCACGCAAGTCGATTCAGTCACTGATGGACATTCGCCCGGACTACGCGAATATCCTGACAGGTTCGGGTGACGAGACCCGTCGTGTATCTCCGGAAGACGTACGGATTGGTGATCGTATTGTCGTGAAAGCAGGAGAGCGAGTACCGCTGGATGGTATCGTTAGAGCTGGGCGTTCCATGGTGGACACTTCTGCTCTGACAGGTGAATCCGTACCTCGTGAGCTGGAGTCCGGAAGTGACGTACTGAGTGGATTTGTGAACAAAAATGGTATGTTGACGATTGAAGTGACCAAAACGTTTGGTGAATCAACGGTATCCAAAATTTTGGACCTGGTACAGAACGCGAGCAGCCGGAAAGCGAAAACAGAACATTTTATCAGTAAATTTGCTCGTTATTACACACCGGTTGTTGTTATCCTTGCAGCCGTGATTGCATTTGTTCCACCGTTGATACTTAGTGGTGCAACATTTGCTGACTGGATCTATCGTGCATTGGTCTTCCTGGTTATCTCTTGCCCTTGTGCGTTGGTGGTCTCTATTCCACTTGGATTCTTTGGTGGTATCGGAGCGGCTTCACGTAACGGGATTCTTGTCAAAGGCAGTAACTACCTTGAAGCGTTGAACGATGTGAAGGTTGTTGTTTTTGATAAAACGGGCACACTAACCAAAGGTGTATTCAAAGTAACAGCCATTCGTCCCGAAGGTGGACGTACGGAAGATGAACTGATGAAGCTGGCAGCCATTGCTGAAGCGAATTCCAATCATCCGATTGCCGAATCCATTCGCGCAACTTGGGCCAAGGCCATTCCCACGCAAGGTGTGGAAGGTTATGATGAAGTTGCCGGACATGGGATCAAGGTGAGTGTGGATGGTCGGGAAGTGCTGGCAGGCAACGTCAAATTAATGGAGCAGGCGGGTATATCGTATAGCACACCAGGGACGACAGGAACGATAGTCCACGTGGCTGAAGCTGGCACGTATGTTGGTCATCTAATTATTGCTGATGAAGTGAAGGATGATGCAGCCGCTGCGATTCAGGCGCTGAAGAAGCTCGGCATCCGCAAAACGGTCATGCTGACAGGAGATGCGAAAGCCGTGGGTGAAGCGGTAGGACGTGAGCTGGGTGTGGATGAGGTCTATGCTGAATTGCTGCCACAGGACAAAGTCGAACGACTGGAGCAACTGGAAGCTGCCAAATCTCCGAAGGAAAAAATGGTGTTTGTCGGTGACGGTATCAACGATACCCCTGTGTTGGCACGCGCCGATGTGGGCGTGGCGATGGGTGGACTCGGTTCAGATGCCGCGATTGAAGCGGCAGATGTGGTCATCATGACCGATGAACCGTCGAAACTGGCGAGCGCAATCCGCATTGCTAAGCGTACACGAATGATTGTGTGGCAAAATATCGCGTTTGCTCTGGGGGTTAAAGCAGTCTTCTTGCTACTCGGTGTGTTCGGCATAGCTACCATGTGGGAAGCGGTATTCTCGGATGTCGGTGTCACGGTGCTGGCTGTTCTGAACGCCATGCGTGTACTCCGAGTGAAGAATATCTAAGTTTACGAAACGATCCAGGCGGCTCTTCGTATATACGTAGAGCCGTTTTTTTATATTTTTATGTAGAAAAGTCTAACTAGACATTTATACGAGAACGGAGAGGACAGAAATAACCTGAAGAAGCGAAGCTGCATCAGCAGGTTATTCTGTCACCGGAGTGTCAGTGTAAGCAGGTCTATGGAAGACAACAGTGAAGGGGAGAACGTTTTGACAGGAGCAGTAGTAGGGATAATTATCGGAGTGTGTTATTTCATTCTGGGGTTAATGGTGTTCAAAAAACCACCGAAAATGATTAACGGAATATATGGTTATCGGACCCCGCGTGCAATGAGTAATCCCGAGTTGTGGGACGAAGCGCAAAGTTATAGCGCCAATCTGATGATGCAATTTGGTGTAATTATCACGATATTTGGCATTATCGGTTTCTGGCTTACAGATGTACGAGCTTTGGTGCTGAGTCTGGTTGCTACAGGATTTTATACGATCAGACTATTTACCAGAGTTGAAGGCCGGTTGAAGCAAATGCAACGTGCTCAACAGCAACAGCAACAGCAACAGAATGAGCAGAACGTTTAAGGTAAAGTGAATGAATAGTTTACAGAGGAGGACTCGCGTGTGAAGCGGGTCTTTTTTTGTTGAAGATAGAGAATGGAAGGCGATGTTGAACTCGCTAAGGCTTTATGTTTGAAATCTAACGTTGACGTTAACGTTAAAATTATATATAATTATGTACATAACATTACAGACATATGGAAGAGGTGAGGGAAATGAGTTTATATAAAATCGACGACGTAGCCAAGGAATGTGGTTTGACCAAGCGGACCATTCGGTATTATGAAGAGATTGGTGTCATGCCTTCACCTCAGCGGACAGATGGCGGGACGCGATTGTACACTCGAGAGGATATCGATTATCTGAAGAAGGTGGTTCGCGCCAAAGAGGTACTTGGATTTTCCCTTCAGGAGCTACATACCTATGTGGCAACAGCAGATGCCTTGAACGAACAACGTTTTGACTACCAGCAGACGACCGAAGTGAGAGAACGGATTGAGAAGCTCACCACGATGGAAACAACGCTGGATGGTCAGTTGCAACTGATAGAGCAGAAACTTCAGAGCATACATGCCGTAAAGACTGAACTGGAAGAGCTGCGTGAACGCGTTCGGAGCGGTATTCAGAAGTTACAGGCACATGATCCGCAGGGTGATGAAGACGGCTAACCCAATTAGCATCTAATATTTAATAAACAAAACTGTATACACATAATCGCTACATGGAGTGAGCACCATAGTACCTGTGGCGATCCTGTACAAACACCGGATGTTTCGGTGTCATTTGTGCCGTTTTGTTACCTCTAATTCTGAAAATGTATAGAATGTTTTCATTATTTTCATAGTCATTTTCAAATAAAAGTTTCATCACATAAATTATTCACAGGAGGAATTACGTATGAAAAGAGAGCCATCATTACCGGACGAATTGCCGTCATCACGTGGGGGCTTGTTATCCCAACCGCGAGCGGTATGGGCGGTTGCCTTTGCATGTATCATATCCTTTATGGGTCTGGGGCTGGTTGACCCGATCCTGCCCGCGATTGCAGATCAGCTGCATGCTTCGAAAAGCCAGGTGTCGCTGCTATTTACCAGTTATAACGCTGTAACCGGGGTAGCGATGCTGATTACAGGTGTCGTATCCAGCCGGATTGGTGTGAAGTGGACGTTGCTCAGCGGTATATTGCTGATTATTATCTTCTCGTTCCTCGGCGGTACCTCAGACACCGTAGGTGCACTGGTTGGTTACCGTGGCGGTTGGGGACTGGGGAATGCCTTGTTCATCGCAACGGCGTTATCTGCCATTGTTGGACTGTCCACATCGGGGACAGCCAAAGCGATTATTTTGTACGAAGCAGCGCTTGGTCTCGGGATTGCGGTTGGACCGCTGCTTGGTGGTGAGCTGGGTTCCATCTCTTGGCGCGGCCCGTTCTATGGGGTGGCTGTTCTGATGGCGATTGCCTTTATAAGCATTACATTTATGCTGCCCAAAATGGCTAAACCGAAAACACGAAGTTCTTTGTCCGATCCATTCAAAGCATTAAGTTATCCTTCACTGAAAACATTGGCGATTACCGCCTTCCTGTATAACTTTGGATTCTTTACCTTGATGGCTTATTCACCATATGTCATGAATCTGGATGAGCACGGCCTGGGTTACGTATTCTTTGGCTGGGGCTTGATGCTGGCGATTACGTCGGTATTTGTTGCACCAAGATTACAACGCCGATTCGGATCGGTTCCGTCCATGAGTGTCATGCTTACATTGTTCGCGATTGATCTGGTTGTTATGGCAGTAGGTACGGTGATGGGTTCACCAACTACCGTTATTGTTGCAGTCATTGTAGCCGGGATTTTCCTTGGAATTAACAACACATTGATTACAACGGCTGTTATGGAAGCTGCACCTGTGGAGCGTTCTGTTGCTTCTGCTGCATACAGCTTCGTTCGTTTCCTGGGTGGTGCACTTGCTCCATGGCTTGCAGGTAAATTGTCCGAGTGGTTCCTCCCGGAAACGCCGTTTTATTTTGGCGCATTAATGGTTCTGATTGGTGTCGTGGTACTGCTGGTACGCCGTCATCATCTGCGGGATATCGATTCCGCTATTACATCTCATTAATTCACAGGAGGGATTGCAATGCTGAAACATATATTGGTTGCTGTTGATGGTTCGGAACATGCGCATAAGGCTTTGGAACAAGCACTGATCCTGGCTGAAGATATGAAACAACCTGCAAGTCTGTTGATCGTGCATGTTAATCCTACCATCTCCATTAATGAACCTGCATTGGGTGTTGATCTGGAAGCTCGGATTGCCGAAGAAGGGCAGCATATTATAGAACCGGTGACCAGACAGTTGTCCGGACGAGACGTAGCATATGAGACACTGCTGATTGCGGGTGATCCCGTTAATGAGATCTGCCGTGTAGCGCGAGAACGAGATTGTCGAATGATCGTGATGGGAACAGGTGGAAAAGGCATGCTCGCAGAGATGATCGTGGGCAGTGTCAGCCATGGTGTGTTAAAACATGCAGATTGCCCCGTCCTGACGGTTAAATAGGTTGTGAAATCCTTTATAATGCAATAGCTCAAGATCGCCACAATGGCTCATCAGGTACGTTACAAGCTATGATTGCCAAATACCGTAGTGGGTTGATGGAACGGAAATAGTGTATAAATAGATTATATAAATTGAACTGAACTTTTACATGAGACAGCGATTGTATGGTTGTTGTTCTGTCATCGAAGTGGCAGTGTAACATTCTTTAGTTCAATAGGTTCTAAAAGGATGGAGGATGCAGCATATGAAAAAACAACATCTGTTTATCGGTGGCAAACTGACCGAATCCGTAGATTATACAGAACTTCAAGCACCATACTCCGGGGAAACGCTGGCAGAAGTCTCTTCGGCTTCAGCCGAGGAAGCGGAGGCTGCTGTTGTAGCTGCGGTTCAAGCCGGGAAGGCAATGCGCCAGATGCCTGCACATCAGCGTGCAGATATTCTGTACAAGTTGTCCTCCATGCTTGAAGAACGCAAAGAAGAAGCAGCGCGAATCATAGCGCTTGAAGCGGCGAAGCCAATTACGGCAGCACTGGCCGAGGTTGACCGGACGGTGGAAACGTATCGTTTTGCCGCTGAAGAAGCCAAGCGACTGACCGGAGAGACGGTTCCGATGGATGCAGCCAAAGGTGGAGAAGGGCGTATCGGCTATACGATGCGGCAATCTCTAGGTGTCATCGGTGCGATTACACCGTTTAATTTTCCAATGAACCTGGTAGCTCACAAGGTAGGTCCAGCGCTCGCAGCAGGCAATACGATCGTACTCAAACCTGCGGAGCAGACGCCGCTGTCTTCCTATTACATCGCTAATTTGCTGCAGGAAGCCGGACTGCCGGATGGTGCACTGAATGTGGTGAGCGGTGATGGCAAAACCATTGGTGATGTGCTTGTGGAGCACCCCCATGTTGCTCACATTACGTTTACAGGCAGTCCAGCGGTAGGCACGAGCATTCGTAGCAAAGCAGGACTCAAACGAGTGACACTGGAGCTTGGGTCGAATGCGGCGGTGATTGTGGATAAGGACGCAGATCTGGACAAAGTGGTTCCTCGATGTGTGACTGGTGCTTTCACGTATCAGGGACAGGTATGTATCTCACTTCAGCGAATCTACGTACATCGTGACATCTCGGAAGAATTCATCCGGCGTTTTGCTGAAGCGGCCAAACAAGTGGTGGTCGGAGACCCGCTGAGCCCGGATACGGTGGTCTCTGCGCTGATTACCTCCAAGGATGTACAGCGTACACTCGACTGGATTGAAGAAGCTAAACAGGCAGGGGCTGAAGTGGCAGCAGGCGGTCAAGCTGAAGGAGGCGTTCTGCGTCCAACGGTACTGATTAACGTTCCGCGTGATGCCAAGGTATCCTGTCAGGAAGTGTTTGCACCCATCGTTGTGATCAATACGGTAGATTCCGTTGAAGAGGGTATTGAACATGTTAACGACTCGATATACGGGCTTCAGGCAGGCGTATTTACAAATGATATTCATACCGCCCTCCGTGCTGTCGATCAGATCGAAGCAGGTGGAGTTATGATTAATGATATTCCGACGTTCCGTGTGGATCACATGCCCTATGGTGGGGTGAAACAAAGTGGGATTGGGCGTGAAGGTGTAAAATATGCTGTAGAGGAAATGACGGAATTGAAGTTTGTTATGTTTAACAAAGGGTGATTCTCTTCCATTCTTTTACTCAATATACCGTATGCCAATGAAAACATAACCACACACTCCTGTGCCAGAATAATGGCACAGGTTTTTTTATATGAAGATCATGGAAAAAGTTTCAAAAATACATATGGATTCTTCGCTGACTGCGGGTTCACATCTGATGAGACGGGTATAACATAGTTAACATACCGCAACATAACTGACCAAACGCCCTCATATTACCGAAGCATGATGTACCCATCCAGAGAACGAGCGGAATGAAGCGGTACAGCACTGCCGAAAGTCTTATATGCTCTCATTATTCAAATAAAATGCAGTATGAATTAAGCCTGAACTCTGGAGTTGCAGGACAGGCAGGAGGTGTATTCAAATGGCGTATTCCATGGTTGACGTATCGGGAATGTCAGGCGTAAGTCTGAACGAACTGAGCCAGTATGCAGAGACAGGTCTTCTGAATCCGGCCTTTGGGGATGTAGATGAGGACATCTATTATGAAAAGCAGGAATTGCTGAGACTCCAGCAAATTCTTTTCTGTAAGGAAGTAGGTATGAAGGAGAATGAGATTGCCCCGATGCTCCGGGATAATCCTCAGGATGTCATACGCATCATGAAGCAGCATCGCATTGATATTCTGGAGAAGGCACTCCGTCTGCATGGATTGATTCAGACACTGGACAAAACGATCTCTCATTTGCAAGGTGAACATGAACTTGATGAACATGAACTGTATAACGGTTTTGTAAATAAGGGGCGTCACCAGTTGCTGAATGAATCGGGTTTTGACCCTGTAATCAATAAAGATATGAACCATGTGCAGACAGAGGGTGTTCAGAGGTCCGACATCCAATCTTCCAATTCATCCACATTGCCTGAAAATCAGGAGTTGAAGTCAAAAGAAGACTATCTGGATTCCCAGGCGAAAATTGATCAGGTCCATCTCGACTTACAACAGGCCATTGAGGATGGATTGGAACCCGGTAGTGCAAAAGTACAACGGATTATTGGCAGGCATCTTGAATGGATCAAAGGTTATTATACACCCACCGCTGAGATCTATCGGGATTTGGCCAATCTGTATGTAGAGCATAAAAATTTCCGTCAGATGTACGATGGTTACCACCCGAGGCTGGCTGAATTCCTGCGGGATGGGATGATGATTAAAGCGGAACATGATTTATCCTAGATGCATAAAGTAACATGGGCGAGCAAGAACATGGGTGTAAATCATAATGGATAACAAAGAGCGCAGACCTTTGAGAGGACTGCGCTCTTTGTTATTACGGGTTCTTCATCATCGTGTGTGATGAGACTCCGATCACCTTATTCATCATTTCCTAAAGGGGGATGGTTGCCTCCAACTGCTCTGTGAGCAGGCTTACGGCTTTCTCCAGGAAGACGCGGTCTTCGTCGTCAAAACGGTTTTTGATCGGGCTGTCGATATCCAGCACCCCGTACAGTTCGCCGTTTTTGATAATAGGTACGACAATCTCACTGTTTGATGCTGCATCACAGGCAATGTGGCCTGGGAAGGCATGAACATCATCAACGACCAGGGTACGTTTTTCCACAGCAGATGTGCCGCATACACCACGTCCCAATGGAATTCGGATACAGGCAGGCAGTCCTTGGAATGGCCCGAGGACCAGTTCTTTTCCATCATACAGATAGAAGCCGACCCAATTGGTGTCGGTCATAAATACATTGAGCAGCGCAGCAGCGTTGGCCAGATTGGCAATCGCACTAGGTTCATCGCGGATCAGAGCACTTAACTGTCCCAGGACGGCGGTGTGCTGCTCACTTCGTGTTCCTTCATAGGAAACAGCTTGAAACATGGTAAATCACCCTCCCGAGCAAAATGGTACTTATTTTCAAGATAGTGCAGAGGATGCGGTTAGTCAAGCGGAGGATTTCGGAAAGGGAAGGGAATACCAGAAGAATCCTCCTGTTTCTCAGCTTCTTGCGCGGGGTAATTACTTAGCAACCACGGAGGGCTATAACCCGGGAAGGAGCTTGGCTTATGCATGCAGAGGTACAGAATCTTTTTGTACGGATTCATCTACTATATTTCGCGCAAAATCAGGATTTGAACGTTAGCGAGGCACTGCCCCTATTGGAAGAACGGGGATATCGCGTTGGAGAGCGGGAGATCAAGCAGGAGCTTGAACACCTGACACAGGAGAACTTCCTGACTGCCCACGGGGACCAATGGAGCCTAACCGGGACTGGCATCGAAGAATTCAAGGAAATCACGGCTGTGTTTGGCCGGGTTAGCGATGAATTACTGGGGAAGGGCAAGAAAACGTCCAAAGCTTAAAATTCATTTGGACAAGCCATGATTCCGTAATTCACTCAAACTTGAATGGATCCATACGTACAACAAGACCGGGAGCGAAATTGGCCCGGTTTTTTGACATGTGTGCATGACTGAATAGTTGCCATTCGGCGCAGGTTATGATTAGATGACTATTGAATATTATGGTCTGCGGAGATAGATCGGATCGGAGTGTCTTTATATGTATAAATGCAAAGGAAGAATTCCCGAAATGGAGACTGTGCGGCTTCGTCTGCGTAAAATGCGTCGCCGGGATGCGGCCCAGATGTTCGCATGCTGGTCAGATCGCGAGGTGACCCGTTACATGAATCTTGCACCCATGATTGGGACAAGCGAAGCGGCGGACATGATCGCACTGCTCAACCAAATGGCAGGGGAAGAGGATGCGATCCGCTGGGGGATCGAACTCAAAGAAACAGGCAAGCTCATCGGCAGCTGTGGCTTTAACACATGGCAGCTTGAAGGCGCATTCCGGGGTGAGATCGGATATGAGCTGGGACGTGATTATTGGCGCCACGGTTATATGACGGAGGCTTTCTCGGCATTGCTGCCCTTTGGGTATGAGACCATGGGTCTTAATCGAATTGAAGCGCTGGTTGACCCACGCAATCTGGCTTCCGGCGAGTTCCTGACGAACCGCGGCTTCACACGAGAAGGGTTGCTGCGACAGGTGCAGCATACGTCCACCGGATACAAGGATATGGTGATGTATTCGATGCTGTATGATGAGTTCCTTCGCAAGCGAGGTAAATAAAAGAGACAATATATAATTGTTTTTAAATTTACACGTAAACGAAGAAACAGAACAAAGCTGGAGAAGCGAAGCGTTCGCCTTTATCACCGGATTTCTCCTTTAGAGAGGAGAAGTAAAAATCTGGGGATAACAGCGATCGGAAGCTTGTTCTGGTTCGTAGTAGAAGTGTAAATTAACGTACCAATTATATAGAGAAACAAAGAGAGAAGGGTTTGTGTGAATGCAACTGGAGGTTTGAAGCGCAGTTTCATCTTAACCGGGCTGTTGCTCGCGACATTTCTGTCAGCGATTGAAGGCACCGTAATTGGTCCAGCAGGGCCGACCATTGTCAGTGAGCTGGGGAGTGTACAGCTGCTGAGCTGGATTTTCACCGCATACCTGTTGACGATGGCTGTGAGTACGCCCATTTTCGGCAAAATCAGTGACTTGTATGGACGAAAGCCTGTATTTCTGATTGGCTGTGCCTTATTTTTACTGGGTTCACTCTTGTGCTGTCTGTCGCAGAACATGGAGCAATTAATTATTTTTCGTGCCATTCAAGGGATCGGTGCTGGTGCGGTAGTTCCTGTTACATTTACGATTATCGGGGACATCTACGCCATTGAAGAACGTGGCAAAATTCAGGGCTGGATCAGCTCCGTGTGGGGCATTTCCTCTCTGGCAGGACCACTGCTTGGAGGTTATTTTGTAGATAATCTGGGCTGGCAGTGGATCTTTGGTTTTAATGTGCCGTTTGGTCTGCTTGCGATGTGGTTTGTATTTCGTTATCTGAAGGAAGATATCTCTCCACGTACGGCCAAAATTGATTATGTCGGTGCACTGACCTTCACGGTGGGCATTACCGCATTGTTATTTGTCCTGTCGGCGGGTGGGCAGTATTATGCCTGGAGCTCTCCGTTGATTGTAGGACTGAGTGTGGTTGCCGCTCTGTTTATTATTTTATTTTTTGTGGTGGAAAAAAAAGCTCAGGCCCCAATGGTTCCACTACATTTGTTCCGAATTCGTGATATCCGTGTGGCGAATATCGCTGGACTCCTGACCAGTACTTTGATGATCGGCCTGACCAGTTATTTGCCGCTCTGGGTGCAGGGGGTTCGGGGAGGTAATGCGACGGAATCCGGATTGCTGCTCGCGCCGATGTCGGTAGGTTGGCTCATTGGTAGTGTGTTGGCAGGCCGCCTGTTGATGAAAATTGGATCACGGTTGACCGCATTGATTGGATTAACGGGAATTGCGATCGGATCGGGTGGACTCTTTCTGGTGGGCGGGACATCCCCCCAGGCTGTGCTATTTATATTGACCTTTATTTATGGTCTCGGCTTCGGGTTTGCATTCACGATCTTCACCATTATTGCGCAGTCCTCCGTAGGGTATAAGGAGCGTGGCTCCTCTACGGCACTGCACACGTTCATGCGTACATTGGGACAGACGATTGGTGCAGCGGCTTTTGGCACCTGGTTGAACTATCGAATCTCCACGTTATCGAGTGAGCAGAATCTGGCGGAGGCTGGAATTTCGGAGAATGATCTGAATGAACTGCTCGCACCACATACGGATGCAGCACTATCAGATGATAAATGGGCGCTGCTGCGTAACGTGCTGGAAGGAAGCTTGCATTCCCTGTTTGTCATTATGTTTGTCATTGCACTGGTCTCGTGGGTAACGACGCTTGCTCTACGCAAACGTTTAATTGTACCCGAAGATGCAGATGCTCCACCGCAGCCACAAGGCTCAAAGTAAAAGTGGATGTATATACGAAAAACATATAAAAAACCGGATTCGCCGATGTGAGGCAAATCCGGTTATTTTTGTTGGCAAATGTGCAATGAACTAGAGTTTATCTTCAAACTCAGGCAAGTGATACGTTGGGGGATGTCCGGGTCTAAAGCATTTTGAAGTACAGGCTGGCTGATCCTGGTGAATCGTCCAGACGAATTTCTAAGGAACGGAGGACGTCTCATTTGGCCATCTGCTCCTCTTTTTAAATTGTAAGGGACATGAGACACGTTATTCCCCAAAATCACCTGAAAAACACGTTGTAAACGGCTGTTTATTCAAAGATAGCGTGTGTCAGATTCCTTAAAATGCTGCGAGCGCTTCAAACCCCTGAATAAGACGTCACAGGTTCGTTAGCGTTAGCGCTCCCGCTCCATATCTGCTCCAGTACATTATGTTACGCTCCGGCTTTCGGCAGGTTTGAAGATACGCTCTAGCTACTCGCGGATAAACGGTCTGCAGAATGTGCAAGCCTTCCCAAGAGTTCGGACAGCAATTCCTTGTCTTCCTCACTTAGTCCACTTACCGCCCGATCAATCTTCAACGCATAGCCTGGATAGATGTCATCCATGGTGCGCTGTCCTTCTTCGGTCAGTTCCACAAAGATGATACGTCTGTCCTGCGGACAATGTTTGCGGTGTAACAATCCTTTTTGCTCGAGCTTATCGATCACATAGGTCACATTACCACTTTGCAGCAGAAGTTGTGCGCCAACCTGTTGAATTGGCTGAGCTCCTTTCATATATAACACTTCGAGCACCCCGTATGCGGTGGGGTTGAAGCCATGCACTTTGCTTCCGGATACAGCGTGTTCATTCACGCTCTTGAATGTCTGGGCCAAGGTGCGGTACAGATGAAGTGAACGTTCGGTTCCGATTTCTTGTAATTCCAGCATGCTGATCCCGCCTTTTCAGATTAGTTTTATAAGTTGAAATGATAAAGTTACAACCTACCACTACGAGGACAGAACAACCTTCCAATCACTGTTATCCCCAGATTTTTTGAAATATTCTTCAAAGGTAAAATCCGGTGATAGCGTATGCTTCCGATGGAGCTTTCTTTCAGAAAGCTTTTAGGTGAACGCTTCGCTTTTTCAGGTTATTTCTGTCCTCTCCGTTATGCTGTTCATGTAAAAGAGTATTTCAACTTATATGAGTTGGTTAGTTATGTTTGACGATTCAGGTTGTCGCCATGGTTTAATTGTAAACTTCTATTTCTACGAAAAACATGCGATATGTCACAAGATTTGCATTTTTAGCATTTAAAATTTGATCATTCATCATGCTAAAAAAATCATCCTTCAGATGTCGCTTCTTCTCCGCCTCTGGCAGGAGGTTGAGTCAAGCCCTAATCTCTTATAATGAGTTCATATTATGAATTCGGAAGGTAATGGAGGAGAAGAAGGATGACAAGTGATTTAACGTTTGCAGGACAACGACCACTGAAAAATAACCGATCTTTTGTAACATTGATGGTGGCACAGGCCATTTCCAATCTGGGTGATTGGCTGCATCTGCTCGCAATCCTGACCCTCGTGGGTATCCGCTGGAATGCAACGCCATGGGAGATTACATTTGTCACACTTTCCGCAGCACTACCTATTCTGTTGACAGGGCCATTCGCAGGCACGCTTGCAGATCGCCTGAACCGAAAATGGCTGATGATTGTAGCTGATGGTGCACGGATCATCATTGTGGGTGCGTTAATTTTTGCGGACCAGATCTGGCACGTCTACATACTGCTTGTCCTCAAATCCCTGTTCGATGTAATCTTCTCTCCGGCCAAAAACGGAAAGCTGAAGGAAATTGTACCTCGGGAACAGCTTGCGCAAGCTGTATCCATCAGCTCGGTGATCGAACAGATGTCCAAAATTATCGGTCCAGCGCTTGGTGGACTGCTGGTAGCCGCTTTTGGCATCACCTGGTGTTTTGTTCTCGATTCAGCGTCTTTTCTGATTTCCGGCATCATTTTATTGTGGATTCCTGGAACTCGGGTGATCCAATCTGCAATTCATAACGTAACAGAAGTAGAGGAAGAGACAGCTGGGGGTGTTCGGAACCGCTCAAAAGACTCTTTTTGGAAAGAAACACAGGAGGGTATCCGCATGCTCGCATCTCTCCCTTATGTAGGAACGTCTCTGATTTTGCTTGCTTCAGCCATACTTTTTCTGCAATTTGCCGATTCACAGACTGTGGTGTTATTCAGACAGCTTCCCGGAATTTCAAGTGATCTGCTGGGATGGTGCGTGGCAGCAAGTGGCGTAGGCACATTAATTGCAGCGATGAGTGTGCGGAAGTGGAAGCATGCAGGGCATGTTTTGAAAATGGGTCTGGGTACCATACTCATGGGTCTGGTTATCGGCGGAGCCGGAGTTATTGTTGGGATTTGGCCGCACGCCGGGTTAGGTGCCAATCTGTTGTTAGTATCCCTCTTTGCCTTGGCAGGTGTCGGAATTGGGTTTGCGATTGTGCCCTTTCAAATCCTGTTGCAGGAACAGACACCTGAGGCGATGACAGGCAGGGTATTTGGAACGGTAGGCAGCGTGATGACAGCCAGTAATATTATGGGCCCGGTGGTAGGCGGATTCATGGTCACCTCATTTGGTGTAGTGCCGGCTTTTGTCTGTTCAGGCATTTTGCTGACCCTGCTTGGGTTGATTTATTTGATGAAACGTAGCAGGGAAAAAGCCGATCTGAATGGCTCCATTGCAGCCAAGACCATGGTTGCAGGCGACTGAAAACAGGCCGAATCTGCTCAGGTTAGAACAGTTGAAATGAAGGTTTGAATTTACGTCAAATTTTAAGTTTATGATTAAAAAGCGTTTGAGTAAACGCCTTCACGTTTAATGAGGAACAGGCAGAAATCCCTGTATTCTAATTATTCCTAGGGGAAAACTCATATGCCTTGTCCCACCAACGCATTAGCGGAAAGGGGGTGAAGCAACTTGAATGTAAAGTTACCAAAATCGATTGTGCGTCTTGGAAGCATACCACTGGCTATACTTGCCGGGACTTTGCTTCTGGGAGTTGGATCGTCACATGTATACGCCGATGATGCTCAGGCATCTTCTGAAAAACCGTCCAGCGGATTGTCACTAAATTTGTTTTCACGTGATTCGGATGGCGGGTTGAATCTGACTCCGTCGGTATCGGTATCCACACCACTACTGGATGTTGAAGTTCCGTCGATCAAAGCGAACGAATCCACAGGTAAGCTGAGTGTATCTGAGCTGAAAGTAGATACACCGCTTGGATCGGCCGGAACATCAGAGATTGGGATTGATGCGAAGAAGGGAAACGTCGAACTGCCGTCTGTACAGGCGGATACACCGGTGATCAAAGCCGATGTATCAAGCAGTCAGGTGAACCTCAACGAAGGTACAGCTTCCTTGCCTGGCGTTACCGCAGAGGTACCCAAAGTGATCAAGGCAGAGACGTCTGCTGTGAAAACAGACCTTCGACAGGGTAAGGTTGAATTACCTTCCGTGAAGGTGGATGTACCCGAGGTTACTTCGGTCAATATCTCTTCATCCCGAGTGGATCTGAGTAAGGGAAATGTACAGTTGCCTTCTGTGAAAGCAGAAGTTCCAGTTGTAGACGTATCCGCTGAACTCAATCCTGATCAGGAAAAGGTGGAGATTCCAAGTGTGAAGCCAGAACAGCCGTCGGTCGTCAAAACACCGATTGGTGAAACTGCCAATACGAGCGCGCTCGCAGATCCTGTTTCATCTCAGAACAGCGAGGAAGGACTGGACGCAGTACAGGTTACAGGGAAAGTGATTGAGGTCACCCCGGAACCAGTAATACGTCCAGAACAACCCGCTGCCCCGCAGGCAGTGCCTGTAGAAGGAACCGATCTGACGCAGGATTCCGATGTTAATGCAGGTTTGCCCGATAACGAGGTATTCCTCGTAGATCCGTCATCTGCTAAACCAGCTGTCACTGAACAAGTGCAGAGTAACCAGGAAGCCAATCTGAAACAAGATGATGCTGATGCAGCATCTCCATTGCAGCCTCGCACAGAACGACCAACCAGTTGGTCTGTTGCAGCAACTTCTCCCGGAGCAGCTAATGCTTCCGCCGGGACAAGCTCCGGTTCGTCCGGTGTAACTGGAGGTGGAGCAACCGCTCCAGCCGCTGCACTTCCGGGAGCAACAACGGGTCTGGTTACGCCAGATTACGATTTTGCTTTCCGAATGGAACGGCTCGATGGATTCAGTCAATGGTCACAGGCACCGCCTGGGCGGCCGCCGCAATATACCTCTTTCTCTCAATAACAATGGCGTTAATTCAACCAAAATTGAGAAGGAGTGTATATAATCATGAAAAAAGTGAATCGTTGGGTAAAATTGTCGGTATTGTCGGGTACGTTGGTGGCTGGATTGCTGGGAGCTTCGCAGGCAACTTACGCAGATAGTTATAGCAATAACAGCAGTGGTAATCTGGATCTAAATGCAGGTTTGCGTCTGGAGTTAGGATCTCTTCTGTCAGGACACCGTGACACAGGTTACGGAAACCATGGTAGCTACGGAGGTTCATCCAGTGCAAGCGGAGCATTGAATTTGGATCTTGGACTCAATGCCGGCTTATCCTCAGAGAGCACGAACCGATACAATGATCGTTCTTCCGACCACACTGCGGAGCGTAGCAGTTCTGGCAAGCTGGGCCTTGGCTTAAATGCCAATGTGTCGGGAGAAGGTACAACGATGAGCGACTATCCACGAGGCGGCGACCATCGGAACGTGAACAGCAGCTATGCGACTGAAAGCCGTGGAGCACTGGGTCTCGGTCTGAACGTGAATGCCGAGGGTGAGAGTGCGACATGGACTCAATCTGAACGCAACAACAGCGTGAAAGACAGTGAGCGTAACGTAAACAGCAGCTACGCAAACGAAAGCCGTGGAGCGCTGGATCTGGGTCTGAGCGCGAAAGCGGAAGGAGAGAGTGCAACGATGGCTCAATCCGAACGCAACAATAGCGTGAAAGACAGCGAGCGTAACGTGAACAGCAGCTATGCGAGCGAAAGCCGTGGAGCACTGGATCTGGGTCTGAACGCTAAGGCAGAAGGAGAGAGTGCAACGACGGCTCAATCTGAACGCAGCAATAGCGTGAAAGACACCGAGCGTAACGTGAACAGCAACTACGCAAACGAAAGCCGTGGAGCACTGGATCTGGGTCTGAACGCTAAGGCAGAAGGAGAGAGTGCAACGATGGCTCAATCCGAGCGCAATAACAGCGTGAATGACCGTGAGCGTACCGACAGCAGCAGCTATGAGAGCGAAAGCCGCGGAGCACTGGATCTGGGTCTGAACGCGAAAGCGGAAGGTGAGAGTGCTACAGTAGCTCAATCTGAACGCAGCAACAGCGTGAAAGACACCGAGCGTAACGTAAACAGCAACTACGCGAGCGAAAGCCGCGGCGCACTGGATCTGGGTCTGAACGCAAAAGCCGAAGGAGAGAGTGTAACGATGGCTCAATCCGAGCGCAATAACAGCGTGAATGACCGTGAGCGTACCGACAGCAGCAGCTATGCGAGCGAAAGCCGCGGAGCACTGGATCTGGGTCTGAACGCGAAAGCAGAAGGAGAGAGTGCAACAATGGCTCAATCCGAACGCAACAACAGCGTGAAAGACAGTGAGCGTAACGTGAACAGCAGCTATGCAAGCGAAAGCCGCGGAGCCTTGGATCTGGGTCTGAACGCGAAAGCAGAAGGAGAGAGTGCAACAATGGCTCAATCCGAACGCAACAACAGCGTGAAAGACAGCGAGCGTAACGTGAACAGCAGCTATGCGAGCGAAAGCCGTGGAGCGCTGGATCTGGGTCTGAACGCTAAGGCAGAAGGAGAGAGTGCAACGACGGCTCAATCTGAACGCAGCAACAGCGTGAAAGACACCGAGCGTAACGTAAACAGCAACTACGCGAGCGAAAGCCGCGGCGCACTGGATCTGGGTCTGAACGTGGATGCGGATGCAGAGAGTGAAACTACATCTGTGGTGGAGACAAATCGGTAATATGAGATTTTCACTGTAATATGAAGAAGCAGGGGCTCCGGAACCCCTGCTTCTTTTTTGCATTTATAAGACATATGAGTTAGCGTTCTTCTGAATGTTCTTCTAATAAGTGTACTATCTTTTCAAATGTATACTCGCCTTCGGCAATGTTGACCATAAATTCTACGGCATATTTACGTTCCATCTGCAAATGGTAGCCATTCACTCGCAGAAAGGACTTGGTTACAAGATAAGCTGTACGTTTATTTCCGTTATAGAAACAGTGGTTTTTAACCAATGACTCTAATAAGGCAGTAGCTTTATCAAATATGGAAGGGTAGGCATCCTCTCCAAACAAACTTTGGAGAGGTCTATTTATCGCAGAATCCAACAAAGCAGAATCCTTAACCCCAGCTTGTGCTGTATCATTCATCTTCTTCATCATAAAATGGTGAGCGGCTACTACTTCTTCAATGGAAAGGAATATGGTCATCTTAACGATCCCTTAAATCATTTAGGATATCCTCATCTTCTTCGAAAACGTCGAAGAAAGCTTCCAGTACTTCGGGTCTTACATGTTCGGGTATTTTCATTTGTTTAACCTTTTTTAGTACAATTTCTCCCTGACTGTTTTCAATAAATTCAATCTCATCGCCCTGAGAAACATGGAGCTTATCAATCAAAACCTTAGGCAAGCTAATGCCCAAGCTGTTTCCCATCTTGCCTATTTTGCGAGAAAGAATTTTTCTTTTGGAATGCTCCTCTTTCATCTGAGCCCCACCATTCATGATATATTCCTCCTATAGTATGATCTAACTTATGAAAGTAATACATTTGTATGTAATAATGTTAGTATGTAATAACATTATAACATGGTTTGTACTTCAAAATGCTCAAAATGATCAAACATACAACCCGCAACTCGATTACAATAAAACATAAAGAATGAAATAAACGCCTGATCAGAACAGGGAGTGAATGATATGGGAACGGAATATAACAGTACGGAAGTACAGGAGTCCATATTGGACGTACATATTACAGAGGCAGGATACGAGCCGGGAAAATCGACCATACGCAATATTCGAATGAATGTGGCGCGAGGAGAACTGGTGGGTATTATCGGACCAAATGGTGCGGGCAAAAGTACCACAATCAAAACACTGCTTGGTCTGCTGGAACATGCGAACTATGAAGTGACGATTGGAGGAGATGGTCGTTATGCCTATATCCCGGAGCAACCGGTTTTTTATGAATATATGACGCTATGGGAACATCTTGATCTGGCTGCAGCGGCGTATGAAATGGAGGAAGAAGGTTTTGTTGCCAGAGCGGAGGAGCTGTTGGTTCGTTTCGGTATGGACCATGTTCGGAATGATCTTCCAGCCAGTTTTTCGAAGGGCATGCGGCAGAAAATGATGCTGATGATCGGATTTCTGTCTTCACCGGATATCTATATTGTGGACGAGCCGTTCATTGGACTGGACCCTCGTGCAACCAAGGATTTTCTAAAATTACTAGATGATGAACGTCGCCGTGGTGCGGGTGTGCTCATGTCTACGCATGTGCTGGATACCGCTGAACGAATCTGCGACCGGTTTATTCTGATTGCTTCGGGCAGATCTGCTGCCGAGGGAACATTGGATGAGATCCGTGAAGCGGCAGGATTGCCGGAAGCCTCTTTGTTTGACTGTTTCGATGTACTGACGTCATAGATAGAGAGAGGGTGAGAGAGAATGGAAACTTCCCAGCGTTATACACCACTTCGTTTATACAGGCGAAGACGCAAAGAGCATTTCAGGGAACAGATGAAAAATCTCAGACTCGTCGTGGATTGGACGGTGTGGGTATATCTGCTTGTTCCGGGCCTACTCTATCTGATTGGGTGGTACACGAGTCTGTGGACCAAACCGCTGCCTGCATGGGCGACAGGATTACCACTACCCGTACTGACCGGGTTGATCGACGTCGTTATGCTTACCGGTGGTGTGTTGATATTTGTGGAGGAAGCGGATGTATTGTTTCTGAAGTCAAGGCCGTTGTGGATGCGCACGTTAATGAGGCAAGGGCTCTACCGGTCCTGTCTGCAACATCTTGGCAAAATGTTGTTGATTACAGCGCTGACTGCTCCCCTGTGGTCCCGTGTCTATGAGATGTCGAATCTCCAGATTGCACTTATGGCTGTCTGGTTTGGTGCAGTAGCGTCATTTCAAGCCATAACACTACATATGACGAAGGTTCGACATACAGGATGGCGACGCTGGATTCAGATGATCCCTCTCGTCATTGGCATAGGTTATATGACCATTCATGCGACATCATGGATGTATGGACAGACGTGGAAAATCATATTTGGAATCGTAATTATCATGCTTCTTCTGATTACAGTTGGACAGATGAGGCTGTTGATGAAGGGAACGTTTGAAGGGGATGTGCGGGAGGATCTGCGGAGCAGGCTACAGCTTACAGCTCTAATGTTAAGTCGGGCGGTGAGCAAGCCGAAAGCCCCACGAACACGGTCCATCATCTTCCGCAAACCGCGTAAACTGTTACGCAATCGTTCCATCGCGAATCGGACAGCGGAGATTGCATTCAAGGCATTTTTCCGGAACTCGGCCACGATGAAATTGTATCTGCAGCTTGGAGGACTATCCATCGCAGCAGTTGCATTACCACCTTTTCCGGTCAATGTCATTGTGTGTGCGTTATTAATCATCATGTTGACGGTGATGTTTTATCGTTCCTGGGATGTTTTTGCCACGTCCGACTATGTTCAGCTTATAACGTATGACTCGGAGGCGCTGCATCTTGCAGGTTCAATGATGGTTCGGATGTTGTTTGTCCCGATTGGCATTCTTATGGGATTCACGCTGGGATTGGCCTGGCTCGGCTGGATCGTCGGTATTCTGACAGCCGCAGGTGCGGTGGCCTTCGGACTCTGCGTCTTATCTATTGCCGGATGGGTTCGGCTGACCCGGGCCTAAAGGAATTCCTTTCTAAGTCAGAGCATATCGTGCGCTATATCTGCCCATGCTATAGAAGAAAGAATCTCATCTATGGATGATGAGAGATTAGCTATAGCAAGGAGGAAGAGATGATGATGGATAATAGCGAACTACAGGTGCACTTCTCAGACGGTTCAGCGTTGAATGCTGCCAGGGCAACCTTGGAGGAATTGGGATATAAGCCGTATCAGTCCGGCCCGCTGGAATTGTACATCCCCACAGATCGCCAAGATCCTCAGTCTGCCGTAGAGATTGTACAATCTCATGGAGGAAGTGCCGTATTTGCCGCGCAAACGGAAGAACTGGATCAGTTTCAGAATATATCGATTCCGGCTCATCTCGTGAATGAGGACTGGAATGAGGGCTATGCGAGTGGAAACCAGGGAAGCCAGACGGAGCAAGGCAGACATAACTATAGCGATGACCCGACATACGATGATTCGGCTGATGGATTCTCAGGCAGTGTCAAAGCATAGAAGGGAAAAGATCACAAGTTAAGAGTGGTTCGTTCCGTCTTTCTAAAATGGCATAATGCCCAAAAACCCCGATACTCCACAGATAGTGGATCTCGGGGTTTTTGACATCTGAAGCAATTCATCATGCGCTTAAAGTGTGTAATACCTAGTATTGAGAGTTCAAAAAGTTCGGTTTTCAGTACCGAGAAGATGGAATGAAGCTAGAAATGGAGTAGCGGAGTGTAGGGAAAACTACGTGAGCAACTACAATGTTTCTGAAGGAAACATACTTCGTAGGCATCAACCTATTTCGGCTGAATTTCATATTCGATGCTGATGATGCCATTAGGCATGATTCGTAATCAAAAGCGGACTTTTTGAACAACCTCTATTTATAGTTTAGCGTGTTTATATTCAGCTGCATGCATGCCAGCCGTATATCCCGTTGAGAATGCAGCGGTGATATTATACCCTCCGGTGTAGCCGTGAATATCCAGAACTTCACCGCAAAAGAATAGTCTAGGCAGCAGCTTGGATTCCATCGTTTTTGGGTATATCTCCTTTAAGTGGATTCCTCCCCCAGTGACAAAGGCTTCTTTGAGCGATCTCGTTCCGTCTGCACGGAAGGTAAAAGCTTTCATTAGCCCGCACAAGTTGCTTAACATACCTTTAGGAAAATGGTGGAACGTGAGGTCATCGCTGATCTCTGCCCGTTTCATCATTAATGGAATCATGCGCTCTGGAACCCATGTTTTCAGTATGTTTTTGACAGCCTTGCGGGACTCTTGTTCCAATACCTGCTGAACCTGTGCTTCCAATGCACCTGGGGACAGCTCCGGTAACAGATCAATGCTCATGATGACCTGTGGGTTTCCAGACTTCATCTGAACCTTGCGGATAAATTGGCTACAACGCAGTGCAACCGGTCCAGACACTCCAAAATGCGTGAAGATCATATCCCCCCGATGGGAGATGACGGTTTTTCCTTTGGCGTCCAATACAGATAAGCCGATATCCCTCAAAGACAAACCTTGCAGTTCTTTGGATTGAATCCAACTCTCCCCAGACACAATAGGCACTTCGGTTGGATATAACTCCGTAATCGTGTGCCCCGCAGCCTCAGCCCAGGGGTAACCATCTCCGGTTGATCCGGTTTGGGGTACGGATTTGCCACCAGTAGCGATAATGACAGAGCGTCCAAGGATCGTTTTACCTGAGAGCAATTTAACACCCTGTACGTGCTGACCGTTCTGAATGAGTTCCTTAACCGGTTCTTTGGTACGAATCTCAACGCCGAGGGAGACAATTTTGCCTACCAGCGCATCCACAACGGTTTTCGCTTTATCGGTTACAGGGAACATTCTGCCGTTGTCTTCTTCTTTCAGGGCAATTCCGAGATTCTCGAAGAAACGCATGATTCCCTGGTTGTCCAGATTTTGAAACGAACTATATAAAAAGCGTCCATTACCCGGAATATGTCGGATGAGTTCATCCGTTTCCTTGGCATTGGTTACATTGCATCGACCTCCGCCAGAGATGCCGAGTTTACGACCCAGTTGATCTCCTTTATCCAGCAGAAGCACGGAGGCTCCATGCTCGGCAGCAGCAACGCAAGCCATCAGGCCCGCAGATCCACCACCAATTACAATGACATCATACATATGTTATTACCCTCTTTTTTCATTGATTTTGTCTGTTTTACGTAAAAATGTGTCTACTCCTGGCTTTTTCTGAAATATAATGGAGTTATGAGCAGTTCTATTGTGCAGTCTTAAGGGATATATTGTAATATACTGTCGCCTATGTTTTAATCAGAAATACATGAGGGAATGTGCAGGCAGAGGAGGAGATGGCATTGTGGTTGCGTTAAAGGACATGCTTTTACAAGTACTGCTGGCAGGGTCGGCGGTATATCTGATTCCCTTATTCCGTCTGGTACTTTCCAAGCGGGCTATTGCCAGAATGGAACATGCCGGAATCGTTCATACCAGTTTTGCTGTGACAAGTGTCGCTAGCATGTTATTGTGTCTGCTGTTTGCGCTCGATGCAAGCCCGGTGGCTGTGCCCATCTCATTAAGCATCGTACCTGTGATACTTGTTATTTTGTATTGTAAGTCCGCTATAGGCGCAACGCTGTCCATTCTACATATTCTCTTCTATTTTCTTTTTGCGCATTCCTATGATCTGTACGGATTTCTCCTTCATACGGGCATTCTTCTCTATCCTATTGTATGGTTGTCTGCCAAACGATTCAAGCATAATACACCTTCACGCAAAATGGCGATCCTCATCATCCTGATTACAATGGAACTGATTGTAACGAGTCTGTTATGGATCGCATCCCTCCAGAATGAATCCACATACTCTGCGACCTACATGATACTTACAGCACTTGGATATACCGCTGGAGCCATTGTTGCGGGCAGTCTGAGTCTGCTATGGCTGGAACGGATGAAGCACTATCGCGGGCTGGAGCAGCATCTCTCGGAAGTCCACCACCGATACATAGCCGAAACGGAGAAACTTCATCAGATTCTGAATGCAGTGCCTCTCTCCATTGCTACCGTAGATAAACAAGGCACAGTCATGTTTGTCAATGAGATGATGGAGCAAACCGCAAGGGAGCAGCTACCTTGTACCTCCACGCCTGATCTCATTGGACAGCCTGCCAGTCAATTTGTTGAACAAGGTCAGGCTGATAAGATGGATAAAAGCATTCGCAGAGCCATCGTTCATGGTGAGATTAGTGGGTTGACCGTTCGTTACGGTGCATACGTATTTCAGTCCCGAACCGTACCGATCTATGCCTTTTCAACAGAGTCTGCGAGAGAAGTTACAGGAGCCATGCTGATCATTCAGGATATCACGGAGCTTGAGATGTTGCGAAGTGAACTGGATAATGTGGATCGTCTCAGTCTGGTGGGGCAGATGGCTGCAAGCATTACGCATGAGGTGCGTAATCCAATGGCGGTTGTGCGGGGTTTTCTTCAACTTATGCAGGAAAAGAGTCCTGACTCCCTCGATCACTATTACCGGATCGTTCTGGAAGAGCTGGACCGGGCCAACAGTATCATTAATGATTTCTTGTCTTTGGCTCAGAATCGTATTGCCGAGAAAGAAGAATCCCAGTTGCACGATATCATACATGAACTGAGTCCATTGTTATGGGCGGATGCGAACCTGCGTGGTCAGAGTATTGAACTCATGTTGGCCCATAATGTGCCGAAGCTGCATCTCAATTCTAAGGAAATCAAACAGGTGGTGTTGAACCTGGCCCGTAACGGGATGGAAGCCATGAATGAGAAGGGCGTGCTTACGCTGGAGACACGGATAGTGGATGATAAAGTGGAACTGTGTGTACGTGACACAGGACCTGGTCTACCCAGAGTGAAGAAGGAAAAGCTGTTTGAACCTTTCTATACGACAAAAGCCAAAGGAACCGGACTTGGATTGTCCATGTGCCTAAGTATTGTGGAACGACATAATGGAACCATTACTGTGGAATCGGAGGAAGGCCAAGGCACGACCTTCAAAGTGGCATTTGAACGTTAGTCATTCAGCATATTTTGCCAGACATTGAGACATAATATTATGGAAGAGGCCTTTCCGCAGGCGGTTTCTGAATCTTGCTTTCATTGCTTATGGATGTATAATAGGAATAGCACATCATTACATCCATAATGTTCGATATGAATGTAACGTTGTTTTGGAGAGTTATTCGCCTTTAATTCTATCGAGATCATAGAACAACCATTTATAAGGAGTGAAACCGAATGTCGATGTCATTTGATCAATACATGAAAGATATGGTTCAACCCATGCGGGATGAGTTAACTCGTCTAGGAATCCAGGAGTTGCGTACTCCTGAAGAAGTGGAAGCAAGTCTGCCGGATGCAAAAGGAACAGCGCTGGTTGTCATTAACTCTGTCTGCGGATGTGCCGCAGGTCAATGTCGCCCAGGTGTGTCCCAAGCACTTCAGCACGATATTACACCGGATCACCTGTACACTGTATTTGCTGGTCAGGACAAAGAAGCAACTGCAAAAGCACGTGAATTCTTTGCACCGTATCCTCCATCTTCACCGTCCATCGCTCTGATGAAAGACGGAGAACTCGTTCACTTTATCGAGCGTCATCAAGTGGAAGACCGTTCTGCAGAGGATATTGCGGCTGATCTCAAAAGTGCATTTGACCGTTACTGCCGTTAATTCGCTCCATAGAACGCCCCGCCCTTCGGATCACCGATGCCGGGGCGTTTCATTTTGGATAGATAAGGTTATTGAACCATTCGGACCTTTCAAGCTGGACATCAAATTTCATTCATTTAGAAACGGGGTGTGTGAACGATGAGTTTGCAACAACAGATCATCGCTGAATTGAAGGTTAAACCAAGCATTAATGAGGAAGAGGAAGTACGCAAGCGTGTTGATTTTCTGAAGACGTATGTGAAAAATGCGGGTGCCAAGGGTTTGCTGATTGCGATCAGTGGCGGTATTGACAGTGCGGTGGCTACGGCGCTTTGCAAAAAAGCGACGGACGAGCTCACGCAAGAGAACAACCAAGAGTACAAAACGCTTGGTGTGTTCCAACCTTATGGTGAACAATCCGATATCGATCACAGCTACGCGGTAGCCAAAGCATACGATCTGAAGCATGTCGTGGAAACCAATATCGAAGATGCAGTTAACGAGATTGCGCTGGAAGTGGAGCAAGGTTTCAAATCTTTGGGCAGCCCACGCCATATGACTCACCAAGGCAAAGGTAATGTTAAGGCGAGAACTCGTATGGTTATGCAATATGCGCTTTCGTTTGAAGAAAACCTGCTCGTTGTAGGTACGGATCATGCGTCCGAAGCCATCACGGGCTTCTATACCAAATGGGGCGACGGTGCTGTGGATATTACACCACTGAGCACCCTGAACAAACGTCAGGTACGCCAGCTGGCAGCATATCTGAACGTGCCACAGGCTATTTTGGACAAAGCACCATCGGCAGGACTGTGGGAAGGTCAGACGGACGAAGATGAGCTGGGAATTTCGTATGAAGCGAACAGCGACTATCTCGAAGGCAAACAGATCGATCCGGCTGCACAAGAGCGCCTCGAAGCGTTCTATACGCGCACACATCACAAACGCAATGCCATTCCTGGTATCTAATACGGATGGATGAGCATGATCGTTATATAGGGAATGCAAAAAGAGTCACTGCTCACGCAGTGACTCTTTTTGTTATGTGGAACGAGAAATCGCAAAAATCCAGGTGACTACTATATTAAAGATGAGTTACCTATTCCAGTCTTTGATCTGTTGTAGGGTTTGGGTGATGGCTTGCTCCAGTTGCGGAGTGGTTTCTTTAAATGGATGTACCGTATTAAAGGTGTGGTTCCCTTCGGGTATCTGGTGCCATGGGATATCAGGGCGTGCTTGCACAAGTGCGGCAGAACCGTCACGCAGACGTTGGGGATCTTCTGTTCCCTGAATGAGTGCGACTCGCACAGGTGAAGAAGCCAAGCGATCAATGATAGCGTAACGTTCGCTATGCTTGTCCAGGTCTTCCAGAATAGCCACGTCCAGTGGCATCTGCTGGCCTGTTCGTCCGTTAACGACATGGCTGCGGCCATGCGTACGCATTTCTTCTTTTTGCTCTGTTGTGAAGAGATCCAGATTGGTTACGCCATTCCAGGAGATGACACCTGCCACCTGCTCGGGATGATCCAGTGCATAGACGAGACTTACGCCCGCACCGCGGCTGTGGCCAACCAGGTATACAGGAAGTCGAGTGAGTTCAGGTTGTGTAGCCACATGTTCCAGTACCAGGGCCAGATCGGCAAGCTCCCGGCTGTAGGTATTCACTGCGAACTTTTCAAGTTCAGAGAATTGCTCCAGATATTCGCCGATACCGTTGTGAGAGAAATTAAAGGTCAGCACATGATGTGTCTGGCTTAGCTGTGAAGCTGCGTAGGGGAACATGCCCCAGTCTTTGAAGCCTTTGTATCCGTGAGCCAGAATGATGACGCCTTGAGCGGATTGTTGTGCAGGGAAAAAGTCTCCGCGAATGATCGCATCTACGTCAGTGGGCAATTCAAAAGTTATGGGCATTATTCAGACCTCCTAAGAATTTCAGACGATTCCTGATTCATATTTTAGCATATATGGGAATGCGGATAGGTACTCGCTTCTGATCGCCCCTCCTGCTACAATAGAATACGTGTTCGGAGAGTTACGGATCATGTGATTGAATGGAGATCTTTTACAATGCATGTTCAAAAAGAGTGGTTTTCAGTACCAAGAAGATGGAACTTTTGAACAACCTCTTACAGTATAAAAGATTAAGCGGGTGAAGCGTTGATGATATATGGCATTGGTAATGATGTGCTGGAGATTGGACGTATGCGGAAGCTGCTGTCCGGTCGCCATGCGGAAGCATTTCTGAAACGAATTTTAACGCCAGCAGAGTGGGAGATCGCGGTTCGTCGTGGGAAGCGGATGACGGAGTTTGTATCCGGTCGATTTGCAGCGAAAGAAGCGGTGTCTAAGGCATTTGGCTGCGGTATTGGTGGTGTCATGGGTTTTACTGACATTGAGGTGTTGCCTGATGGGACAGGACGTCCAGTGGCCTCGCTGTCCAGTCAAGCCTGGGAACGTCTGCAGCTGCCATACGATAAGCAATATGATATTCATTTGAGCATTACGCATCAGACGGAATTGGCAGCGGCCTTTGCGATCGTAGAACAGATGGAAAAGTAGCTAGCTTGGCAATAGGAGAGGACGGAACTATGGGTTTACAGGAACAGAAACAACATTTCAGCGTGAATTTGCTGGACTGGTATATGGTCAACCGACGGGATTTGCCGTGGCGTCGCCACAACAATCCGTATTTCACATGGGTATCGGAGATTATGCTTCAGCAGACTCGGGTCGATACGGTAATTCCGTATTTCAATCGTTTTATCGGGAATTTCCCGACCGTGCAGGCGTTGGCGGAAGCACCCGAAGAGGATGTGTTGAAAAATTGGGAGGGACTCGGGTATTACTCCCGTGCACGTAATCTTCAGGCTGCCGCGAGACAAGTCATGGAGCTGCACGGAGGAGAGATGCCTCAGGAGAAACAGGCTGTCTTTGCATTAAAAGGGGTGGGCCCGTATACTGCCGGGGCCATTCTCAGCATTGCCTTCAACCAGCCGCAGCCTGCGGTAGATGGCAATGTCATGCGGGTACTGTCCCGATACTTCCTCATCGATGAGGACATTATGAAGGGCAGCACCCGGGTGTTAATGGAAGAGCTCGCAGGAGAGCTCATTCCGGAAGGGCGGGCGCGTGATTTCAATCAGGCGCTGATGGAGCTTGGTGCGCTGGTGTGTACACCCAAAGCGCCGCACTGCCTGACTTGCCCGGTCATGGAGCAATGTTCCGGCCGTATCGCCGGAAGAGAGCTTACGCTGCCGGTTAAGACCAAGGCGAAGCCGCCGCGCCCTGAGCAGCGGCTGGTCGCGATTGTGGAGGGCCGCGGTGCTCATCGCGGCCAAGTGCTTGTGCGCCAGCGCCCAGACACGGGCCTATTGGCCCGCATGTGGGAGCTGCCACATGTGCTCGCGGCGCCCGCCGCAGCGAGCAAGAAGGCAGCGCCGCTGGCGGATGAGCCGGCCATGGCATTGCTGGCCGGCAGTCTATGGGCGGAAGGCTTCGCTGCCCGCCCGGAAGGGCTGGCTACCCATGCGGAGCATGTGTTCAGCCACATTGTCTGGAGCCTGCAGGTGTACAAGTGTACCGAGCAGGACCAGAGCAGTGAGCTTCCGCTGATCGCAGCGGAAGCCAGAGCCGCCTACGATGCACAGGCGGCAACAAGGGAGGGCACAGCCTCATCATCAGCTGTGTCACCTGAGTCAGACACAACGCATTCATCGGAGCCAAGCACGCCTAATGCGCAGAACATCTCAACATCGCTTAACGATGGAGAGATGTTGATGTCATCATCTGACGTTAGTGATCCTGCCCTGAGCACGCTGACACTGACAGGTAAAGGTGATGGCTTGACCTACCGCTGGATCGGTCCGGAAGATATGGACAAGATGGCATTCCCCAACATATTTCTGAAGCTGATCAGCAGTTATTTTGCCGGTGCGTATGATCAAGTGAATGATTAAATGGGGGAGCTAACGAACCTGAGTGACGTTATCATAGCCAAATCAACCCAAAAGTGCGCATTAAAGCTCGTATTTGGGGAAATAGCTACTCTGAGATTCGTTAGGTTCGCGATACGATGAAATATGGAGCAATAGCGTGTCCTGGGTTCGTTAGAAACAAAACACCCATTAACTATAACTATAGCGATAGCAAAAAGAGAGCCTGATCACGGTCACAACGACCGAATCAGGCTCTCTTTTATGTTAACTGTTGCATGATAACAGTCTTATTTTGCAGAAGCGTAACGTTTGTTCACTTCATCCCAGTTGATTACATTCCAGAAAGCGGCGATGTAGTCAGGACGTTTGTTTTGGTAGTTCAGGTAGTAAGCGTGCTCCCATACATCCAGACCCAGAACCGGAGTCAGACCTTCGAAGAGAGGGCTGTCTTGGTTAGGTGTGCTAGTGATGGACAACTTGCCATCTTTGCCAACTACTAGCCAAGCCCAGCCGGAACCGAAACGAGTTGTAGCTGCTTTAGCGAAATCTTCTTTGAATTTATCAAAACCACCCAGTTCGCTATCGATAGCTGCTGCGATATCACCTGTAGGAGCGCCGCCGCCGTTAGGTCCAATGATTTCCCAGAACAAGCTGTGGTTAGCATGTCCACCACCATTGTTGCGAACCGCTGTGCGGATGCCTTCAGGTACGCTGTCAAGGTTAGCAATCAGATCTTCCAAGCTTTTTTCTTGCAGTTCAGGAGCGCTTTCCAGAGCTGCGTTCAAGTTAGTTACATAAGTATTGTGATGGCGATCGTGGTGGATTTCCATCGTTTTTGCATCGATATGTGGTTCCAGTGCGCCGTTAGCGTAAGGAAGTGCTGGTAATTGAAAAGTCATAATGAAATACCTCCTGAGATTTTAGTTTTTTTGAGAACAGGTACATATGTAATAATACCCTTGCCACTAATATTAAACCGCATTCGAGCTAATTAAGCAACATTTTTGTTTATTAAGTCCCCCGAAGCGTTGATCTAATGATGGGCCAGAGATAACAAACATATTTTACCCATTATGCAACTATTTATGTGTTTTCAGGCGTTTAAATGGATGAAAAGTTTAATATTCGTATGTAAACGGTTACAATTAAGCGCTTTCAAAAGAAAATGCGTGTTTTATGGAGAAAAGTATGGTTTAATTGACGAAGAAGCGGTATTTTCTCGTTTTTTGTCATTATATGAACATTGGGTTTTTGGTAAAAAGGGATTCCCTTTTTGTAAAAAACCTCATCTAAGCTAACGAAAAGGGAGATTTAAGACATGCACGTTCGTTCCTTTCAGTTGAGTGATGCAAGCCAGATGACGGAGCTTCTCCAGGTTGCACTATCGGAAGAGTGTTATGAGAACACGATGGGCCCGTTTGCCCGTCAATTGTCATGGGATTCTGACCTGATCATGGTTGCGGAAGAAGAGGGAGACCTCGTAGGCGCTTTGATCGGTACGATTGATCACAACCAGGGTTGTATCTACCGTATTGCGGTACATCCAGACTATCGTCGCCGTGGAGTCGGCAAAACACTTGTCGAGGCTATGGAACAGCGGTTCCAGCAGCGTAAAGTCAGCCAGGTATGGGTGGCGGGTGATGAGCACAACAAAGTAGCCATGCCTCTATATGAAGCAATGGGTTACGGTGCCAATCAGATTATGAGCGCTTTCCAGACTCTTAGTATTTTGTCCAAAGCTTAGTTTGCATGTTTAAAAAGAAATAAAAAAAGATTTTCATTTCATATTAGGCATATCTCTTTAACGTGTAAGAACGTGAGGGATGTGCCTTTCTATTTATATGAGTGTTCTTCACGTCATATTCCTCTGGTTCCCTCATTTTATGAACATGCTTCGGAGTCTCCGAATTCTATTTAAATTAACGCGACTATCCCGGCTGTATTCACGATAACGAAGGTATTGGTGCTCATAACCAATTGTTTCACTCTCCCAAATGAAGTAGACTGAAAGGGAGTATGGTCACCATGTTACAAGTTTAATTCAACTATTTAATAAATGAGGTGTCCCTTTGAATTCCAATAATCATTCAATGGAACATGTGACTTCCGAGCAACGTAATGAACCGTCAAAGCCTGAACAACCGGGGAAATCCTGGGTGGTCGAGCTGTGGGACTGGGTCAAAACGATTGTTGTTGCTTTTGTAATCATGATGCTGCTGAACCTGTTTGTGTTTAATCTGTCAATGGTCAAGGGACAGTCCATGCAGCCGACACTGGTTGAGCGAGATCGCCTTTTCGTCAACAAAATCGTATACCATCTGGGTACTCCTTCCCGATCAGATGTGATTGTACTTCGTGATCCAAGTGAAGGTGTAGAGAAGAAGGATTTTCTGGTGAAACGGATCGTTGGACTTCCGGGAGATACAATTGAGGTCAGGGATCACCATCTATATGTGAACGGCGAGCAACAAGCGGAAACGTACACTGATATTGAAGTGCAGGACCCTGATTTTGGCCCAATCACATTGGAGCCGGATCATTTCTTCGTGATGGGGGATAATCGTCATGAAGGAAAAAGTAAGGATAGCCGAGTGTTTGGCAGTATTACATCCGACCAGATTGTAGGCAAGGCTGAATTTATTTTCTGGCCGTTTTCTGAATTGAAGAAATTGTAAAATGCTGACAGGACAACAACTTCAGACTGCATTTTGCGTTAAACCATATAGACTCGTTCCGTTTGAAATCAAGTATGCAAGGCATATATAGAAATTAACGCCTGTCCTCTTACCGTGAGGCGGGCGTTCACTATTTACGGAATAAGTGTCGGAAGAAGAGAGGGAAGAGAAATGACGAGCGTACAGACCGGGGCAGCACAGGATGCCTCCGTATGGGAGAAGTTAAAACAGGAGATCAAGGCAGCTGGCCCCGGACTGGGCATTGATGATATCGGATTTGCTTCGGCTGATCCCTTTGTTTCCCTGAAGTCGCTGCTGGAGCAGTCGCGGGATAAGGGGTATGCTTCAGGATTTGAAGAGCCGGATATTGAAAAAAGGGTGCACCCCGCCTTAAAAGATGGCGAGCCCGCTTCACTGATCGCAATAGCCGTGGCATACCCATCCAAAATGGTGAATCCGCCGAAATCGGAGCCTGGTGCGTATCGAGGCATTTTTGCCCGTTCGGCTTGGGGCCAGGATTATCATCAGGTCCTGCGTGCAGCGATGGACAAGCTGGTAAACTTTATACGTGAACGTGTACCTGAGGCCATGATCGAAAGTATGGTAGACACCGGAGCATTGGTGGATCGTGCGGTGTCCCAGCGTGCGGGGATTGGTTTTAGCGCCAAAAACTGTGCGATTATATCACCCAAATTCGGTTCATGGATTTTTCTCGGAGAACTGGTAACGAATATTCCTTTTCAACCAGACACACCTGTGACCGAAGACTGCGGTGAATGTACAAAATGTATTGATGCCTGTCCTACAGGAGCATTGGTGGGCCCGGGGCAGTTGAATTCACAGCGTTGTATTTCTTTTGTAACCCAGACAAAAGGGTTCGTGGATGAAGAATTTATGCTGAAAATAGGCAACCGTCTGTACGGTTGTGACACGTGTCAGATTGTCTGTCCGAAGAATCGGGGCAAGAATTGGGATCATCATCCCGAGTTTCACCCCGATCCGGAGATTGTGAAGCCACTCCTGCTGCCGCTGCTGGACATCGGTAACCGGGAATTCAAGGAACGTTTCGGTCAGAGTTCCGCCGCTTGGCGGGGCAAGAAGCCGATTCAACGCAACGCCGTTATTGCCCTGGGCAATTTTAAAGACAAAAGTGCTGTACCCAAACTTACAGAAGTACTAAAACGTGATCCGCGCCCCGAGTTGCGGGGAACCGCAGCTTGGGCGTTAAGCAGAATTGGAGGAGAAGACGCCATGAGAGCAATTGGGGAAGCTGCCGCTAACGAACAAGATGGGAACGTACTAAGCATGCTGCAGAAGGCCGAGGAGCGACTGAGTTCGTCCGAGACCTTACCCAAACAGCCACAGGCTGGGCAAGTGAGTGAGAAGCAGCAAGAGGAACGGAACAACGAGAACAATGCCTTGCGTGCGTTACAACAGGATTTGAAAATGGAAGCTGGGATTGAACCGGGTAGTGAGCAGTCTGCACAGCCTGCCAAACCGGAAGCCGCAGCGTGGAAACCTTCAGCCGTTACGGGTCTTCATGGCAAGCCCGTATACTACGATGAGATACTGACACCGATTGGTACTCTTACGTTATGCGCGACGGATGAAGGACTGTGTCACATTGATTTTGGCGCCTTTCACGTGCGCGAGGCTCATCTGCAACAATGGGCCCGCACCTGGATTGGCGAGTATCGATATGAGAAGAATGAAGAGAAGCTTAGCGAAGCTGCTAAGCAGTTAAAGCAGTATTTTGCAGGGGAGAGAAAAACGTTCGACTTGCAGCTTGATCGGCTTGGAACACCATTCCAGCTACAAGTATGGCAAGTTCTGTCCGATATATCTTATGGAGAGGCCTCATCACACCAACAGGTTGCGGAAATCATCGGCAGACCCAAGGCTGTTCGTGCAGTTCTGGACGCCATTAGCAAAAATCCGATTCCGATTATTATTCCCTGTCACCGTATCAGCGGTAGAGACGGTACCCTGGTGGGTTATGTAGGCGGTCTGCAAACCAAGGAGCAATTGCTCGCATTGGAGCAGCGATCGTAACGTAAGAGCGGGGGACGTTCATGAAATATGTAAACGTGGAGAGCGTGGAAGCGGGGGAGCTTCTGGGCAAGACGGTATATTCCAGTAACGGTACGGTACTGCTGTCTGCCGGAGTCCAGCTCACCGTATACATGGTCAATACGTTGAAGCGTATTGGCGTGACCATGTTATACATCCAGGATGAAGCGTATAAAGATGTGGAACCAGAGGACATTCTGGATGAAACCACGAAACGGGCAATAATTAACGAAATGAGTGTCACACTCGAATCCATTCGCTCGGGGAAAGACTGGAGTCCGAGAAAGGTTGCCCTCAGTATAGAGAAGTTGCTGAATGATGTACTGAACGGGCGTGAACTGTTAGTGCAGCTCACCGATATTCGTACCAAAGACAATGCACAATATGTTCATGCGATGAATGTATGTTTGTTGTCTTCGGTCATCGGACTGAATATGGGACTCAATTATAATCAACTGAAGGACCTTGCTGTGGGGGCATTATTGCATGATATAGGCAAAGTGGGGGAACCTCCGGGCAGTGGCTCTGCTGCGAATTCTTCGCTGCACCATACATGGCGTGGATTCGAAGTGATTAAGAACAAACGGGAGTTCAGTCTGTTGGTTGCCCATACAGCCCTGCAACATCATGAGCATGTAGATGGTACAGGCATGCCGAGAGGGATCAAGGGGAGTGACATTCATCTGTTTGCGAGAATCGTTAGTGTGGCTAATATCTATGATAATCTCATTAATGGTTTATCCAAGGACAGTTTGATGCCACATGAGGCCTGTGAAGAGATGATGGCGTTGTCTGGTACAAAGCTGGATCGGGACATTCTGATTGAGTTCAACAAGAGTGTATCCGTGTATCCCAATGGTACAGCGGTACGACTGTCCACCAAAGAGACTGGAGTCATTGTGCGTCAACATCGGGGATTGCCCGGCAGACCTGTAATCAGGGTGGCGCGCGGAAGTACGCGTTATTCTCTGGATGTGGTTGAAATCGATCTGGCTCAGCATACAACCGTTTTCATTGAAGCTGTCATGACGTAGCTTGTGTGCGGTTCAACTGGAAAATCCGTTTGCTCAAGGCGTGCGGAAATGCTATGATACTTTCAGGAAATCCGGTCTGTGTCAGGTTTGCAACATGTGTGTTGAACATCATGAAGTGACACGGATTATCAGGCTTTTTAGAATGCATACAGAGGTGTCTAAGAGATGGATATTGTTATACCGATTATCACATTGATTGTTGGTCTGGTCGGGGGATTTTTCATCGGGGTGTTCTACTTGCGTAAACAACTTGAGAAAATGCAAAGCAATCCGGACATGCTTCAGAAAATGGCGAAGCAAATGGGCTACAACCTGAATGGCAAGCAAATGCAGCGTGCCCAGCAGATGATGAAGAATCAGCAGCCAGGAGCGAAAATGCCTCAGCCGCAACAGCATCCTGCGCGTAAAAGTTCGGGCCGCCGAAAATAATAGCAGGGAATAACTGCTTAAAGTACGTGTTCAAAAAGTTGGGTTTTCAGTACCGAGAAGATGGGATGAAGCTAGAAATGGAGTAGCGGAGCGTAGTAAACTACGTGAGCAACGGACATTTCGGCTGAATTTCATATTCGACGTTGATGATGCCGTTAGGCATCCATCGTAATCAAAAGCGTACTTTTTGAACAACCTCTTAAAGTATGTGGTTCGAAAGGAGGCGTTCGGCAGTGGCTGGCGTTAAAGATTATTTGAATTCAAAAGTATCCGACAATCGGGAGAAGATCGAGTATCATGTAGAGCAGATCCTGAAATTGATCGGAGAAGATAGTACACGTGAAGGGCTGCTTGAAACGCCTGCACGTGTGACCCGAATGTATGAAGAAATCTTTGGTGGATATGAAGTAGACCCGCGCGATGTGCTCGGTGTCACGTTTGACGAGAATCACGAAGAACTGGTTATCGTCAAGGATATTGTCTACTACAGTCAATGTGAGCACCACATGGCGCCGTTTTTCGGCAAGGTGCACATTGGGTATGTACCAAGCGGCAAGATCGTTGGTCTGAGCAAAATGGCTCGTCTGGTCGAAGCGGTAACACGTCGCCTGCAAGTTCAGGAACGGATTACTTCACAGATCGCTGACATTCTGACAGAGGCCGTTGAGCCTCATGGAGTTATGGTCGTTGTGGAAGGCGAGCACTTGTGCATGTGTTCCCGCGGCGTGAAGAAACCGGGAAGCAAGACGGTGACGTCTGCGGTACGTGGTTCTTTCCGTGAGAATCCGGCACAACGTGCAGAATTCTTGTCTTTGGTGAAAGATTAAGATCAGGTATGTCCACTCGCTGGACAAGCCGGATGAGTAAGTTTCTTTGGTTTTGGAAGTAGCAGTTTCTAAGCCATAGGATGCGATATAAATAAGCCGTGTTCCTTGGGAACCGGCTTATTTATATATGCGTTGTCATTCCTATATACTGGATACATATGAATTCGTTAAGCCGGAGGTAATGGAACGATGAGTGTACCTTCCCATTCAGATCAACCGGTTCAGCCGGAAAAGGGACTACAGGCAGATAAACAGGCTACATTGCGTCTACAAATCTGGGAGACACCACTCATGCGACAAGGTAGTAGTGTACTCGAAGCTTTTGCTTGGGAAGAAGTCATGTGCAGGCGGGTTGGGGCAGGGCATCTGCCTGTTGCACATATATGGAGACACCCAGATGCCTTTGTAGCGGGTTTGCGTGACCGCAGGTTGCCACAGGCTGTAGAAGCGATGGAACGGATAAGAAGCCAAGGGACAGCGGTCTGTGTTCGGCCTTCCGGTGGAGCGGCAGTGCCCTTGAATCCAGGGGTAGTTAATGTGTCACTGATTCTGCCTAATCCCGGACATGCCATCAATATTCATGATGATTTCCGGGAGATGGCTTCGATTATTGCCGAGTCGCTAACGCCGTGGTCGAATCAGGCGCAAACTGGTGAGGTTCAGGGTGCTTTTTGCCCGGGGGATTATGATGTCAGTGTAGGTGGGCTGAAATTCTGTGGTATTGCCCAGCGCAGGCAGGCAAAGGCGTATATTATTACTGCTTTTATCATCGTGGAAGGTCAGGGAGATCAACTGGCAGCGGACGTGCGTCAATTTTATCAGCATGCAGCAGGTGGGGCGAGTGAAGGATATCCTGATGTTCAGCCCGGCACGATGGCAAGTCTGAAGGAGTTGGCAGGTGTCCCTTCTGCGGCAGCATATACCGCCTCTTTGGTTCGAACTCTGCGTGATCGCTATCCGCAGGCGGAAGCCAGTAAGGTGCTTAGCGTTGGCTCTGAAGAAGTACGTCTTACAGCTGAGCAGATGAAGCTGCGCTATGATTGAGTTCTTGATAATCGGACTTGGAATTGGGTAATAGAGATGATATGATGTGATTTCGGAAGGAGAGTGTTAGGATGGAAACGTTGAGATATACGTACTTATATGAGGTTGTATCTACAGGCGAAAAGTCTGAGTTCAGCCAAATGGCAACAAGCAAGGAAGAGGCTGCTGCACTGATCGTTGCTCGTATTGCAGATCTGGAGTTTACAGATGAGGCAGATATCAAGCTGGGCGACCTGATCGCAATTAGCAAACAGGTTGGCGACAACTATGTAGCGTGCGAGGGTTGTGCTTCTTAAGTGAGCATTTTGAAATAGGAAGTCTCTCAAAATATAAGCAAGTCTCTTTTTAAAAGAGGCTTGCTTTTTTTATGATTTTTTTTTGGAATGCAAAAAATAGCCTTTTTCATGTGAATTGTCGATTGATGTTCAGAATCGGTTCAGAGCTATTCGTTATAATCTTCCCACAAAAGATAGAGAAGGGAAGATTCACACATGGAGAAGAAGAGTCAATTTAAACGCTCTAGTATACTAAGACGCTCAGGGGTAAGTATTTTAACGTTCCTCATGATTTTGGGCATGCTGCCAGTCTTATTTGAACAGGGCATAGCAAAGGCAGACAGTTGTTATGAGGCAACAGAAACAGATTCGAATGGAGTGGAATGGAATCTCATTGGTACGCTAACAGAACTGACATGCGTACAATATGATTTAAACGGCAATTACAAGCTGAAGACTGACATAACTGAAGAAGTAATGAGTGCATATTTGAATGGGGGATCTTGGTTACCTATTACTGAAAAAATAGAAGAAGAACCCCAACCGTTTACGGGAAGGTTTGATGGAGAGGGACATTCGATCTCTGGTTTGAAATCGACAGACGAAAATCAGGACTATGTTGGATTGTTCTATGGATTAAGAGATGCAGAGGTAAAAAATCTCATATTAAAAGATGTTTCGTTCGTGGGAAATGCTCGCGTAGGCGGCCTTGCAGGAGATATTGCAAATTCAATCATTGAAGGCGTCCATTTAAGTGGAGATATTAAAGGGAATATAAGAGTGGGAGGGATTACAGGATTATCAGACGATAGCACGTATTTAGATAACAGCACTAATGTCACAGTAGTCGCCTCAGGTGAGGAAGGCGATTCTCTTGGTGGACTAATTGGCGAAAGTAATAGAGACACTATCCTTAGAAATGCTACTGAAGGCGAGGTAAATGGTTATGAGGTTATAGGTGGACTAATTGGAGAGTCGAATGGCACATCAATTCATCAGAGTTATGGATCGGGGCGAGTGACTGGAAACTACCAGGTAGGTGGTCTTATTGGTCAACTTAATTTTGAGCAAGATCAAGCAATTACGGATAACTACGTAGTTGGTTATGTTAATTCTGTTGCATCAGGGGAAAACGAATATGCTGCTGAAGCTATTGGAGGTCTGATTGGTGAAGTTAAAAAAGTTCGCAGATCAGATGATGAAGCACAAATAAATATCAGAAATAATTATGTTGCTGCTTCTTTTGCCATTGGAGATCCTGATGATACATCATTGATGATTGATGAGCAAACGATAGGGTCAGTCGTAGGTTCTCTGGTTGATCCAGAAGCCCAAGTGAATTTTTCTAATATTTATTATGATTTGATCAAAAGTTCCCTCCATCAGCAGGGACAGGCTAACAACGGAAATGGAATTCCTACCGAACAGATGAAACAACAGTCCAGCTACAATGCGTGGGATTTTGTTGAAGTATGGACGTTCCGGCAAGGAATCAATGATGGATATCCGGTACTACGTTCCTCCAAAATGGGGAATACACCGAATCCACCACATCCTGATCCTACAATCAACTTTGCAGAAGGTTATCCAAAGCACGGATTAGTTACTCAAACAACATCTAAAATTACAGTGAAACTGAATAAGGCAGGCCGATTTTACTTTGATAATGATGAATGGGACATGTTTGCCGATCAACAGACAAAAGAGACTACCAAATTAAACGCTGTTAACAAACAATCCTATATTGACTTGGATGCGAATGAAGAAATGTCTTTCCTGTCAAAAGGACTAATTGGCAACATCTATTACCGATTATACATGGCGGTTGAAGATACGAATGGACAACTTGTAGACATGGGATCATGGATATATGCAACTCTAAATAATTTAACTCCTCTTCCAGAAGAGGTATCGGCCACAGCAGGTGATGGTCAAGCTACCATTCATTGGACTGGTGATCCTGAGCTTAATTATTATGTGTATATGTATAAGGGGACGGAAGCGCCCGAAGATCCGGATCTGTGGATCAATGTAACCGAATTGCTCACAAATGAACAAGCAATCACTGGTTTAACAAACGGGGAATCCTATGTATTTGCGGTCAGATCTTATGCTTCCGAAAGTATGAATTCGAATTATGTTCCATCAAACGTTGTGATTCCGCAAGGGGAGAATTCAGGTGGAGGCGGTACGGATCCCGATCCTGATTTCCCTGTACCACAGCATGTAGTGGCAACCAAAAGCGGGAAACAGGTTACTTTGTCATGGGATAATCTCTCTAACGGTATAGCCTCGGTATACATGTACGAAGGGACATCACCTCCTGATGACTCTTCCCAATGGATTCTAGTTTCTTCGTCCGTTCTGGCTGATCACTGGGAGATTAGGGATCTCAGAGAAGGTGGAAAGTATATATTTGCTGTTAAAGCACATTATCAAGGTGGCTTATCAGAATATGGAGTTTCCAATGTTGTTACGATTGAAGCAGATACATCGAACCCGGAAACACCGGGTAACGGAGGTGGGGGTATTGTTACTCCTGCACCATCAACACCTTCGCCTTCTGCACCTGCAGTAACTTCTCCTGCGCCGCAGAAAGAAGTTATTAAGGTGGACGTGGAGAATGGAGATCAAGCTTCTACTATAGCTTCATTGGAGATCAGTCGTACTCGGGGAACGGATGGTACAGTCAGAGATGAGCTTCAGCTCAATCAGAGTAAAGCACAATTAATCATCGATCAGTTGAAGCAGACGGGTTCCAGCACAGCAGTTATTCTTATTCCGGATGCAAAGGACGAAGTATCGCAATGGGACCTGACTCTTTCTTCAGGATCGTCTGCGCTGTTGGCTGAGCAAGGTGTGAACCTGATTATTTCTAATCCTAACGTACGTATCACGATTCCAGCCAGCTCTCTAAAAGATCGTACAGATGATATCTACTTCCGCCTCGTACCCGTCAAAAAAGAGGCTGAACGTGCAGATATTCAAACGAGAGCACAGTCTAATGAGTCGATTATACAATTTGCAGGTACACAGGATATCCAGATTCTCGGCCGTCCAATGACCATCCAAACCAATTTGCAGAGTCGTCCAGTAACGCTCGTATTACCCATTGGAGCTAATCAACTCGTAGGTGTGAAGTCAGAAGAACTCGGTGTGTACATTGAACACAGTAACGGAACTAAAGAACTTGTTCATGGCAAGCTGGTTAACCTAGACAGTAATAATCAACAAGGAGTCGAGATCGAAGTAGACCAGTTCAGTACATTCTCCATTGTCAAAGTTAAGGACTGGACACACAACACTTTGAATGCACGGCCTTATATTCAAGGGTACGTTGATGGCAGTTTCAGACCGGAACGCTCCGTATCCCGTGCGGAGATGGCTACGTTGATCACTCGTGTTCTGGGCGGCACGTCAACAACGGAAGGAAATCACACATTTAAAGACGTGAAATCTACTCACTGGGCACAATCGGCAATTGCGGCCGCTGCTCAATCCGGTTATGTTAAAGGCTATACAAACGGCAGCTTTAAGCCAGATCAAGCAATGACTCGAGGCGAATTGGCCAGCGTATTACAGCACTTACTGAGTGCTGAGCAAGCAGCCGATGCAACGAATACATTTAATGATCTGAACAATCATTGGGCGCAGCAAGCGATAGCTCAATTGAATGCGGTAGGAGTGGTTACAGGGTATGCGGATGGTACCTTCCGTCCAGGTCAGCTTGTAACTCGCGCTGAAGCCGTCACGATGCTCAATAAATTGATCGGTCTTGAATCTACAACAAATGTAGCAAGACAGTGGTCGGATGTGCCTGATACACATTGGGCTTATAAAGCGATTGAAGCGGCATCGATCAGTCAATAATACGGATATTGTTAATATCAAAGTTACATCAAAAAGAGATATCTTTCAGTCATTCGGCTGGAGGTATCTCTTTTTTCTCTCATCCATCTAAGCTCAAGCTTAATAAGGCGGCCACAACAACTTGCGTGCTGTTTCGTACCGTTCAGCTACAGCCGGCCAGTAGACGACATTCCACCAATCCTCGATATACTTTTTACGTTCGTTTTGATGTTTCAGATAGTAGGCGTGTTCCCACACATCCAGTGGCAGGAGCGGTACGATATCGGACTGGGACAGGTTCTGGTGTTTTTCCGCCTGCAAAATCTCCAAACGGTGTGCTCTCGGGCTCCAGACAAGCATCGCCCAACCACTGCCTTCCACTTTGTTCGCAGCTTCTGTGAATTGATTTTTAAACGCCTCATAACTTCCGAAATCCCGTTTGATCTGTTCTGCGAGCATACCGGAAGGTTTACCGCCTCCAGCAGGATTCATAATGGTCCAGAAGATCGTATGCAGGTAGTGGCCTGCCCCGTTAAAGGCGAGTTCGCGTTCCCAATGTTTGATGAGTTCAAAGTTGTTCTTTTTTCGCGATTCCGCCAGCTTTTTCTCTGCTACATTTAGTCCGTCCACATAAGATTGATGGTGTTTGTCATGATGGATACGCATCGTCAGCTCATCAATATGTGGCTCCAGCGCATTGTACGCATAGGGGAGAGGCGGCAGTGTGTGTCCTCCGATGGGAACCGGCTTTTCTTTTACAGGAGGTGCTGTAGAGCTGGGTGTGGCTTGTGTTGTTCCGGTAGAAGGCGGTTGAACGGTTGCAGATTGGATCTGAGCTGAAGCGGCAGGTGCATTTACATTTCCCTCTGGAGAAGTTGGAGCTTCTGAAGCTTGGCGTTGGATGTTTCCTGACCCTGACGTATGCAGCGCATTTTCCAGAAAAAGTGACGGCTCCGAATCCGTTTCACGCAAGATACCAGGTTGGCTAAGCGTATCCAATACGCCCAGAAAATACTCCGATTCGCGGATAAAATGTAGAATAAGTACTTTGGCAAGCGGAACAGCTTGCACAGCAGCACTTTGTTCCAGAAGAACATACAGCTGTTTGATGAACTCTCTCGATTGCTGCCGAGCTGCCAACACAAGTTGATCGATACAACGAACGATGTAGGGAGCAGGCGGATGGGTTGCGGGCAATAGTTGTTTTAAAAGCTGATTGGCTACTCGCTCGCTGTTTGCAAAGGTAACCTCCCATTCCTCCAGTAGCTTGACGTATGGGGGCTCCAGATCAGGAACCAGGGCACGAATGACGAGTGTATGTTCTTTCTCCTGCTCTTTCCAGAAACGGATTTCCTCCAATGTCCGCAGAGGCAGCAGGTGACCATATCCATACCAATTCATCTATATTGAACCTCCTTCAGAATTCATTACATGCAGACTGTCTATTTATGCGTCCCAAGAGTATATTCCGCGAGCCTGTTGTCCTATGAGTGCAAAAAAAAGAGCCCCTGAGGGGCTCAAAAATCAACGGAAAATTCGATGATTGAAATTTAATTATTCTCCATTATTCGTGTTCTGCACATCGTCACTGCTTGTCTTCGTTACATGACTCAGGAACGTTGAGACACGGCGCAGATATTCCTTTGGATGCTCCCGGAAGATCAACTCATGGTGCGCATCCTGGACAATCCATACATCCGAGTACGGATTGGTCTGGTTGGCGGCGAGCTGCTCTGCAATCGGGTAAGGCGCTTTCTCGTCTTCCGTACCATGGATAAAGAAAATCGGGAACGGATAATCTTCCTTTTTCACTTCCTGATACGGGATCTGTTGCAATCCGGTACCATTCAGAACAGGGAACAACAGATTCATGATCTCGAGTGTGGGCTGACGCGGGAGATCGATCTGGTTATGAATGTTGTGGTACAGTGTATCCGGCTCAAGCAGGAACGTACTGTCCAGAATCATCGCATCCACTTCCTGTGTAATCAGTCCAGTTTGAAGCGCCGTACCGGCACCCATGGAGAAACCCCAGACAACCAGTTCCTGTGCACCGCGCTGCTTGGCAAACTGGATGGCACCCAGCAATTGCTGTGACTCAGCTTTGCCACCTGTGGCTACAGCTTTGTTCACCTGTGAGGCGAAGCCATAATCGAACATGACCACGTTGAACCCAAGTTGATGGGCATAGTGTGCCAGGTCATACATAGGTACCCATGTTTCTTCACGATTGGCACCATAGCCGTGACTGAAAATAATCGTTTTGCTTGCAGCATTATCAGCAGGTATATACCATCCCTGCATCGTGCGGCTGCCATCTGCTGCCGGGAACGTGATGTCTTCATACTTCATGTTCTTGGCTTGCATCGGATTGGAGAAGACAGGCGCTACCGTTGGATTGGATAATACCCATGCGATATAACCATGCAGTGCGATAAAACAAAACAGTAGAAAAAATACAACGGAGAGCAGCAACGCTACGATAATATGTTTGAACCGAATCAGCCTCGGTGATAGGGAAGAGGGCAGATCGGACACTTTTGTATGCAGCGGGGCTTCGCTCTGGGATGTTGGATACATGAATGCCCCTCCTTTGAAGTTCAGTTGAAGATAACAACGACATGAAAAGAGAATTGCGTCGATTTCAGAGCCTGCTTCAGAGCGATATCTTAATGTAATATATCTTTATCGTATGTTCCAGTATAGTCAAAGTCAATTGATTGAGGGCATTTGTTACGCAATTGTTATATAGTTCTTAAGATATATGGGTAACATTACCTTAGTGTGTAAATTACAGGGGATTAAGTCTTATAAAAAGGAAAAATTTACAGGTTGGCCTATTTTGATTTTGGCTCTTTTTGGTTTACAGATGAGACCGTTTCTCATATAATTTATGTAACCAAGTTTCATGTGATGAAACATGAGGAGGGCATTATGCCATGGAAGATCGCAAGTTAACCGTCCGGGCTGTGGAACGGGCGCTGGATATATTATTATGTTTTACCACACGCAGTGATCTGGGACTCACCGAAATTGCCAGCCAGATCGGCTTGCACAAAAGTACAGTGCACCGTTTGATGGCTACGCTGGAGGATCGAGGGTTCGTGATCCGTGATGCAGCAACAGAGAAGTACCGACTTGGCATCCGAATCTGGGAACTGTCGGCTCATATGTCCCGCAGTGATGATCCCGCTATTCTGCTGCTGCCTGCGATGGAGCGACTGAGAGATCGATTGGGGGAGACCGTGAGTCTGTACCTGCGTGATGGGAGTGAACGGATACGGATTCAGGCTGTGCAAAGTGATCAGGCGATTCGCCGAGTCGCCCCCGTTGGTGTTAGACTCCCGCTGTCTGTGGGCGCTTCCAGCAAAGTTTTGATGGCGTTTGCCACGGACGAGGATCGTGAAGAACTGATGAACGGCCCGGAATGGCCGGTGTTTATTGATCCCGCGGTGTATTTGGCGCAAATGGGAGATATCCGGGATAACGGATATGCGACGAGTTATGAGGAACGTGAGCCGGGAGCTGCCGCGGTATCTGTACCGATTATGGATCGCAGAGGCAATATTGCAGCTGCGCTCTCGGTCTCAGGGCCTGTCAGTCGACTCTCGCAGGAGACATTGCATGAATACGCACCTGTATTGAAGGATGCTGCTACGCAGATGGGGCTCATGTTATCCTGATGTTTATGTAAGTTTTTTTCTCCAATGGAGTTTGATCATTTGGAATATAAAGGTTGTTTTTATGTTCCGGTTGCGCTACTCTGTAATGGACGGCCCTACGGGGCCAGCTTCATTGAATATGAACGGCGGCTTATGTAAGCCGCAACTTACTAACGTTACTGGGGGAGTCCGAATTGTCCGGACTGAGACGGAATCGCTTGAGATTCCGGACCCTTTGCACCTGATCTGGATCATACCAGCGTAGGGAAGTAATCGGCGATATGACCTCAACCACCTCATGATGTGACCCTTGTAGTCTCCGTTAAGGAGCTGATTGAAGGTGCATTATTGGTGATGGACATAAAAGTCGGTTCCTTCGGGGACCGGCTTTTTTATATACAGTGAACGGGCGATATAGCGCGTACTCCATTGACTTCTTTTTTCAATAACCTGCGAAAGTGGGCTTGTATGATGAGAGAGAAGTCACCATAGATTCATGATCTGTGGCAGCCTCCGTCTGTTGTTAACTGTACATGAAAAGTGTCTCCCCTGGTCTGGCGTAGGATCGCTCTTTCTTCTCTGCATTGCGCATGATTTGGGACAGGTACGTAAGTAAGCTAATGACGATACCAACCAAACAAGCGACGAACACTGAGGAGGAGACAAGCGAACATGAGTACAGGAAATCAAACGGGACAACAAGCGATGGAGCAGGAACATAACGGTCAGCAGGTGGAAAAAGAAACAGGAGCGGCCGGACGGATTCAGCCCTTTCCGGGCAGCCGCAAAGTCTACATTCAGGGCTCACGGCCCGACATTGCTGTACCTGAGCGTGAGATAGCCCTTCATGACACGAATACTCCCCAAGGGGTGGAGCATAACGAACCGCTACGTGTCTACGATACGAGCGGGCCGATGACCGATCCCGGATTTCATGCCGATATCCGTGCAGGTCTACCAGCCCTGCGTACCCGCTGGATCACAGAGCGTGGCGATGTTGAAGCTTATCAGGGTCGTACGGTTAAACCGGAGGATAACGGACTAAAGCCCGGAGGGAAGAGAGCTGGAGCCGAAGAGTACCCTGGATTGCGTGGCAAACCGCTGCGAGCACAGACAGGACGCTGTGTGACTCAGATGCATTATGCGAGGCAGGGAGTCATTACGGCAGAGATGGAGTTTGCCGCCATTCGTGAGGGCGTAGAACCGGAATTTGTAAGGCAGGAGCTGGCGAGTGGACGTGCGATTCTGCCATCCAACATCAATCACCCGGAGAGTGAACCGATGTTAATCGGTCGTCATTTTCACGTGAAGATCAATGCCAACATAGGTAACTCTGCCGTATCTTCCTCCATCGAGGAAGAGGTGGAGAAGATGACCTGGGCGGTACGTTGGGGATCGGATACGGTGATGGATCTGTCCACAGGCAAAAACATTCATACCACCCGGGAATGGATCATCCGTAATTCACCTGTGCCGATTGGTACGGTGCCGCTGTATCAAGCGCTGGAGAAGGTGAATGGCGAAGCGGAAGCGCTGACCTGGGAGTTGTACCGTGATACGCTCATTGAGCAGGCAGAGCAGGGAGTGGACTACTTTACGATCCACGCAGGTGTACTGCTGCGTTATATTCCCATGACCGCCAAGCGGATGACAGGCATTGTGTCTCGCGGTGGGTCCATTATGGCAGCATGGTGCCTTGCGCATCATCAGGAGAATTTTTTGTACACCCATTTTGAAGAAATCTGCGAGATTATGAAAAGGTATGATGTGGCGTTTTCGTTGGGAGATGGACTTCGTCCAGGCAGTATCTACGATGCCAATGACGAAGCTCAGATGGCGGAACTGGCTACGCTCGGGGAACTGACGCAGATCGCATGGAAGCATGATGTGCAGGTGATGATCGAAGGGCCGGGTCACGTGCCGATGCATAAGATCAAAGAGAATGTGGACTTGCAGATGGAGATATGTAAAGAGGCACCGTTCTATACGCTGGGGCCGCTGACGACCGACATTGCTCCGGGATACGACCACATCACATCCGCCATTGGTGCGGCCATGATTGGCTGGTTCGGCACGTCCATGCTCTGTTATGTTACACCAAAAGAACATTTGGGCCTGCCCAACAAGGATGATGTGCGGGAAGGGGTCATCGCCTACAAGATTGCAGCCCACGCCGCCGATCTGGCAAAAGGCCATCCACGTGCTCAACGCCGGGATGATGCATTGTCCAAGGCGCGCTTCGAATTCCGCTGGCGTGACCAGTTTAACCTGTCACTGGACCCTGAACGTGCGCTGTCCTACCATGATGAGACGCTGCCAGCAGAAGGGGCCAAAGAAGCTCATTTCTGCTCCATGTGCGGACCGAAGTTCTGTAGCATGCGCATCACGCAGGACATTCGTGCCTTTGCCGCGGATAAAGGATTGTCCGAGAATGAGGCTGTAGCAGCGGGCATGCAGGAAAAGGCCGAGGAATATCGGACACGTTCCTAAGGGAGTCAGGTGATAAAGGTTTTTTGTAGCTTTAAATTATAAATACGGATTAATGTTTGGACAAGGCTAAACCCGCTTCACCGTAAATTTTGGATTCAATCCAACTTACGCCAAATCTGAAATAGGATGCCTGCGATGACAAATAGCACGCCATCAGATAGTTTAAGATTACTAGCATGTAGAAGTGCGGAAGAACCCATACCGACTAGGAATAAGATAAGAATATATAAAAATCGCATTAATTTATTCACCTCTCCTGTTGAGTGAAATGTGTAAAAGAGAACGATTTTTATATCGTTCTCTTTTGTGAGTTTTACTTTATATACTTTATTCTACCTTATACTACATAAATATATTTAACAAAGACTTTATTAATAATTAAAATTTTTAAGTGTACCTCTGGAATCATTATCAGCCGAGCCTGAGAAGCCAACCTCTAGAGCTCCAAAACTCAATCCTACACTGCCCGTACCTTTAATGTGGTAGTAATTGGATTGTATTTGAGATAGACCACTTTGATTTCCTTGCTTTTTATGTTCTATTGTAAAGACGGCAGAGGCAACCTGTTCTGTTATAATAATGCCCCCTTTGAGATCAGCATTGAATCCAACACCATTCTCACCAGTATATGAGAAATTACGTCCACTTCCTAAAGTTGTAAAAGTAGAGTTTCCGCTATACTTAACTTTATCTTCATAATACGCAGAACCTGGAACTGCTCTCCAAATTTCTTTATCAAAAGAAGCGCCATAAGCATCAGATAAGCGCCAAAAAGGCATTGATTTCCACTTTCCTGTTAATGCAACCATAAACCGCTCACGATTATTAACATTATCAGTTCGAACTATGGTTATATAATAGTCAAATTGATCATCCTTGATATTTCCGAGTGGTCCAACCTCTCCGTTGAATTCAGGTGCTGGGGCTTTTTCATGAGCCACTACTTCAATTGATCCATCTTCTTTCGAAAGACTTTTCTTAAACTCAGGGCTCCAGGATTCTATTACTTCATAAGGAATACCCTGCTTTAATAAAGTTATATCCAATTTCACAGTTCTATTCTCTGCAGAAGCGAAAGCACTGGTAGGAACAAGCAATAGGCATAGACAGCAAACCAACAGTAACTTCGATAAACGCAATAATTTCAATGTAAAACCTCACCCTCTGAGTAATTTGTTAAATTATAACAATATAAATTTACCATAAAACCCCTAGGTTTGTACACCTAAATTATGTATATTTAATTATTATTTTAAAAAATTAGGATTAATATGTATTTATGTAAATAATAAATTAAACATACATATATTTATTCTACTAACTCTTAACTAGATCACAGGAGTATACAACAAAATTTTGTGTGAATTAGTTATTTGATACCACTACTATCGAGCCACGCCCAAATTATTCTCCAAATACGCCGCAAGCAATGCCAGCGGGCTATGGATCGGAATACTTCGATCTACTGTAACCTGTGCAGCAGCGGGAGCCATAGATAGTTGGGCTGCCACTACCGTTTTACCCGGATACTGCTCAGCAATCTGCTGTAATCCTTCACGTACCGCTTCGAGATACCCTTGCTGATCTCCACGCATAATCAACTCAAATGTCCCCGGGATGCACACCGCTTCCGTCTGAGATGTCTTGGCAACGTGTAGTTGCCCATTTTCATCCTCTTGCTGTAATGCCTGATTCACCCGTGCCATCGTTCCTTCAATGGTTGCCGGGTTGGTGAATGCTATTATGTAATCTCCCGGTATTCGCCGCATCTCCTGCAATAACGGATCATCTATGCCGATCACCGGCACAGGGACCTGTGTGGCTTCCTGCTCCAGTACTGTCGCAAACAGGGTACACGTGACCAGAATGGCATCGGCATGACACTCAGCGATCCATTGGAGCGTCTGGGCTACCTTCTCGCGAATGACGACATCGGAAAAGTCAGCGTCATGTTTAAGACGATCCAGACCTGGATCGACGTAATGGACCAATTCAACTTCATAAGGAGCAAGCGTCTCTTCAATTAAGGCGATGTTGGAATAATGAGCGTGAAAACAACCAATGGTGATCATGTGCTAAGTCCCCTTTTACAGTTCGTATATGTCATGGATCTCTTAGATATTTAAATCATTATAGGAAACATGCCTGAGAACTGTACAGTCATTTAAGGCTCAACGCCAATAACCGCCCTTCCACCAAGCTGCGGAAAGACGGTTCATAACCGGACAGGCAATCGTCCGGCTTTCATTTTATCTAAGGGAAGGAGAAGCAGTTTTCTTCGCCATTTTTTGCTGTAAAATTTCATGAAAGGATAGACCTTGAGTGTTCTCATTCTCCTTTTTAGGAGCAGTGGTCGCCGTGTTGCGCGGATATTGGTGATGGTACGGGATCATTTGCTGAATAGGCATGCGGATCATCTTGGTTCCTCCTTTGATGCGTTTTTTTGTGAATTATGTATTTCGACTGGTTACCATGCCAGGTGCGCATATAGGTACATGTGACTTGTTAGACGAAATAGATGACTTTAGAATGTAATTCCAATTGGATTGTAGTGATTTTACCCGGTTTTAAGGAGATGTAAACGTTTTTAGGGAAATTCAGGAGTAAAGGACCTGATATGAAAGGTTTGATATGGGAGGATCGAATCGGTTGTTATGTGAATAGTCCCAATTTTAAGGAAGTCAATGGTACCCGCTTATGAGGCATATTGTCTGGTTGAATAGGTAGGTTACATGCTAACTAACTTGGTACTATAGGCGGTTGTATCATGGGATGAACATCAAAAAAACTGCCGAGTGAACTCGGCAGCTTGTCTGATATACATAAGGATACGAGGAAACTTTGATCCGGTCTGAGGTGGTATCGTGTTGGTTTTATCTACTTTGGTGAACAGCGATGTATATATCCACTTGTACACTTTCGGGATTCAGGCTGCGTTCATCATACAACTCAAAATCCCCGGTGAACGTACGATCACTTTGCTTCTCCCATGCCCACACGGCTCCCCAAGCTTCGCCAACAACCTCTGCCATCGGTCCTTTTCTGGAAGTGAATACGGCGTAAGTTGCAGGAGGGAGTAAAATGTCGTCCAATCCTTCAGGCAATGATTCGTTCGGACTGACCTCATGCCCTACCAGTATGGTGTATTCACCGGTTATGCCATCGGTGTAATCCGTGTAAGAGCCATAGCGGACGGCTTCAGGTGCAGGAAGGTGCTCTGAGGAAAAATAATTGTTCCAGAGTCCCTGAATACAGCCTTTGCCACTGATCTCAATGGCATTGGTTGTGCGGGCGGATACGCCGGCAAGACGTTTGCCGGGGAGCGTGACATAACGAACGGGCTGGGCAGAGAACGAATGATCTGTTGTTACCTGACCAAGATTAGCGGAAGCAGTAGGGTTTTCAGCGAGAGATTCTGTATGTTGATCCGTTGTATTTGTGCGCCAACGTTTCAAAAAAGGAAGCTGGTTACGCAGCATCGAACGAGCGGATTCCTCATCCATGCCTTCGTCCTTCAGAATGGCAGTGCACATCTCCGTCATGCCTTCAAGTGACATACCGGGCTGCTCAAACTTGCCCTCTTTGTAACAATAGATACAGTACTCACGGGTTGTGCTTCCATCTGCTTCCGTTCCGAATTGGGCAGGGGTTGTGAGCGGCATGCCGCAGCTTTGACATACAGTGACGTTCATGATCAGTTCCTCCTCATATATGTACAGATTGAATATATCTGAAGTATACGAGGAGGAACTGGACAGCTGTCTGTCAGGTTTGAGGCGGAGGTATATAATTTTGTACAATTTGCTCCGCGATACGGCAGATTTCATCCCGAATATGCTGAGGTTCCAATACTTCAACGTCCGCGCCGAAGCCCAGAATGAATCCATATAACCAGCCATCCTCGGGAAAAGCAACCTGGCTGATGTAATACCCAGTCCCATCAGGGATGACGTTCTCGATCCCGAACCATTCTTCCGCAATATGACGGACGCGAGGATGGAATTTCAAGGTTAACCTAGCTTGATTGTCCGGGCGGGTCCATTCCTGCTGCCAGGGTCTGTCCTGGGGGTTAATGACTTTACGCTCGAAGTGCTCATTAGCAAGCGTGACATCCTGCATGCGCACAAGCTTGAACATGCGAAATTGATTCCGCTCGTGGCAAAAAGCATACAGGTACCAGGAATGTTTCTTAAGTACGATGGTATGAGGATCGGCAGTGCGGTGAGTCTGGATACCTTCCGCACTGCAGTAGGTAAAGGTTACGGGTCGTAATTGATCCATACCCTGTTCGATAAGTTCAAGCTTGATTTTCAGCGCTTCGGGATGCGTCCAGGTTGAATAATCCACGATGAATCGATTGGTATTGGCCTGAAAATCGTCATTTTTGGATTCAGGTACGATACTGCTGAGTTTTTCCACCAGAAGCTCACGCGCCGCATTGGCATGGGAAGTGGATACACTGCGCAGTGCAGTGACGATGGAAGCAAGGTCCTTATCTGTTAACACGTTTCGATCCAGCCGGTAGCCTTCTGCCAGACCAATCCCGCCGCTTGCCCCCTGATACGTCACCACCGGGATGCCTGCTTGACCCAATGTATCGATATCCCGATAGATGGTCCGAATCGATACTTCGAACATATCTGCCAAGTCTTTGGCTTGTACCCGTCCACGATTGATTAACAGCACCACGATGGCTAATAAACGCTCCAGTTTCATATGTATGTATTCCTTTCATTGGTTTATCTGTTGGATTCAAATATGTTATAATGCCCAGCATCACACATAGGAGTGGAATAAGCAATGAAGCGAATTACGATTCTGATCGCAGACGATGAAGTTGAGATCGCTGATCTGGTTGCTTTACATTTACAAAAAGAAGGATATCACACCATCAAGGCCTTTGACGGGAAGGCGGCGGTTCAAGCTGTTCAGACCCAAGCGATAGATTTGGCGATTCTGGACATTATGATGCCTGGTATGGATGGGTATGAGGTGACCCGTAAAATTCGGGAGCAGCATCATTTACCAATCATTTTCCTGAGTGCCAAAACGTCAGATATGGACAAAATTACGGGACTCGTGATGGGTGCGGACGATTATATGACCAAACCATTCAATCCGATGGAGCTTGTTGCCAGGGTCAACTCCCAGTTGCGTCGTTCGCTGCAATTCAGCCAGTCTGCGCCTGTTCAGAGGTCCATTCTGGAGAAGGGTGGGCTCATCATCACGCCAGATCAACATCGCGTTACACTCTACGGCAAATCAGTGGAACTAACACCGAAGGAATTCGACATCTTGTATCTGCTCGCGAGCCACCCCAAGCAGGTGTTCAGTGCAGAAAACATTTTTGAACAGGTATGGGGAGAAGCCTATTATGAGAGTGGGAATACCGTGATGGTCCACATTCGAACCCTGCGCAAAAAGCTGGGAGAAGATGTGAACAAGAACAAGTTTATCAAAACGATCTGGGGTGTGGGGTACACGTTTAATGACTAAAAGAAGAAGTTTTCGCACAACCATGATTATGTTGTTGGGGTTAAGCATGCTTGCCTCTGGCGCAATTACCTATGGGATTTATAAGCTTTTACAAGCCTATTATTCGGGTGTTCGTGCAGAAGATCAGCTTGCTGAATATCGTCATTTTATGAGAAGTATCGGGGATATCTATTTCTTCATGATCTTATTTATCCCATTGGCCATTCTATTTTTCTTCTGGTTTACCAAGCCCTACGCGACGTATTTCAAGGACATTTCTACAGGGATCAGACATTTGGCCAATGGAGACTTTCAGCATCGTGTGCAGATCTCCTCGAAGGACGAGTTAGGTACGATTGCGGAGGATGTGAACCTGGCAAGTGAGAAGTTAAAGGAAGCGGTAGAACGAGGGGATTTTGCTGAAAATAGTAAGGACCAGCTTGTCGTCAATCTGGCGCATGATCTGCGAACACCGCTGACGTCTGTGCTTGGATATTTGGATCTGCTCATGAAGGATGATCAGTTGACGGAGGAGCAGGTGCGGCACTTTACGTCGATTGCATTCACCAAATCACAGCGTCTGGAGAAGCTGATTGATGATTTGTTCGAAATTACTCGTATGAACTATGGCATGTTGCCTATAAACAAGACACAGCTGGATCTTAGCGAACTGCTAAAACAGATGAACGAAGAGCTCTATCCTGTATTTGAAAAGAACCAACTAGTCGTCCGACTAAAAATAGACACTGATCTTACGGTCTCCGGTGATGGCGAGCTGCTGGCTCGTGTGTTCGAGAATCTGCTGATTAACGCTGCACGGCATGGCAAGGATGGCATGTACGTAGATATTAATGGATATCGGGATGCAGAACAGGTCATCATTCAGGTGATTAACTATGGTGGACATATCCGTCCGGAGGAGTTGCCACATATCTTCGATATGTATTACACCGGAGATCGTGCCAGGACACCTCAGGAGGGTGGGACAGGCCTCGGACTGTTTATCGCTCGCAATATTGTGGAGCAGCATGATGGTACGATCTCGGCCCAGAGCGACGTGGTACGGACGTTATTCGAAGTTCGTTTGCCCGTATTCCAATAAGGTTGACGTCAAATTTAAGAAAAACTTTAAAATTGCCCTGCTTTTTCTTTAACTTGTGTTGTCTATCCTTGATGTATGAGGTAAAAGGAGGAACAAGCATGAAAAAGTGGGGCTTTTTGATATGTATCATTTTGATCGGATATATCGTTACGCAATCACCGGGATGGATTCAGCAGAAGGATGAATTGCCCATCGAGATCCAGAATACGCGTGAAAATCCCGCAGGTTATACCGTATCCGTCACCGGAAACATTCAGGACCAGGTACATAAGGGCAACTTGTTACTAGTTGATAAGCAATACCCCGTTCACCCGGAAGGAGTTAAATCCGATATTGTATATGTGGCACATGAGGATGATCTGCTTCGTGGATATGGAATACTGGATCAGAAAATCATGTTATCACGACAGGTAGCGCAGGAATTTCAGAGGATGGTTGAAGCAGCAGGCGAAGAGGGAGTCAGATATTTTCTCGTCAGCAGCGGGTACAGGGATTTTACGAAGCAGGACGAGTTATATCGGGAAAAGGGTTCAGACTATGCACTTCCTGCGGGTCACAGTGAGCACAATCTCGGGTTATCCCTGGATATTGGCTCCAGCCTGGGTGCCATGAATGAAGCACCAGAGGGTGCATGGCTGGAGAAGAATGCATGGAAATACGGATTTATTTTACGTTACCCAAAGGATAAAGTGCGCATCACCGGTATTCAGTATGAACCATGGCACTTTCGATATGTAGGGCTGCCGCACAGTGCTGTCATGTATAAGAATAATCTGGTACTTGAAGAGTATCTCGATATGCTTAAAGAGAAAGAGAACATTACTGTGGAAGTAGAGGGTGAGGAGTATCATATCCGCTATTATCGAGCCACCCGAGACACAACCGTTTACATACCTGAGCAAGGCCAAACTGAAATATCGGGGGATAACAAGGATGGCGTTATTGTCACCGTAAAGAAATAACAGGGCAACACAAGGGAGGCAAAACAACATGAAGCACAACAACCAGAAGAAAAGCAAACATTACATCCTTTGGATTGCCGTTTTCATTATCTATTTATATCTGCTGACTAAGCTGATTCTGTTTAAAGGAAGCCCGGTCGATTTTGGCATCGTGAAGGATCGACTGATGGCGTTCTTGCAACAACCGGATCTGATACATAAGCGAACCGTGAACCTGACACCATTCCAGGAAATCTCACGAGACTGGAACAGCTTGTCGTTACATCGTCCGGGCACCGCAATCCATCTGGCAGGCAATATACTGGCCTTTATCCCGCTAGGCATCTTCATTCCTGTGTTGACGGGCAACAAGTTATTCTCTGGAGTAAAGGTACTCTTACTGTCTCTGCTGCTCAGTCTGGGCTATGAAGTGACACAGTTAGTGACTGGCATGGGCATATTTGATGTGGATGATCTGATGCTTAATACACTCGGCGGCTTGATTGGATATGTTGTTTTCACTATGGCTATAGGTCTGAAAAAGGTGTTGGTGGGAGGAGAATCCCACGTGACGACGAAAAAGTTAAATTCTAAGGAAAGTCACGTGTAAGGAGGAGAAGGACTTGATTATAATGGCTGTACTGTTCATTAGCGCAGGGCTAACGTTTCTCGTGTATCCACACAAGGTAACGGATGCTTCGGAAAAACAGATTACGGAGCGAGTGATCATGTCGAGATGGGTCGGAGGCTCGTTAATTGCTCTGTCGTGTTTGTTTCTGATCATGGGCACGATTCAACTGTTAGATCAAGCCTCACATCACATTGGGCATTAAAAGGCAGTTGGCCTTGAAAATTGATTTTTAAAAGTATACCGATTATAAAAAGCAAAGCCAAAAAAGCTCCCCACCACGTGCAGATCGCACGTGATGGGGAGCTTTTTGGTATAACTTCATCACATTAAATATTGATGTAATTAAGCTTTTTTCATCATTTGACGCAATACAGTTTGCAGGATACCGCCGTTATGGTAGTAATCCACGTCAACCATGCTGTCCAGACGAGCGATAACAGGGAAGTCGAACTGTGTACCGTCTTCACGAGTTACGGTAACTTTTAACTCTTGTCCTGGCTTCACATCATTGCTGAGGCCAGTAATGTCATACGTTTCACGTCCGTTCAGACCAAGGCTGGACCAGCCATGACCTTCCTGGAATTGCAGTGGCATTACACCCATGCCCACCAGGTTGCTGCGGTGGATACGCTCGAAGCTTTCTGCGATAACGGCTTTGACGCCGAGCAAGAATGTTCCTTTTGCCGCCCAGTCACGGGAGCTTCCTGTACCATACTCTTTACCAGCGATAACGATCAGGTTCTGTCCTTCATCCTGATACTTCATGGAAGCATCGTAGATGGACATTTCTTCGTCCGTTGGCAGGTACTTCGTGATACCGCCCTCAGTACCCGGAGCTACCTGGTTACGAATACGAATGTTGGCAAACGTACCACGCATCATGACTTCATGGTTACCACGACGTGAACCGTAGGAGTTGAAGTCTTTGCGCTCTACGCCATGCTCTTTCAAGTAAAGTCCAGCCGGGCTGGATGGTGCAATATTACCTGCTGGCGAGATGTGATCCGTTGTTACGGAATCCGCAAGCAATGCCATAACGCGTGCAGAACGGATATCTGCGATATCGTTCAACTTGTCGCCAAGCTCCTGGAAGAACGGAGGATTCTGAATGTACGTGGAGTTCGGGTCCCACTCGTACAATTCGCCTTCCGGTACAGAGATCGCATTCCAACGCTCGTTGGCTGTAAATACGTTCTCATACTTGTTGCGGAACATCTGAGCGTTCAGGGAACTAGCGATGGTATCCTTGATTTCCTCGGAGCTAGGCCAGAGGTCTTTCAGGAATACAGGCTCATTGTTCGTATCATAACCGATTGGATCGGTTTCAAAGTCAATATTCACAGTACCTGCAAGTGCATATGCCACAACGAGTGGTGGTGATGCCAGATAGTTGGCTTTAACCTGTGCGTGTACACGGCCTTCGAAGTTACGGTTACCGGACAATACAGCCGCTACGGTCATATCGTTCTCAGCAATAGCTTCGCTCACTTCATCCGGCAGTGGGCCGGAGTTACCGATGCATGTTGCACAACCGTAGCCGGCAACGTTGAATCCGAGTTGGTCGAGGTACGTGATCAGGCCTGCTTTTTCCAGGTACTCGGTAACAACAAGGGAACCTGGTGTCAGACTGCTTTTCACATATCCTGGTTTGGTCAGGCCGCGTTCAACTGCTTTTTTCGCCAGTAGTCCCGCTCCAACCATAACACTTGGATTCGAAGTATTCGTACAACTTGTGATCGCCGCGATCACAACAGCGCCTGCTTTCAGTTCACTGGTGGAACCGTTCGGGTGTTTCACAGGTACGGATTGTTCGATTTTCTCATCGCTCAGACCGTAGCCGCCTTTATCTACAGGTGTGCGAATGATGCTGTTGAAGCTTTCTTTCATTTGTGTCAGCTCGATGCGATCCTGTGGACGTTTTGGTCCGGCAAGACTTGGTACAACAGAGCCGAGATCCAGTTCAATCACATCTGTGAATTCAGGGTCAACGGTGCTGGAAGTACGGAACATGCCTTGAGCTTTGTAATAAGCTTCAACCAACTCTACTTGCTCGTCAGGACGGCCAGTGTTACGCAAATAGTTCAACGTTTCACTATCAACAGGGAAGAAACCGATGGTAGCGCCATATTCTGGTGCCATGTTGGCTACTGTTGCACGGTCAGCCAGACCGATGTTGGCAAGACCTGGTCCGTAGAACTCTACGAATTTACCAACAACGCCTTTTTTACGAAGCAATTGGGTAACGGTCAGTGCCAGATCCGTTGCTGTTGCGCCTTCACTCAGGCTGCCTGTCAGTTTGAAACCGATAACGTCCGGTGTAACAAAATAAAGCGGTTGGCCCAGCATACCTGCTTCGGCCTCGATTCCACCAACACCCCAACCAACAACGCCAAGTCCGTTGATCATGGTGGTGTGGGAGTCTGTGCCTACGAGGGAATCCGGGAATACAACGGTCTCGCCGTCAACAGTTTTTGTTGCTGCCACGGAAGCCAGATACTCCAGGTTAACCTGGTGAACGATCCCTGTGGATGGTGGAACTGCACGGAAGTTGTTGAATGCCGTTTGCGCCCAACGCAAGAAGCGGTAACGCTCTTCATTACGCTCGAACTCAACTTTGATATTGTAATCAAGTGCATCGTTGGTACCAAAAGCATCAACCATAACGGAGTGGTCGATAACGAGATCGACCGGTACGAGCGGGTTGATCTGTTTTGGATCGCCACCTGCTTTTTTCACAGTATCACGCATTGCAGCGAGGTCAACGACAACCGGTACACCGGTGAAATCCTGCAGAACGATACGTGCAGGGATGAATGGAATTTCCTTGTTATTGTCACGGCCATCTGCCCAGCCGGTCAGTTGTTTTACATGTTCTTCGGTGATGGCACGTCCGTCGAATTGACGAATTGCTGCTTCAAGCAACACTTTAATGGAGAAAGGAAGCCTGGAAAGATCGCCGTGGCCGTTTTCCTGAAGAGCATCGAGACTGTAGTAGCGGTAAGACTTGCCTCCAACCTCAAGACTGCGAGCGGCGGAGAAATGATTCTTTGCTGACATACATGTACCTCCTTGGGATGTGTCGGTGAGATGAAGAAAACGTTCATTTAGGTGAAGAACAGGCCTTCATCGTTCCGTGTTCTTGTTCGTCAGTTTCATCAGATGAAACGTAATTTCATAATCATAACTTTAGTTTTAAGTATACCGTTTTCACCTCCGTACGTAAAGGTCTTTTTGCCTGATCAAGCAAGCTTTTGGACCGATGAAGGCGTTTTCGTGAAGCGAGCAGGAATAAGATATCTTGTGTACCTGTATTTGCCGAATTTCGGATCTCCCTCCTGAGCCGTGTACATACAACCGAAGACCCTTTCATATGAATAGTAGGAGTTTATATACGCAATGAAATATTCCAGACAGAACTCATGCCAAAGGGGGACATAGGCTTGGAACGGGAATGGAAGAGTGCCTTATATACTTACGTGAACCAGTACAATCGCTGTGAGATCGACTACCGTCCACAGACCAGCGAACGGATCGTTACCGATCCTGACTTCGTGGTGGAACGGGGAGAGCGTATGGCAAGGCTGGACGAATGGTATCGTAAGCGGCGCGCCGTGCCTCTTCGCAGCGAGACCAGCGCCAAGCTTGTGCGCACGCTTATGGATGGCCAGGAAGAAGCGGTGGTGGATGTACAATTGTACAGCAGACTGTTCTACGAGAAGAGCGGGATCACTCACCGGGAGGACCGGATTGAGCGGGAGCGGTTAACCTTTCTGCGGCAGAGTGGTGGATGGATCATTGGACGGGTCGAGCGAGAAGTGCCGGAGCGTCGCCCTGCTGGGGAAGGACGTCCGTTTCAACAAGCTGATTTTGTACAGGCGATGAATCGGCCGTTGCTGAATCGGGAAGTGCTGGGTCAAGGAAGAAGTTCACGGCAACAGTCATATCGCAGAGATCTGGCAGTTGCCTATGCAGATCGGTGGTGGAATGCGGGGAATCCGGCATTTGAGGAATTTGATGTGGATTGTACCAATTACGTGTCCCAATGTCTCTTTGCAGGGGGCGCACCCATCCACTATACTGGTAGGAGAGAAGCCGGCTGGTGGTATAAAGGGTATGTGAACGGCTCCGAAATGTGGAGTTACAGTTGGGCAGTTTCCAACAGTCTGGAGCGTTATTTGTCAGGCAGCAGCTGGGGTCTGACCGCGACAGAAGTGGAGCGTCCTGAGCAGCTGATGCTCGGCGATGTTATTCTCTACGATTGGGATGGAGATGGACGATTTCAGCACAGCACCGTTGTGACCGCGTTTGATGCGGGCGGCATGCCGCTTGTTAACGCACATACGGTTAGCAGCCGTCACCGATTTTGGGATTACCGGGATTCTTACGCTTGGACGGAGCGGACGGTATACCGGCTTTTTCATATTGCAGATGAGTTTTGATGACGAAAGATTTTCGGGATGCGGTGACGCAGACATTCAGTTCCGTGTAAAATAAGATCAGATAACGCAAGCAGAATAACAAGGGTGTTGAGCATGCAAACATGACAGCATCAGGCACAGATAATCGGAGGGTACACATGAGTATGGATAAATTAAAAGTAGGCGTCGTGTACGGCGGAAAATCAGGCGAGCATGAGGTGTCGCTGCAAACGGCGTTTGCTGTAACAAACGCATTTGATTATGAAAAGTATGAACTGGTTCCTTTTTATATCTCCAAGCAGGGGACGTGGAAAAAAGGACCTGTCATGCATGCGCCGTTCGCGCAGATTGAAGATCTGAAGCTGGAGCAATCGGCGGGTGGAACGCAGGATGCGCTGAACGCCCTGTTTGGCCGTTTGTATGGCGGAGCAGAAGCGCTGGACGTGATGTTCCCTCTGCTGCACGGTACGTTTGGAGAGGATGGCACCATTCAGGGCATGTTCGAGATGGCGGATATGCCATATGTAGGTGCAGGTGTACTGGCTTCGGCTGGCGGCATGGACAAAGTGGTCATGAAAAAGCTGTTTGCACAGGCCGGCATTGACCAATGTGCCTTTACGTATTTTAACGCGACACAATGGAAGCAGACAGAGCACGAAATGATCGTACAGGTCGAAGATCAGCTGGGGTATCCTTGTTTTATCAAACCGGCGAATCTGGGCTCCAGTGTAGGCATCTCCAAAGCACGTAACCGCGATGAGCTGAAGACAGCTGTCGAGTTCGCACTTCGGTATGATACGAAGGTTGTCATAGAGGAGTTCGTTGAAGCCCGCGAAGTTGAGGTCAGCGTCCTCGGCAATGACGAGCCCATGGCTTCCGTTCCAGGCGAGATCGTATCATCCGGGGAGTATTATGACTATGCAGCCAAGTATATTGATGGTCAATCACAGATGCTGATTCCAGCTCCACTGGACCCAGAGGCCGCAGATCGCATTCGCGAGGCAGCTTTGCAGGCGTTCCGTGCGATTGAAGGTAACGGTATTTCACGTGCCGACTTCTTCATTCGGAAAAATGACGGCGCATTGCTTATTAATGAAGTCAACACCATGCCTGGTTTCACACCATACAGCATGTATCCACTTCTTTGGCGTGAGACAGGTGTATCGTATGCCGAACTGCTGGATCGCATGATTGAGCTGGCACTGGAGCGTTACAACCGCAAGCAGGCACTGAATTACGAGAACGGCGTACAGGCGTAGCCTGCGACCACAAGATCAGGAGGGATATGCATGGGATTTCAGACTGAATTCAATTCCGTATGCAAGTTCAAGAATGAGCAGGAGCTGTTCGAACTGCTTGAATACGGACGCGGCAAAATGGTCAAACAGGGCTTCCGGGTATTTCCTACCGGCCAGAAAGTGATTGCATACACACCGGATAACGTGGCTGTGGCCATCGTCAAGATCGTGGTTTCCATTGCAGAGATCAACTTCCAGGGGCAAGAGGTTACCGAGGTGGAGATGCAACTCATCCGCAAGTTGACTGAGGAAGAATCACGCATTCAGACTGCCCTTGCGGATGAGATGTTCTTTGGGGAGCAAGCACAGGAGTAGTTGTTGACTGTAAGTGCGGGTCGGAAGGACTGATTTGCCAGAATACGATTATGGTCACTCTTTTAGGGTAAAACTTGGTTATATACAGTGACGGTACATCCTGACGGCTGAATATGCCGTGCGGGTTCTCCGCCCTAATAGAGAGGAAGAGATTCATGCTCGTACGCTTTGGTTACGTGGCAATGTCCGTGCTTATAGAGAACGCCTCGCCTTCCCGGACCATGACCATGTCGAGTTTTAACAAAATCGATGACAGGGAAGCAGCGATCCGCAAGCTTGAACGGATTGCAGCCGAGAACCTGCACAATACATTACGTTTGCTCAGGCACAACAAGGGTAGCCATATTCATGTATATCGCTTCTCTTCCAAATTGATTCCACTGGCAACACACGAGGACCTGAATGACTGGGACCCGTTCCCGGCACTGAAGCAGGACTTTGCGGCCATTGGCGAATTTGTGAAGGAAAATCATATGCGTGTGTCCTTTCATCCGGATCATTTTACCGTACTTAGTACCCCCCGCGAGCAAGTTCTGCACAACTCGATTCGCGACCTTCGTCATCATGTTCGGATGCTGGATGCCATGGGGCTGAATGCCACTGCCAAGAACAATATACATATTGGTGGTGCATACGGGGACAAGCCTTCGGCAGCGCTTCGTTTTGAAGAAAACTTTTTGAAGCTGGATCGGGACATCCAGGAGCGGCTCACACTCGAAAATGATGACAAAACGTTCAATGCGCCTGAGACACTAGCCGTGTGCCAGCACTTGGGATTGCCCATGGTACTGGATATCCATCACCAGTGGGTGAACAACGAAGGAGAACAGGCATGGGATCTGTGGCCTGATATCCTGAAAACCTGGGATTCACCGCTCGCGCAGGCAGATTCACCGGCTGATCAGCCATTGCCACCCAAAATCCATGTCTCCAGTCCAAAGAGTGAGAAGGATCTGCGAGGTCATGCCGATGGTGTGGAGGTAGAGCCTGTGCTCGACTTCTTGCGTCATATCGCGGCAGATACCCCGAGGCTTGACGTGATGATTGAGGCGAAACGCAAGGATGAGGCTCTTGTGCAACTGATGCAGAAGCTGGCATTCTATCACGAAGAGGGTGTGGAGTGGGTGGACGAGTCTACCGTCATCATTCATCCGTAGTGCCAAAAGGGGCCTGGGCAACGAGAAACTTTACGACCTGTGGGGCGTATACTTTTAACAAGTATTTCAACTTTTCGTAGATTGATATAGAAAGTAGAGTGAACGCTTTGAATGAGAAGGAAAAGACACCTTATGTCGTGACAAGCAAAAGCTATACTGCCGTTGCCATTAATGCAGCTTCCAAAGCTGGCGAATGGATCAAAAGCCGTCTTGGGACGGTAGCTGAACTTGGCACCAAATATTCACCCCAAGATCTGGTGACCGAAGTGGATAAAGGAGCGGAGCAGATGATCCGCCGCCTGATTCTCACGCATTTTCCCCACCATGCCATTCTGGGTGAAGAAGGCGTCGAACCGGGACCGGAAGCTTCGGCAAAAGCACTGAAAGAGGCCGAGGAAGAAGAGTACCTGTGGATTGTTGATCCTGTGGATGGAACGACGAACTTTGTACACGGATTCCCGTTTTATTCGGTGTCCATTGCATTGGCTCACAATGGTGAAGTCATTGTCGGCGTGATCTACGACCCTTCCCGTGATGAAATGTTTGTTGCGGAAAAAGGGAAAGGAGCATATGTTCACGGAAACCGGATGCTTGTATCTGGTGAACAAAAACTGGCTCAGAGCCTGATTGCGGTTGGTTTTCCGGCAGACACAACCTTTGCGTTGCCACTGAATATGGCCGCTGTACAGGCGCTTGCTCCGCAAGTTCGTAACTTGCGTGCAGGCGGATCTGCCGCCCTTCATCTGGCGTATGTTGCCGCAGGACGTCTCAGCGCCTACACCGAAGTTGGATTGAAACCGTGGGATATTGCCGCAGGTGCGCTGCTGGTTGAAGAATCAGGTGGCAAGGTGACGGATACCATCGGAACGCCTTACCAACTGTCTGTGAACCATGTCGTTGCCAGCAATGGCAAAATCCATGATGCACTGACGGATGTGCTGAAGGAAGCGAAAGCTACTGGTCTGGAGTGAGTCTATTCAACTTATCGATGCTTTAATTACTTTTAATTGTACATTAACGGAGGGGATAGAAAGCATCTGAAGAAGCGGAGCGCTCGCCTTTATCACCGGATTTCTACCTTGGAAAAGGGAATCAAAGAAATCTGGGGATAACAGCGATCGGAAGATGGTTCTGTACACGAAGTGAAAGTACAAAAGTAATAGTTACGCATGTATGACTTTAATTAAAGGAGCGAAAACAATGGATGAATCCAAAGAACTGGAACGACGGCTCAGTGATATGCTGACGGAAGGGGACATGGAAGAGTCCGGCGACACCGATCAGCGTGAACGCCAGCTGATTCCTCCCAAGTATGAAGTGCGAATCCAGACGGAACGTGATCCAATTGTCGAGGAAACGTTAAAGTACCGGAAGATGGCACGCGAAGTGGATGATCGTTATGATCGGTATCTGGAGCGAGCTACCGGGAACAAAACGGCGAGCGACAAGGGTCATTCGAATTCTGAGGACTCGAATAAGCCGCAATCTTAACTACTGAACGTTATAGCTGTGCTTCACGAATAACAGGCTCCCCATCAGGGAGTCTGTTATTTCATGTGTGCTCTCAGCAGAGAGGACAACGCCTACTTTAAAATGATAGAATAGAGTAACACGACTCAATGTCATTGGAATGACCAATGTACTATACATTAGTGAGGTAGTTCAAAAAGTCCGCTTTTGATTACCAAGGATGCCTAATAGGCATCATCAGCATCGAATATGGAATTCAGCCGAAATGTCCGTTGCTCACGTAGTTTTCCCTACGCTCCGCTACTCCATTTCTAGCTTCATCCCATCTTCTCGGTACTGAAAACCGTCCTTTTTGAACACGTACATTAAGTGTAATTATAGATTCACGAAAAGGAGTGTTACCCCGAATGAAGCGTAAACGTATATGGGAAAATACAGCTGCCGGTTTAACGGTAAGCATGTTGGCAGGAATGCTGCTCTTTACATCATCTGCATTGCCTGCACACGCGGCTGACACCAAAACCGGTGTATTGCCAGCAGGTACTAACGAGGCTTCGCTGACTGCGAAGAAAGATGCAGTAGCCGTAACCAAGGAGTTCCGCATCGTCACATTGGGAGATTCCATAACGGTAGGTTATGAGCCCAACACAAAAGAATTGCCTTATGGTTATGTAGAACGTCTCCATGAGCAGGGTTTGCTGCATGGACGTACACAGGTGGACAACTACGGGATTGCCGGATTGAAAACCAGTGGACTGAAAAACTTCACTACTGCAATTAAGGATGGCAAAACACTGACTTCTGAAGCCATTCAACCAAGTCTTCCTGATCCAAGAGCGGGACAGATCGGAGCCAATACTGCTGCAATCCGTGAGAGTGTAGCACAGGCCAATCTGGTTGCAATTACCATTGGGGGAAATGATGTATCTGAGCTTCTCGGTACAGCAGACAAACTGAGTGATCAGGAACTGCAAGCGAAGGTAAAAGAATTACTCGCAACATATACAGCCAATGTTAGTGCAGCGATTAATGATATCCATGAAATTAACCCGACAGCTAAAATTGTCATCGCCGACCAGTATCAACCGATGCCAGAAGTAGCAGGCAAGGCACTCTATTCCAAACTGATGGAGGCATCCCAAGGCTTCACACAGACTATTGATGGCATTGCAGCACAATTCACTGCTCAGGGTACCGATGTCAAAGTCGCACACGTGGCCAAGGAGTTTGTTGGCGGTGAAGGCACCATGACTCATATGATCAAAGATCGTGATTTCCACCCGAATCAGTTTGGATATGCGGCCATTGCCGAAGTATTTGCCAAAACGATCTGGGGAGATTACACCAAGTTGACTGCACCTGCCACAGGTGAACCAATGAATATTATCGTGAGTGGCAAAACATTAAATACTCCGTACAAACCGATTATCCGTAACGGCAAAAACTTTGTGGCGATTCAAGACATCGTGAACGCTGTGGGTGCTACTACGGTGTGGGATAACAAGACTTCAACCGCAACCATTACATATGGAGACCGAAAGGTTGCTGTGAAGATTGGTGCCAATGCTGTGAAGGTAAATGGAGCATCGGTTACTGTGGATACACCTGCATTCCTGAATAAGGTAGGCAAGGAGTCCAAAACATATGTACCACTTGCCATGGTAGCTGAAGGTCTTGGCTTTGATGTGCAATATGTAGCGAAGCTGAAAACTGTTTTTGTTAATCCGTAATATACGAATATGAATGGAATGAAGGACAATCTGCTTTTTTATAAAGCAGGTTGTCTTTTTTGCATTTTTCTGAAAATTATTGAGTAAAATGGCCCGTGAAGATGAGAGGGCAAAAAGGATATCGGATGTTTCACTGGCTGACTCAACGGGTTGTCCTTTTTGTTCAGAAGTTGTTCAGAGCGATCCTATAATGTAGCTAGTATAAGAGGAGGAAAAGCCTTATTATTGTGTAAAAATCATAGTTTAGACATATTTGATGGGGTTACATGAAAAATTTACGAGAGAAGAGGAGAAACATGCGCGTTATTAAGAAATTGATGCTAAGCATGATGGCATTCATTCTACTGTGTTTTACTTGGCCAGTTCTGCCCATACATGCGGCGGGACAAATGGTGTTTGAAGGTGTACCTTCAGTTGAAATGCGTCCAGAAACAGAAGGCAACCAACTGGTAAAACCTGATGTAGCGAAGGTCGTTTGTTCAGATCCTACTACCGAAGCAAGTTCACCAAGTTGTCCAGTAATTAAATGGGGCGACCTCACTTATTGGATATACAGCGATAAAGATAATAACTTTGTATTTTATGTTGCAGTGTATAACCAAAAAGGGGCCTTGATTAATCATAAAATCTTCTCAGGCGCTCGCTATATTAAAGAAATCACAGTGGATGGCAGTAGTGAGCGAGTTACCTTAAAAGGGCAAGGTAACCAAATCGTACAAGTGACTTTTGACCAGCTAAAAGAAATTACCTATACCCCCGGAGTGGATCTCAGCGTTACTGATAGTAAGGTTGGGATGAATGAAACGGTTAACTTGATTGTAAACATGAGGAGTCCCATAGAGGATTTGGACGGGGATATCGTGTTTAAATCAAGCGGCTCAACGTTGACACAGGTAGAACTTGCTGACGGCAAAGCGGAGTATTCATTAGACTCTTCTACTCTGGGACTCGGTGTGCATACATTTACAGCAGATTATATCCCAAAATTGGGCAGTGAGTTCAAAATGAATACATCCAAGCCGGTTACTATTGAGGTGGCATACAGGGTCAATTTTATGGATGGACAGGGTAACGTTTTTTCGAAAAATATCGTGAGGGATGGTGGACTCGCTCAAGAACCGAACCCAAGCCCAACGCGAGCAGGTCATACCTTTGCAGGGTGGTACACAGATCCGACAGATCCGGCAACCCCGTGGAACTTTTCGAGTAATACGGTGGCGGGCAATGTGATGCTGTACGCACATTGGACGGCTAATAATTACATTTTGACATATAACGCGAACTACAGTGGAGCGGGAACCGCGACCACAGAGTCAGTGGCGTACGGAGCGAAAGCGAGTGAGCCAAACCCAGCCCCAACGCGAGAAGGCTATACCTTTGCAGGGTGGTACACGGATGCGACAGATCCAGCAACCCAGTGGAACTTTTTGAGTAATACGGTAACGGGAAATATGACGCTGTACGCACATTGGACGGTGAACAATTACACCGTGACGTATGATGCGAATTACAGCGGAGCGGGAACCGCGACCACAGAGACAGTGGCGTACGGAGCGAAAGCGAGTGAGCCAAACCCAGCCCCAACGCGAGAAGGCTATACCTTTGCAGGGTGGTACACAGATCCGACAGATCCGGCAACCCAGTGGAACTTTTCGAGTAATACGGTGGCGGGCAATGTGACGCTGTACGCACATTGGACGGCTAATAATTACATTGTGACATATAACGCGAACTACAGCGGAGCGGGAACCGCGACCACAGAGACGGTGGCTTACGGAGCGAAAGCGAGTGAGCCGAACCCGGCCCCAACGCGAGCGGGCTATACCTTTGCAGGCTGGTACACGGATGCAACAGATCCAACCTTCAAATGGAACTTTGCAAGTGATGTGGTGGAGGGGGATGTAACGCTGTACGCACACTGGACAGTCAAAATTACGCCACAGCCACCGACTCCATCGACACCTTCTGTTCCATCAGCACCTTCTGTACCGGTGGTTGTCCCTTCCAATGGGGAACAGAGTCAATCCACCGTGCTAATTAACGGTCAGGCAGTATCCACACGCAGAGTAGATGAAACGTTAGCTAATGGTCAGCCTGTCGTTCGGTTGATCTTAACGGCTCAAGGATTAACGAATGTGATGAATACTAACGCTTCGGAAGCAAAGATAGTCATCGACGGGTTAGGGACAGCGGTCAAGCTGGAGATTCCCATGCAGCCGTTACAGGTAAAGGTTAAAGCTGATGCCAATGCTAAACTCCAGATAACAGTGAATGGTAATAGTGTATCTATTCCATTAAATAGTCTGGCTGATCGGCAGTCAGACTCTGCGTTGACGATTTCCATCGTGGAAGGCTCCAAAGAGGCGCAGGCACGTGTAGAACGTGTGGCTCAAACGATGGATGCACGAGTCGTATTGAAACAACCAGTCACGTTGTCTGTTGATATCAATGGGCAAGATACAGAGGATGGTTCGAACGATTACTTGCATAAGTCTATCGTGATCCCTGCTGGGTTTAATCCAGACCAGATCACAGTCGTTAGAATTGATGCGAATGGGCAACTTCATTTCGTACCTGCTGTTTTTACCGCCACACAAGCTGAGATATTGTCTACTCAGGGCGGTGAGTATACGATTATTAGTATGAATAAGGTATTCAACGATGTGCAGCAGCACTGGGCTGGCGAAGACATTCAGCAGATGGCCAACAAGCTGATTGTTGATGGGCGGCCTGATGGAAGCTTTGCACCTGAACAACCGATTACTCGTGCTGAATTCACAGCCATGCTTGTACGTGCCATGGGATTATCCGGAGGTAGCGTAAAAACCGAATTGCCTTCCGCTTTTAATGATGTGGATTCGGAACAATGGTATGCCAATGCACTCATAACGGCAGGAAGTAAGGGGTTGGTTAATGGTTTCGCAGATGGGTCATTCCACCCGGATGGTCAGATTACTCGGGAACAGATGGCTACGATGCTGGATAGGGCATTGAATTTGATGAAGATTCCTAATGACCAACTGACAGGTACCACTCCTTCATTTACAGATGCATCAAATATCTCGAACTGGTCTTCTGACGCCGTAGCTCGACTGGTAGAGACAGGGATCGTTAAGGGAATGAACGGGGGAACCTTCGCGCCTCAGGAGAATGCAACGCGAGCACAGAGTACGGTGATGTTAATGAGACTTATGCGCTTTGCTCAACTAATCAATTAATGATTATATAGGTTAATGATTACTTGTGAAAAAATAAAACCCAGGTTTAATTGAGAAAGCAAAAAGCAGTCTGCTCTTTGAATGAGTAGGCTGCTTTTTGCTTTCTCAAGATACATTTACACATGTATACCTTCTTTAGTGACCTAAAATGTTGCATAAATATATCTTGTCAGATGACCATGGATGTGTAAATATGAAAATAACTTACAATAAAACTACTAACCCATAGCACGATAGCACCCTTCGCAAGCCAAAGGAGCGCTTAGGATGAGCAAAATTAAGAACGCTTTCACAACACTGCCGATTCACCACAAAACGATTCTTCTCATCGGACTTTTGATGTTAATCAGCTTTACGTTTTATGCATCCGTACTCCGATATGTGTTCAGTATCTATGACCGTCAGATCTATGAGAAATCCTCGCAGGTCCTCAATATGTCTTCGGTAGGTATTGAAAATCAACTTCGTGAAATTTCCAATCTCTCCTTCAAGGTGATGTCGGACGAGCCGCTTCAGCAATATCTGCTCCAACTGAAAAAGGTAGAAACGGGTTATGAGAAAAATGGATTACGCAAAAAAATTACCAACAGGTTAGTCGCTTATGCCGGTTCCGAAAAATACGTCTATTCCATGCTATTTATCGATAATGATAATAACGTTATGGCCGCAGGCAATCGGGAGGGAATTTCGGAGTCGAAGCAAAAGGAACTGGTTGCACTGGGACAGCAATATTCGGGCTCCAATGCCTGGCATACCAGTGGGGATAAACAGTCCCGACTCTTGTCGGTCCGACAGGTGAAATCCTTTATTGGCGGAGCATTTACATTGGAGGACCTCGGCACACTGATCATCCGGGTACGGCTGGACCGAATTGTACAGGATCAGATGCAAGAACCGGCTGAGGACTCCCAATTACTCATTACCGATGGAAAAGAAGTGATCTATCCAACAGAATCGTCGGTCAGTGAAGCCGAGATTGAGTCTGAACTGAAGCGCACCCAGCCCTATGGAATTGCCATGTTGGAGCAGGGGAGGCACTTTGTAGCTCGTGCTCATTCTTCCTATACGGATTGGACCTATTTGTACACAACCCCGTTTGACCAGATGTTTAAAAAGATCCAGTTTGTCAAACAGTTGGTCACGGTGATCTTCATTATGATTTTTCTTGCTGCGCTTATTATTGGAGCGAGATTCTCTCGCAGTATTACCCATCCGATTGCGCAGTTGATCAAAAAGATGCGTAATATCGAGAAAGGTGATCTGGATAAACTGGAGGAGGCTGCCCTCGGCAATATTCCGATATCTCCACAGAACGAGGTTGGGCTGCTACATCGCACATTCAAGATGATGCTTCAAAGAATACGTGAATTGATTGATGAGAATTATGCCAAGCAACTGGTGATTCGTGAGACCGAGTTGAAAGCGCTTCAGGCGCAGATTAATCCACATTTTCTATACAACACGCTGGAATCTATTAACTGGCTGGCTAAAGTACAGAAGCAACGACAGATCTCGGAAATGGTTGAGGCTCTCGGATTTCTGCTGCGTAGCTCTGTGAATATGTCCGAGAAGTGGATCACGCTGGAAAGAGAGCTGGACATTGTCCGCAGTTACGTGACGATTCAGCGCACGCGTTTTGAGGAAAGATTGGATTTCGACATGGAAATTGCCCCAGAGGTAGGAACGGCTCGAATCCCCAAGTTAACATTACAGCCTTTGGTGGAGAACGCCATACATTATGCACTCGAACCAAGCATTGACCCTTGCCGGATTCGTATTCGGGCGAGAGCAGATGGAGATAAGGTGATTATTGAAGTCGAGGACGACGGTCCGGGGATGACACCGGAATTCCTGGAAGAACTACACGAAGGACGTATTCAGACAAGAGGACAGGGCATTGGGTTATCTAACATCCAGGAACGAATCAGACTGACCTTCGGCGATGAAGGTGGAATGGTGATGAGCAGCAAGCCCGGATCAGGAACTGTAGTATCGATCAGCATACCTTGGATCAGAGAGGACGATGACGATGTACAAAGTGATGCTCGTAGATGATGAACGTGTCATTCTGGAGGGGATTTCCCAAGTGGTCGATTGGGCCGCGGCAGGTACGGAATTAGTGGGTACGGCGAGGAACGGGATCGAAGCATTGGACAAAATTGGGCAGTCGAGACCCGATATTATCATTACGGATATTTCCATGCCAGGTCTGGATGGTCTCGGACTCATAGAGAAGGCATCTGAAGCATACCCGGGAGTACGTTTCATTATGTTATCCGGCTACAAGGAGTTCGAATATGCTCGCAGAGCGATGCAATATGGCGTGAAGCATTATTTGCTCAAACCCTGCAACGAGAATCAGATCCATGATGCGTTAACTGAACTGTTGCAGGAACATCAGGATGCTCAGGTGAGGGAGCATGTTGCGGGTGAGATGAAACAGCGATTGCAGCGTGTCCTTCCACATGTGAAGGAGCAATTTCTGCTGGAGTTCATGACCAACCGCACCTATGGGCCGGTTGATCTGGAGTATTATCAGGAGCTGTTTGATCTGGAGCTTGAAGAGAACGCAGTTCGGTTACTGCTGTTCCGAATTGTAGATGAACATGATTACAGTCACTTATTTGCGATCAAAAACATAGCCAGTGATCTGCTCCAACATGTCCTGTTAAGCACAACCATTGAAGGCAAACTCCTCATCCTGCTTGCGGATTCAGCCGATTCGGCCGGACTGAAAGAAAGTATTGAAGAGGTTCGTGCTGCATTCACCAGACTATATAAATTGGAAGTGACCGCTGCGCTGAGTGAAGCAGATCGAATGATTCAGTCCCGGCGGTTGTTTCGTGAGGCGTTGCAGTATCTGAACCATCGTTTTTTCATCGGTGAAGGCAAGCTGATTACGAAGAATGATCTGGTACTGGCCGGAGAATGCGACGGCGTACATGTAGAACAGGATGCGGAGCAACTGTGTCAGTTGATCAAATCGGGCAATACCGAGGATACAGCGGTAGAGGTGGATCGTCTGTTTGATCTATTATCGCGTCAGCAGCTGGAAATTGAAGTGACTCGCTCTTACGTAGTGCAGCTGTACTCGGCGATGGTTCATGTCTGTCCACCTGAGGAGGCAACGGAATTCACCCAGCGTATGGCAGAACTGCCGCATATCGATACGTTATCTGGTTTGAAGTCTTTTGTTGCAAGCAGTGCAGCCCGATTAACTTCCGGTTATTACAAAAACCATATCAGTCGACAGTCTTCTGCCGTGGAGAAGATGATGGATATCGTGGATCGTCATTATGGAGAGGCAGATCTCTCGCTCAATGGAGTCGCCCATCAGATGTTGTATATGAATCCGGATTATCTGGGCAAGATTTTCAAAAAAGTCACAGGCGAGAATTTCTCCAACTACGTAAATCGTCTGCGCATTGAACGCGCATGTGACCATATTCGCAGAGGCGGGGATGTGAAAGTGTTCGAGCTTGCTGAATTGTTCGGATTCGGCGGGAATTCACAATATTTCAGTCAGGTGTTCAAAAAGTGGACCGGTATGACACCTACGGAATTCCGCAGGATCGGCATATAACAATGGACTACCAATCGTGTAATTCATGTCTGGGGAGGACGAACAGCGCCGAGAGGAGGCTGTTGTCCTCCTCTGTTTTTTGAACCAACAAGACGGTTTTGTGTATTCAACTCTGGTCGTACATTTGCGAAAATGACATTAACAAGTTTGTGAAAGCGTTATCAGAAATAAAAGGATAACTCGTTCACACAACCATATCAACATAAAAGGGGAGATTGGCATGGTGAAAAAGGCAATATTCCTGATGATGGCTGCATTGCTCGTTTTTACAGCGGCGTGTAGTTCAGGTGGAGGTAGCGAACAGGGATCATCGGATGGATCGGTTACCCTGCGGATCGCTTGGTGGGGTTCGGATGCACGGCATGAATATACACAGAAGGTCATCGACCTGTACAAATCGAAAAACCCGAATGTCAAAATCGACGTGGAATATGCTTCATTTGATGACTACTGGAAAAAGCTCGCACCACAAGCAGCTGCAAATCAGTTGCCTGACATCGTTCAGATGGATATTTCCTACATCAGCCAATATGCACAGAATGGTCAGCTTGAGGATCTAGCGCCTTATCTGGGCAATCAGATCAAAGTGGACGATGTGTCCGAGAACGTTATTAGCACAGGTGTAATTAACGGTAAACAATACGGTGTACCTGCCGGTGTTAACGTTCTGGGCTTCCAATATGACCCTGCTTTGCTTAAAAAAGCGGGAGCGGAAGCTATGCCTGAAAATATGACATGGGAATCATACGAAGCACTGGGTAAACAAGCCGCAGAGAAAGGCCTGTATTTGGATGGAGGGGTAGCTCCGGATATCTTCTTCCATTACTTCCTGCGTACCAAAGGACATTCGCTTTACAATGCAGAAGGAACTGGCCTTGGTTATGATGATGACCAATTGTTTGTGGAGTTCTTCGGACTTATGCGCCGCATGATCGAGCAAGGTGCAGCACCTACGCCGGATGTAGCCAACCAAACCAAAGGCATTATTGAGGAATCAGATCTCGTGAAGGAAAAAGGAATCGGCGTATGGCAATGGTCCAACCAGTTCGTAGCCTTGCAACAGGTAGCGAACCGTCCACTCGAAATCGCTCCAATGCCAGGACCGGATATGGAAAAAGGACTATATATGCAACCAAGTATGTATTGGGGTGTAACGTCCAACTCCAAAGTGAAGGAAGAAGCGGCTAAATTCATTGATTTCTGGGTGAATGACGTGGAAGCCAACAAACTGATCAAAGGTGAGCGCGGTGTGCCAATCTCAGGAGCAATCAAAGAAGCTATCGCACCTGAGCTGAGTGACGCAACGAAACAAGTCTTTGAATTCGTAGCAGCCATGGAGCCAAAAGCTTCACCAATGAGTTCTCCGCCACCGGTTGGTTCACCTGAAGTAATCTCTGCTCTGGCAGATGTGGTTGAAGAGTTGAACTTTGGCAAAATTACACCTGAACAGGCAGCAGAAACATTCCGCAAGAACGCCGAATCTGTACTTGCGAACAATAAATAACAGTTGAATGATGGCTTGCTCGTCCCACTTCAGGGATGGTCGGGAATGCGGCTACTCGCAAATGCGAGGGCCTTTCCCCGTCCAGATGACCGAAGCCAGGATGAGGGAGCAAGCTGATCCATGAAGGAGGTTCGTTCCATTGAGGCAGTATTCGTCGTTACGTAGAAACTTAACTGGATATGCGTTCATAAGCCCGTTTATTATTGGATTCCTGGGCTTCACACTCATCCCCATGTTTGTGTCCTTATATATGTCGTTCACGAGTTATAACTTGTTCACTTCTCCGCGGTGGATTGGGCTTGATAACTACACCAAAATGTTTTTTGATGACCCGAAATATTGGAACTCGGTCAAAGTGACGTTTCTGTATGTATTCATTGGGGTACCGTTAAGGTTGATCTTTGCCCTCTTCGTAGCGATGGTCCTAAACACTGGCTCTCGTATGATTGGAACGTACCGGACGCTGTATTACCTGCCATCCATTATCGGTGGTAGTGTGGCCGTATCCATTATGTGGCGTAACCTCTTCAGTAATGAGGGTGTTATCAACAGTGCTCTAACGGCAATCGGGATCGGGCCAATAAGCTGGTTTGGTGACCCGAATGCGTCTCTAGTTATGCTCATCTCACTGTCTGTGTGGCAGTTTGGTTCGTCCATGCTGATCTTCCTGGCCGGTCTCAAAAATATCCCTACTGAGATGTACGAGGCAGCAGGTGTGGATGGCGCAAATCCTATACGGAAATTTTTCAGCATCACCTTGCCACTGCTTAGCCCGATCGTCCTGTTCAATATGATTATGCAGACGATTGGAGCATTCATGACGTTTGTACCTGCCTATATTATCTCCAAAGGTGAAGGCGGTCCAATGGACGGTACGATGTTGTACTCTCTGTATCTGTTCCGGCAGGCGTTTATGTTTAACAACATGGGTTATGCTTCGGCAATGGCCTGGGTCATGCTCATCATGATCGGTATACTCACGGTGGCTGTGTTCCTGACATCCAAGTACTGGGTGTTCTACGAATCTGAAGGAGGGAAGTAACGATGGTTTGGAGAAATGTAAAATGGCCCGTTTATCACCTGTTCGTTGCAGCTCTTGCCCTCCTGATGTTATATCCCGTACTTTGGATGCTCTTCAGTTCATTCAAGGAAAGCCGTACGATATTCGTCACTGCGGATACCCTGTTTCCTGCGGAGTGGATCTGGAGTAACTATGTGGATGGCTGGAAAGGCACAGCTGGAAGACCGTTTATGGATTACATCACCAACTCACTTGTAATCGTGGTTATTTCCACGATCGGTGCCGTAATATCTTCATCGCTGATCGCTTTTGGTTTTGCCAGACTGAATTTCAAGGGACGCACGTTCTGGTTCTCCTTGATGATGTTAACACTGATGTTGCCACATGACGTGGTATTGGTTCCTCAGTACATCATTTTCACGAAGCTCGGCTGGCTGAATACTATCTTGCCAATCGTTGTACCTACATTCTTCGGAATGCCATTCTTCATCTTCCTGATGGTACAGTTCATTCGAACGATTCCGAAGGAGCTGGATGAGGCCGCAACTATTGATGGATGTAACAAGTTTAGATTGTATATCCAGATTATTATGCCGCTGATCAAGTCTTCTCTGGCGACTGCAGCCATCTTCTCCTTCTACTGGAGATGGGAGGATCTGCTCGGTCCGGTATTGTACCTGAACTCGCCTGATAAATACACCGTGTCGATGGCACTGAAAATGTTCCTCGATAGTGAATCTGCTTCCAACTGGGGCGCAATGTTTGCCATGTCCATCGTCAGTCTGGTTCCGGTTGTAGCTGTGTTCTTCATCTTCCAGAAACAAATTGTTCAAGGGATGAGCACCAGCGGATTGAAAGGATAAGCCAGATTACTGTATCTTCGTATCTTCGCCCGAATGAACGTTTACGAAAGTTAACCAAGGAGGTTATCGCTTTTGAATAAAGCTCAGGGTAGTCAGGCCGTTGCCATGGAGGCAGCGGCAGAGGGCCAGGCAGTGTCCGTGACCAGCTGGAAGTTTAACTTTGGACCGGACTCGGGAAGAGTAGATGAGACAGGGGATTATCTGAAAGTAACTGCAACAACCGCATATGAGGAACGCGGAGGATACGGATTCGAGGCAGGATCTCTGGTGTATGAGAAACAACGCATTAGTGATGACGATGTGTCGGATCCCACGAAACAACATCATATCAATCCGGGGCAGACAACCATGTCTGCCCGATTGCGTTCAGGCTTCTGTATTCCGCTCAAAGCATCGTTCATCGTGGATGTTCCCGACGGAACCTACCAAGTATTACTCGTTGCAGGTGATGAATTGGCTGAGACAGTGACCCGCGTGAAAGCTGGTGAGGGTAGACTTGTACTGCCAACCATTCGCACACTTCCCGGACAATACGCAGAGGTTAGATTCTCTGTTGTTGTTCGCGGCGGCAGACTTCGTCTGTCATTCTCTGGTCCTGCACCGAGAATTAATGCTTTGGAGATTACTCTTGCGAATCAGACCATGACTGTATTTCTTGCCGGGGATTCTACCGTAACGGATCAGCCGGAAAGTGGATATCCGTATTGTGGTTGGGGCCAATTATTGCCAGCACAGTTCAAGCATGATGTGGCAGTGGATAATCATGCCAAGTCAGGCCGAAGTTCCCGCAGTTTTATTAATGAAGGCAGACTCAGCGCCATTCTGGAGCGAATCAAGCCCGAAGATTTTCTGTTTATTCAATTTGGACATAACGATGAGAAGCCGGACCCTGAACGTGGGACGGACCCATTCACAACATATAAGGAATATTTGAAAAAGTATATCGACGCTGCACGCGAAGCCAAGGCTCGTCCAGTGCTCATAACCCCGGTGCATCGTCGCTATTTTGCGGACGATGGCACATTGACCGATACACATGGCGATTATATCATCGCCGTGCGTGAGTTGGCGGAAGAGGAAGATGTTCCGCTGATTGATCTGGCTGAGCGCAGCCGTCTTCTGTTCGAGCAGGCAGGAGTGGAAGGTACCAAGGACGACTTCATGTGGGTACTGCCAGGCGAGTATGTGAACTTCCCCTCAGGCGTGGAGGATAACACGCATTTTCAGGAACGAGGCGCCCGCCGCCTTGCCCAGCAGGTGGCAGAAGCCATCCGCGAGTTGCAATTGCAGCCGCTGCAGATGTATCTGCGATAGGTTCATGCCCTAAATAATTAAGCGAGTTAAACGAAGTAACGAGAAAAACAAAGTTGCCCAGCGAAGAGCGAAGGCAATAAACTTTTAAAAACAGGCGAGCGTAGCAGCGGAGGAGGGCGGAATCGGGTAGAGGGAGCGAAGCGTCCGCCTTTGGAGCGGGATTTCCCCTGCTGAGGGGAAATGAATAGAAATCCCGAGCCAACAGCGGCCCACAGCCCGATCCGCCCGCCGAAGCGACTGCCCTGCGAGCTATTCAGGGTTTAAAAGCTGTAGCGAGTTAAACAAAGTAACGAGCCAGCAAAAGTTGCCCAGCGAATAGCGAAGGCAATAATCTTTTAAAAAACAGGCGAGTGTAGCAGCGGAGGAGGGCGGAATCGGGTAGAGGGAGCGAAGCGTCCACCTTTGGAGCGGGATTCCCCCTGCTGAGGGGGAATGGATAGAAATCCCGAGCCAACAGCGGCCCGCAGCCCGATCTGCCCACCGAAGCGACTGCCCCGCAGCTATTCAGGGTTTAAAAGCTGTAGCAAGTTAAACGAAGTAACGAGCCAGCAAAAGTTGCCCAGCGAAAGAGCGAAGGCAATAATCTTTAAAAAAACAGGCGAGCGTAGCAGCGGAGGAGAGCGGAATCGGGTAGAGGGAGCGAAGCGTCCACCTTTGGAGCGGGATTCCCCCTGCTGAGGGGGAATGGATAGAAATCCCGAGCCAACAGCGGCCCGCAGCCCGATCTGCCCACCGAAGCGACTGCCCCGCAGCTATTCAGGGTTTAAAAGCTGTAGCAAGTTAAACGAAGTAACGAGCCAGCAAAAGTTGCCCAGCGAAAGAGCGAAGGCAATAATCTTTTAAAAAACAGGCGAGCGTAGCAGCGGAGGAGGGCGGAATCGGGTAGAGGGAGCGAAGCGTCCGCCTTTGGAGCGGGATTTCCCCTGCTGAGGGGGAAATGAATAGAAATCCCGAGCCAACAGTGGCCCACAGCCCGATCCGTCCACCGAAGCGACTGCCGCGCGAGCCCACGGATTTTTAACCTAAATTGCAATCGCAAAAAAGGAGGATGTATTTCAATGACACCTGACCAGACAGAATTAGGCACATCTGCCCGTAAGAATTTTTCAGCAGCTACAGGTCACACCTACTGGGTCATTCCAGATGGTTACATTCCCCCGGAGAGCCGGGGCACATTGGAGAGTCATGAGAGCATCTGTGTACTGAACACCAGTGCCACGGATGCGGAGCTGCACATCACGATTTATTTTGAAGACAGAGAACCACTCGAAGGTATGGTCGCTGAAGTGCCAGCGAGAAGGACAAAGCATATTCGCACTGCATCGCTACGATCCGGGGAGCAATCTATTCCGCCGGGCGTACCTTATGCAATTACTGTTTCGAGCAACATCCCCGTTATTATCCAGTACAGTCGTTTGGACACGACCCAGCCTGAATTGGCTTTGATGAGTGTCATGGCGTATCCATTAGGATAACTTCCCTAATCGACAACATAGTTGGAGATGGTAAGAAGCCCCGTAACCTTGCATCCAATGCAGGCACGGGGCTTCTTTTTCTTCATTTAATCGCTGTATTTATACGTGCTCGCATTTAGGATATCCACGTGAACCTCCACTTTTCCAAGCTTAAAACGTTTGAGTGGATCCGCCCGGTTGTAGACTTCTTTTTGCCATAAGGGCAGATTGTGGCGATAGAGGTGTTCCACGAGACCGTATGAATCGATCTTGCGTGACTTAGTTTTTTCGAACGTATCTCGGATTTGGGATTCGATTTGTTTCTCCGCTTCCTGTTCCATGGCATGTGGAGACCGAGGAGTCCCATGATCTTCGGTGATGGAGCTTTTAACCGAGGTAACCAGATCGAATGTGACGCCCTCTCCTTGTTTCCTTGCCTTGATACTCGTCTTGGGATGACGAAGCATCAGGGTTACATCAGGAGTCTTCCCGCCATTCCCATACACGTACAATGGATATTGATGAACACGCTCATAATTTACGTATCTTGTACCATCTGTGTCTGCTCCTGCAACTCTACCCTGACTTTTGCCTTTGGAAATGACATAAAATCCATCCATTCTAACAAGGGGGGGCGTTTTATCGCCGTTGAACCAGGTCTCGTTTCTCGTTGATACCGAGGGTAAAAGAACGACGGAAGCCGGCTCCCGTAGTCCATCGAGAAGCTGATGGAGCCGGATAGGTTCGAAACCGGAATGCTGTTTGTATAGCCTCATGGGCTCGAATAACTCAATCGTCTGGGCAGATTGGTTCAGCAGCGCAGATGGGGAGAGCACATCCGGAATGTTCTGCTCTGTCGCGTAAATCCAGGGTGTATATCTCAGTTGACCTGAATGTAGCAACGTATTAAATATATCCTCCAGCTTCCCTTCCAGAGCATTTTTCGATAAAACAATGGCTTTAACATGAGTCCAGAGCGTTTGCTGCTGTGATGTTTCATACAAGTCGTTAATAGCCATGCTCAGTGTTGAACCTTCGCCCCGTCCAATCCAGATATCCCTTGTTTCCCGGGAAGTTGGCGTTTCCTGTTTTGCAATACTGGAGAAGTCAATCAACTGGGCATACGCAATATATTGGTTGTCCACATAGTCTATTCCAATGGCCGTGATGAAGTTAATACTTTGCACCTCTTTGGAATCCCAGCATCCCGTTAGCAGGATCAAGCACCCCGCAAGTAGGCCACTCATGGACATCCATCTGGTCATGACCGTTTTCTCCAGCGAGTGGAATCTTGGGTGTGAAGTGCTTCTGGACGCTTGTTTTTTTTCATGGAAGGGGGCATGGATACGGCCTGAGTGAAGTCTCCTGGAATGTAGGGAGATACGGGTGACAGATAGGATACGCCATAACACTCCAACGATACGAGGTGTACCAACAGAGCGAACAGTCCGATCATAAATCCAAATAATCCAAGGATCGAAGAAATAATAAGCATTCCGATACGAATTTGTGCAGTAGCCCCGCTGAGCACGGTATTCACGAGAATATAGCTGGAGATGACTGAGATCGCTACCGTAACTATGATGGTGGGCGATGTAATCCCGGCACGAATGGCTGCATCCCCGATGATAAGTCCGCCGACCACGCTGACCGTCTGCCCTAACGCACGTGGTAACCGCCGACCGGCTTCGTTAAATAGCTCGAACATAAAAATCATTAAAAAGGCTTCCAGCGTCACCGGCATGGGCAGGCCCATTCTAGTACCAGCAATTGTAGCCAAGAGAGGTAGCGGAATTTGTTCCACATTGAAACTGGTCAGGCCGATGTAGAAGGCTGGGAAGAAACAGGCAATCAGCAGACCGGAAATACGCAAAATCCGTTCGAAGGTAACGATGAAAAAAGGTGTGCTTTTGTCTTCCGGGGACTTCAACTGATTGAAAAGTGTAGTTGGTGCGATGACCGCCACAGGAGAACCTTCAATGAGAACGGCAAAACGTCCATTTAACAGGGAATCGACGACAAAATCAGGACGTTCAGTATTATCTGTGAGTGGAAAAATACTCCGAATCCCTCCCATGACAGCTCGCTCCATGATTGAGGTACCCAGAATGCCGTCAATCTCAATCTGATCCAGATTGTGTTGTGCTTCTTTCAGAATGTCTGGATTAATAATATCTTTTACATATAGAAGTCCAATGGCAGTTTGGGTACGACCACCTTTGACATATTTCTCATAACACATCGAAGATGTTTTCATTCGTTTGCGAATAAGGGCCACGTTGGTAGTGAGTTCTTCGGTGAATCCATCGCGCGGGCCTTTAACAGATGTTTCAATGGCTGATTCTTCTGGACTGCGTCCCGGGATATCAGCGATATCCAGACTGCAGGCCTGCACAGCATTACCAAAAATGATCAGTAGTTGTCCACTAAAAATCAACAGATTAAGTTTCTTGGAATCAGTGAGATCCTCAATCGGATTTAAGGTTAATCCCAGTTCGTGGGGATGTGATTCCTCAATGATCAGGGAGTGTTGTTCCAGACGGGGAATAATAAATTGATTGATTTGTTTGCCGTCGACCAGTCCTTCGCAATAGAGCAAAATGACTGGCTGATCGGATTCATCTTTGACAGGAAAGGTCTGAATAACAACATCTGCGCATGGATTGAACTGCTCTTTCAAAGAGGCAAGCAGTGTTTCATGGGACGTGGTGTCAATCGCTTGATGCTCCATGATGTTTCCTCCTCTGATGGCGTGAATGGATAAAGGCAACCGTCGTCGCGATAATCGCAAGTCCGCTCAGATACAAGAGATTGAACGGAAATATGTATTCGACCAGAAGCTTTTCGAAGGTCATATCATCCAGAGGATACAACATGGTTAGAATAAAGAAGACACCTAACGAGATACAACTGATAAGCCTTCTGGTAGAGCTCTTAATATTCCATATTTCTACTACAATATACATGGCGAGACTAATCCGGGTGAACGAGCCTGCGAGCCATTGGTAGATGGAAAAGAAGTCGGTTTGGGCGATGTATTTGCCCAAGGAGGCAATTCGCCATTCTTCAAAGGCGGGATATCTCATTTTGGCAGCCTCAAAAGGATCGAATTCCACAATCGCCCCGATGAGTGGGCCGACAGTCAGTCCCACAAGAATGAGTGCGAGCATCAGATACTGCCATACACGTATACGTTTGGAGAGATGAGGCTGGATATACCAGATGAACACCAGTTCAAACATGCCTGCAAGACTGTAAATCATGCCATTCAGCACCGGATGCCAGCCATGTTCTAACACAGGCAGGAGACGGCTATAATCCTTGTATTGAGTGTTGACAATTGCAACATAGAAGCCCAGCAGTACCACTAGTGGAAGGATCAATCCTGCCGTAAATGCCAGTGAGCGTATGCCTTTATATGCCCCATAGGCACAGAGAGACATGATGGCAATACTGGTTACCAGAATTGGCGTTTCTGTCAGATAATTTGTTTTGGCCCAAGTGGTGGTATCGTGCAGGGTGAAATAGATTGCGCTCAGAAAAAAGAGACTGTTCCCAACTCGAAATAACATGCCAATGGGCTTGCCGAGACGGGATGTTAACCATTCATGCAAGGTTTGATGCTGGAGGAAACGAGAGACATAAGCGAGCATTAGCGCAAATATCAGAAATGGTCCGGCTGATAACAGGACGGAAATCCAAGAATCCCTTTTGGCCGTAGCCAAAAGGGCAGGAATAATCAGAACATGGCTGATCAAGCCAACGGACAACATGATCAACATCATAGCTTGTAAAAAAGAAGGTTGTGTTCGTTTCATGCTGAGGGGTCCCCTTTTCCCAATAGACTGTCCTCAGCAGTGTTAACGGGATTGGAGCGCTTCATACTGTCAGTCGAAATAACGAATACCCATGGCTTCTCTTACCTCTAACATCGTTTCCCGGGCCGCTTTCCAGTCAAAATGCGGGGTTCGGGGAGGAGGGGAGCGTATAACTCGTTGAACCGGCGAACCAACTTCTGCGCTGTCTCAATGTAAGGAATCTGATTTGATTCCACTGACCAGCCTATGTTTGCGACCACTCATATTGGTGCCAAGCACACCAGCGATAATCAACAATGCACCAATATAGTGGTAGCTACCCACTGGTTCATGCAGTATCCATGCACCTCCTACGATGGAGATGAGCGTGGACAGATTGCTGAATACACTCATTTGCGAAGCCTCCAGATGGGTCAGAGCATAGCTCGCGAGCAGGGTGGAGATCATGGTGGAGAGAATTGCCAGATAAGCGAGCGCACCCAGATAGGATGTATCTCCAAGTGGTTTGATGTAGTCCATCATGGAACCGCTGGAAGCATGACGGATCAGGGAAGCGGCGTTAAATACAATACAGCCAACCATTAATGTGACCCATGTTAGTTCCATTGGTTTGTACTTCTGGGTTAATGGTCTTGCAAGCACACCATACCCTGCAAAACAGACTGTGGATAACAGCAATAATGCAATGCCTTTCAGGTTACCTATAGACATGCCGCTTCCTTGCATTATGAAGATAAAAACTACTCCAGCGACAGACAGAAGCAGGAACATCTTCTGCATCGTAGATGTGCGTTCCTTCAGGAAAACTGAAGCGAGAACGAGTGTGAATACAGGAGCCATAGCTTGAATAATACCAGCTTCCGATGAGTTGGAAGATACAAGTCCAAAGGCTTGAAAGGCAAAAAATAAAACGGGAGATAGTAGCCCCAGCGGAATAATTCTCCACAGATCACGAAGGCTAAGTCGAATTTTGATCCAGCCAAAAATGATAGGAATGCTGACAACGATCAACGACAGCGCGAATCGGTGGGCAAGCACATCAATCGGATGTGCAACAGTGACGGTCATTTTAACAAATAGAAAAGATAGACCTATAATAGCTGCGTACAGTATAGCTGCGATATAAGCATATCCCCGAGTGTATGTTGTGTTCATGAATGCTCCTCCAATACAGTAGTCATAGCGTTTTATCTTTCATTATCCTGAATTATGTCAGGTTCGAGGCACGTCCTGGCCTTATTCAATATACTGCCGGGTGCATCGTGCTACAATAGATAAAAGGTTGAACTGTATCGGTACAGTTGTTGGAGAGGGATGGGTGCATTGAGAAAATACGAAGTGATTGCCGAAGCGTTAAAGCAATGGATTCAGGAACAGATGCAGCAGCAGGATCGTCGCCAGTGGGCGGATAAGGGCATTCGACTGCCAGCAGTTCGAGTTGTAGCAGAAAAATATCAATGCAGTGTAAGTACAGCAATTCGAGCATATGAGTGGCTGGAACAGCGGCATTTGGTGTACGCCATACCTCAATCCGGTTATTATGCTGTACAGAACGGGACAGGTGCTCAGGACATGGACTGGCAGGGAGCGTTGGACTTTGCTTCAGCTGCTCCCGATCCAAGGGTGTTCCCTTATGCAGACTTTCGTCATTGTGTGGATCAGGCGATGGAGAAGAAACAGGCAGAGTTATTTATGTATGGCACGGATCAGGGATTACCTTCGCTTATCATGCTGTTGCAGAAGCAGTTTGCGGATTATCAGGTGTTTGCGAGAACGGAGCAGTTCTTTATCACATCAGGTGTGCAACAGGCACTGGCTGTACTTGCATTGATGCCTTTTCCTAATGGAAAGAGAAAAGTACTGCTTGAACTACCGACCTATCACAATATGCCCTCGCTACTGAGTGGATTAAATGTGCCGATTGCCGGTGTGAGACGTGCCCTGGATGGGCTGGACTGGGCATCGCTTGAACGTCAGTTCGCTGAGGAAGATATCAAGTTTTTCTATGTCATGCCGCGCTTTCACAATCCGATTGGCACATCGTTGACTGTTGCTGAGAAAAAGAAACTGATCCGGCTTGCACAGCGGTACGATGTCTATCTGGTGGAGGACGATTATCTGGCTGATCTGGAGGACAATACGAAACAGGACCCGTTATGGTCCTATGATACCGAAGGCCGGGGCATCTATCTGAAGAGTTACTCCAAAATTTTGTTTCCAGGTCTGCGCATTGGTGTAGCTGTTCTGCCCTCACCACTAATTCAATCTTTTGGGGCTTACAAAAAAATGCTCGATATCGACACTTCCGTTTTGTCTCAAGCTGCGCTGGAGATCTATGTCCACAGCGGAATGTTTGCTCATCACAGGAAAGTGATTCGTAACCGCTATGCTGCCCGGATGCACACGGTGCATGAGCAACTGGACACATATCCAGACTTTGCTCCGTTTATGGACGCTCCTCGAACAGGTGGGGAGCATACCGTATTGCCTTTGGCGGGTGATATGCCGCTTCGTGTTCTGCTGTCCCGGCTTCAAAAGCACGGAGTCATCGTTGATACGACAGAACGGTATTATCCGGAGGGAACATATCAGGCGCATCAGGATCAGATGCTGCGCTTGAACATCTCCAATGTGCCGAAGCAGCGAATCGAGGAAGGGATACAGAAGATCCGGGAGGAAATTTTGAAACTTCAGATCAGGCAGAAATAACGTGAAGAATCGGAGTGTTGTCCGTATATAACAAAAGGCGTCCACACAAATTGATCACTTGTTGGACGCCTTTTCCATGAGTTGTTAATCCATCGACCATACAGCTTGTACGCTATATTGTGAATGGGAATAATCCGATTTATTCCTGAGCCATCGCCTTGAAGGAAGCTTCTGCGGCTTCCAATGTAGCCTGAACATCCTCGTCTGTATGGGCCGTGGTCAGGAACCAAGCCTCATATTTGGATGGAGCCAGGTTAATGCCACGGTTCAGCATGTGACGGAAGAAGGAAGCAAACAGCTCTCCATCCGTGTCTTGAGCATGATCATAATTCGTAACCGGATGGTCACAGAAATGGGTGGAGAACGCACCGCGGATCCGGTTGATCGTCAGTGCAATTCCATGACGGTCAGCAGAAGCTTGCAGACCTGCCGTCAGGTCGATAGCAAGACGTTCCATCTCTTCGTATACACCCTCACCTTGCAGGACCTCCAGACATGCGATACCAGCTGAGATGGATGCAGGGTTACCAGCCATCGTTCCCGCCTGATAAGCCGGTCCGAGTGGGGCAACCTGCTCCATAACGTGTTTGCGTCCACCGTAAGCACCGATTGGCAGGCCCCCACCAATAATTTTACCAAGAGCCGTCAGATCCGGTTCAATCTCCGCATGATTATCGAGTCCGACATACGTCTGAGTAGAACCGTAATGGAAACGGAAAGCCGTAATGACTTCGTCATAGATCACCAATGAGCCGTTAGCCCGTGTCATGGCACAGAGGCCTTCCAGGAAGCCAGGCTCCGGCATAACCATACCGAAGTTCCCAACGATCGGCTCAACCATGACTGCGGCAACATCATCACCCCAGCGCTCCAAAGCATCCTTCAGGGCTTCCAGATCATTGTAAGGCACAGTAATGACTTCTTGTGCAATACTGGCTGGAACTCCCGCACTGTCAGGAATTCCGAGCGTAGAAGGGCCAGAACCGGCAGCCACAAGCACCAGATCCGAGTGACCGTGGTAACATCCGGCGAATTTTACAATCTTATTGCGTTTGGTGTAGGCACGAGCGACCCGAATCGTAGTCATGACCGCCTCCGTACCGGAGTTTACAAAACGAACTTTATCCATGGAAGGAATGGCTTCTTTCAGCATTTTGGCAAGCTTGATCTCAAGCTCTGTCGGGGTACCGTACAGTACTCCATTTGCTGCTGCTTCCGTAATTGCCTGCGTAATATGAGGGTGGGCATGTCCTGTAACAATTGGTCCGTAGGCGGCCAGATAATCAATATAACGGTTGTCATCGACATCCCAGAAGTGGGCGCCCTGAGCTTTTTTCATAAATACAGGTGCACCGCCACCAACGGCTTTAAACGATCGTGAAGGGCTGTTAACACCCCCAACAATATGTTCAAGTGCTTCTGCGTATAGAAGTTCGGAACGGGAACGTGATGTATTCATAAGATAACTTCCTTTCGTAATTCAAAATATGATAAAGGTACAAGCCACAGAAAGATATGATGATTTTCTCATAATATTATAGCTGGGCACAACGAGAGGGCAGCATAATGGCTGCCCTCTGCATGTTTGGATTTACTGAGCCGGTTGCTCTGACTTCTGATCGTCAGCGCTGGCTGTTTTATCTTCGGTGCTGTTCGTACTATCATCCGTTGTAGCAGGCGGGTGAATAATATCCTGAATATGCTGCTTCAATTTCTCTTCGTTGGTAACCGTCAATACTTGCGCACCGCCTGCTGTACGTTCTTCTTTCAGCAGGTTCATTGGCGGAATCTGCTCACTGCCGTTCATGCTGCTCTGGTATCCGAGTCCACCCAGCTTCCACATGTCGGAGAGTGTCAGATTTGTATCTACGTAAGGATTAACCTGTTCCAGAATGGCAGGCAGTTTGGCAATGGTAGTGGTTGACTGCATTTTCGCTGTTACAGCTTTCAGCAACTCACGCTGACGTTCGGACCGAGCGAAATCCGACATTGCATCATGACGGAAACGAACGTACATGAGCGCTGTCTCGCCATCCAGATGCTGATATCCTTTTTTAAGATCAATGTCGTATTCGTTATTGTCTGCTTTACTTGTATAGTGCATGTCTTTCTCCACATCAAAATCAACACCACCAACGGCATCCACCAATTTGATGAATCCCTGGAAATCCGTATACACATAATACTGTACAGGAATGCCGAGCAGGTCGCCGGCAGCTTGCATCGCTGCATTAGGACCATGGGTGATAGCGGTGTTGATCCGCTCCTTGCCATATCCGTCAATATTGACGTAAGTGTCGCGCAGAATGGAGAACAGATTGATTTTTTTGGTAAGTGGGTCGAGCGATACAACCATCATGCTGTCGGAGCGAGGAACTTCACCTTTTTTCAATCCACGTGCATCGACACCCATAACGAGAATATTTACCGTTTCTGTGCCTTCCCATTTGGGTGGGTCAGGAGTATTTACTTTCTCCACATTTTCGATGCCTGCAAATGGTGAATCGTCGCCGTCCTTTGCCAAACCGTCCAACTGATTGAGAATAGAACCGAAATAATATGCCGCTGCTCCTCCAATAATTAACACGAAGGCGGCAAGAGAAATCCATATGGTTCTCTTCGTCTTTCTGGTCATGCTAGCTCTCCTTTGTATTTGAGATGAAATAAAAAAACGAGTTCGAGTATTCAAGTAAGATGTAGTCGAAGCTTTCCGTACACGTCTTTTCCCAACATACAGGGCAGGACGCAGCTCCAGACTATTTTAAAGCTTGCTGAATTTTGACTGATACCATTATAATTTCTTTTTGGGCTACAAGCAATTTCAACAAAATCCAAGTGAGGTATAATCATGCTGGCGATTGATGTCAAAGATTTGCGCAAGTCGTTTAGCGTCCAGAAAAGCCGAGGTGGGCTGAAGGGCGCGTTCCAGGACCTGTTTGCACGTCAATACCAGGAGGTATTGGCTGTAAATGATATTTCATTTCAGATTCCGCAGGGCGAAATATGCGGATATATTGGGGAGAACGGTGCCGGTAAATCAACAACGATCAAGATGTTGACCGGCATTTTGGTGCCTACTTCAGGGCAAATATCGGTTGGTGGATATGTTCCGTATCAGGAACGTGAGAAGTTTGTACAGAATATTGGTGTTGTTTTTGGTCAGCGCAGTCAATTGTGGTGGGACATTGGCGTTATCGAATCCTTCCATTTATTGCGTAAAGTATATCGTGTCGGAGAGGTCGATTTCCGTAAAAGGCTGGATGAACTGGTTGAGCGATTGCAGCTTCAGGACCTGTTAAGCCGTCCGGTGCGGAAGCTCAGTCTTGGTCAGCGTATGCGCTGCGAGTTAGTGGCAGCCTTGTTGCATAATCCGAGTATTGTTTTCCTGGATGAGCCAACTATTGGTTTGGATATTGTGGTGAAGTCGGAAATTCGGGATTTCTTGAAAGATATGAACAAGGAGCATGGAACGACCATCCTGCTCACAACCCACGATTTGCAGGACATTGAGGCCCTGTGTTCCCGGGTGATCATGCTTGATGCGGGCAACATCATCTATGATGGTGGTCTGGATCATCTGAAGTCCCAGTGGGGCAAGGAGCGGGAGATCCGCTTCAAGTTTGGCTCAGCTCACAACATCAGTCAGATGCAGGAATGGACTGCTGCGTTGCCTGTGCGTTGGACAGTAGAGAATGAATTATCCGCATCTGTATGGATTCCGCTGGAACTGAATGTTTCGGATGTACTCGGACGTGTCGTTGGACAGGCTGATATTACCGATATTCAGATTATCGAGATCAACACGGATGAGATTGTGCGCAGTATTTACCAATCCGGTTCCGCCGAGCGTCCCGAGATTGTGGGAGCAGGGAAAGAAGCGGTGGGTGTATCCTGAGATGAATAGTGCATTTATTGATTTTATGCGCATCCGTTTTCTAACGATGCTGGCATACCGGGTGAATTATTACTCCGGCATTTTGATATATACGCTGAATATCGGCGTGTATTACTTTACCTGGCAAGCCATTTACGGTAGCAGTGGTGAACTCGGCGGTTTCACGGCAGCGCAGATGACCACTTACATCGCTGTATCCTGGATGGCACGTGCTTTTTACTTTAACAATCTGGACCGGGAGATTGCCGCAGACATACGGGATGGCTCCATTGCGATTCAATTCATCAGGCCGATCAATTACGTTATGGTCAAAATGATGCAGGGTCTTGGTGAAGGCATTTTCCGCTTCCTGCTCCTCATGATTCCAGGGATGCTCATCGCCATTCTGCTGTTCCCGGTTGAATTGCCTACGGCGCCATCGGCGTGGATTGGCTTTCTCGTCATGCTGTTCTTCAGTTTCCTCATTAATTCCCAGATTAATGTGATAACGGGACTGGCAGCTTTCTTTGTGGAAAACAATGAAGGCATGATGCGTATGAAACGCGTCGTAGTTGATCTGTTCTCTGGTCTAATCATCCCGATCAGCCTGTATCCAGGCTGGATGTCCGCGGTGATGAAGGTATTGCCTTTTCAAGCCATTACGTATCTGCCCGGTTCCGTTTTCACTGGAAGAGTGGAAGGTACCGCCATCTGGAATGTACTCGGTATTCAGGTGTTCTGGTTTGCCGTGTTACTGCTCCCGATGGTATTGATCTGGCGTAAGGCGCGCAAGCGTCTGTTCGTGCAAGGGGGATAACGGAATGTACTATATGGGTCTGATCTGGGAATATTTGAAGAACTACATGAAAACACGACTCACGTACCGTGCCGATTTCTGGGTGGAGATCCTATCGGATCTGCTGTTCCAGGCAACCAACCTGATCTTTATCTTTGTGGTCTTCCGCCACACGGATAACCTGGGCGGTTGGAGTGAGAGTGAAGTGCTCTTTGTTTATGGATATTTTATGGTGCCCTATGGCATCTTCAGTTGTTTTATCAATCTGTGGGGATTCAGCGAGCGGTACATCGTCAAAGGTGAGATGGATCGGATCCTGACACGCCCTGCACATAACCTGTTCCAGATATTGCTTGAAAATGTGGACCCGCCTGCACTCGTGGGCTCGTTTATCGGCTTGATCATCATGATCTTCAGCGGAGCAGAGATGGGTCTGATGCTGGAGTGGTGGCATATCCCTGCCTTAATTATATTGGCACTCAGCTCAGTCATGATCTATGCAGGCATCTATACCACATTGACTTCACTATCCTTTTATTCGGACGCGCCAACAGGTATCCTGCCGTTGATGTATAACATTCAAGGATATGGACGCTACCCGGTAACGATCTATAACCGTGCCATTCAGGTGCTGTTAACCTGGATCATTCCGTTTGCCTTCGTGGGGATCTATCCCGCAGCATTGTTCCTGGAAAGGTCCGAGATGCATCGTATGGCGCTCCTCACACCTGTGATGGGACTGGTGTTTGGTTCCATGGGCTTGCTTCTTTGGAATTATGGTGTGAAGCGGTATCGCGGAGCAGGTTCATAATAACGCCCTATAGCAATTCATGGGGGAGATTAGGGAGGAACTGACATGACGTTAAATGTAGGCGAATTGGCACCGGATTTTGAACTTCCGTCCAGTACGGGAGAATCGGTAAAGCTTTCGGATTACCGCGGACAGCGGGTACTGCTTTATTTTTACCCCAAGGATATGACTTCGTCCTGTACGCAACAGGCTTGTGATTTCCGGGATCGACATGCTGAATTTGAAGGGCTGAACACAGTCATTCTCGGAATCAGCACCGATCCGATGAAACAACATGACAAGTTTATTGCCAAGTATGGTCTGCCGTTCACATTGTTATCGGATGAAGAGCATGTCGTAGCTGAGCAATACGGGGTATGGCAGCTGAAGAAAATGTATGGCAAGGAGTACATGGGTATGGTTCGCTCCACTTTTCTGATTGATGAAGAGGGGAAATTGATCAAGGACTGGTCCAAAGTTCGGGTCAAAGGACATATCGAGTCTGCGCTTGAGGCTTTGAACACATTGTAATTAATGATTTAGACATGTGTGAATAAATACATCTTAACCGTTTCATCATTAAAGGCTGTGTTTCGCGGAATTAACCGTGAACACAGCCTTTTTAGGTGGGCAATCGTTTTTGATTGGATGAATTGTTCTTGCTCTTGCCAGAACGAAGCCGATGCACGAGCAGAAGGAATAGCGGAATAATAAAACTTACCGTGATATCCCAATCCACCCAAGCGGGCATGATCGTATTGGTGTAGAAAATGACATTGGGAGAAATCAGTACAGCTAACGCGAATAATAACATCGCTGATGGCAGGATGAGCGGTTTGTATGTCTTTAACCGAAATAGCTGAGCTGTTCCAACGACAAACGAGAACATATACAGCAGGCTTTTGAAATAGGTAGCAATTAACCAAGCAGTCGCCATGAACGCCTCAATTCGTTCGAAAAAGTTGCCGATATTAATTTTCTGGGACAGGGTATAGGAGATATAGATCTCATGTTGGGTAAGAAAGGGTCCAAAAACCATGAGCGAAATGAGCAAAAGTGTAGTTAGCAGTAACCCTCCACATAAGGTGGCGAGTAACATGTCACGTTTGATATGAGGCCCGGACATCACATAAGGAAGAACCATGGTGATTACGATGAGTTCACCAAAGGAAGTAAATGCTCCCCGAATGATGGAATGAACCAGATGGAGCCAAGGGATGTTCAAGTAAGGTTGCAGATGTGAACTGTTTACTTTGGGCATCAGCCCCAGAAACAACAAAATCATAAAGGCAATAACGATGGGGGTCAGCAGTTCACTGCTACTTCCTATTGTATGCAAGCCATGCATAAGCCCCCAGACCAGAGCGCACATAAGGATAATTAGGATGACCCGGATGGGGGTCTGAAGGTAGATCTGTGTGGTCATAAAGTCACCGACTTCACGGATACATATGACAGCGCCTATGGCGAAATAAAATAGATATGCAGCTGCCAAAACAGACCCTGCCCACCGGCCAAGTATTTTTTGGCAGATTTCAATAAGGGAAAGATCAGGATACGTCTGATGAAGTTTATATAGCACCCACATGATGAGTATGCCGATCGGTTGACCGATAAGAGAACAGATCCACGCATCCTGTTGACCCGAAGCAGTAACCACGGAGGGATAGAGTAGAATCATGTCCCCAATCATGACGAGAAAGGTAAGGACTGTAAATTGCCTAATGGTGATTTTCTCCTTAATTAACATAGACACCGTTCTCCTTCTCTATATTAGGCATGGATGATATTCATGAATGAACCATTTTTCCATCCACACCAGGCTCCTTCCCCCAAAAAAAGCACTCATTCCTGAGAGGCATTGTTTGGAGTAACCGATGATTTTCTGTAAGACTTGAGCAATTGTATCAGCAGAAGACAGCCTGGCAGAATGATCCCCAGTGTGGTATCCCAGTCTACCCAATATGGAACAATGGTGATCACGATAAAAGTAATGTTTGGTGAGATCAGATTCGCTAATCCGAACACAAGTATGGACGCAGGGAGTACCAGTATCTGATACTGCTTAAGCTTGAACAGTTCTGCACAACCAACAATAAAAGCGTATAAGTATATCATCGCTTTGAAGTACGTCGAGATCAGCCAAGAAGAAGCCATAATAGCTTCAATACGTTCAAAAAAGCTCCCAATACTGATTTTCTGGGACAAAACAAAAGAAGCATATATGTTATGTTGCGTAAGAAAGGCACCCAAGACCAGCAGCGATATGGTAACGAGCGTTGCCAATACCAAGCTGCCTAAACCAGCTGCAATAATTACGTCCCGTGTTCGATGAGCCTGCTTGGCAACATAGGGCAGTATCATCATGATGGGAACGACTTCACCGATCGGATATATAATGCTTACCAGAATGCCTTGCGAGATAGAGACAACACCCGTATCACTTACTGGCTTCAAATTTCTAGTATCAATCTGAGGAAGCAGGCAGACTGCAAGGACGACAATAAACACAATAACGACGGGCATCAGTAGTTCACTACTTCGCCCCATCGCCTCTAATCCGTGAGACACTCCCCAGGCGATCACGATGACGAACATCAGAATGATGATGCGAATGGGAGTGTACGGGAAGATTTGAGTGGTCATGAAATCGCCGACTTCTCTCGTATGCGTGGAAGCACCGATAATGAAAAAGAACAGGTAGAGGCAGGAAAAGAAAGTACCTGGCCAGAACCCTAGAATGCTTCGTGTCATCTGCACCAGATTTTTTTCTGGGTGCATGCTACATAGCTTCAGGATCATGGCCATCAGTGCCATCCCCAGAGGAACGCCTATAAAAGCACAAATCCAGGAGTCTTGTTTGGCATAGGACGTGATGACCGAGGGGTAGATCAGCATCATATCCCCGACCACCATCATAAAGATGAGAGTGGTCAATTGTCTTGTTCCAAGGCGCCCCTGTTCCAGCATAATGGTCCTCTCCTTTTTCTAGGTTCCCGTCAGATGTGCCAAGAATTGATTAACAGGTTCATAGATCCACATGATGATATAGAGCGGACTGGGGAAGTCCCACAGGTTGGCTGCAATCACACTGAACCCTGTGGCTATGACGAGCATTCCGCTGCACACAGCTGTTTCCCTCCATTCCTTGCGGCGGATGAGACCTGGAAGATCAACCAAGCCTACGAGGCCCCCTATGACAATGACAGTAATTGTAATCAACATCCGGTCTCACTCCTTCAAATCCTCCTTGAATGAATCATCCAGTGTACCTACACGTTTGATCTGTACATTGGCTTCATACTTAACATCCAGATTCTCAAAATATTGATCCCAATCCTTTTCAATCTTTTTGAAAAATTTAGGATCGGCATGATACACTTCCTGACCGAATCCAAAAATGTCAATATGGAACTTTCGCCGCACTGAATTCACCGATTTTTCCATCAGTTCTATCAGTCGCTCCTCACTGTCCTTTTCCAACTCTTTGAGCGTTTTCATCGAACCAATTCTGATTCCGCACTCTACTGCACCAATGGAAGACACATTTTTGAGTTTGATGTGAATCACAGGCTGGTCGTTAATGACCTTTGCTTTTCGTTGGGTCTTGGTGCGGAGAGCTTTGAAAGTCACTTTTCCTCCCTTTCGGCAAGGCAGGTGACTGATAGTAGACACCACATTGTCACGGATGTAGTTGTATCCTTTCGATTCATCTTCCGTTAACCAGCCGATCAGTTTGTCCTTTTTGAAGATGCTTAATCCCGTAGAATTCAGATTGGCCGGAGATTTGATTGTCGCTATATTATCTTTGCTTCCGCTTATCGCTGAACTGCCAACAACCTCTACTCCGGTGATGACAGGCTGTATTCCGGGAGTTAGCATGTATTCCATTAACTGATCACCAGTTACCGTAGTAGTGGGAGACCAGGTTTTGGCAGATACGTCCAGAGAATTAAACATCTTCTCCGCAGGGATATTCTCAAGTGGGGTAAGCACGTTCAGTACTTTGGAAGCCGTTGTATTTCGTGCAACCATGACGTAATAATCGGGACGGACAGTAGGTTCTCGCATTAACGCTTCCATAACATCATAGATGCCCTCTTTGCGTGCATATTCTTCTCCGAACACCAGTACACGGATATGTGCCATGAATATGCGGCGTGGGCTTGTCTCGGTCAGCTTTTGAATCGCTTCAAACAGCGTGGACGCGGACGCTTCGTACAGCGTGACAGGAGTACCATTGCCTCCCCCTGATTTGGAGGATACTTCATTCGGCACGACGACCTGAGCACTCACTTTAATCAAATCGCCATCCTTGTCTACACCAAGACCCAGCATAATGCCAAGTTCATTCAATTCCTGGCGGTCCCAGCATCCGGTAAGGAGAGGGAACAGGAATACAATGCATACAATTAATCGGAAGCACTTGTTCATACGTTGTTCTCCTTACCGAATTAACGCTTCATTTTTTTGCTGGCTTGTCGGATTTTGTTCGGGGTACCCGTAGAGAATGGACGTGTTTTCATATGGGACCAGGGTACACGAAACAGCGTATCTTTCAGATCTTTCTGAATTAGAGGTGCAAAGGGGGACATATACGGTACGCCAAAAGAACGCAAGCTGCACAGGTGTGTAACCGTAATGAGCAGAACAATTAGAATACCGTAGAAACCAAAAGCTGCCGCGAGTATCATCAATACAAATCGCAAAATTCGGACAGAGATAGAAAGTCCATTCTCTGGAATGACATAACTGGATATGGCCGTTATGGAAACGATAATAACCATTGCGGCGGAGACAACTCCTGCATCTACGGCTGCTTGGCCAATCACCAGTGTTCCGACAATGGAAACGGCCTGACCGACCGTTTTCGGAATACGTATACCTGCTTCTCGCAAAATTTCATAGGTCAGTTCCATCAGTATGGCTTCAATGAATGCGGGAAAAGGAACGCCTTCACGTTGAGCTGCCAGACTAATGAGCATATTGGTGGGCAACATTTCCTGGTGAAAGGTGGTAATGGCAATATAGAAGGATGGAGCTAGTAAAGCGATAAAAAAGGACAGATAACGAATCAAGCGAATCAATGTGCTGATATCGGCCCGTTGATAGTAATCCTCCGGCGATTGGAAGAAATGCACGAACAAAGCTGGAACCAGCAGCACAAAAGGCGTACCGTCCACGATGATGGCTACTCTGCCCTCAAGCAAAGCAGCACAAACCGTATCTGGACGTTCACTATTGTAAACCGTGGGGAATAACGTTCTGGTTTCGTCTTGTACAAGTTCCTCGATATATCCACTCTCAAGGATACTGTCGATATCGATCTCATCGAGTCTTCGACGCAGTTCTTTTACAGTCTCCTGATCCACGATATGTTCCAGATAGAGCACAGCAACTCGGGTTTTGGTAACCCGACCTATTTCTCTTTCTTCGATCCAAAGATGAGGATTACGGATTCGTTTGCGGATCAATGATGTGTTGGTACGCAGGTTTTCGTTGAAGCCTTCCATAGGTCCCCGAACGACGGTTTGGGAGACAGGTTCTCCAACGGATCGATCTTCCCAGCCTGCTGCGCCAATCTTCATTCCTCGTTCAGATCCTTCAAGCAGTAAGATAGCTGATCCCGAAAGAAGTGCATTCATTACTTCATCCATATTATCGACCAGCAATACATCACTGGCGATCAGGATATCATTCTGGAGGTAGCTGAGATGTTCATCGTCTGCAGAGAATTCAGGGAGATCACGCTTTTGCAATAATGATTCCATGATGGAGTGATTCAGAATCTGCACATCCACTAATCCATCAATGTACAACATGACTGCAGGCCATTTATGTAAACACTGGAGAGGGCGCATCATCAAGTCGTTGCTGTTCCCCATCACTTGCTTGCAGTATTCCATATTTTCGCTTAGATCCGGAGAGATTTGCCTCTGATCTTGGCGTTCCAGCGACGATTCACTCATGCCTTCACCTCCCTATACACCCTATATTTTCAAGTTAGTATGACCTGGATGAATTCGGATTATCACAAAAAAAAGGAGCCGCGATTATTCGCGACTCCTTGCCTGCTTATTATAGATGGACTTTTGTCCGAATTTACTTTTGTCTTTGTCGAACAGGGGCTGGCTTGGATACGGTGGATCTTGCTGCCCATGCTTTGCGGTAACGATAGAGCACGGCTACGATGAGCAATAGGCCGATTCCTCCCACGATATATGCTGCATATTGATGAGCCAGATGGAATACGGCGTTCCACTGAGGACCAAATATTTTGCCAATGCCCAGAAACAGTACAACCCAGAACAGTGCGCCTGAATAGGCGTAGAGAGCGAATTTGCGAAAGGGAACAGCGGCTATGCCCGCAAAATATCCGGTGAAATGCCTTACACCCGGAATGAAATAACCGATGAAGATTAAGGCATTACCATACTTGGCGAACCACTTTTGCGTTTTATCGAGCTTGTCCTGCTTCAGCAGAAACCATTTTCCGTATCGTGTTATAAAGGGCAGTCCTGCTTTGGCTCCAATAAAATAAGTGATTGTCATGCCAATCGTTGTTCCCAGAAAAGCCAGTATGGTGAGTATTCCGAAGTCGAGATGCCCCTTGTAGGAGAGAAACCCTGCGTAAGCCATCGTTGTTTCACCAGGAAAGGGAAGTGCGATGAATTCAAGCAACAAGCCAAAAAACAATACGCTGTATCCGTAGGACCCAAACAGATGTTGGATCTTCTCAAGCAATTCCAATAGATTTCACTCTCCTGAATACGGGGTGGGAGCATGAATACTCTCCAAGGTGTTTTAATGTGTTCTGCCTGTCCATTATGCTACCTAATCTGAAGCGAAGAATCAATCAGGCTACATAGCAAATTGTGAAAATATATTAAACAAAATCACGTCTTTTTTCAATGAAGCCTCCATATAATTCTAACAAATCTGCTGAAGTCTATCAGCAAATTACTAGAGACGGTGGAGGTCGATTCGTAAATGGTACAGAGACCGGAATTGAGAAGCAAGGAAAATGGGGGAAACTCTGCAACAACTCTACATATGTTTATATCTGGACAATGGTCTGTCATTCTCGTGCGAATTGCGATATTGCTATGTGCATTCGCTGTATATGCAGGCACGGCTTATGCATCTTCTGCTTCCGGCTCAGGTGACCCAATTTCGGAAGATCAGAATACTCAAGACAAGGTAGTCTATCTGAGTTTTGACGATGGACCGGGTAACCATACCCGTGAAGTATTGGATATTTTGCGCAAGGAGAAGGTTTTGGCTACATTTTTTGTGCTGGGTGAGCAGGCAGAGCGTTATCCCGAGTTAATCCGGGGGCTTGTGGAGGATGGACATGCATTGGGCAATCATACGTTTAATCATCAATACGAACAGCTATACAGTGATTTTAAAGTGTTCTGGAAACAGATCAAGCAGACAGAGGAAGTGCTGGAGCGTATAACCGGTTTCCGTCCGAATCTGGTGCGAGCACCAGGCGGTACATACGGGCATTTTGATCAAAGTTATTTTGATTTGCTGCAATTGGGTGGCTACACGGTTATGGACTGGAACGTCGACAGTGGGGACTCCAAGCGTAAAGGTGTTCCAGCCAAAGAGATCCTCAGCAATTCGACCAAAGTACCTGCGGGAGCACGTTCGGTCATTGTCCTGATGCATGACGGTGGTGCACATGCTGAAACGGTAAAAGCACTTCCGGGTATTATCAAATATTATCGTGATCATGGATATCGTTTTGACACCATAAAGAGTACGGATCAACCAGTTCAATTCCGTGTTCATCCAGATGGTAAGTATAAGGCCCGCAAGGCGCCAGGAAAGGCCTGGATCGCAGAGCATGTAGAAGCGAACGCGACGTTATGGCTTGCAAGCAAGAAGCTGAAGGTAGAGGTGGGATTGGCTGCAGCTACCTTGCAACCGGGTGAGTTCCGCTTGGAGGGGCAGCGAATCATGGTACCTTTGCGTACTTTCATGAAAAAATTCGGGGGTAGCACTCGTTGGGACTCTGAAACAAGGACAGCCATAGCAGTATGGAAGGAAAGAACGATTCATGCAGACAGTGTGAGCGGAACACTGACAACAACCGGGGCAATTGAAACGGGAGCAGTACAGAGTCAAGGTGGAACCATCTGGGTTCCGTTACGTGAGTTACTGGAGCAGATGGGGTTGAGGGTGAATTCCTTAACCAGTAATGAAGCAGAGTGGACGGTAAAGGCGGGCACTTCCAGATCCATTTCGGCAATGAACAGTATATTTAAGTATAAAATGATCTGAAGAAAGTCATTCTTGCAGGACTATTCTCTCTACTTCCGGGCAACACTGAATCATAGATTACTATGGTTCAGGAATGCTGATGAACGGAAGGAGATCAGAAGAAATGTCTTATATTCGAATGGAACATGAACATGCTGTTGAATTGTTAAACAGGGTCATGAAGCGTGTTGAGAGTGTGATTATTGGCAAAAAAACAGAGATTCGTTATGTCCTCACTGCAATGCTCAGTGGAGGTCATGTACTTCTGGAAGATGTGCCGGGTACCGGGAAAACGATGCTGGTTCGTACCGTGGCTTCTGCACTGGACTGCTCCATGGGTCGGATTCAATTCACGTCCGATGTCATGCCGGCAGATGTTACGGGCACTTCAATCTATCATCCACATACAGCTGAATTCAAGTTTCGGCCCGGACCTGTCATGTCCAACATTGTCCTGGCTGATGAAATAAATCGCGCTTCACCACGCACTCAGTCTGCCCTGCTGGAGGCAATGGAGGAACGACGTATTACGGTTGATGGCACAACCTATGCCTTGCCACGCCCGTTCTTTCTGCTGGCGACACAGAATCCGTTACAGTTCGAGGGTACGTACCGTCTGCCTGAAGCGCAGCTGGATCGATTTATGATGAGAATTGGACTGGGGTATCCCGATCCGGAACAGGAATTGGAATTGTTAACCCGCATGCAAGGTAGAGAAGCGCTTGATGAACTTCGCCCTGTCCTGCTTGCTGAAGAAGTCGTAGCCATGCAGCGTGAAGTCAAACAGGTACATGTTGATCCGGTCGTCAAACAGTATCTGGTGGCTGTTGCTGTAGCCTCTCGCAGCCTTCCGGCGGTCAGATTGGGCATCAGTCCGCGTGGAACACTGGCCTGGATGGCTGCGGCACAGTCATTTGCCTATCTTCAAGGACGCAGTTATGTCATTCCGGATGATGTGAAAGAGGTGGCTGTGCCTGTCCTTTCCCACCGTATTCAATTGAAGGCCCAGAACAGAGCGGAGGTTTGGGGGCAAGTTCAAGTCATTGAAGAAGCCTTATCATCGGTCCCGGTACCTGTACAGATGGCATCACAGGGAAGGGGACGGAGGCAATGACTGCGCTGGGACAACGGATTGTGAGTGCTGTCTTGGTGGTGGCTTTTGCTTCCTTGTATCAGTGGCATGGAGGGAAAGCGGCGTTGTTTCTATCCGTTATGGCTTTCTTGATGTTCACAGGAGGCCTGCTTCTCCATTGGTTCAGACCACGGCGTATTCACATCCGTCGGAAAATACACACGAACCGGATTGAGGCGGGCGAGCAGGTACGGGTTCTGGTGGAACTGGAATTCAATTGCCGTATTCCATTGTTATGGATCGTTCTGTGTGAGAACACACCTGCAGGTGTTCATCGCAAATTGATTTTCCCGGGAACACGGCGACAATTTTCCTATCAATATGAATGTTCTGGGTTACGCAGAGGAGTCTACAGATGGGATACGGGCAGATTGTACTGGGGGGATATGTTTGGCTGGAATACCCTCTCCGCAGAGACCGAAGGAGGTACACCCCTGATTGTTGTTCCTCAAGCAACGGCTTGGGGGAAGGCTGATTCGGTAGAATTCGCAGCGATGATCGAAGGGACTCTGTCGGAGCGAAGAAATAGCCAGGGAAACCGTAGCCCTGAGTTCCGTGAATATCAACAGGGTGACCCACTGGGACGAGTTCATTGGAAAAGTACAGCCAAAACGGGTAAACTTCAGACCTTTCTGCCTGATACCACGGATCTTGCCTCGCTCGGCATCCTTGTGTATGAAGGCGCGTCGGGTTATGACGTAATTCAGCGGGAGAACATGGATGTACCTGCTTTTGAACGAGTGGTTCGTGCAGCTGCCCGCTGGATTCATACCGCTGAGCGGGATGACATTCCTTATCATCTGTGGATGGAAGGCGGCGATAAGAGCTATGATGCACAAGATCAATGGCAACATGGGCCGTTCCATGCAGATGATGAGAATCATGGACTAGACAAGTTAGCGGGGGCACGAATATCCAAAACACAATCAGGCTCTGTTTCGCTTCGAACGGAGATGCTGGATGGACTGGCGAGCGGGTCGCGAATTGTAGTTCTCACAGGCAAGATGGACCCGGTTCTGGCCGAATGGATCATAACTGCAATCGGGTCGGGTTATCGTGTCGAGGTGCAACTGACTGAAGCGAACCAGAACCAGAACCAATTAGGATCAACGGATAGATGGATGAATGGATTGAGATATGACAGCTTAAGTTTGGAGCGGCTTCGTCACAGCGGGGTGCCGATCCATGCGGTTACAGACGTTGCGTTATCTTCATTGGGAAAGGTGGAGGTAACGGATGTGGGAGCGTAATGGTAACCAGCAACCCAATTCCACTGTGGCCGACTTAGAGTCAACGGACCGTACGAGAATAGAATCGGCTCATTCCATATATAAAGCTGTGAACCAGAATTCTGTGACGGATATAAAGGATGAGGGTTATGTGAGCGTACCTATCCTGTACAAAATTGTTATTTCGGCCATTTTACTTATACTGTCTCTGGAGTGGATATATCCTGTTACATCATCAGATCAGCAGGGCAGTGAACGGTTCTTGTCCGTAATGGCGGGATTAACGGGAGCATTGTTGCTCGCGGGGTTAATTCGTACAGGATGGATCACCGGAGTACTAATCCGATTATTCATTGCACTCGCTGCGCTATGTCTGATGTACGGAGGAAGTGAACCTGTCCGTTGGGCGGTCGCTTATCCGGGAATATTTTCAGCGGATATGGACACTTTTATAAATAACTGGCGATTTCACTCGATTAGTACAGAAACGAGAGGTTTGTTCATGATGTGCGGCTGGAGCATGCTCATGGCTTCTGTGCAATCCCTCGTATTGTTACGTCGAAGCGTTATGCTGTTTGGCAGTGCAACACTGCTCTATTTGCTTTTGCTTGAATCCTTTGCGGGGCTGGATGTGTATGCTTCTGTAATACGGTCTGTCCTATGGACTTTTCTTATTCAGGCTCTGCTCCAGCTATTACGTCTCAATGCAGGAGTCACGACTCCGAGTTATCGCGGCAGCCCCTATGGCCGTTGGAGTGCAGTAACTATCGTTGCTTCCGCAGGTATGGTGCTTCTCTCCGCGTTACCTGGCCAGTTTGCTTCCATTCCTCAACCGGAACGCATATCTCTGGAACAGATGGGTGAACGCATAGCTCGATGGGCAGGTTATACACAGCACAGTAGTATCCCTGCTGCAACGGCAGTCACGGGATATAGCACAGCGGACGCGCCTATGGGAGCACCGTTGGTGCAGGGGAATTCCATCTTTTTTATAGCGAAGAGTCCAAAAGTGACGTATTGGCGAGGGGAGACCCGTTCATATTATAACGGTAGTACTTGGAGTGACCCGGGTCAAAGCTTCGAAACGGCAAGTCCATCCGGAATGCTGCGTGCTGATGGTTGGGAGAATCCAACCTATTGGAGTCGCATTCGCCAAACCATTACGATGCAGCGAGAGTGGAAAGGACCAAATCCACTCTTTACCGGGGGCATACCAGTCAACGTATCGTTCCAGGATAAGAACAAGGATAATCAGGAAAACATGTTTTCTTTGCTGTCTAATCGCGATTCGGCAACATTGTGGCTCGCGAGCTCAGGGGACGATAAGATAGTTAAAAATTATTCGGCAGACGTCATGGTTCCTGTCGCAACAGCTGAACAGTTACGTCTGCTTGAGGAAACGAATAAAGGGAAAGATCCGGCAGCCATTCGGAGGACCTATCTGCAATTGCCTGCATCACTCCCTGGTCGAGTGCAGACGCTTGCCAAGGAAATCATTCAAGGCAGTGAGACCCGTTATGACGCTGTGCAAGCCGTAAAGACTTATCTGGCTGCTCATGCCGAGTATACGTTGGATACACGTATGCCACCGCGAGGAACAGATTTTGTGGACGATTTTCTATTCGTCACCCGGCAGGGGTATTGCAATCATTTCTCCACAGCTATGATTGTGTTACTTCGTTCGGAAGGCATCCCCGCACGCTGGGTTAAAGGTTTTGGGTCTGGAATGGCTGACCCGGATGTGCCCAGTCAGTATGTGATTTCACAGGGAGATGCACATTCCTGGGTAGAGGTGTATTTTCCGGGTGCAGGCTGGATGCCGTTTGAGGCCACGCCAGGCTTCACCATGGCGCAAGGCGCGGGCGAAGATGCCGCAGCACTCGCCGGGCCGCAGCCTGTTGCGGAGAATCCGCCGAATATGAGCGGCGGATTGGCTAACGCGGGCGCATGGCTGCTCGCCCGCGCACGGGCCATTGCCGCGGAGCCATGGCTCGCGGCAGCCCTTGTGGCAGCGGCCCTTCTGGGCGCCGCTGCTCTCCTCCGCATGCGGCGGCTACGCCCCGCGCTGCGGATCAGGCTGCTGCTGGCGTGGCCACGCAGCAGCTTTCCAGACCGCGAGCGGCTGCTGGGTGCCGCCGCTCCGGTCTGGGCCGCGCTCGCGCGCCGGTACGGCCCGCGGCCGCCGGGCATGACGCTGCGTGAATATGCAGCGTCACCGGCTTTGGCCGCAGGCGCGGACGGCGCGGACATCGCGCGGTTTGCAGCCGACTGGGAACGGCTGCTGTACGGGCCAGATCGTCCGCTGCGCGCGGACAGTCTGGACTTCCTGCGCAGGGCACTTCGTCTGGCCCGGCGGTTGCAAGCGTTGTAACATAAGGATGTTACAACAAGGACGCCACACAACCTGCCGTGATTTAACTCTCGCGATACTCTCCCCGAGACAGTTTGGCAGGTTGTTGACGGATGATGATCACCACGGGCACATCTATTCTATGTTTACTGTGCAGCATTTGGTTTATCGCTGCATGCCATACATAAGACGCCTTTCGCGCTGTGCTGCGAACGAGGCGTCTTTCCACGATCATACACTTGAACCAGCATCTTGCTGCCAAGCTTTTCTATTCGAAATTTCATATTTAGAGGCAATTGGTAATCCTGTTTTGATATGTCGAAAAAAGGAGTTTCGCCTTTCCTTGACGGTATGTTTTGTCGTTGCGTATAATTAGTTTCATTGAATTGAGGGAGGCACGGTTATGAATAAGCAGAATGAGATTGTGGTTGTCCTTGACTTTGGGGGCCAATACAACCAGTTAATCGCCAGAAGAATCCGGGATCTTGGCGTATACAGCGAGCTTTTGCCGTATAACACACCGGCGGAGAAGATCGCAGAAATGGCACCAAAAGGAATCGTATTTTCAGGTGGGCCGTCCAGCGTATACGCTGAGAATGCTCCACACGTGGACCCAGGTGTTTATGACCTGGGCTTGCCAATCTTCGGTATCTGCTACGGAATGCAGCTTATGGCCCAACAGCTCGAAGGTAAAGTAGAACGTTCCGAGAAGCGAGAGTACGGTAAAGCAGACCTTGAGTTTGCTGCTGGATCTACACTGGCAAAAGGCATTGAAGGCGAACATACGGTATGGATGAGTCACGGTGACCACGTGGTTACACTTCCTCCAGGATTCAAACTGGATGCAGGCACGGAAAGTGCGCCAATCGCTGCCATGAGTAACGATGAGCGCAAATTGTATGCTGTTCAGTTCCATCCGGAGGTACGTCACTCTGTTCGCGGTAACGACATGATTCGTAACTTCCTGTTCGAAATCTGTGGATGCGAAGGCAACTGGACGATGGAGACATTCATCGATGATACCATCAAAGATATTCGTGAAAAAGTTGGCGACAGTAAAGTACTATGTGCGCTTAGCGGCGGTGTAGATTCTTCCGTTGTAGCTGCATTGCTTCACAAAGCCATTGGTGATCAACTGACATGTATGTTTATCGACCACGGTCTGCTGCGCAAAGGCGAAGCAGAAAGTGTAATGGAGACATTTGTCGGCAAATTCGACATGAAAGTTGTGAAAATTGATGCACAAGAGCGCTTCATGTCCAAACTGGCTGGCGTGGATGATCCAGAACAAAAACGTAAAATCATCGGTAACGAGTTTATTTACGTATTTGACGAAGAGTCCAAGCAGTTCGATGATTTTGCATTCCTGGCGCAAGGTACACTGTACACGGACATCGTGGAAAGTGGTACAGCGACTGCACAGACCATCAAATCTCACCACAACGTGGGCGGTCTGCCTGAAGACATGAACTTCAAACTGATCGAACCGCTGAGCACGCTGTTCAAGGATGAAGTACGTAAAGTGGGTACCGAGTGTGGCCTGCCGGACGAAATTGTTCATCGTCAGCCGTTCCCTGGTCCGGGTCTTGCGATCCGTGTTCTTGGTGAGGTTACTGAAGAGAAACTTAAAATTGTTCGTGATTCAGACTACATCCTGCGTGAAGAGATTGCCAAAGCCGGTCTCGACCGTGAAATCTGGCAGTACTTCACAGCCCTGCCTAACATGAAGAGTGTCGGCGTTATGGGTGATGCGCGTACGTATTCCTACACTGTAGGTATCCGTGCTGTAACATCCATCGACGGTATGACTGCGGACTGGGCACGTATCCCTTGGGATGTGCTGGAGAAAATCTCCGTACGGATTGTTAACGAAGTTGATAACGTAAACCGTATCGTCTATGACGTAACATCCAAACCACCAGCAACGATCGAGTGGGAATAGGGTATAGACTCTTAAAAATAGATTATAAAAAAACGCTCTTTTATCTGCGGTATTTCGCAAATAAAAGGGCATTTTTTTATAAAGTGAATATTGTGATAAAATTTTCATTTGGGTACTTTTTTACAAATAGTACACTCTCAAAATTAATCCCATTTTAAAGTTGACTTCATGATCCTTTCAGGTCCGGCCTGTACAATAAGTACATACTAAAGGCAATATGTCTACTGAAGGGAGAATTGAATGTATGCGTAAAACCGACTATATGAGCAAATGGAAGATGGGCATTGGAAGTGCGTTTCTGATGGTGATGCTGGCAGGATGCGGTTCAGGTATGCAAGATCTGGCTTCCGGTTCGGGGGACTTTCCATTTGTGAACTTAGAGGCAACGGATGCTTCTTCCGATCAGACCAGAAACCAGGAGTTATCCTCTGACACAACAACGAACGCAAATCAGGAACAACAAGAGGTACAAGATGCTCCGCAGACAGAGATATAATTAACATAGGACTGATCCGGTAAAAAATAGCCCCGGAACATGTCGCAAATTGCTCCATATACCTAATGAGTATAAGCCTTCGGAATACGAGACATCGTTATTCCTAGATATCATTCACCTGATTGCTAAAACGCATCAGAAACATAAGCTAACCTGATTAGAGCGCTTCTGCTCTTTGATCAGGCTAGCTTTTTATGTTTCCCGCGGAACTTTCAGCCTGAAAGAATGGACATATTCCATTGAGATCTCATCGAAAAAAGCGTATTCAATTGGGTTGTAAACCGCTGAACTGGTTCAATCTGTTAAATAATACGAACGATATTATAAAAGGGTGATATTAATATTCGTTTTTCTCATTGACAAAAACATACTGCCCTCCTAAAATAGTGATGGGAAACAAACAAATAGCGCATACTTATTCGTATAATCCTGGGGATTGGCCCGGGAGTCTCTACGAGATCACCCTAATGATCTGGCTACGAAGAGGAGAAGGCTAAGCACATGAATTCTACATGATTGCGGGGACATCACGCACATTAGAATTTTTTTTGTTCTTAGTAAAGGCATCATGCCACTCCTTGTCAGCTGAACCCTGGGTGAAGAATCTTCATCAGGGTCATTTGTCGTTTTTCAATATGGCTTCAACATCTCTAAGGGGGAGTTAGTAATTATGGATCGTTTCTTTAAATTAAAAGAAAACGGAACAAACGTTAGAACGGAGATTGTTGCGGGTCTTACTACCTTTATGACAATGGCTTACATTCTTTTTGTAAATACGTTGTTCTTGGGACAAGCCGGTGCGGGGATGTCGGATAATGCAGTATTTTTTGCAACAGCCGTCGGCGCCGGATTAATGACTATTATTATGGGATTGTTCGTGAATATTCCGATCGCACTTGCACCAGGTATGGGGCTGAATGCGTACTTCATGACTGTCGTTCTAAGTTCGAATGGAGCGATTACTTGGCAAGCGGCTCTCGGAGCGGTATTCCTTTCCGGTATCGTGTTCATTATTTTGACCGTGACGAAGATTCGTCAAATGCTGCTTGTTGCAGTTCCACAATCGATCAAAATGGCCATTACGGTTGGTATCGGTCTCTTTATTACCATTATTGGTTTCAAACTTGCTAATCTCGTGGCTGTAACAGTTAATGTTGCACCAGACGCAGATCTGAGTCAGCCGATTCCAGGTAGCAGTTTTAACCTGTCATTGGGTAACTTTATAACACATCACGATGCATTGCTGGCTCTGATTGGTTTGCTCCTTATTGCTATACTGATGGTTATGCGCGTCAAAGGCGCTCTGCTGATCGGGATCGTAGCAACAACGCTGATTGGTATTCCGATGGGCGTTACGAATCTGAGTGGTCTTTCAGGCGCAAGCTGGTTGCCTAACTTCAGTGATCTGGCGGTTGGACAGCTGGATTTGAAAGGTGCCATCAGTCTCGGATTGTTCGAGATCATCTTCATCTTTACCTTCGTTGAATTGTTTGACACGTTTGGCACGATGGTAGGTACTGCAACACGTATGGGTATTATGAAAGATAAGAAAAAAGGCGAGAAAACGATCGGTAAAGCGATGCTCGTCGATGCAGTTGGTGTCAGCGCAGGTGCTGCACTGGGTACAAGTACCATTACAGCATACGTTGAAAGTGCTTCAGGTGTTGAGGCGGGTGGACGTACAGGACTGACTTCGGTAACAACAGGTTTGTTGTTCATTTTGGCCCTGTTTATCGCACCGCTTGCGCTTGTTGTTCCATCCGCTGCAACGGCTCCGGCATTGATCATCGTGGGTGTGCTTATGATGAGTCAAGTGCGCAGCATTGAGTGGGATGATTTCCTGCAAGCTTTCCCTGCGTTCCTTACCATTGTATTGATGCCTTTCACAGGTGGAATCGCAAACGGGATCTCCGCAGGTATCGTTTCCTATGTGATTCTGGCGGTGTTCAGTAACTTGGTTACAGAGCGTAAAGTGAAAATTCACTGGCTCATGTGGATCTTGGCGATCATTGTAGTCTGCCGATACGTATTTATTGGCGGGGAGTAAGCGTACAATAGTTGTGATGAACAATACTGCGTTAAGTATGTAACCTTATATATGAAAGAGCGGAAGCCACGGGATTTAAACCCGGAGCTTTCGCTTTTTTATGTATTCTTTTCTTGAGCAAAATGAATTTCAAAAATGTTTTCCTTCTATATAGAAGGAATGAGTATAATGTTCTATGATCTGTTGGTTGTTTATCCAATGAAGTCATCGGTTAATAAGTTTCTATAACGTGATGAGTCTGTACTGTATACAAGATGAGTTTCTCTATAATTGGATTAAGGATTATATAAAAAACTTATTGCGTTTGTAAGTTAATTACTCCGATCATTAAAGTTAGTGCGCAGATGTATCATTTAGCCGTTTATAAGGAGATACTTGTTAAAAGGTCTAAAGGTACTCATTGTATAAGAATTCAATGTTTATTGAAAAAAGACTTGCGTTCCATAACTGTACATGGTATATTCTATTTCCGGCCAAAAAAACACGAGATACTCGGTGCGGCAAGCGAATGAAATAAGCTTCGAAAGAAACTTGAAAAAAAGAGCTTGCAAAGTTGGTTCGGACATGATATTATATAAGAGTTGCTGAAGAGAACGACATTCGGTAACAAAACAAGTTTGATCTTTGAAAACTGAACAACGAGTGAGTAAACATTCTGTTTGCAGAATGAACGCGAAAGTTAGAGACAAGCCTTGGCTTGAATCAACTGGAGCACAAATGAGATTTTTAATCTCGTCAGATTCAAAATGAGCTTATCGCTCTTTTCAATACTTTATTGGAGAGTTTGATCCTGGCTCAGGACGAACGCTGGCGGCATGCCTAATACA